>NZ_BMHE01000013.1 GCF_014640555.1 Paenibacillus marchantiophytorum | reverse complement strand
GACTGGAGTTTGTCCAGTGAAATGCAAAAAAAAGCCTTCCCAGAGCCCACAAACCCGAATTCCACTGGAATAACTCCAGTGTTTTCGGTTTTCAGAGGTGAAATTGATAATTTGACTGGCGTAAATCCAGCCAAACGCAATAACCACCCCCCAAAGGCCCGCCCAAACAGAAGCAGAAACTCCACAACTCGGCCACCTGTCAATCTACCATTCTCTATTGTATAATAATCAACACAAAATAAATTCAACCATAGGAGTGGTTAGTTTGGTTCATGCATCCTCACAGAACACTTGTACAATCAGCATATTGGAAACGAGCGATTTGCACGGCAGTATGCTGCCGATCCAGTATGCGAACAACCAAGCTAACGAAGTAGGATTAACGAAAATAGCCGCACTGATTGCTAATGAACGCAGCCTTCATCAAGAAGTGATTGTGATTGACAACGGCGATTTGATCCAAGGAACCCCCTTGGCTTATTATCATGCCAGATTGGACAACGAGCCGATGGATCCGATGGTGCTTGGACTTAACTATTTGGGCTATGATGCGGCTGTTCTGGGGAATCATGAATTTAATTATGGCCTTGAAGTCCTGCAAAAGGCAGTCAAAGAATCCAACTTCCCCTGGCTATGTGCAACAATTTTGGATGACCGAAGCGGGGAGCCTTTCCTTGGCCAGCCTTATATCGTGAAGCAATTGCAAAGTGGCGTTAGGCTTGGTATTTTGGGGCTGACAACACCCTATATCCCAAATTGGGAAAATCCGGCGCATATCGAAGGTCTGAGATTTATAGATGCCATTGAAGCAGCCCAAACTTGGGTGAAGGTTCTCAAAGAGAAAGAACAAGTGGATGTTGTTGTCGTCTCTTATCATGGCGGTTTTGAACGTGATCTGACGACTGGCGAACCAACAGAACCACTCACAGGTGAAAATCAAGGCTACCAGCTCTGCATGGAAGTCGAAGGGATCGATGTGCTGCTTACAGGACATCAACACCGGAGCATCGCGGGAACCAAGATTAACGGTGTCATCGTTGTTCAGCCGGGGACGACGGGAGTGACCCTGGGCAAAGTGCAGCTTGAGCTGTCCCAAAAGCCGGACGGCAGCTGGCAGGTGGACAGCAAGGCTTCCGAGCTGCTGACTGTTGTCGGCATGGAAGCGGACCAGAAGCTTGTTGAGCTGGTCAGCTCCTACGAAGCGAAGACGCAAGAATGGCTGGATCAGCCGATAGGCAAGCTTGCAGGCGATATGCGGGTAACGGATCCGATGCAGATTCGGTTGAAGGACAATGCGTTGATCGAGTTCATCAACCGCGTACAGATGGATTTGTCAGGGGCTTCCATATCCAATACAGCCTTGTTCGATAATGTCTCACCTGGATTTCCTTCCGATATTACGATGAGAGACATCGTCTCGAACTATATTTATCCGAATACCCTCAAAGTGATTCGGATTTCCGGTCAAGACATCAAGGATGCCTTGGAGCAGTCGGCCGAATATTTCGAGCTCACATCGACGGGGGATATTCAGGTCAGCAGCAAGTTCAAAGAACCTAAGCCGCAGCATTTTAACTATGATATGTGGGAAGGGATTACGTACAAATTGAATATTTCGCGGCCCATCGGATCCCGTGTCGTGCAATTGGATTTTGAGGGGAAAGCGCTTGATCTCGGGGCTTCTTTTGATGTCGTTATGAACAATTATCGCGCCGCGGGCGGCGGCAATTATGCCATGTTCCAGAACAAACCGGTCGTGAAGGATATTCCGACAGATGTCGCTGAATTACTGGCAGGCTACATTATGGAGCGGGGAACGATAGAAGCTACCTTGAATCATAACTGGGAAGTCATTTGGGACTAGTGTAATATCAAAATAAAGCCGTACACAGAAGAGCGTAAGCTCAGTGTGTACGGCTTTTTGGCGTCGCCACGACTATTTTTCGCGAATATACTCTCTGTCGCCCGACCGCGGGTTGTAGTAAACCCTGTACGTGTAGCCATCCTTGGGGTCGATGAACACTTCAGGTGTCGAAAGAAATCCGTTGGACGGTTTTTCCGGTGTTTTCGAACCGTTGTTTTTGTATCGTTTATCATAGATAAGATAGCCAAGTAGGAAGAGAATCACAATACCCGCGAACCATGCCCCATAAAAGAGTAAAAAAGGGGTAATTGCATTCATAGCCTGCGTGTCCGGACGGCAGTGCCGTAGGCAACGATTTCACTCATATTTTGACCGATATCACCACTGTCGAAACGCATCATCACGATGGCATCTGCGCCCATAGCGGCGGCATTTTTCACCAATCGATCCATAGCCTGCTTGCGTCCGTCTTCCACCATCTGTGTGTACTGGGTGACTTCCCCGCCAACAAGACTTTTCAACGAGGCAAGAATGTCACCGCCAATGCCGCGGGCGCGCACGACAACACCAAATGTACTTCCGAGCACTTCGGTTACTTCATAGCCTGCAATTTGTTCCGTTGTAGCGACAATCATGAAGATCAGCTCCTTATTATAAATAGACTCTTTGCTACTTGGTTAAGTTTGGATATTATTATCTTAGTACGGAAATCAAATAAGGGGGTTTCACAATGAGTGGAAATGAAACAATTGAATTATGGCCCGGAGCATCCGCAGGCAGCATCGGTGAGGATAACCAAGGATGTCCGAGTTTGACCTTATATCCTGTTGCCAAAGAAGGCTTGAGCTCTGCCGTTATAGTATGTCCTGGCGGCGGTTACTCTAGGCGTGCCGAGCATGAAGCGGGTCCTATTGCCAAATGGCTGAATGGGCTGGGGATTGCCGCCTATGTTCTTAACTACCGCGTGGCTCCGCACGAGCATCCGCTTCCGCTGCAAGATGCGCAAAGGGCCATCCGGACGGTGAGACACCATGCCGGAGAATGGGGCATAGATCCGAATCGAATCGGTATTCTCGGCTTCTCCGCAGGCGGACATCTTGCCTCCTCGGCAGGCACTCATTATGATGCGGGAAATGAAGCGTCAGAGGATCCAATTGACAGACACAGCAGCCGCCCAGATGTGATGGTGCTATGTTATCCGGTAATTACGTTCGACGGAGAATTTGCCCATGTGGGATCGATGCATAACCTGTTGGGACAAACACCAGATCCCGAGCTGGTAACGCTGTTATCCAATGATCAACAAATTACCGAAGATACGCCGCCTACGTTCCTCTGGCATACAGCCGACGATGCGGCTGTTCCTGTAGAAAACAGTTTGTTATTTGCCGCCGCGCTTAGCCGGAACAAAGTGCCTTTTGACCTCCATGTGTACGAGAGCGGGCGTCATGGGATTGGCTTGGCTGAAGATCATACAGAAGCTTATCAATGGCCGGAAACGTGTGCGAATTGGCTGAAAAAGCAGAACTTTGCCTAAATCAATGCGCTCTGATCGTTATAACTATCAGCCGCTTGGTGATTCAGCCCTTGTGATGCAGCTAGGGACAAGCATCGACGTAGCCCAACTGGAGCGAATTGGCCGGCTGGCGGTCCATATAGAAAACAACCGATTTGCTGGTTTTATCGAGCTGGTTACCGCTTATACAACAATTACAATCTACTATGACAGCCTGCTGATCTACGAGCAGAATCTGGCTGCCAAAGCAGTGGGGGGCGCGCTGCGCGCCAAAATAGCGGAAACAGAGCTCCCCTACGACATTGTTTGCCAGCATATCGACCGGCTGTTGATGAGTTTTGAACATGAGAATGAGACATCTACGCACAAACCTGAGGAAATTATTAATATACCTGTTTGTTATAGTGAGCAGTACGGCCCTGATCTTGCAGCTGTTGCAGCTTTTCACCATGTATCGCAGGAGGCAATTATTCATCTGCATACCTCGCGGACGTATCCTGTCTTCATGA
This sequence comes from Paenibacillus marchantiophytorum, assembly GCF_014640555.1. Taxonomy (GTDB): domain Bacteria; phylum Bacillota; class Bacilli; order Paenibacillales; family NBRC-103111; genus Paenibacillus_E; species Paenibacillus_E marchantiophytorum. Next base: position 143,895 of record NZ_BMHE01000013.1, on the reverse strand, counting down.
TCGGCTTTGCGCCAGGCTTTCCGTATTTAGGCGGATTGGATGAGAGGCTTGCGACGCCGCGGAAATCGCAGCCAAGAACCCGGATTCCTGCGGGATCGGTGGGCATTGGCGGCAATCAAACAGGTATATACCCATTTGAAACGCCAGGGGGCTGGAACTTGATCGGCCGTACGCCGCTTGATCTATTCCGACCCCAGGATGACCCGCCATCTTTGCTGAAGGCCGGGAATCTCGTGCGATTTGTCGCTATTACGGAAGAGCAGTTTGAAGCTTCAAGGGAAAGGAAGCAAACCTATGGGCTTTGAGGTTAGCAAGCCTGGACTGCTGTCGACCTTGCAGGATGAAGGACGTTTTGGGTTTCGCAAATACGGCGTTATCGCCTCAGGTCCTATGGATTCTTTTGCGCATCGGACGGCCAACATACTAGTTGGCAACAAAGCAGATGCCTGTACATTGGAAATGACGCTGTCAGGTCCGATTCTGACAGCGCAAAAGGACATGGTCATCGCGATATGCGGAGCTGATATGGAAGCTGAGATCGACGGAACTCCCATGCCTTTGTGGCGTCCATTCAACATTTATCAGCGTGAGCGGTTGACTATCGATTATGCCAGGCAAGGCTGCAGAGCTTATTTGGCTGTTAGCGGTGGTTTTGAGGGCCGATCGGTGCTCGGCAGCCAAAGCACGTATTTGCGAGCAGGATTAGGCGGTTACGAAGGAAGAGGGCTTCAAGTTGGCGATCAGTTGAATGTTGGTGAAGGTGAAATGAAAAGGTTTGCTAGAAACCAACCTGCGGGTGCGGTGAGCACGCTTATACGCCCGCCCTATGAGGAGAATCCTACGGTGCGAGTGACATGGGGAAAAGAGGCTACTTATTTCACGGAGAATAGTCGATGGCAGTTTGCTGCTCAAGGGTTCATGGTGACACCGCAATCTGATCGCATGGGCTATCGTTTGAAGGGTGATCAGCTCCGTATGACAAATGATGTATCTCATGAAATGATTTCCGAAGCCGTCGTCCAAGGGACGATCCAGGTGCCTGCAGGAGGACAACCCATTCTGTTGATGGCGGATTGTCAGACGACAGGCGGTTATCCGCGAATCGCGCATGTCATTACAGCGGATCTTCCACTGGTGGCTCAAGTAAAGCCGGGCGGAACGATCCGTTTCGAGGTAGTCAGCCACCGGGAGGCGCAGGAGCAGCTTCTCCTGCAAGCGATGGATTTGCGGCTGTTGGAAGCCGGGATGCAGGCTTGGTACCAAGATCACGAATCACGTAGATAAAAGGAGGACGGCCGAGTGGAGAGGCTGCGTATTGATTTGAACTGCGATATGGGCGAGGGCTTCGGCGCTTATCGCCTGGGCCGTGATGCGGAGCTGCTCGACTACGTCAGCTCCGCGAACATCGCCTGCGGATTCCATGCAGGCGATCCGGCCACCATGCGCAGCACCGTGCAGCTGTGCTTGCGCAAAGGCGTTGCGATCGGGGCCCATCCGGGCCTGCCCGATCTGCAGGGCTTCGGCCGGCGCGAGATGGCGATCACGCCGGCCGAGGCTTACGAGCTGACGCTGTATCAGCTCGGGGCGCTGCAGGCGTTCGTCCACGCCGAAGGCGGACGCCTGCAGCACGTCAAGCCGCATGGCGCGCTCTATCACATGGCCGCGAAGCGCCATGAGCTAGCCGCCGCCATTGCGGCTGCGACCCTGAGCGTCAGCGCGGAGCTGACGCTGTTCGGCCCGCCCGGCAGCGAGTTGCTGCGGGCGGGCGCCGCCGCGGGGCTGCGAACCGCGAGCGAGGCTTTCGCCGATCGCAGCTATCAGCGCGACGGCACCCTGACGCCCCGCGATCAGCCGGGGGCGCTGCTGCACAGCGCCGCGGATGCGGCGGCGCAGGTGGTCAGGCTCGTCCGCACGGGGAAGGTCCTCTCCCTGGAGGGGGAGGATCTGAGCTTGCAGGCGGACACGATCTGTCTCCACGGCGACGGCGCCCATGCCGTGGCATTCGCCCGGGATATCCGCAGCTTGCTGAACAGCAGCGGGATAGCTGTTATGGCACTCGATTAGATTCATTTCCCAATAGGAAAGAATCAATATAACGATTCTTTCACTTGAGAACAAGCTGGGAATATGAGTAAATAGAGATGTAGCCGGCCGGCTGATTCCTGAGGAAAGGAGTGATCAAGGTGATTACAACACAAACAGAGGTGATCTCTGCGTAAGCAGAGGTCACTGTTCCAAACGGGGGCCGCAAGGCCTCCGCATTAAATTTACTTAACGAGTAGACAGCGAGACGCTTTTTACATATAATAAAAAATGTGAACACGAAGTGAACACAAATAGCAAGAAATGACTATGTTTTCCAATCCAAATTAGGTGAAAGGAGTGTTTCTTAATGAACACAATGAAAATGACAGTAGCGATGATTGTTGCGGCCGCCGCAGAGGTACTCGTCTCCTAACTGAATATCATTCGTGGAATAACCGTTCACCTGAATTGTATAATTGCATATACAACCGACAGGCACGATTATGATCGTGTTTTTTTTATTCCATTTTTTGAGAATGGTAGGAGGTTAAGGGGCGATGAATACTCTCTGCAAATCCGTCAAAGTTTAGCTTTGCACAATTTGAGGAGGTTTTCATCCATGAGTTACAAGAACGGGAAGGACGTTCTTCCCCCTAACCTATTAAAACAATTACAAGAATATATCCAAGGTGAAATCGTATATATCCCTAAGAAAGAGCAAAAACGCGCTGGATGGGGAGAAAATAATGGAACACGCATCATCATTGAGCGTCGAAATCAAGAAATTTTCCGGCTGTACCAAACCGGCTCCACCGTTATGGAGTTGATCAAAGTCTTTCATTTATCGGAAGACAGCATCCGCAAAATTATTGTCAAGACACGTGAAATCAGTGTTAGTCAAGTTTAGCAGCAGCATCCCATGCGATGCTGCTTTTTTTTGTTGTATGATGGATAATAAAAAGAAGAAGCAAACGAACATGACAAATGGCTTTGGAGGTGGCGTGAGCCTAATGAAAGATGAGCTGGATATCCGCAGTTTTATCGGCACCCATGATGATAATTTTTATGATGAAGGATTTCACAGTCATCCGGCCGTTGAAGTTAGTATTGTGCTTGAAGGAAGGGCCTTGTTCGAGTGGACAAAGCGAAGCTATATGGAGGCAGGGCACATCGTTATCATTCCACCCAGCTTGTCGCACCGATTCGAGGCGGTAACCAGGGTGCGGTTCGGGGTTATTCTGCTGCAGGGCGCCCCTCTGAATGTGATGGAGCTGTTAGGGAAGCTCGGGTGCGCCAGCGATACGGGAGGAGCTGCAGACAGCCAACCGGTATTTCTGGCTTTATCCAGGCTGGACAAGGAAAGGCTTGAACGTTTGTTCCGGGAATGGCTCCGCATGAAAGCTTCGTTCCTCAAAGAAAAGCATGCGAACTACATGGCTTGGATGGAAGTGCTGCTGCTTTTTTTGCTGGAGCACTCGCAGCAGGATTTGCAAGGAATGACCGTAACCAAGGCGGCTGACTACATGCGTGAAAATTTACAGGGATCTGTTCACATATCGGATTTGGCCGAAATGGCCGGTTTTACAGAGCCGGCGTTTCGCCGCGTTTTTGAACAAATGTATGGGGTTAGTCCCAAACAGTATCAGCAGCAGTGCCGTTTGCAGGAAGCCAAGTGGCTGTTAAGTTCAACCGATAAAGATATTCGCGAGATTGCGGAACAAATTGGCTTTTATAGACTGCATTCCTTTTCACAATGGTTCAAGGAACAAGAAGGAATTCCGCCTACCGTTTGGCGTAAAAGCGAGCGTATGCAGAACGGTCCCGTGTAAGACGAGTTGCGTTTTGCGTAAATTGCGGTTCGGTTTCCCTAAATACAAGTGCTGGTTAATTCGATATGCTAAGAGTGTAGTCGTAAATAGGGTCTGGGAGGGCACAACAAATGGAAAAAGTAAGAATTGGATTTTTTGGTGTAGGCGGCATGGCGGAATACCACATGAAAACTTTGCAACAGATTGAAGACGCAGCAATCACGGCTGTCTGTGATCTCAACAAGGCGCGGGCTTCGGAGATGGCGAACCAGTTTGGCGCAAAAACATACGAAACATTGGAAGAAATGCTGGATGCGGGCGTTATTGATGCGCTTTATATATGTACACCGCCTTTTGTAAGGGAAGGGATTGAAGAGGCGGCCGCGGCGCGGGGCATTCATCTGTTATCGGAGAAGCCGATCGGCTTGCAAATGGCGGAGGTGCGCCGCAAAGAGCAGATTATTCGCGAATCCGGGATTATTCACTCATCCGGCTATTGCTTGCGCTATCTGGACACTGTTCAGCAGGCCAAACAATATTTGGCAGATAAACAAGTCGATATGGTGCTTGCCTACCGAATTGGCGGAATGCCCGATGTAGGCTGGTGGAGGCTTATGGATCGTTCAGGTGGCCAACTGGTGGAGCAGTCTACGCATCAAGTTGACTTGGTTCGTTATTTGGCCGGTGAATTTGATTTTGTGGAGGCGAACTATGCGCAGCGGCATATTCAACGTAATTACCCGGAAGCAACGGTGTATGATGTAGGCATCGTGTCATTCGGACTGCGCAGCGGAGCGCTCGGGACTATCAGCAACACCAGCTTGTCGCGCCATCTGGGACGAGGGGATGTCGAATTTTTCGGGCATGACTTCTATGTGTCTGTGAGCGGAATGACCTTGAGAATCGTGGATGACACGCAGGATATCACCGTAACGTCGGAGATGGATTTCTATCTTGAGCAGAATCGGGCATTTGTCGCCGCGGTGAAGAGTGGACGGCAGGAACTTGTGCTTGGCGACTATTCGGAAGCGGCCGTGACCCTCGAAGTCACATTGGCAGCGAACGAGTCGGCGGAAGCGCAGCGAAGAATTGTTATTCCGGCAGTTTAATTTTGCCATGTGATCTGATCTGAACGATTCGGAGGAGGTTGGTTATGTTAAAAGGTGTTAATCAATGGTGTTTCCCAGAAGGTACACCGCTTGAGCAAATATTTAAGATTAGCCGTGAAGCGGGTTACAACGCGGTTGAATTGAATGTTAATCCGTTAGGTGATGTAGGTTTGACTATGGAAACAACGGCATCTGAAGCCGAGGCAATCGGACGCTTGGCCAAGACGTACGACATTCAGCTGCGAAGCTTGTCTACCTCATTGTTGTGGCATAGCCCGCTTTCCTCTGCAGACGCCGCTTTACGGGAACAAGGACGCCGAGTTGTCGAGAAACAGCTTGAGCTTGCGGAGCTGCTGGGCATCGATACGGTACTGGTTGTGCCGGGAGCCGTTAATGAGGAGACTTCCTACGATGAGTGCTACGATCGCAGCCATGCGGAACTCGCTCTGCTGGTCCAAGAAGCTGAGAAACGCCGCGTGCGCATAGGCATCGAAAACGTATGGAACAAGTTTCTGCTGTCACCGCTTGAAATGCGTGCCTATGTCGATGATTTGCAGTCCTCTTATGTCGGCGTATATTTTGATGTGGGCAATATTTTGCATAACGGCTATCCGCAGCAGTGGATTCGAATTCTTGGATCCCGCATTTTCAAGATCCATGTGAAAGATTATCGACCAAACGTAGGCAATGGCCATGGTTTTGTGCCGCTGCTCGCGGGCGATGTCAATTGGGCTGAGGTTCGGTCGGCTCTGGGAGAAATCGGTTATACGGACACCGTGACGGCTGAAGTCGGTATATATGCACATAGTCCGCTTCAGACGGTTTATGACACTGCACGTCACTTGGATGTTATTCTTGGTGGAGCAGCACGATAACACTGCGAATTCATCAGCGGTTCCTGGAGAATTAAATAAAGGTTGCGAATAGAAAGCTGTCCTGGGAGGTTGAACCTTGGGGCAGCTTTTTTTGGCGTTTAGGCTGGGAAGCGAACATAATAGTACCTTGCTTCGACACAAAATGATATAATTAGTGGAAATTAAACAGGTTAAGGAGAACACCATGTCTGTATACAAAATATTGCTTGCTGATGACGAATTCGCACTTCGTTTTTTGCTTACGGAGACACTTTCCGATGAAGGGTATGCCATTACAGAGGTTGAAGACGGTCAACAGGCGATTGAACAGTTGGAGAAAGAAACATTTGATTTAATTATTCTTGATTATATGATGCCGGAGCGCACAGGTGTTGAAGTTTGTGAATGGCTGCGGCAAAGCGATAATGTCAATCACCAGCTGCCAGTTATTTTATTAACGGCTAAAGCGCTGGATAAAGATAAAGAGAAAGCCAAAGCTGCTGGCGTAACGACTTATATCGTAAAACCATTCAGCCCCATTCAACTTTTGGATACAGTTGGACAATTACTGAAATCTTAGTACGAACCATATAGAGCTAGTTATTATGTAAAAAGGGTGATTGTCTGGACATGAGCAATAACTATCTGGAGACAACGAAGGACTCCAAGTCGGAAGCGGATAGAGATGAGAGAATTCTCAAAACGGGGAGAAAACTATTCATCCGTGAATTCGTGAAACAGCTTAAACAACTCCAATCCCATCTTGATGCCATTCAAGCAGCTCCTGAATCGGAAGATTTAGAGCGTTTCTATCGAATTATTCATACGCTCAAGGGCAGTTCGCCAATTTTTGGCTATGTGCGGATCGGCAAGCTTGCCGAGGATCTGGTTCATCTGTGGGAATGGACGCAATCGATGGAAGTGGAGGGAGCCGCTATTCTGCTGCCCAATTCTCCGATCCAAGAGAGCGTAGAACGGAGCAAGCCCATCCTTCGCCAAATGAATATGGAGTATGATATCGCGCTAACTGAAATGCAGTTGGATGAACAGCAGGATTCGAGCAGCGCCTCCATGCTGGGTTCGCTCAAGAGCAGGCTGCTGCTCGTTGATGATGATGAAGTGCTGCGTTCTTATTTGACCCGTCGGCTGCAACTGGACGATTGTGTCGTTGATGAAGCGGCTGATGTGGATTCCGCTATCAAATTATTGCGTCAACATACGTATGATCTAGTCATATTGGATCTTATGATGCATCCTCAATCCGGCTACGAGCTCTTTGAGTTTCTTAAGGAAGATCCGACGTTGAAATGGCTGCCGCTCATTGTTTTATCAGGACGCAATGATTTGCAAGATAAAGTTCGATGCTTTCACCTCGGTGCCGATGATTATGTGACCAAACCGTTTCAATATGAAGAATTGGCGGCGAGGATTTATGGATTGCTCAAAAGAACCAAAAATTTCGAGCAGCTCGCTTTCCGCGATCCGCTGACAGGCGTGTTTAACCGCCGATATTTCGATTTGCAGATCGAGATGGAGCTTCAGCGCATTGACCGTTATCCAGCACCGATTTCTTTGGTGTTTATTGATATCGATTGCTTCAAGAAAATTAATGATACTTACGGACACCACGTGGGGGATCTGGTGCTGCAAGGCTTAGCGCATCTTCTGCAGGTGAATTTGCGATCAACGGATTTGCTTGCGCGTTTTGGCGGAGAAGAGTTCGTGATTGCTCTGCCCAGTACATCCTTAGAACAGGCGATAGCGACTATGAGGGACATTTTAGACAAAGTACGTTCCAAACCAGTGGCCCAATATGGGGGGCAAGTCTTCTCCATTACCTTCTCAGCGGGCGTTTCCGAGTGGCGAACTGGAATGACCGTAGGTGAATGGGTGTCCAAAGCGGATGAGGCCATGTACCAAGCGAAGCAGCAAGGCAGGAATCGAATCATGGCTGCTTCTTTATTAGATGAGGTCAATCCCAAATTGGCAGCGGCACAGACACAGAAGAAGAGTCTGCTAATTGTCGATGATGATCCTATTTTACGAGCGATTCTTACCTCTCATTTAGAGCATTTGCCCATCACCATTACGCATGCTGCCGACGGTGAAAAAGCGCTGGAATTGTTCCAGAGCCAGCATTTCGATGCTTGCATTCTGGATGGGATGATGCCTAAGCTGGATGGCTTTACCTTATTGGAGCAGCTAAAGAAGGATGCTCATTTGATACAGGGAGAAATGAAAGTGCTAATGCTGTCAGGTAAGAAAAAGGAAGATGATGTGGTCAGAGGTCTGCACATGGGTGCTGATGACTATATGACAAAGCCTTTTTCGCTTGTTGAACTGGAAACTCGTGTCAAGAAACTTATGAATTTGGTATAGTGACTGGGAGCGCAAGAGCCAGAGTACTGTAAATGGATTGAAATGAGGAATTATATAGATGGAACATGTACACGGATCTTATGACATGGAACTGGTCATTTTTTCTTACATAGTTGCCGTACTTGCTTCTTACACGGTACTTGATTTAGTAGACAAGATAAGCAACGCTAGAGGACGATACAAAGGGCTATGGCTGTTGTTTGGCGCAATTGCCATGGGAATGGGCATATGGTCTATGCATTTTGTGGGCATGCTCGCTTTTTCGTTGACGGTTCCGATCGCTTACGATTTGTCAACCGTTATTCAATCCGTGCTGGTGGCGATTGTTGCTTCTTTTGCTGCTCTATATGTTGTGTGTCGCAATGCATTGACGTGGCGCCAATTGCTATTGGCTGGGGCTCTATTGGCAACGGGGATTTCGGCTATGCATTATATTGGCATGGCAGCCATGGAGATCGATATTACCTATCGGCCTGTTTATGTGATTCTTTCTATCGTCATTGCCATTGTGGCATCTATCGCGGCATTGTGGTTGTCTTTTTATTTCCGTCAAGGCACAGGCTCGCGCAAAATATGGGAGAAACTGGGCAGTGGTCTGATTATGGGGGCTGCCATTGTAGGGATGCATTATACTGGCATGCAAGCAGCGCAATTCCATCTGGGCATGAAATCAACCTTATCGACAGGCATGGTGCTGGATCAGAAATTTCTCGCCTACTTCATTATTGGCGGCACTATGTTAACGCTGGGGCTGTCCTTATTCGGTATTTTCATCTCCAATCGCTTAACGCGCAAAGATACAGAGCTGCTGGAGAATGAGAAATGGTATAGATCCCTGTTTGAGAACAATCAGGACGGCATCATCACGGTGGATCTTAATTATCGTATAAAAGGATTCAACTCCGCGATCACGAAACTAACCGGCTTGTCGAACGAATGGTTTCACAATCAAACCATTAGCAGCTTGTATCCCCTTATTGTGCAAGAAGATCAGGAACGAACAAGGGAGTTCTTGCTAAGATCGCTTGGCGGAGAAATCCAGCGATATGAAACTGTTATCGTCCATCAAAACGGGGACAACGTGAATATTAGTGTCATTAATGTACCCGTCATCCTGGATGGAAAAGTGGTCGGCAACAATATTATTGCGCGGGATATCACGATGGAGAAGCAAGCCAAGGACCGAATTGAGCATCAAGCTTATCATGATGAGTTGACAGGCATGCCGAACAGGCGCATGTTTAATCAGGTTCTTACGCAAATAATCGAAAGCAAGCCCAAATCGTTCGCGGTAATGGTCATGGATATCGATCGTTTCAAAATGATTAACGATTCGCTTGGGCATACCTATGGCGACTTGTTTCTCCAAGAGATGTGTGAACGAATTCAACAAAGCATAAGTGGTTTCCAAGTCATCCTGGCTAGAATGGGCGGGGATGAATTTACATTGCTCTATGAAAATGACAACTCAGATGACATAACCGCGTTGGCGGAACGCATTATTCGCGTCATCGCTTTGCCGTACCGATTGAAAGAAAATGATTTCTATGTCACAGCAAGCATCGGCATAGCCCAGTTTCCGTTTGATGGCGTAGACGCTGTTCAATTGTTGAAAAATGCGGATACCGCGATGTACGAAGTGAAGAAGAATGGGAAAAATGGGTTTCAATTCTACAGCCATGAATTAAACGAGCATTTACAAGAGAAGATCGAATTGGAAAATGATTTGAGAAAAGCAATTCCAAACGATGAATTATTTGTTTATTATCAGCCTCAAATCCGTGCGGAAGATAGCCAAATGATCGGGGTTGAGGCACTTGTTCGTTGGGGACATCCAACCAAAGGTACGATTTCGCCCGGCGTCTTTATACCGATTGCGGAAGAGACAGGGATGATCTATGAGCTGGGCACCTGGGTGCTTCGTGAAGCTTGTCGCCAGATGAAGCAGTGGCACGACGCAGGAGGGCCGCTTATTCCCATCTCTGTCAATCTGTCCACTCAACAATTCCATCAAACGCATTTGATTGATTACATCAAAGACATTCTCGAAGAAACTGGATTGGAACCTCAATATTTGGAACTGGAAATTACAGAAAGCATGATGATGGATCCTACGATTTCCAGCCATATTTTGAATGAGTTAACGGCCTATGGCATTCGGATTAGTTTGGATGATTTCGGGACAGGCTACAGTTCTCTTAGTTATTTGAAGCTGCTTCCCATTCATAAGCTGAAAATAGACCGTTCGTTTATTCGGGATATTACCGAGAACGATAACGACAAGGCCATTGTGTCCACGATTATTTCAATGGCCCAATATTTGAAAATGGATGTTATTGCAGAGGGCATCGAAACCAAGGAGCAGCTTGATATTTTGATGGATAATGATTGCCAAAAGATACAGGGGTATTACTTCAGTCGGCCTTTGCCAGCTGATGAGGTAGAGGATGTGTTTTTCGCTCCATTGCGCCTTAAAGAGAAGAGGAGATTGACTGATGTCTGAGAAAGAAGCGCTGGTGCGGTTCGGCATCTCTATGCCGCAATCTCTTATTGAACAGTACGACAGACTAATTGCCTTACAGGGCTATGATAATCGCTCGGAAGCCATCCGGGATCTTACACGCAAAGCGCTGCTCACTTCAAGCAGCATGCAGCCGGATGAAAACGTAGCGGGAACGATTGTGATGGTTTATGATCACCATGTTAGCGATTTGCCCATCACCTTAATGGAGCTACAGCATGAGTATCACCATGCTATTATTTCTACGATGCATATTCATTTGAATCATCAGCAGTGCCTGGAAATCTTGGTTGTTCGGGGCAAAGTACATAAGTTACGCGAACTGCAGCAGCGGATACAGGTACTGAAAGGCGTCGGCTACGCCGAACTTTCAGTCACACATGTAGATGAGCATGGACATGCTCACGGAGAACCTCACGACCATACGCAGAACTCGTAGTTCATCTGTTTTTTTGTTAGAATTAGGCATGGAGGTGTGATATGTCTGTTACAAAATGGTTTAGTCTAGAAGAGGCGAATGCCATGCTCCCTTTTGTCGACCAAGAGTTGAAGAAGATGCAGGCATTGAAACAGCAGTTTGAAGAGAAATATGTAGAGCTTCGTGAAATGAAAAACGAACTTGCCGAGAAACCGCACAAGGAGAAAGATCCTTTTTTCGTGATGGAAGCCGAACTGGAATTTATTCAGATCGAGGTACGCGGACTCATACAGAATTTCCAAACGACCGGTGTTGAGCTCAAGGATATAGAAACAGGACTGGTTGATTTCCCATCAATGCTAGAAGGACATGAAGTTCTGCTTTGCTGGAAACAAGGAGAGGACAGAATTCGGTATTATCACAGCAAAGAAGATGGATTTGCTGGGCGGAAACCGATTTCGGAGTAAAGGACCTAATGATCATGTTGAAACTCAAAAAAAGCGCATACCCGCGCTTCATACTCATGCCTGCCATGCTGATCGCGCTGTTGATGATGATGCTCCTGAGCGTTGCCATTGCTCCGCAGAGCGTATCCGCCCATGCCTCATTAGTACAGGCTGTTCCAGAAGAAGGCGCGAAGCTGGAAAGTTCTCCGCCACAAGTAACTGTGACCTTTAACGAGCCGTTGGATGCAGGACTTTTTTATATCAAAGTATTCAATCATGACGGCGAAGAAATTACGAAGAGCAAAGCGTATTTGAACAAAACACAGACCGGCTTGGAGCTTGATTTACCTAAGCTTTCCGAAGGTGTTTACTTGGTCAGCTACCATGTCATCTCGGCTGACGGGCATCCGGTTGGCGGCAGTTATCCGATCACGATCGGCAATCCGCCACAAGAGGATACACTGGATTTACCTACGGCTCATGCGAGCCATGATCATGGTGGGGGCCCTTTGACAACGAAAGAACTGCTGCAATATGCTTCTCGCGGACTGTGGTATTTGATGATATTAGCTTTAACCGGGTGGGTCATATGGTTGCGACTTCCCGGTGTCAGCAGCTTAGAAACTCGCGAAACACTTTCAGCATGGACGCTTAATCTCCAAAGAGCACAACTGGTAGCGCTGTTGTTTCTGATTTTCACCCATGTAGAGGATTTGCTCGGCGGCGGCGGAACGGAAGAACTGTGGCAGCTGTTTACTGCAACGAATATCGGCATCTCTTGGGTGCTGCTGCTTGTCCTATCCTTCCTAGGATTTGCGCTTGCAGGCAGATGGAAGTGGTTCGATGTCATATGGCCTATAAGCTTGCTTGTTGTAAAAAGTTTCAGCGGGCACGCGGCTTCTTTTTCGCCATTATGGGCAACAATTGGGCTCGATTTTATTCATCTGGTCGGTGCAGCACTATGGGTAGGGGGCTTAATTCTCCTCTATGTGAAATGGCGTCAGAAAGATACGGCATTCAGCACCTATATGCAAAAATTTTCGAATATGGCTTTGATTTCAATCCTTGTTCTTACCCTATCCGGAGTCGCTTCGGTGTTATTGTTCCTGCCCAACTTGCGTTACTTGCTGTACTCAACTTGGGGTATCCTGATGCTAGTTAAAGTTGGAGCCGTTGTGCTCGTCATGATCCTAGGTCTTGTTATTCGGCTGTATATGCGCCAAAAGAAAGCGGAACGCTCTTTCATCTGGGTGAGGCTGGATCTTACGCTCATGGTTGTCATCGTATTGCTAGTGGGGATTATTACCTACTTGGCGCCAATTCCGGTGAACGAGCCGCTGCAGTGGCATCAGATGGGGGAAAAGGTTCATGTATCTGCGGATATTACGCCGAAAATACAAGGAACCAATAATTTCGTAGCGAAAGTGTTCCTTCCGGAAAAGAGCGGAAAGCCCAAACAAGTTCTGATGATATTGCATTACACCGACGATGCGGAAATCGCACCGATCTCGGTCCCTCTAGCGCTTTATGAAGACAAGACGCAAGAAGAATCGTATGGTTTCGCCAAGTTCAGCTACAAAGCGGTGGGGGCTTACCTGCCATTCAGAGGGAATTGGGATCTGGAGATGCGCGTTATGGATCCTGACGATAATGAAACGGTTTACCATAAGACGTTTATTGTTTATTGATGGAAGGGCATTTCATACACGAGAAAGCGGGTGGCGGCCATGGCTTGGATAACAATGCTGGATCGAGAACAGTTGTCCGTGAAGTTGGATGATAAAGATGAAGCTACTTTATTGGAAGTCAACGACGGGGGAATTGCTCCCAGCTACGTCACGGTTAGACTGAGTGAGTATGAGATTGACGAATTGATTGAAGTGCTGCAAAGAATTAAACAAGCGATCCTTTAGACGTACATAGAGGCTGTCCCCAAGGTTGAAAACCTGGCGGACAGCCTCTATTTTGTTTCGGAATGAATGAAATAACGAACACAGATTTGCTTTAAAACAGACTCCAGTCGAACTCCTGGGACAGCTTGCCCAACAGGTGAACGCCTGCTGTACTGTTGCCCTTGCGATTCAGCGGAGGACTGACAACACCGATGCCGTATTGGCCGGGCACCATCGAGAGAATGCTGCCAGATACCCCGCTTTTGGCTGGGATGCCAACGTTCATGGCGAATTCGCCGGAGGCGTTGTACATCCCGCAAGTAAACATGAACGTCTTGGCGATTTGGACGAAGCGCCGAGGGATCAATCGTTGATTGCGAATCGGATCAACGCCGTTGTGGGCCAGAACAAGCGCCATTCTAGCCAAATCCGTGCAATTGACCTCGATGGAGCAATGGCTGAAATAGGTGCGCAGCACATCGTCGACCTCGCTATCAAGTACGCCATTGTCTTTGAGGAAATAGGCCAAGGACCTATTGCGGTGCGCCGTATCAGACTCTGATTGGAACACCGCCTGATTGATTTCAAGTGTCGGATTATGCGCGACCTCACGAAAAAACTGCAGAATCCGCGCCACCTGCTCCTCTGAATCCTTGCCTGCAATCAAGGAAGAAATCGCAATGGCCCCCGCGTTTATCAGCGGGTTAAATGGAATCCCAGGCTCGACAAGCTCCAGCTTGAGCATAGAATTGAAATCGTCACCTGTAGGCTCCATGCCTACCTTGGAGAATACGATCGCTTCGCCTCGATCCATCAAGGCCATAATCAGTGTGAAAACTTTGGAAATGCTTTGCAACGTGAAGCGAAAGTCAGAATCACCAGCGACGACGGTAAGCCCGCCTGCATCCATGATGCAGATTCCTAATACATCAGAGGGTGCGTTCGCAAGCTCAGGAATGTAGGAAGCAACGTGACCATCCGTTGTATGTTTGTGGCTGTCAGCAACCCACTCAGCCAAATGGCTGGTGAGCTGCTTCCAAGATTGTTCTTCTATGTGGTGACTCATCTTGAGGTCCATTCCTTCCTAAATGGCGAATTCCTAAGATTTCCAGGCTTGCGGGTGGTTATCACTGATAAGTTCTGTGGCGCTTGCATTGGCAACGACTTGCTCTGGCGTCTTGCAGCCCGGGATCACGGTTGTGACCGCGTCATGTTTCAGACACCAAGCGAGCGCCCATTTGGCCATATCCATGCCAGGCGGCACTTCTTCTTGCTGAATGCGCTGTACTTCTTCCAGCTTGAGCTTGACGCTGTCGGCATCGTGGCGATGACGCACATCGGTGTTGCTGAACACGGCGCCTGGTTTATATTTGCCGCTCAAATAACCGCTTGCCAGCGGAACGCGGGCCAGAACACCAAGGTCCTGACTCGTGCAAGAAGGGAAGACCAACTCTTCAGGAGCCCGGTCCAAGCGGTTATAGACAACTTGGATCGCCTTCGAGTTGACTTTCGTGGAGCCTTCCGTTTGATGAATATTGGCGTTGCTGCCAATGGAAGTCCCGAGATGACGGATTTTACCGGCTTGGACTTGTTTGTCCAGCGTCGTCCAGAGAAGATCATTATCAAATAAATCATCCGGCCCGGAGTGGAATTGATATAAGTCTATGTAGTCCGTTTGCAATGATTTTAGAGAATCATCCAACTGCTTAATCACACCATCGGCGCTGAAATCATCCGTACGGGTGAACAAATCATGGAAATGGTGACCGAATTTCGTAGCTACAATCCACTTCTCGCGATTGCGGCGGGATAAGTAATTGCCGATTAACGATTCGGATAAATGATCGCCATAGCATTCCGCGGTATCGATTAAGTTGATGCCCAGATCAGCTGCCTGATCGAGAATTGCATCAGCTTCCGCCTGTGTGTAGGTAAGTCCCCATTCTCCACCGAATTGCCAAGTGCCAACACCAACAATGGAAACTTTCAAATCGGTTTTTCCAAGTCTGCGATATTTCAAGATTATCACTCTCCTATATAGTCTCCAACCTCATTATACAACAAACTTTTATTTTATATTAATGTTGAATCGCTTGAAATCGTCTACTGTATAGTGAGACATTCATCGTTTTAAGAAGGGGGTCATTTACCTATGAACAAGATTGTGAAAACCATCAAAGAGTGGGGGCCTAGCGTCCTGGTCGCTGTCTTCGCTTCCCTGATCATTAATACGTATGTAGCGCAGGCGGTTACAGTTCCTACAGGCTCTATGCTGCCAACGATTCAGCTCAAGGACGAGTTGATCGTGGAGAAAATGAAGGTGTTAACGGACTTCAGCTTCGGGGATATCGTCGTCTTCTGGCCGCCGCTCGCGGGTAATAAGGATCGCTATGTGAAGCGTTTGATAGGACTGCCTGGCGACACCATAGAAATCAAAGACGGAAGCCTTATTCGCAATGGTCAAAAGGTAGATGAACCCTATGTGAAATCTGCGATGACCTACACGTTCAAGCAAGTGACTGTTCCAGCAGGAAACTATCTGTTCTTGGGTGACAACCGCAATGAGAGCTACGATTCCCACATGTGGCCAACCCCTTTTGTACCAGAAAAAGATTTGATCGGCAAAGCGGTTTTCCGGTTGTTTCCGTTAAATCATATGGGTACGATTGATTAAGAGCCTCCAAAGACTCCTATCCCCGAAAATGAGCCTCCAATTGCTCGAATAAGAGCTTTTAGGGGCTCTTATTTCTATATTTGGAGGAGTTTGGAGGGAATTGCTTGGAGTTAAGAGTCTCCAAAGACTGCTATTCCTCAAAATGGGCGGCTTTTGGCGCGTTTAAGAGCTTCTAGAGACTCTTAGTGGAGATAGGGAAGAAAAGAGAAGACAAGAGGCTGCCCCCAAGTAGTACTATGGGAACAGCCTCTTTTTCATTTAGGCAATACCAGGCGACATTTCTTTCTCGTCTTGTGGTTTTTTGGACTTGCGGTCAGACACCTTGATGTTCCCGATGAAGAAGGTAAGCACAGCGCCTAATAACACGAACACTAGTCCTACAATGAACACTTGGTGAAGGGAAGTCACCAAAGCATTTTTGAGAATAGGCAGCATATGCTCCACGAATTCTTTGGGCATTTGAGCCAATGTTTCCGGACTGAGCAGAGAGGAATACAAAGCTTGCGGGTTCGTATGAACCATCCCTGTCATTTGATCCGCCAATTGACTGGCTTCTGCAGGCAACTGCTTCACAACAGGAAGCAAATCTTGTTCCAACAATACGGTAGATTTATGGTTCATAATCGCACCGAGAATCGTCATACCGAAGGTACCGCCGATTTGACGGAAGAATTGGCTGGAAGAGGTCACCACGCCAAGTTCGGATTTCGGAAAGCTTTCTTGCAAAGCGAGTGTCAGGATCGGCATAACCAAACCCATACCTAGACCGAGAACAAGCATATAGCTGGACGCAATTAATTTAGTTGTGCTAATGCCCATTGTACTGAGGAAATAGAAACCTACCGCCATAATGAGCATACCGACAAGCATTTGTCGCTTAACTCCGATTTTATGAATGAATTGGCCGGAAACAACGCTGGCTGCAATCATCGTAATCATGAGCGGTGTCATAACCGTACCGGATGCAGATGCACTAATGCCGACAATTCCTTGCATGAAGAGTGGAACGAACATGATGGCACCGAACATGCCGACAGCCATAAGGAAACCTACACCGTTAATGGTGGAGAAAGTTCTATTTTTGAACAATCGTACGGGTAAAATAGGTTCTTGCGCTTTACTTTCAATGAATACGAACGACACCAAGGATACGACCGCAACTGCAATCAAGCCAATGATTTGCCAAGAGGACCAAGCATAATCTTTACCGCCGAACGTTAAGGCAAGCAATAAGCTGACAACCCCGAGTACCATTGTGAAAATCCCCGGAATATCGAATTTTACTTTACCAACAGCTTTGTGCTTAGGCAGCGCGATCGAGATTAAAATAACGGCAAGGATACCAACCGGAAGGTTAATGTAGAACACCCAGCGCCAGTTCCAAGCATCAACGATCCAACCGCCAACTTGAGGGCCGATTACGGAAGACAAACCGAAGATGGCTCCAAAAACACCCTGCCATTTGGCACGTTGCTTACCGGTAAATAAGTCACCGATAATAATCATCGCCATCGGCATCATAATACCGCCGCCAAGACCTTGCAAGCCGCGGAACAAAATAAGTTCCGTCATGTTCTGGGACATCCCGCAGAGTGCGGAAGCTCCGATGAAGATAACTAAACCTGTGACATAGATGACGCGTCGGCCGATCAAATCGGCGAGTTTACCTGCAATTGGAACAACAACCGTCGATGTCAGCATGTAGGCTGTTGTCAGCCAAGCCATCAGACCGAGTCCGCCAAATTCGCCGACGATCCGCGGCATGGCTGTACCCACAATGGTGCCGTCCAAGGCACCGAAAAGCATGGCGATGATGAGCCCTGTCAGCAGCAGACCGCGATTTTTGAGTTCAGGCGATGTTTCTGCTTCAATGGAATCGGGGGAAGTTGTTTTTTGAATATTTTCCATGTTGTATATCACTCCTTATAAGAATAAAAAAATTAATAAAATGAATTGAACTGTTCAAATGCGCTAACAAGAACATGTCGATCTTCCGGAGTAAGTTGGGATAGTCCACGGGCAATAATATCCCTCTGAACATCCTCAGTAAGCTTGATAATAGCTTTCCCTGTATCCGTCACTTCAACCAACACGATGCGCCGATCGGTCTCATGATGCTTGCGAACAACATGCCCGCTTTGGACAAGACGATCGATCATAACCGTGATGGCACTTGGTTTGACCCCCATTTTCTCGGCAAGGTGCGTTTGTTTGGGCATGCCTTCTTTGGCAATCATGAACACTAGGAACAACTGCGGTCTCGTTAAGTCTGTATTCAACTGACGCAGTACAGCTGCGCTTATTTTACGATGAGTCGTTTCGAGCGTTGTACGGAAGCGATCGGTGTAAGCGAGCAAATCATCTTCCATGGCAAAACCTCCTCAAACATTTCACTAAATTCTGAATATTTAAACAATTAAATTATTATATAAGTTAATAGTTAAACTGTTTAAGTAAAATATACGCCGATCTTTTTTCGAAGTCAACAGGGATTTTTACCTAATAAGGCGAGTTCAACTTGCATCTCTAACGTATCTTGCATATAATTACTGGTACATATACGTGAAAAATGCTTTGACGGAGAAGAGTACGCAGTGCTTCTTGACAGGGAGGGAACGCCGAAGATTGAGAGCGATCCCCGAGAATCAGGCTGCTGAAGTTCGCTCCCGAGCAGTCCTTTGAACGGAATCCGCCATGCGGCATCTAAGTAGAGGGAACCGGACACATCGTCCGTTATCTGGAATGAAGTGAGATTCGCTTCTAAGGCTTATTCGCCGGCAGCGCAATCTAATTAGGGTGGTACCACGGCTTTTCGTCCCTTGCGAGGGAGCGGAAAGTCTTTTTTGTGTTTTCATTTCGGGTGACAGAGGGCCTAAATCAGGAGGGATTGCGATGAAAGAGCGGTTAGAAGCTTTGAAGCTAGAGGCGCTGCAAGAGTTAAGCGGTGTCCAAAGTCAGCAGGAGCTGAACGATTTACGTATTAAATATTTAGGGAAAAAGGGACCATTAACCGAAGTTTTACGCGGCATGGGCGCTTTGAGCGCAGAAGAAAGACCTGTGATCGGTCAAGTGGCGAATGATGTTCGCGCAGCGATTGAAGCTGTAATTGAAGAAAAGCAAGCCGGGTATCAACAGCAAGAAACCGAAAACAGATTGCGCGCAGAAATGATTGACGTTACACTGCCAGGCCGCCCGTCGCAGCAAGGCGCTGTGCATCCGCTCAGCAAAGTGATTCAAGAAATTGAAGATATCTTCATTGGCATGGGGTATACCGTTGCTGAAGGTCCGGAAGTAGAGCAGGATTACTACAATTTCGAGGCGCTTAACTTGCCCAAAGATCATCCTGCGCGCGATATGCAGGATTCCTTCTACATTACAGACGAAATTCTGATGCGTACACAAACATCACCGGTCCAAGTCAGAACAATGGAGAAACGCCAAGGGGAAGTTCCGATCAAAATCATTTGTCCAGGCAAAGTGTATCGCCGCGATGACGATGATGCGACACATTCCCATATGTTCACCCAAATCGAAGGTTTGGTCATCGACCGCAACGTAAGAATGAGCGACTTGAAGGGAACATTGCTTCAATTCGTTCAAGAAATGTATGGCAAAGAGACACGTATTCGCTTGCGCCCAAGCTTCTTCCCGTTCACCGAGCCAAGCGTTGAAGTAGATGTCAGCTGTGCGATGTGCGGCGGCGTGGGCTGCCGGACTTGTAAGCAAACAGGCTGGTTGGAGATTCTCGGAGCGGGTATGGTGCATCCTCGCGTACTCGAGATGGGTGGTTATGATCCCAAAGAATATACCGGTTTTGCCTTCGGAATGGGCGTAGAGCGCATTGCAATGTTGAAATACGGGATTGAAGATATTCGTCACTTCTATACCAATGATTTGCGTTTCTTAAAGCAATTTTTACACTTGTAAACAAATAGGAAAAGGAGGGGTTAAGCATGAAAGTATCTTATCAATGGTTATCGGAATATGTCGATGTATCAGGGTTCACAGCTGAGGAATTAGCAGAAAAACTAACCCGAAGCGGTATTGAAGTGGATATCGTGGAAGATCGGAACAAAGGGGTAACGAACGTCGTAGTCGGTTATGTGAAAACGCGTGAAAAGCACCCGGATGCCGATAAATTGAGTGTTTGTACGATTGATGCGGGACAAGGAGAAGACTTGCAAATCGTTTGCGGCGCCAAGAATGTTGATGCGGGTCAAAAGGTGCCTGTCGCGATGATCGGTGCCGTGCTGCCAGGCGGCTTGCAAATCAAACGCGCTAAACTGCGCGGCGTTGAGTCCCAAGGAATGATTTGCTCGGCCAAAGAGCTTGGACTCAATGACAAGCTTCTGCCCAAAGAAATTCAGGAGGGCATTCTAGTCCTCCCGGAAGATACAGAGATCGGCAGCTCGGTGCTTGATGTTCTGGGCATTAATGATAAAGTGTTGGATCTTGATTTGACGCCTAACCGCTCCGACTGTCTAAGCATGCTTGGAGCTGCTTATGAAATAGCAGCAATCCTGGGCCGCAGCGTGAAGCTTCCTGATGCGGAAACAGCAGGATCAAGCGCTGTGAAAGCAGCAGATCGCATCAGCGTGAAAATTACTGCAACGGAGCAGTGCACGCACTACGCAGCTCGTTTAATTGAAGGCGTACGCGTCGGCACGTCGCCGTTGTGGATTCAGAACCGACTGATGGCGGCGGGAATTCGCCCCATCAACAACATCGTAGATATCACGAATTTCGTGATGCTGGAATACGGTCAGCCTTTGCATGCTTTTGATGCGGAGCAGTTGAACAACGGGCACATCGACGTACGCCTCGCTGCAGCCGGCGAGAAGCTTGTTACACTCGATGATGTGGAACGTACACTTGAGCCGCACATGCTGCTCGTAACGGACGGCACGAAGCCTGTAGCGATCGCTGGTGTCATGGGCGGAGCTAACTCCGAAGTGACCGAAGGCACGACGCGGATTCTGCTGGAATCCGCCAAGTTCGCAGGCAGCTCTGTGCGCCGCACGTCGCGCCAGCTGGGCCTTCGCTCTGAAGCGAGTCTTCGCTTCGAGAAAGAAGTCAACCCGGAAGCGGTGCTTCCGGCATTGAATCGGGCCGCTGCGCTGATCGCTCAGTACGCAGAGGGCCAAGTCGCAGACGGCATCGTTGAAGCCGTCTCAGGCTCCCACAAGCCGGTCGCTATCTACCTTGCGGCTGACCGCGTGAATAAATATCTCGGCACTGAACTTTCATTGGCCGAGATGGGTCAAATTATCGAGCGCCTGCACTTCACGTTCGAGCAGGCGGGCGAAGGCAAGCTGCTCGTGCATGTGCCGAGCCGCCGCGGCGACATTACCCGGGATGTCGATTTGATCGAAGAAGTGGCGCGTCTCTTCGGCTACGACAACATCCCGACAACCTTGATGAGCGGTGTGACTACGCCAGGCTCCTTGTCCCAAGAGCAGTCGATTCGCCGCATTACGCGGAATCTGCTGACGCAAAGCGGACTGCATGAAGTCATTACGTACTCCTTCACACAGCCGGACCAAACTTCCCTGCCAGGTCTTTATCCTGCAGCCAAGCCAATCTCGCTGGCGATGCCTATGAGCGAGGACCGCAGCCAACTGCGCACGACCTTGCTTCCGCATTTGCTGGATGTTGTAAGCTATAACCGCAATCGTACGATGGACGATGTGGCGATCTTTGAAATTGGCAAAGTCTTCATCACCGACGAAGCCGCTCTGACAACTCTGCCGCAAGAGAAGCTGCTGCTGTCTATCGTGCTGACCGGCAAACGCCGTCAAGCGCACTGGGCACAGAAGTCCGAAGCTGTTGATTTCTATGATATCAAAGGTATTTTTGACCGTCTGATCAGCTATTTGGGCGTCAAAGGACTTACGTACCAATCGGCTTCACCGGAAGGATTCCATCCAGGACGTACAGCTGAACTTGTGCTGAACACGGCTGAAGGCTCCAAGGTGATTGGTCGAATGGGGCAGTTGCATCCAACAGTGCAGCAGCAGCGCGATTTGGACGACACCTACGTGCTTGAGATTGAATTCTCTCCTATCCTGGAAGCAGCGGGCGACGCCATCGTGTACAAATTGCTGCCGCGCTATCCGTCCATTGGACGTGATCTGGCTGTGGTTGTCAAAGCGAACGTTCCTGTAGGGCTTATGGAGCAATCCATTGCCGAAGTAGCTGGCGAGCTGCTGGAATCCATTCACGTATTTGATATCTACACGGGAGAACGTCTAGGCGCGGATCGCAAAAGCGTAGCGATCGCTTTGGTCTATCGACACGCAGAAAGAACGCTGCTGGATGAAGAAGTAACGGAGCTCCATGCCAAAGTGGTTCAAACCCTTGAACAGCAATATGAGGCGGAGTTGAGAAAATAGTGCAACTTTCATTTTAGTTGCAGGAAAACGGGCTGGCCTTATCGAAATTACACTCGATAGGGCCAGCCTTTCATCTAAGGGAGGATTTAAAAGTGACGACTGAAGATAAATCGAGAATCACCGTTGATATATATGGACACCAGTACAAATTAAAAGCAAGCAACAGCACCAATTACATGAAGCGTGTTGCTGAATATGTGAATGACCAGATGTTTCGGATCGCCAAAGGCTATCCGCGCCTAGATTCGCAGCGAATCGCTGTGCTAGCCGCTGTAAATATGGCGGATGAGTGTTTCCGTATGAACGAAGTTATGGAAGAACTAAGCAACATGCAAAAAGAACAGGAAGCAGCCAAAGCAGCCTATGAAAAACTAAGCCTTGCCTATGACGAATTAAAGCAAGAACAAGAAAACCACCAAGCGATACTTAGCAATCAGCAAAATTTGGTTGAACAAACCAACCAAGAGCTGCAGCAAGCCAAGCAAGAAACAATCAAAAGCAAGCAGGAGTCGGAGCAAATCAAGCAGCTATTGCAGCAAAGCAAACAGCAGCAAGATCAGGCGAAGCAGGGGCAAGACCAGACTAAACAACAGCTTGATCAAATCAAGCAGCAGCTCGATCAAGAAAAACGCCAACAAATCCAGGTTAAGCAGCAGCTCGATCAAGAAAAACAACAGCATCAACAAATCAAACAACAGCTTGAGCAAGCCAAACAACAGAATCAGCAATCGAAACAGCAATTAGATCAAGAGAAACAATTGCAAGCAGAGGCGCAGCAGCTTCAAGCACAAATCAAACAATTGCTGGAGCAAGAAAAACAACAGCATCAACAAGCCAAGCAGCAGCTTGAACAAGCCAAGCAACAGCATCAACAAATGAAGGAGCAGCTTGATCAAGAGAAACAGCAACAAAATGAGGCTATACAGCTTCAAGAGCAATTGAAACAACAGATTATCCAAGAAAAGCAGCACTCGCAACAACTGAAACAGCAGATAGAACAAGAGAAACAACAAAAATCCTTACAGTTACAGAAATTGAATGAGCAGCATCGCGCCGAAAAGACGACTCTTTCACAAATCCATCAAAAGGATAGAGAAGAGTTGATTCAGCAGTATCAGCAAGAAAAAGAGGCGCTTCTTCATCTGCATGAACAGGATAAAGAAACGATAAAGGCTAATCATCAAGAGGAGATTGCTGAGGCCAGCTCCTTGTATAAGGAGGAAATGGAAGGAAAGTTCCAACGTTCTGAACAGGAGAAAGTCGAGATCGTAGGTAAATATCAGGAACAGCAAACTATGATTATCAAGCAGTTGGAGGAGCAAAAAGCAACAATCATCCAGCACTATCAGAATCAGATTTCTACGATTCTCGAGCAGCAAAAAGTTGAGCGAAGCATCCTGGAACAGCATTTTCAAGATGAAAAGCAAAGATGGGAAGCGCAAGCTCAAAGTGAAAAAGAAGCGTTGATGAACCATCATGCCATCGATGAGGCGCAGCAGAAAGAACTGCATCAGGTCAAAGAAGAGTACCGAGAGCTGCGTGAGGAATATGCGAAGCTGCAAAATGAATATAACGAATGGATCGAGCTTGTAGATACAGACGGCCCCAGCAGGTAAGGCAGCGTGACCATACATACTTTTGATTATGTGATGCTCGCGATAGTCGCTCTGGGTCTTCTACTGGGCTACTTTAGAGGCTTTATTGCGCAAATTGTTTCGATTGCAGGCTTTATTTTAGCTTATCTAGTCGCTTTTTACTTCTACAAAGACTTGGCGCCGCTGCTGCGGAATGCCGTCTCACTGCCAACGTACGAAAATTATCAAAAATACGAATTCATTGTAAAAGGTCTTAGTCTCGATACGTATATCCTGAATGCGATAGCTTTCGCTTTATTGTTTTTTGGCGTGAAGTTTGCGTTGGTCTTTCTGGGCAGGGCACTTCATATGCTGGCAAAAACGCCGGGGCTAAACTTCATTAATCGTTGGAGCGGCGCGCTTTTGGGATTGGCGGAAGCTCTCTTAATCATCATCATAGCTGTGAATGTCATGACGATTATCCCCTCGGACGGACTTCAAAAACTACTTGCCAACTCAACGATAGCTCCATACCTGATCAATGAACTGCCCAACATAGCAGGCAAGCTCCAAGAGATGTGGAAACAAGGAATCCCTATATAGAAGCTGCTTTTCTAGAACGTATAGAAAAGGCAGCTTCTATTTGTTTTCGAGCACCAAGTCGACACATGTTCAGAGATTGTCCAGAATCATTTAATATCATACAGCAAGCGGGATGATTGTAGCAGACAGCAGGATGATAGGAGGAAACTAGGTTGGCAAGCATACTGGTTGTTGATGATGCGGCATTTTTAAGGATGATGCTCAAATTAATATTGATAGAGGCCGGACATGAGGTCGTTGCCGAAGCATCCAATGGGCTCGAAGCCATGACCATATATAAACAAGTTAAGCCGGATTTGGTTACGATGGATATCACGATGCCAGAGATGGATGGCATTACGGCGGTTAGAGGCATTATCGACTATGACCCGACTGCGAGGATTGTTATGTGCTCTGCGGTTGCTCAGAAAAAGATGATTATGGAGTCTTTTGCTGCTGGGGCCAAGGATTTTCTGGTCAAGCCTTTTCACAAGGATCGAGTTACAGAGACGATCGCCAAAGTGATGAGTCGTTAAGTCGTTAAGCTTTCGGGTTCCACGCACAAAAAAGGGCTGATCTCAAGTGGAAGTTACTCGAGATCAGCCCTTTGCGTTTCAAATTATCTTATTCGACAATCAAAGTTGTTTTCATATTCGCGTGACCCGATCCGCACATAATGGAGCAGTTGATCGGATATGATCCTGCTTTGTCAGGTGTGAAGGTAACGGTTTTATTGCCATTATCCAAGTTAACTTTGAATTCTTTGATAGAAGCGCCGTGCACGCCTTGGGAATTATCCAGGGTAATCGTAACAGGCTCACCTTTTTTGACGCGATATTCAGTTTGGTCGAATTTGTAGTTTGTTGCTTTCAGCACTACTTGCTGTCCGCCAGCTTGTGCACTAGGGGCAGGACTTGTTGTCGACCCAGCTGATTTGGTATCTTTGTTTCCACAGGCAGCTATGGCAATGACTAAGGCTAGTCCCATTAAAAGAACGAGTAGTTTTTTCATATGTACTCCTCTGTAATCGATTTTAGTTTCTCCCTCATTGTACACGACCTGTTTTGAAAAAACAGTGACAAACTGGTGAAAGCATCCTCTCATGGAAAAGATCGGCCCGGCGAATGAATCCGCTGCAGACCGATCCTTTTTGGGCTTTGCCCCCGGCTATCAGTTATGGAAACTGACAGGTTTTATCGACGATCCTCTCTGCCTGAGATCCCTTGTTCAAAAGGGGTCTTCACAGGGATGAACAAGTCGATGATCCCGATGACTAAAGCGGCTAAAATCGCACCTATCACACTCGTCGATACATTGCTCACGACAAATTGAGCGGCCCAAATGACAAGCGCGCTCACAAGAAAACCTACGATTCCTCTGCCAAAAGGAGTGATTTGTTTGCCGAATACCCCTTCAATAATCCAAGCGGCGACGGCGATAACGAGTGCAAGGAAAAATGCGCTCCAGAATCCGCCGACCTTAAATCCCGGCACTAGCCAACTGACAAACATTAAGACCAAAGCAGATACAATAAACCTTACGAGATGTCCAAGAAGATGCATTTGGTAGACCTCCTTCGTTCTG
Source organism: Paenibacillus marchantiophytorum (assembly GCF_014640555.1). Classification (GTDB taxonomy): domain Bacteria; phylum Bacillota; class Bacilli; order Paenibacillales; family NBRC-103111; genus Paenibacillus_E; species Paenibacillus_E marchantiophytorum. The sequence goes on along the minus strand of NZ_BMHE01000013.1, from coordinate 117,637 downwards.
CTGAGAATTCTCATGACAGAAGAAATGTTTTTGTTGAAATTTGCTTGGCGTGTTTGAAGCTATCTTTTCCTTGGCAGAAGGAATAGGTGCACAACTTAGTGTATCCCAAATAACGTAAGATTATGGTAGGCAGCATCTTCCATATAATCATTGTCTCCGTAGCTAATCAGGTGCGGTTTGGTTTATACTATAGGGTAGAGAAAAGAGGTTGGGACTGTTGAATAAGAAAATTATCAAAACATTAGATTATGCGAAGATTTTACATAAACTGGCTCATCATGCGGCAACTTCACTAGGCAAAGATGCTGTGGAAAAGCTTGAACCCAAAGGTGATTTTGAACTGGTCAAGCTGAGGCTTCAAGCAACGGATGAGGCAGTTAATATTGAGCGTTTGAAAGGTAATGCGCCTTTTGGAGGAATTCGTGATATTCGATCCTCCTTGCATCGTGCCCGTATTGGCGGCATGTTGAATCCCTCTGAACTGCTGGATATTTCCACCACTCTATTCGGAAGCCGCAGGCTGAAGCGGTTTGTACTGGCCGTTCATGCTGATGAATATGCTGTGCCTATGCTCAAGGATCAGGTTGATTTACTTACTGAAAATAAACCGTTGGAAGATAAAATAAACAGCTGTATTGATGAGAATGCGGTCGTCGTAGACAGCGCAAGTCCTGAACTGGGCAGAGTGCGCAGTGAGCTTCGGACAGGCGAAAGCAGGGTGCGCGAACGCTTGGAGCAGATGCTGCGCAACTCATCCATCCAGAAAATGCTGCAGGATGTTCTGATCACGATTCGGAATGACCGATTCGTGATACCCGTTAAATCCGAATATCGTTCCAGCTTTGGCGGGACGATTCATGATCAGTCCGCTTCTGGCGCGACATTGTATATTGAACCGGATGCCATTGTGCAGTTGAATAACAAAATTCGTGAACTCAAGTTCAAAGAAGAAGTGGAAGTTGAGAAGATTCTGCGAGCGTTGACAGAGCTGGTTGCTGAACAAGTGGATGTGCTTGTAGAGGATGTGGATCTTCTTGCGGAGCTTGATTTCACATTTGCCAAAGCCGGTTTGGCCAGAGAATTGAAAGCGACGATGCCGCGCTTAAATGATCGTGGTTTCATCAAAATTAAGCGAGGCCGCCATCCATTAATCGCGGCGGATGCCGTTGTACCGCTTGATTTGGAGCTGGGAAATGATTATTCGCAAATTATTGTGACAGGCCCTAATACAGGGGGGAAAACCGTTTCCCTGAAGACCGTAGGTCTTCTAAGTTTAATGGCGATGTCAGGATTATTCGTTCCAGCTGAAGAAGGCAGTCAATTATGCGTATTTGATGCTATCTACGCGGATATTGGCGACGAGCAAAGCATTGAACAAAACTTGAGTACTTTTTCCAGTCACATGACGAATATTATAAGTATTTTAAGGGATATGACGCCAAAAAGCTTAGTCTTGCTGGATGAGCTTGGCGCCGGTACGGATCCTGCGGAAGGGTCCGCTTTAGCGATTTCTATTCTGGACTACATCCATCAAATCGGCTGTCGCATTATTGCGACGACCCATTATTCAGAACTCAAAGCTTACGCGTACCAAAAACAAGGAACCATTAATGCCAGTATGGAATTTGATGTACAAACACTAAGTCCAACCTATCGTTTGCTTGTCGGTGTGCCAGGGCGAAGCAATGCCTTTGCGATTGCGGAGCGCCTGGGCTTGTCACGCCGCATTATTGAACATGCGCGCACGCAGGTGGGCGAAGAAGATAAGCGCGTCGAGTCGATGATCGCATCGCTCGAGGAGAACCGCCTCATCGCCGAAGCCGAGCGCCTAAGCGCTGAGCAGCTGCGGCGAGAAGCGGAAGAGATGCGCCAGGCGCTGGAGGCGCAGCAGGTGAAGTTCGACGAGCAGCGCGACAAGCTGCTCGAGAAGGCCGAGCGCGACGCGCGCGAGGCTGTCGCCAAGGCGCGCCGCGAGGCGGACGAAGTCATCGCCGATCTGCGGCGCATGGCGCAGGAAGAGGCCGGTGGGGTCAAGGACCACCGGCTGGTCGAAGCGAAGCGCCGCCTCGATCAGGCGGCGCCGGAGCTGCGCGAGAAGCAGGTGCGCGCAGCGAAGAAGCGGCCTGAGCGCATCGAGGTCGGCGACGAAGTGCGCGTCGTGACCCTGGGTCAGAAGGGGCACGTCGTAGAGATTGTGAGCCCGACCGAAGCGACTGTCCAGCTGGGCATCATGAAGATGAAGGTCGCGCTGTCCAACCTCGAGAAGGTCGGAGGTCAGGCACACAAGCAGCCGGTGCAGCAAGCGGCAACTACGCTCAAGCGAACACGCGACGACAATGTTAAGATGGAGCTCGATATGCGAGGACTCAATATGGAGGATGCGCTAATCGAGGCGGATCGCTTTTTGGATGAATCCTTCTTAAGCAATTTCGGGCAAGTGTACCTGATTCATGGCAAAGGCACAGGCGTGCTGCGCACAGGCATGCAAGAGTATTTGCGCCGCCACAAACATGTGAAAAGTTACCGAATGGGGAACTACAATGAGGGCGGCGCCGGAGTCACCGTGGTCGAACTGAAATAACGTTGAAATTTTTTTTCATCTTTTTGAAACTCCTGGTTTGAGACTGCGTATGTAATGTGTGTAAGCACCGGTGATTAAATCTTAAAAAAACGTTATGCCAATTATACAATTTAATTTTCATCAAACTTAGGAGGAATTTACAATGGGAATTTTCAAAAGACTGCGTGACATGACGATGGCTTCAATCAATGATATGCTGGACAAAGCGGAAGATCCGGTTAAGATGTTGAATCAGTTCTTGCGTGACATGGAAGAGGATATTTTGGAAGCTGAATCTGCGGTTGCTAAATCCATTGCCATTGAGAAGAAATTCAAGCTTCAGTTCGAAGAGTCCGAAGAAATGGTTACCAAACGGACAGAGCAAGCGATGAAAGCATTGGAGTCCGGCAATGAAGACTTGGCTCGCCGCGCGTTGGAAGACAAGAAAGAGCATCAAGCTCGTTATGATGAATTGAAACGTCAATACGATCTGGCCAAAACGAATGCCGATCAGCTTCGCGGTCAATTGACAGAGATGAAAGACGAGTTTAACAAAATGAAGAATAAGAAAGATTTGTTGATTGCCCGTGCCGAAACAGCCAAAGCGCAAAAACAAATCAATCAAGCGATGTCCGGCTTCGGTACCGACAATGCAGCCAAAGGGTTCGACCGCATGAGCGAGAAAGTGCTTCAGATGGAAGCCGAAGCGCAAGCAAGCGGTGAAATTCGCGCTAAAAACCGCAGCTTAGATGATGAGCTTGCTGGACTTGGCGCTGGCAGCAGCGGCATTGACGACGAATTGGCAGCGATGAAAGCAAAGCTTGCTGAAAAAAAACAATCCTAATGATATACTAGTAGTACCTGCGAGAGACTGAGCTAAACTCAGTCTCTTCTACCATATATAGGGATCTTTATAACAAAGATTAAAGTCTCTACTATTTGAGGGAAGGCAGGAGACGATATGAATGAAGAGGTGGATGTGTTGCTTAGTAACCCGTATTTATCGACGCTTGCATTCTTTGCAGTAGCCGTTGTCGCACTCGTCGTCTTTCTAACGATTTTTGAATTGCTGACCAAGTATGATGATTGGGCAGAAATCAAAAAAGGAAATTTGTCTGTGGCGATGGCAACAGGCGGGAAAATTTTTGGGATTTGTAATTTGTTCCGCTTTGCGATTCTCAACAATGATACGATGATGCATTCTCTCATCTGGGCAGGGTACGGTTTCTTGCTGTTGTTGGTTGCCTACTTCATTTTTGAATTTTTGACGCCTTATTTCAAAATTGATGAAGAAATCAAAAAGGATAATCGTGCTGTCGGTTTCTTGTCTCTGACCATTTCCGTTTCCCTTTCTTACGTAGTTGGAGCTTGTGTAACTTAGTATCCTACATAGTCTTGGAGGCTTGAACAATGAAATACCTGTGGGGCACCTTGTTTGCCATTGCAATTGTGTTTGTGGCGGCTGGGGTTTATTATTTAGTGAAATATGCATGAATGCAATAGGTGGGGGATTACGAAATGAGCGCGAATGAGGAAATAGTTTGTCCATGGTGCCAAACCGAAATCGTTTGGGATCCAGAAATCGGACCAGAGGACGAATGTCCGCACTGTTTTAACGAATTGAACGATTATCGGAGCATTGATCTGAAAGTGAAACAAACCGGTCAGCCGCTCCGTTTTGATGAGCAGGAATACGTGGATGCCGATGAAGATTTATCCTTGGCATGGGATGACTCTGACGAACCGCTAGACAAATATGGCGAGAAAGTTCAGCATATCACGGATGAGCAGGAAGAAGCACCGGAGTGCTCAAGCTGTCATGAACTGCTGTTGCTTGCCGGCGATGAAGTGGTCAGCGAAGCTTCCTTTACTCCTGTTATTCCCAAAACGTTAGGAAGCGCCTTTTTGACAGGTCCTTTTACACTTAACGTTTATGTCTGCCCATCCTGCTTCAAAGTAGAAAAAATCTTATCCGATACCGATCGCTTGCTGATGGTTTCCCGAATTAAATCGGAATAGTGCGTAGAACCGAGTCCTGGTGGACTCGGTTTTTTCGTTGTAATGCCTCATATTTTCACTCCATTGGGGAAGCTTAACAAGAGCGATTCAATGGTGGGAAGGATGGTAGGCGTATGCACAAAGATCAGAGCCAGACGAGAAGGAGACAAGGCCGGGCAGCGGAAGGACAGGCGAGTAACTATTTTGGTCATCAGGCAAGCGGCGGCGGGAATGAGGCAAAGATCCACAAAGGGCGTTTGGATGCACAGGCCATTTTACTACTCATCGTTCATACCTTGTTCGGAAGCGCGAATGCTTTATCAGGGACTTTCGTTGGTGTTTATTTGTGGAAAGCCAAAAATGATTTTGCCCTTATTGGCTGGTTTACGCTAGCCACACATCTGACGATGGCCATCACCTTCTGGCTGGCTGGCAAATGGGTCAAGGAACATAATAAGATGAACTGTTTGCGAGTTGGGGTTTCGGTTTCAGCTGTTTTCTATATGCTGGTTTTGTGGCTGGGACCAAGCAGTATACATTACTTTGTTTGGCTTGGCATGGTGCAGGGGATATCATCCGGCCTTTTTTGGGTTGCTTTTAATGTGGTCTACTTTGAAGTGACAGACCCGGATAACCGTGACCGTTTTAATGGTTGGATCGGGCTTCTGGGCTCAGGTGCGGGGATTGTGGCTCCGTGGATTTCGGGCGGGTTGATAATTCGGCTCGGGGATGTCAGCGGCTACCGCTTGATTTTTTCCATTTCGTTAGGCGTATTTCTGCTTGGTGTGGTCATTAGTTTCTTTCTCAAAAAACGCAAGGTGCAGGGCACCTATGAATGGCTGTTCCCTTTGCGCTGTCTCCGCCAGCCGGAGACCCCTTGGAAGCGAGTGAGTCTGGCCCTCGTATTTCAAGGCGTTCGGGAAGGCGTTTTTGGTTTCATGATCGCTTTGCTCGTCTACATATCTACAGCCAGTGAAGCGAGTCTGGGCAATTTTGTACTGATTACATCCGCTGTTTCCTTAGTTAGCTTCTGGGCAGCAGGTCGATTCATCAAACCGCATTTTCGTAAAATAAGCATGCTTATCGGTGCTATCATGGTTGTCGTGGTGATATTTCCTTTTTTCTGGAAAATGGGGTATAGCACGCTGCTCCTTTTTGGGTTGGGAGCCTCCCTCTTTTTCCCGATGTATTCGGTGCCTATGGTGTCAGCTGTCTTCGATCTGATTGGTTCTAATGAGGCAAGCGCGAAACAGCGGGAAGAGTACATCGTGCTAAGGGAATTATCCTTGAATGTAGGCCGCATGTTGGGTGTTTTACTTTTCATTGGCGTCATATCCTGGAGCAAAGCTCCGCTTATAATCAATGTGCTGTTATTGGTTATTGGCAGTTCGCCGCTAGTGAGTTGGTATTTTATGAAAAGGCAGCTTTCGGTAATTAAGCCTTGACTTTTGTTTCAATTCCCGATAAAAATGTGGGTATAGTCGGTTATTATGGGGAAGAGGAACGTGCAGACATGGCGCAGAACAGAATGGTAGGCAGCATCACAGAGCTCATCGGAGATACGCCGGCAGTGCGGATTAACCGATTGGTAGAGCCAGGTGACGCTGAACTCTATGTAAAGCTGGAATATTTCAATCCAAGCGGCAGTGTGAAGGATCGTGCTGCTTATAACTTAATTGAGCAGGCTGAGAGAAAAGGACTTCTTCGTCCTGGAGCTACGATCATTGAGCCGACAAGTGGCAACACAGGTATCGGACTTGCGATGAATGCAGCCGCCAAGGGCTACAAAGCGATATTGATCATGCCGGATAATATGAGCAAAGAACGTATTAATATCCTCAAAGCCTACGGCGCAGAGGTTGTACTTACGCCAGCCGCGGAGCGGATGCCAGGGGCGATTGCCAAAGCGGAGGAACTGCGGCAACAAATTGCGAACAGTTATATTCCTCAGCAATTTGAGAATGCAGCGAATCCGGACATTCACCGGACGACTACGGCTCCGGAAATTCTGCAGCAAATGGAAGGGCGTCTGGACGCCTTCGTTGCAACCTCGGGTACAGGAGGCACAATTACTGGTACAGGCGAGGTTCTCCGGGAGAACCTGCCAGATATTCAGATCTATGTTGTGGAGCCCAAAGGGTCTCCTGTGCTCTCAGGCGGAGAGCCTGGTCCGCACAAGCTTGTAGGGACGAGTCCGGGGTTCGTACCGGCTATTTTGAACACAAGCGTGTATGATCACATCGTCCAAGTTACTGATGAGGACGCCATCCGCACGATGCGGGATTTGGCAAGCCAAGAGGGCATACTCGTGGGGCCATCCGCCGGAGCTTCCGTCTGGACGGGTTTGCAGGTGGCTCGCAAGCTGGGCGCTGGCAAACGGGTGTTGTGCATTGCGCCGGATACAGGCGAGAGATATTTAAGCATGGATATTTTTGATTGATCATGCGGGCTGGAGGACATGCGGACATAGGGGCATGAGGACTTGAGGAAGTGAGGGCATGAGGACCGCGTGGCTAAACGCATTGTGGATGTTCGCGAAACGCCAAAAGGGGCTGTCCCCAAATGAGTCTATCTCCAGGCTGACTCTTGCTTTCAATGTTGAACTACATGGAAAAGCTCAGGCTGTCGAGAAAGTCTCGACAGTCTTATTTATTTCTTTAAGTTCATTTCAACACATCACCGCGTTAATTTGGTATAATATAATCATACTATTGAAAGTGGTGGTTCCTATGTTTCGTTCTACTCCGAAAGACCCTCAATTAGACTATGAACTTGTATGCATTGATTTGATGGTCCCTCAAAATCATTTACTTCGCCAAATCGCTGATCATATTGATTTTTCGTTTATTATAGATATCGTTCGTCCTTTTTACAGTGACAATCATGGACGGCCGTCGATTGATCCTATTTTACTCTTTAAAATGATGTTTATTGGCTATTTATATGGGATTCGTTCCGAACGCCAACTTGAGCAAGAGATTAACTTGAATATTGGTTATCGCTGGTTTCTAGGGCTTGGACTTACTCAAAAAGCGCCTGATCACACCACTATCAGCTGGAATCGTCGGACTCGTTTTAAAGATACGACCGTATTTCAGGATATTTTTGATGAAATCGTTCGACTCGCCATCGCACATCGAATGGTTGCAGGTCGTGTACTTATCACAGACTCCACGCATATTAAAGCAAATGCCAATAAAAATAAATACGTGATGCAAACCGTGGAGCAAACGCCTCACGAATACACATTGGAATTGGATAAAGCCGTGGACGAAGATCGGAAACAACTTGGAAAAAAGCAGCTGGAGCGCAAGGAGGAGGAGACCGAGACAAAGCCAATTAAAGTAAGCACGACGGATCCAGAAAGTGGATATATGATGCGAAAAGGTAAACCTGATGGGTTCTTTTACTTGGATCATCGCACTGTTGATCATAAGTTCAACATTATTACGGATGTGCATGTGACAAAAGGAAACGTTAACGATTCCGTTGTTTACATCGAACGATTGCAGCACCAAATTGAAAAATTCGGATTCGAAGCATCGCTTGAGGCAGTAACCGTCGACTCTGGTTATATGACGCCATACATTTGCAAAGAGACATTAGAAATGGAGATTTACCCCGTCATCGGCGGGCGCCGAGCTAGTTCGACTTCCGAGGGAATGTCGAAGGAACGGTTTCTTTTTCATGCCGAGAAAAATGTGTATATCTGCCCAAAAGGTCAGGAACTAAGCCAGAGCACCACGAACCGACAAGGTTACCGCGAGTACACATCTGACCCGAAACAGTGCATCGAATGTCCCTTACTTTTCAGCTGCACAACGGCAAAGAACCATACTAGAAAAATCCAAAGGCACTTGTGGGAAGACTACAAAGAGCAAGTAACTAAGAACAGGGAAAGCGTTTCTGGTAAAAAACTGTACCGACTTCGGTGCCAAACCATTGAGCGAAGTTTCGCGGATGCTAAAGAGCTCCATGGACTTCGCTATTCGCAGTTGAGAGGGCGAGCGAATGTGCAGGAGAAAGCACTTATGACGGCAGTAGCACAAAACATAAAAAAGATCGCCCGTCAGCTTGCGAAGCATGCAAGTTAAGGAGCGATCTTTTTTGTTAACAGATAAATATGCATTGCGAACGGGTCACAGGTTGGTTGAGACTAATTGAAAGCGCTTTACTCGACAGCCTGAAAAGCTACCGCTAATTTAGGTGTTTTCGCATGAAAAGGCAGTTTACATGGCAAATCTCCCGTTATTTCCGATGCTTTTCCACTGAATAGCGATTTCTCCCTTAATTAGCGGGAGGTTTTCCAGTTAGATGACCGTTTAGAGTTAGTAAAGCCAAAATAGCAGGAGAAATTCCTGTTAGTTTTGGCTTCGTATCGAGACAAAATAGAGGCTGCTTTCAAGGTTTGTAACCTTTTGAGTCAGCCTCTTTGACATTGCCTCTGCGTACGTCACTAGATCATATGCTGTTCTACAGTATCCAACGCTACTCATGATATCGCGCATTGTCCCATGACATACCGCGACATACCCCAATCCCCTGCGATCCCCGCGAAGGTCTATCACTGTCATCCACGTTCCTTGTGAAGTCTATCGCCAGCATCCGCGTTCCTTATATAGTTGAGTACCTGAATCCCCATTCCGTGTGAAGACCTAGCATCGGTTCTGCGTGAGGGCATGTCTTGGGGTGACACGATGCAGATAAACTAATTATGAACATACGAATGATGTGCGCGCGTGGGTATTCAAACCTTTTTTAATAAATGTTGAATAAAAATTCATTATTGAGTATAATTATAAGTGTAAAAGGTTCTCAGATGAAAGGTGGACTCAGCGTGAAAATAGCCTATATCAATTCGTTCCCAGAGATAGATCAACTGGATAACTTTATACAGACATATACAGAGGAATGCATAAACCTAGGGTCGCAAATGCCTGTGAATTGGCAGGAACTCCACTCTCACAATGTCATCTCAGTCTATGATGAGGATACACTAGTTGGGATCGGGTACTGTTCCGAGACAGCTATTATCCATGTGCGTCCTACGTATGGTCACCGTGAAATTGAAACGATGGTCAACAAACTGCTGCAAGCCGAGTTGAAGCTCCGTTTGGTTCACAAATGATCTTATATCCCATAAAATGAAGGGCTGCCTATCGATTAGGGCGGTCTTTTTTGTTGTTTGTGAATGGATATTTTGGTTATACAAAAATAATCTGGCATTTAGACAGGCTCAGTAATTGAATTGCGATGCCAATTCATTGTAAGATTAAAGGATGAACCGAAAACCCAAATTTCAGAAAGGTAGGTTTAACCATGGATACTTTGAAGCTTAAAATTCTCGAACTAATGAAAGAAGACGCCCGCCGAAGCGCGGATCTTATCGCCACAATGCTAGGAACGGCGGAGGACGAAGTGGCGCGAGCGATAAGCGAGATGGAAGCGGATAAGGTCATCGTCAAATATGCGACAGTGGTGAACTGGAGTAAAGTAGATGACGAAAAGGTTACCGCCCTGATTGAAGTGCAAATTACACCGGAACGCGGACGCGGCTTCGATGCCATCGCGGAACGGATTTACCTATATCCGGAAGTCAAATCCGTCTACTTGATGTCAGGTGCTTATGACTTGCTTGTTGAAATTGAGGGCAACTCTCTGAAGCAAGTAGCCTCTTTTGTATCGAATAAATTGTCTCCAATCGACCGTGTGCTTTCTACTAAAACAAATTTCATATTGAAAAAATACAAACAAGACGGCATTATATTCGAGGATCAGGCTGATGATCACCGTATGCTCGTTTCGCCGTAAGGAAGAGGGAACGTCATGATCCAAGATGAGACAACGATCCAGCCGAACAAGGTCAAATCCATGCAGGACTACCTGGCTCCTGCCGTGCGTGAGATCAAGCCATCCGGTATTCGCAAGTTTTTTGATTTGGTAAGCAATAGCAAGGATGATATTATTTCGCTTGGTGTAGGGGAGCCTGACTTTTCAACACCGTGGCATGTGCGTGAAGCTGCCGTTTATTCCCTTGAGCGCGGCCGTACCAAATATACGCCAAACTCCGGGATTCCGGAGCTTCGTGAAGCGATTGCCGATTATTTGCACACCTCGTTCAAAGTGAAGTATGAGCCTTCCAACGAAGTGCTTGTCACAGTAGGCGGCAGCGAAGCGATTGACTTGGCACTGCGCGCTTTGGTTACGCAAGGTGACGAGATTCTTATTCCGGAGCCATGTTACATTTCATATTCACCTATTACGAGTATTAGTGGCGGTGTTCCAGTAGGTATTGAAACTTTCGCGAAGGATCAATTCAAGCTTACGGAGAAAGCTTTGCGCGATGTTATTACGCCACGTTCCAAAATTTTAATACTTTGTTACCCAAGCAATCCCACTGGCGGTATCATGACTTATGAAGATTGGCTGCCGATTGCTAAAGTGGTGGAAGAAAATGACTTGATCGTGATTTCGGATGAAATTTATGCCGAATTAACATATGGACAGAAGCACGTAAGTTTCGCGGCTGTACCGGGAATGAAAGATCGGACGATCCTGGTTAGCGGCTTTTCCAAAGCATTCGCAATGACAGGTTGGCGGATGGGGTATGCTTGCGGCCATTCAGAACTAATATCGGCTATGACCAAAATTCACCAATATACGGTGATGTGCGCACCAGTCATGGGGCAGGTTGCAGCACACGAGGCGCTGACTAATGGTTTGGAAGAGAAAGATCGTATGATAGAGTCCTATAATCAGCGCAGACGGTTGATTGTCAAAGGGTTTCGAGAGATTGGCTTGGAGTGTCATGAACCGCAGGGCGCGTTCTATGCCTTCCCAAGTATTGTCGCTACAGGGCTGACTTCGGATGAATTTGCGCAAAAATTGTTGTTTGAAGCAAAGGTTGCAGCGGTACCCGGAGATGTGTTTGGCTTAGGAGGCGAAGGCTTCTTGCGCTGCTCCTATGCTTACAGTGTTTCTCAACTTAATGAAGCGTTAGAACGCATTGGAAAATTTTTGAGAAAATTGTAAATTGTTAAGTAATAGATATGTTCATTATGTCAGAAAACTGGTATTCTTGTAGTAGGGAGGGATGAGCATGGCTTTTATGGAATACCAACTATCAACCTATCAGAAACATATTCAAATTCGTGAACAAGATTTCGGAAAGTGTTGGTTGACTAAGCGTGCGAAGAAGCGGAATTCCCTCATCTTACTCGAAGAAGAGATTCATTCTTTACGACGTAAGCTGGAACAGTTGGTTCTCGATGGGGAAGAAATGACCTCTGAATCTGTCGTCGAATTGAGTACAATCCTAGACCAAAGAATAAATGAATATATGAACAACGGGAAGAAAAGTCGGTGAAAACCGACTTTTCTCGCGACTACAGAAGGATATAGATCACATACGGAGGTACGTTCACAACATGAAAGCGAAATGGCTGTTGGTTATGATGGTTGGACTTATGGTACTGCTGGCAGGATGTGGCGGGCCTAAGCCAGATGTTTCTATTTTTATTATGGGATCAAGCGGGTTCCCGAGTGAAGCGGCGGAGAAATTGGAAGTTTCGCTGAAATCCAAGGTGGGCGAGACCCCTACGGTCAAGGTTGTTAGTTCCCCTATTTTCTCTCTGGAGAAAATGATTGTAGAATTAGCTGCCGGCGGCAATGGCATCTTCATTCTTGCCGATGACCAGTTTAAATCCCTCAGTAATCAAGCAGGTTTCGTGTCCTTGGATGATACGATTAAACCGGAGGATTACCCGGATGGGGTCGTCGAAATCAAAGAAGAAGGCAAGCCGTCCGAAAAGCATTTATACGGAATTCCGCTTACAGGAAACAAGTGGATGAAAGAGCAAGGCTTTGAAGGCAAAGGGTTGGTAGCGTTCATTCCTCAGAATGCGCCAAAGCTGAATGAAGCCAAGCAAGTGCTCAAAGTGATTGCACAAAAGTAACAAGAAGTCTATAATCGACAAAGAGATTGATAGTCAAATACGCCGCCATAGGTGCTGGCAAGCTTATTCCTAAGCTTGTCTGCTTAAAAGGGAAGCCGGTTGAAGTCCGGCACGGTCCCGCCACTGTAATCCACGCAAGCGAAGGTGGAAAGTCAGGATACCTGCCCATGGAGCCTTTTTACGACATCCTTCGAGGAAAAGGATCGCGTTAAATCAGGAAGCAAACGTCAAGTTGCTGAACACCGCGATTTATCGTCCCTCTGTTCCTTCAGGAACAGGGGGCTTTTTTGAAATATAAGAGTTTATATGAACGCGGAGTTACTCCAGCTAGCTCGCACGAAGGGACTACGTTGCGCTGTTCTAGCCAAAAGTGTCATTATCGGGAGTTTGAGGGAACTACAGTACGCTATAATTCTGAAAACCGCCATATTCCAGGCCAGAGGGAACTACGATCCGCTATTTCACCGTTTCCCGGTTGGAATCAGCAGGTTCCGCTTAAATAGCGGATCTCAGTTCCTTTTCATGTTACTTTTACCCCAGTTTCCGCCAGTTAGCGGATCATAGTTCCTTTTCACACGACGCTCTCTGTCATTGCAAAGCCCAAAGGGAACTACGATTCGCTAGATTGTTAAAAACCGTTATGAAGATGTTCATCTCTAAAGGCGGCAAAGCCGCTTTCTTATTAGGCTCAAACCGGCTAAGATCAATCGAAATCAAGCATAAAGAGAGAGGGTTAATGATAATGGAAAAGAAGTTTGTCAAAAAAGCGCTGATTCTTACAGTTGCGTTAGCAACGGCAGTCAGTTTAGCGGCTTGTGGGAAGAAAGAAGCAGAAATAACGAATCCATCGAAGCTGGGCGGCGAGGGGACCAAAGCGCCAACGGTGACAACAACACCGGCAGCAGCAGCGAAAAAGACCGTTTATCCATTGAAAGTTAAAGATGCAACAGGCAAAGAGTTTACGTTTGAGAAAGCGCCGGAGAAGATTGCATCCGTATCACCGGCAGAAACCGAGGCACTGTTTGCTCTAGGTTTGGAAGCTAACATCGTAGGTGTCTCGGATTATGATGATTATCCTGATGCGGCAAAAACCAAGCCCAAATTAGGCAGTATCACGAAACCTAACCAAGAAGCGCTGATTGCCTCCAATGCGAATATTGTGTTTACAGGGGTTTCGATGAAAGTAGATACGGTGGAGCAGCTTCGCGCATTGAATGTTAACATTTTCAAAGTAGAGCCTAAGACGCTGGATGATGTGATTGCGAACATTCAAACTTATGGACTGATTACAGATCACCAAGAGCAAGCGGAGAAAATTGTTGTCAAAATGAAGGCAGACCGTCAAAAGGTTGTCGACGCGGTCAAAGATGTGAAGCAAGAGAATAAGAAGAAAGTCTACATTGAATTCAGCCCAGGCTGGACTGTGGGCAGCGGAGAATTCATGGACGAGTTGATTAAGCTATCAGGCGGTATCAATGTAGCTGGAGACGGAAAAGGCTGGTATCAAATCAGCGAAGAGAAGATCATTCAGCAAAATCCGGCGGTTATCCTTTTCGCTAACGGCGTTATCGATACGAAGAGCAAGAAATCACTGGACGAAATCATCCGTACGCGCAGTGGCTGGGATACGATCGAAGCCGTGAAGAACAAGCAAGTGATCGGCCTTGATCAAAATATGCTGAGCCGCCCGGGACCTCGATTGACAGACGGACTGCTTCAAATGGCTAAAGGCATTTATCCCGAACTGGTGAAATAAATGAAAAGAAAATTAGTGCTATGGGGAGGAGTAGGAGTTATACTCCTTCTTCTTTCTATTCTGGTGAGTTTATCACTGGGAACAGCGAATCTGCCTGTCTTGCAAATCGCAGGAATACTGGGCAAGCATATCCCATGGCTTGGGGACTATATCGACACGAACTGGCAGCAATCAGCAGAGCAAATTATTAATAAAGTGCGATTTCCTCGCGTCTTGCTCGGCATTCTGGTGGGTGCGGCGCTGTCTATCGCGGGTGCGGCTTTTCAAGGTGTTTTGCGAAATCCCTTGGCAGATCCGTATGCGCTCGGGGTATCGTCAGGGGCATCGGTTGGCGCAGCTTTCCTCATCTATTTTGGGCTGCAGATGGCGTGGTTCGGACAATGGTCGATTCCGATTGTTGCTTTCATTACCGGACTTCTTTCCTTATTTCTAGTTCTGAAGCTCGCTCAAATCGAAGGAAAGCTCAAGATGGAAACGTTGATCTTGTCAGGCGTTGTTATGCAAGCGTTCCTAGGGGCCATCGTATCGTTCATGGTTTCGATTTCCAAACAGGTGATCAATGAGATCGTTTTCTGGCTAATGGGCAGCCTGGCGATGCGCGGCTGGTCGTATATTTACATCATTACACCCTATTTGCTTATTGGCATTATTGTGCTCTTAGGCTATGCGCGTTCTTTGAATTTGCTCGCTTTGGGGGAGCGGCAAGCGTCACATCTAGGCGTCAATGTCGAGCGGACCAAGTTAGTCGTACTGGTCGTGGCTACTTTCCTGACGGCAGCTGCCGTATCGGTTGCTGGTGTTATTGGATTTGTCGGTCTCATCGTTCCGCATCTGGTCCGATTGGTTGTAGGACCTGATTATCGCTTGATTATTCCTTTATCCGCGATTGGCGGAGGGGTCTACGTTCTGTGGGCGGATACGCTGGCTCGCACGGTATTAAGTCCAACCGAAATTCCACTGGGTGTCATAACAGCCTTCTTGGGCGCCCCGTTTTTTGCGTATTTGCTACATAAGGATAAGAAAACGTTAAGAGGTTGATCAACATGATTAAAGTGGAGCACCTTTCGCAAAGCTTCTTGGAGCAGCAAGTACTGGAGAAGATTACCTTCGAGGTCAAGCAAGGCGAATTTTTTGGCATTATCGGACCCAACGGAAGCGGGAAGTCGACGCTGCTTCGACTTTTATCCGGCATGGATCCTGTGAAAACCGGGAAAGTCCAGTTGGATGGACGAGAAGCGTCAGCTTTTTCCCGCAAAGAATTGGCGAGATGGCTTGCTGTGCTGCAGCAGGATGCGCTTCCTCCGGTAGGATTTACGGTTCGTGAAGTGGTGGAGATGGGGCGTTATCCATTTCAGAATTGGCTAGGCGAGGATTCCGCAGATGCGGAGGGTTTAATTGATGGAATCGTGAGACGGCTGCATTTGGAGCCATTGATCGACAGGACCATTGAGCGGTTAAGCGGCGGGGAACGACAGCGTGTTGCGCTGGCCAAAGTGATGGCACAACAGCCACGGCTGCTGATGCTGGATGAACCGACCACCTTTCTGGATATTGGGTACCAGGTCCAAATGATGGATTATATGAGAGAATGGCAGAGCGAAGCGGAGTTAACGGTCGTTGCGGTTCTGCATGACTTAAACTTGGCTGCTCAGTACTGCACGCGTTTGATGGTCATCCACAATGGGCGAATGGCTGCCATTGGAACGCCTGAAGAAATCATAACCAGTGAACTAATCAAAGAGGTGTATGGAACAGAACCAATCGTTCTGCGCCATCCTGTCAACGAAGCACCGCAAATTTTGTTGCAGCCAGGCAAATAAGTGAAATATCGGAGGATGACATAATGAGCAAGTTAGCGACTATTCTTAATCGTATTGAGCCGATTCATGAAGAGGCAGTGAATCAAGCGAACAATCATTTGAACCAATTAACCAAGCCGCAAGGAAGCCTGGGCAAGTTGGAAGATATCGCGCGTCAGGTTGCGGGCATTACGGGTGAAATCATGCCTGATTTGGACAAAAAAGCCGTCATCGTCATGGCTGGCGATCATGGTGTCTGCGAGGAAGGAATCAGTGCATTCCCTGCGGAAGTGACGCCGCAAATGGTATTCAACTTCCTATCCGGCGGGGCTGCGGTTAATGTGTTGGCGAGGCATGCCGGCGCTGATGTCATCTGCGTGGATATGGGCGTTAACGCGGATTTGGAGCATCCAGAGCTTGTTTCGCGCAAAGTGCGCAAAGGCACACGCAATATGGCGCGGGAATCGGCTATGACGAAGGAAGAGGCTGTACAAGCTATCCAGGCGGGCGCTGAGCTCGTTGATGAGCTGGTAGAGAAGGGATATCGCCTTTTCGCCACGGGGGAGATGGGGATTGGCAATACAACGGCTAGCGCGGCTATTCTGTGCGCGCTGACGGGTCTGGACGCCAGCATAGCCGTTGGCCGTGGAACAGGCATTGATGATGCCAAATGGCTGCATAAGCAGGCTGTGGTGAACAAGGCCTTGGCCATAAACGGGCTGGGCCAAGGCGATGTGGCAAGCGCTGATTATGCGCTTGATGTATTGACGAAAGTCGGCGGACTAGAGATCGCCGGACTGGTAGGCGTGATTCTGGGCGCAGCGAAGAATCGCTGCCCTGTCGTTGTCGACGGCTTCATCTCGTCGGCAGCAGCGCTTGTGGCGAGCCGATTAGCACCGCTAAGCGCGTCCTATATGCTCGCCTCGCACTTATCGCAGGAGCAGGGACATACGAAGATGCTCGAAGCGGTTGGCCTCTCGGCGATGCTGCAGATGGATATGCGCCTGGGCGAGGGGACAGGCGCTGTGCTTGTGTTCAACGTGATCGATGCCGCAGGCAAGATCATGAAGGAGATGGCGACATTCGATAGCGCAGGCGTGTCACGGGGGTAAGTGAAAGGAAGGGGGCGAAGGCGACATGGCGGTTCTGGTAACAGGCGGCGCGCGAAGCGGCAAGAGCTCGTTCGCCGAGAAGCTTGCTATGCATGACAGCAAGCAGGGGATATATATCGCTACCTCCTACATCTATGATGAGGAAATGAGGGAGCGGGTCGATCTGCACAAGCAGCAAAGGCTTGATTCCGGTTATCCGTGGGATACGCGTGAGGAGCCATATGACTTGCAGGAACTGCTGCAGCAGCTTCATACGAGCGGCGCAAGCGGGGAAGCTGCGGTGCTGGTGGATTGTTTGACGCTGTGGCTGACCAATTGGCTGCTTAGGTATGAGTCCGAATCCAATGCGGCAGCGCTGGCGATGGCACGGATCGACGATCTGGCAGAAGCCGTTGCTTCCTACAGGGGTCCGCTTATCCTCGTCACGAATGAAGTAGGAGACGGCATCGTGCCGGAGTATCCGCTTGGTCGCAGCTTTCGAGACTTGGCAGGACGGATGAATCAACGATTAGCACAAGTATGTGATGAGGTGTTCCTGGTCACGGCAGGGATACCGATTGAGATCAAAAGCAGCGCTTATCGACTGGAAGAACGCAAGTCGTCGCTAAGTATGGAACGGTGATTACCATGTGGATGTACTCTTGGCAGGAAATCGTTATCATGACGGCTGCGGCCATTGTCGTAGATTGGATTCTCGGAGATCCGAATTGGCCGACCCATCCGGTTATTCATATCGGACGCTGGATTCGCGGCATCGAAAAGATGCTGCGCAGAGAAAGCGATTCACCTGGATGGTTGCGGGCCAAAGGCATTATGCTTACACTGTCAACCCTCACCGTAAGTTTCGGCACTGTGATGGTGCTGATTCTGGCTGCTCGTTCGATTCATGAATGGCTTGGGTACGCTGTCTGTACCTGGCTGATTTCTACAACGATTGCTATCAAAGGCTTAAAGGATGCGGCCTATCTGGTCTATCGTCCGCTGCGCAAGGGTGAACTCACTGAAGCTCGCAAGTACACCGGCTACATCGTAGGCCGGGAAACAGGCGAGCTCGGTGAGGAAGAACTGACGCGCGCGGTCGTTGAGACCGTGGCCGAGAACATTGTCGACGCGGTGATCTCGCCCTTGTTCTACGCGCTGCTCGGCGGGGCGCCGCTCGCGATGCTGTACCGGGCAGCGAATACGATGGATTCGATGGTCGGCTACCGAAATGACAGATACCGTCATTTCGGCTGGGCGTCGGCCCGCTGGGACGACGTCATGAACTGGATTCCGGCCCGGCTGACCGGCCTCCTGCTGATCCTCGTTGCCCTGCTGCAGCCGGGCCTCTCGGCGAAGCGCTCGGCGGCTGCGATCCGCCGCTTCGCGCACTTGCATCCCAGCCCGAACAGCGGAATTCCAGAGTCGGCGGTAGCCGGGGCACTCGGAATTGAGCTTGGCGGGCTGAACGTCTACGGCGGCGCGGCAAGCGAGCGCGCCCGCCTGGGCTGGCCGCTGCGTCCGCGGACGCAGCAGGATATTGTCTACGCCGTCCGCATGTTGTACGGCGTCAGCTTCGTAGTGATGGGAGGATTGCTATGCGTAATGCTCGTGTGGTTGTTCTAGATTGGCTGCGGGCCTGTCTGGCGGCCTTTCAGTTTCTTACCCGTTTGCCGATTCCTGTGCAAATTGAATATACAGAGCGGGTTTTTCGGCGCAGCGTTGTATTCTATCCGCTCGCCGGGTGCGTAATCGGCTTGCTTTTATTGCTGGCTGGCAAAGGGTTGGGTCTCATCCTGCCTCCGATGCCTGCGGCAGTGCTGCTGCTGGGGCTGTGGATCGTCTTAACGGGAGGACTTCATCTCGATGGTTTGATGGATACGGCAGACGGAATTCTGAGTCATCGGCCGCGCGAGATGATGCTCGAGATCATGAAAGACAGCCGGGTTGGAGCGATGGGTGTCATCGTCTGCGTCTTGCATGTGCTTCTCAAGTTTGCAATTCTTTATTCCTTATTGGACTTGCATATAGCTGGTCACGAAGGAGGCGTAAGCTTTCTGCTTGTGTTGGTCCCGGTTTGGAGCCGCTGGTTCATGGTCATGGCGATCTATGGCTGGCCTTATGCGCGCAAGGAAAGCGGGCTTGGCAGTCTTTTTCGCAGTGTGCGCAAGCCGCATGTCAGCTGTTCTTTTTTAGTAGCCCTTCTTACAACTACGATTACTGCGAGCTTGGCGCTAGGCAAGGGTTCTTATGCTGTTCTGGCAGATCCGAGAGTTTGGATCATCGTTTGCGGTTACATGTTGGTGACGGTGATAGCCGGTTGGATCTTCGCTGCCTACATGAATAGCAAACTAGGCGGGTTAACAGGAGATACCTACGGCGCTTTGAATGAGTTGTTGGAAACGGTCTTGCTAGTCGGGGTTCTCCTGATAACCTTGACACAGTTTTAGAGGGGTTCATCCTATTGGTTATGAGAGGAGCAAATTGGATGCTCGAACGTTATGGACATGGCGGGGATCTGTGGACCGCTGAGGAAGCCTTCGGTCAACCCAAGGAAGCCTTTCTGGATTTTAGCTCGAATATGAATCCGCTTGGTCCGCCTCAGGCTGTTAAGATCATCCTAAGCGAGGGCTGGCGCGATATTGTTAAATATCCGGACCCTGCCGTACGCGAGCTGCGCAGCAAGCTGTCTGCGAAGTACGCTATTCCGGTTGAAAGTATTCTGGTCGGGAACGGTGCGGCGGAACTGATTGATTTAACGGCAAGAGTCCTCAAGCCCAAGGTTACTGGACTTGCCAGACCTTCCTTCAGTGAATATGAGGAAGCTGTGCATAAATCCGGGGGCGAAATTTACAATATTCCGCTTCAAGCAGAATATCAATTCGAACTGCAGCAGCAAGATGTGGAAGCAGCTTATGCATCTGTTGATCTGTTCTTCCTGGGCCATCCGAATAATCCGACAGGCAAGCTTATACCAGGGCCCGTTCTGGAGGGGCTTGTGCAGAGCGGTCACCGCTGTGTACTTGATGAAGCTTTCATGGAGTTTGTGCCCAATGAGCAGGATCATTCGCTGCTGCAACAAGCCGCTAATAATCCACAGCTATTGGTAATTCGTTCTATGACCAAGTTTTATTCGATCCCAGGCATACGTTTAGGTTTTATGGTGGCGCATCCGGATTGGATCAGGCAGATAGAGCAGCTGCAAGTGCAGTGGAGTGTGAATTATTTGGCGCAGCGTATAGGGTCGTCGGTACTTGATGATGTGGATTACGAAAGTAAAAGTTGGCAGTGGCTGCACGAAGAGAAGACATGGCTGATTCAGCAGTTAGGACAATTAGGTCTGGAAGTTGTGTCTAGTGAAGTGAATTTCCTGCTTTTTTCCTTCCCGCTGTCTATGGGAATTACGGTCAAGCAAGCTCAGCAGCATATGGGGCAGCAAGGTATTTTGATTCGGGATGCTTCTTTGTTTGAAGGTCTTGATGAACGTTACTGCCGAGTTGCGATCCGACTTCGAGAAGACAATGAACGGCTAATCGCCGGATTACATAACATGCTGTCAGATTTCAAGATGAATCGAGGGTAAGGTCATGACAAAAGCGACTGTGCAAGCAGCCACATTGATGGTTCAGGGCACTGCCTCCGATGTGGGCAAAAGTATTTTAACGGCGGCGATATGCCGTATTCTCGTTCAAGATGGCTGGCAAACGGCCCCTTTTAAATCACAAAATATGTCCTTGAATTCCTACGTGACTTTTGACGGCAAAGAAATCGGTCGAGCGCAGGGCGTTCAAGCGGATGCCTGCAAAATCCTCGCGACAACCGATATGAATCCAATTCTCCTCAAGCCCAAACAAGACATGGTGGCCCAGGTTGTCGTTCACGGTGTTCCCTTCTCCGATCTGGATGCGCGAACCTATCGGGAGTCATATTTGCCGCAAGCGGAGATCATTGTGAAGGATGCTTTGAAACGACTGCGCAGCGAGTATGATGTGGTGGTGCTCGAAGGTGCGGGGAGTCCGGCAGAAGTGAATTTAAAAGACCGGGATATCGTGAACATGCGTTTGGCCGGCTGGGCGGATGCCCCTGTACTGCTTGTAGCGGATATTGATCGTGGCGGCGTATTCGCTTCTATCGTAGGGACATTGGAGATTCTGACGCCAGAAGAGCGAGACCGTGTGAAGGGCTTTATTATTAATAAATTCCGTGGCGACGTCAGCTTGCTGAAGCCGGGCTTGGATTGGCTGGAGGAGAGAACAGGCAAACCTGTGCTCGGTGTTATTCCGTATTTGCCGCAGCTCGGGATCGAGGATGAAGATTCAGCTTCCCTGGACTCGAAGAGAGTGCAAAGTAAACGCAATGACAGTTATGGAAGCGGCAAAACGGCAGATCAATTGGATATCGCGGTGATTCGCTTGCCTCGTCTTTCGAACTTTACGGATTTCGATCCGCTGCAAGAAGAGAAGGACGTCCACTTCCGTTATATTACGCATCTGGCTGACTGGGGAGAACCTGACGTGATTGTGCTGCCCGGCAGCAAAAATACGATGGACGATCTGCGGTATTTGAACGAGTCGGGCTTAACGGAGCGTATTCAAGCTTTTGTCCATCAGGAGGAAGGTTGGGTCGCCGGTATTTGTGCAGGCTACCAGATGCTGGGCAGCAAGCTGCTCGATCCGGATGGCTACGAATCGGACCATCCCGAATTAGCGGGGCTGGGACTACTGCCGACTGAAACGGTGTTCACTGCGGAGAAGCGAACGGTTCAGGTGCATGGCAGCAGTACGCTTTTTGCTGAAACTCCTAACAAACTGCTTATTGAGGGTTATGAAATTCATATGGGACGCACACGTTATTTGCACGAGGTAGAAAGCCCATTTCGGATTAAAACATCGCTTGAAGATTCAGAGGGCCATGCAGATAGTTGGCATGAAGATGGAGCGGTGGCCGAGGAAGGCCGTGTCTGGGGAACTTATTTGCACGGGATATTGCACAATGATGACTTCCGCAGGGCATGGCTCAATCGGATTCGCCAGCAGAAAGGACTAGGTCCTGCTGCGGAAGGACTTCGGTTCAAAGAACGCAGGGAAGCTGCCTTCGACAGGCTGGCAGATCATGTGCGAAGCCACTTGGATATGCAGCGCGTTTATGAGATGATGGAACCATATAAATCCAGGAACAGGGAGGCAGGTACCCGATGAAAATTTATACGCGCACCGGAGATGCAGGGCAAACTGGCGTGATAGGCGGCCGTGTGGATAAAGATGATGATCGCGTAGAAGCTTATGGAACGACGGATGAGTTGAACTGTCACGTAGGTCAAGCGATAAGCTTCATGGACCCGGCGGTGTATCCCGATTTGCTGCCGGATTTGCAGCAGATTCAGCATGAGATTTTTGATTGCGGTTCCGATTTGGCGTTATTGAAGCCAGAGCTGCGGCCTTATAAAGTTACAGCAGAAATGGTCGATGCGCTAGAGGTCTGGATTGATCAATATGATAAAGAAACTCCGGATATTACCCGTTTTATTTTACCTGGAGGCGGAACGGTTTCTTCTACCCTTCATATTTGTCGAACGGTGTGCCGCAGAGCGGAACGTCGCGTCGTTACCCTAGCTCGCACACAAGAAATAAATCCTGAGGTGCGCCGATATTTGAACAGACTATCAGATCTCTTCTTTACGATTGCCCGCACGGCCAACCACCGTGAAGGTATTGAGGATGTCACCTATATTCGCAGTGCAGAGGTGTTTAGACGCAAATTATGAGTTATTATGAACCTTTAGTATATATCGTGCCGCCAGAGGAAGAGGGCTTTATTCTTAAAACGGTACTGCAAAAGAGATTGATGGTTTCCCGCAAACTGCTTTCCCGCATTAAACTGACGGAGCAGGGAATCACAGTGAATGGTGTCAGACAGTATATTAACATTAAAGTGAATGCCGGAGATCGTGTGGAAATTCGGATGGAGGAAGAAGAGTCCGAGGATATCCTGCCGCAGGATCTGCCTCTGCATATTCTTCATGAGGATGATCATTTGCTCATTCTAGCCAAAGAGGCCGGCATCATCGTGCATCCCACGCATGGTCATTATGTGAATACGATCGCCAACGGTGTTGTCCATCATTGGCAGCAAGCTGGGATTACTTGCCGCTTCCGTCCGATTCACCGGCTAGATCAAGAAACGTCAGGTGTTCTCGCAATTGCCAAGACGCCCTATGTTCACCAACAAATTTCGGAGCAGATGATTCAGCATCAGGTAAAAAAAGAGTATCTAGCCTTTGTTTGGGGGACAGTAGCGGATGCGAAAGGCACGATTAATGAACCGATTGATCGCGATCCTGAGCAGCCTCATGTGCGTATTGTAAGGCCAGATGGTTATTCAGCCGTCACCCATTATGAGGTTGTCCAGCAGTTCGCACAGGCCGCCTTAGTTCGGATTTGGCTGGAAACTGGACGTACCCATCAAATTCGCGTGCACATGCGTCATTTGGGGCATCCGCTGCTTGGTGACAAGATGTATACGCTGCCTGAGTATGATCAGGGATCCGCTGCGGAGGAAGTAAATCAAAGGCTCGATCGACAAGCCCTGCATGCTCATAAACTAGGCTTCGTGCATCCAGGCACGCGAACATGGACGGAATATTTGGCTCCACTGCCCGCTGACTTGCTGACTTTGCAAACTTGGCTTGAAAAAAACAACTAAAATGCGAAAAACCATCCCCAAATGGATGGTTTTTCTTTGGGTATAACTTGACTTTCCCTTACATTTAGCCCAGAATTTTAAATAGATCTGACTTATAAAAGGAGTTTTCGCATCATGCCGGTAAAAGTGTTTTGTTACGATAAATGTGGGACATGCCGCAGCGCCATCAAATGGCTGAAAGTCCATGAGGTAGATATCGCAGAAAATATTCCTTTGTTCGATACGCCGCCTTCCGCCAAGGAGCTTGCCAAGCTGCTAAGCGACAGCGGTTTGGAGATCAAGAAGTTCTTCAATACATCGGGTGAAGTGTACAGAGAGATGAATTTAAAAGACAAGCTGCCAGGCATGTCGCAAGAGCAGATGCTCGAGCTGCTGGCTTCGAATGGCCGACTAATTAAACGCCCTATCGTTACCGATGGGCATAAGGTTACTGTAGGATTTAAGGAGCCGGAGTTTGAGCAAGCATGGGCGAAGGGGTGACGTGAGGTTGGAAGAAAAAGAAAAACCACCCGCTCGCAAAAAATCACCACTGGCTATCGGCGGCTTTATCGCTGTTCTGCTATCACAAGGCAAGCTGCTTCTGGCTGCCTTGAAGTTCGGAAAAGTCGGCGGAGCCATTATTTCGATGTTCATCACGATTTGGGCTTACGCCTATCTGGCCCCATTGCCTTTTGTAATCGGCATTGTTTTCTTGGTTCTCATTCATGAGCTGGGGCATGTCTTTGCAGCCAAAATCAAAGGGCTCCCGGTATCCGCGCCTGTCTTCATTCCGTTCCTCGGTGCCCTCATCACGATGAAAAAGAATCCTTCCGATGCGGCGACAGAAGCTTTTATCGGAATCGGAGGGCCTGTTCTAGGAACACTTGGAGGCGTAGCAACATTCGGTTTAGGTGTTTATATGGATTCTCCCGTCCTTGTAGCAATTGCTTATGCGTCGTTTTATCTTAATTTGATTAATTTACTGCCGATTCATCCGTTAGACGGAGGCAGAATTTCAACTGCAGTAACACGATGGTTATGGGTGCTAGGACTAATTGGCGGTTTGGTTTTTATTTTTTATCTAAAAAATTATATAAATCAAGTTATTTTCTTGGTGATCTGGGCGATGTTTGCTTGGGATTTATACAAGAAATACGTGAAATTTAGAAATCGTGAGGAAATTGTTTCGGTTTCTACACGTTTTGAGTTCGCAGCGAACCATTTGCTGGAGCAAGGTTATATGATCCCAGGTGAAAGCCATACGCGAGAACTTGACTATACAACGTATTCAGAGATCCAAGGCGCGGGAGAAGGCAGACAAGTTATCATTATGCATTGGCAGGGGATTGGCTTCGAGGGGCATGCGTATTTGCCTCAGCAATCCACAATCAAAAAAGTTCAACTAGTCAAGGTAGAGCGCGTGCAGAAAGAGACTAGTTTTTTCTTGGGACTTCAAGTGCAAGTGGATTTCTCGCCTCTTGGTGTGCAAGAACGCTATTATGATGTTCCAACAAGCACACGATGGAAGTTCGGGATCGCTTACCTTACTTTAGTATTATTTTTACTCTATATGATCAGATTGGTTCATCAAGTAGGTATTATCTAAGTTTACGTATTATTAGTTAATGGCATTAATTGAATTCAACATAATGAGGAACTAACCCATGACAATTAAAGGTTCGAAACGACTTAGTCAGTTAGGCTCTGCTATTTTTTCGGAAGTTGCAGATTGGAAGAGAGAGGTTATGAATCGAGGGGTAGACGTCATAGATTTAGGTATAGGAAGTCCTGACCTGCCGCCGTCAACTCGAATCATTGAAGCATTCACAGAAGCTGTACAAAATCCTGACCACTATGGTTACCCCACATCGGAAGGAAGTCTCGCTTTTCGGACAGCAGTTGCCAAGTGGTACCGTTATCGCTTTGGTGTAGAGCTGGACCCCGAGCATGAAATCCTAACCTTGATGGGTTCACAAGATGGTTTGGCTCACTTAGCGCTTTCACTCTGCGATCCAGGGGACATTGCCATTGTACCCGATCCAGGATACCCTATATATTCGGCAAGTTTAGTGCTGGCAGGTGTTGAGCCCTACTTGCTCCCACTGCGTGCTGAGCATAATTATTTACCCCAATTAGTAGACATTCCAGTAGACGTGGCTGCCAAGGCGAGATTCATCCTGCTTAACTATCCGAGCAATCCGCTGTCTGCTGTTGCAGATCGTGCTTTCTTTGAGCAATTAATTGCCTATGCCAAGAAGCATGATTTGCTTGTCGTACACGATTTAGCCTACTCTGAAATGGCTTTTGACGGCTATAAGCCAATGAGTATTTTAGAGATAGAGGGCGCTAAGGAGGTTGCAGTTGAGTTTCATTCTTTATCCAAAAGCTTTAATATGGCAGGTTGTCGCATCGCCTTCCTAACCGGGCAAGCGGACGCTGTGAAAGCTTTGAAGACACTGAAATCAAATATTGATTATGGTGTATGGGGGGCTATTCAAGCGGCTGGAATTGCAGCATTACAGGAAGATATGGAACATGATCATTCTGTCGCTGATGTTTATCAGAGAAGACGTGATGTCTTCATCACCGCACTTGAAGTTGCGGGCTGGAAGATCACACCTCCTAAGGCCACGATGTTTATTTGGGCCGCTATTCCTAAAGGGTGGACATCTCGACAAATTTCCCGGGAAATGCTTTATCACGCTGGTGTTGTCGTTATTCCTGGAGACGCTTTCGGAGCGGAAGGTGAGGGCTTTGTACGTATCGCCTTGGTACAGGATGAAGCTAGGTTGCTGGAAGCGGCAAGACGAATAGGAGATTGGCTGCGAACACTAGAATGAAAATTAGAGATTTTGGTAAAAATAGGAGAATGAGAGACATAGTGAATCATTTCTGTGAAAATTAGAAATTTTATAACTTGAAAGGGGTACCTATATGGATGTTATTTCGTCTTTATCTGAGCTATTAGCTGAACAGAAGCCTTCGTCCTTCGTTGAAATTCCTGGTGTGTTAGGACAGACGTTTGGGCAAGCAACAATTGCAGCTACCTTACCTATGAGTAAACTATTTTCGATTTATGAAGTGGATTTAGAGGTGCAGCGTGCGATTATTCCTCGAAATCTTTCGAAACTGATCGACTATGTAAACTTGTATTTGGAAGATCGTCAACCTATCTATTTCCCAGGTATTATATTTTCGGCCAGAGGCGCCGGTCATTATGATGATGATCAACAAGCCCTGCGCTTGCAGCCGATTGAGAAGCTTTATGTGGTAGATGGCCAGCATCGCTTAGCTGCTTTCCAACGCATTATGGAAACGCTGCAGAGCCAAATGGCACGTGCCAAAGATCGGCGCGAATACGACAAAATGGAAGAGATTACGGAGAAATTGCGTAGACTGTACGCATTCCCTATTTCGACGATGACCTATTTGGACATTAATGCACGACAAGAGCGCCAATTATTCTCTGATATTAATAAATTGCCGCGCAAACTCGGCGGTAACCTGGCCGTACTGCGTGATCAACGTAGATTTTATCATGTTGCAGCTACAGAACTTGCTGCCAAAGCACCAGCTATGCAGAAACTGACCGTAGATATGTTCTCGGAAAGAGGCAAATCACCTGAATACCTATTCTCGTATCATTTGTTAATTGAAATCTTGGTTGCCCTATTCGAAGGCAGAATGAAATCAGCAGCCCGGAATAACGGCTATCAATATGAAGAGAAAGAACTGCAAGACCTGGTTTCACTAGGTGGAACCTATTTCAATGGCTTGCTGAACTACTTGCCGGAACCAACCAAGGGTGAAGCGGTATGGTCCGAAAATATCCAGATTGCCTTAGCGTTATTTATTCACGAAGAAGCTACCAAACCTGGTAAATTCAATCGATATGCGCTTGAGCATGCGCTGAAAATTCTGCCTCATGTGAATTGGAACGGCATTTATGCCGGCGACGAGAAAGATCGTTTGCCAAGACGTACGCGCATTATGAAGGCCTATAACTTTATCAAAAACTTTTATCAAGAGCAGAATGCATTTCTGATCAGTGACAAGGAGGACGTGAGCTAATGGAAGGATTACGCCTGAAGATGACCATACATCCTTTTTGCGATAAGTTCGGACTTTCAACCGTAGCTTTGCGCGTCCAGGATTTGTTGAACTATACGATGATTGATCCGATGGTACAGCGGAAATTAAGCAACATGCAAAGACGTAAAATTTCGACCTACCTTCAAGAACGTGAGTTGGATCATGTTTTTTTCGGTCCCGTGACCCTTTCGCTGCGTGAAGTGAACCAATTGTCCAAAGGGGAGAAGGAATTCCTTTTGAGACATGGCTCCAAGCTTTCAATCCTGGACGGACAGCATCGAATTCTGGCGCTTGGCTATGTGAATGATCAAATGCAGAAAGAAGTTCGACGTTACGAGAAGAAACTGGTTGTGCTCAAAATCAAGCAGCGCAAATTCCCGCAGGATGCCGAAGTGAAGCAAGAAGTGGATGAAACCGAAGGAACGATTAATCAACTCGAAGGCAGACGCCTGGATCTGATGGAAACACAGCTTGCTGTGCAGATCTATATTGGGTTGACCGAGGAAGAAGAACAGCAGCTCTTCGGCGACATCAATTCCAAAGTCCAACTGGTCAGCAAGGAGCTTGGACATTCCTTTGATTCTATTGATCCGCTGAATCTGGTGATTCAACAGGTTGTCGATCACAATGTGTATTTGAAAGCTGTTGGCGTTGAGCGACGCAGCAATCTGACATCCTTCAACCGCAACTTTACGTGCTTCAGCTGGCTCTATGCAACCGCGACGATGTTGTTCTCGGGCAGAATGCAGCCGTCTTACGAACTGCAACGTAAAATTCGCCAAGATCCTTCAACTTATGTTGAAATTTTGCACCAATTCTTCAACACGATCTTGCCAATGATGCCGGAACAACCGGGGTTAGCCCAATATACCTCTGCGAATCGGGTCATTCAGGAAAGCATTGCGCTGTATGCGAATCGGTTCTTATTCCCGAATGGACAGTACAACGATGAGTGGACTTCCTGCCTGCAAATTCTCGACGGCTTCGATTGGTCCCACGGCAATGAGGAACTGATCTATGTCTTCGGCGCTCTGGATAACGGGAAAATTAATCTGATTCACGAAAAATCACTGAAAAAGCATGTGAAGCTGGTGCAATTCTTCTTAGAGGGCACAGATTCGGATAGTGCTTCCGAGGATGAAGTTACGACAGCTTAATAAGGAATGCAGCGGGGGCTGTTGCAAAAGGTCGTTAGACTTTTTGCGACAGCCCCCGTTTTGTTCTTCATTGGACGGTGCCTTACCTTATGAACTCCATAGCTCTTATTCGATCAAAATGAGCACATTTGAAAATGTAACGAATTCCAGAAGCGTTATTGCAGGAAAAAGATCACCATTCCACCTGAAAACTACAGCATAAAGCGGTTGTAGTTCGTTAGTTTCACAAAGTAGCCGTTTTCGCGTCTATAAGTATGATACGGTTCGTTAGAAGCGCCGCTAGATATCCCGCTCGCTGTCTGAATCCCGGTCTATATTGAGACGATCACGCTTTCAAAAGCTTCTTGCATGGTTAGATTATTTGGCTTTATGGAGGATATCATCAATCAATCCATAATTTTTGGCTTCGATCGGATCCATGAAACGTTCTCTGTTTGTGTCCAACTCAACTTGCTCAACAGCTTGTTTGGTTTGTAGAGCTAATATTTGGTTGATTTGGTTTCTTAATCGTAAGATACGTCTAGCACTTATTTCTATGTCTGATGCTTGGCCTCGCGCTCCACCAAGTGGCTGATGAATCATGATTTCACTATTAGGCAGAGAAAAGCGTTTTCTCTTTGCGCCACTGGCTAATAAAAAAGCACCCATGGAAGCTGCTATGCCTACACATAAGGTTGAGACATCGGCTTTGATAAATTGCATTGTATCGTAGATTGCTAAACCGGCTGTTATGGAACCACCTTGCGAATTAATATACAAACTAATATCTTTTTCGGTATCAGATGCATCTAGAAATAAAAGCTGGGCAATAACCATGTTTGCTGTTTCATCGTTTATTTCTCCAGTTAAAAAAATGATTCGATCTTGCAACAGTCTGGAATAAATATCATAAGAACGCTCGCCTCTTGTGGATTGTTCAACCACGTATGGTATTTGATGTAGGATAGTTATCCCTCCTAATTAGCAGTCTACGCGGTACTTCTTTTCAAGATAGGAATACTCATTATGGCGTATCTCCATTATCTTCGATTGAACACTTAGGAAATCAACTTTATCTTGTGGAATGGGGGATAATAATTCTTTTAACCGACCGATTACTTGGTCATTTACGGCCAAATGTTCAGATTCATCTTCATGGACGAAATGGATAGGAATGCTGTGATGGATTTCTTTTATGTTATTCAAGCAGTTTGTGTAGCGGAGCCCAACGGTGATTGCGGCTTCTCCAATGTTGATGGCGGATTGTGTGTAAATTTCAATAAGCACATCCTTATCTCGTTCTAAGTTGACTAGAATTAGTTTAGACATATTTTCTTTATATCCATTTAGATTAGGTGAACGATAAAGACCATCAGGGAGTTGAATACTTACTTCAGCTAGCTCGGTTTTCATAAAGTCAGCAAGGGGAAATTGAACCCACAAATGGTTCATCCCTTCTTCGTTTTCCATAACTGGTTTGGCTAATTGGATATCAAGCATTACTGATCCTCACTCCTTAGCACTTGAGAAATAGAATCGATGACTCGTTGTTTTAATTCAGCCGAAATCCGGGGACTTATGGTAATAAGGATATCCTCGTTAATTCTATGTGTCTCATTCTCTAGAACACGGCTTGATTCATAGAGGTGCAGCTGTTGACCAATTTTTTCAATTTCAGCAAGTGAGAGCAATTTTAATTTATCTTGAATCGCTGCAAGAGTTTCACCCGTTTTTGTTAAAGTGAGTATAGAGCGAAAATAATGAAGGTGTAGATCGGTATACATTCTTTTGTTACCGACTAACTCTAATGGTGGCACCATGCCAATTTGTGTATAATATCTGACTGTTCTTAAATTCATACGAGAATCATCTTTTTGAAGAATATTCGCTAGTTGCTGTGCCGTAAAAGTATCCATTAAATCAACTCCGATACATATCACTGTATTAGTTACACTTAACTGTAATATACACAGTTTACTGTAACTAAACTAGAAAGTCAAACCCCCACTGTTTCATTCGTCCGTTCTTTGACCATACTGCATAATGTTAGCTACTTAACAAGCAGGAGGGCACCCGAACTATGTTGGCTGTTCATCAACGTATGGCGGAGTTATGGACATTACGCAGAGCGCGCGAGCTGACACGAGCAGAGCAGGATGAGTTGCTGCTGTGTATGGAAGCTAACGCAAGCTACGTATGGAACCGATTGAAATTGGAAAATTTATCACTTTGTGCATCCTTGACGGAAGACTATGATTGGCTGCATGAAATATGCGAACGCATCGAAAAGCTTGAACCGAAGCACTGACCTCCCAGGTCGGTGCTTTTTTCCTTTTCTGCAAGAGAGTGGACAGGTATAATGGTAGTAGTCTATTTCTAAGGAGAGGTCACATGGCAAGCTGGTTTAAGCAAGCGGGGGGTGCCCCCAATAAGTACTTACTTTTGGGTTTACTGCTTTTGACAGCACTAGTACTTAGATTGTACTTAGCACCTGTATGGGTTGGTTATGATACGGATGTACGTACATTCATGGCTTGGGCTGACCGTGCTTATACGGTAGGACTGTCTGGATTGTATACGAATGCGAAAGACTACTTCTTGGACTATCCACCTGGCTACATGTATGTGCTGTACGTCGTGGGTTTCCTGCACCATAAGTTTTCCATTCCTTGGGAGAGTGGGCAGTCACTATTAATTCTCAAGCTTCCTGCAATTATAGCTGATGTTGTAACGGTCTATCTGCTATTTCATTTGACGATTAGCTGGCGCCGTGGTGCGCGGGCATGGTTGCAAGCGCTGGGCATTGCCGCGTTGTTTGCTTTCAATCCGGCGATTTGGTCGAATTCCGCCATATGGGGGCAGGTCGACTCGTTTTTTATGTTGTTTATCGTAGCGACCTTCTTATTGCAGCAGCGTGGAAAACTTCCGCAAGCTTCAGTTTGTATAGCACTTGCTCTGCTTCTTAAACCCCAGGCGCTGCTCTTTGGCATTTTTTTATTGATTGATGTGGTGCGCAAACGCAACTGGATGGTTGCTGTGTTGAGCATTCTGAGCGGTCTGACGACAATAGTTGTTATCTCGCTTCCTTTTGCTGTTGGCCGGGGATACGGCTGGCTGATAGAACTTTATTCAGGTACACTGGCTTCTTACCCTTATGCCTCTTTGAATGCGTTTAATCTCATGGCCTTGTTAGGCGGCAATTTTATCGATATGAAAAGCACATTTCTACATATTCCCTACCAGTGGCTAGGGTGGGTGCTTATGCCGTTGGCACTCGTGTATACGTGCTATTTGTACATACGCAGCAAAGGTAGGCCAGGCGCATTACTCTACGTTGCTTTCTTGTTTATTACAGCGGTTTTCATGTGTATGACCAAAATGCACGAACGCTATTTGCACTATGGCTTGCTGCTGGCGTTAACCAGCTTCATTTACATCAAAGATCGTCGAATACTCGGTCTGTTTATCGGTTTCAGCCTCACGCATTTTATTAATATTGCGGATGTGCTGCAGCGTAGTTTTCATAAGGACTATCACATCCCGCGTTATGATTCTTTGATGCTGACGATATCCGCTATCAATGTTATTATGTTTATCTATGCATGTATATTGGGATGGAGGCTTTTCGTGGATTCACAACCAGAACAACAAGCGGAGGAACGAAATCAGGACCGGATGCAAGATCAGCAGCCAGTTCCAGCTGCGTTGCCTCGGGCAACACCATCTGAACGATGGAAGGCGATCTTTAAACCTCAGGAAGATGGGATAGAAAGAAGCCCCAAGGGCCGATTTTTCACCAAGAAAGATGTGCTGTATCTCGGAGTTTTAGTCGTCATCTATACGATTATTGCATTGTTTCACCTAGGGGGGCATAAGGCTCCGACGACATTCTGGAAGCCAACGAATGTTGGTGAAGCCGTCATTGTTGATCTCGGCAGTACACATAACATCACAAGGATCAACACCTTTGCAGGTGTCGGTGAAGGAGCTTACTCCTTCTGGTTTTCCAACGATGGCATGCAGTGGCAGGATCAAATGTCGGTTAAATCCGATCATACCAAGGTCTTCACCTGGAACACGGTGGAACCCAAAAAAGATGCCAGATACGTTAAACTGGTGATAGATACCCAGGAAAACGCTGCGCTTCATCTACATGAAATTGGTATCTTCGGAGATGGCAGTTCAGAAATTCTTAACATTGCAGGCGTTACCGAGCAGGATGTTAATCCTGCTGACGAAGGAAGACCTGCGCAATTATTCGATGAAGCGAGCGTGGTACCGTATACGCCTACGTATATGAATGGTACGTATTTCGATGAGATTTATCATGCTCGTACTGCCTATGAGCACCTTCACCAGATTGAGCCCTATGAAAGCACACACCCGCCGCTCGGGAAAGTTCTTATGTCGATCGGGATCTATGTGTTCGGGTTAAATCCGTTCGGTTGGCGTATTATTGGCACGTTATTCGGCATAGGCATGATTCCAATCATGTATGTATTCGCCAAGCGGATGTTTGGCCGATCGGAGTATGCCTTCATCGCAGCTTGTTTGCTTTCCTTTGATTTTATGCATTTTGCGCAAACGCGTATCGCGACGATTGATGTGTATGGCGTTTTCTTCATCATGCTGATGTTCTATTTCATGTATCGCTATACGACGCTGAGTTTTTATAGGGAAAAGCTGTGGACAACGCTAGTTCCCTTGGGGCTATCCGGTCTTTTCTTCGGCATAGGAGCGGCTTCCAAGTGGATTGTCATCTACGGCGGCGCAGGGCTTGCCTTATTGCTGCTAATTTCCCTGTTTGAACGCTACGGGGAGTATAGATTTGCCCGACGGGCCCTTTTGGACGAAGGGGAGTCTGCGCAGGCGGAGGCGGAGCCACTCGATGCCTCGAAGCCGGTTTGGACGGAAGCGGAGAAAGACCAACTGTCTCTAGTCAAACAACGGTTCGTTAAGAATACACTGCTCACACTGCTTTGGTGTGTGCTCATGTTTGTCATTGTGCCGCTGGGCATTTATACGCTGTCCTACATTCCATTCATGATGGTTCCAGGTCCAGGACATGGCCTTAAGGATGTCGTCACCTATCAGGTACATATGTATAAGTATCATAAAGATTTAGTCGCTACACATCCGTTCTCGTCGCCGTGGTGGGAATGGCCGCTGATGCTTCGCCCTATCTGGTATTATCAAGCCAAGCTGATGCCGCAAGGCATGCTGTCGAGCATCGTTTCTTTCGGTAATCCGCTTGTCTGGTGGCCAGGTTTCATTGCAGTTCTATATTCGTTCTATCTCGTGTTCAAAAAGAAAGATAAATTGCTGCGCGTGCTGCTTATCGGCTACTGCTCCCAGTACTTGCCGTGGATGCTGGTGCCGAGGCTGACTTTTATTTATCATTACTTCGCGATGGTGCCGTTTCTAGTGCTTATCTTGACCTACTATATTAAGCAGTATTTGGAGGAAGGGCCGCTTCATAGAAGAAGATATATCTATGGTTATTTAATAGGGGTCGTTGTGTTGTTCGGTCTGTTCTATCCAATCTTATCAGGGATGATCATTCCATCCACGTATTCCTTCTTCCTCCGCTGGCTGCCAGGTTGGAATTTCTTTTAAGCAAAAAGTATTGACGTTCGCAAGTGGGAATGGTAATATAAATCCAAGTAAAATACTATGAATTAAAAGTCGACCTAACAACCGGAGACTCCCACTTTGTACACAGCAAAGATTGCGGAGTCTTTTTTTCATCCAAAACCTATATGGAGAGTGAACCTCATGGCCAAAGTTGTTATTATTTCCGGAAGTCCAACCCCTACATCCCGTATTCATGGTGTTATTGAAGTAGCCAAAAGTGCTCTATTGGAAGCAGGTTTAGAAGTTGAATGGATTAAAGTGCGCGATATTCCAGCAGAGGATCTGTTATACGCGAAGTTCGATAGCGAAGCCATCGTGAATGCGAATGCGCTTGTTGCCGCTGCTGATGCGGTTTTCGTGGCTACACCGGTATACAAAGCTTCTTACACAGGTGTGTTAAAGGCATTCCTTGATCTGCTCCCGCAAAAAGGGCTCGAGCGCAAGATCGTGCTTCCGCTTGCAGTAGGCGGAACTGTTTCGCACTTGCTTGCGATTGATTACGCTTTGAAACCAGTGCTGTCCGCACTTGGTGCGCAGAACATTCTACAAGGTGTTTTCGTTCTTGATAAGCAAGTAACATGGGGCGAACAAGGGCAAGCGATTCTGGATGAGGAAATTTCTACGCGTTTAGAGGCTTCCGTAAGTGAATTTATTCAAGAAATTAAATGGCATACAAGTCGTTAAGACAATGTAGATGAGGGCTGAACCGTCGCTGGTATCTTTTGCTAGCGGCGGTTTTTTGCGTGCTGAACAGCTGTTCCCATGCTATACTACGAGTAGAACTTATACGTAAAGATGCAGAGAATGGGAGCGATTATTTTGTCCGAAACAACAACTGAATCTGTGCTGCTCGTCGATGGCATGGCTCTGTTATTCCGTGGCTACTATGCAACATCTTCAAGCGGATACATCATGCGAACAAGTGCAGGCGTACCGGTGAATGGCGTGTATGGCTTTCTCAAATATTTGCTGGATGCCATTGGGACGTTCAAACCGACACATGTGGTATGCTGCTGGGATATGGGAAGCAAGACTTTCCGTACGGAGAAGTTTGATCTCTATAAAGCGAACCGCGGACCTGCTCCGGAAGAGCTGATTCCTCAATT
Organism: Paenibacillus marchantiophytorum; assembly: GCF_014640555.1. Taxonomy (GTDB): domain Bacteria; phylum Bacillota; class Bacilli; order Paenibacillales; family NBRC-103111; genus Paenibacillus_E; species Paenibacillus_E marchantiophytorum. The sequence continues at coordinate 81,829 of NZ_BMHE01000013.1, read as the reverse complement.
TGATTTGGTGAAAGAAGTGACGGCTTCCTTCAATATTCCGAATGTAGGCGTGATCGGCTATGAAGCGGATGACTGCATAGGTACATTAGCTCGTACATATAGCCCTTCTACGAAGGTGCAGATTCTTACAGGCGATCATGATATGCTGCAGTTGGTGGAAGAGAATACAGAAGTCATTATTATGAAAAAAGGGCAGTCCAACTATATGGTGTACACGCTCGAAACGTTGATGACGGAGAAAAGTCTGACACCTGCCCAGATTATCGATTTGAAGGGGTTGACCGGAGATACGGCGGATAATTACCCAGGTGTCAAAGGGATTGGCGAGAAAACTGCGACGAAGCTGTTAATGGAATACGAGAATATTGCGGGAATACTGGAAAATTTGGCGGCTCTGCCGAAAGGTGTGCGCGCCAAAATTGAAGCCGAGCTGGAGATGCTTCATCTTTCTCGTGATTTGGCTACGATTCGCTTGGATGTGCCGGTTGCATGCGCATTGGAAGAATGCGGTTGGGCTATGGAACGGGAGAAAGTGATTAGCAAGTTTGAGGAATTGGAATTCAAAGGCTTAATGCGGTTGATCGGTTAAAAGGAAAGAGGCTGTTCCATAAGGTGAAAACCTTGCGGACCGCCTCTTTTTTGTAGATTCTGCTAAGTCTAACGGGAATTCCGGGATTGGCGGTAGCGCAGCGGAGTCGTTTTGGTCATTTGGCGGAAGACGCGTCCGAATTGGACTAACGAGCCGAAGCCGACCTGCTCTGCGATGACGATTACTTTTATATTCGAATGGGTTAACAGTTTTTGTGCTTCTTGCACACGAACAAGACTGACATACTCAACCATCGAAAATCCGGTGATTTCCTTGAACATCCGGCTCAAATAAGCAGGACTGATTTCAAAGCGCTCAGCGAGCTCCTCGAGTCGAACCGGTTCTGCATAATGCGTGTTGATATGGCGAACGATGTTCGATATTTTTCGATGCATGGGAGAGACGTGCTCGGGCGAAGTGACGGGATGGACACGGATGTAACGGGCCGTCAGCAGCAGCAGCTCAACCAAATAGTGCGCAAGCGCGAAATCTTGGCCGAGCTGATTTTCTTTGGCTTCATGAACCATTTTGCCGAAAATATCTTCGACCATGCGTCTAGTAGGCAGATCAAGCCGCAATACAGGCGTTCTATGGGTAATGGCATCGAGCAGGAAGGGAGCGTCCTTGAGCGCACTGCCCAGAAAACTGTCGCTGAAATTGATCACAACCCGCGCATGTCCAAGTTTATCGGAATCAGAGGTCGCATGAACATCTCGCCGGTTAATCAATACCAGATCGCCAGGGAGAATCAGATAGGAACGATCACGTATGAAATACATGCGCTCGCCTTCATACAAATAATAAATCTCGAATAGATCATGCATATGCTGAGTCCGTTCGAAAGAACCGGAACGATGAATATGTTGGATATAGAAGGGACCTTCTTCTTCGTTGCCATAAGTGACAGTGCGGGACATCAGGAGGACTCCTTTGATCGTTAATCCGTTATGGAGCTAGTATAGCATGTTTTTAGTGAAAGATATGAATAGTTTTAGTGGAAAATAGGAATAGATGATGAGAAAACGCTCCTTGCTTGCGATATGATTAAGGTATAAGAAGTCAGTAAACGCTTGCAAATTTAAAGGAGGATTTAAGTCATGAAACAACTCATCGAAGCTATTCAATCGGGAAATATATCCGCATTCGCTTCACCTGCTATCCATGTATACGAGGCCTCTTTCACACAAATCGGCAGCACTTCTCTTGTTCTGGTAAGAACAGAAGCTGGGAAGAAGCTAATTGCTGTTGGTGAAGGCGATCTTTATGATCAACTGCAAGGCGAGATCGTGGATGGCGGCAAAGCAGCGCCTTTATCACATGAGAATCGTCTGACATTGAATAAATTCCTACCCTACACCGCGCCGCAAGCTTTCGGTACGCAGGTCGCAACGATGGGGTTAGGCGACCGACTTGGCATCGCAAGTCCAGGTCATATTCAAACGATTCGCGGCAAAGATATTCGTCCCGTTCTAGCTCAGCAAAGCATTCGTGAGCTTGCCTTAACAGGACGCACGTATGAGGATGTCTTGGATGCTGCGGCTTATGCCGTTCTCCAAGAAGGCTATAAGGATGGTTATGGCGCTGACGGCGACCATTTGAAGAAAGAAGAAGACATCGAGTATGCGCTGCGTCTTGGTTTCACGATGCTGACACTCGATTGCTCGGAAAACATCGATAATACGATCGAATCCTTATCGGAAGCGGAAATTGCAGCCAAATATGAGCAGCTGCCAGCAAGTCTGCGCAGCCATTATGAAGGACGCTACTTACTGGCAGCGCCCAATGTGCCTGGTGCGACATTGGCGTATACGCCGGAAGCGCTGAAGAAGGATGTGCTGATCTATGATGCTGCGATCAATTTCATGGAAGCCATCTTCCGCAAGTACATTGTGACCTTGGATCGCGCAGTCGATTTTGAGATCTCCATCGACGAGACGGCGACACCGACATCGCCGGAAGCGCACTATTTGGTGGCGAATGAGCTGCGCGATCGCGGGGTTGCCATTTTCAGCATGGCGCCGCGCTTCTGCGGCGAATTCCAGAAGGGAATCGACTATATTGGCGACATCGCGCAGTTTGAGCGGGAGTTGGCCAGCCATGCCGCGATTGCTGTGCACTTTGAATACAAGCTAAGCATTCATTCCGGCAGTGATAAATTCAGCGTATTCCCGCTGATCGGGCAATATACGAACGGTTTGTTCCATATCAAAACAGCCGGTACGAACTGGCTTGAAGCGGTGCGCGTCGTAGCGAAAGTCAATCCATCCCTCTACCGCCGCATGCACCAATATGCGTTCGAGCATTTCAACGAAGCGACAGCATACTATCATGTGACAACAGACATCAACGCTATCGTCCCTTTGGCTGAAGTGAGCGATGCGGATCTGCCGAATTATATGGAAGAAAACAATGCGCGCCAGCTGCTGCACATCACGTATGGCTTGCTTCTGCAAGCTAAAAATGCCGATGGCAGCAAGCAATTTGCAGATGAGTTCTTCCAAACGCTGGCCGAACAAGAAGACGTCTTCGCTGCAGGACTTCGCCACCATATTGGCCGACATTTGGAATTGTTGGGCAAGTAAATACAAGAGTCGACCTCGCTCTATGGAGGTCGGCTCTCCAGCACCCGCGCCACCACAATCATTCAGCACACTTCTAATGAACTGTATGATGCTTATTGACAAGAAAATGGCTACTTTGAAAATCTAATGAACTCAATTGGCGCTATCGAGCAGCTTTTAGGCGGAATGGTGATAGTTTGCTTGAGATAACGTGTCAGGGATTCATTAGATATTTCAAATGCCCCATTTTGATCAAATAGAGGGTATTGAGTTCGTAAGGGAGCTTGCCTACTTGCCTCATGGTTCAATGACTATTGCGGCAGCTCCTTATACGCTTTGGCCGCCCCCACCGCGCTTTCAAAAAGTTTCTGCACGGAGGCTTACAGCAGTAGAAGCCAAAAATAAAGGAGCTAAGCAGACAAGCCGCTTAGCTCCTTTTTCATTGTTTCCTCATTCAGACGAGGAGTCTGCAAGAGTTGGTTCATTGCGATTATCATCTTCACCGGGGTAGTCCCGTTTCAAGCCCTCGTGAAGCTCCTGATTCTCATAGGAGAATCGATTAGGCGGTCGTTGATCCTTGCGCCATGGTGTGCTTTTGCCTAGTGATTCGGCTAATAGGCTCGTGCCGTAAGGACCCTCGGGAAACTCCTCGGGGATTAGGTCATTGCGCTGGGATTCGACTGTCTCGAGATCGGTGTAAGCATCTCGATCTTCCGAAATAAAGCCGGGATTCCGCTCTTGGTTGTGGTCTGGCGATTCAGGACTCATGAAAAAAGCCTCCTTTTTCAGGGTTGCTCAAGCTTTTTCCAGTGTCCCCCGTGAAGAGCTTAAATATCCGTAAAATGAATAGAACCAATTACTTGCGATAAGAATTCATTCAACTCCAGGGCTTGCTCTTCATTCAATTTGAACACATGCTCCAGGTAGCCTTCTTCGGCCAAATCATCGGGACCCATAACAGCACTGCGGCCGGATTGCAAATCGATCACGAGTTTTTTACCGAAAAAACGGCTTGTAGTCATAATGGCAAGATCGAAACGGTGCAAAGCATTGCCAACAAAACAGACAAACCGTGTTGTCGTTTCTTCTTGATGATCGTATAAAAAGTCATAATCAGACATAAGGGCCCTCCATTCTCTTTCTAGTATGCAATTCATTATAACCGATATCAGCCTGTCAACAAAACATATCTTGCGCCCATCTGACAGACATGGTACAATATGGGTATTAGGAAGAGGGAAGCACCTTTTCAGCCTAGCGCTGATTGGGTGCTTTTTCGTTTTCTGAAACTATTTTGTTGCGTTGGGAGGAGAAAGGATGAACATCGTTTTTTTGAATACATTGGAGAAGGAAATGGGGGATCATAGCGTCCTATCAGCACAAATCTCAATTGGTGAAGATCAAGGCATTTGGAGTGTCCTGTGGAGTGAGCCTGATCAAGCAGGCAAGCTAGTGCAAGATGAGTGGTACCAGGGATTAAGCTGGGATGAAATGCTGGGTGCATTCCGTCAAGGGTTGCGTGAGAAAGTGAGATTTGGCTTTCGGCCCTTAGTTCATACGGACTTGGAATCGGCACAAACGTTGTCCGGCAAGGCTAGAATGTCCCAGATGCTGACGTACTACTGTGAGGAGAATCCAAGTGAAGAGGTATACGAATCACTGCGTGCTTGGCGAAGAGAGCAGGCTGCCCGCGAGGGGAAAGCGCCGTACATTCTCGCCACAAACCGTGTGCTGCGGATGATCTCTGTTTTCCTGCCGCAAAGTAAGGATGAACTGCAGCAGCTCCCAGGCTTTGGTGAGCAGAAGACGGCGATGTATGCCGCGGACGTGCTGCGGCTGACAGCTGAGCACACGCGCACGAACGGCTTTCCGCTAGACTGGGTGGCTAAGCGTGTCGATACCACCAAATTCGATGCATGGCTGCTCGCTCAGAAAGAGCAGAAGCTGCGTATGGAGTTGGATCGCGAAGTTAGCAAGCGCAAGCTGCTGGAAATCGTGGCAGGCGGAGGCAGCTTAGGGGACCTTCAGGCTGTCTTAACGATGCCGCGCCGGGAGCTTCTGCTCTGGGTAGAGGAATTGGACAGAGAGGGCTATGATATGGATCCGCTTGTTGAAGCGGAACTGATTTCGATCGCCGAGGAAGAGCAAATAAAAGCGTGGAACGCTTTCGAATCCGAAGGTGACCGGTACTTGAAGCCGGTGCTGCAACGACTGATCGGCACGGAAGAGCTCAAAGGGAAAGAACTCGACCGAGCCTATGAGTGGCTGCGCCTGCTCCGCTTGCGTTTCCGCAGGGAGAAAGAGAATCTTAGCGCGCAAGCGGCAAGCTAAGATTGACAGCGATCAGCTAATGTGATTAAATAATCAATAATCTACATATCAAGCAAAGCGATGACGAACAGGGGCTGCGCCCTAAGTAGGAGAAATGCCACTGCTGCAGAGAGTCGGTGTCAGGTGCAAACCGATGCAAGCATAACTCTGAATTACAGTTCTGAGTTGGTTAAGGGAACCTGTCCGCAAGGGCACCAGTAGCTTATACCCGGCATATATTTGTCGTTAAATAACGAAGTGAAAGGGAATTTTTGCGCGCAATTGGCAAATCGTTCTCTTTAATTAGGGTGGTACCGCGAGACAATCTTCTCGTCCCTTTGTGGACAAGGAGGTTGTCTTTTTTGTGTTCTCATTCGGAGGAGGAGGGATCATATGTTGACATGGAATCAGTTAACCGATGAACAGCAGAAGGAAGTAGAACGTCAGCTTCTCATCATCAAACGAGGTACTGCTAACATTGTGCCGGAAGAAGCGCTCAAACAGAAAATTATCAAAGCGGTGGTGACGGGCATTCCCCTGAGAGTGAAGTTGGGGCTAGACCCATCTGCTCCCGATATTCACATCGGTCATACCGTTGTCTTGCAGAAGTTGCGGCAATTTCAGGATTTGGGGCATGAGGTGCAGCTCATTATTGGCGACTTCACAGGGCGGATCGGGGATCCTACAGGTAAATCGGAAACGCGCAAACAGTTGTCGGAGGAAGATGTGCAGCATAATGCGCAGACCTATCAGACACAATTGAGCAAAATTTTGGATCTTACCAAAACGACCTTTTACTACAATTCAAGTTGGCTAGGAGCGTTGAAGTTTGATGATGTGCTCAAGCTAGCGGGCAAAGTTACGGTTGCGCGCATGCTTGAACGTGACGATTTTGCCAAAAGATATGCAGCCAATCAGCCCATACATGTGCATGAGTTTTTCTATCCCTTGATGCAAGCGTATGATTCGGTTTCGCTTGAAACAGACATTGAACTGGGGGGGACCGACCAGACCTTTAATATTTTGATGGGCCGCACACTGCAAGGGGCTTACGAGATGAAAGAAGGGCAGGTGGCTATTCTGATGCCGCTGCTGGAAGGACTCGATGGTGTCCAGAAGATGAGCAAGAGTCTGCGCAACTACATCGGCATCGATGAGCACCCGAATGATATTTTCGGTAAAACGATGTCAATTCCAGATACCCTCATGACCAAGTACTATGAGTTGACGACGATGTTGTCCAATGAAGATTTGGTTGAGCTGAAGGAAGGTTTGGAAGCGGGGACGGTCCACCCAAGAGATGCGAAGCTGAATCTGGCCAAATCCTACGTTCGCATGTACCATAACGCACAAGCGGCAGATGAAGCTGAGCAGCATTTCATAACCGTCTTTCAGAAGAAGGCGTTGCCGGATGAAATGGAGGAAGGGCAGCTGCCTGTTAGTCAGTTGGCCAACGGCCAACTCTCCATCATTCAACTTCTCGTTAATCTGGGCATGAGTGTTTCTAACAGCGACGCGAGACGAAGTGTGGAGCAGGGCGCAGTGAAGATCAATGAACAGAAGATAACGGATATTCATGCATCAGTTAAGCCAAGTGACGGAGATATTGTGCAGGTAGGTAAACGTAAATTTATTCAAATTAAGTTGGTTTAAATCAGATAAGGGCTGCTTGTTAGCAGCGTGCTGCTTGCAAGAAGCCCTTATCTTGTGTTCGGCGGATTCGTTCATAGCCATTCTTTTTTTCGGAAAAGGATATACATCGCAATGCCTAATGCGCCCATGAAGGCTAGCACAATTTCATCGCCATGAGCAACATGAAGTCCTAGAATATTATCGAAATTCATCCCGAACACACCGGTGATGAAGGTTAGCGGCATGAAGATGGTTGTCAGCGCCGTGAAGACGCGCATGATATCATTCGCTCGGTTAGCTAGGCTGGACTGGTAAGCCTCTCGTAAGTTGCCCATCAGATCGCGCAGCGTATCGAAGGTATCAACGATTTTTACGGCGTTCTCATAAATGTCGCCAAAATACTTTTGCAATTGATGATCAATCAATCTAAGCTCTTTCTTGCCTAAAGTTCCAATGACATCGCGCTGTGGAACCAGCACTTTTTTGAGCCAGAGAATTTCGGAGCGAAGCCCAATAATCTCATTCAAATGAGATTTCTTGGTAGCCATGAGGATGTCTTCTTCCAGCTTTTCAATCTTGGCCTCGATACGATCGCCAACGGCGACGTAATTATCGACGACAAGATCGACGAGATGGTAGAGGAATCGGTCGGCGCTGTTCACTTCCTCTTCCCAGAGGAAGGGCTTTAAAGCACGGATTTCATTAATTTTTTGCCGAGTAACGGTGATAATGACATGTTTGCTTAGGAAAATATTGAGTGCACGAAGGAAAATCTCCTCGTCATCGAAACGAATGCTATTAATCACAATAAAATAATGCGAATCATAAATTTCAATTTTGGGACGCTGCTCCTCTTCACTTAAACAGTCCTCGACCGCCAAATCATGGAGATGGAACATAGGCTGAAGTAGTTCTAAATCTTCGATTCCCGCGTCAATCCAATAAAAGCCTCTCGTTGGAGGCGTAAGTGCGACAGTCACGTCATCAACTAACGTAAAAATGCCATCTTGAACCCACCGTGTTTTCATCTGATCCACCCCTTTGCATGGAATCAGCCGGTTGTGTTCATCGGGCAGTACTAGGCTCCGAATGAAGGAATAACCGACTGCATTCCTACACTATGAAATTGTTTGCTAAACTTGCAGATGCTACTCCTCGGTTCTCCGTCCATACGTATGCCCCCCTTTGTCGTCCGTGTCGAATAATACTTGTCTAGTATAACCCTTCATATACCTGCTTTCAAGCCAAAAAGTTTGGTTCATTGCGGGTATTTGCTGCTTAGATACAGTATGGGGAAAAAGTGTGATCGGTGTCAAAAAAATAACCGCCATGAAATCACATGGCGGCACTGAAAATCTTATTTTTCGTTTCGTTATAAATCTCGATTAATTCTGGGTCATCCTTCAGCAGCAACTCTTCTTCCGTGTCTGCTCCATACATGCGATATAGCGCGGCTGCGGCCTCTTCTGCTTGTTGAAGCGTCGGTTTCGATGATTGACTTAGCGTGAAATATCGATTCAAGGAGGCGAAGGCCGAGAAATTGTCAGATGTTTCAGTTGTCATGGTAGACCTCTTTTCTACTATTAATGTAGGAAACGGTTGAGCAATACCTCTTACTTATTTATATACCCATGTTCAAAGTGATCTTAAACAGATCTCTTTGATACATTTTGTATCAATCATATCATAAGCGGACAAGGCATTACAAATTCTAGATTTGAAGTTCATTTTAGTGCCAGATAACGCCTTGACTTTCCTTAGATTTATGGATATGATAATTTTAATCGCATACGTTACATTTTCTTATCAAGAGTAGGTGGAGGGACTAGCCCTATGACACCCGGCAACCGACAAACCTTTGGAAACAAAGGAATGCACGGTGCTAATTCTTGCGGAAACGCGAATCATCGCGAATCTGGGAGATAAGAGAAGGACATTGACTTTGATTTTCTATGGCCTTTCTCTGATCCCAGAGAAGGTCATTTTTGCATTTACAGCCCATTTAACCCTTATGAAAAGGAGTGAACAGGATGCCGATCAAGATTCCAGACAACCTGCCAGCCAAAGAAATTTTAAACCAAGAGAACATCTTCACTATGGATGAATCCGTCGCGTATCATCAGGATATACGTCCACTTCGCATTGCATTGCTGAATTTAATGCCAACGAAGGAAACGACGGAAACGCAATTGCTGCGTTTGATTGGGAACACCCCGCTGCAGGTGGAATTCGTTCTTTTGCATCCGAAAACTCATACATCTAAGAACACGTCCGCTGAGCATTTGGAAATGTTCTATAAAACTTTTGACGATATTAAAGATGAGAAGCTGGACGGCATGATTATTACAGGTGCCCCAGTGGAACAAATGGAATTCGAAGATGTGAATTACTGGGAGGAATTGACGCAGATCCTGAACTGGAGCAAGCAAAACGTCACTTCCACTTTGCATATTTGTTGGGCTGCTCAAGCGGGTCTATACCATCACTTCGGTGTGCGCAAGTTTGCCTTGGACCAGAAGATGTTCGGTGTATTCCCACATACCGTTGGCGTGCCGAATACGAAGCTGCTGCGCGGCTTTGACGAAGTGTTCAATGTTCCGCAATCGCGCCACACGGACATCCGTCGGGACGACATAGTACGATGTCCGGACTTGGAGATTTTAGCTGAATCAGAGGATTCCGGTGTCTATATCGCGGCTACGCGGGACGGAAAACATATTTTCGTCACGGGCCATTCCGAATACGATGCGAATTCCTTGAAGTGGGAGTACGATCGGGATGTAAGCAAAGGGCTTGATATTGAGGTTCCACGCAATTACTACCCAAATAATGATCCTAGCAGACAGCCTTACAATACATGGAGAGCGCATGCGAACTTGCTATTCTCCAACTGGTTGAATTATTACGTTTATCAAGAGACACCTTTTGAATTAAACGTGAACATTAATGAAAGCTGGGCCAGCTCGCAATTGTAAAATTGAAAACCATACCCATGAGGAGGAACTCCCTTTGTTGAAAATCGAAAGTCGTCTCGCTCAAATTGGCTCCATTGAAGAACCTGTTACCGGGGCTGTAAGCTTCCCTGTTTATCAAGCTACTGCTTTCCGTCATCCGAAGCTAGGTCAAAGCACTGGTTTTGATTACGCGCGCACCAAAAGTCCGACACGCAAGGTGCTTGAGGATGCCATTGCTCAGTTGGAATCCGGAGACGCTGGGTTTGCTTGTTCCTCAGGGATGGCTGCGCTGCAAACGATCTTTGCTTACTTCAGCCAAGGAGATCACTTGATCGTTTCCTTGGATTTATATGGCGGTACGTATCGTTTGCTAGAGAAAATCATGTCTCGTTTCGGTGTGAAGGCTACGTACGTGGATACGAATGATTTGGATGGACTGGAAGCTGCGTACCAACCGAACACCAAAGGTTTGGTTATTGAAACGCCGACCAACCCTTTGATGATGATTACGGACATTGAACTCGTATGTACATGGGCCCGTAAGAAGGGCATTGTTTCCATCGTGGATAACACATTGCTAACGCCTTATTTACAGCGTCCGATTGAGCTTGGAGCCGATATCGTCGTCCATAGCGCCACGAAGTATTTGGGGGGGCACAACGACGTGCTTGCCGGCCTTATCGTGACGAAGGGCAAGGAGCTTTCCGAGCAAATGGCTTTCTTGCACAACTCCATCGGAGCGGTGCTGGGACCGCAAGACAGCTGGCTGCTGATGAGAGGCATGAAGACACTTGCCCTGCGGATGGAGCGTCATGAGCAGAATGCAACCGCGATTGCTAATTTCTTGCTCGAGCATCCGCTTATCGACGAAGTCTACTACCCGGCATTGGAAACACACCCTGGCTATGCGGTGCAAAATAAGCAATCCAGCGGAAATACAGGGATATTCTCCTTTAAAGTTGCTGACGCCCGGTTGATTGAACCGATCCTGCGCCACATTCAACTAATTGCTTTTGCTGAAAGCTTAGGCGGCGTTGAATCCCTTATGACTTACCCTACTGTGCAAACCCATGCGGATATCCCGCTTGAAATTCGCCAACAAATTGGTGTGGATGATCGTCTTCTTCGTTTCTCAGTCGGTATCGAACATATCGATGACTTGATTGCAGACCTTGCCAACGCATTAAGCCAAGCACAAGCCGAAATCGAAGGAGAAACCCGTTCATGAGCCATCCATCTGATCATAAACGCAAGCCTCAAGGCAAGTTCGCAACGAAACTGATTCATTTTGGCGCTGAAATTGATGAGGTGACAGGGGCATCCAGCGTGCCCTTGTACCAAGCTTCTACCTTTCATCAAGCGGACCTCGAGACTTCGCCAGAGTATGATTACACGCGTTCGGGCAACCCAACCCGTCAGGCATTGGAAGATTACATAGCTTTGCTGGAAGGCGGTACACGTGGCTTCGCATTTGCCTCAGGCATGGCGGCGATTTCTTCCGCGCTTATGCTGCTTTCTCAGGGAGATCATGTCATTTGTACGGAAGATGTGTATGGCGGCACGTATCGTTTGCTTACTACCATCATGAATCGGATGGGGATTGAGTCCACGTTCGTCGATATGACAGACATTGCGCAAGTACGCGCAGCTCTTCGTTCCAATACAAGAGCGGTGTTCATCGAAACGCCGTCTAATCCGACGCTGCGCATTACAGACATCAGCGAGGTCGCTGCTTTTGCCAAAGAGCATGATTTGCTGACGATGCTGGACAATACCTTCATGACGCCCTATCATCAACGTCCAATTGAGCTGGGTATTGATATCGTTCTGCATAGCGCAACCAAATTCCTCGGCGGACACAGTGATGTTCTCGCTGGTCTAGCCGTTGTAGCTAACGACAATCTGGGACGCCGCATGAAGCAAATTCAGAATGGCATGGGAAATGTTCTGGGAATTCAGGACTCCTGGCTGCTGATTCGCGGGATGAAGACGCTGCAAGCTAGGATGGAGATGTCAGAGAAAGGCGCACGCAGACTGGCTCAGTGGCTTTCGGAACAGCCGGATATTGAATTCGTCTACTATCCAGGTCTGCCGAACCATCCGCGCAGAGACGTGCATGAGAAGCAATCCTTGGGTTACGGAGCGGTCGTTTCCTTCGATGTGGGCTCCGGTGAGCGGGCCAAAAAATTGCTCAGCAAAGTGCGCATTCCGCTCGTGGCGGTAAGTTTGGGCGCTGTAGAAAGCATTCTGTCCTATCCGGCCATGATGTCTCATGCGGCAATGCCTAAGGAAGTTCGCTTGCTGCGCGGCATTACGGACGGTTTGGTGCGGTATTCCGTAGGGCTGGAAGACATCGAAGATATTATAGAAGATTTGGAACAAGCGCTGCGCGGTTAGCCTCCCTATGATATTCGAAAAACAGCCATATTTGAACGAAGGATACCCTCTGGAAAAGCAGCATTTGCTGCTTTTTTGGCATGAGTATGATACGATGAATGGATACAAGCTTTCAGAAATTTAAAGGAGTGAGTTGCTATGAAACCGATTGATCGCATTTTATATAAAGCGCAGGCAGGCGGACGAATTGATGTAGAAGATTGCATTACACTGTTCGAATCTGATCAAATAGAAAAGATTGGCGATACCGCCAATCAGATTATGAAGAAATGGCATCCCGATCCGATAACGACTTTCGTCATCGGACGTAACATTAACTATACGAACATCTGTGATGTGTACTGCCGTTTTTGTGCATTCTATCGTGCGCCAGGCTCAGCCGAGGGCTATGTCTTGCCGGATGAAACGATTTTCCAAAAGATTCAGGAAACACTGGATGTAGACGGCACCGAAATTCTGATGCAGGGCGGGACGAACCCGAATTTGCCGTTCAGCTATTACACGAATATTTTGCGTGAAATCAAGAAACGCTTTGATATCACGATGCATTCCTTCTCACCAGCGGAAATTATGAAAATGAAAGATGTTTCCGACGGTTTATCTTTGGAAGAAGTTGTTCGTCAACTTCACGAAGCAGGTCTTGATTCCTTGCCTGGTGGCGGAGCGGAAATTCTTGACGACCGGACGCGCCGCAAAATCAGCAAGCTCAAAGGCTCGTGGCGTGATTGGATGGATGTCATGCAAACCGCTCACAAAATCGGTATGCATACAACGGGCACGATGGTTATTGGATTCGGGGAATCGATGGAGGAGCGTGCGCTTCATATGCTGCGTATCCGTGATGCCCAAGATGATGTGATTCATCAGAAGCTGAACACCCCTGGATTCTTGGCGTTCATCCCGTGGACGTTCCAACCGGACAATACGAATATGAAGGCGGAGAAAGTGACGCCGGAAGAATACTTGAAAACCCTGGCGATTAGCCGGATTATGCTGGACAATATCCCTAATTTCCAGTCCTCTTGGGTAACGATGGGGCCTGAAGTTGGCAAACAGACGCTCAGCTATGGCTGTAATGACTTCGGCAGCACGATGATTGAAGAGAACGTCGTTTCCGCCGCGGGCACAACGCACAAAGTCAACGTGTCCTCGACGCTGGATATCATCCGTCAAGCAGGCAAAATCCCGGCGCAGCGGAATACGAAGTACCAGACTTTGCGCATATTTGATGACGTGAACGTGAAGATTGATAAAGATTTCGTGATGCAGAACTAAGGTTTAAACACATATAACGCTTATCTCGTATTTAATCCACTCGGGGGATTAGTTGAGATAAGCGTTTTTTGTTGCGTCTGGAAGAGGCGCTTCATTAAAAAAACCTCTTGAAATTGCCCCATAGGGGCTATATCAAAAGATTTATAGGGCTGGATTTAATTAGCTTCCTTCAGTGGAGCTGTGTGAATAACGGTTTTGTTTTTGCCGGTCTTCTTCGCTGTATACAAGGACTGATCGGCTCCGGCGAATAAGGATTCCTTGGAGGTCCCAGGGTGATACTCGCATAATCCGATGGAGATCGTTACCGATTGCCCGCTCAATTCTTCATATTTCATTTGGGAAATCTGCCAACGGATGCGCTCCAGCGTCTCGAAGACTTCATCTGTTTCTTTTTCCGTGAAAATGATGGCAAATTCCTCGCCGCCATATCTCGCGACAAAATCATTGAGGCCCACACGATTTTTCAGTGTGCTGCTGACACTTTTCAAGACGGCGTCGCCTGCCCTATGACCATAGGTATCATTGACTTTTTTGAAATTATCAATGTCTAGTACAGCGATATGAATGCAGAAATGGCCCGATTCGTTTTGCTGGATCAGCTCATCCAAATACTCATGGAAAGTAATATGATTATACAGGTCTGTTAATGCATCTGTTTTGGATAGTTTATCCATAATAATATTTTTGATCATCAACTCTTGTTTAAGTTCGGTAGTGGCTTTCAAATTAGTTAATATTTCTGCGCCGCGCTTCATAATTCCCGAAGCTATGATGGAAACAACGAGTAGGACGGGAACAACGGCAAGGAGATCAATCGGTTTATAGTTGGAGAAAACGCTTAATTTAATCCAATACAAGATAGAGATAGAAAGCAGAGAGAGCGCTAGTGCGTAAATGATTTTGGATAGCTGAAAGTAAAAGATGGAAACGAAAATTGGGAGAAAAAGATAAAGTGGAGCTAATTTCATATCATGATTGTAGTAAATAAGCGCGAAGGATAAGACGGCGCCGCCACTGATAATGTAGTAGTCCAAAAATCTTTTGCTGTACATATTGATGAATTCAAGTAGGGACATGATGAGGATCATGATGAGTAGTGGGATGATCAGTCGATTGATGATGAATTCCAAATCCTGTTGGATGGAAATGGCATAGAGAAGTTCGAATGGCAGTTGAATCCAAACAAGCAACCAGTAGGCGTTAAGTAACTTCCGGTTCCAGTCCTGTTTGTGTTGATTAGATGCATCCATTTGCATAGGTACCCACTCCAAAATATGCTACTTAAGCACTATTACCCGTATCATAACATGAATATCTTGCCGATTGGAATAACTTTAACTAAAGATTTGACAAAAAATGCTGAAAAGAAATGGCAAATTGTTCGTTGTATATCTGATTCTTATCGACCATATACTCTTAAAGGAGGATGTAGTAGATGGAAAGGAGTGAGGTCATGGAACTGTTTGCAGTTGTGTTGATGAATACGATAGAACCATATGTACGTTCGCTAACCGCTCAAATTGAAAGCGAGCTGCAGCTTTTACATATCGCTGAATGTGAATGGACGATTCACTATGAATTATTTGAAACCCATGCATCCATTCATGTTGAAACGCTTGTTCAAGAAGAGGATGCGCCTGCTATGCGCAAAAAATGTTTGCAAGGACTTGCAGATGCATTGGCTGAGCATATTATGATGGACAAAGAGTCTCCTATGCTGCGAAATTTGATTACCAAAGAGTTTAAATATGAGAACAAAGAAGATGTAGATGTTATCGAGGGCTATTGTACGCAAACGCACCTGGAGACTCCGATTGAGGAATCTCCCGTTATGAGCAGCATTTCTGGTCGATTGCGACGTAAACAAGTGTTATCTGATCAGCTCGTGCTGGCCCTAGAAGAAGCTCCGCAATTAAGCTTAGATGGCTTTATTCTATTTCGTATGCAAGATTATTTGGATGAGTTAAGGGAAATTGCGGAGTATGCGATCGATGAGTTTATGATGGATCGTCAGTATCAGGAGTTTATTTCGCTCTTGCAATACTTTGTTTACATTCAGGAAGCTAAGATTCCCGTGGCTCATTTGATTCACAAGGGAGGCCATGAATTTATCATTTTAAATGATCGGCTGGAGCTCATTGATGCTAATGAATTTGATGCTTCTTTTAAAATGGAAGTGCTTGAAAAAGATATTAATTTTGAAGATATGATCGTTAGCACATTGATCACGGTGTCACCTGCTAACATCTATATTCATACGAGAGACCCGGATATGACAATAATCAAGACGATTCGACAAATTTTTGAAGATCGTACAACGGTATGCGCCTATTGTCGGACATGTGACATCTATCTGGGGGAAGCGAAGAAGCAGGATCAACTCTCCCCTTGACCTTGGGCAAGCAGCGAATTATAATAATGAACGAAGGCGTTTGGAACAAAGACATGAACTTTCTGTTATAACTGCTCAGAGAGAGGAGACCAGGCTGCAATCTCCTTCAGTAATCGGACTGTTTACCCCTTTGGAGCCGTATCGTGGAACTCTGCCTGATCTGCAGGTTGGATAGTATACAATACCGGAGTCATTCTCGTTATCGAATGCTGATGAGGATTCACTTGCCGCAATGGTAACCTGTGAATCGAACTAGGGTGGAACCACGAGCTGAGCGCACTCGTCCCTTATGGGATGATGTGTGCTTTTTTGCGTTCAAATGATGAATACCTAGGAGGAACGAAGATGGTCGTACAAGTTAAATTACCAGATGGCGCTGTAAGAGAATATGCAGTTGGAACGACGATTGAACAAGTTGCAGAGTCGATTTCATCCGGTCTGAAGAAAAATGCGGTAGGTGGAAAAGTAAACGGCAAATCCGTCGATCTTTCCTTCGCCTTGGAGCAGGATGCAGACGTTGAAATTCTAACGTTGGATAGCGAAGCAGGCTTAGAAATGTATCGTCACAGCACAGCACATTTGATGGCGCAGGCGATCAAGCGCATCTATGGCGAGAGTGCTGTTAAATTAGGGATCGGACCTGTTATTGAAGATGGTTTCTATTATGACATCGATTTGGAAACGCCTTTGAATCCGGAAGATTTGGTGAAAATCGAGAAGGAAATGGAGCGCATCGCGGGTGAAAACTTGGCGATTACGCGCCGTGTCGTTTCCCGGGAAGAAGCAATTCGTATTTTCACAGAGTTGGAAGATCCGTTCAAGTTAGAATTGATTCGTGATTTACCTGAGGATGTGGTGCTAACGATCTACGATCAAGGCGAGTTCTTTGACCTTTGCCGCGGACCGCATTTGCCTTCCACAGGTCGTATCAAAGCTTTCAAATTGCTTAGCGTAGCAGGAGCTTACTGGCGTGGAGACGCTAAAAACAAAATGCTGCAGCGGATTTACGGCACGGCATTCCCGAAAAAAGCGCAATTGGATGAGCATCTCCACCTCTTGGAAGAAGCCAAAAAACGCGATCACCGCAAATTGGGCAGAGAGCTCAAAATGTTTGCTTTTTCCCGCGAAGTTGGACAAGGGCTGCCGCTTTGGCTGCCAAACGGTGCTAAACTAAGACGTACGATGGAACGTTATATCGTTGATTTAGAGGAGCGTTTGGGCTACCAACACGTGTACACGCCTGTATTAGCTAATGTCGAGTTGTACAAAACTTCCGGACACTGGGATCATTACAGCGAGGACATGTTCCCCAAAATGGTGATGGACAATGAAGAACTTGTCCTTCGTCCAATGAACTGCCCGCATCATATGATGGTCTATAAAACCGATATGCGCAGCTACCGTGATCTTCCGATTCGTATTGCAGAGCTTGGCACGATGCACCGTTATGAGATGTCAGGAGCGTTAACAGGTCTTCACCGTGTTCGTGCGATGACGTTGAATGATGCTCATATTTTCTGCCGTTTGGATCAGATCAAGGAAGAGTTCTCTCGTGTCGTTAACTTGATTCGTCAAGTGTATGCTGACTTTGGCATTACGGACTACCGTTTCCGTCTTTCCTACCGTGATCCCAAAGATACAGAGAAGTATTTCCAGGATGATCAAATGTGGGAAACTTCCCAACGCATGCTGCGTGAGGTAGTGGAAGAATTAGGTCTTCCTTTCTATGAAGCGGAAGGTGAAGCGGCGTTCTACGGTCCTAAGCTTGATGTACAAATCAAAACAGCGCTGAAGAAGGAAGAGACGCTGTCGACGGCGCAAATCGATTTCTTGCTGCCTGAGCGTTTTCAATTGGAATACACAGGAGAAGATGGCCAGAAGCATCGTCCTGTCGTTATTCACAGAGGCATTATCAGTACGATGGAACGGATGACAGCCTTCTTGCTAGAGAACTTTGCTGGCGCCTTGCCAACATGGTTGATGCCGATTCAAGCGAAAGTGATTCCGGTCTCTCCTGCCTTCGAAGAGTTCTCCAATAAAGTGACGGAGCGTTTGCTGGCAGCGGGTATTCGGGTTGAAGCTGATAATCGCAATGAGAAGCTTGGTTATAAGATTCGGGAAGCACAATTGGAAAAAATTCCGTTCATGCTCGTAGTTGGTGAAAATGAAGTAACGAATGAAAGCTTGTCTATCCGCAAACGCGGTCAAGGGGATCTGGGAACCCATCCAATTGACGAAGTAATCGGCATGATCAATGAAGAAATAAGTAAAAAAATATAATTTTCACCCCTAAACCTCAAGCAGAGAAGAACTTCTTCTCTGCTTTTTTTGTTTTCAAATTTAGCCAATAGGGTATGTATAAGGGAACGTAAGGAGGACATCTTAATCAGTGAGTCTGCATACGGAGGTTTAAAGCTGAAATGAACTGGACAACCTGCAATAGTAGGGGAGGTATTAAAAAAATGTTTTTGCAACTAATCACTCAACCCAAATGGTTGGGGGCATGGATGGTCGTTAATGTTCTCATTGCGCTGTTCGGACAAGAGTCAAATCATCACACTAGCCACGCGACGGAAGCCGCCGTCACCCATATACAAACGCCGCAGCGAATAGACGATTCGGGGAAGATAGCGCCTATTTCCTTGCCGGTCGCGCAAGAACATCAACAACAAATCAGTTTTCGGTACGTGCCGAAACTAGACTCGGATTTGTCCAAGCTCAAGGCTGTAGAAGTGACAGCCACGGGTTATTTTGCAGGTAAAGAATCTACAGGCAAGAATCCAGATCATCCCGAATATGGCATTACCTTTTCTGGAATCAAGGTGAAGCGGGATCATAAGGCGCTGTCCACCATAGCGGCAGACACCAGCGTCTTCCCGCTCGGCACGGTTTTGTTTATTCCCGGATATGGATATGGCGTTGTAGCGGATACCGGAAGTGCGATAAAGGGCAAGAAGATCGATTTGTACTTTGATACCAAAGACCAAGTGTATAAGGAATGGGGCAAAAAAACGGTGAAAGTTTTTGTTGTGAAAGAGGGACAAGGCAAAGTAACGGAGCTCATCTGGAATCAACTCAAGGATGAGATTCTAGCTCCCGCCAAAGCATTATAATGACCTGTTAGCCGAATATTTCCATCACATCAGTCACATAAAAAAACCTGTTTGGGAGAACCTATTCATACAGGAGGTGATTGAACATGGCTAAGAACAAGAACAACAAAAAGGCAGCTCAAGACGTAGAATTTGCTAGTGAAACTTCGGTACCTAGCAAGCAACAACAAGCGAATACCCAAAACCAAAACAAATAACGAAATACACAAACATAAGAACGGAAAAAACAGGGATCTAATCAGATCTCTGTTTTTTATTTCTTTCCAACTCCTCTTATTTTCGATATAATGTAACAAAAACTAACATTAAGGTTCCTTTTGGGAGGAGTGCCAGTTGCTTATGCAGGCCGAGCGGAAACAGAGAGTTTGGTTCTACGCTTTTATCTTTATTGGTATTATTGTAAATGTATGTGCCTTCATGACGGATTCTCGATGGTTTACGGCTGCTGGATTGGCTGTTTTTTTATTTATAGGTGTATTTAGTTGGTTTGGTCTTAAACGTTCAAAGTCTGCTGGCGTTGAACAAGATCAGCAAGAGCAATTCCGAACATTTATCCAAGAATCACAAGTAGTTGCGGATCGCTTAGCGGCTGCTGTCGAAGAAGTGAATCGCTCGATTGGACATCTCCTAGAAATAGCTGATGCCTCCATTCAAGGGGAAGAAGATTTGAAAATCCGCAGCAATCAAGCCGTCGGGCAGCTTCAGGAAGCTTTTGCGGCGATACAACAGGTAGCGGCAGCAGCTGATCAAATCCTGGATTCATCCTTACATATGCATCAAGAGAGCGAACAAACCAAAGATACGGTAGTCGATGTTTGCCGCTCGTTGAATGCGACAGATGAAGTGATGACGGATCTACATACGAATAATGACACGATGCAGAAGAAGATTCAGGACTTAACGGAACATACGTCGAAGATAGAAGAAATTAACACGTTTATTGCGGAAGTCGTTTCCCAAACATCACTGCTCGCCCTTAATGCATCCATAGAGGCGGCTCGCGCTGGAGAGCAAGGCCGAGGCTTCTCTGTCGTAGCCCAGGAAATTAAGAAGCTGGCAACACAAAGTCATGATGCTGTAACCAAATCCTCAGAGATTCTCGAATCGATTGAGAGTGGTGTTAGGCAAGTTGTTGCGGCTGTTGCTGCAGAGAAGGCTTCCGTGGCGCTTGGCATTGCCGAGATGAAGATCATGAAAGAAAAGATTGACGCGATCTTCTCGCTCATTCTTCATGTGAATAATCTCGTTGCAAGCACGGCAAGCTCGACGCAGCAGCAGTCTTCGTTAGTTATGGGCACAAGAACCTCGCTTGGACAAGTGGTTGATTTAATGAATGAGACGATGTCTAGTGTTGAACATACCTTGGAACAAATGAAAAAGCAGCGTCAAGAAGTGTCTATGCTCCAATTGATTAATCAGAACTTGGACCGCTCTTCCGCAGAGCTCATTCAAGCGATACAAGCGGTAGGGCTGCGCAACAAAGAAGGCGTCGTTCATGTCAATATTCAAGAGATTAAGCAAATGTTGAATTCCCTTGTCTTATTAGCTGACATCACTTCACTTGCTGATACGAAGCATGCTGCTCATTTGAGTGCAGTTTTGAAGAAAACGGAGGGTGTTGAAGCGATTTGGTCGAATCGCGCCGATGGGACCTTCATCTTTTCACTGCCTGAGGCAGGGTTAGTCAATGGCAAAGGAAGAGAGTGGTGGAAGCGTGCGATGGCAGGGGAGCTCTTCGTTTCACAAGAATACGTGTCAGCTATCACAAAAAAACCGTGTATTACCTTGTCGAAATCGATAATAGATGACATGGGCAACCCGATTGGTGTTGTAGGAATCGATTTAATCTTGAAATAAGTGTTCTCAAATCACTCCTTTTAGTGTAAAATAAGATTACTGTAATGAATCTTGACATGGAAAGATAGGTGGTGTGATGATGCTGAATGCTTTGCGATCGGATGGAAATCCTCATAGAACACCTAGGAAAGCTGCAGAGGTATTTCCTTTCTTGGAAGCTTACATTATCCGCAAGGAGCAGCAAGTCTTAGAGATCGAACAGGTTGTCGAGCGCTATGAAGTCAAGCGAATGAAGGAAGAACGCGCATATCAGACGATGTCTTCTCTTCGCCGCATGTTTTCAGGCAAGAAACCTGACCATCATCTTGCTGTCGAATATATTCATTATGTGAAGAAACCAATGGAGCAAGTAAGGATGCTGCGTGCCGAAATTGCCCATGCCAGACAAATTATGAATGAATCTAAACCTGGCGATGTCGTCTCGATCCCCGATGAGATTGAAGAATTGCTCTCTTAATACAAAGAAACCCTTCCGCTGTGGAAGGGTTTTTCGTTGTGGCAGGTTAGGATTTGCCATTTTTCAGCTGCTGCAGATCAAGGAAGCCATCCTCTTGACTGTAGGCAGGAACACCGTGGATTCCGACATCTAAGCCTACCAGTTCCTCGTCACGGCTAACTCTGATGGGAACGATGAGGTTGATCAACTTCATGATGCCCCATGTGAGCACGAAGCCCCATACACATACGGTAACGAGTCCCAATGCTTGAACACCTAGAAGGCTAAAGCCGCCGCCATAGAATAAACCGGCCGTTCCTTCGCGAATAGCATCAGGTTGGGCGCATAATCCAACGGCCAATGTCCCAATGCTTCCGCTGACACCGTGAACGGGAAACGCGCCGACGGGATCATCAATGCGTTTGGACTCGAGGATTTCAGTTGCATAAACCATGGAAATTCCGCATATAGCTCCGATCAGGATCGCTGCTACATCACTAACGAAAGCGCAACCCGCGGTAATGCCGACCAGCCCGGCAAGCGCGCCGTTGATCACCATAGGCGGATCGGCCTTGCGGTAACGCATCATGGTAAACAAGATGCAGGCTGCGCTTCCGGCTGCTGCTGCCAGCATCGTGGTCACGGCAATATGGCCGATCGAAGTATTCGTCGCACTCAACGTACTGCCTGAATTAAATCCGAACCAACCGAACCATAGAATGAAGGCGCCTACCGAGGCGAGTGGTAAATTCGAGGGAGGGACGATGTTGGCCGTTCCATCGGCTGAAAATTTACCAATCCTCGGCCCGATGATCATCGCTGCTGCAAGAGCAGAGAATCCGCCCAGTGCATGGATGACAGCGGAGCCAGCGAAGTCTACCATGCCGAGTTTGCCGAGCCAACCGCCCACGGCCCAAACCCAGTGGCCTGCAATCGGGTAGATGATACCTGTCATAGCGATTGTATACAGAATATAGGCGCGGAAATTGATGCGTTCCGCAACAGCTCCCGATACAATGGAGATAACCGCGATAACGAAGGCGCATTGGAACAGCCAATAAGTCTCATGTGAGATATTTAAGACGATGTGTGTCAAATCCCCTCCCATGAAAAAACCAGTCGTACCCAGTAATCCTGCAGCATCTTTCCCGTACATAAGTCCAAAGCCGACGAAATAAAAGATGAGTGCACCGAAAGCGATGTCAACAAACACTTTCATAATAATACTTACGGCGTTTTTTTGCCGTACAAAACCTGCTTCAAGCAGAGCGAAGCCGCCCTCCATCAATAAAATCATGGCAGCAGTCAGAACCACCCAAATGGTATCTAGGCCGCTGGAAAGCTGTTGAATTGCATCCATTCTCTGATCTCTCCTCATAATGCAAGCGTTCTTTTGCACCAATTATACGGTTCTGATGATAAGCATGTCAACGAAATACGTAAGAATACATAACATGCGTCATTAATTGTTCGTTTTCAGAAATTCCATGTCAGTTATTCTGTTTCCTTCTGCTGACAACTCAGTCTCTAGACCGAGGCAACCTTCAATCCTTCGTCTCTTTTCATTCTTGACGGTATCTTATAGACTAGAGATAAGCTAAACAACGATGTACACAAATGGAGGAAGAACGTATGAATCCGCACATGTTTCAACGGATAATTTGGGGGCTTGTCCTCGTAACAGCAGGGTCCCTTTTTTTACTTAATCAAATGGGGTTAATTGAAATTGATCTAGCGTATATGGTTTCCACCTATTGGCCTGTTATTCTGATCTTCTATGGATTGGCCGGTTTCGTCTGGCAGCGGAAATATCATTGGGGAGGCTCAATTTGGAGTTTGCTCATATGCGGTGTCGGAACCATATTTCTTCTGAAAAATTTGAATTTGACGGATTTATCGCTTGGCGAAATGTTGAAGTTCCTAGCGCCAGTTGCGCTCATCTTATTCGGTCTGAATGTCATATTCAGACCAAGCAGGAAAGAATCGCCGGAGTGGCCTTCGATTCGCGCAGCCAAAGAAGAAGCAAGACGTGAGCGGCGTGAAGCGAGAAGAGAGCAGCACCGGAGTCACCGGAACCCATGGGATCAACCTAAACCGAATTCTACTAAGACACCTGTGCATACAGATATTCCAAATGAGGATCGATTTTCAAAGAATGATTTAAAACGTGAGCTTAGTGAAGAGGAAAAAGCTGTACTCAAGGATATCCATGGTGAATTTCATGACAAGCTTGGCGAATGGGAGATTGGCCAGACACCGGAGACTAAGCAGTCACAAGCTCATTCGCATCCGCCGCGTCAACCGAAAACGCAGGGTTTCCATCACCATGAACACAAGTATGATGAGTTCGTAAGAAATTTCGATAATGGCGATGTCCTGCATCGACATGGTTTTATTGGTGATGTGCATCTTGGCCAAGAAGCGTGGGAGCTGAAACCAGTCCAAATTTCTCATTTTATCGGTGATTCCATTATTGACCTAACCCGTGCTTCCATTCCTTTGGGAGAAACGACGATTCATGTGACTGCTTTTATCGGAGATGTGAAGATTTTCATTCCAAATGATATTGATGTCGAAGTCCGCGTGATCGCAAGTTCCTTCATCGGAGATATGAAAGTGTTGGAGCGCCGCGAGAGTGGTTTTTTGCGAAGTGTTAGAACGCAGACCTCTCATTATGAAGAGGCGGAACGCAAAATAATCGTCACAACGAGTATGTTTATTGGTGACATTACCATTAAAAAGATAGGTTAAGGATGGAGCATGTATAAATTGCGAATGTTCAATATGAAGTGGCAGCTGCTGAATTACTTTCTGATCTCAAGCTTGCTGACGGTTTCGAGTATTTATATCGTAATTGAATACTACAAGGAAGACCTCGCTTACTGGGAGTTCCGGATGTGGTTCCTGATTGCGATTCTCGTCGTCTGCCTCTCGGTTGGCTATGTGGCAACAAGGCGCTGGCAGCGCAAAGTGGATGAATTGCATGTGGCTATGCTCGAATTGTCCAAAGGGAATTTCTCCAGTCGTATTGAGATGGAGCCTGTTGAGCCGTTCTTATATCTCTATGATGCTTTCAATAAAATGGCTTCTTCCGTTGAAGAACGTGTTCAATTGCTTCAGAAGCTGGGCGAGGCGGAAGCCATTCGCGATCAGGAGCTCACGGAGAATGCTGTCATGGAAGAAAGAAGGCGGTTGGCGAGAGATCTGCATGATACCGTCAGCCAAGAACTTTTTGCAATCCATATGTCCGCATCTTCGCTGCCCAAGATTCTGGAACGAAATCCAAGTGCTGCGCCCTCGGTCATGAATCAATTGATTGAAATGTCCCATCATGCCCAGAAGCAGATGCGCGGGCTCATTTCTCAATTAAGACCGATTGAGTTAAATGATATGAGCTTGCAAGAAGCCCTGGAGAAGTGGTTTCCGGAATATTGCCGGAATCATGAGCTGCAGGGCCAACTTGACGTCTCTCTTCATGAATCCATATCAGAAGCCATTGAGCATCAATTTTTTCTTATTATTCAAGAAGGCTTGGCCAATGTCGTTAAGCATGCGTCAGCCAAACAAGTGCGCCTGGCTATCTATGAAAGAGAACATCAATACGTACTTCAACTCCAAGACGATGGGCAAGGTTTCGAGCGAAGAGATATTCCTTCTGCCTCGCACGGTTTATCAACGATGAGGGAACGTGCGCAAAAGCTCGGAGGCGAAGTAGAGATTGACAGCAAGTTAGGTTCAGGAACACGAGTCCGTGTGCGCATTCCGCGGTTTAGCGGGCAAGCAGCTCTTCTATTGAAGGAAAGAGAGGGAGGCAGTCATGAGCAATAACATGAAAGTTATGATTGTAGATGATCACGATATGGTTCGCGTGGGGTTGCGTACTTATATATCCTTAGAACCTGGTTTGGAAGTGGTTGGGGAAGCTTCCAATGGACAAGAAGCTTTTGATAAGTTAGTGCTAGGGCTGTCGGGGCAACTGCCTGATGTGATTTTGATGGATTTGACGATGCCCGTTCTGGACGGGATTGGTGCAACCAAATTGATCTCCGCCAAGTTTCCGCAAATCAAGATTATTATGCTGACCAGCTTTCTAGAGGAAGCCAAAGTACTGGAAGCCGTAGAATCTGGGGCGATCAGCTACATGCTGAAGACAGTCTCATCGGAGCAGTTGATTCATGCGATACAAAGCGCATATCGCGGCATGCCGGTTATGAACTCGGAAGTTTCCTTGGCGCTTACAAGAGGAATCCGGCAGCGCAATGAGATGCCCGCGGAAGAAGGCTTAACTTCACGAGAGAAAGAGGTATTGCTGTTAATAGCCGAGGGGAAAAGCAATAAGGACATTTCCGAGGAACTTTTTATTAGCATCAAAACGGTTAAGACGCATGTCAGCAATCTCTTAATGAAGTGTGAGTTGGAAGATCGGACTCAATTAGCCATCTTTGCCCATCGCAAAGGTTGGGTCTAAGAAAGGAATCAATCGCACATAAAAACTACATTTTGGCACACTCTAAGCGTAAGTAAAATAATATGAGCGCTAAGGGAGTGCCTGAATGAAAACATTATCGTCAACCCTGGAACAGGTTCAAGAATCTTTTGACAGTGTGCGAGATCATTTGCATGAATTTGATTTCGCCTTAGGCGGTGGTTGGGAGTATGATCACGGCTATTTCGACCGTTTTTTGGATGAAGCCCATAAAGTCTGGCTGCGAATTCCTTTTCAAGTCGTAACTGGGAGAATCGATGGAGACACAGAAGCGACGGATGCGATTGTGGAGGTAGGAACCCCGTTCGTATTGAAACATGTTTATAATGAAGGCTTGGACCATGAAGCCGAAGCGGAAACTTACGGAGCGCTCATTGACCAATTCCAAACGCCGCTGGATCCCGATGCCGAAATTGAAGATAAATGGGTGAAAGAAGCCGCCGGACTGCTCAAAAAAGTGGAGCAAGCCTGGCTGCAATAAGAAAGCCCTTTTTTTACCTCCATTTTATTGTTTTTTAATATTCGTTTAAGGTTGTGGGTGCATGATAGAACTACAGACAACGAGAGATTATCCTTCAAGTACATGCACTTATAACTTAACTAAACAAATGGAGGTAAGACCCTATGGAAGATAACAAAAAAGACTACAGCGACTTCTTCAAGCCGCAGAACAACAATAGTACGAACCCTGAGCATGAAACTCGTCATGAAAACAGCTCGCAAGAACCACAGGATCCTAATAAAGAGAGACCTTCCTACTATTACTCCTATGGTCCTTACAAATCAGCTTTTAACGAAAATAATGAAGAAGCTTTGACAACGACTTCGGCTTCCGGTTCGGAAGGAACTTCTAGCGTGGAAGTAACGCCACCTAAGAATTTGCGGCCTTTTAGTTTCGGACCTGATATCAGCCAAGCGCAAGGGCAAGGCCCGTGGGATCCGAATCACGCCAGAAAGCGTACTTCTGTGAAAAGTGTGTTCGCAGCTTTCATGGCAGGCGCATTGGTTGTCGGCGGATTGATGTTTACCGCGGATAAGTTGAACATGTTCTCAGGCAATAATCAACCGCTTGCATCAGGCAGTTCTTCTGTAGCGGCAGCGAATAATTCGAATAGCAATGGCGGCGAAGTGAAAAATGTCGGGCTCGACGTTGTTCGTCCAGGCAATATTGCAGCTATCGCGCAAAACGCGGGTCCTGCGATCGTGAAGGTAGAATCCTTGGTGAAGGCGAAGCAATCTACGCGTAGCGGGGGAGGCAACTCACTTTTCGACGATCCATTCTTCCGTCAATTCTTCGGAGATAACGGTGGCGGCACGACGACTCCCAAGAGTAACCAACAAGATTCAGGAAGCGGTGCACTGCAGCCGGCAGGGATGGGAACGGGCTTTATTTTCGAGAAGTCCGGATATATTTTGACCAATGAGCATGTGGTGGATGGTGCGGATGAAATCCAAGTAACTGTTGAAGGTTACGACAAACCATTTAAGGCCAAATTGTTGGGTAACAGCTACGATTTGGATCTAGCGGTCCTCAAAATCGAAAATAACAAAGAACTTCCGATTCTGCCACTAGGCAAAGCTGAAGATGTGAATGTTGGTGATTGGGTTGTTGCCATTGGTAACCCTTACGGTTTTGACCACACAGTAACCGTTGGTGTGCTTAGTGCCAAAGAACGTCCAATCAGCATTCCAGATACCAAAGGAACTCGCGAATACAAGCATTTGCTTCAAACCGATGCTTCTATTAACCCTGGTAACTCCGGCGGACCTTTGCTTAACCTGAACGGTGAAGTGATTGGCATCAATACAGCAGTAAGCTCGCAAGCACAAGGTATCGGGTTCGCGATTCCTACAAGCACGATTTCTTCTGTCCTTGAGAATCTCAAAAATAATGTCCAAATTCCTAAAGAGCCAGTTCCTTACTTAGGTGTGGGTCTACAAGATATCGGCAAAGACTGGGTAAGTGAATTGAAGCTTACGAATACAGACGGAGCGCTGGTTGGAAGCGTTCAACGCAAAAGCCCAGCATTCCAAGCAGGTCTGCGTCAATATGATGTTATTATCGATATCAATGGTAGCAAAGTGAAAAACTCGCAAGAGTTGATTACCAAGGTTCAAGGTACGAAAGTTGGCGATAAAGTAACGCTCGGTCTAATTCGTGACGGCAAACGCATGGAAGTTCCGGTTACAGTTGGGGACAAAAACACATTAAAAGAGACACCGGCTGAATAAGTTTTACTTACAAAAAAAGGAAGTGGAGTCCCGCGGCCGTAAGCTTGCAGGCTCTGCTTCTTTTTGCATGTGGTTGAATTTGGTACAATGTAAGGAAAGAAGGGGGCTCACCGATGAGAGAAAATATTATGGTTATTGATGATGATGAGAAAATTACGTCCATGCTTAGGCGGGGCCTGGCTTTTGAAGGTTATTCCGTTGAGACGGCAAGCAATGGCGCCGATGGATTGAAGCAAATGCTGAGGACAGAGCCTCATTTATTGATATTAGATGTGATGATGCCTCATATCGATGGTTGGGAAGTTGTGCGCCGTATGCGGGAGGGCGGCAGCGAGGTGCCGATTCTGATGCTGACAGCCAAAGATGAAATTAGTGATCGTGTCAAAGGTTTAGATCTTGGCGCTGATGATTATTTGGTCAAGCCTTTTGCCCTTGAGGAATTGCTTGCACGCGTGCGCGTGCTTCTAAGACGGAGAATGGAGCGGCCGGAGCAGCAGACGAATCGACTGAATTATGAAGATACGATCCTGGACCTCGATACACGGGAAGTTTTTCGCGGGGAGCAGTTAATTGAGTTAACGACGAAGGAGTTTGATTTGCTGCATTTATTTATGCAGAATCCTAAGCGTGTGCTTTCCCGAGATATCATTATGGAGAAAATTTGGGGCTACGATTATAGCGGCGAATCGAATGTACTAGAGGTTTACATAGCGTTGCTGCGCCAAAAAACAGAGGAGTATGGGCATAAACGATTAATCCAAACGGTGCGGGGAGCAGGTTATGTCTTGAGAGGAGAAAATTAAGATGTCTCTTCGTTTTCGACTAACGCTTTGGTATTCAGGGATATTGGCACTGACGATGCTGCTTTTCGGCATTGTTCTTTATTTCTTCTTGAATTACTTTCTGTATGATCAAATTCGGCAGGATGTGAAGCGGGAGGCTGGGAATACGTCACAGCGTATTCAAAAGAGTTTTGCTCTTTCGCAGAAGGGGCTGGTTGTGGATTTGGAGCTGGAAAGCCGAGATTTTTATTCCACGAATACGTTTTTGCAATTATATAATGTAACGCTCAAAACGTTTAAACGATCGGCTAACTTGCAATATTATGATGTGACCTTGCCTTTGGCCGAGGATGTCGCCCCGCGCTTAGAGGATGATGAAGGCTTTTTTGAAAAGACCAAGGTACTCGGGCAAGATTTCCTTATTTATCATCAAGCAATCTTGGGCAAGGTAGATGGCCAAAACCAACTGCTCGGTATTCTGCAAGCGGCGGTGCCCATTGGCAGTTACGAAAGAACGTCTGTGACGCTGCGCAATACGCTCTTTGTGTGGGCTTTCCTGACGATTATTGTTGCGGCATCCTTAGGCTGGTTCCTGTCGCGCAAAGCGCTTCAACCGATTGAACGCGTCATTGATGCAGCCAATCAAATTGGCAGTGGAGACGATTTGGAGAAACGAATCCTGTATGAAGGGCCGCTCGATGAAATTGGCCGCCTCACCCAAACCATTAACGGGATGCTGTCACGGATTCAAATCACGTATTTGGAACTAGATGAGGCTTACCGCGCCCAACGCAGGTTCGTATCGGATGCTTCACATGAGTTGCGAACACCGCTCACGACGATCCGCGGCAATGTGGATCTGTTGGAAAAGATGTGGAAGACGACGTCGGGAAGTACGGAGCTCTCGACACCGGAGCAGATGCAAATGTCGCTGGAGGCGATGCATGATATTGCTGGAGAAGCCCAGCGAATGAGCCGACTGGTGAATGATCTCTTGGCGCTTGCTAGAGCCGATGCCGGCGTACTTATGGAGAAGAAGCCGGTTGAGATGCTGCCGCTGGTGCAAGAAGTCGTTAGAAGAGCGCAACTCCTTGAACATACGGCCGAATGGCATGTCGGCAAATTAGACGAACTCGAGAATGCTATCGTTCAGGGGAATCGAGATTATTTACAGCAACTGCTCTTCATTTTCATTGAAAATGCCTTTAAGTATACACCAGCGGGGATGGTATCGTTCGAAGTATCTCGAACCCATAACTTTATCGGTATCCAAATTGCAGATACGGGCATAGGTATGGATAAAGAAGATATCCCTCATATCTTCGACAGATTTTATCGGGCGGATTTATCGCGGGGGCTTACTGCAGGCACGGGGCTCGGCTTGTCGATCGCCAAATGGATTATTGATGAGCACGGCGGGTCTGTGGAAGTGACCACTCGCAAGGAAGAAGGCAGTACCTTCATGATTTGGTTGCCGGCTAACTTTCCTCTACCTGTGTAATCAGCTATAATAAAAGGAAATATGATTATACAGGTGGGTGGAAGACATGGAAGTACTACGTATATCTCCTAGAGGCTATTGTTATGGTGTTGTTGATGCCATGGCACTAGCGATGCAAACTGCAAAAAACTTAAATCTTCCCAGACCTATTTATATATTAGGCATGATTGTTCACAATGCGCATGTCACGGATTTCTTTAAAGAAGAAGGGGTCATTACCCTTGATGGCGAGAACCGCCTGGAAATACTCGAACAAATCGAGCAGGGAACGGTTATTTTCACCGCTCATGGTGTTTCGCCTGAAGTTCGGCGCCGCGCCCGTGACAAAGGGCTAACTGTCGTGGATGCCACGTGTCCAGATGTGACGAAAACCCATGATTTGATCCGCGAGAAGGTCGCTGATGGCTATGACATCATCTACATCGGAAAGAAAGGCCATCCTGAACCTGAAGGGGCCGTGGGTGTAGCGCCGGAGCATGTTCATCTGATTGAGAAATTAGAAGAAGCCGATGCGCTGAACATCAAAGCGCAGCGCATCATCATTACGAACCAAACAACGATGAGTCAATGGGATATCAAACATATTATGAATCGGTTGCTGGAGCTATTCCCGAAAGCAGAGATTCACAATGAAATTTGTTTGGCTACCCAAGTGAGACAAGAAGCAGTAGCCGAACAAGCGAAGGAAGTCGATCTGGTTATCGTGGTTGGAGATCCCAAAAGCAATAACTCCAATCGCCTGGCACAAGTTTCAGAAGAGATTGCCGGAGTGAGAGCGTATCGAATATCGGACATCTCCGAGCTGAATCGTCATTGGTTAACGAACGTGCGCAAAGTAGGTGTGACTTCCGGGGCTTCTACACCGACACCAATTACCAAAGAAGTCATTACTTACCTTGATGCCTATGATGCAAAAGATGAAACCACTTGGGGAATTACACGTACTATTAATATGAAGAAGCTTATTCCGGCCGTGAAGTCCAAAGCAGCTAGCCGTGAGTAATTCGCAATTATTCCACAGGGCGGGATTGAGACCAGCATGCAGAGCACTCAGAAGGTGAAAATGATGAAAACTCGCTACGATTGGAAAAGCACAAAACGCTGGTTTAGATATAAATATTTAGGTCTCCTAAGGGCCAAAGGCGGTCCATCTAAGGTAGCTCGTGGATTTTCCATTGGCTTGGCCATAGAAATGTTTACTTTGCCGACAGCAGGTTTTGCTTTTGTTCTAATCTTTCCCTTGGTCTATTTACTAAGGGCTAACTTACCAGCGGCTTTAATAGGTTTTGTATTCGGTAAGATCATCTACATTCCGTTCTCGATTCTGAATAAGCAAGTCGGAGATTGGCTGGTGCCTAAGCACTTCAAGGTATATTTGATCCATCATCTGCCGCATATGCTCTCCAATATCATTAGAAGCGGTTTGGACTTGATTGTTGGCGGGATGGTGGTTGGCGCGATTCTTGGTCTCATCGCCTATTTCCCGGTCATGCTCCTGCTCAAGTATCACTCGAATCGCCGTAAGGAAAAACGCAAAATTCGTAAAGAGCAACTCGTTGCTTCGCATACAAAAGAATAGACAATAAATTAACGCTTGACGAATATTCGTCAAGCGTTGTATATTTACTTTAGTGGTTAAAAGCGTAGAAGCATAAAAGCGAACAAGCGTTGAAGTGATACAGTGAATTAACCCATATAACAGAGGAGTGTGTAGAACATGATCGCGATTACATCCCATAACACAACTGATGAGCGTATTCAGGAAATTGTCCAAATTATTGAAAAGCAAGGCGTACAGGCGCACGTTTCCAAAGGTGAAGACCGCACAGTCATCGGCATTATCGGTCAAGCTGATCCTAAGCTTGCTGAACAGCTACGTCAATTATCAGGAGTTGAACAAGTCGTGAAAATTTCGAAGTCCTACAAATTAGCAAGCCGTGACTTTCATCCGGCTGACACAGTGATCAAGATCAAAGGCGTTGAAATCGGAGGCGAACAGCTCGTTGTCATGGGCGGCCCTTGTGCGGTGGAGACTCCCGAGCAAATCGATGAAATCGCACGTTTGGTGAAAGCGGCAGGCGGTCAGGTTCTGCGCGGCGGTGCTTTCAAACCAAGAACAGGTCCTTACAGCTTCCAAGGAGTCGGCGTTGAAGGCTTAATTATGATGGCAGAGGCAGGTAAGAAACATGGCTTGCTGACGATTACTGAAGTCATGACTCCAGAGTACGTAGATGTATGTGCACAATACGCGGATATTCTCCAAGTTGGTACACGGAATATGCAGAACTTCGATCTGCTTCGCAAACTTGGGACTATCCAGACACCTGTCCTTCTGAAACGCGGTTTCAGCTCCACCTACGATGAGTTCCTGAATGCAGCTGAGTATATCCTTGCTGGCGGCAATCCCAATGTGATGCTTTGTGAGCGCGGAATCCGAACATTCGAAACTTACACACGGAATACGTTGGATTTATCGGCGATCCCGGTTCTTAAGCAATTGAGCCATCTTCCTGTCATCTCTGATCCAAGTCACGGCACAGGGCGCAGAGAGCTGGTAGTGCCAATGACCAAAGCATCTGTTGCGGCTGGAGCAGACGGTCTTATTATCGAAATGCATACAGATCCGGATAATTCCATGACAGGCGACGGCGTGCAATCCTTGTTCCCAGACCAATTCGCCAACCTGCTTGTAGACCTTGAGAAGCTGGCACCGCTGCTTGGGAAAAAGTTTGATACGCCGAAAGAAGTTAGTATAGCTTAATAGGAAAATGTTAGAAATAGACTGGTTTCTTCTTAATAGAAGAAACCAGTCTTCCTATTTTTGGATATGCGGCAAGTATGTGAAATAGTGTAAGATTAGCTTACACATAAATAAAAAATACCTGACATAAGTATTGACTGTGTAAGCTGTATCGCTATATAATATGTGCAAGATAACAAGCAAAAGTTGAACATTAATCATGTAAAGTACGTTGAATGTACGGAAATGGGAGGGTTTTTTAAATGTCAGTTCAAAACGTGTTGAACCTTATCAAGGAAAAAAACATCGAGTGGGTAGATTTTCGTTTCGTAGGTCTTTCCGGTAAAGCACAGCATATTTCTTTGCCTGCTACTGAAGTAGACGAAGATACTTTCGTAAATGGGGTAGCTTTTGACGGTTCATCCATCCCAGGATTCCGTGGTATTGAACAATCTGACATGGTCATGATGCCAGATACAGAAACTGCCTACGTTGATCCTTTTACAGCTCATCCAACTTTGATTATCATGAGTAACATCCATACGCCTGAAGGCGAGCGTTATGATCGCGATCCGCGCAGCATTGCTCAAAAAGCAGAAGAATATTTGCAAACAACAGGTGTTGGTACAACAGCATTCTTCGCACCAGAATCCGAGTTCTTCATTTTCGACGACGTTCGTTTCGAAAATGGCATGAACAAATCCTACTTCGAAGTTGATTCCGAAGAAGCAGGTTGGAACACGGGCCGCAAAGAAGAAGGCGGCAACCTTGGTTACAAAGTTCCAGTTAAAGGCGGCTATGTTCCAGTAGCTCCAATGGATTCCCAACAAGACATTCGTTCCGAAATGTGTAACAAGCTTGCTGAAGCAGGTCTTCGCATTGAACGTCATCACCATGAAGTAGCTACAGCTGGTCAAGCTGAAATTAACTTCCGTTTTGACACATTGACGAAAACAGCAGACAACTTGCTCAAATACAAATATATCGTTGCTAACACAGCTAGAGAATATGGTAAAGTAGCAACATTCATGCCTAAACCACTGTTTGGTGACAATGGTAGCGGTATGCACGTTCACATGTCCATTTTCGACGGAAGCGAGCCTTTGTTCTATGAAAAAGGAGCATATGCGAACTTGAGTGAAATGGCAATCAACTATATCGGTGGTATTCTTTACCACGCACCAGCTTTGATCGCTTTGACGAACCCAAGCACAAACTCCTTCAAACGTCTGGTTCCTGGTTACGAAGCGCCGGTTAACCTTGTATTCTCCAAAGGTAACCGTTCCGCAGCAGTTCGTATTCCAATCGCAGCTGTGACACCAAAAGGTTGTCGTATTGAATTCCGTACACCGGACAGCACAGCTAACCCATACCTTGCTTTCGCGGCAATGTTGATGGCTGGTCTTGACGGTATCAAAAAGAAAATCGATCCACGTGCTCTTGGATACGGTCCTTTCGATACAAACATTTATGAAATGTCCGATTCTGAGAAAGCTGAAATCCGCAGCGTTCCAGGTACATTGGATGAGGCGTTGGATGCACTTGCAGCTGATTCCGACTTCTTAATCGAAGGCGGCGTATTCACACAAGATTTCATCGATAACTACATCGAATTGAAACGTGGCGAAGCGAAAGCTGTTGCTATCCGTATTCACCCGCACGAGTACAACCTTTACTTCGATTGCTAATTTTTAGCACTTATACGTAAATAAACAATAAGCTACTTCTTTCATAGATATCTATGGAGGGGGTAGCTTTTTAATAAGAAGGGATGATTCAAGTTGAAAATAACGATCGTTGCAGGAAGTAATCAAAAACTAGCGACAAGCACGAAGCTGGCCCAGTATGTTCAACATCTGGCTGAGCAAGAAGGACATCAAGTGAAGTTCGTTGATTTGTACCAATCTCCGATTCCTTTCTACTCACCGGATGATGCGCATGGTGGTCATGAGGCCCTGGAATCCTTCAAACAAGCTCTTCATGAAGCTGAGGGCATTGTACTTGCAACCCCGGAATATCACAGCGGAATTTCTGGCGTCCTGAAAAATGCGCTTGATCATGTTGGGCAAGATTATTTTAAAAATAAAGCTGTTCTATCGGTAAGCTCGGCAGGCGGGGCTATTGCTGTTAGTTCTTTGACGCAGCTGCAAGCGATTGTGCGCAATCTTCACGGAATTAATTGTCCAGAATGGCTATCTATCGGCGGCGATCAACGGAATAGCTTTCAAACAGGCGCAGCACATAGTGATATCCACCCAGATGTGGATAAGCGGGTTCGCCGTGTCGTAAGTTCATTCCTCGATCTGACCAAACAATTAACGGTAAAGCAATAAAATTATGATCTGACAAAGATAATTGGAATGACAAAGGAGCTAAGCGGCTTACACGCTTAGCTCCTTTTTGTGTGGCATCTACTGCCGCTTTGTAGATTTTCAGGCTTTGAGACAATCTCTTTTTTTGTTTACAGAGTGGTCTTCATCTGTTAATCTATTGTCAACCTAAATTAATAATTTAAGTTGACAATAAAAGCGGGATGGTGAACATTTGTGTCAACACAATACGAACGCCTTGCTGCGATGAATACTTCGCACTTATGGCATCCTTTTACGCAGATGAAAGACTACAACAACGCAGCCCCACTTATTATAGAACGCGGCGAAGGCATTCTGCTCTATGACGTTCAAGGCAAAGCTTATTATGACGGATTCTCGTCCGTTTGGCTCAATGTGCATGGTCATAATGTGCCTGAGCTTAATCAAGCCATTGTCGATCAGTTGGGGCGTGTCGCCCACTCCACACTCCTGGGAATGGCCAATATACCGGCAATTGAACTTGCCGAGAAGCTGGTAGAAATCGCTCCGCAGGGATTAGCCAAAGTGTTTTATTCCGATTCAGGGGCAACGGGCGTTGAGATTGCGCTCAAAATGGCATTTCAATACTGGCACAACCAGGGAGCGAAGAAGAAAACGACGTTTATTACGATGAATCAGGCGTACCACGGCGATACAATTGGTGCGGTTAGTGTCGGCGCTATCCCCCTGTATCATGATGTGTTCCGTCCAATGCTGTTTCCTTCACACACCATTCCATATCCCTATGCCTATCGGCATGAAGGGGGCGCGTTGGCAGCGAAGGAAGCTACGCTAACGGCATTGCGTAATTTGCTAGAAGCGCGGGCGGACGAGATAGCGGCGCTCATTGTCGAGCCCATTGTGCAGGGCGCCAGCGGGATCATCGTTATGCCGCAAGGCTGTTTAAGCGAGATGGCAGCGCTGTGCCGCGAGCATGATGTACTGCTCATCGCGGACGAGGTAGCGACGGGCTTCGGACGAACAGGGGCGATGTTCGCCTGTGATCTCGAGGATGTGTCACCGGATTTGATGGTGATTGGGAAGGGCTTAACCGGCGGTTATTTGCCTGTGGCGGCTACACTGGCAACGAATGCGGTTTACGAGGCATTTTATGCGGATTATCATGAGCAGAAAACTTTTTTTCATGGTCATTCCTATACGGGAAACCCCCTTGGCTGTGCTGTTGCTTTGGCAAGTTTGAAGCTGTTCGACGAGCGAAATATCCTTGAAGGCGTTAAGCGCAAGGCTTCATACGTGGAGAATAAG
This sequence comes from Paenibacillus marchantiophytorum, assembly GCF_014640555.1. Classification (GTDB taxonomy): domain Bacteria; phylum Bacillota; class Bacilli; order Paenibacillales; family NBRC-103111; genus Paenibacillus_E; species Paenibacillus_E marchantiophytorum. Next base: position 44,955 of record NZ_BMHE01000013.1, on the reverse strand, counting down.
CTAGCAGCGCTTAAAGAACGGCCGCATGTCGGAGATATCAGGCAGCAAGGACTGATGTTCGGGATCGAGTTGGTACGCGATAAAGCTACGCGCGAGCCGTACGATTGGGCGGAGCGGATTGGCGTTCGCACAAGCCTAAGAGCCAGAGAGCTTGGCATGTTAACCAGGCCGCTTGGCAATGTGATCGTCTTCATTCCCCCGCTTGTTAGCACAGAAGCTGAGCTTGAAGCGATGATCCATATTTTGAGGGATTCAATTATACATGTCACAGAAGGCAGAGATTCATGATGCATCAAGCCAATTTGGAATCAATTCCAGGATTATTTGTAACTGGGACAGACACCAGTGTAGGGAAGACCATCGTGACGGCAGCTATTACGGCTGCACTTCGAGCGGAGGGATTGCATGCAGGTGTTTGGAAGCCAGTGCAATCGGGTGCACGACTGGGCAGTGGCGTAACGGACGCTGAGAGGCTGCTGCAAAGTACGGGAATTGATGAGAAACCGGAGGCGGTGGCGCCTTTTACTTTTGAAGCTCCGCTTACGCCAATGCTTGCCGCAAAGCATGTCGGCGTAACGTTGACTATCCAGGACATTATCGCGGCGGGTGAACCGCTCGCTAAGCGATATGAAGCGCTGCTCATTGAAGGAGCAGGAGGCGTCGCTGTTCCGCTTAACGATCATGCGCTTGTGGTAGATTTGATTGCGGAGCTTCATAGGCCAGTGCTCATTGTTGCCCGTTCCGGCCTCGGGACGATTAACCATACGCTTCTGACGGAAGCCTATCTAAGACAACACGGCATTCCCATTATTGGCGTCATCTTGAATGATGGTGAACGAACGATGCTGCGGGATGACCCGAGCGTTGCAATGAACGCGGAACTTATTGAGCAGTATAGCGGGCTAAAAGTCCTTGGACGTTTTCCCAGCCTGCAAGTCAATGCCAACTCAGATACCCTGATACATACTGTACGAAAAACAATAGATCTGACACCAATTCGGCAGGCTTTGCAGTTCAACCTAAGGTGAACGAAAGAAAGCTCTTTTATAGTAGAAAGATTCAGAGAGGATGAATGAAATGAGTACAATGGCAGCTCATATGGAGTGGCAAACATTGACGAATAAAGCGTTGACAGGCGAGATTATAACCGTAGAGGAAGGTATGGCAGTGCTTGAAGCCGATAACGAGGAAGTCATGCCGTTGCTGCAGGCTGCGTTTCAAGTGAGAAAGCATTACTATGGTAAAAAAGTGAAGCTGAATATGATTATTAATGCTAAAAGCGGCCTTTGTCCCGAGGACTGCGGCTATTGCTCGCAATCGATTGTTTCGACGGCGCCGGTACGTACTTATACTATGCTTGATAAGGATTCGCTGCTTGCTGGCGCACGTGAAGCCATGGCACGCAAAGCGGGGACCTACTGCATAGTGGCTTCCGGAAAAGGGCCGACAGACAAGGAATTGGATCAAGTGGTGAATGCCGTCAGCGAAATTCGTGAAACGATGCCGCTTAAAATTTGCGCATGCTTGGGCATTCTCAAGGATGAGCAAGCTGAACGGCTGGCCAAAGCGGGTGTGCATCGCTATAACCACAATTTAAATACCAGTAAAGCCAACTATCCATCCATTACTACCACACATACCTATGAGCAGCGTATTGATACCGTGGAAAAAGTAAAGCTGCACGGCATGTCTCCCTGCTCTGGTGTCGTTATCGGCATGGGCGAGACGAATCAAGAAATTGTTGAAATGGCTTATGCACTCCGCAGACTTGATGCGGATTCGATTCCAATTAATTTCCTGAATGCCATTCCCGGAACACCACTGGAACATGCAGGCCGCACGTCGTCGATGAAAGCTTTGAAGGTGCTGGCTTTGTTTCGTTTCATTTGTCCATCCAAGGAAATCCGTGTGGCTGGTGGTCGTGAGGTCAATCTACGCAGTCTGCAGCCGCTCGCGTTGTTCGCAGCGAATTCACTATTTGTTGGTGATTACTTGACAACAGCAGGTCAAGATGTTTCGGCAGATCACCAGATGATCGAAGATTTGGGATTTGAAATTGAAATCAATGCTCTCTAAGATGGTGCCGACTATGAATTGGATGGAAGATGAGCTTGAGGCTATGGATAGAGCTTCGATACTGCGTTCCATGCGCGCCAGCAGTCCAGTTCCTGAACGTCCTGGTTATACGATTCGCGGAAATCGCCCGCTGCTTAATCTATCATCCAATGATTATCTGGGACTTTCCCAACATCCCGCCATTATCGCAGTGATGCAAGAGGCATTGCTGACCGAGGGGTGTGGATCAGGGGCATCACGTCTTGTGACTGGCAATCGGGCGGTTTATGAGCGGCTTGAAGAAGCCCTCTCTGAGTGGCAGAACTCGGAAGCAGCCCTTGTTTTTGCGAATGGCTATATGGCGAATACGGGTGTTATCAGTGCAATCGCAGGGCGCGGTGATGTTGTTTTCAGTGATCAGCTCAATCATGCAAGTATCGTGGATGGCATTCAGATGAGCCGTGCAGAACATGCTCGATATCGTCATAACGATATGGCCCATCTGCGCAAGTTATTGAGTAAGTTTCGTGATAGAAGGAGAAAGCTGATCGTGACAGATGCCGTATTTTCCATGGATGGAGATCTTGCGCCCTTACAGGAACTCGTACTGCTCAAGGAGGAGTATGGAGCGATACTGATGGTCGATGAGGCGCACAGCGGAGGGATATACGGGGAGAAGGGCAAGGGATTGTGCCATGCGCTCGGGTTGCAGGACGAAGTGGATATCCATGTTGGAACGTTTAGTAAAGCATTCGGTTTGTACGGAGCCTATGTTTGCGGCAATCGCACGTTGATTCGTTGGCTGACGAATAAGGCCAGGCCGCTCATCTATTCGACAGCGCTGCCGCCATCTCTTGTAGCTGGTATTTCCAAAGCATTGGACATGCTGCAGTCGGAGAATTGGCGCCGTGAACAGCTTCATGAGGCTAATAAACTTTTTCGCGCCTCACTTCACGCGGCGGGTTTCGCTGTAGGTGGCAGCAGTTCGCCAATTGTACCGATAATCGTTGGTGAGAATGACAAGGCTGTGCGATTCAGTGCGGCTCTGGAAGAAAAAGGGATCGCCGCGGTTGCTATACGACCACCTACAGTGCTTGAGGGGACGGCACGAATCCGCTTTTCTCTAACAGCCGCACATACGAAGAAGGAATTAATCGATGCGGCTGTATGCATCCGAAACGTCGGAATTCGATTAGGTGATCTGAGGCAATGATGGTATCGACGAGAGGCACCATTGTATGGCTTGGCGGTTGGAGCATGCCAGTGACAATTTTCGATCGCCTTCGCGAGCTCCTGCCAGAATATCAGCATGTTTCTGTTGATTTTAACGATATAGATTCGCCTGAAAAGATGCTACTGCTTACCGAAACAACGGCTCATCGCTGGAAAGCTGCGGTTGGAGCAACGGATGGAGACCGCGGTTCGCTGTTGGTCGGAGGCTGGTCGTTGGGCGGATTACTGGCGTTGAGGCTAGCCGTGGAAGGGGATGTGGATGGACTCCTGTTGTTTGCAGCTACAGCTCGTTTCACCCGTTCTTATGAAGAGAGGGGCAAGGGATGGCCGGATGCTTATTTGAAGCAAATGATGAAGCAGCTCCTGAGGGACCCTCAAAGTGTTGAAAGCAGCTTTCGCCAGATGTTGTTTACAGAGGCCGAACAGAAGGCTGGTCTTGATCGAAACTTTCCTCCCATTGGCAGCTGGACAACCCCTGCGTTAATTGCTGGTCTTCAAATTCTGCGAAGCGAGGAAGTTCTATCTCGGATGTCGGAGATTACATGTCCGGTTCTGCTGGTTCATGGGCTGGAAGATAAGATTTGTCCCTACAACGCTGCCGCAGAGCTTGCTGCTCAATGGCCGCAAGTAGAATTATTATCACTGCCAGGTTGCGGGCATGCGCCGTTTTGGGGAAGAGAAGTGATGATATCTGAGGAACTGAGGCGTTGGTGGGATGAGCATAAGAACATTGGATATTGAGCGTCAATTTCATCGGAGTGCAGCAGGATCGTATGATGCGCACGCCAAGGTTCAGCGCATTATGGCGGAGCAGCTTGCTTCGTCGCTCCGCGTTAAGGTCGAAGGTAATCTAGAGCCGACAAGCATGCTTGAGATTGGCTGCGGCACGGGCACACTGACCAAGATGCTAGTTGACGAGTGGCCCCGAGCGTCGATTACCGCCATCGATATGGCGCCAGGGATGATCGAAGCGGCGAAGCAGCGGATCTCTGCAAGTCGGTTGGTTAACGGCGGCGGCCAGCCGGATCAAGTGAGTTTTATTCATGCAGATGTAGAAAAATGGTCGGTGGATACCCAAGAAAGTTCGTTCGACCTTATTGTTTCTTGTGCTTGTTTTCAATGGCTTCGCGCTCCAAGACAAACATTAAACCATCTTCGAAGGTTGCTTCGTCCTGGAGGGTTGCTGGTCTTCACAACATTCGGACCGAGAACATTTGACGAGCTGCATCAGTCATTTAATCAAGCGTATCGAGATGGGGGCGTCGAGCCACAAAGGCATGGGCTCACTTTTCAAACGGATACACAGTGGAAAAACTTGCTCTTAGATGCCGGATTTTCAAGTATTCAACAAACAGGAGCGATTCAAAAAGAAACGTATCCATCCGTAAGAGATTTTCTGCTTGCGGTTAAAGCCATGGGGGCTAGCGCTTCGGAAGCAGCCACTGCAACTGGCCTCAGCTCGCGACGGCTGTTCGCCAATATGTATAAGGAATACGAGGAAAGATTCAGCGTGCAAGGAGGCATCTCCGCTACTTACGATCTAATAGGGTTCCAAGCTGGAGTTTCTCAGAGATAATCTGAGAACTCTTTTTTCGTTTCCTCACACTTTTGACATATTTATGTGGTACAGTTTGGAAATTAGGGAGTGGGGAGGGAAATCATGGGCTTACCATGGACGAACAAGGAAGTTGTTCATTTATTGCTTCGTGCCGGATTCGGCGCCACACAAGAAGAGATTGCTGCATGTGTTTCGCATGGCCCCGAGGAGACCGTCCGTCGGTTGATTGCGGGTGAGTCGGTACTTGCTCAAACAACGGCTTTGATCCCCTTCGATCAATTGACCGCAGATGGGAAGAAAGCGCTAGACCCCTTGCAATTGGCCGATCAGCAAATGTATTGGCTTTACCGAATGGTCTATTCGGAGGCTCCGCTTGTTGAGAAGATGACATTGTTCTGGCATGGCCATTTTGCCACAGCGAATTATAAGGTTAATGATGTCACTTTAATGGTTCAGCAGAATACGCTGCTGCGCAAGTATGCTATGGGTAAATTTCAGGAGCTGCTGCTTGCCATTAGTCAGGATCCCGCCATGATGATCTGGTTGGATGTGAACCGGAATAAAAAAGGCAAACCCAATGAAAATTACGCCCGAGAGGTGATGGAGTTATTCACACTCGGTATCGGTCACTATACAGAAAATGATGTTAAAGAAGCAGCGCGCGCCTTTACAGGGTGGACGTACGATAAGAAGGAGAACAAAGTAGCTTTTAATCCTAAGCAGCACGATAATGATGCGAAACAACTGCTGGGTGAGAAGGGGAATTTGGATTCAGCGGATGCCGTGGACATTATTGTCCATCAGAAGACGCTGTCCACTTTCCTTGCAACCAAGCTGCTTAAATACTTTGCGACAGATATACCATCAGAAAGTTGGGTTCAACAAATCGCAGCGCACATTGTCAACAAGGCAACGATTGGAGAGGTACTGCACGAGCTGTTCTTATCCGCTGAATTTTATGAGGAGAAGTATCGAATGGCCTTGATTAAAACACCGGCAGACTATGTGGCTGGCATTCTGAAGGCTCTTCAGCTCAGCGTTTCCAAAGGCCATGCGCAAGCGCTGCGTAAAATGGGGCAGGAACTGTATTCGCCGCCGGACGTTGCAGGCTGGAGAGGCGGAACATCCTGGCTCAACACCAACACCTTATTAGCGCGGTATCAGTTCGCTGAGTCCATTGCCAAGCAGATGAATCTCAAGCTGCTTACTGCGCCAGCATTTACACCGGAGCAAGCGAGCCATCCAGATGAGTGGGTTAAGCTGTGGAGTCAACGACTGGCTATTGCCAATTTGTCAGATAAGACCTTGCAGGGACTTAGTTCTTATGCGGACGATACGATTGTACATACCAAACAAAAAAATACAGGCCTCAGAGGCTTGCTCCAATTAGTATTAATTAGCCCAGAGGCTCAAATGAAGTAATGGGGGTGAAAATATGAAGCTGTCGAGAAGGGATTTTCTAATCAAGGGAACAGCCTTGTTCGCTTCATTAGGGTTGGGTGGCGCCTTATTCACGGAGACCGGCAAGTCCATTCTGGCAACGGGCTTGGATGAGGGGGTCGATGATCCCGTCCTAGTTGTTGTGCAATTAAGCGGGGGAAATGATGGGATCAATACGTTAATTCCTTATGGGCAAGGGGTTTATTACGATTCCAGGCCGACGCTGGCTTATCAGCAGAAGGATGTTTTGGCCTTGGATAATCACGTTGGCCTGCATCCAAGTCTGGTTGGCTTGTCTGCGCTGTATAAGCTTGGCAAATTGGCGGTTATTCAGGGGGTTGGGTACCCAGAGCCGGATCACTCCCATTTCCGATCGATGGAAATTTGGCAAACGGCGGAGCCGCAGAAAATTAGCCGCAGCGGCTGGCTGGCGCGCTATGTAGATTCTTCGCTGCGTGGCAATAATAACCCGCTTAAGGCGGTTCAGATCGGGGCATCCGGAAGCAAGGCTTTTGCATCGGAGAAGGTTAGTTTTCCCGTTATTCAATCGCTTGAAACGTACAACCTCATTGATCCCAAAACGGCGATGCTCGACAAGAATCGGTTAACGAAAGCCTTTTTGGACATGTACAGTACCCAGAATCAAGTGGAACAACTGCGCGTTGTTTCGGGACGCGGCAGCGAGGCTTACAAAAGTGTTGAGGCGATTCAAGCGTTAACGGCAACTTACGCCAATAAAGTAGAATATCCAAAAACGAACTTTGCAAAAGATCTTCAATTAGTTTCCAAACTGTTGGCAGGCAAATCGGGAACCCGAGTTTTTAATGTTCAAATTGGTGGTTTCGATGATCACGCCGATGAAAAAGTGCAGCACGCCAAGGTTTTGACGCAAGTAGACGAAGGGTTGGCAGCTTTCTACAAAGATTTGGAGGCTCAAGGGCTTCAGGATCGTGTGATGGTGATGATGTTTTCGGAATTTGGTCGCCGTGTTAAGGAAAACGGGAGCGGGGGGACCGACCATGGTACTGCGGCTCCCATGTTTGTGATGGGCGGCAAGGTGAATGGCGGTATGTACGGTGCTTACCCAAGTCTAAGCAACCTGGATAATGGTGATCTGAAATATGAGGTAGATTTCCGCTCTGTCTATAGTACGCTGGTTGATAAATGGCTGAAAGGCGATGTTTCCGCCGTACTTGGCCATACCTATGAAACTATGAAATTTATTTGAAACGAAGCCGGGGCGATGCCTCGGTTTTTTGAAATCTAAGAGTTTATATGTTTTGGAGTGAGCGCGGAGTTACTCCAGCCGCCTTGTGCGAACAGGGGGAACTACAGTCCGCTATTCTAGCCAAAAGTAACCATATCGCGGGGGTGAGGGAACTACAGTCCGCTATTTTGCTGTTTCAAGGCAAATTCAGCGTTTTTCGTGGAAATAAGACCCTGTAGTTCCGCTAATACCCTAGCATCCCTGCTAGTTGCCTATATAGCGTCCTCTAGTTCCCTTAACAGGTTTTGTCGCTACTAAGAGGCTGATCTCTCAAGGCGGCGAAGCCGTTTTTCTTTGACCTGAGCTCGGGAAAAGGCAGAGTCTTTTTTTTTGTTTTTTCCTATATAATGGTAAGCTATATAGAGACAATTGGCTTAGGAGGTGCAGCGCTAATGGGCATAGAACCAATCTCGGATCATCTGGCAGAGCATATGCGAATTTTATTTGTCGGGTATAATCCAAGTCTTCGATCTGGAGAAACCGGTCATCACTATGCGAGCGCAAGCAATCGCTTCTATCGCATTCTGGATCAGGCCGGCATCACACCTAGGCTTTATAAGCCCCAGGAAGATCAGGATTTGCTGCAGCTTGGTTACGGTTTTACGAATATTGTGGCACGTCCGACGTTGACAGCGGCAGAAATCACGCCGGAGGAGTACCGGGAAGGACGACTTATTTTGCGGCAAAAGATCGTGACGTATCGACCAAGTGTTGTCTGTTTCGTAGGCAAAGGTGTGTATGAACAGTATAGCGGTCGCAGGGGGATGTCGTGGGGCGTGCAGCCGGAGCCTGTCGTTGAAGGCGTTATCGAATATGTATGCCCCTCTTCCAGCGGACTCGTTCGAATGAAGCTTGAGGAGATGGTCGATATTTATCGGGGAATCAAAGATTATAGCGGAACGGAGATGGGGAACTGATGCATATCCCATGGCTGGATTGGGCGAAAGAGATTCAAGCGATCAGTCAAGCTGGACTTACCTACGGGGAGAATGGCTATGATCTAGAACGTTATGAGGCGCTGCGCAAAATTAGTGTCGAGATGATGAGCTATTTTACAGATACACCTATTGATAAAGTGACGGATTTATTTGCCAATGAGCAAGGATATCAAACCCCAAAGGTCGATATTCGGGCCGTAGTCCTGCAGGATAATAAGCTATTATTAGTGAGGGAAAGAGCAGATGGCGCTTGGGCACTGCCTGGAGGCTGGGCCGACATTGGTCTTACACCTTCTGAGGTGGCTGCCAAAGAGACTTACGAAGAAGCGGGATACGAGGTCAAGCCACTGCGATTGTTGGCGGTCTTGGACAAAAAACGACACGCTCATCCTCCCTCAGCGAACCATGTGTACAAGATGTTCATCTTATGCGAGCTGACGGGCGGCCAAGCGCTGGAAGAAGCCGGTTTGGAAACGACCGGCGTGGGTTTCTTTGGCGCGAGCGAGCTTCCGCCGCTTTCTTTGGAACGCAACACTGCGGAGCAGTTGCTGCGCATGTTGGAGCTAGCGCGCAGCGAGACTTTGGAAGTGCTGCTGGACTGACGGGGATCCGGGGCAATTAGTCTGGCAGTGCAGCTCGCGGCCGATGGCGGATAGCGAAAGTCAATTGAGCACCGCCCTCCCCTGCGCAATCAATCTGCCTTTCTAATGAACTGCAGGATGCTTATAGACGAGAAAATGGCATGTTTGGCGATCTAATGAACTGAATTGGCGTTATCGAGTCGTTTATGGGCGGAATGGTGATCATTTGGTTGGGATAGCGCTTCGGGAATTCATTAGATTTTCAAAGTGGACGATTTTGATCAAATAAAGGTTATTGAGTTCGTAAGGAGGTTAGGCTCACGATTCATTTACTTTTGGGTTAACCCCCGCCCTTACATAAAGAAATACCAATTGTATGCCATTGTTTGTAAATGAGGGGAAAGTTATGCGGAATGTAGAAAATCATGCCAGCGTAGATATCGGGGAACGCGATTACGCTCTTCCCTGCGTTGCCAATGAAGGTTTTACTTGATGCAGGAGGAGAATATTGCTATCATAGCCATAATACAAAAGCAAAGGTGTGGTCACTCATGGGAAATAGGGCCTATAACTTTAACGCAGGGCCTGCAGCATTACCGCTCGAAGTACTCCAAAAAGCACAAGAAGAACTTGTCGAATTTAAAGGCATCGGCATGTCGATCATGGAAATATCTCACCGCAGCGCTGAATATGAGCAAGTACATAATGAAACACAGCAATTATTGAAACAAATTTACAGCATTCCGGATGGTTACCAAATTCAATTCCTACAAGGCGGCGCGAGTACTCAATTCGCGATGATCCCGCTTAACTTCTTAAAGCCAGGCAAAGTTGGCAGCTACGTGCTGACAGGCGCTTGGGCAGAGAAAGCGATTCAAGAAGCAAAGCTGTTCGGAGAAGTGGCGATTGCGGCTAGCTCCCAGGAACAGAAATTCATGAAAATTCCGGATCTGAGTGAAATTAACATTCACCCGGATTCCGCTTACCTGCATCTGACTTCCAATGAAACAATTGAAGGCGCTCAGTTCCCAAGTTACCCGGATACAGGGAACGTGCCTTTGATCGGTGACATGTCCAGCGATATTTTGAGCCGACCTGTGGATGTCTCCAAATTCGGCATGATCTATGCCGGGGCACAGAAGAATCTTGGTCCGTCCGGTGTGACAGTGGTCATTGTCAAAGAAGATCTTCTTCAGGATCTGCCGAAAACAATCCCGACGATGCTTCGTTATGAAACGCATGGCAAAAACAATTCTCTATACAATACACCTCCGGTTTACTCCATCTACATGGTGAACCTCGTATTGAAATGGATTCAAGAGCAAGGTGGACTAGCTGTTATTGAGAAGAATAATTTGGAGAAATCAGGGCTTATTTATAGCACGATTGACCAAAGCGGTGGTTTCTACCGGGGTCCCGTTGATCAAGGCAGCCGTTCTGCGATGAACATTACGTTCCGTTTGCAAGATGAAGAGCTGGAGAAAAAGTTCATCAAAGAAACAGAACAACATGGATTCGTCGGCTTGAAAGGCCATCGCAGTGTTGGCGGTCTGAGAGCTTCCACGTATAATGCAGTTCCATATGCATCTTGCAAAGCACTCGCTGACTTTATGAGCGATTTCCAAAAACGCAACGGCTAAGTTGGCGATCCAAGCTACTCAGGCACATCCTCGTGTGCGCCTGAGTAGCTTTTTTTGTTTCAGGATAGAAGTGTGGCTTGTTCGGTTTTGATGTCCTTAGAGGGACGCTGAGGCGCTCTAAGGAGCTTGTGTTTGGGTGTGGGTTTGATCTATATCTAGTAGGCTATATGTGTAGATAACAGTTTCGAGAAATCTGAAATTTCAAGTCTTTTTCGAAAAAATATTTTTGAAACCGTCCGAGCCACGCCCAGTCTAGGTTTAGGTATTTTGCTAGTTAAAAGACACAATTTCGAGCGTTGACAAACACAATATATTGATATAAATTTGAATCTATCAACTAGATGTCGTGAAAAAAAGCGAATCTGCGAGGTTGATAGGTCTATAGGAAAATAGTCGCAGAAGCCATGCTGGGCGGCACTTTGATGGATTATTAGCAGCGAAATACACGGTCTGAAGGCTCGATATCTTGTCGATAAGGCGAGTTCGTTTCCTGGATTTAGCATAAATTGGTTTTTGAATAATTTACTAGATATAGGGTTATATACATAAGAAACACAAGATAGAGATTGATGGATAGGAGACGGTTCTGATGCTGATTGCTTACGATTCGAAGACGGGGAATGTTCGCCGATTTATTGCCAAGCTCAAAATGCCGGCGATTCAAATTGAGGAAGCGATGAAGATGGACGAGCCATTCGTGCTCGTTACGTATACAACGGGGTTTGGTCAAATCCCCCCGAAGGTCGCTTCCTTTCTGGAAAGCAATTCCTCTCGAATGATCGGTGTAGCAGCAAGCGGCAATCGGAATTGGGGAGACGGTTTTGCCAAAAGCGCAGACACGATCTCACAATTGTACGACGTGCCTGTGTTAACCAAGTTTGAGTTATCCGGCACCAAAAATGACGTAGAACGATTTGTTCAGGGGGTACAAGCAATTGCGGCACATTGAGCTAAATAATTTATTGATGCAACGCGGAGCGGATGGCTTTTTTCAACTAGAGAAGGATAAGGAAGCCGTTGAAGTTTTTATGAAGGATGTCCATAGCAAAAGCCTCTCTTTCCCCGATACCTCATCCAAGGTTCGCTATATGATCGAGCACAATTACTACGAGAACGTCTATGAGCATTACACACCCGAAGAAGTTAATTCTGTGTACCAAGTGGCCCACGACAATGAATTCGAGTTCGCTTCTTATATGGCAGCTTCGAAATTTTATACGGATTATGCATTGCGCAGTGATGACAAGACCTTATATCTGGAGCATTTCCCGGATCGCGTAGCGATTGTAGCTTTATATTTGGGACGCGGTAACGCAGAAACAGCTCGCGTGTTGGCCGTCTCTATGATGGAGCAGCGTTTGCAGCCCGCAACGCCGACGTTCCTCAATGCAGGCAAAAGCCGTCGCGGTGAAATGGTTTCCTGCTTCCTGCTGGAAATGGATGACTCGCTTAACTCAATCAACTATGTTCTGGCGACTTGCATGCAGCTGTCCAAAATTGGCGGCGGTGTAGCTGTCAACTTGTCCAAGCTTCGTGGTCGCGGTGAATCCATTAAAGGCGTAGAACGCGCTGCAAAAGGAATTATGCCAGTACTTAAGCTCATGGAGGATGCTTTCTCTTATGCCGACCAAATGGGTCAGCGCAAAGGCTCAGGAGCAGCGTACTACAATATTTTTGGCTGGGACGTTATGGAGTTCCTGGACAGCAAGAAAATTAATGCGGATGAGAAATCCCGCTTGAAAACACTTTCGATCGGTCTCATTGTACCGAATAAATTTTATAAATTAGCGGAAGAGAACAAGCCGCTGCATGTTTTTGCGCCATACACCGTCCTGCAGGCTTACGGCAAGCATATGGATGATTTGGATATGGATGCAATGTACGATGAGCTTCTGGCGAATCCTAAGGTGAAGAAGAAAGTTGTGATGAGCGCGCGCGACATGCTGGTCAAAATTGCGACAACACAACTGGAATCCGGCTATCCCTATATGATGAATCGGACGAATGCCAATCGTGATCATGCGCTGAAAGGTATCGGAACGATTAAAATGTCCAACCTGTGCACGGAAATTTTCCAATTGCAGGAGACTTCGGAAATCAATGATTATGGGCAAGATGATACCATTTTAAGAGATATTAGCTGTAATTTGGCTTCCATGAACATTGCCAATGTGATGGACCGCAAGAAGCTGCGTGAGACTGTGCATGAAGGCATGATTGCTTTGACTTCGGTAAGCGACATGACTACGATCTGCAATGCGCCAGGCGTTGCCAAAGCCAATCGCGAGCTGCATTCCGTTGGTTTGGGAGTTATGAATCTTCACGGTTATTTGTCGAAGAACAAGATCAGCTATGAGAGCGACGAAGCCAAAGATTTCGTTCGTACGTTCTTCATGGCGATGAATTTTTATTCCATTGAGAAGAGTATGGAGATCGCCAAAGCGTCCGGCCAAACGTTCGAAGGCTTTGAGCTTTCCGAATACGCGAGTGGCGCTTATTTCAACCGCTACACAGAGACGGATTATCGTCCGCTCACGGATAAAGTGCAGGCTTTGTTCGAAGGCATGCCAATTCCATCACCGAGCGACTGGGCGAAGCTGAAAGAAGACGTGAAAACCCATGGTTTATATCACGCCTATCGATTGGCCGTTGCTCCAACGCAAAGTATTTCCTATATTCAAAACGCAACTTCCAGCGTGATGCCGATCGTAGAGCCTATTGAGACTCGCACATATGCCAATTCAACAACGTACTATCCGATGCCGTTCATGGCGCGTGATAATTTCTTCTACTATAAATCGGCTTATCAAATGGACCAATTCAAGATTCTTGACCTCATTTCGGAAATTCAAACGCATGTGGATCAAGGGATCTCGACCATTTTACATGTCAATAGTGACGTTTCGACCAGACAGCTTGCTAAATTATACCTCTATGCGGCACATAAAGGACTTAAATCGCTTTACTACACGCGAACAAATCAGCTATCCGTTGAGGAATGTGTCAGCTGCTCGGTGTAATTTGGAAGGGGACACGACAATCAATGACTAGTGCAACGACTACGAATCAAGCCATCGTCAAAAAAGCGGTGAACTGGAATCGGCCCGATGATGACTTTACCATTACATTCTGGAATCAGAATATTATGCAATTCTGGACGGACGAAGAAATTCCATTATCTGATGATAAAATGTCATGGATTACGCTGAGCGGTGCTGAGCGAGAACTATATATGAAAGTGCTGGGCGGACTGACCCTGCTCGATACAATGCAAGGCGGCGTTGGGATGCCTAAGATTCTTGAGCATGTCGACGGGCTGCAGCGCAAAGCCGTACTGAGCTTTATGGGGATGATGGAGCAAATCCATGCCAAATCGTACAGCAGTATTTTCACAACGTTGTCTACGACAGAAGAAATTAATGAGCTGTTCCTTTGGGTAGAGCGGAATCCGTATTTGCAGTTCAAAGCTGCGAAGATTTCTCACTATTATGAGAACATTCACACAACCAAAGATCTCTATCTGGCTATGGCTGCATCTGTTTTGCTGGAAAGCTATTTATTCTATAGCGGTTTCTATTACCCGCTTTATTTGGCTGGACAAGGTAAAATGACGAGCAGCGGCGAAATCATTGATTTAATTTTGCGTGATGAGAGTATTCACGGATTGTATATCGGTGTACTGGCGCAAGAGGTTTATGCGGAGCTCAGTCCTGCGGAGCAGGGTGAAGTGTACGAAACGTTGAGCGCTCTGCTCAGAGAGCTTCATGCGAATGAGGAGAAATATACAGAAAGCCTCTATGGTACGCTCGGTTTGGCGGAAGAAGTGAAAGCTTTCTTACGCTACAACGCGAACAAAGCCTTCATGAACCTTGGGGTGGAGCCGATTTTCGAAGAAGAGGATATTAATCCGATTGTTCTGAACGGTTTGAGCACGAAGACGAAACAGCATGACTTTTTCTCGAAAAAAGGGAATGGTTATGTGCGCACGATTCATGTTGAAGCATTGACGGATGATGATTTCCTTTTTGGGGATTAAGATAATAGGCTGTCTCAGAAGGTGAAAACCTGGCGAGCAGCCTTTTTTATTTAGCAGCTATTCCATTCTGTTTTTCGGTATAATGGTGGTGAAAGCAGTTACAACTGGGAAATGAAGGAGTTATGCCTCATGAATCTTGCTAGAATCCGTTTCCACAAACGCAGTGTCATTGTCACTTGGCTGGTATCGTATGTTTCCGTTCTGCTTATTCCCATCATGATTAGTGGTATTCTGTATGCGGCGACATGGCATGTGGTGGAATCGGAAATGAATCGTGCCAACACTTCGGCTCTGCAGCAGATGGAACAAGCCATCGATAATAGTCTTCGCGGTATCGAAAGAATTAGTTTGGAAATTGCTTTGAGTAAATTGGTAACCGGTTTCATTCATACAGCGAAGCCCTTAACGGATAATGACTATTATGATCTGGTCAGTATTTCCAGTGACTTGCGGTTGTATCAGACAGCGAATGATTTCATTGAGCAAATATATATTTACTATCGGAACAGTGATACGGTAATCTCTACGCGCGATCATACGAACAGCCGAATATTGTATGAGAAGACACGTGAGCAGGAGACGATGAGCTATGAGGAATGGGCGAAGTTTTTTGCAAAGCCTTACATGCAGGAGTATACCCCGATTACGTTTAGGGAGGACGGTCAAGCGTTGAAGGCAGTGATGTATGCCAAATCCGTCATTCTGGCTAATCCGGACCAACCAGGTGCCGTCATTTTATTCGTAATTAAGGATTCGAAGCTGCTTGCAAATATTCCATCTACATCCACTAAAACGTCGATTGCGGTTCTGGATAAGGAGAATCGCTTAGTGGCTTCCACAGGGTTCGAAGCGAGATCAGCCTTCTTGGACTACGGCAAGCTCACGGGCAAAAATGGCATGTTCATGAGCGACGATGGTGATCAGCGTGTCGCTGTTTCGTATATTACTTCGGATAGTAACGGGTGGAAGTATATTTACGCAATTCCCGCCGAATTATTTGACGATAAGATGGCCTACATGAAGAAGCTGATCTATGCCAGTGTAATTTTGAGTTTGCTCATGGGGGGAGTGGTTACTTATCTCTTCTTGCGCAAAAATTATATCCCAATCAACGTGCTGATTCGCAGTTTTTCCATGAAATCAGGCGTATCTTTTCATGAAGGCTCGAATGAATATGGCTATTTGCAGGATGCGCTGAATAATACATTTGCCGAGAAAGAACAGGTCGACCGCCGGCTGCATCAGCATCGGGATGCGATTCGCTCGCATTTCTTGCAAGGACTGCTGAAAGGCCGTTTGGAGCAAAATGTGCCGATCCACGAATCGCTTGCGGCTCACGATATTCGCTTGGCCTCACCGCATTTTGCCGTGCTGCTGTTCTATGTTGAACATTATGGCAAATTTGATCTGGGCGAACATGCGCCGCCTGAGAAGGTGAGAATGCTGCATTTCCTCATTATGAATGTCGCGGAGGAAGTGATTGGTGACGCTAATCAAGCATTCATCACAGAAATTGATAATATGCTGGCATGCATCGTTAATTTCGGGTCAGATCCGGATGCAGATGAGTTGAAACGCATTGCTGAACAGGTGAAAACGTTCTTGTTGGACCATTTCCATGTTCATTTGACCGTGGCGATTAGCGAGATCCATCAGGAGTTGTACGGGATTCCTCCGGCGTACCAGATGACCTTGGCTGCCTTGGAATACCGTCTGGTTATGGGCAGCGGTGAAATTATTCGGTATCAGGATTTGCCGAGTTCCGAGACGGCGGGGCCATCGAGAAGCTACTACTATCCATTGACAGTAGAACATCAGTTAATCAATTTGGTCAAAGCCGGCGATTTCGAAAAATCGAATGCGATTATTAACGAAATTATCGAAATCAACATTTCCGATGCTTCCCTATCGGTGCCGCTGGCCAAATGCCTCATGTTCGATTTGACCAGTACGCTGCTCAAAACAATGGATGAAATCGGGACGAGCAGTCATCATCGGGCATTCGTCGTCAATACGGACCAGATTGATCGGTTAATAACCAGCTCTACGATCAAGGAGATGAAGGGGCAAATTCGGGAAGTGCTGGCTGAAGTGTGCCAGTTCATTCAAGAGGGCCGGGAGCAGGATTACAACACGCTCAGTCAGCAGGTGATTGACTATGTGAAAGGTCATTATGCCGACGTGAATCTCAATATTTCGATGGTAGGCGAGAAGTTCGAGTTGACACCATCCTATTTGTCCAAACAGTTCAAAGCGCAAACGGGGGAAGCACTGCTTGATTTCATTAGCAGAACCCGGCTAGAAGAAGCCAAAAGGCTGCTCTCCCTTCAGCAGCTATCCGTTTCTGACATTGCCAAGCAAGTCGGGTATTCCGATATCAATACGTTTAATCGGATATTCAAGAAATTCGAGGGCATTACACCAGGGAAGTACAAAGATATTCAATGACCAATAAGAAGCCGTTCAAGCAAGGATGCTTGCGCGGCTTTTCCGTTTTTATACAGCAAGTGTCTATATTGAAGGTTGCTTTCTAGCGATTTTGAAGATGAAGTTCACGTTTTGACGATATTCGGGAGGAGTGTTTCGAGGCATACTGAAACCACGGCGCAACAAGGTGCCAGGGACCAAACATTTGAGGGGGATTTACATGGGGAAATATGTGAACAAGAAGTCTTATGGTATGGCCTTAAGCTTCGTAGTAGCTTCCAGTGTTATTGTAGGGTGTTCCACGCAAGAGACGGGCAAGAGCTCAGCTTCTCCCAAAGCTTCTGCGGCACCAACAGCCGCTGGCGCTGTGTATCCGATTAGTACGCAACAATCATTAACATCATGGGAAGGTATCGATACGAATCTGGCTTCTTTTGTACCGAACTTGGCGGAATCGCCATTTGGACAGCAGCTTGAAAAAGAAACAGGGGTGAAGGTCAAGTACACCCACCCGGCCGACGGCCAATCGAAGGAACAGTTCAACCTGCTGATCGCCTCCAATAAATTGCCGGATGTGATTGAGTACAACTGGGGCGGCGGCGGAGCGGCAGCTTATCCAGGCGGGCCGGAGAAAGCCATTGCTGATAAAGTCATTCTTCCGCTGAATGCGTTGATCGACAAACAGGCGCCGAACCTCAAGAAGCTGCTGCAGCAAGATAAAGAATTAGATAAGATGATCAAAACGGATAGCGGCAATTACTATGCCTTTCCGATGATCCGTCCCGATAACGGACTCGTTTTCCGAGGGCCGATGATTCGCAAAGACTGGCTGGATGAGCTGAATCTCAAGGTTCCCCAAACCATCGATGAGTGGTATACCGTATTGAAAGCGTTTAAAGAGAAGAAAGGCGCGAGTGCGCCATTTACGGCCCTATATAGCAATGAGTTGAACATTCAGGATGCCTTCATCGGTGCTTTTAAAACAGCGAACCGGTTCTATATCGACGATCAAGGGAAAGTGAAATATGGACCTATCGATCCACAATTCAAGGACGCGCTAACCCTGCTGCGCAAATGGTATGCCGAAGGCTTGTTGGACAAAGATTTTGCTCTCAACACAGATTCCAAAGCACTGGATAATAAATTGATGAGTGATAGTGCCGGGGCAACTATTGGTCTGCTAAGCGGCGGGATGGGCAGATGGATGGATACGGGCAAGAAGAAAAACCCGAAATTTCAGTTGGTAGCCGCGCCGTACCCGACACTCAAACAAGGGGAACGTGCTTTTATCGGTCAGCGAGATTTCAAGTACAATCCGGCTGCCAGCAAAGCTGTAAGCGGCGATTCGAAGAATGCGGAGCTTGCGGTGAAATGGCTTGATTACGCTTATGGTGAAAAAGGAAGCCTGCTTTTCAACTTCGGTATTGAAGGCGATAGCTACAAAATGGTTAACAATGTGCCAACCTTTACTGAGAAAATTACCAAAAATGAGAAATTTAATTTACAGCAAATGGTCTCTCAGTATACGAAGCCTAATGGTCCTTTCCTGGGCGATGCACGTAAAAGCTTCAACACGTTCAAGGAGCAGGATGAGGCAATCAAAATTTGGGGTGAAACCGATGCAGTTAAGCATGTCTTGCCGCTTTTCATCACACCGACTGTAGAGGAAAGTAAGGAATTAGCCAAATTGAATACGGCGATTAGCAGTTATAAAGAAGAAATGTTCGTGAAATTCGTGATGGGCAAAGAGCCGATTGAGAAATTCGATGAGTATGTGAGCCGTATCAAGGAAATGGGCATCGACAAAGTTGTGAAAATAAATCAAGACGCGCTTGACCGCTATAACAAACGATAACACCTATTTGGCATCTTGCAGGTGAATACGAAGCCCTTCCCGTAAGCGGCTTGTTTTCACCTGCAACAAAATAGCCATAGATCGAGGGGAGTACTGGCCATGCCTACATTCGGGATATTCCGCGATATCCGTAAAAATAAATTGCTTTATGTAATGCTTTTCCCTGTATTGCTCTACTATGTGGTTTTCCATTATGGGCCCATGTATGGAGCGATTATCGCCTTTAAGGATTTTTCACCGAGGCTTGGCATTTGGGGGAGCGACTGGGTAGGCTTCGAGCATTTCCAGACCTTTTTTACGGGTCCCTATTTCTGGAGAACGATCAAAAATACGCTGCTCATCAGCTTGTATCAGCTGGTATTCGGATTCCCGGCACCTATCTTGCTGGCGCTGCTGCTGAACGAAGTGAAACAGGCTCTATTCAAGCGCACCGTGCAGACCATCACGTATATGCCTCACTTTATTTCCCTTGTTGTCATTTGCGGCATCATCAAAGATTTTACGGTCAGCGATGGAGTCGTGAATGATGTGATTGCTTTTTTTGGCGGCGAGCGAACGACATTTTTGTTGGAACCGAGCTTCTTCCGTTCTGTCTATATCTCTACGGGAGTCTGGCAGCATATTGGTTGGGGGACGATTATTTTTCTTGCAGCTTTAACCGGAATCGATCAGGAACAGTATGAGGCGGCCAAAATAGACGGCGCAGGCAGATGGAAGCAGATGACGAATGTGACGATTCCCGGCATCATGCCGACGATTATCATTCTGCTTATTTTGGATATCGGGCGAATGATGAATGTCGGGTTCGAGAAAATTATTTTGCTGTATAATCCGGGGACTTACGAAACGGCAGATGTCATTTCATCCTATGTGTACCGGGTAGGCTTGCAGGACTTTAATTACAGCTTCAGCTCGGCGGTTGGGCTGTTTAACTCAGTGATCAATTTCATTCTGTTGATTTGTTCCAATTGGTTAAGCCGCAAATTCAATGACACCAGCTTATGGTAGGAAGGAGGCAGACACATGTTGAATCGGACGACGCTGTCAGAAAAAAGTTTTGATTGGATCAATGCCATTTTCTTGCTGTTACTGATGCTGATAACGGTGTATCCGTTGGTATATGTGGCTTTCGCTTCTGTGAGCGATGCCGGGTCGCTGATGAGCCACAAAGGTGTACTATGGCGTCCACTCGGATTTTCATTCGATGCTTATACCAATGTATTTCGCAACCCGATGATTCTCAAAGGCTATGGGAACACGTTCTTCGTCGTACTTGCAGGGCTGTTCCTCAATATTATTCTTACCGCTTTCGGAGCGTATGCCTTATCTAGAAAAAGCTTGGCTTATCGGAAGTCGCTCCTGCTGTTTATCGTGTTTACGATGTTTTTCAGCGGCGGGTTGATCCCTCTCTATCTGACGGTCAAAGGTGTTGGATTAGTTGACTCGCTTTGGGCCCTCATCATTCCTCAGGCGGTCAATACCTTTAATCTGATCCTGATGAAAACAGCGTTCGAAGCGATACCAGATGCGTTAGAGGAGTCGGCCAAAATAGACGGGGCGAACGACTTTGTCATTCTGTTCCGGATCGTGCTTCCGTTATCCATGCCGGTTATTGCCGTAATGCTCTTGTATTATGGCGTCAGCCATTGGAATTCCTGGTTCAATGCAATGATCTTCTTGCAGGATCGTTCGCTCTATCCGCTGCAATTAGTGCTGCGTGAAGTACTGCTGCAAGGGGAAGCCAGCTCCAATCTGGGGGCTTCAGACGGCGCCTCAGCCATGCTTACGGTGACGTTAAAGTATGCAACGATTATGGTGGCTACGGTACCGATTCTGCTGGTGTATCCGTTCCTTCAGAAATATTTCGTGAAAGGCGCGCTTATCGGGGCGATTAAGGGTTAGGAGGTTGTAAGCAATGAACAGATGAAGGGGGACCTAGCGCCTCATAAAATAAAGAGGCTGCCTCAAGGTTAAAAACCGTGAGCGCAGCCTCTTCCGTGTTGTCGATTAGCCGATGGATTCTTTGACTGCCGGCTCTGTCAGCTTGTAGCCGACATTGCGAATCGTCATGATATACTCGGGATTGCGCGCATTATGCTCGATTTTATCCCGCAGATGCGAGATATGCACATCGACAATCCGCGTATCGCCGAGAAAATGATAGTCCCATACACCATGCAGAAGTTGTTGCCTGCTGAGGACCTTGCCGCGATGCTTGCAAAGGAAGAGCAGCAGTTCAAATTCCTTGGGAGTAAGCTCAATCGGGGAGCCGTTCACAGTCACTTCACGTTGATCCGCTTTGATTGCGATCTGGCCAATGGTAATCGGCGCGTGTTCCGTTATGGAAGGCAGGGTTTGAATCCGGCGATGAATCGCTTGGATCCGGGATATGAGCTCCTGCGGCGAGAAGGGCTTGGTCATGTAATCATCAGCGCCGTTATCCAGTCCGGCAATTTTGTCCGTGAGATCCTGCATGGCCGTTAACATAATAATCGGAACGAGGTTATTCTGGTTTCTAAGTTTACGACATACTTGAAAGCCGTCCATCTTAGGCAGCATGAGATCAAGAACAATGAGATCAGGGCGAAAGGTTTGAATAGCATCAAAGACAGCTTCGCCATCGAACACGCAATGGACTTCGAAGCCGACGAGCTTCAGGTTGAATTCGATAAGCATGGAGATGGAAGGTTCGTCATCTACAACTAGGATCTTCTTTTTCATTAAGGTTTGGCTCCTTTTATCGAAGGATATCTCTATTATGACAGGGCTCTATCATCGAGATATTAAGATTAAGTTAACCCTGTGTAAAATTGCATTCCGGTTTCGCATATAATAGGATAGAGAATGAGGTGAATTTGACAGAGATGGCTTTTCATATTGTACTAGTAGAACCAGAGATTCCTGCGAATACAGGAAATATTTCACGAACTTGCGCAGCTACCGGCACGCATCTTCACTTAGTAAGACCCCTTGGCTTTCAGACGGACGACAAGACACTCAAAAGGGCAGGATTGGATTACTGGCATTCTGTTAAACTAGAGTATCACGATTCCTTTGATGAAGTGCTAGAGCAGTATCAAGGGCACCGGTTTTTCTTCGCGACAACGAAGGCTCAGAAACGTTACACAGATTTTACGTTTCAGGATGGCGATTTCTTTGTCTTCGGCAAAGAGACGAGAGGTCTTCCAGAGGAGCTATTGGCTCAACATCCCGAAACACTGCTCCGCTTGCCGATGTCAGATGCGGTTAGATCCTTGAATCTATCCAACTCTGCCGCGATTATGCTGTACGAAGGTTTGCGGCAAACCGGCTTCACAGGCCTGGATTAAGCACTGATTTTATGTGTAAAGAAGTCGGGTTCGACATTTTTCACAAGAAAAGAAAGTTTCGGCATGATCTTAGAAGGAGTTTCCTGAAAAACGGCGAATAGTAATCGGTATCAAGTTGTATAGATATGTTGGGGGAAGTTAACCAGCATGGAAACCGAGAGCGGAAGAGAGGTGAAGTCCTATGATGAAGCCAGCCGGAGTCGTTCGGAAAGTCGATCAGTTGGGACGTATTGTACTACCTAAATCATTGCGTAAACGTTATCAAATGAATGAAGGAGATCCTGTAGAAATTTTGGTACAGGGTGACCATATCATTCTAGAAAGATACCGTCCAAAGTGTGTATTCTGTGGTAGCATGGAAAGTGTGAGTGAATTCAAAGAGCGTTACATTTGCGGAGTTTGTGTAGCTGAAATGAATGTGCTCAAAGTTAGAGCTTAGATGAAAAAATAAAAGGACTGGTCTGAAGGTTTATTTACCTTTGGACAGTCTTTTTTTCATGAATGGGGAAAGCTTGGCTCGAAGCGTCAAATAAGGCACAAAAAAACCTCAATACCCTTCTTCAGGGCATTGAGGTTCTTCGTGTCTTATAGACCTGATGTTTTGTCCTCGTTATAGGAAGCCGTCATCATAGCGACGATAAATAGCACAAAAACGGTGTTAACGAGCCAAAATGTTGTTGATAAACCAAACATTGCTGCACCTCCTATAGGATCGAAACGGATTGACAAACTCACATATAGTTAAGGCTTATTATACCCAACCAGCTCAAAAAAAGAAACGAAAAATGTGTGAATAATTTCAATTACTTGAAAAACAAAAAGTTTGTCGCCAGCGGCCGCAGTTTTCCATCGGAAGGACGATTGATGACGCTGCCGTTCATAACGAGGGTAGTCGATCCGCCACCATCCAGGTTATAGGCATCAACAATGCCTAACTGCTGCATCTTGTCCTGCAGCTCGGCAAGCGTGGCGCCCGAATTCCCGCTCTCATTCACGCCATCTGTGATGATGAACAAGAGCTGATCGTTCTTGTAATTGGCCATCACGGTCCGTGCCGCGCGCGCGGGGGAGCTCTGCCATTGAGACGGGATAGACGTCTTGCTGCCGTTTTTCAGAAGCACAGGTACGAAGGTTGAACCCATCAGCGGATTCAACTTGTCCAGCTCCGATTGTGAACTGAATTTGCCGCCGATCAGTTGGCGATCTTTGTTCAGCCCAATGAAGGTGGTATCGTTATTGGTTGGGAAAAATCCATTCACATATTTGCCGTTCATGATCGTAGTGTCCAAAGGATACCGCTTGCCCTTGTTATCATCGGCAAATCCGCCCGCATTTACACCTGCGACAGCGCCATAACGGGACACAGCCTCCAAGGTGGTTTCACTTGATCCCATTTTATCCTTGCCCAGAACGAGCTTAATGGCTTTGTCGCTTTTGAGATTAACTTTAAGCGCATAGCCTTTGTAGTTGCTTTCGCTCAAAGCGAATAACTTGAGATCGATATTGCCTGAGGAAGCTTGCCGAATGGGGCTTCCGAGCTTAGCTGTAATTCGCGTGTCATAAATAAGACCGGGCTTTGCTGCTTGCGCAGCCGCATTCTGGAGCAGGGCAGTGACTTCAATCGTGCTTTTCGCATAGACATCGAAATATTGCTGAATGACGGATTTGGTTTGCAAGGCATCATTGTTTGCTTTGGTTAGCTTAGAATCGAGTGAAAGCGTCTCTTGGTGAAAATTGAAAGTTGTCGAAAGCGTGGTTGCTAGCGGTCCCATGGGGATCTTCACCGTGATGAACAGCAGACAAATCAGCATGCCAAGGAAAGGTGCGCAAGCTAAAAGAAAAACGCGATTAATTTGTTGGATGGCTGTCATTATTTTAACACATCCAGGTTCTTCTGAAGATCGTCCAGCTTCTTTTTCACTTCAGCAAGCTGTGTGTAGAGTTGGTTGCTGCTATCGGTTTTGCTGTTGGCGCTGTCCTTCGTGAAAGCGAGCAGTTCATTCAGGGAATCTACTTTGGTCTGCAAAGCTTTCATGTCGGTTGTCATACTGTCTTTGAGCCCAGTTATTTGCTTTTGATAGTCTTGTTGAATTACTTGCAATTGCTGCTGGGTTTGCTGTGCGATATCGGTTGCCATTTGTTGCTTCAAATGCTGTGTGTACATCATAGCTGCTGCCACTCCGATTGCGATCAGCATGACCCAGCCCACAAACAAGTAGACGTACGTTTTCTTCCCTGCTTTTGCGGCTTTGGAAGCTCGCGGGAATGAATTCGCAGTTGCCGTTTCGATGGGCATGTTCATGAAAATCACCTCTGTCTAATAGTATAGCATATTCCATATTTTTTACAGAATTTTAGCTGGAATTCGCGCTTTTTCGATATTCATTCGGCGTCATGCCTTCTGATTTCTTGAAAACTTTGCTGAAATATTTCTCATCTTGATACCCGACCATCTCAGCGACTTGCGATATGCGCAGGTGGGGGTTGCGCAGCAGCACCTTGGCTTTGCTCATGCGGATTTGGCCCAAATAATCCGAGAGATTGACCTCGAATTCCTGCTTGAATTTCCGCGAGATGTATTCGCGGCTCAGATAGAAGCGACTTGCGATATCTTGCAGTGTCACATCTTCGTGATAATGCTTTTCCAGAAACTCGGCAATTTCAAAAATAACATTCTTGTCCTTGTGCTGACTTTCAAGCATGAGCTTGGACAGATGGACGATGCTGCGAGTCAGCTCCTGCTGCCACACAGAGAGAGAGAGGATGCCATGCTCATCAAGTGGAACGATGAGGCTTGCAGGCTCATCAAGCAGCATTTCTTTGACCTTTTCTTCACTGATGCCCTTGAAAAATTGCTGAATCCAACGGCGTTTCATCACACCGTATTCTCGCCACCAATGATCAAGCTGCTCAAGTGTAATGGTATCGCTTTGTTTGACAGCATCCATCCAATGTTGAATGGCTTGCTCAATCTGAGCGATATTGCCGCTGCGAATGGCTAATTGAATACGTTCTTCATAATGGCTGAAAGTGAGCGTAAGCTGCGGCGCGGCGGCTGGCTTCAAAGTGCTGTGAATCCACGTTTCCTTGGCTTTGAGATTGCGTTGCCGCAAGGCAATGCGCGCTTCCTGATAGGACAAGGTTAAGTCAGCAGGAAAGGCGTGCGAACTGCCAATGCCGAAATCTACACGGGTATGCAGGGCGGTGCGCATGCCTTCATTTATTTTGGCCAGAAAAGCTTCAGCCCCAGGCTGATCTTTCCAGAGCAGCAAGACGATCTCGTTGTCGCTGTTCCAATAACGGAAGGCGTATCCTCGCTTGTCATTGACGAGAAATTCATTGCAAATATTAATCAGGGAGAAGAGCAGCAGATCCATATTCTGGCTGAATTTATTTTTGACACTGCGTTCCATCGTATCGAGGGATAAAATCGCTACGCGGCAGTTGCTTAATGGACGGGTCAAATGAAGTTCCTTCTCCAATGGCTCCGCGGCCTGCTCATAAGAGGACGGTTCGGCAATTAAGTTGGAGAGCAGTTTGTCCCAGTACATGGGCTTAATTTGATTCATTTCAATATTCAGTTCACGATTGGTTTGGCGCAGCTCCTCGTCCTTCTGCCAAGCTTGAATAGCTTTGGCTAAAGCTTCATTCAGCTGATCGGGATCAACAGGCTTCAAGATATAATCCGTTCCCCCGTATTTGAGGGTATGCCTGAGCAAAGAGAAATCGTCATGGCCGCTGATCACAATGGTTTTCGAATCAGGCGCATAAGCTTGCAGCCACTCCAGCAGCTTGACACCATTCATGATCGGCATCATCATGTCCGTCATAATGATTTCGGGATGGTGCTGCGTGATCATCTCTGTCGCAGACTCACCGTCTTGAGCTTCCAAGATCGTCTCTATGCCATGCTCTTGCCAGTTCACGAGCAACCGAATGGCATCTCGTACATGCTTTTCATCATCGACTAATAAAACTTTCATTCAATAGCTCCCTTTTTCATGGGTATATGGATAGTAATCCTTAGACCTTGGGGCTCAGCATGTGTAATAGCCAGACTAGCGTCATCCGTGAAATATAACCGGACTCTAGTTAACACATTGCTCAGTCCAATACAGGCCGCTTCCGTGATGGAAGGGGTATTCAGTCTGTTGGTGACCTCGCGAAGCCGCTCCTCGGAAATGCCGATGCCGTTGTCCTCGACAACCAGTTTGAGGAATTCATCTTCACCTTCTATATACTTCGCAGCTTCGATGCGCAATAAGCCTGTCGTTTCGGCGCTAGGCTTGAAGCCGTGCTTGAAATAGTTTTCCACCAAAGGCTGCAGGATCATTTTGGGTACGGGGACCATCTTGGTGCTTTCCTCTACCTCGTAGATAATTTCAAATTGATGTTCGAACCTCTGCTTCTGCAATTCCAGATAGGATTTGATATGATCGATCTCTTTACGCAAAGGAACGACGGATTCATTGGTATTCATACTGTAATGCATCATTTTGGCCAGTGAAGAAATCAGGGCATAGACTTTGGGCGCATCATGCTGCAAAGCCAAGGTCCCGATGGATTGAAGCGCATTATTGAGAAAATGCGGATTGATTTGGGCCTGCAAGGCCATCAGCTGATTGGATTTATTAGCAAGCTCCAGCCGATACTCACGCATAACCATTTGATTCAAATCCTGCAGGAGAGTATGAAAGCGATTGGCTAGAATGCCCATTTCATCCGTGCGGGTCAATTCAATATCGGTCGTCAACTGGTTTAATTGAACTTGTCCGGCCTGGATACGGGTAATGTAACGAATTAATTGCTTGATCGGTTCTGTAAACCGGATACTGATATAGATCGTCCCGGCAATTACGATCAGCATCGAGAAAGTTAAAATAAGTGAATTGATAAGTGTTAATTGTCTGGCATTTTTGGTTAATTGTTCGTAAGGCAGACGTTTGACGATCGTCCAATCGACAAAGTCGGTTTTCATTTTCTCATATACGTTAATGCCGGCGTAGGCCCCTTTGCTCCATTCATAGCTGCCTTTATCAAGTTTGCTGTAGATGGCTTCGTTGCCCCAGCTTCCTTCGAGCGGAAGCCCCCACTTGGCGGTGTCGGGACCGAAGACGATAAGCCCATTTTCATCCAGAATGTACAATTCTTCTTCATCGTGCGTGTATAAGCTTTGGGATATTTCAGAAACTAGGTCAAGTTGGAAATCGATAATGAGCTCTCCGATGGACGTATTGTTCGGGGAGTACAACAGTTTGCGATGCATAGACAGGACAGGTGTTGGAGCAGAATACACATTAAGTGCAATATTGTAATCGTTACTTTCGTGTGTAGTTTCGAAATAAATGCTTCGGTTATCTGGAAACGGCAGCAGCCCCTCATATTTGCCAAGCCGGCTGCCTTGGAAGTCATTGCTGGACAAGAAGGAGCGATCACTGACAGAAGCATACAGATACACTTGCTTAAACTCTTTGATGGAGTGAGACATGACCTGCAGTCCGCTTTTGATCACTTTATCGCTCATGTAATCAATGTCGCGCTCTCTTTCCAGAATATCATAAAGCTGTCCAAGTTCGGATAGATGCTGGCCGGTGTAAATGGTGGCGGAAGCTTGGACAATCCCGTTCAAGTAATTGAGCAAGTTCATTTTGGCTTGAGAAATGAGGGCTGAATTCGTGCGGATCGTGTCTTCCGTGACTTTCTCCTTGGTGAATAAATAGGATACCACGATCGAGGTTACGAAGGGGACTAGGGTCGCTATGAGCAAAAAAAGGATCAATTTATTGCGCATACTGTGACGGATCAATGGGTATCAACTCGGTTTCTTATTGGAGTTTTTCCCCTACATTGTAGCAGGAGAGGTCAACAAATTCCACCTAATGCATCACGATAATCTGTGTTTTCGAGTGAATTAGAAATTTATAATGAAAGAAAGTTACATAAACGTAAGGGGGAATATTCCCATGAAAACTAATAAAGGCATCTCGGGAGTTATGCAGCAGTGGGTCTTTGTGGGCCCAGCACTCGTCTTTTTTACCCTGATCGTCTTAATTCCATTTTTCATGAGCATCTATTATTCATTCACCGAATGGAACGGCGTTACGACAAACGTGAAATTCAATGGCTTAGATAATTTCAAGCACATTCTTTTTGATGACAAAGATTATCGCAACGCCTTCTGGTTTACAACTCGCATGACAGTTACCAACGTGATTCTCACGAACCTTGTAGGTTTCTTATTGGCTTTGCTGCTGACGCAGGCTTTGAAGAGCCGTAATATTCTGCGGACGATCTTCTTCATGCCCAACGTGATTGGCGGATTGCTGCTAGGGTTCATCTGGCAGTTCATCTTCGTTAAAGGTTTTGCGACGCTGGGCAGTCTTACGCATATCGGATTTTTTGAACTTCCTTGGTTGGGTGATGCAACAACATCCTTCTGGGCAATCGTTATCGTAAGTGTGTGGCAAGGTGCTGGATATCTCATGATTATCTACATTGCAGCACTGTCCAATGTGCCCAAGGATATGATTGAGGCCGCGTATATTGATGGGGCGAGTCGTGTGCAGGTGCTTCGCAGCATCATTGTTCCTCTGATCATGCCTGCGGTTACTGTCTGTCTGTTCCTTACCATCTCATGGTCATTCAAAATGTTTGACTTGAACTTCTCCTTGACTAGAGGAGGCCCGTTCAACTCTACGGAATCACTGGCGATCAACATTTATCAAGAAGCGTTCCGGAATAATCGCTATGGTTTGGGAACGGCTAAAGCGTTCATCTTCTTCGTCGTCGTTGCCATTATTTCAACCATCCAAGTGATGTATACGAAACGCAAGGAGGTTGAAGTCTAATGGATTCTGTTAAAAAATACTCCGGTCGGCTGTTTACACTCGAGGTACTGGGTATCGTGATTGCCCTGCTGTTCTTGGTTCCGTTTTACTTCGTTATCGTAAACTCACTCAAGACGTTCCCGGAACTGGCCGCTAATACGGCGAAATTGCCGAAAAGCCTATTCTTAGACAACTATACGAAAGTATGGACGATCATGAAGTTCCCTACAGTTTTCATGAACTCGTTGATCATTACCGTGCTTAGCAACCTTGGGCTTGTTATTATCAGTTCCATGGCAGCTTACCGCATGGTGCGCAAAGCAAGCAAATTCAACAATCTCGTCTTTCTTGCCTTCGTGGCTGCTATGGTGATCCCTTTCCAATCGATTATGATCCCATTGGTGCGCGTAGCAAGTCAAGTTGGACTGATGGACAGCAAGCTGGGCTTGGTCGTTTGTTATTTTGGATTCGGTGTCTCGCTTAACGTATTCTTATACCATGGTTTCATCAAATCGATTCCTCTGGAGATCGAGGAGTCCGCTACCGTTGATGGTTGTTCACCGTATGGCGTGTTCTGGCGGATTGTGTTCCCTTTATTGAAGCCGATGTCGACCACGATTATCATTCTGAACAGCTTATGGATTTGGAATGACTACTTGCTGCCGTCACTGGTGCTCAACAACCCGGATCTTAGAACGATTCCGCTGGCTACATTCTCCTTCTTTGGACAGTATACGAAACAATGGGATTTGGCTCTGGCTGGCTTGACACTAGGTGTACTGCCTATCGTTCTCTTCTTCTTGGCGATGCAGAAACATATTGTGGAAGGGATTACAGCAGGTTCCGTAAAAGGTTAACAGATTTGCTATTAAGTTCAAAATCTTCCACCTTTATGTTCAATATTGTCCGTGTTAAGGGTTTAAGAAAGTGTTTACAATACAAATATAAGCTGATAACGAGCTAATAAAACAATCGTCATCAGGGTAAGCTGAGTACACACAAAAAAGGGAGGCTTTACCTCAATGAAAAAATTAACGATGATCAGTATGGCTGCTGTATTATCACTTTCCGTGGTTGTTGCAGGCTGCGGCAAGAAAACAGAAACAACACCTTCACCATCTGCTTCCACGGGTGCTGCTGCAACTACAACTCCAGCTGCTGGCAAACCAGTAACGATTAAAATGTTCCAATTTAAAGTGGAAATCGCTGACCAATTGGGCAAATTAGTGCAAGAATATCAAAAATTGAACCCTAACGTGAAAATTCAAGTTGACACAGTTGGCGGTGGCGCGGATTACGGCGCAGCTTTGCTGGCGAAGTTCAACTCCGGCGACAAACCGGATATTTTCAACAACGGTGGTTTCAGCGACCTCGACAAATGGATTGACAACTTGGAAGATCTATCCGATCAACCATGGGTGAAGGATCTTGTTGATGTAGCCAAAGAGCCAATGACCAAAAACGGTAAATTGTATGGTCAACCGCTGAACCTTGAAGGTTATGGTTTCCAATACAATAAAGATCTGTTCACAAAAGCGGGCATTACGGAGCTGCCAAAAACGATCACACAACTCGAAGATGCGGCTAAAAAGCTCCAAGCCAAAGGAATCACTCCTTTTGAAACAGGCTATGGCGAGTGGTGGGTACTAGGGAATCACTTCGTGAACCTTCCGTTTGCTTATCAGAAAGATCCGAATGCTTTCATTGATGGTTTGAATAAAGGCACAGCGAAAATTCCTGGTAACGAAGTGTTCAACCAATGGGCGAAACTGTTTGATTTGCAGTTGCAATACGGCAATAAAAACCCGCTGCAAACAGATTACAATACCCAAGTTACTGACTTTGCAACAGGCAAAGCCGCTATGACGCAACAAGGCAACTGGACACAAGTTCAAATTTCCAAAACAAATCCGGACATCAAAATTGGCTTCTTGCCAATGCCAATCAACGATGATGCTGCTTCCAATGATAAATTGTTCGTTGGCGTTCCAAACAACTGGGTTATCAACAAAAACTCGGCTGTGAAAGACGAAGCGAAGAAGTTCCTGAACTGGATGGTAAGCTCCGATATCGGTAAAAAATACATCACAGATGAATTCAAATTCATCCCAGCCTTCAAAACAATTCCTGCTGACGAAAAAGTTCTTGGACCTTTAGCAGCTGATATCATCGCTTACAGCAAAGCTGGCAAAACACTTAGCTGGAACTGGTTCAAATTCCCAGGCGGCGAAGCGTCCAGTAAAAAATTCGGCGATATCATGCAAGGATATGTAGCGAAGAAGTATACGAAGGACCAAATGCTTGATGAATTCCAGAAAACATGGGATAGCCTCAAGAAGTAAGCTGTTAACGAGCGGTAACAAAGCCTCAGCGCCAATGCTGAGGCTTTTTGCTGTTTAACAGGAGCGGGGATGGCTGTTACAATAGAAAGGACGACTGGGGGTCTACGATGAACATAAGAATTAGGAATTGGCTGCAAAGTAGAGGGAATGCGCTTCCACCAGAAAAACAACTATCACCAGAGGCAGTAATTTCTCTCATTATCCATTCTACCTTTCAATTTGGCGCTTCCATGTCGGGCGTTTTTTTGAATTTGTATTTATGGAGGTTGACACATAGTGTTGTAGTCAATGGTACATACAGCATGATTGTTTACATTCTGACGCCGATCGGCTTTGCGCTTGGCGGTTGGATGATCAAGAAGAAAGATCGTATGGTTTCTTATCGGCTTGGCATTATGCTGGTGGGCTTATTTTATTTGAGCGTCATTATTGCCCAAGAACGATTAGTCGAATATTATGTGCTTTTTGCGATATTCAACGGTCTGGCCGCCGCGTTTTATTGGGTAGGCTACCTAACTTTAATGTACGATGTGTCTACGGAGCAGAATCGGATTCGTTATCTGGCCTTTAACATGATCTTTTTTACAGTCGCGACGCTGGCAGGACCGGCACTCGCCGGATTCATAATTCGTTTAAAAGACGGTCTTAGCGGATATACGATTGTGTTCGGTATTGCTTTTGTGATGTTCTTGCTCGCGGCGTTGATCTCTTTGAAAATAAAAGCCTCAAGCGGACATCATAGAGTCTATTATTTGAAGCTAACCGGACTCATTATGAAAAAAGAACGGGCGTGGCTCAAGGCTTTGCTAGGATTTTTTGGTATTGGATTGCTGCAGGGCACGATGCTTTTCTTGCCGAATATTCTTCTGTTTAAAGTCATGCCACGGGAAGATATTGTCGGTTACTTAGGAGTGCTGTATTCAAGTTTAAGCATCGTTACCGGAATCTTCATCTCCAAATATGCGAATGCGAGTAAAGCGCGCTTTTATCTCATTATATCGACTGCTGGCTACTTGGTCGGCGTTTCTTTACTGCTTGGCAGCATCAATGTTTGGTCAGTCGTTGGCTTTATGATTTTATATTCCATTTTTTCACCGCTGCAAGGGAATACCATGACGGGGTATTACTATGGCCTTATTGCCAAACTGCCGCTAAAGGGAGAATTAAAGGTTGAAAGTGTGGTTGTTCGCGAATTTTTCTTAAATGTCGGCCGCGTTATTTCAATTATTTGTTTAATCACTTTTGGGAGCGATTTGGATGGCGGTTTGATTCCGTGGATTCTCATGTTGGCTTCGCTGACACAAATTGCCTTGGTTTGGACCATCAAGAATAGGTAGATAAGCATGAAAGCGTCCTAACACGGATATCCTAGTACTAGTTGATAGGAGAGAAGGGACGCAGGTTTATGGAACAATACGACAGTCTGATCGTAGGTGGAGGCATAGCGGGTCTGCAAGCGGCTATTCAGCTTGGCAGATATGAACATCGTGTTCTCGTGATTGACGCCGGATATGGACGCTCTACGCTTTGTCAAAGCTATCATAATCTATTGGGTTGGCCAGACGGCATATCGGGGAATGAGCTTCGCCGATTGGGCAGGCTTCAAGCAGAGAAGCTCGGTGTCGCTTTTATCCAAGATGAAGTCGTTCAAGCTGTAAAGAAAGGGAAACCTGGCGACGGTTTTGAACTATGGGGGAAGTCCGGCAAAGGGTACGAGGCGCCGACCGTACTGCTGGCAACAGGGCTGATGGATCCTCTGCCTGAGCTGCCAAAGCTGAAGGAATGCCTTGGTTTAACGGTCTATGTGTGTCCCGATTGCGATGGCTATGAGATCAAAAATAAGCAAACGATCATTATGGGTTCAGGCGACGTGGGCGCGGGAATGGCCTTGAAACTGAGTTCGCGGACGGACAAGCTGGTTTATGTGAACCATGGGCAGCGCGTGGTTCAGAAAGAGCTGCTTGAACAGATGGAGCAACATGGAATTGCTTATTGGGCCGAGGATATTCAAGAAGTGATTGCCGCGGGAAAAGGCATTTTTGGCGGTGTTGTCTTGGCTAGTGGGCAAAGTCTTGCAGCGGAACGTGGGTTTGTCGCGTTTGGCGGCAATGAAGTGAAGTCTGATCTCGCACGTCAGCTTGGGGCAGAACGCATGGAAAATCGCCATATTATCACAGATTCGCGGAGCAAAATGACAAGTGTGCCTTTCGTATGGGCAGCAGGTGATGTGGGTGTTCATGCTGAACAAGTGACTATTGCGATGGGGGAAGGCGCACAGGCCGCGATATGGATGAATAAAGCGCTGCTGATGATGAAAGAAGAAGCGAACGCGCACCGTGTCATCGTTCACTCCTAAAGGGTTGAATCGCTGGTTGTTGAATTGCAAAGGCTGTCAGCACATGCGCATATTCGCTCAAGGCTTGTTCTCCGCTCGGCGTGAGATGATAGATGCCGCGGCTTTGCCGAATAAACCAGCGGTAATAGTTTTTTTGCAGCAAGGAACTTACCGCTTTATTGCTGGTGAAGTCACGCAATTGCCGTGGACTTAGCGGACCGTGCTCTCGCATGAGGTAGGCGCAGTGCAAGGATTTCTCGCGGTAGGCGGTCATGAGCTTCATCTTGGAACTGCCGCCAACATTGTAATCGCCGCTGCGTTCATGAAACTCATTCACGACTCGCAGCGCAGCTCGCTTGTTCGAGCGCAGCATATAGGGAGTAGGCTCGCAGACGAGGTCAACTGCGGGCTTTTTGCGTTTGTAGAATTGGACGGTTAAGACGCCCAGACCGAGCATCCGGCAAAGCCGACGGACATCTTCCCATTGCAGCCGATGGGGCGCGCGCCCTTTGTTGGGAAGCTCAAAAGCGACATAAACTTGGTCGGTCAAACGCAGGCGTTCAATCCCTTGCACCAGCAGAGGAATGTTGAAGCTTTTTTTGAGTTCGACGATGAGAGGCGGTTCATCGCCGCGGATAGCAACCAAGTCGCAATGCTTAATTTCTGCGCGAACGGTGTAACCTTGTTGTTCGAAGTATTGTTTAATCGGAGCGTAGAGCTCCGTTTCTGTTTGGATAGGCAATGTAAACGTCTCCTCTTACTGCGAATAAGCAGTCAGAATGTTTATCATTATAGCATGTATTTTGCTGGAATAGGGATAGATTTAGTTGTACGTACATGTTGGAAGAGGGAGGTGCTGTCATGGCCGAGCAGGACATTGCCGAGCAGGACATCGCCGAGAACTTCCCGGCGCATGGCAAGGGCAGCGTGCGGAGGCGCGGAGGCGCTGCAGGCGCGCATCGTGCAGAAGTGGGGCGATGTGCAAGCCATCGCCCGGGCGGTCCCGGCACCCGAGCAACTGAGCGCATGGCTCGCGGCAGTGCAAGGACCGCTGACAACAGACCAGCTCGGCGTAGAACCCGAGCTGGTGGCAGCCTCGCTGCAGGATGCGCTGTTCGTGCGCAACCGCTTCACGATTTTGCGCTTGCAGCGTTTGCTGTAGGTACTTATTTCATGAATATTTGGCTATGAATGGCCCTTTGCTTTCAGGAACCTGTGTTCCTCGGAGCAAAGGGCTTTTTTGCTAGAATATAGAGGTTTGGGAGTGAACGCGGAGTTACTCCAGTACCTCGCGCGGCGGGGGGGAGGGAACTACAGGGCGCTATTCCAGCCCAAAGTGCCCTTATCGAGCGGTTGAGGGAACTAAAGGGCGCTATTTGGCTGCTCGCGGGGAAATTTCAGCGCTTTTCTTGGAAATAATACCCTGTAGTTCCGGTACTACCCTCGCATGCTTACTTTTTGCCAAAATAGCGTCCCACAGTTCACTTAATCGGTTTCGTTGTCACCCTGATGAATGAGGATATTAAATCAGGATTAGCATATGTTACAGCAGATTATGAAATTATCTATCATGCTAAAGAACTATATGCTCAAAATAGAAACTGGAGATGACTTAGTTTATGAATCCAAGTGTACTTAAATGTTTTGCGTGTGGATATGGTACTGAAATAGAACTAGATCAACCCTTTAT
This sequence comes from Paenibacillus marchantiophytorum, assembly GCF_014640555.1. GTDB lineage: Bacteria > Bacillota > Bacilli > Paenibacillales > NBRC-103111 > Paenibacillus_E > Paenibacillus_E marchantiophytorum. The sequence continues at coordinate 9,402 of NZ_BMHE01000013.1, read as the reverse complement.
TAATGTACAAGTTGAGCCTAATGATTCTCACGCTCGTTTTACGACCAAGGAAAATTCACGCAAAATAACAGTTGAACTTTATGGATGCCCCAAATGCGGAACCATTCAAATGAAAAAAAGACTGCAATCATCTAAGGGAGGAACCCCTAGTGTTTGTAGTCTTTTTTTCTTTCTCCTACAGAAGACAGAACAATTAACTAACTTATAACTGAGTTCCTTATTTGTTTTTGTGGAATACAACACTGATTAATCGCTGGTCCCATTGTTTTCCGGGATTTATAGCGATTAAAAAATTGGATAAAATGGTAGTTAATTATACTGTCGTAGTTTTTTGGCTCAACCTTAAAATCAGTGCTTAATCACGTGCTGCACCGACAGGCAGATCGGGCGGCTTTGAAGATGGGCGACGGGAGTGGCGTCGATATGAAGTTCATTGTGATCGACAAACAGAATCTGGCTTACGTGTAACTCTGGTATGTTGAGAAGTTCGTTGATATACTGGGTTTGCATCTGCTTATTCCTTTTGTTGTGGTTGGGGAATTACAACAATACAAGAGTAACAGGAATCAAGTAGACCGATGAATTCCCGGATCGGCTTTCGTCTAAATATACGAAGGCATCAATGACAACAAACCAATCTGACGATGAGGTGTTTAAAAATGGCATTAATGTCCACATTCACGAGCTTCAATCTGCCTGTAAACAACGTAGAACAATCGAAGGCGTTCTTCACCGGACTCGGATTCGAGCTCAACCCGCAATTCCCCGAGAATGAGAAGTCGGTAGCCATCGTGATCGGCGACAACCTGCAGGTTATGCTGCTCACCAAAGAACTTTTAAAGTCGCTCACGCAGAAGGAAACTGTTGATACGGAAAAGTATGCGCAAATGACGATCGCATTGGCCTTCGAGAGCCGAGAAAAGGTGGATGAAATCGTGAATACTGCGGTCTCCTTGGGCGGGAAATCGTACGAAGAACCTGAGGATTATGGATTCATGTATCATTGGGCCTTCGAGGACTTGGACGGCCATATGTGGGCAATCAACTACATGAACACGGATGCAGCTCAAGGTTAAGGATAACGGAGAGCGCACTCATACTTGGATTAACAAGGGAAGACGCAGGGCACCTTACCCGGCGTCTTCTTCGCGATGATTAGTTTTGTTCGGTATAGGCTTTGAAATTGTCCATGATCGACGAAAGTAATGTCTCGGTATTCTACTGGAGTGCAATCGGCATCGCATGGGGACTTAGCCGTCAAGCACTGATTTTAAGATTGAGCCAGTTTTTTTGATTAAAATCGTAAAAAATGACATGCCAGCTTAATTTTATCCTATCTGACTGATCGAATAATTCCTATAATGAAGGCAACAAAGCGATGGAGAGGTAAGTATCTCTATGGCAAGGGAGGTAATTTGTCCATGAAGGCTATATTGGTTGGTTTGGGCTCTGCAGGATTCAGCTGGTACAAGCGTCTGCGAGATACAGGATTATTGGCAGCTGTTGTTGAGGTGGATCCTACAATGAAGGCGAAGATGAATGACGATCCGTTCCCTTTCTACACATCACTCGAAGAAGCCTTGCAACAGGACTGAATTTCTGGCGTCTCTTCAGGAGGGGCGCGAAGCAGAAACGAGCGGCAGGGATTATTTGAAAACCCAAGCGCTTGTCCACTACGCAAAGCTGGCTAGTGAAACCAATCAAACGCAAGTAATTAAGGTTCCGACGCTATAAGAAGAAAGGAGATTTCGACATGGATACTAAGACATGGCAGTTATCAGCACCAGGCGTATGGCGCCTGACGATCAAGAAACCGCAGTCGATCACTCCACTATCGTGGATGAATGTTTCGCCGCAAGAAAAAGCTTTGCAACAAATGCCACAGGTGGCGCCACCGTTCGATTGGGACCGTATTCAGCTTGAGGAAGCTGGGGACAGTCTTATTCTGTCCTTTCCGTTGGACCGCACCGAGAAGTTATATGGGACAGGCCTTCAGTTACTGCGGATGAATCAACGAGGAAGAAACCGTTATTTGCGCGTGAACAGCGATCCTAAGCAGGATACGGGTGAGACGCATGCTCCGGTTCCCTTCTATATCAGCGATCTTGGATATGGCGTTTGGGTGGATACTGCGCGGATCGTTACGATGTATTGCGGGTCCACGATGAAGCAGGAGGACACGCAGAGCGAAGAGATTCGCGATCGCAATAGCGATCTTGGATGGCGGGCAACGCTGGTCGCTTCACGTGTGGAAATCAGACTTCCAGCCGAAGGCGCAGATGTCTATGTGTTTGGTGGACCTACGCTTGCCGACGTGGTGTCCAGGTATAATTTATTTTGTGGCGGCGGCGTACTGCCTCCGTTGTGGGGGCTGGGCTTCTGGCACCGCGTTCCGACGCTATATAACGAGCAGCAGGTCATGGAGGAGGCGGAGCAGTTCCGTCTTCATGATTTCCCGTGCGATGTGATCGGACTGGAACCAGGCTGGCACAGCCAAAGCTATCCAGTCACTTATGAATGGGAGAAGAGCAGGTTCCCTGAGCCTGAGCAATTTGTGAAAAAAATGGAGCAAAACGGCTTTCGCGTGAATCTGTGGGAGCATCCCTTCGTATCTCCAAAGAGTGAGCTGTATGCAGATCTGAAGCCGCTTTCGGGCAGTCATACGGTTTGGGGAGGGCTTGCGCCTGACTACTCCCTGACGGAGGCGGCAAATCTGTACACAAAGCAGCATGAGCAGCAGCATGTGAACATCGGGGTGTCCGGTTACAAACTGGATGAATGCGACGGCAGTGAATTGACTAACAATTCCTGGATGTTCCCAGGACATGCCAAGTTCCCATCGGGTCTGGACGGCGAACAGATGCGGCAAATGTATGGGTTAATGTTTCAGAAAATGACACACGATCTGTTTCGCAGTAAAAATCGCAGAACCTACGGACTGGTGAGGGCTTCGAATGCTGCGGCATCCACGATGCCTTACGTACTTTACTCGGATCTTTATGAGCATAAGCAATATATTCGGGCGCTTTGCAATTCCTCGTTCAGCGGTCATCTGTGGACACCGGAAGTGCGCAGAGCGAGGAATGCTGAAGACTGGGTACGTCGTATGCAAACCGTCTGCTTCTCCCCTCTGGCCATGCTGAATGCTTGGGGCGATGGTACGAAGCCATGGTCATTCCCGGAAGTGGAGGGCGTTGTGCGCCACTATATCAAGCTGCGGATGAGGCTGCTGCCCTATTTATATACAGCTTTCGCCAGATATCGTGAACTAGGCATTCCTCCTTTCCAAGCTATGCCATTCGTGATCTCTCCTTCTGAGATTGCTCAGGCCGAAGCGAGCGCTGTCGAAGCGGTGCAACAGTTGAATACGACAGATGCGGCTTACGGCAAGAAGAAAGTGAGAGAATGGGATGACCAGTATATGGTCGGCGACGCGTTGTTGGTAGCTCCGCTGGTAGAAGGGGAAGATGAACGAGAGGTGCTGCTGCCAGCAGGCATCTGGTATGGGCTGGAGACCGGGGAGCGCTATACCGGGGGCTGCATCATTCGCGTTCAAGCTGGTTTAGAGCGAATTCCTGTTTTTGTTAAAAGCGGATCTGTCATCCCAATGACGCCTGCTTTGCCGCATGTTCCGGCATCCGGAACACGAGTTCCGCTAGAGCTTGTTCATTTCGGAGCGGAGCCTGGCGAGGGACTATTGTACGAGGATGATGGGGAATCCTTCGATTATGAAGCAGGGAAATACACATGGCGGAAGCTGACGGTTACCCAAAATTCAGATGGCGAGTATGCTGGAGAACTGACAGGAGACAGTGAAGAATGGATATCCTACAATTCTATCACTTGGCGTTTCTCCCAAACTCGGTTGGAAACGATATAGAGATTATAGAAGGTGTACGAAAAGCGTGAGGAGGGGCTGGACATGCATGTATTGATCGTAGATGATGAACCTGTCATTCGCAGAGGGTTGCTGAAGATGGCGGAATTATACGCACCGGCTTTCTCCAAAATTCAGACGGCCGAGAACGGCGAGGCTGCTTTGGAGCGAATTCGTGCTTCAGAGCCTGATCTTGTGTTGACGGATGTTCGCATGCCGAAAATGGACGGACTGGAGCTATGCAAAATCTTTTATGAGGAATTCCCTCATATTAAAACCGTTGTGATTTCCGGCTACAGTGACTTTGAATATGCGCTTATGGACTAAGGATAGAAAGCTGGCCAGAGCAGGGAACCAAAATGATTATGAGGATGCCTTCAATGACGTGAAGGAACATCCTTGCGATCTCTTCCGTTTATTTCCAAATCCAATTCTCTTGAAAATTTCGGGCAAGTTATGTTCTTTGAGTGCATAGGATTGTAGTACACAATTCACCATCACGAGCTGACCTATATTTTAAAGGCAGCAGTGAAAGGAGGTACCCATGGACATATTCAAAAGAATTTCGGAGCATCGTACGGAGAAGGATTCATTGAGCTGGACCGGTACGTTCGCGGAGTACATAGAATTGCTTCGCACAAATCCTGGGCTCGCCAGAACCGCGCATTCCAGAGTCTATGATATGATTGCATCGCAAGGTATCAATGACCAGTCTGGGCACAAATCCTACAGCTTTTTCAACCAGGAAATTTTCGGTCTGGATCGTTCGATTGAGAAGCTCGTAGAAGAATATTTCCATTCCGCAGCCCGTCGATTGGATGTTCGTAAGCGTATATTGCTGTTAATGGGTCCTGTAAGCGGTGGTAAATCAACCATTGTGACCATGCTGAAGCGGGGGCTAGAGCAATTTGCCAAAACAGACTTAGGGGCTGTCTATGCAATTAAAGGCTGTCCGATGCACGAGGAACCGTTGCATCTCATTCCGCTGGAGCTTCGTCCCGAAATCGAACGTGAGCTTGGGGTGAAAATTGAGGGAAGCTTATGCCCGTCCTGCCAGATGCGTTTGAAAACAGAGTATAACGGCTGCATTGAAGACGTCTTGGTCGAACGTGTCTTTATCTCAGAAGAAGGCCGTGTCGGGATTGGAACATTCAGTCCTTCCGATCCTAAATCGCAAGATATCGCTGATCTGACAGGCAGCATTGATTTCTCTACCATCACTGAGTTCGGGTCTGAATCGGACCCGCGTGCCTATCGTTTCGACGGCGAACTGAATAAGGCTAACAGGGGTATCATGGAGTTTCAGGAAATGTTGAAATGCGATGAAAAGTTCCTCTGGAACTTGCTGTCGCTCACCCAGGAGGGCAATTTTAAAGCAGGCAGGTTCGCATTGATTAGCGCTGATGAATTGATCATTGCCCATACCAATGAAACGGAATATAAGTCATTTATTTCGAATAAGAAAAATGAGGCGCTGCAGTCACGGATGATCGTCATGCCGATTCCTTATAATTTAAGGGTCACAGATGAAGAGAAAATCTACGCCAAGCTGATCAGTCAAAGCGATATGTCGCACATTCACATCGCTCCTCATGCGTTAAGGGATGCAGCGATTTTCTCCATCCTTACGCGATTGAAAGAAACGAAGAAACAAGGCATGGATCTGGTCAAAAAAATGCGGATGTACGACGGAGAGATCGTCGAAGGCTACAAAGAGGCCGATCTGAAAGAAATGCAAAATGAGTTCCAGGAAGAAGGCATGAGCGGCATTGATCCGCGCTACGTCATTAACCGGATTTCGAGTGCTTTGATTCGGCAAGATCTTCAGTGCATTAACGCATTAGATGTTCTGCGGGCGCTCAAAGATGGCTTAGACCAGCATCCGTCGATTACCAAAGATGAGCGGGAACGTTACCTGAACTTCATTTCGGTGGCGCGCAAAGAGTATGATGATATTGCGAAGAAAGAAGTGCAGAAAGCCTTCGTCTATTCCTTCGAGGAATCAGCCAGAACGATTTTCGACAACTACCTCGATAATATCGAAGCTTACTGTAATTGGGGGAAAATCAAGGACCCGCTGACTGGCGAGGAAATGGATCCGGATGAGCGCCTGATGCGCTCAATCGAAGAACAAATTGGCATTTCTGAAAATGCGAAGAAAGCTTTCCGCGAAGAAATACTCATTCGTATTTCCTCTTACTCCCGCAAGGGACGGAAGTTTGATTACAGCAGTCACGAGCGGCTGCGGGAAGCGATTGAGAAGAAGCTTTTCGCTGATTTGAAGGATATTGTAAAGATCACAACGTCCTCGAAAACGCCGGATGAGAAGCAGTTGAAGAAAATTAATGATGTGACGAAGCAATTGATTGATGAGCATGGGTACTGCCCTGTGTGTGCGAATGAATTGCTCCGTTATGTGGGCAGCTTGCTGAACCGATAAGCCAAGTCATTGGAGAATGAATAAGAGCCTTTGGAGTCTTCTATCTGCGGATTTTCGCAGAATAAGAGGCTCGAAAGGCTCTTATCTCTGGTTGCAGCGGGAACCAAATCTATCAATCTTTCATATACTAACTTAACGACAAGTAGAGGAGGTGGATAAGATTATGATAGGAAACTCAATGAAAAAAACAGGTTCGTATCTATTGTTTCTAGTGAGTTTTCTAGCTCTAATCATGACATGGGAGATGAAGCTGCTGTCCAATCTGGGAGGGATTTTCGTAGCTGTCTTTAGCTTCGTTGTAGCCATTCTGATGTGGCTGGACGCTCATGAGTCATTGCAAGGAGTTGGGCGAAGAGATGCAAGACGGACAGAAGCCGAGTGATAATCGGCAAGTGGATCCATCCTCCCAGAAAAAATCCAATGAATCCTCACGTTGGTCAGACATCTTTGGATTCGGCAAGCTATTGGACAAACTCCCCCTCCACAAACTGTCAGCCCGTATGGCCTATTGTATGTTTTTCGATTTGGTGATTCTTTTATTTGTATTAGTTCTGCGTTCCTCAGGAACGCAAATGAATGATTTTCCGAATGCTTGGGATCTAAGGTTTATTATGTTGACGACGGTTTTGATCTTTCTGGTGGGCCTTTGTGATGTTTGGAAATTCAAAAGGAAATAACGCGGGAAGTAAGGAAGGCGAATGCCCATTTTCTTTAAAACCATTCACCAACTAGGCATTCGCACACATACAGTGTATTAGGCAAATAACCTATACAAGAATGTGAGTGATTCCAGCAATGAAGAAATCGAACGAACAAGAATTTCGTCCACCCGTACATGGTGGCGGCCCTGGACACGGTGGACCGGGAGGTCTAGGACACGGCGGTCCAGGGGGACTGGGTCATGGTCCAGGAGGTCTTGGTGGCCCAGGCTTTGGTCATGGCTTTGGTGGCCCAGGCTTTGGTGGCCCTGGATTTCATGGAGGCCCTGGATTTGGTCCAGGACATGGACCAGGTTGGTTTCCACATAATGGCTTCGATGGCGTAAATAATTTATTGCCATGGGTTGTAGCTCCTTATGTGTGGAGTGCCACCCAGCCCTATTATCCATATCCGCCTTACTCGACATATCCATATCCATATCCATATCCATATCCACCTACTCCTTATTATCCGCCCTATGCTCCAGGATATCCCGTCGTATAATTGCAATGCGCTCGAAATGACATCAAGAATTTCCCTTGAAAAGGGAGGGTCTTGATGTTTTTCTATATGCTGTAAATTTAAGGTTAAAAACATAAAAAAAATTTTATCTAATCTTAATCTAATTTTAATATTATGGTAGGAATTGCCTGAAAATCATGCTACAATTTAGGGTAGACAGCGTTTACATATGATGTACTTTCGTTCACAACTCCCCCACTATGCTCCCCATTTTGTTTCGAAAATCTCGTTTATTTCGTAATAATTACGATTATTTTAAAAATGAGCTTGATGTCCATGTTGATATTGTCTATTTAGGGGGGAATTGACTTGAGCCATCAGCCGGTAAGGATCCTGCATCAGATTAATCATATGAATCAGGATACCGCGCAAAGCTTTATTATGAAAGTGTATCGGCATATCGATCGTTCCAAAATTCAATTCGATTTCATTGTTCATACCCATAACCCCTCCGATTATGATGAAGAGATACGGGCTCTGGGCGGTAGAATTTTCAACCTGCAAAAGCCTTACAAAACAGGCTGGATAGGCTACATTTATGATCTAAAAGCGATTATACAATTACATGGCCCATTTCATGCGATACATACACATGCTATGGATATGAGCGGCTTCATTTTATTCATGGCCAGATGGCTGGGTATTCCCATTCGCATTGCTCATAGTCACAGTCTAAGTGAAGTTGCCTTCTCGTTGTCCCCTGGCAAAATGTCACGTTGGTTGAGACGGAAACTGATCCGTCACAACGCGACCAACTGGCTCGGTAGTTCCTCATCAGCCAATCAAGCCTCCCTTGGTTTCCAAGCTGGGCATGACCAGCGAAGTAAAATGCTGCGCAATGGCATTGATCTTAGTCAGTATGCAAAGTCTGATGCAAAGTCTGCTGCGAAGCACACAGCGCTGCGAGAGCAACTGCTTATCGAGACAGATGAGCCGATTGTGGGTCATATTGGAAGGTTCAGCGCTGTGAAAAACCATCGATTCTTGATTGAGATTTTTGAAGAACTTCTGTACCGGATGCCGAATGCGCGTCTTGTATTAATCGGAGACGGTCCATTGCGACCTCAAATTGAAGAAATCATCGAGCAAAAAGGGATTAAGAATCGCGTCCATTTGTTGGGTCGGCAAGAAGATATTGCCGCGTTTTTTCAGGAGCTGGATGTCTTGGTGCTTCCTACGTTTCAGGATGGTTTACCGATGGTCCTGGTGGAAGCGCAGGCTGCTGGAGTTCCATGTGTCGTCTCGGATACACTGCCGGGAGAAGCCAATCTGAAGGCAGGCTTTTTCACATACGTGAGTTTGGAACAGGAAGCTGCCATCTGGGCGCAATGGTTGATGAAGGCAATACAGAGTGATCCCGTACCGGAAGAGACAAGAATTCGTGCTGTTCAACAAGCCGGTTATGATATCAAAGAAACTGTTCTGAAGTTGGAAGATGTGTACAACGCACAAATTAGCTAGCGCGAGCTGCCCTGGGAAGTCTGACGACTTTTTGGGGCAGTTTGTTTATGCTGCGCATGCAGCTTAGAGGAAAGTAGCTGAGAACTTAGGCGATGCTGAATCTCTGGTCCATGCGACAGCCCTTCGTCTGTTGGAGTAACTACGATTCGTTATTTGTGACAAAACGGTTTATTACTCACTCTCGCGGAACTCAGGGGCGCTATTCTGCGTAGATCCCCCCATTTCGGAGGTGTAAAGACGAAATAGAGGAACCACGTTCCGCGGAAGGCCGCTTTTACCAGAAGCTTTGCAAAATATATGACATGATAAGGCATTGTGCTCCTTAGCGGCTGATTCACCTTTACGGAGCACATGCCGACTAGGAGAAAATTCAAAAAAATTTATAATAAGGTTTATATTTACA
>NZ_BMHE01000012.1 GCF_014640555.1 Paenibacillus marchantiophytorum | reverse complement strand
TATTCCTAAGAATCCGCAGTGTGATCTCCACTCTACAAAAACAAGCTCGCCCAATTTTCGACTCTCTTTTCCGTGCATTTCGGGGGCAATTTATTTTCAACTAACTGATACCTAAGTAGTTACAAAATCATTCGGAATACCATGATGATGAATACGATACATTCGTCTTACATCGGGCGAGTAAGCAGCTTTTATTCCACACTCGGTCTGCTGCTGCGCCTTTTGTTGTTATTTTCTTTTACAACTTTGGTTGATCGGAGCGGAACACTTCCGCTCATCGGATTTGTTGCTGTGCTCTCTTTGATTAGCTTAACAGCGCTAATTTGGATTCATCGCAGTTCACCCCTACAGGAGTTCTTGATCTCTGAACCTGCAGTTCCTAACGCTAAAATGTAGACAGGGGCATTAGTCGACTACATTGTGGAGGAAGCAGCGCGATCAACGAATCGAAAAGAATATCAAAAGGTATGTCGAATTATCACTCAACTGATCAAAGCAGGTGGGGGAGCTCAGGCAGAGAAGGTCATCCAGCAATTCCGCCTTGCTTATCCGAATAGATCTGCTTTCATGGATGAACTCCAAAAGATTAAGGTTTAATTGCATCACGCTAGTCATACAACCCAACAGCTATTAATAAAATATGGGGCTATTGGGGAGTATAACTAGCAAAAAGGAGTTGCGAACATGAATATACTGGAGGTACTTAATGATGCGATTAAGCCGTTTCTGGATGGCGAAAAGCCGCCTTTAAATGTCGGAGAGGTCATGAATCTTTGGTTTTACTTGACCGCAACGGAACAAACCATGCGCGGTGAACAGACATCATTTAATATTGCACTGGATCCTGAACTTAAGGAAAAACTGCAACAAGTTATCAACGATGTTCATCGCCCGATATTTGAGGAATTGATCGCGTTTTTAAATGCAGAGGGTGTCCCGTTCACCGAGCCATCGCGGGATAAACCGGTTGGGGATTTTCGAAGTATTCCAGAAGGCTCCCGGTTATCAGATGAGGAAATTGCCAGTCTGCTCAGCTTCAATCTTGTGCTAGGTATGAATTATGCTTGTCGGGGATTGACTGAGGCTGTACGACCGGATGTAGCTGCAATGTTTGCTAAGTTTCAGATGAAGAAGTTGACGTTCGCCATAACGTTTAAGGATCTATTGATAAGAAGAGGGTGGCTTAAAACGCCCCCATATTTTAAATCGGAAGCACCTGTTAGGTAGGGTTATTTCATGAACAAGTTTCACCGTATTTCTAGCCACTTCTTTTATTAAAAGGAGGTGGCTTTGTTTGCTTGCATAAAAACGAGAGGCAGTTGTTATTGAGGATTGGCGAGGATGGTCCCGTGCAACCATTCAAATTCATACTCAAATTGTGTGGTGGAGCTATAAAGTTCTGGTGAGTAAGGAGGCACGACATGGCTGTGATTCTCTGTTGCACCAACACCTAAAGCAGATAGGGATAATATACAAACAAATCCAACAAATATTTTTGCTGTCATAGTTCGATGCCTCCGTCACAACAAGATAGCTTCATTGTAAGGTGGATATGTAACTGGAGTATTATCTCTAAGTAAATAATATATTTACAAAGGAGAGGTGGGCTTTCCTTTGTGGAGAGCCCTGGCCACATCCGCCTTAAGACGGACTAGGGGTTCTTGCTCTGGTCTGATTGCATCTCAGCACAAATACGCTAAAATAAATTCAGGAGAAATTGAAGCGGGCTCTTTGGCTGCCATCTGAGAAATGAAAGGGAAGATCACATGAATGTTGAAACGTTGATTGGCTATGGGATTGGTGCTGTCATTATCATATTGGTTATCTGGCTTCGAACGCGCGGCAAAAGCCGGCCTATTCGCAACAAGGGGATTGGCATGCTGACCCCTGTCGTGCTCTTGCTGGTTGTATTTGGCTTCTCGATCAGTTCGTTAACGCATATACCAGATCATCCGTTTCATCTGCCGGCATTATGGGAAATATTGTGCGCAGGTGTTCTGGGAGTTGGATTAGGCAGTATCATGCTCTATCACACAGGGTACGAGAAGCGTGAGGATGGACTTGTGTATGCCAAGAAAAATAAGAACTTTAAATATGTGCTCATCGCGATTATCGTCCTTCGAGTCGCTTTATCCCAATATTTTAAAAGCCTGGACTATACAGAGTTCACTTTGCTTACGATGGTGATGGCCTACTTGTATATCTGTGTTTGGCGGATTGGAAGTTTCCTGAAATATCGCAGGGTCGCTAATTTTTAACGCAGGCACCATTTCGGTGCCTTTTTTTATCCGGCTAATTCATTTGCAATTGGATCGCCGCCAGCGTTTCACTGACCGTAGATTCCAGTTTAAAGATTTTTTGCTCCTCCTCAATGATTTGGCGCGATAGCGAGACCATGGAGGATAGAGAGTTCTGTACCCCAGTCGGGTCTGACTTCTTGGCTGCTTGTTTAAATGCGCTCCATGTGGAAGATAGACTGTTTTGCGTTGCTTTGATAGCCCCTTGCTTAGCTTTGATTTGAGCATTTATTGGATCGATATCATCCAGGCGCTCGCGGATTTTTTTGGCCGCTTGGGCAGCACTGTCTTTGGCGGTTTTGTGGATCTTCACTTTGGCGGCAATATCGGCACGCGCGAATCCGACGGGGATTTTGAGTGCGGTGGTTTGAATGCGGAGCAGCGCGTTTAAGCTTCTGCTTTTAAAAGAGCGGGCCGCTTCAATCTGTTTATTTAAAGCGGTATATCGGGATAATAAGGGCTTGTGCCGTTCTCTTGCTTGTAAGACATCAGCTTCCAAGCTAGCGATTTTAGCATCGTCGATCTCTTTGCTTTGCTTATTAACGGCTGCCGCGGTATCTTTATTTCGGCTGTGCAGCGAGTCGATCTTGCTCTCCCAGTTTTGATCTTGCTTTTGAAGGTTCAGGAATTCGGTGTGTAAAGATTGAATGGTTCGGGCTTGGATTTGCGAAGCACTCGCAATAGTTTTGTCCAGTGAGGTTTGAATCGTGGATGTGAATTCAATGGAGGCGGCGGCGACTTCTGTGGGGAGCGCTGAGGCGAGGGCAAGAGCGGTGAGCAGCACGATATAATTTTTCAATGAAATCCTCCTTCGAATGGGGAAATGGTGAGGAATACGACAAAAAAGCACCAGCAAGACAGGCAGTTGGCCTGATCCTACGGGTGCTTCCGACGTAAGTATTCGCTCAAAATAGATTAGTTGTACTATACCAAGACATCCAAAAAGTGTCAATACGAACGCCAAATTTGCTCCAAGTGAACCCGGTGCTTTACACTAGGTAAGACTGGTAAAATAACCATGACCAAAGGATGGAACAACTAATGATGAATCAACTTTCTATAAATGATTTGAAAACTTTCAAAAATGATATTACCCGTTTCATGATGACGTACAAATTCGCTCTGGATGCGATGGAGACACGGGTAGAAATTCTGGTGCAGGAATTCGAAATGCTGCATGAATATAATCCGATTGAGCATACGAAATCCAGGTTGAAATCGCCGGAAAGCATTTTTCATAAGCTGAGTCGCAAGGGCGGCGACTTTTCATTTTCTGGGATTAAAGACAGCATTAAAGATATTGCCGGTATGCGGATTACGTGCTCGTTCATCTCCGATATTTATGTGATTAGCAATATGCTCAAAAACCAAGGAGACCTAAAGGTACTAGGAGAAAAAGACTATATTAAACATCCGAAACCGAACGGCTATCAAAGTTTGCATTTGTTAATTGAAGTCCCCGTACATATGTCTGATCGGAAAGAAAATGTATGCATTGAGGTTCAAATTCGCACCATTGCGATGGATTTCTGGGCGAGTTTGGAACATAAAATTTACTACAAATTTAATCAAGGCAATCAAGCGGTGCCCGGCAGGCTATTGGATGAATTGAAGCAAGCAGCCGGGGCTGCGTATGCGCTGGATCTGCAAATGGAAAGACTGCATGCCGAAATCGAAGTGATCAAGGAAGAGATGACGTCAACAGCGGATGAAACCCTCAACCGGATCGTTATAAACAACCAGCAGTTTGCGCTGCCGCAGGCTTTGCTGGAACTTTTAAGCGATGGCGATTCCCAATAATTCCTCCGCCCGCAAAGAGTTGATTTTTGTGGTATAATACAAGGATCGGACTAGAAGGGTGTTGCGAGCACATGCAGGTATTTGAAGATTGGAATCAAAAAGTGAAGTCAACGTTCAACGCTACAAGCAATGAAGTTGTTTTAACGGTGATGGAAGCAGGGGAATATTTGGGTCTTACCAAAGATCAAATGAAACTCTACGTGGACAAAAATAAGTTGACCAAGGTGCCGATCATGAGAAGTGTGCACCGCTATCTGCTGCTCAAAAGCGAGATCGATGAAATCATCGGAAAATCATGAAAGTCGGTATGAAGTGAAGGACACCTCCTTGGGAGCGTGTCTTTTTTTATGTGATTTATTCGGCAAAGTAGTTATTTTATCCTAGGACTTCTGATACAATTTCAATTAGATGGAAGATGATCGTTGATTCTAAGATGAGGTGTAAAATGAACGGTGTATGGTCAGGGAAGTTCTACAAAACATTTTTGCATAAATTCACAGAGGATAAGGTGGAATACAGCAAGGTATTCCTGTTGTTTGCTTATTTATTTTGTGTCGTGTCGGCATCCACGATTGGCCGGACAGCGGCAGATACGCTCTTTTTAAGCCGATTTGATAATTCGTATCTATCTTTGATGTATTTGCCGCAAGCTCTTGTCATGATTACCGCAGGCATCCTGTTTCAGCGGTTCTCGCCTAAAGTGCGGCTTGAGAGCCTCATGAAGACCTTAATTCCGCTTATTTCGGCATTGGTATTAGTTTCGAGATTCGGTGTAGGGCTTGAGCTGCGCTGGGTATTTCCGGTCATCTATATCGGTTATGATGTGTTTAATTTCCTCATGATCGTATGTTTCTGGCAGTTCGCGACCTCTGTCATGGATCAAAGGAAAGCGAAGCAGATGATTGGGATTGTCGGAAGCGGGGGCATTACAGGCGGCATTCTCAGTGGTTTTGGACTAAAAGCGCTCGTCCCGCTCGTCGGCACGGCGAATCTGATTTATTTCTATGCAGGCTTGCAACTGCTTGGTTTGGCTGCGGTATATGTTATTTTACGAGTGGCCAAAGAGGCGGCAGAAAGCAAACCTGCGCAGCCGAAATCAACAGCAAAGCCGAAGCAGGTGGATCAGCAGAAAAAAGGCCTCTTCGCGAGCGTCCCGCATTTGAAATATGTCGCTATTTTGTCGGCGGCTCTGGTGGTCTCGCTTACGCTCATTGATTATCAATTCAAGGTCATCTTGCGAGGGACTTTGCAGAATGAAGCATTGGCTGGGTTTATGGGAAGTTTCTACGGGTTTTCGGGGTTGATCGCCTTAGGTGTTCAATTATTTATCTCCGGGCGAATTCTGACGCGATTCGGTGTGATGACGGCACTGCTTATTTTTCCAATTGCACTGCTGACCGGCAGTTTGGGCATTTTGATTGTGCCCGTGTTGGCTATGGCTGTTGTGGTAAAAGGCAGTGATAAGGTCATCGGCGACACGATATATTCCTCTGTCAGTCAATTGGTGATGTTCCCAGTTCCTCCGGAATGGCGCGGCAAAGCGAAAGGATTCCTGGACGGCATTGTGCGGAATGGCGCCAAAGGTCTTGCGGCGGTCTGCCTGCTTGTCGTTTCCCGCTTTCTAGCTCCCGAGCAGCTGAGTTATCTTGTTCTCGTGTTATTGGCGGTTGGGATTTTTGCCGGAGTGAAAGTGAAAAAAGCGTACTTAAGCACGCTGCTTTCCAACCTTAAGACGGGAGGCGACGATCTCCAAAAGGTCGAGCTCAACTTGATGGACCCTGCGAGTCGGCAAATTCTGATTGACGCGCTTTCTAGTATGGACAAGCAGCAGGCGCTGTATGCGTTTGGCCTTTTACGGGAGATGGACGCTTTGGATCTGACGCCTTATTTGGACGGGCTGCTGCGGCATCCGATTCCCGAACTCTGTCTGGAAGCCTTGACTTATATCGAGCAAAAGGTACCTGATGGCTTTGAAGCGGCTCTGCAATCTCTGACCGCGGATGCCAACACCCAGATTAAAGCGAAAGCTTTGCTAGCGCTGGCCGCTTATGCGAAAGAGGAGTATGTGGATGAGATTACAGCTCACCTGGATTCTCCGCTGGTTGATGTCCAAGCTGCCGCGATTGCCGGATTAGTGAAGTATTACAGCATTGAGGGGATGTTCCGGGCTGTTGGCAAGTTGAAAGAAATGATGGAGAGCGGGAAGGATGAGGAGCGCATCGCGATGGCTGCTTTGTTCGGCCAAATTCGGGTGAAAAACTTCTACAAGCCGCTTATTTCGCTGCTGCAGGACAGCAGTCCGCAAGTTCGTATAAGAGCACTGGAATCCGCGGCGATTCTGCACGTTCCTCCATTGCTGATATCGATTATTAGCTTGTTGAAAGACAGCCAAACCCGCCGTTACGCGATTAGCGCACTGGCGGCTTACGATGAGGAAGACGTCCTGCCTAAGCTGGCGCCCTATTTGGACCAGAAGGAAGTCGCTTTGTATCTACCGGCTGTATTCGAACGATTTGCTACGCAGTCGGCCTTTGATCAGCTATTCGCTTCCTATGAGTCGGCTGCTTATGAGATGCGTGACCGGATGCTCGAATCATTGCTTCGCATGCAGCGAAGAAGCTCTTATGTGGATCGCCAGAAAACCGAGGCTTATCTCTTGCAGGAGCTGCACGTATATGGACAATTTGCGGAACATGGTGCCTGCTTGGTTGGGGTGGAGGACTATGCGGACATCAAGGATATCATCAATGAAATTCGAGTTGCGATTAGTCGACGTATCTTTCAACTGCTATCTCTGATCTATGAAGAGCAGACGATGCAAGCTGTGTTCCTGGACTGGTCAGAAGGAGATACGAGGCAGCAGGCGAATGCGGAGGAAGTGATGGACCAGACGCTGCAAGGCAGTCTTCGTACGGAAATGGCGAAATTCATGTCTGGTTCTCGTAAAATAACGCGGAATGCCGCAGCCGATTCGCACCTTGAAGCGCATCTGAGCTGGTTATCCGCACAAGGAGACGACTGGCTCACCCAAACGATCCAGCATCATCGTTTGCGGAAGTTGGGAACTTCACATGATGAAGAACTGGCCGATCTGATGCTTAGGGTACAAATGCTCCGCCCTGTCTCCCTGTTTCAAGGAATGACAAGCAAGGACCTCTCCGAGATTGCTCAAAGGCTTCACCATATGCATGTGCAAAAGGGAACGATCATCATTCAGGAAGGCGATCCTGGGGATTCCTTAATGATTATGGGAAGCGGGCGTGCCAGCGTGTACCGGCAAGGGCAGCTGCTCGGCGAGTTGAAACGCGGAGATTGCTTCGGCGAGATGGCTATTCTGACACAAGGGCCGCGCACGGCGTCGATTAAAGCTGAGGAAGATGTTCACCTATGGAGGCTCGATTCTTCCGTTTTCTATGACATGATGTTCGATCAGACGAGCATTGCGGTTGAAATGATGAAGCTGCTTTCGCGGCGGCTGCGGTCTGAATTGGCGCGAGGCCAACAAGCGAATCCCCGTGAAATGGAGCTTCAGCCGGCCGAATCAGGGGCGGCCGTGGCCCTCGCTATGGCCCATAGGACCGATGAGTTGACCAAGGACGAAGTCCTGCTGCGGCGCATCCTGGTCCTGCAAAAGATTGATCTGTTCACGCATCTGGCACCCGATGATTTCCTGTGGCTTGCGCAGCGGGTTGATGAGGTTGCTTATGGACCCGGTGAAACGGTATGCCGAACGGGCGATTTCGGCGATACCATGTATGGCATCATTGAAGGGCGTATCCGGGTGCATAGTGGTAGTGAAGAGTACGCCGTTCTAGGGGAAGGGGACTTCTTCGGTGAGATGGCTATCATCGACAGCGGACCTCGTTCCGCCGATTGCACGGCAAAGGAAGGAGCCGTCCTGCTTGAGCTTCATCGCGACCAGGTCATGACCTTCTGTTTCCAGAATATCGATGTCCTGCGAAGCATGATGCGCGTTATCGCGGATCGACTGAGAGGCATGATTTAACATAAAGGGGCAGCCCACACGTAGATTTCTCTGCGTGTGGGCTGCCCCTTCATCTATAGCGCATAGACACTTCTAACAATAATCTCGGGCAGTTCATCTCGCTGTGCCTGATATTGTGCAGGTGTAATGCTGCCGCTGGATAGCCGTTCTTTCAACAGTTCGGTTAACTCAGCTAGTTGAAGTTCAATAACCTTCTGGACATCAACCTGATTGGCTGCGGCAATGTCAGCCAGCGACTGCCCGTTATATTGCGCCTTGTAGATATCGTCATCTGAGGATACTCCTAAGACTTGTAGCAGATCCTCTTTTATGGGCTTAGTATGTTGTTTGTTAGTTATCGGGTTTGCATAAGCCGAGTGCGTCCAAGTCGTTCCACCCATACTTAACGTGATGGCGACGGTGCTGGCCATAAGCATTTGTTTCGTGTTCATTGTATCCTCTTTTCTACTATTCAAACGATTCGTCATCCTCACATAGCGTATGCTTATCTATATTCAGACGGATGCGAAGTGGTATGGGGCTATATACCTTATTAACCAAGTTGGATGCTTTTGAATCAAAATAAGTACTGATCTGGTACGAAAGTCTACCGCGAACCCCTGCGAAGGTGGCAGATATAAATTACCCTAAAGGACGAAGTCACAAATCGGATGACGGGATACAATAGGTTTGTAAGCAAGCGCAACGCAAGAAACAAGGAGGCAGGGCAGCACGATGAATCGTTTGAAACGCAAAGTGATGATGGTTTCATTGAGCCTCTCGACATGTCTGGTCATTGGTACGGCTTACGCCTACTCAGATGTAAGTACGCCTTTACAGAATTGGTACAAAACGCGTTCCCAACAGGGAATGAGCGAGATTAACATCAAAGCCCAGCAAGAATTGACCGTAGCTGGACAATCCTTGAAAGCATCGGCGCAAGACAAGATCTCCAAGACCACTGCCAATCTGAATAAGATGGCGGATGACACGAGTCATCGAACAATCGATCACATTGAAGCGGTTAATCAAGCCTATGTGAGTCAAATCGAGAGATCAGCCAAGGAACTTGTTGAGACTAGAGCTGCAACCGATTTTGACAAGTACGTGAGTACTTCGAAAAGTAACCATGAGCGTGAAGTCGATCAGTTGGCTGCGGAAACGATTCTAGAGCTAACGTCGAAGCTGGGTAAGTAGTCAGTCATTGTGAGTTATGGGTTCACCTATCGTGAACGCAATTTAAAAATAAACCAACTATAAGGGAGATTGATGAATGATGAAAGCATTGAAAAGTAAATTGGCAATTGGTGTAATCGCAACAGGTTTAGTGGCAGGTATGGGAACAGCTTTCGCAGCAACAGACGCTGGTGGCCAACTTCAAAGCTGGTACAACACAGCAACATCGGCAACAAAAGCACTTGTAGCTGGGGACGTTGCAGGTTTCGTAGCTGCTAACAAAGATAAACTGGTCTCCGATTACAAAGCCATCAATAACGGAGCAGTCAACGATGTGAAAACAGCAGGAACAACAGAAACAGGCCGTGTACAAGGCTCCATCAATGGTCAAGTAACTGCTTACTCCACGGCAATTGACGCTAAGAACACAGCTATCAAAAACGGTATGGCAGGCGAGTACGACAATGTTGTAAGTGGCGCTAACTTCGTTAACAATGTAGCGGTTGAAATTGCTGGTAAAGTTGGCGAAGCCGACATCAAGCATGATGTGAATGCTCAAGGAGCTTCTTCCCTAAGCAGCTTGAACTCCGCTGTAGCTACAACGCAAAATCAAGCAGCTACTACTTTGACTGCCAAAATCGAAGCTACAAAAGCAGAATTGAACGCTTTGCTTGCTGCTGAAAGAACTGCGGCTTCCCAAGAAATCAAAGATAACATTGCAAAGAAAGTAGCTGACAAATTGGCTGAGCTTCAAACGCTTGCTGATGCTTTGGAAGCAGCTAACAAGAAAAGCATCTCCGAAAAAGGTGTTTCCCTTGAAACTACTGGCAAAGCAGCTCTTGAAAACATCGTTCTTGACGGATTCAAAAAATAATAAGTAAAATAGGCCCCGGAAACGGGGCCTCCATCTTACTTTATCACCTATAAAGAAAAGGAGGAATCACGATGATCACCAGAAATGAAAAGCAACGTAAGGTGAAATCCAAACGGATTGTCGCAGCTGGAATTGTTTCTTTAACGGTCATTCTTACGGCATCAGCCGGAGTTTCCTATGCGGATATTGATCTTGCCGGTACAATGGCTTCTTGGTTTAATAAGAAAACAGAGCAAGTCATTCAGAATTTAGACCAGTCCATGAAGTCTGAGACGGATGTGCAGAAGGAATTGTTGAAGAAAGAATTGCAGGTTCGACTCGAAGCATCTGCTAGAAATCTGGAGTCTTTCACAGAGGAGCAGAAGAAGATCCATGTTCAAGCGCTGGCGCAATATACACAAGCCTTGCTAGCTCAAACGAATGTTAGAACAGAGCAGGACCGTCAACAGATAACGGATAAGCTTCAATTGATTCTGGATAGCGCGAAGTCGGCTATGGATACATTAGCAGGCAGCTACGTGCCCCCGGCGCAAATATTCGCACCGAGTCCCCCTGTCATAGTTGCTCCGCCAGTGCCAATACCGACACCAAAACCACCCGCTGTTACGGATGACGTCTACGGGAATCAATTACCAACGCCAACTGTAGTGAATGTAACATATACACAACAATAAACGAATAATAGAAGCTGTAGAGGATGGGAATTGAATCATGACAGATGAGAGTTTGGGACTAAGGCAATCGGTTGTTAAGAAAAAAAGTGACTTCTGGGGCTGGGTAAAATTCATTTTGCTCTTAGCTTTAGCCTTTATATTGATTAATAACATGATTGGGCTTACGAGAGTTTCAGGTAACTCGATGTACCCCACCCTGCAGAATGGCAATATTCTATTTATGAACAAGCTTTCCTTGTTTTTCTCTACACCGAAGTATGGGGATGTCGTTGTTATTAAGGAAGAGCGCCTCGGCTTCAACATCATTAAGCGTGTGATTGCTGTGGAGGGGGATCGCGTACTCATCCGTGATGGTGTTATCTATGTGAACGAAACGCCGCTGCCTGAGCTATACACCGCAGGTAAATCCGAAGACATGGCCGTTCAGACGGTACCAAGCGGTCATCTGTTCGTTATAGGCGACAATCGGACGCTAGGTGAAAGCAAAGACAGCAGGGACCCCTCACTGGGCCCGGTTCATATCAAAGATGTTAAAGGCTACGCGGAGTTTTCCCTGCTTCCGATGCATCGCATCGCAGAGCCGCTTGACCTCTAACGAACAAAAGATCCAACGGGCTATCCCGACGGATCTTTCTTTGTAGGCAGACATCTTGTTTTATCGCTGCATTTCGAATTGCACAAGCCCCTTGGACAAGGCGTACAAAGCTGCTTGTGTGCGATCGGCTAGTTCTAATTTGGCTAAAACCTGGCTTACGTGCTTCTTGACTGTAAATTCGGTAATGAAGAGGGCGCTCGCGATTTCTTTGTTGGATCGCCCCTTGCCAAGTGACATCAGCACCTCAAGCTCTTTGGGAGTAAGTTCAGATAGATCTTGCTCTTTTTTAGCTTGCTTGTCGTCCATCATAGAACCCATCAAGACCGGATCATAGTATTTACGTCCGCGGGCAACGACTTCTACGGCATATAACAAATCTTCAGGAAATGCTTCTTTGAGGCAGATACCTTCAATCTGCATGGACTGAGCCAATTGGAGTTCACTGCGTGTGACCGACGAGGTTAAGATCATATATTTGCAAGTATGTCCCGCTCGGCGGGCTGCCTGGATGAAATCCAAGCCATTTTCATTCCCTAAGTTTAAATCGACAAGAACAAGGTCAGGTTGTGTACGCTCCATAAGTGCGAGAGCCTCCCTAGAATTGGTGGCTTCCCCCACAACATTCATCGATTGGCCAGATGAGACAATGGAGCAGATCCCTTTGCGAACAAGGGGATGGTCATCAAGGATAATCATATTAATCAAGCTGGTTCCCTCCAGAGCGATCTTATCTATGGTATACTGAAATAGTGCTAAATGCCTATTACTAAGTGCCTATTCGCTTCATTGAAATTCATTGTATAACAAAATAAGTCGAAAAACCATTAAGAATACATTAAGTTTAGGAGCAGTTGTGCATGTCCTTACAGAATAAAACAAGCTTATATTTATTTTTGGGCTGCAGATGGGTGCTGCTGCTCATTGGTCTATTGGTTTATACCAATTCCAGTGGAGTATCTCCCGGACTGTTGTTAGTAGCGGTGCTTTTCCAAACGATATACAGCTTGGTGCATCTGGATAAAATGCGAAGGAAATGGGCTTTCATCGCGGCCACAGCCGATATTCTTTTTGGTTTTGTGATTCTGTGGCTAACTGGCGGGCTGTCTAGTCCATTCTTGTTCTATAGTTTTACTAGTCTTGGGATGATCAAACGATTTGTGACGTGGAAGCAGTACTACACAATTTCACTTTGCTATGTACTCTTACTGCCCACTGTATTTGCGCTAATATTCTCCACTTCTATATATGATTATGTGATTGCGCATTTTGATTATGGTTTTGTTGTCTTTGCTTTCTATTGTGCAGTAGGTCTCGTGCACTATGCTCTGCAAAGTTTGCGCAAGCAGTATCGCAAGTTCGTCATGATTTATTCCACAGGTCGTGGAGGCCTGAAGCCTTTTCAACAAAGATCCGTACATCAAGTGGAAGAACTGCTTAAGAAGGTACTGGACGATCGTGAAGTCATTCTATGTATCGATCAAGCTGGTCCTTATAAAAAAATACAGAGCTGGAAGCATACCTATTTTACGAATTATATGAAACAAAATAAGCCGCCCAGCGAGAAAATGTATAGGAATCTGCCTTCCCCAACGGGTGAAGTTTTACCACTATATATACAAACGCTTGTGGACAGGGATAGTCATACCTATGGCTGGTTATTAGTCAGAGCGGGAAAAAACGAATTAACAATTCTGCATAAAATATATATGCAATTCATTCTTACGAAGCTGGAAGCCTTTCATTTCACGAACGAAGAATTGCAGGATGCCGAAGAAACAGCTGTAGCTATAGAGCGAAATACGATTGCTCAGAATATTCATGACGGTATCACACAGGAGTTATTCTTTATTTCAATTCAGCTATTCCAACTAAAGAATGTGCTTCCTTCCGACGCGCGTGAGGCTGTGCTTCCTTATGTGACGGAAATCGAGAAAAAAGTGAAAGAAAGTCATAGGGATATTCGCCAATTCATTACTGAGCTTAAGGATGAGAAGCGGAAGTTTAATCTCCATCATGCGATTGAGAAGCTGCTTTACCGTGTTACGGAACATACGGATGTGAAGCCGCAATTCGAGAATGTCGGATGGGTAGCGTACGAACAGCTTGATATCGAAGAAGCTATTTATCATCTGGTGGAAGAAGCGGCCAACAATGTGATTAAGCATGCGCAAGCCAAACACATTCACGTCAAAATTGAGGTTACAAGTGTGCAATGGACAATTACGGTGAAGGATGACGGTGTCGGCATGAACAAAACGGATGCTTACCAGGAGGGAAAATTCGGTTTGGGCGGCATGGAGAAGCGGATTAAAGCTTTGAATGGCACGATCTCTTTTCACTCTGAACAAGCTAGGGGAATGACCGTTACAGCGCACATTCCTCGTGAAAGGAGTATGGCCTATGTATAAGGTAGTGATTGCTGACGACCGCTCAATTGTACGAGAGGGGTTGCACATTTTGCTTCAAAGCTGTGGGGAATACGCCATAACGGGTGAGGCTACGAATGGCAAGGAAGCTATTGAGCAATCACTTGCTTTGGCGCCTGATCTTCTTTTGACCGATTTGAAAATGCCGGGGATATCGATTATTGATGGGGTCAAGACATTGAAGGATACCTATCCAGCTATGAAAATTATTATCTTAACCGCATTTGATGAAAGTGAAGATATTTATCGTGCAATTAAAGCCGGGGTTGATGGTTACTTGATGAAGGATACGAGCCCAGAAGTTATTTTATCTGTGATCGATGATGTCATGAAAGGGGCTTCTATTTTTCAACCGAAAGAGAACCGAGCAGACGATTCCGGTATAAGGAGGAGTATGTTATGAAAGTGTTGCAGCGCTTAGCAGGGCAGTCGGCAGATCAATTGATGATGGCGATGATAGGCGGTATGGCCCTGATTTGTGCACTGAGTGGTTTATTCTATTGGGCATTGATCGGGAACTCAGAATCCAAGCTATATATGATGACTTCCTTTACGGTTGCTTTATTCGCTTGGGGGATGTATGGAATTCAGAAGCGAATGCCCAAGGAGAGCCCTTATTCAAAGCTGATTGCGCCCTCCCTCATTTTTCTTGTCGTTGTCGTTACCACACTATATAATCCAATGGCGCTGCAGCAAATGTGGGTTGCGTTGATTTTCTTCCCGATCATGCTTAGTTTACTTGTAGATTTTCGCACCTATCTATATGGGATTGCGATATTCCTACTGTATTTCACTATCTTCCATATATTCGGTCCAACAACAGTGAACATTGAGGGGTTATCGCCGGTAATTGCGGCAACTACCAAAGCGGTTTATGCCCTTGGCGCGATGATTCTTGGCGGAATTATCAGTCTAACCTTTCAGCAGCATAAAAAGCGAGTTGAAGCCATTGCATTCGAGCAACAGAAGCAGCAGGTTATCAACATCCTGCAGTGTTTTATTCCGGTTGGAGAACGAAAGACCCAGACTTCGCGTAAAGAAATCGGAGATATGAGCGCTCTGCTGAAAGCGCTTGTGAAGGAATATGGCGGTCTTCGTGTTCAGGATTGGGAGATTGATTTGCTGGCTTTGCTGCATTTTGTAAGTAGAGTGAAGCTGCCTGATTATATGTTTGAGAAGGAAGGGAAGCTATCGGAGTTCGAGTTTGAGGTAGTTCAGGAGCACTGCTTTATGGCCAGGGAATTGTGCGAGGGCATACCTGACTTTCAAGAGGTGGAGAAGGCTTTCCTGTATCATCATGAAAAGGTTGACGGTACTGGTTATCCGTATCAGTTATCGGGGAATCAGATTCCTCTTCTTTCGCAAATGCTTGGTCTCGTTGAAGTTTTTCTGGCTTTAACAACACCGCGGTCATACCGAGAAGAGATGCCTCCGCGGGAAGCGTATGAGGAGATTCGAAAGCTTGTCGGCAAGTCTTTTCGCGGAGATATTGTAGACGCTTTCGGCAAAGTTATTGATTAAGCTGAAGTGTCTATTGTGGGGAAATGAGAAATATCCAGTATTACCCTGCGGTACTCACTCCTGCTCCTCACATAATCACCGTCTAAAATGTGGCATATTAGTAACAGCCTAGTCCGCTGTAACCAATCACAAAAGGCAAGGAGTGAGTCTGCAACCGTGAACTACATTCGTATCATGACCCTCGTGCTTGCGATGCTGTTAGGGCAAGCGACGTTGGTATCCGCCGACGGTTCCTACCATTTCGGCTTCAAGAAAAGCGCGAATGGACAGCGCCCATCGATTGACGAGGAAGGTTTCAAAGGTCTTTTGCAGCAGCATGCCGCTATCTTTACAGGCGATCTCACCGTCAAAGAATTGTACTTAACCTTCGATAACGGGTACGAGCAAGGGTATACAGGCAAGATTTTGGACGTTCTGAAGGAGAAGCAAGTACCGGCCATTTTCTTTGTGACGGGGCATTACATCAAGACGGAGCCCGAGCTGCTGAAGCGTATGGCGCAGGAAGGTCACTTGATTGGCAACCATTCCTGGAGTCATCCGGACATGAGCCAAATCTCCGCTGAGCGTATCCGCAAAGAGCTGGATCAAGTGAAGGAAGGCGTCGGCGCGATGACCGACCAGAAGGAAATGCGCTATCTGCGCACGCCGCGGGGGATCTTCAACGGCCGATCGTTAGCCGTCAGTCAGCAGCTTGGCTACACGAATGTGTTCTGGTCTGTGGCCTACCGCGACTGGGAGCCTAAGCAGCAGAAAGGCTGGCAGTACGCCTACAAGAACGTGATGGCTCAACTTCATCCGGGCGCCGTTATTCTCCTGCACTCGGTATCCAAAGATAATACCGAAGCACTCGCCAAAATCATTGACGATGCCAAGAGCCAAGGGTACGAGTTCAAGAGTCTCGACCAGATGAAGACACATACGCCATGAAAAAAGGAGGTCCCGCGCGCGAATGCGGGACCTCCTTTTCAGATTAAGTTAAGGGAATTGCCTATTTCTTAGTCAAATAATTCTCTACCGTCGATTTGCCTTTCTGCTCTTCCAGCCAACTCGAAGCCAGCGTAGACAATTTTTCATCGGTTAAGATCTGTTTGATCGATTCTTTTTTCTCCTCTAGCGTAGGTGTCGCAGCCATTTTATGATCGGTTACTTTAATAATGTCATATCCTGTGCTGGTCGGAATCGGGTCACTGGTAGCACCCACCTTCATAGCGAAGGCAGCCGTCTCGAACGCGGCATCTGCACTGCCCTTGGCGATATAACCAAGCTCGCCGGATTTGTCTTTGGTTGCGGTATCCAGCGATTTCTCCTTGGCTAAGGCAGCGAAGTCGCCTCCCGCTTTCAATGCCGCTACGAGGGCATCGGCCTCTTCCTTGGTTGCAACAGCAATATGGGAAACTTGTACCTGTTCAGGTGTTTTCAAAGATTCCAGATTCGCATCATAGTACTTTTTAATATCATCATCAGTAATTGTCACTTGAGGAGCTAATATTTTCTTGAGCAGGACCTGCGTTTTCATATTCTTTTTCAAATCGTCGAGGGTCATGCCGTAGGATGTAAGAGCTTGCTGGAACTCTGTGTCAGATCCATACGAGCTTTGGACTTTGGTTAGTTCGGCTTGAATATCAGCATCCGTTACCTGAATGCCGGATTTTTGGCTTTCCTGATTAATAAGCTCCTCTGTAATTAAAGTGTCCAATGTCTGGTTGCCGCCCGTAGCCAGCATCGCATCATAGAGCTGTGAGCTGCTTATGGTGACCCCGTTGACTTTGGCTACAGCCGTACCGGCGGCCATTGCCGTGGACCCCTCAACTTTCTTCAATGGAGGATAAATCAGGACATAAGCGATCATGCTGAGCAGCAGCAGGGTGCTTACCCATTTCCATGTGCCGTTCGTTTTTATATGAGTATTCATCTATACGTTGCTCCCTTCAATGCGGTTGTGTTCCTTGTACTCCTCTCATTATGCCTATGAAAACTGAAAGGGACTTGAGTGGTAGCTGAAAGCTTCATGAAAATGGAGGTGTAATCTGCCAACGGAAGATAAGAGAGGGTAAGACAAATTATTATATTGTACACAAATTAATTGTTGACAATATTAAAGAGAATTGTTATGATTCATCTATAAAGTTTGTTTCAAATTTAATTTATAACAACTAAAAATTACGCTAACAAGCGCAAATAGAAGAGCTTCAAAGGAGGAATTCCTATGCATCACAAAGCGATCATTATCGGAACTGGACCTGCGGGCTTAACCGCAGCAATCTACTTGGCAAGAGCCAATGTATCTCCCTTAGTTATTGAAGGCATTCAGCCAGGTGGACAACTTACGACAACAACCGAGGTAGACAATTTCCCAGGGTTCCCGGATGGCATTACAGGGCCGGAGCTGATGGACAATATGCGCAGACAAGCGCTGCGTTTTGGAGCAACGATTCAAGCGGGTCGGGTAACTGAAGTGGATACGACCAAACGTCCTTTCACATTATTTTTGGAAGACGGCAGTCAATTGACCGCAGATTCGCTGATCATCTCTACGGGTGCCTCGGCCAAGAAATTAGGCATTCCCGGCGAGTCCGAGAACATCGGGAAAGGCGTAAGCACGTGTGCGACCTGCGATGGATTCTTTTTCCGCAACAAGAAAATCATCGTCATTGGCGGTGGGGATACCGCGATGGAAGAAGCACAGTTCCTGACCAGATTCGCTACGGAGGTGCGCGTTGTCCATCGTCGCAACGATTTGAAAGCTTCGAAAATTATGCAGGACCACGCCCGCGGCAATCAAAAGGTGGCTTGGAGTCTCAACCGCACACCACTAGAAGTGGTGGCAGGGCCGATGGGAGTGAGCGGACTGAAAGTGCTCAACAACGAAACAGGCGAGGAAGAACTGCTGGAGGCAGACGGCATTTTCCTGGCGATTGGTCATACGCCGAACACAGCCTTCTTGGGTGGACAGCTGCCAACAGATGAGCTGGGTTATCTGCAAGTTATTCCTGGGACGGCGCAAACAGGAATACCAGGCATTTTCGCTTGCGGCGACGTACAGGATCGTATTTATCGTCAAGCGATTACTTCGGCAGGAAGCGGCTGTATGGCAGCGCTCGATGCAGAACGATTTATATCTGAGCAGCATGCGTAAGTAAATGATCCTACAGGAGGAATGAACCATGTCAGTTAACCACATTTCCGATGCAACTTTCCAAAGCGCCACAGAGTCAGGCACAGTACTCGTCGATTTCTGGGCCCCTTGGTGCGGTCCTTGTAAAATGATTGCTCCAATTCTAGATGAACTATCCGCCGAAGTGGGCGATGCCGCTCAAATTGTCAAAATCAATGTGGACGACAATCCGGAGTCCGCTGCCAAATATAACGTTATGAGCATCCCTACCTTGCTTGTTTTCAAAGATGGGCAAGTGGTTGACCAACTTGTTGGGCTGCAGTCCAAAGAGAAATTAAAAGCCGTTATTGCCAACGCATAAGCACATCAATCAAATTCAGGAGGTATACAACATGACACAAATTACTGAACGCACAGGAGTAGCAACCGTTGGAGGGAACCCGGTGACATTGTTGGGACCGGAAATTAAAATTGGCGATCAAGCGCCTGATTTTAAAGTGAACAAGGACCTGATGACCGAAGTCAGCTTAGCGGACTATGCGGGCAAAGTGAAGCTGATCTCTGTCGTTCCATCCGTGGACACAGGCACTTGCGACGCTCAGACGCGGCGGTTTAATGTAGAGGCTGACAAACTTGGGGATGACGTCGTTATTCTGACGATTTCCGTGGATCTGCCGTTTGCTCAAAGCCGTTTCTGCGGAGCAGCAGGCATCGATAAAGTCATTACTCTCTCGGACTACAAATACCGCAGCTTCGGCCAAGCGTATGGGGTATTGATTAAAGAAATCCAACTGGATCAACGCGCCATTTTCATCGTGGATGCGAACGATACCGTTCGTTATGTGGAATACTTGACGGAGATGAAAGAGCATCCGAATTATGATGCGGCTTTGAGCGCTTTGAAGGAACTAGTGTAAGCTTTGCGATGTTTGCTAGCTGAATTGAGCAGGATGAGAGTCTCTGAGAGCTTCTATATTACTTAACATAAAATGAGAATAAGGCTGTCTTCAAAGGTTAAAAAACCGATGGAGCAGCCTCTTTGCTTTGTTTGCGGAGGTGCAGCCGTTGCTTTGAAAAACAGCGCTAAAGTGGCGTATGAGGCTAGAGAGGGAGCGATAAGGATGAAAAACAACGTTACAGGTAGAGAAAGAACACCATGAACTGCATATCAGTCGAGTTAAGGATGAAAAACAGCGCTAAAGTGGCGTATGAGGCTAGAATGGGAGCGATAAGGATGAA
Source organism: Paenibacillus marchantiophytorum (assembly GCF_014640555.1). Lineage (GTDB taxonomy): Bacteria > Bacillota > Bacilli > Paenibacillales > NBRC-103111 > Paenibacillus_E > Paenibacillus_E marchantiophytorum. The sequence goes on along the minus strand of NZ_BMHE01000012.1, from coordinate 134,875 downwards.
AAACAGCGTTACAGGCAGAGAAAGAACACCATGAACAGCAAATCAGTCGAGTTAAGGATGAAAAACAGCGCTAAAGTGGCGTATGAGGCTAGAATGGGAGCGATAAGGATGAAAAACAGCGTTACAGGCAGAGAAAGAACACCATGAACAGCATATCAGTTGAGTTAAGGATGAAAAACAGCGCTAAAGTGGCGTATGAGGCTAGAATGGGAGCGATAAGGATGAAAAACAACGTTACAGGCAGAGAAAGAACACCATGAACAGCATATCAGCTGAGTTAAGGATGAAAAACAGCGTTAAAGTGGCGTATGAGGCTAGAGAGGGAGCGATAAGGTTGAAAAGCAACGTTACAGCTGTGCCTCAGGAAAAAGAGGAAGCTGTAACGCTGCAAAAACAGTCTTATCGGCAGAAGGGAGGGTGGCCTCACCATTCGCTATCTACTAACGAACTGTATTGTACTTATAGACGAGAAAAGGCCCAGTGGCCTTAAGGATAGTCCGTTTCCTATACGGGTATACCTGCCGATTGCTGCAACCTAGCGGCAATTTTCATGAAATCCTCCGGGAAGATTCCAGGGGCGAATTCCTCCGGTGTATCCGCGTATTCCGGGACAGGACCACCTTCGGGAATCCCTTCCTTCACAATCAATTCCCCGCCATCCTCGGGATGGACGCCCTTCCAGATCTGCTCCAAGTCCCTGTAGTCCTCATCGCTAAAGCGATACAGAACACGATGGACGCCTTTCTCCTCATACTTCCGCGTCTCGTTAAAAGCCTTATTATCCAGGCTTGGAATCGGAATCAGCTTCGTCACATCCGCGCCGGTGGCTACTTCAAGCGCCTTGGCGTAAGCAACGACATGCACGCCTCCGCGGACGAGGAGGTAGCCGATCATGGCCCGGGCCACGGGATGGCTGGTCATCTCGTAGACCCGCATCTTATGCGTGCGGGCCCCGCATTCGAGGAAGAAATTATGCAGCAAGTCCAGAATCAGGTTGCCGCTGTTGAAGACATTCTCGCCGGTCCAAGGCTTGCCCATCGAATCGAAAGGCAGGGCATTCTGACCGGCAACGATGAAATGCTGGGTGTTGCGCACATCCTTGGCCGCGCCCAGAGGCGTAGTGTCGGGAGCGCCAGGCTGCGTGGAACCAGCCAGGCAGAGATTAATCGCATGGGTGACTAACTCGACATGACCGAATTCTTCGGCCGTAATGCTTGAGACGAGATCGTAAAAGGGCTTTAGCTTTGTTTTGTTCTTGAAATTGAACGACTGGAACATGTAATTGTTCAACGTGGACATTTCACCGAATTTGCCGCCGAGCAGTTCTTGCACAGCCGCTGCGGCGTTCGGATCCGCCGTTGTCGGTTGCGGTAATTCAATAGCTAAACGATTGAAGCGTTTGATCATGTGTATCCCTCCAACTGGTCAGATAGAGGTAGTCTGTCCACGTTGGAGGCTGATCATGCAGCTGGGCCAGGCATGAGCTCCAGCTTAGCGTGAGCGCGCGAGTGAAACCGTCCGCTTGCCCTTCACCATGGCCGCGCCGCATAGCGGGCATGCCTTGGCCGTCAGCCGCGCTTCCTGCGGCGACGAGATCCGCGACCAGGCCTTGCAGCCGGCCTGGCTGCACAACCACGCCGCGACCTCCTCCGTCGCGGTCCCGGCCCCCGCGGCGGCGTCGAACCGCCGCGCGCCGCCTAGACCAGCCGCCGCAGGCTTGCGGCTGGTCACAACCCCTGCGTCCGCGCCAGGGAACGCGGACAGCAGGAAGCGGGAAGGCTCCGCCTTCTTCCCGCGATAATACGCCGGCGAGCTGATCAGCAGCTCAGCCTTGGCGCGCGTGACGGCGACATATGCCAGTCGCCGTTCTTCCTCGAGCGCGGCGGGACCCTTGTCGCGCCCCGCAACCCCAGCCATCTTGACGTCGTCAAGATGCCCAGCGTCCAGTGCCGAGCTATGCGGCATATTGCCTTCAATCGCGCAGAGCAAGTAAACGACGCCGAACTCGAGGCCCTTCGATTTATGAATCGTCATGAGCGAAATACGGTTCGCTGCTTGATCTTTTTTCAGTGCGCTCATTTCCGTGCGTTTTTCGGCCACTTCATGGATAAAATAAAGGAATTGTTCCACCGTATCGAACCGTTTGGCTGAGGACTCCAGCTCATCGAGTGTTTCCTTGAGCATTTCCCGGTGATGCGTCAGCTTGCTGCGCTTGTTCGTCTCCAGAAAAGTATCATAGAAATCCTTGCGGATCGCCTGCACGGCAGCCAGAGGCTTCATTTCAGCCAATGATTTAATAAGTTTGATGCGGCTTTTCAGCTTTTCCTTCTGGAATTCCTTGAGCTGCGGCAAGCCAAGCAGGTGGATGAGCGGCCATTTCTTGGGCTGAATGGCTTCCTGATCTTGAATAATCCGCATGCCTTGGTCGCGACCTATATATAATGAAGGTAGGACACCCTCTATCGCTTCGAAATTTCGGCGCTCATGCGCGATTCGAAGATGATCGATAATGGGCTTCACCATCCACTGATCATAGAAGGAGTCATTGCTGCCATAGTCGACAAAAGGCAAGTTATGCAAAATCAACTGCTCAATAATTGCCCGGCTGTTGTTCGCAGTTCGATAGAGAATGGCGAAATCTCCATAGGACTTGCCGCCCTCGGCGACCTTGATTCTAAGATCATTCACAAGCCAATCGGCCTCATCGTCGCTGCTGGAGGGCCTGACATAGAGCGGCTTCAAATCACTCTGTTTGGTGGCGAGGAGCGTCTTGGACTTCCGCTGGATATTGTGCCGGATAATCGCATTGCCTAAACCGACGATGCTGGATGTTGATCGGTAGTTAATATCCAACGTGACCATTTTGGCGGCAGGATACTTCTGATGGAATTGCAAAATAAATTCATTTCGCGCCCCGTTAAAGGAATAAATGGTTTGGTCATCGTCGCCGACAACCATGAGATTCTGGTGGTTTTGAGCAATCATTTGAATAATTTCATACTGAACGGTGTTGGTATCCTGGAATTCATCGACGCTGATATACGCGAACTTGCGCTCCAAGGAACGAAGAATATCGGCATTTTGCTTCAACAACTGGTAAGCCATCAGCAGAATATCGTCGAAGTCCATCTTGTGCTGTTCCATTTTCCACTGCTCATACTGCAGGAAGATTTTCTTCATTTCCTGATCTTCTTCCGTTTGTTCCGGGAGGTCGCTAACTTCGATTAGCTGCATTTTGTAAGAGGAGAGCAGGGCGATGAGGACCTCGGGTTGATACGTATCCTGCAGCCCCATGCTCAGCATGATGCGCTTAAAAACAATCTGTTGATAGCGGCCATCGCTCAAAATCTCCTGCTGGAACCCATTTATACGCAGCAAACGCAGGCAAAAGGCGTGAAAAGTCCGCACCTGCATCGCCTGCGTCATACTGCCGTCAAGGCCGGGGAGGGAGGTGAGGCGTTCGCGCATTTCTTCCGCAGCCTTTTTGGAAAAAGTAATCAGTAATAGATGGCTCGGATGCACGCGGTGGACACGCAGTAAGTAAGCTGCTCGGCAGACCAGAACGGTAGTTTTGCCTGAACCGGCCCCAGCTAAGGTGAGCAAAGGCCCCTTGTAATGGCGCACCGCCTGAACCTGCGCTTCATTTAATAGAATTTGACTGCGCTCCAAGTCGCGAAAAAAGAACGCATCCTGATCCTCATTGGACACGAAATCTGAGCTATTCGTTAATTGTGCCATTGAGGCATGAGGGATCGGCTGTTCAAGTGTAGGTTTCGAGCCTAAAGGAGTAGGGTATATAGAAAGAGAACTCATTATTATTCACCTGTTTTCTAGCATTTCTGAACTACCTATTCTATCACAATTCTTGCCCAAAGAAAGGACAACTAATCCTATGGTTGTATCTAATGTTAAATTGCTATGGGGTCAATTTCAAAAGCATGATGCGACAGGGCTTGCTGCGCAGTGCGCCTACTACTTTTTACTGTCACTGTTCCCCTTTCTTCTGTTTATTTTGAGTTTACTAGGGTATTTGCCCTTCTCATCGGATGATGTTGTACTGCTGATCAAAGAGTACATCCCCGGAGCAGTCTCCGGTTGGCTGGAAGAAACACTCAGCAACCTGCTGAATGTAAAAAGAGGCGGCACGCTTTCCTTTGGGTTAATTCTGGCCTTGGTGAGCGCCAGCGCTGCGATGAATTCCATCGTCATTGCCGTGAACAAAGCGTATGGGATGCCGGAGCGCAAAAGCTTCATCCACTCGCGATTTCTCGCTGTAATGCTGACATTAGGAATGCTTATCGTTATCGCTTCCGCGCTGCTGCTCAGCGTATTCGGGCACTGGATCGGGGATTGGATGGCGGCACATGTCCATATCGCAACAACGACGATTAATATCTGGAACAATTTTCGCTGGATTCTGAACTTTATCATTCTCTTTATTGTGTTCACAGGGATTTACTACATAGCTCCCAACACCTGTTTAACTTGTAAAAGTGTAATTCCCGGCGCGCTGTTCGCAGCCATTGGCTGGCAGGCGACCTCCTTGGGCTTCTCCTTTTATGTCAATAATTTCACTAATTATAGCGCGACCTACGGGAGTGTCGGAGGGATTATTGTGCTGATGACCTGGTTCTACATCTCGGCGCTGATCATTATTATTGGCGGAGAAATCAATGCGCTCAAGCATGTGAAAAAACAGAATAATCTACAAAGCCCCACGATTGATAAAAAGCATAGATAGCCCGACTGGATCCTGTGATCCTGACGTGCTGCCTATGCTTTTTTTTGCCTACCACGCCAGAATGCCGCCATCCAATCGCTTTACGCCGCGAATTTTACCAAGCTGCTCTGCTAGCCGAAATAGCGCATAATCCTTCATCTTCGCCTCTATCATAACGTCAACGCGTGTTAAGCCGGCCTCTTTGCAGGTTTTCAAAAAAGCGATTAGCTGATCCGGCTCGATGTAGTCTGCGTGGGAGCGAAACTCCTTCGTGTCCTTAGCGGCTTTGGGCGAGGATACGTGAATCTTCAGCGGGAGATCTCCCCATGTTTGGGCAATCTGCGGCAGCAGTTCCGCAGGCGAAGCTGTGGAGGGGTTGCACCAGTCATGGTGCAGGTCCAGCATGCAGGGGCGCTGAACTTTTTGACTGACTGCGAGCGTTTCTTCCAATGTATAGGTTTTGTCATCATTCTCAAAAGTAAGCCTGCGCATCACCTGCTCCGGCACCTCAAGGATCTTCGCGAATAGCCGCTGGGTAGCGGCTTCTTTATCACCATAAACTCCACCAACATGGATATTGATGATCGCTGAGGGATCCAGTCCCATTCCGTCCAGAATAGCCGCGTGATAGACCAGGTCTTGAATGGAGGCCTCAACGACAGTGTCACTCCCGTTCAGCAAGGTGTATTGATTGGGGTGCATGCTTAGGCGAATATCATGAGCTTTGGCGAAGTCTCCGAGCTGCTGCAGCTCTTTTTTGTATGCCGCGGCGACATCAATCTTCACATCGGGATGAGTGGCAAGGGGAATAAGCTGAGAGGACAGGCGAAATAAGTGAATGCCATGGGCCGCGTTGTAGTAGAGGATGCGCTGGGTGGCTGCGAGATTACTGCGGCCGATATCAATTGCGCGCTGGATAGCTTCCTCACGCGGCCGTTGAGAAAATAGCTTATATGTGAATGTCGAGCTGGGCGTGTTTTGATAGATCGCCATGGCAATGGAAACGAATCCGAGTCTGATAATCATGGATCAGTGAGCCTCCGTTAGTGGTCCTGTAGTCAGTATGAGTAGTTTGTCCCAAGTATTTCGTTATAATTTCATTGACATTGATTCTCATTTTCAATATATTTATGATAATGGGTATCAGTGTCTAAATTTACATAGAAACGGGTGAGTACTATTCATCGTTTAGTTGCAGATAGATTGAATATTTCTTATGGCGAGCATTTGATTGTTGAAAATTTGAATTTAAGTATCCCAACCGGGAAAATTACGGCGCTCGTAGGTGCCAATGGTTCAGGCAAATCCACGATTCTCAAATCGATGGCGAGAATTATGAAACCTCAGCAGGGAACGGTTCTGCTTGATGGGAAATCCATCCACAGCCAGTCGACGAAAGAAGTCGCGAAGCAATTGGCTATTCTGCCGCAAAATCCGATTGCCCCGGAAGGTCTGACGGTTTCTGAACTTGTCGGCTACGGCCGATTCCCGCATCAACGTGCGATGGGATCCTTGAGCAAGGAAGACAACCAGGTCATTCATTGGGCGATTGAAGTAACCGGCTTGATGCAATTCGCAGACCGTCCTGTTGATCAACTATCGGGCGGACAACGTCAGAGGGCTTGGATTGCCATGGCGCTTGCACAGCAAACGGACCTTTTATTTCTCGATGAACCTACTACGTTCCTGGATATGGCTCATCAACTTGAGGTCCTCAAATTACTGGAGAAATTGAATCGCGAGCAAGGCCGTACGATTATCATGGTTGTGCATGATTTGAACCACGCTACGCGGTATGCCCAGCATGTTGTGGCTATTCAAGCAGGCAAAGTTATGTGCGAGGGAAGTCCAGCGGAAGTCGTGACGAGTGAAACCCTGCGTACTATTTTCAATGTGGAAGCAGATATTGTCCCCGATCCTCGTTCGGGAGTTCCTATTTGTATCCCTTATGAACTAGCTGACAAAGCGCATAGCGGCGCTTCCAAAAGTGAAACGGTCACCATCCCGACGGAAAGCAAGGAAGCGGTAGCTGCCATCTAGCCACATGGAGGAAGCGGAGGGAGCAGGCAGATGTGAAGCCGGACATGATTTGGAATCAATATGCTGCGAGGTTGACATTTGCTCAGGATTTCTTGTTGGGGCAGCCGCTTCCGGCGGAGATGAAGGAACGTTATTTGAATGGCTACAAAGTGTTGACGCAAGGGATCACTGCGGATGTGTTTGGTCGGAGACGGAATCCTTTTCTGCATCTAAAGCCGATTTATTTGGATAGTCCGAATGAAGAGGGGAAAAAGGTTCTGATGCGCTCCTCCTGCTGCATGTACAATTGCCGCGAGGGCGGGGAGTTGTGTTACACCTGTCCGAAAAGGACGGAGAAGGATCGGCTGGAGATGAAAGAGAAGCTGGCAGCGGCGAAATAATGCTTATTGGACTTTTGATGGCTTCGTAGCGCCATAAATAAAAGCAAGCTGCTTGAAGGAATAAGAGCCTCTGGAGACTGCTATCTGCGCGGGAATTGGGTGTTTTCGCGGATTAGGAGCCTCTGGAGGCTCTTATCTGTGGTTTTGGCGCTAAAAAGCGGACTGCTTGAAGGAATAAGAGTCTTTGGAGACTGCTATCTGCGAGGGAAGTGGATGTTTTCGCGGATTAGGAGCCTCTGGAGGCTCTTATCTGTGGTTTTGGCGCTGAAAAGCGGGCAGTTTGAAGGAAAAAAGCCCCCCATCCCATGAAATCATGGTGATCGGGGGCTCATTTTTATTTTTTAAACGCGTTCAACCTTCAACAGGTTAGTCGTACCGGATTTGCCCACTGGCACACCAGCGGAGACAACGGTAAGGTCGCCTTTTTTCACATAGCCAAGTGTTTCGGCTTGTTGAATAGCGGAGCGGATCATCGCATCGGTGGACTCGCAGAACTCGCCTAGAACGGGGATAACGCCTTGAACCATACTTAGTTGGCTGATAGCATATTGACTTGCCGTAACCGCGATAATTGGCGCTTGTGGGCGATATTTGGCAATCATCCGCGCTGTAAAGCCGGTTTCCGTTGGTGTCAGGATAGCTGCAGCGTTCAGCTTGTCGGAAGAAGAGACGACTGCTTGGCAAAGCACCTCGGTGATTTCGTTGTTCGATTGCAGCTGGGCATCGATCAAGGAGCTGCGCTCCATGGTCTGTTCGACACGCTCAGCAATCGTCGCCATCATAGTGACGGATTCGATCGGGTATTTCCCGGCAGCCGTTTCGCCGGAAAGCATCACGACATCGCTGCCATCCAGAACGGCATTCGCTACGTCACTCACTTCTGCGCGAGTAGGACGCGGGTTGCGCTGCATGGAATCGAGCATTTGCGTTGCGGTAATAACCGGCTTGCCAGCAAGGTTGCAAGCGCGAATCATATCCTTCTGCGCAATAGGAACTTCTTCTGTCGGGATCTCTACGCCCAGATCGCCACGAGCAACCATGATGCCGTCGGATGCTTCCAGAATGGAAGCGAAGTTCGTCATGCCTTCTTCGTTCTCGATCTTCGAAATAATCGGCGTCAAGCCAGCGCCATGCTGCTCCAGAATGCCGCGAACCTCACGAACATCATTGCCGTTGCGGACGAAAGACATCGCGATGATGGAGATGTTTTCTTCGACACCGAATTTAAGATGCATAACATCGCGCTCCGTAACACCTGGAAGCGATGTGCGTACGCCTGGCAAGTTAACACCTTTGCGCTGTTTCAGAACGCTTTGATTCAGGACGACGCATGTCACTTCCGTGCCTTCGATTTTCTCCACGCGAAGTTCAATGGAACCATCATCGATCAGAACGAGATTGCCTGGCACCACATCTTGTGGAAGCCCAGGGTAATTGACGGAAACGCGGCTGGAATCACCGATAATTTGTTCGGTAGTCAAGACGATGCGATCTCCGCTTTGCAAATCGTAGCCGGCATCTTTCAATTGGCCGATGCGAATTTCCGGACCTTTGATATCCATCAGGATCGGAATAATGACCCCAAGCTCTTGGGCAGCCTGGCGAACACGCTGAATGCGACCGCGATGCTCATCCAAATCGCCATGTGCCATATTTAACCGCGCAACGCTCATGCCTGCACGAATCAGTTCTTTCAAAGTGGGGATGGAATCGCAAGCGGGTCCCATGGTGCAAATAATTTTTGTTTTACGCATTGTGTAGGACTTCCTTTCATCATGGACGAATCAATTTTGGCTTCATTATATGCCTAATTGAGGTTAGTTTCTATGAAATATAGTATAGTATATGTACTATAGTATGAAATTGGGTGAGGCTATGAAGGTAACCAACTTTACCTATGACAAGAGCAGTCAGTGGTACGTAGAAGAGCAGGGAGGCAGCGAGGACTGGCTGCTCGTTCTCGTCACGTATGGGCGATGCGTGTATTGGATCAATGAGAAGAAGCAACTGCTGAGCAAAGGGCAATGGCTGCTTATACCGAACCGTGTCCCCTTTTATGGCAGAAGCGTTCCAACGATGATTCACGAAAAGTATATGGTGCAGTTCAACGCACAGGCCATAGCGGAATCTTTCCCACTTCTCCAGTCATCCGAATATACAAGCGCATCTACCGGCAAATATGAACTGATTCTCGACAAGCTGCGCCTCATGCATCTGCAATGGCAAGACAAACAGCCCTATTATCTCACGCTTTGCGAAGCGCTGCTAAAAGAGCTGTTTGTGTATTTGCACCGGGAGTGGGATCAAGCTGCTACATCGGTAGGGTCCACTCACCTGGTGGAGCAGATGAAGGGATACATCCAGAGTCATCACCGAGAGCATGTGACCAAGGATGAATTAGGCGCTTGCATCAGCCGATCCCCGAACTACGCCGCGTCGCTTTTCCGCAAGGTGACAGGTCAGACGATCAGCGAGTTCGTACACGCCACCAGAATCAAAACAGCGGTCTACATGTTAAGGCATTCTGCCTTAACCGTATCGGAGATATCCGAGTTTATCGGATACAATGATCCGTCCTATTTCTATCGTGTTTTCAGGCGCTTGACGGGCTTGGTTCCCACAGATTTGGTCTCGGATCGCGAAACGATTCGCAAATAAATGGTTAGTTACATCGTTCCGCCGCCGCGCCGCACTTCAGAAGGGATTTGTTCAGGCCCTTTATCCATGTTCTGATAGATGAATGTGCCTACACTGGCTTCATCGTATTTATCGAGCTGCATCGTTTTGGTCCAAGCGGTTACAACGATTTCCTTATCGCTAGGCACATCGGGATTGGGAACAGCGAGAATGCCAGCGCCAGCCTTTTTAAAATGAGTCAAATATTCCAATTGGTCAAGCAGCGCCTGAGGAGCATCCGGGTGGTAATGGATAATGATATCACCATGCTCCAAATTATGAACCAGCTTCTCATAACCGGGCCTTTCTTTATAAAAGCCGAACTTCAGATCGTGCGGACTGTGCGTCCCGGAAGTCGGGATTTTCATTTCATAAGTTAACATACCTTCATCGTGTCCGCGCCCGTAATCTTTATCCGTAGTGACTTGAATCGGGGCATTGTAGTTTAATTTCTCGACGCTGTATTTGCTGGAAGAGCGCTGAATCAACGAGGTTCCTACGCAAATAATCGCAATAATAACGAGCGTGTGAGAGAGCGTCAACAGGGTCCGGCGCTTCTTGTTTTGTGCCTGTTTTTCAGCTTTTTTTAAGCGGCTCGTATTGGCTTTGTGGGCTTTCGCAGCTAGCAAGTAACCGATAACGGCGGCAACAAAAAAGGCCAAGCCTATATAAAGCAAAATAGCAATAGCATCCGTGCCTGTTGATATGTTTGAATGATCCATAGATATGATCTCCTTTGCGAATAAAATAAGTAGTATAGATGAAACTAATCAACACTACATATTGTAGTTTTAAAGGGGATAGGAAGTCAAATCCTGCCCATAGTTAAGTTTTTACAGGTTGTCCATTTGGAAAAAAGAGGATTATGAGACCCCTTTGTTGAATACTGCGATTCATGTCTATTTATGTAGAAAAAAGGGGAGAAAGCGAAAGTGTCGGAACAGAAATTAGAGCTTCACAGACGAAATGGATTGATGGTTAAGCTATTATGGGGCTGTTTAGTTTTGGGTCTTGCAGCCGCTTACAGATCACCGGATTTGATTATGATTCTACTGGCTTATGGGGCGCCGATTGCGCTGATTTGTACCTTGCTCGTGTGGAAAAAAATCTGGGTACCCTACACGATGTATGTCATTGCTATTGGGTTTAATGTAATTTCTTATTTCTTCATGGCCAATGATCCTGCTCTATCCAGCATCCTTATTTTGTACCTCGGACTTACTCTCGTTTCCTTGTATATGAACTTTCGGCCACTGATACTTAATGGCGTAATCGGTCTTATCAATCTGAATTATTTCTGTTCAAACCTTCCGGGCAGTGTTGATCTGATTGCGATTAATGTTTTCTATGTGTTGACCATCATTACACTTATTGGGCAGGGGCAAATCGGAACGCGGATGCTGGCCAATGTGGCTAAGAGTGTAAGAGAGTCGGAGCTTGCACGGGTTAAGACGGAAGAGGTTTTAACAGGCGTTCGCAAAACGACGGAAGTGCTTGGCACATCAAGCCAGGCGCTGCAAGAAAATGCCTCGGTGACAGGCAGAATCACAGAAGAAGTCGTAGCTGCCTTCCAAGAAATCTCTATCGGTATCGACTCCCAAGCGACCAGTATCACGGACATTACATCGGCCATTCAAGATGTGAATGAGACGGTTGAACAGACTTCTTCCGCTTCCAACACGATGAGCAGCAGATCTCGAGATACGGCGAAAATGACGAATGAAGGCAAGAGTCAAATGGAAGATTTAGCGCTCAAAATCAAGGATATTACTGAAATAGTGACGGAAACATCGGACATCATGAATGAAGTCAACGAAGAAAATGTGAAAATCGGAAATATCGTAACGACCATTGCCGAAATAGCGAATCAAACGAACCTGCTGTCGTTGAATGCATCGATTGAGGCTGCGCGAGCTGGGGAACATGGCCAAGGCTTCTCGGTAGTCGCCAATGAAATTCGTAAGTTGGCACAGAATGCGCATATGGCATCAACGGATATTTCGGAAATTCTGGGCTCTATTCAGAATAAAGTGGAGTCAGCGGTTGCGAAGGTTGCTATCGGCAAAACGGCCGTAGAATCAGGCAAAAAGTCAGCGGAAAGCGTGGATCAGCTCTTCGAAATCATCCATAGAAATACGGCTGAGGTAATGGAACAAGCCGAGAATTTGCAGCAGATGAACAATCTTTTGCACAGTTCATCGCAGCGCGTTGCCGAGGAGATGACGTCCGTCGCGGCGATTACCCAGCAATCTGCGGCTTCGGTTGAACAGGTTTTGGCCAGTGCGGAAGTCCAACAGAAGCGGGTTGAGGATATCGTAGATAGCATCCGCCAATTGAATGGCCTCACGCATGATCTGCAGCATTTGATAGAGAAATAAGAGGTTCCAAAAAAAGGATTGCCAAACATCAGGCAATCAGCTACAGTTAAGCCAAATGAATAGCAACACGGGTGCTTGATGAAGTCAGGCTGAGATAGTGGCCCTATGCCACTGACCGTTAATCTGATCTGGATAATGCCAGCGTAGAGAATGAAGTGCCTTTCCTAGCACTAAGTTTATGCCTGCCGGTATTCGGTGGGCTTTTTTTTACGTGTTCGCCTATCTCATTTTACAAAAACGTATCCAAGAAAAGGAGTCGAAAATCAGATGGCGCAAAAAGCAACAGCAAGCAAGGGGTTAAAATTAACCGATATTTTGATCACAATCGTGATCGCAGCTGTATTTGGGGTTATTTATCGCATTTGGGGGCCAGTCTACGATATGCTAAAGCCGATAGGGCTGCACGCTGACCAGCTCGGCTATGGCATGTGGTTTATGGCAGCGACGTTCGCTTTCCTCGTCATTCGCAAACCGGGGGTTGCCCTGCTGGCGGAACTTGCGGCGGCAACTATTGAAGCGTTGTTTGGCGGATCATGGGGCCCAGCTACGCTGGTTTATGGTATTTTGCAGGGATTGGGAGCGGAACTTATCTTTGCACTCTTCCTCTATCGTCGTGTGAACGTTGGCGTGACGGTTCTGGCAGCTATCGCATCCGCGGTGTTGTCTCTGTTCATTGACAGCTATTATGGGTATATTGATCAACTGACGTTCTGGAATTATTGCTTGTTTATTGGACTGCGTCTCTTGGGAAGCGCCTTGATTGCCGGCGTATTCGCTTACTATTTGGCAAGTGCGTTAGGGCGCACAGGCGTACTGAACCTGATTCGACCTGTTTCGAAGAAAGATTACGACGTACTGGGGTAATGCGATGAGTGAGCGAATAGGCGTTACCAATCTAAGGCTAAAATATCCCGGAGAAGACGCCCCCCTGTTATTTCAGGGGGTTTCCTTTTCTATTGAGCCAGGGGAAAAAGTGCTGCTGCTCGGGCCAAGCGGTTCAGGCAAATCAACACTGCTTCAAGTGCTCAGCGGGATTGTCCCTGATATTATCGAAATTCCGCTGAAAGCGGAAGAAATTCGCACACCGACCAGATGGGGGTATGTTTTTCAAGACCCGGATACCCAGTTCTGCATGCCGTATGTGGATGAGGAAATTGCTTTTGTACTGGAAAATTTGCAAGTGCCGCGCGAAGAAATGCCTGCAAGGATCGCTTACTATCTCCAGTTAGTGGGGCTGGATCTGGCGGATACGCATACGTTAATCGGTCAATTGTCCCAAGGGATGAAGCAGCGGCTGGCGATAGCGAGTGTGCTCGCGTTGGAGCCTGAGGTGCTGTTCCTGGATGAGCCGACCGCGCTGCTCGATGAGGAAGGGACCCGGCAAGTATGGGACACTATCCGCGAGATCAGCTCCGATATGACACTGGTGATCGTGGAGCATAAAATCAGCGGGATGCTCGATCTGATTGATCGCATCATCGTGATGTCTCCAAATGGAGAGCTATTGGCCGAAGGTCCTCCGCAGCAAATATTCCAGGCGTATAAGAAACAGATTGCGGAGTACGGCATTTGGTATCCAGGTGTCTGGGACGATTATGAACAAGCGAACGGGGGATGGAGCGCGGGCAGACCTGTGAGAACAGATGCGCAGAGCCTGCTGCCTGTCATGATCTTCCGCGATTATGCCGGGCTTCGCGGCGGGCAAGTTAAGACCTCTGTGGATAACTTACAGGTGTATCCTGGCGATTGGATTGCCGTGATCGGCGCCAACGGCGCTGGCAAAAGCTCGCTGCTGCTAGCCATCATGGGGTTGCTCAAGACTCGCGGCGAGTGCTGGGTCGAGGGGGTTAAGGGCAGCCGAATCGAACAGCTTGCTGAGCAGATCGGCTTCGTGTTTCAGAATCCGGAATTCCAATTCGTGACGAATTCGGTGGAGGAAGAGCTGAGCTACTCCTTGCCGGAGGCAGAGCAGCCGATTGAAGGCCAGAGCGCATCTATAGAAGCGATGCTCAGGGATTACGACCTGCTCGCGCTGCGGAAGCGGCATCCGTTCCAGCTCTCGATGGGCCAGAAGCGCAGGCTTAGCGTGGCGTCCGCGATGGTGCGCGGACCCCGCATCCTGCTGCTGGATGAGCCCACCTTCGGGCTCGATGCGCACGGTACGATGCGCATGCTGCAGCAGCTGGAACGGCTGCGCGCGGACGGTACCGTGATCGTGATGGTCACTCACGATCCGCAGATCGTAGAGCGCTTGGCGACCCGCGTCTGGGAAGTTAAGGCTGGCCGCGTTAACGAGAAGCCAGCCAGGAAGGAGCTCCGGTCCTATGCAGCTAACCTTCGCATATAGAGAAACCTGGCTTCACCGGGTCAACCCCGGCGTGAAGCTTGTCCTGTCCATCCTTCTGTTTATTGTGGTTGTGTTCACCCACAACTTGAATACGATGATGTACCTGACTTTAGGTGCATTGCTGCCGTTGGTGTTGTTCTCCGGCCACCCCGTTAAGCGGCTGGCGCTGTATGCTTCACCGTTTCTGCTTATTTTCGTATCCTCAGCTATGGGCATGATGATGTTCGGAAACGGAGAGACGCTATGGTTTCAGTGGGGCTTCATTCGCATCACGGAAGAAAGCTTCTACCGCGGCATCCATCTCGGTTTTCGGGGGACACAAGTGGCTGCCGTGGGCTTGCTGTTCAGTTTAACGACTCGGCCAGTCGCCTTGTTTTATGCCATGATGCAGCAATGGAAGGTGGCGCCGAAATATGCGTACAGCTTCCTCGCCGCGATGCGGATGCTGCCGCAAATGCTCGAGGAGTTGCAAACGCTTCGTCATGCGCTGAAAGTGAGAGGGCGGCCCAAGAAGCGCAACCCGCTCACCGCTTGGTACGCGACGCTGCGGATGTATACGATCCCATTGCTGGCTCAGAGCATACGCCGGGCTCATCGGACTGCGGTCGCGATGGAAGCGAAGCGTTTCTCCACCTCAAAGAAGAGGACGTATTATTACCGCGTATCCTACTCCTTGGCAGACATCTATTATGTGATTTATTGGATTCTGATTGTCGTAGTTGCACATTGGGCGGGGACTGTTTGGCCTATTGTTAATGCCATAGATGTCAGATAGACGAAAAAACCTCAACTCCACGAGTGGAATTGAGGTTTTATTCACTTTGATTAACGCTTGAGATTCACATAGCTGGTAACTTTTTGGCCTGATGCTGTGACAGCTGTCAATTCAAAATAAGTCACATTCCCGACGACATGCACACTGCCATTGGTCACAGTTACGGTGCCTACAGCTCCGTCAGCTGCGTTGCCTTTGACATCGTTCGTGATGAAAAGAGTACCAAGCGCAAAGTTGTATTTAGGGATTTCGCTGTTTTTATAAGTAATACCATAGTTATCGGTAATGGAAAGATCCATCGCTGTGTAGGCATCAAAAGTTGATTCGTAATTGCTTCCTACAAGCGCCAACGTTTTATCAATGGTCGTTGTGCCAGCTTTGATTTCTTTGGCTGTAATCGAATCTTTGGTCACAGTCACGGTAACATGAAGCTGTTTGGCATCGCCATTTCCGATTTGGACAATGACACTAACGTCTGCAGTTCCAACTTTATTGCCAAGGACATACCCGCGATGCGTGGTTGCGTTCAGACCTGCTTTTACAATGCTGGGGTCAGAAGAATGAACGGATTGAATAATACCAGGAACAGCAATCGTATCTCCGCTAGCATCTTTTACTTTGATTTCGATTTCCTTGGCAAATTTACTGAGAGTTGGGTCTTCAGCTGTCGCTTTATCAGCAAGGCCGTTTGAACCTGTTGCGGCATCGGTCAGTCCGCTGTCAAGTACAGCAGCTAGTGTGTAAGTGCCAACAATAGAAATGTTGCCCGAGTCGTTAGTGGCTGCAGCTACTTTGAAGTTAGCTGTGCCTGTTTGGATAGCGGAAGCATCTAGGCCGCCAAGTGTTACTGTGTAGTCACCAGCAGCAAGCGCCAGATCTGCCGTTAGGGTAACGGATTGCGCGTCAGTGGACCATACAGCTTTGGTTGGGACAACGGTCGTGCCATTTTTCAAAACGAGTGTTGCTTTCGTCGTATCTACACTGCGGTTGAGCGTTACTTGAACGCTTTTGGTATCGGAAGCAGCCGCGGCTTTGGTGATGGAAACAAGGTTCTGCTTGTCAAAAGCTTGCTGAGCCGTGTATGAGCTCTGAACGAGATCAGCGCGAATAGCCAACTGCTCGCCGGTTTTACCAGTAGGATGAATGCCTAGATCAGAGGCTTGTTTGACGGCATCCGAATACCAAGGTGAACCTGTTGTGCTGACTTTTTTGCCTAAACCTTTGAGCAGCAGCGTATCCAGTTGACCTGTTGTTACCGAATCACCGGGTACGAATGTTGTGTTAGTCACACCATCAATAAGGCCTGCTTTTTTAGCGGCTTCAATGTAAGGAATTGCCCATCCGTTTGCGGCATCGTCCGCATGAACGTCGGAGAAGCTGGATACTTTAACCGTAGGATCAACTTTGATGTCATAGATAAGAGTAGCTACTTTAGCAAATTGTGCCCGAGTCATATTTTGATTGATGCCGAAAGAGTTGTCCGAAACGCCATCGAAAATGCCCTCTGCCAACATGGCATCAATTTTGGCTTTCAATGCAGCATTTGTGTTGGACAAGTCGGTGAAATCAGCGCTTGTTTTCGCTGCAGCAGCAGCTGGATTAGAAAGTGTAGCAGAAGCAAATAGAGAGAAAGCCATTGCGGCCGTCGCGATCATAGTCAGTTTTTTCATAGTACCTCCTGAAGTTGAATGTATTTTTGAATCTAGCAAACTATCGAGCGTGTTCTGTTGCTATAACTATACCTTGCACGATAGAGTACGTCATTGTCAAATTCTTGGCAATCTACATAGGAGAGTGCCAGAAACAAGCTGCACGGATTGCTCATGAAGATGGCGTTTAAAAAATATGCTAGAAAGACCCAAGCAAGCTATGCTATACTCTACAAACAGGAGATGATCAGATGAATTCGAAGATGTCTTTTCAACCATTGAATCGGCCCAAGCTGGTGGATGATGTTGTGAATCAATTGCAGAAGAAGATCTCCGAAGGCGATATTAAGCCTGGAGAGAAGATTCCAACGGAACCCGAGCTTATGCAGCAATTCGGTGTTGGCCGCTCAACCATCCGCGAAGCGGTCAGGGTGCTTGTGCATGCAGGTCTGCTGGAGAAGAAGCAGGGCTTCGGTACTTTTTTGACAGCCCAGACGGGGATGCAGGAACCGCTGGACCATCGGCTGCGCAGAGCCGAGATTCTGGAGGTTTATGAGGTCAGGCGGATGCTGGAGCTGGAGATATCCCGATTGGCTGCCGAGCGCCGCGAGGAGCATGATTTGGAGCAGATGCGCTGCGCACTTGATCAGCGGTTGGAAGCGTTGGAGAAAGGGGACATCAGCACGTATCTGAGCTCTGACGTGAAGTTTCATTTGTCCATTGCGATCGCCAGCAAAAACAGCGTCGTCATCGATCTGTATCGCTCTTTTACATCCGTCTTGCTGGAGACATCGCATAAATTGGTGAGCGTCCAAACAGTCCACGACCCGCACCATCTGTTCCACGAGAGCATGTATCAAGCGATTAAAGACAAGGATGTAGCGGCAGCCGAGCACTGGACTAGGCAAAACCTAGAAGAGACAGTCAGCCAGCTTCGCAAAGTGCTTAACCAGGAGTAGCTCGACTCTCCTATCATTTCAAACGTCAGATGATATGACGAAAGGGGTTTGTTCTCACATGTCCGATTCAAGTATTGCTCGCAACCAAACGGTTTATGCCATTTTATTTTCTATCAGTTTGGTGCATTTATTGAATGATGCCATTCAGTCCGTTATTCCAGCTGTCTTCCCGATTCTTCACGAATCCTTGCACCTAAGCTTTAGTCAAATCGGTTGGATCGCCTTTACGTTGAACGTGACGGCTTCCTTGTTCCAGCCCTTGATTGGTCTGTATACAGATGCCAAACCTAAGCCTTTTTTGCTGCCCGCAGGCGTATTCTTCTCGCTGATCGGTGTGATTGTTCTAGCTGTGGCTTCCTCGTTCACACAGATCATTATAGCGGTTATTCTCGTCGGACTAGGTTCCTCCGTTCTCCATCCTGAAGCGTCGCGGGTTGCTTACTTGGCTGCCGGACCTCGCCGGGGACTAGCCCAGTCGATCTTCCAAACTGGCGGCAACATCGGGCAGGCGCTAGCTCCTATATTTACAGCACTGATCTTCGTGCCATTCGGACAGTTCGGAATTATTTGGTTTTCATTTGTGGCTGCTGCCGGTATTATCGTTCAATTTTTCGTGGCCAAATGGTATCGCAAGATGGGAGCTCGTCCTGCCAAATCCAAACAAACAGGTGTTGTCAAAAAGAAACTCCCTCGCAAAATGGTAGCCTATGCCATCACGATTTTAATCATGCTGTTATTTTCCAAATTCGTTTACGTTGCCAGCATGACAGGGTTTTATGCCTTCTTTTTAATTGAACACAGCCAACTATCGGTTGAAAAAGCACAACTCTTCATTTTCACGTTGTTGGCAGCTGGAGCCGTAGGCACCTTCATGGGCGGTCCACTGGCAGATCGTTTCGGCAGGCGGAATATGATCTGGTTCTCGATCCTGGGAACAGCTCCGTTCTCCTTGCTGCTGCCCTATGCTAATTTGTTCTGGGCAGGTGTGCTCTGTGCGTGTATTGGATTTATTTTGTTATCCGGCTTCTCGGTTATTGTCGTTTATGCGCAAGAATTGCTTCCTGGCAAGGTGGGGACGGTGTCGGGTCTATTTTTCGGCTTAGCCTTTGGTTTAGGCGGGATTGGATCGGCTGTGCTTGGCACGTTGGCGGATGCAACCAGCATCTCTTTCGTCATTAAACTGTGTGCCTTCCTGCCGTTAATCGGACTGTTGGCGGTATTCCTTCCAACTGACAAGAAGCTGAATCTACATGAAGCTGAGCTGCCGCAAGCAACCGTTAGCGCCTAATATGCGAAGGAGGGAACCGCTATGTTTCCCATAATTGAAATGAACAAGGTCTCTTGGTTCCGCGAAAATAAAACGATTTTGAACCAAGTCGATTGGCAGGTATCCCGCGGAGAGCACTGGGCTGTGCTAGGGTTGAATGGTTCAGGCAAAACAACGCTGCTCAATATGATTAATGGCTATATCTGGCCGACTGAAGGGCATATGTCCGTATTGGGGCATCCCTTTGGAACGGTAGATTTAAGGGATCTGCGCAAATCGATCGGATGGGTAAGCTCCTCTCTGCAGGAGAAGCTGTACGCTTCTGACAAAACACAGCATGTTGTTATCAGCGGCAAGCATGCTTCCATAGGGCTTTACGAGAAGCCCAGCGAGGAGGACTTCGAGCAGGCTAAGCAGTTGATGCAGCGCCTGTCCTGCTTCCATTTGTACGATCGCACGTACCAATCCTGCTCGCAAGGGGAGAAGCAGAAAGTGCTGATTGCCAGAGCATTAATGGCTGCGCCCAAGCTATTGATTCTGGATGAGGCGACGAATGGTCTCGATTTTCTATCGCGGGAAGCCTTGTTGGCGAGTATAAATGAGCTGGCTCAAGGCCCAGATGCTCCGACTTTGTTATTCGTGACGCACCATATTGAAGAAATTCTTCCGGTCTTTAATCAATCGTTGTTGATTCGCCGCGGCGAGGTGTTTGCCAAAGGGGCTTCACGTGATGTGCTGACAAGCGAGGGCTTGTCGTCCTTTTTTGAGACACAGGTTGAGGTGAATTGGCAGAGTGAGCGTCCATGGCTTTCCATTCCGAATAAGGCTTGAGTAAGGTTTGCACAAGGCAATAGGTCGTGCAACAATAGAGGAAGATCAAGTTGAAGGAGTGGAAAGAATCATGGATATGAAAGAAGCGATTCGCGATCGACGCAGCATTGGGAAGGTCAAGCAGGAACCCATCGACAAGGCGTTGATCGAAGAAATTCTGGAGGCAGGCACATGGGCGCCCAACCATTGCTATACAGAGCCATGGCGCTTCTGGGTCATGACGGGGGATGGCAGAGGCTTGCTCGGCCAAGGATATGCCGCAGTGGCGTTAGCCGAAGCGGATTCAGCGCTCTCAGAGGACGAACTTGCGAAGCTGAAAAGCATCAGCGAGAAGAAAGCGTTCCGTGCTCCCGTTGTTATCGCAGTTGCGGTTACGCCGTCAGAAACGCCAATCATTCCTGTTATCGAGGAATACGGAGCTGCACATGCTGCGGTACAGAATATGTTGTTAACCGCTCACGCCTTGGGCCTCGGAGCCATCTGGCGGTCAGGTGCCCCGATGTTTCATGCGAAAATGAAAGAGACGTTCGGCCTCGCCCCCCAGGAGGAACTTGTCGCTCTAATCTACCTCGGCTATCCAGATGTGAATGCGCCCAAATCGAAGCGCGTGCCTTTCGCCGAGAAGACGATCTGGGTGAGTGAATAGCTTACAAAAAAAGACTGTTAATCACGTCGCATGGATGTGATTAACAGTCTTTTTGCTTTATTTCTTGAGCGCAACCGCAACCTTCGCTGCGGTTTCTGCATTGTGATAAACAAGCGCGATGTTCGTTTCCAGGCTGCGGCCTTCGGTCAGCTGTTTAATGCGCGCTAGCAGGAATGGCGTGACCTTCTTGCCGGTCACGTTTTGCTCTTTGGCCTCAGTCAGCGCTTGCTGAATGACGCCTTCGATTTCCAGATGGTTCATCGCGGATTCCGCGGGAACCGGGTTGGCGATGATGGCGCCGCCGGCGATGCCGAGCTCCCACTTCGTGCGGAGCATAGCTGCCACGTCCGCTGCATCATCGAGGCGGAAGTCTACGCCGTAGCCGCTTTCGCGTGCGTAGAAGGAAGGGAATTCGCTCGTTTGGTAACCAACCACGGGAACGCCGTGGGTTTCCAAATACTCGAGCGTCCGGCCAATATCAAGAATCGACTTCACGCCTGCGCAGACAACGGCTACGTTCGTCTGGGCCAGTTCGGTCAAATCGGCGGAGACGTCCATGGATACTTCACCTTCACGGTGAACGCCGCCGATACCGCCCGTTGCGAACACTTCGATGCCCGCAAGCGCTGCGCCAATCATCGTGGCTGCTACCGTAGTCGCACCGATCTTGCCGGAGGACAAGATATAGCCGAAGTCGCGGCGGCTGACTTTTTCAACTTGACCATTCGTCGCAAAAGCTTCAAGCTCTTGCTCATTCAAGCCAATCTTGATCTTGCCGTCCATGATGCCGATCGTTGCTGGTACAGCGCCATTGTCGCGGATAATTTGCTCCACTTTTCTAGCCATTTCAATATTCTGCGGGTAAGGCATGCCGTGAGAAATGATTGTCGTTTCTAGGGCAACGATCGGTTTATTAGCAGCTAAAGCTTCTTTGACTTCATCAGTGAAAGTTAAATAGGATGTATTCAGCATAGGGGTTAGTCTCCTTTAGTTATCGAATTGTGGACTTGTTGGAGCCGATCTTCGGTTAAATCGCTAGCGACGGACTGCGTTGTTTGCAAAGTAATATGAGAAGCAGCCAAGCCATAGGAGCAAGAATCCATGTAAGAATGCTCCTGCATGATTCCATAGGCTAGACCTGCGACGAAGGCATCGCCTGCGCCTGTAACTTCGACGACCTTGGTCGGAAGGGGCGAGAAGAGCTTGTCGCCTTCCTCACCGACATACAGCACGCCTTCAATGCCAAGCGTAATGAAGACATGCTGGACGCCGCGCTTGCGAATCGCTTCGGCCAGCTTCCGATAATCGGAAGTTTCGCCAACGGGAATGCCTGCTAATTGATAAGCTTCTTCGAGATTGGGAAATATAGCGTTAACCCCTTGCAGCTGCAGGGGCAGCTTCTTGGCCTTCTCCGAAGACACGGGGTCGATGAATAAGGTGACCCCTTCTTGATGGCAGCGCTCAATCAATTCGCCTAATGTATCAGCGGGTAGATTGGTATCGGCAATAATCAGCCTTGAGGCGGCCATATGCGGCCATTTGTCCCTAAGCAGGGCGGGTGTGCATTTATCATAAATATCCATGTTGGCAAAAGCCAAATACATCTCGCCTGTGGCATCGAGCAATGCGGTGTAACTCCCCGTGCTCTCGCCTTGAAGGGTAACGGCTTGACTAACGTCAACGCCGCGTTGGCGTGTGGCATCCAACACCCATTGTCCGGCTTTGTCATCACCGACAACGGTGAGAAGAGAGACTTGGCAAGCAAGCCCAGCGAGTGACTCCGCGATATTGCGCGCGACACCGCCGCAGGATTCGCTCACGGTTACCGGGTTGGACGAGGCCAAACGGATTGGCGCTTTGCTTACAGCCTTGCTATCCAGGTTAGCTCCGCCAATACACATGATTGTGCGTGCTTCCGAGGTGACATAAGCGCGTCCGCGGATCGTTCCTTTCTTGGTTAACGCCGCGATGTAACCAGCTACGGCTGATCGGGAAATCCCGATGATATTGGCCATTTCATGCTGGGAAATGAATGGATTTTGACGGATAAGCGCTAGAATTTGCTGTTCACGATCCATGAAATAGCTCCTTTCATCGAGTGCCTACCTGTATCATAAATCATTTAAAGACAAAAGTCTAGTCTATGGACAAATGTTTATAGTGTTGGCGGAGGATAAAAAAAAGAGCCATCCCCCGTAAGGGAGCAGCTCCTGTGACGATACTTTGGAATTTAGTCCGAGGGCGGCGATTCCGAGCGTCTGCTGAGCCCTAACATGCCTAGTAGACCGAGCAGTCCTAAGTAATTCCACCCTGACCAAGCCTTTTTGTGAGTGGTATCCAAGATCTGATTCTGGGCGCTTAAAGCTTTGAATGACGTCGGCGGCGTAAGCCCATAAGCCGCAGCATGGTTAGTCAAGTTATTCCTTGTTTGCCAATTGACATCTGCACCTGGCATCCCGAATGGATTGGTTTGAAAAAAAGTAGGCGAGCCTTGTTTGGCCGTTTCCCAATTCGCTGGCTGAGCCATCATTTGCTGGTTATGGGAATGCTTCTGATACTGATGCGTCCCCAGAAGGGCCGTTATGCATAGAAAAGAAATCAAAGCTAGCTTCATAGAACGGGAAAGCATAATCCATACCTCCAGGCACTTGATGAATAGTGTTTTCTGTAAATGCAGGTAAGGATATATTCCCCTATATACGAATTTGTATGCACGAAGCAGAAATCCCTGTCTTATATATAGAAAAACCGTTGTTTCCATGAAGGAAACAACGGTTTGGCTGAGCTTATTTCGTAACCGTTACCTGAACGGTTGTTCTCATGTTGGAGTAGGTGACCGTAATGCGGGCGGACCCTTTACCGGTTGCGCGGATAACGCCATCTTTCACATCAGCAATCATAATGTTGGAAGAGGTCCAAAGCGCTGGCTTGGTGACCTCTTCTTCCGATCCGTCTGTGTAAGTGGCTATAGCTTCAATTTTAGCTGTTTTGCCTTCTTGAAGCTCAACTTTGACGACATCCGTTTTCAAATATTTCAGGGAATCGATCTCTACAGGAATAGCGATTGTTTTACCGCCAAACGATCCAGTAATGGTCGTTTTGCCAGATGCTGTTGCGGTGAATAGTCCGTTCACAACAGTCCCTAATTTGTAAGAAGACACTTTCCATGTAGCCGTGGAGGTGACATCTTTAATGGTCCCATCGGCCAATGTCGCTGTCAGCTTCAGTTGGACTTGATCCCCGCTTTTGGTAACGAAGAAAGATTTATCAGCCACAAGTGCTTGAATCACACCGATTTCTACCGGAATCGTAACCGTTTTGCCGCCATAGACAGCTGTGATGGTTGCTTTCCCGCGAGAAACGGATGTTACAACCCCTTTGGAAACGGAGGCAATTGCACTGTTGCTCGTTTTCCATTCCGCCTCATTCGTGACTGAACGCGTAGCGCCGTCTAAGTCTGTAGCGGTTAGTGTAATGCTTCTCGTTTCGTTAAGGTCGAATACTAGCGATGTTACATTTGCTGAAAGATCACTGGCCATATCAACCTGAACAGGAATGGTAACTGTTTTGTTATCTAGTTGAGCTGTCAGCGTAGTTTCGCCCGAAGCGATTGCTTTCACTTTGCCGGCATCAACTGTAGCCGCTTTGACATTGCTGCTTGTCCAGATAACATCGGAAGTTACATCTTTCGTTGTCTCATCGGTGTATAGGGCAGTTGCTTTTAATGTAACCGCATCGCCTTTTTTCATCACCAGTTTTTCTTGGTTGACTGTTAAGCTTTTGAGAACACCAACAGATACTTGAATGACTGCTGTACGAGTGCCATATTTGGCTGTGATGGTTGCTGCGCCTGTCGCTAAACCGGAAATTGCTCCGGAGCGAGCTTCAGCGATATCTTTGGAGCTTGTTGACCACTCCGCCTTGGAAGTGACATCAACAGATCCACGGCCATCTTTGAAATCGGCCATCAGAACAATGGATTCAGACCCGCCAATTTGTAAATTTACGATTTTCTTGCTGGGCTTAATAATCGTCGGGATATCGACTTCAACTTTGGTTGTCGTTGTTTTGCCGCCGTAGGTTGCGGTAATTGTAGCAATACCGGATTTATACGTAGTGACTTTTCCTTTACTAACAAAGGCAACGGCATCATCATCTACAGTCCAAACTGCGCTGTCTGCCACTGGGCCAGTTGTTCCATCCGCATAAGTAGCGGTCAGAATAAGCGTTTGGGAATCACCCACTTTGAGAGATATAAGATCTGTATTAACAACAAGTCGGCGTGGAACTTCTACGTCAATGGTGGCTGTCACGACTTTCTCGCCATATTTGGCATAAATAGTTGCTTCCCCGGTAGCTATTGCCGAAATCTTTCCTTTGGTCACCTGCACGATGTCCGCATCACTGGAAGCCCATTCGGCACGGTCTGTAAAATCATCTGTGCTTCCGTTAGCATAAGTCGCTGTCAACTTCAGCACATCTGTCGTATTTTTCTTCATTAATAGATTTTTCTTGTTTAAATCGATTTTAAGCGTACTGTCCACATCTACTTTGATGGTTGTGGACTTCGTGCCATACGTAGCCGTTAAGGTAGCCGTTCCTACACTGTAACCTTTCACTGTGCCTTTGATCGCGTCAGCTACGCTCGGTTTGTCTGTGGTCCATACAGCTTTCTCGGAGATATCCTCGTCGATAGTGCCGTCTGGGTAGGTGGCTATCAGTTTAATTTTCTCTGTCCCATTCAACAGCAAGGAGACTTCTGGTTTCTCAGCATCAATACGTCTTACTACTTCAACATCAACAGGCAATGTCAACGTTTGATTCATATACTTGATTGTCACAGTTGCGCTGCCGGGATTCTGTCCTTTCACTAACCCGTTCGTTACAGTAACAATAGAGCTTGCATCTACCGTGTAATCGGCCTTGCTCGTTACAATCTCGGATGAGCCGTCATCATAATAAGCGGTAATGATAAGTTGATCACTTGCATTCAAACGGAGGTCCAGAGAGGACTTGTTTTTAGTTAATGACTTGACCTTCTTGCTAACCGTAACGTTAACAATCTCGGTTTTGCCCATATACGTAGCAGTAATGACTGCTGTACCTTCTTTCTTAGCTGTTACAACGCCTGCATAGACGGAAGCTACGTCTGCCGTACCGGAATTCCAGTCCGTTTTGACGGTAGCATTCTCTGTAGATCCACTTACGAAAATAGCGGTTGCCGTTAAATTCGCAGTATCTCCAACTTGCAAGGCAAGCTCGTTCTTATTCAGGACAAGTTTGGAAATTGATTCAGCAGCCAATGCAATTCCTGTAAATAAAGTTTGACTCGCTAGGGCGAAAATGATGAGCATCGAAAACCACTTACTATATCTAGACTTCGACTTCACGCTTTGTTACCTCCTGTTGTTCCTTTATTAAGTAATTAAAAATGAAAAATTTGGAACAGTTATTTATATTTATCGGTTTGCAAGGGCTGAAAATGAATAGATACCATAAGAAATCACTGCATTTAACGAGTTAAGAATAGGTAAATGCGACGTTGAAAAAAAGAAACTTAACACAATAAAAACAAATAAAAAAAACTTAATTAACTTGCGTTTAATCCGTTCTTTACAAAACTCTGTTATAGTTGACCTATCTGGTAGGTTTTTATATAGAGAGGGAGAGGGAGAAAAATAATGAGAGTATTTCAGGTTAACAGGCTAGCAGCAGATATGAGGATAAGCCATAAAATATTGACCCTAAATGTCGTGGCGGTTATTTTTCTTGTGCTCTTAACGGCGACCAGCTTCTTTTTTCTACGGGATATGGATCATAATGCGGAAAAGATGTATGAAGATGATTATTTGCCTACGACTTGGATCAATAAAGCAGAGAGCAATGTACATACGATGAATGATCGATTATTGGAATATATGCTGGCACCGGACCCCCACTACAAGGAAGTGTTGGATAATGAAATGAGCAAAATCCGCAGCCAGACGAATCTGCAGCTGGATGATTATGAAAAGTCGTTAGGTGGTGAGCCTGTAGGCGAGCTATGGATGTCCAAGCTGAAAAAAGCGTTGCTCAGTTATGAGGAAGATCAGAAAAAAGTGAAGAGTTTATCAGCAGCCGGGCAGGATAAAGAGGCCTACCAGTATTATAAGACTCATATAAAAAGTACGATGGAGGACATCAGCGGTTATATTGAAAGTTTGCAGCAGGATCGTCTGGAAACCTCGGGAGCGCTGAATAAAGAGCGAATTTCGCAATACAACCGTTTGATTTGGACTTTGATCCTCTCGTCGCTTGCGGCCATTGTTGTCTTTTACTTTTTCGGCAGATGGATAGCATCGCTGATAGTTAAGCCGCTGAGGGCAATGCAAGTGCTCATGGCCGAAGCCGAGACAGGCAATCTGTCCCAGCAGGCGACGCACGATCTTGCCAAGGATGAAGTCGGCATGCTCCATCGATCTTTCCAGGCGATGCTGTTCAGCCTGCGGGCCTTCATTGGAGATGTGCAGCGGGGAGCGCATGTGCTAGCTCAGCAAGCGGAACAGTTTGCCGGGAATGCGGAGCAAAGCAAGCTGGCGGCGGAGACGATAGCGGTATCGACCGATGTGCTGTCTCATAGCATACAAAAGCAAGTAGCTATAGTAACGGAGACGCTAACGACCATCCAGGCTATGAAGGGGGAATTAGCGGTCATTCACGGGGACAGCCTCCATATGGCGCAGCTGGCAGAGGAGGCGACGGATAGTTCCCACGCCGGCATGGAATCCGTTCAGACGATGAAGGAACGAATCGGTCTTGTATTCAATCAAGTCTCAGCGGCTGGGACGATCGTGGATGAACTTCGTTACAGCTGTGGACAAATCAGCTCGATTACAGGGGTAATCGCGGAGATCGCAGAGCAGACGAATCTGCTTGCACTGAATGCTGCCATTGAAGCAGCCAGGGCGGGGGATAGCGGTAGAGGGTTCAATATCGTAGCAGGTGAGGTCCGCAAGCTGTCTGGACAAACCAACGAAGCAGCGAAACAAATCGCTATTCTTCTGCATGAGATCGAGCGGAAAGCCAGAGACGTTGATAGTGTCATGAAGCAAGGGATGAAGCTGACGGAAGATGGCGTAGCCGCCTCTTCGCAGGTGAATGACTCACTGGTCTTCATGAAGGATGCTTTCAGCGGCGTTTCAAGAAAGGTCGAAGTGGTGGGTGCGGCGATCACGCATGTGGCGACCCGCAGCGATGAAGTCGTTGCCTTTATGGAAAACGTGACTGTATCTGCACAGAAGGGAGCGTCTTCCAGTCAAGATTCGGCTGCGGCCAACGAAGAGCAATTGGCGATGATGGAGGAAATTTCCTTCTCCTCCAAGAGTTTGTTCGATATGGCCGAGCAGCTTCAGCAGGCGGTTGGTCGATTCCGTGTCGAATAGAAAGTATAAGGGAAACAGGACATCTTACACCGACTTTTCTTTGATGAGAATCGGCAATGGCAAGCCTTTATAAGCAAGCATGGCAAAAAGATACGTCCCATAGTGCTGAAAGAAATCCAAAAATTTCGAGATTGTGGAGACCCGAATTAAGGGTTCAAGCTGCTCGCATGTGAAGGGTGCCACGATCTTAAGGTGGTGCCCTATCTGTGTAGGGACGTTTTCTGCACGACGTATTCATGCGGAGAAGCGGAAGAGTGGAGCCGGGGCTTGTCTGAGGACGTATGTCAAGTCAACCATAGACAGGGCATCTTGACAAACGACGAAGGTTTAAGAGACATGTCGATGATTGGGGTGGGTGAAGCTTGCCCAGAATTTCAATGTTGGAGATTGACGCCAGTTGCCAGGATTGGGTTGTAGGCCATCCCAGCACGATGGAGTAATTCGATGCCAGAATGAGATCCTCTAGCCTAGCTATCGCGCGGAGCTAAGGGAACGTTAAGCCGCGATAATAGTGAAATGTGTCAGGATAGCGAGTTTGAGGGAACTACAGTGCGCTATAATTCTGAAAACCGCTATATTCCGCTTCAAAAGGAACTATGATCCTCTATTTCACCATTTCCCGGTTGGAATTAGCAGGTTCCACTTAAATTGCGTATCTCAGTTCTCTTTCATGCTGCGTTTACCCCAGTTCCCTCCGTTTAGCGGATCATAGTTCCTTTTCACACGACGCTCTCTGTCATTGCACAGTCCAAAGAGGACTAGGATCCGCTATATTGCTGAAAACATCTAATGAACTGTAGGATGCTTATAGACCGGAAAATGGCTACTTTGGCGATATAATGAACTGGATTAACGCTATCGTGCAAATTTTAGGCGGAAAGGTGATCATTTGCTTGAAATAGGGCATCAGGGATTCATTCGAATTTCAGAATGAGCGATTTTGACCGAATAAAGGGTGTTGAGTTCGTTAGGGGGCTTGGGTTTGCCTCAAGGTGCATGGACTGGATGACCTAGCCGTAGGCTGGGCTTTTCTCATGCGCGTTTCACGACATTGAAATGATCTTCCAGCAGCAGCCAGTTCTGCGGGAATTTAAGACCGAGCTTCCAATAGCTGATGCCGCGCAAGCCAAGCTCTTTAAGTAAACGGAATTTGGCTTGTATGGAGCGGGCATCTTCGAACCAGACAGTGTGCTCTTTGCCATTATCATCCCAGTAGTTGAAATGGGGCGCTTGTGCCTTGTGATCATACAAGATCTGCGAGTTGAATCTGCGAGCAAGCTGGATAGCTGCCTGTGGCGAGACAGCTTTGGCGAATTCGCCGCCTTTGACGAAGGGCAGTGTCCAGTCGTAGCCATACAGATTTTGACCCATCATGATTTTGGAAGCGGGCATTTCGCTAATCGCGTATTCGAGCACTTTGCGGACGGGGCCAATCGGCGATACGGCCATTGGCGGGCCGCCGCTGTAGCCCCATTCATAGGTCATAATGACGACGAAGTCGGCAATCTGACCATGCGCTCTGTAATCGTGAGCAGAGTACCACTCGCCGGCTTGCGCAGCACTGGTCTTGGGCGCGAGGGCGGTGGACATCAGGTAGCCTTGTTGATGAATCTGATCCGCTGCTTTGCGCAGGAACCGGGTATAGGCATCGCGGTCATCGGGATACAGATGCTCGATATCAAAGTGGATATCCCTGAAGCCATATTGCCTTGCCGTCGTTTGGATCGTCTGGAGCAGACGGTTTTGGATGGCTTCATCCGTTAGGAAGAGATGGCCCAGCTCAGCGCTGAACTGATCATTCTCCAAGTTGGTTACAACCATCATCAACGTAACGTTATACTGCTTGGCAATGGCACCCAGATCATCTAATGGGGGAACTTGCAGCGTGCCATCGCGCTTGATGCGGAAGCTGAAGGGGGCTAAGTACGTCAGATGAGGGGCCGCTTCCTTGGCAGACTGAATCAAGTTGGGCGCTACATCGGTGCCTCGGGGTTCCAGATAAGCATTCACCTCAGCTTGTGTACGCGGAGTTGGGGGGATATACAAGCGAAAGCCGGCGGGAAGCGGCTGGTAGACGGTAATGCCATTCATCTTAGCCAGGTTCTGTAGATCGAGTCCGAGTTTGTTGGCAATCAGATAGAGACTTTCGCCGGACTGCACCCAATAATACGAGCCTGCAATCGGAATAACCAGTGCCTGTCCGATAACCAGTGATTGACTGGGCGTCATCTCATTGGCGTCTGCGATGGCGTCTGCTGATACGCCATATACCTGCGAAAGGCGATACAACGTCTGTCCTCTCTGGACTACGTGAATTTGCATGGGAGTTCCTCGCTTTCTTCGTAAGCAAAGGATTGCATCCGAGCCTACTTTTTCTTTTACCATATTCGAAAGGGCGGCTCTGGGTGTATGTCTCGGGAAACTAATTTATCGATGTATATCTTGCTTGGGAAAGAAGATACTACAACAATTGGAAATCAATTCACAAGGAAGCTGTCCATGAGACCCAAACCACGTCGTCAAATCGCTTTTCTAAGCTTAGTAGGCATTACTCAACTCCATTTGCGCAATCCGCTCATCATCACCTGGTGGTCTGCCGCTTTTCCCGGATTCGGTCATTTGCTCTTATCTAAATATTTGCGCGGTTTTATTCTAATCGGGTGGGAAATGTTCATTAATAGTCAAATGCACCTGAATGAAGCGATGGTCTACACGTTTATAGGCCAATTTGAGCAAGCCAGTGAAGTGATGCAAATTCGTTGGATGTCGCTCTACGCGCCTGTTTATTTATTCGCCATCTATGACAGCTACCGGACAAGCATTGATTTGAATCATCAATATATTCTGGCCAAGAGGGAAAATGCTCCGATCGTGCCTTTTAAGATGGGTATCATAGAAATCAACTATCTGGATAAGCGCTCACCATCGATGGCGGTTGTTTGGTCAATGCTGATGCCAGGCATGGGGCAATTGTTGACCCATCGCATTCTGAATGCTTTCTTTGTTCTGGGGACTTGGATTTTAATTTGTTACTGGTCGCATTTGCTGGAAGGCCTTCACTATTTGCTGATGGGCGATTTAGCGCGTTCAGCGAAGGAAGTTAATAGGCACTGGTTCTTATTCCTGCCATCTATTTATGCTTTCGCTGTCTATGATGCTTATGTGACTACGGTTGAATACAACAAGTTATTTGATCATGAGCAGGCTAATCTGTTAAAGGCAGAGTATCAAGATCAACGATTCGTATTTCCGCGATCTCCATCTCGTAGAGGAGGGTGAAATTATGCATGTTATCGCTTCATTCAACCATTCGATTTATGTGGAAATGGCGATTACTGCCCTAGAAGAGGCGGGGATTATGAAGGAGAATATCTATGCAGTCCCTCTGCATCAGAGGGCTCAGAAGCTTAGGATGTTTGACAGCATCACAGGTTCAGACGGTACGAGTTTGTTCGACCTAGGTGCTGCTCTGGCCACGGCATGCGCAGTCATAGGCTCATCCTATGGTTTCATTCTGACGGGTGGACCCATTCTGTGGGGTATAATTGGCGCTGCAACAGGTTTCCTGGTTGGGTTTACCATTGATGTATCTCGGCAAAAGAAAAGGGCTATTGCAGCATCCAGCAATCAAAAATCCGAAGTTATTGTGCTTGTCGCTTGTGTGAAAGACGAAATTGCCCCTATCCAGGAAGTCTTCTGGGAGCATCTTGCTTATGGTGTTGCCATATGTGAATAGCAGGGGTTAAGCGGAAGTTTAGCCTCTTTATGATGTCGTGTGCAAGCAAGGATGAGGTACTATTGGTAAATAGTACTATCTGAGATGCGGGTGTTCTCCTATAATAAGGACCAAGAGCACGATATCAAAGCGTTGCAGCAGCAACCACAGGGGGACTTTTGAGATGAATAACACTCGGAGACGAAATACAACAGCGTTCACTTTCATGGCTTGGGCATCTTTCATTGGCGCATTTCTGGCTATGTTCATCGGGATTTATACCTTGGAGGAATCGCTAAGTGTCAAAGGCTATTTCGCCGTATGTGCCTTGTTTCTGACCATGTCCGCCTTCGTTCTGCAGAAGGTCATCCGGGATAATTTGGAGGATGGCTATGGCAACCGCAAAAGAAATACAGCAGCATTCACTTTCCTGGCCTGGAGTTCTTTCGCCCTGGCGCTGCTCGGTATGTTTATAGGGATTATTAACTTGGAACAGCTGCTTTCAGTGAAGGGTTATTATGCGGTTACGGCGCTATTCCTTACGATGTCGTCTTTCGTCCTGCAGAAAACTGTGCGTGATAACAATGATGATGAACCTTTATTGCCACTGGTTGAAAATAAAGTCGAAGAACTTTAAGGGATATACTAAATGAAACGAGCCTTAGAAGCGATTCTGGGAGGCTCGTTTTTTGATATTTATGGGGATAAACAAAAGTTAAAAGGGCATATTGGGATAATAGGACAATGTGTAGAAAGGCTGAGGATATGTCCGTAGAGCGAGCTATTTTAATTTTGGCTTGGGTGATCTGTATGACTCTCATGCCCATCTTAGTTCCGAAGAATCGCATCAGGCAAGCAGTGCTTTTATTTCTTTCCACGCAATTAATTACCTGGGTGTTGAGTGTCATGTTTGTGGAATGGGGTTTTTATGAAAATCCGATTCGTGAATTTCCTGCGGCATCCGGGAGTAATTTTACGAATAACTATCTCTTGTTTCCCTTTATATCAACCATGTTCTCCTTGTACTATCCAAATTCTAAGAGCAGCGTTCTGAAATGGTTGTTTCAGGCGCGTTTCGTTATAGCCATTGGGACGTATTGTGCCCTTATTTCGAAGTACAGCAATCTGCTGGAGTATAGGCATTTCAATGTCTACTTTCACATGTTGGTGATTTGGGCCGTTCTGAACATAACCAGAAAATATGAAGGTTGGTTTTTCTCTAAAGAAGGCAGTTCAGGAAAGGTAGACAACCCGGTATGAGTTTGATGGCAGAGCGAATGATCCTGGTAGCTGTATGGGGCGTTTCCCTGATAGGGCTGGTGCTCGTGCCCAAGCGGCATCGACGTAAAGCGCAGGTTGCTTTTCTATTTCAACAGTTTCTGACCTGGATTCTGGGACTTATTGTTGTTCAGAACGGTTGGTTGTCCTATCCGCTCAGGGAGCTTAAACATAACTTTACAAGCCTTACTTTTGAAATTATGGCTTATCCAACGATTGCTGTTTATTTAAATATCTTCTACCCGGCTGGCAAAAGGTTAGGACTGCGAATACTGTACATAGTGGCTTATCCAGCAGGAATTACCCTCCTTGAAATTGTGATTGAGACGTACACGGAGCTGATTGATTATCATTCTTGGAGTTGGTATTGGACCTTTTTGAGTACATGGGTAACTTTGCATCTTTCACTGATCTTCAATCGCTGGTTTTTTCGGGAGAATGATGCAGTAGGGCGTTTCGAGTGACCTAGCGGGTTAATATAGGGGCCAAAATGATGCGAAAATCGCCCCAAATACGCCGATGAATCAGGGGTTGGCGTATCTGGAGCGATAGATTGATGGGGCTCGGGATTTCGGGAACTCAGGAATTCCAATCAGAGTTCCTGCTGATTAGGTGTTGATTAGATATTGATTCACGGTGGCTTTGATCAATTCCAAGCGACCGGATTGGTTCACGATGGCACCATTATGGGCAAGCGCGTAGGCTTCAAGGGATTTGAAGTCGGCTTTGCCGGACACGATATCCGCTCCAATGCCGGATTGGAACGAAGCATAACGCGTGTCGAGGATTTGGTCGAACACCTGATCCTCAATCAATTTGGCAGCTACTTCCAAGCCGCGGGCAAAAGCGTCCATCCCTGCGATGTGAGAGTAAATCACATCAACCGGCTCGAAGGACGTCCGGCGAACCTTGGCGTCGAAGTTCACGCCGCCGCGGCCGATGCCGCCTTCATTGAGCAAGATTTCGTACATCGCAAGCGTAGTCGAGTACAAGTCAGTCGGGAACTCGTCGGTATCCCAGCCAAGCAGCAAGTCGCCTTGGTTCGCATCGATGGACCCAAGGATGCCGTTGATACGAGCTACGCGAAGCTCATGCTCGAACGTGTGCCCAGCAAGCGTGGCGTGGTTGGCTTCCAGGTTTAATTTGAAGTAAGGCAGCAAATCATACTTCTGCAAGAACGATAGCGTCGTAGCTGCATCGAAATCGTATTGGTGCTTGGACGGCTCTTTGGGCTTGGGCTCGATCAGGAATTGACCGGTGTAGCCGATTTCTCGGGCATAATCAACAGCCATGTGCAGGAAGCGGGCCAAGTTATCGAGCTCCAGGCCGAGGTCTGTATTCAGCAGGGTTTCGTAACCTTCGCGACCGCCCCAGAAAACATAGTTCTCAGCGCCAAGCTCCTTGGCATGGTCGAGAGCCTTTTTCACTTGCGCAGCAGCGTAAGCGAAGACGTCTGCATTATTCGTAGTAGCCGCACCGTGCGCGAAGCGCGGGTTTGTGAACATGTTAGCTGTATTCCAGAGCAGCTTTTTGCCGCTGGATGTCATTTTATCTTTGATTAAAGCGACGATCGCATCGAGATTTTGATTTGTTTCTTGCAACGTATCCCCCTCAGGCGCGATATCGCGGTCATGGAACGCGAAGTAGTCGACATCGAGGATGTGGAGCAATTCGAAACAAGCGTCAACACGTGCTTTGGCAAGCTCTAGGCCGGAGTATTGGTCCCAAGCGCGAACCATCGTGCCGCTGCCGAAAGGATCGGAGCCATTAGCGGAAAAGGAGTGCCAGTAAGCGATTGCAAAACGCAGGTGTTCACGCATCGGTTTACCAAGCACGACTTGATCGGGATTATAAAATTTGAAAGATAGCGGATTCCTGGATGTGCGGCCTTCGTACTTAATCGGTTGAATGTTATCAAAGTAGCTCATGAATTCACCCTCCAAATGTAAGTGATAAATGCTTATGCAGTCATCATAGCATCATTCGAATAGTTTGTAAATTCATTAAACAAACTTAGTTGGTGCGAGAAAAAGGCATTCATGGTAAACTTATTTCCATATTCAGCAAAGTGAAAGCAAGACAAGCAATCGAAGCAATATGGGGGCAGGCATGAAACAAACAGGCGACTTGAATCTTGTGAAAAAAATAAATAAATCCATCGTACTTCATCATATACGCACGGACTCACCGATCTCCCGCGCACGGATCGCGGAGATCACAGGGTTGACCAAGGCAACGGTGTCCAGCCTTGTGAATGAACTGATAGAGAGCAGCCTCGTCGATGAAATCGGTGTCGGTGAATCCAGCGGCGGGCGGAAGCCGATGATGCTGCTGTTCAACGGTACGGCCGGTTACGCGATTGGCGTCGATCTGGGCGTACATGATATTCTTGCGGTGCTCACTGACTTAACCGGCAAGGTCGTTCGTGAGAAGCGGGTCAATCATGACAACCCGTCTGCTCAAGAAGTCATAGATTTGCTCAAGGCAACAATTCGCGATCTGATCAACGGCGCGCCGGAAAGCGTCTACGGGATTATAGGCATTGGCATCGGAGTGCCAGGCATCTGCGATGAGGACGGCACGCTCTTGTTCGCGCCGAATCTCGAGTGGGAGAACGTCCCTTTGCAGAAGTACATGGAAGAGACCTTCCATATTCCTGTCGTTATTGACAATGAAGCAAATGCCGGAGCGGTGGGCGAGAAGCAGTTCGGTGCCGGCAGAGAAACGGCTAACCTGGTGTATGTTTCCATCGGCATCGGAATTGGGGCCGGCATCATCATCAAAGGCGAGCTGTACCGCGGAGCCACGGGGTTTTCGGGAGAGATTGGACATATCTCGATCCAGCACGACGGGCCCAAATGCCGCTGCGGCAGCTTAGGCTGTTGGGAGTTGTATGCGTCAGAGCATGCGCTGCTGGAGCGGGCGCGCCAAGAGTTCGGGAGCTCCATTACCCTGGAGATGCTGCTGAGAAAAGCAGAAGCTGGAGATGCCGCAATCATTGCTTTGTTCGAGCGTCTCGGTTACTTTCTCGGTGTTGGCGTCGTCAATATCATCAACAGCTACAATCCGGAGTTCGTCATTCTGGGCGGCCGCTTGGCCGGGGCGGAGAAATGGCTGATGAAGCCGCTGCTTCAACTGTTGGAGAAGCGCTCCCTGCCTCATCCGCGCAAGCTGTTGAACGTGGCGTTTTCTGAGTTGAGCGACCGTTCCACCGTGCTTGGGGCGGCCTCTTTTGCCGTAACCAAATTTTTCGCGTCAACGACTGTGTCCGTAGAGCATAATTGATCTGCAAATCTGTCCATAATTCGTACGGCAGTGGTCGTTTCCTTGCTGGGACTCATGGTATCCGTATGGCTGATTGGCAAGGTGGAACGATAAAAAAGCGATCAGCCTATCCTATGGCTGTCGCTTTTTCTCTTCGAAGGAGAAATTAGATGATCATTCATAAAGGAGAAACCCTGTTCCGCCAAGGAGAAACAGGGGGATTATACCGGCTGAGAAGCGGTTTATTGAAAATTGTTCGCGTCCATGAAGACGGCACGCCGACGCTCGTCAACATCATCGTCCCGGAAGAGACCATCCCGCATCACTCCCTCATGAGTCCGAGTCCCAACTATGGAACTGCTATTGCGCTGGTGACGTGCGACATTGAGACGATTTCGCCGGAAGCATGGTATCGGGATCTGGAGCAGCATCCAGAGAAATTCCGCGCCATTGCGCGGCAATTGCAGGATAAGCTGCGGATGATGCAGCAGCGGATTGATCAGTTGACCGAAGTGACGCCAGCCATGAAGCTAGTGAAGCTTCAACGCTGGATGCATCATTATCTGGGCAGTCTGGTTCTGACCGATGTGTTGACCCAGGAAGAAATCGGCCAATTCATCGGACTGCGCAGAGAGACAGTCAATCGGTTGCTGCGGGAACAAGTGCAGCGCGGTACGAATCTTTTATAAGCTGCCCGCAGGCCCGAAAAACTCAAAATGAATATCTTCCGTCGGAATTTCCCACTCACGAAGCGCCGCATAGATGGCTTTCATGAAAGGGTGGGGACCACAGAAGTAGAAGCAGGCTGCTCGGTTAGGCACAACAGTTTTCAGCCAAGCGAGATCGATGTAACCTTCTTTGTGGAAGGTTTTTTCGCTTAGATCGCGCTCTGT
Organism: Paenibacillus marchantiophytorum; assembly: GCF_014640555.1. Classification (GTDB taxonomy): domain Bacteria; phylum Bacillota; class Bacilli; order Paenibacillales; family NBRC-103111; genus Paenibacillus_E; species Paenibacillus_E marchantiophytorum. Next base: position 97,636 of record NZ_BMHE01000012.1, on the reverse strand, counting down.
CGGTTTGTCATAGCACCAGTGGACGCTTATATCTTCATGCTGCGCGGCAACGGCTTCTACCTGCTGCTTCAGGGCATGAAGCTGACCGTTCTGAGCGGCATGGATGAAGGTGACCCCGCGATGTGGCTGCTTTGCCGCCAAGGTGTTCAGCATGCTGACCAGAGGGGTAAGGCCTACGCCTCCGCTAATGAGCACAACAGGCCGCGAATCCTGCTGATCCAGGGTGAAGTCGCCAGCAGGCGCTGAGATTGGCAGCACATCACCGATCTCCAGATGCTCATGCAGGTATAGGGATACCTTGCCGCCTGGGCGATCCGCTACAGGATCTTCCCGTTTCACTGTGATTCGGTAATAGCCTTTGTCCGCTGCGTCGGAGAGGCTGTATTGCCGAATATGCGTATGCGTTTCTCCCAGAATTTGGACTTTGACACTTATATATTGCCCAGGTTCATGGGCAGCGAGTGCTCCGCCATCGGCAGGGATCAAGTAAAAGGAAGTGATGACCTCACTTTCTTTGACCTTCCGGACAAGACGGAAGGGCTTGAAGTCTGCCCAGCCGCCTTCTTGTGATTTCGCTTGCTGATACATCTCATTTTCGACACCGATGAAAGCACCAGCGATCACCCCGTAAGCCTCACCCCATGCTTGTAAAATATCTTCTGTAGCTGCTTCGCCGAGCACCTCTTGGATAGCCGCCAGCAGATGCTGACCGACAATCGGATAGTGCTCGGGTAGAACGCCTAGGCTGCGATGTTTATGAGCGATTTGCTTCACGACAGGCAGTATCGCTTCTAACCGATCAATATGCAGGGCAGCGGCATAAACCGCATTCGCTAGCGCTGTCTGTTGTTTGCCTTGTTTTTGATTGGCATGATTGAAGATGTTCAATAGTTCAGGATGCGCGGTGAACAGCATCTCATAGAAACGTTTGGTGATAGCTGTGCCATGAATCTCTAATACAGGGACTGTGGATTTAATAATTTCTATGGTTCGTTGATTTAGCATGTCGGTTGCCCACCTTCGTACAGGATTTCTGTTGATGAGGTAAGTATACGGAAAGCAAAGAAACGGCCGTGTGATTGTAATCACACGAAAATTCAACATTTTGTGTCTGTTTCCACCTCGGCTTATTCGCGCTATACTAGAATGAAGAAATTTCCATTTTGCCAAAGAACAGGAGCATCCTGATGCCGGATTGGTCGTACCATGCGCTATTTCGTCCTTTGTTATTTCGGCTGCCAGGGCGCATCGCTCGCCATTGGACGCTTGAGGCGATAGGCGGATTAAGCCGTATCCCTGGCGGCACCTTCGTAATCAAAACGATGGGGCATATGGAGCTGTCCCCGATCCTGGAGGGGCAGTTGGCCGGGGTGCCGATCGGTTGCCCGATCGGTTTGAGCGGTTCCCTCGATCCCCATGGGACGGCGCACCGAGCGCTGGCCCAATTCGGGATCGGCTATATGGAACTCGGACCCGTTACGGTCCGGGAAGTGCGCTGTGATGCGCCGATTGAGCGCATCACGGGCGAGGAAGCCATCGTGTACCCCGATGGCTATGCGAATGACGGCGCGGACGCGATCGTCGCGCGCCTGCGCAAGGGCACGGGGCATCGCCTGCCGCACTTCGTGCGGCTCACGCCGATGCCGGGAAGTTCGCCGCGCGAAGCGCTCCGCGAGCAGCAGGAGCTGCTCGCGAAGCTGGCGCCGTACGCGGCGGGCTTCTACATCGCTGGCCTCGCCGAAGGCTGGCCAGCGGAAGAGACCCAGGCGTACCTCCGCGAGGTGCGCCAGCTAGCCCTGGCAGCGGCCCCAGGGAAGCCGCTGCTGCTGTACGTGCCGCAGCATATCCCGCTAGGGATGCTGCGTGATATCGCCGCTGCCGACGGCTGGAGCGGCGTGGTGGTGGGCGAAGCGCGGCACGAGGCGGGCACGCGCTGCATCCGCGTCGGCGGCGTGGACGCGCTCGCCGCGCAGCTGGAGCGCGTGCGTCTGCTCCGCGAGACGCTGGGCGCGCAGAGCGCCATCGTTGCGGCTGGCGGGGTGCAGCAGCCGCAGGACGCTCTGGAACTATTGGCGGCTGGCGCGGATAGCGTCCAGCTGCACAGCGGGCTGGTCTATGCGGGGCCAGGGCTGCCCAAGCGCATTAACGAAGCGATTATTTATGATCGCATCAGGGACACGGCAGCGCCTCCGCCGCCTTCCTTCTGGTCGAATTGGGGCTGGATGTATCTGCTTGGCCTCGGCATGATGTTCGGCGGAGTGCTGGCTTGGCTCATTGCCTCGACCACGGTGCTCTTGCCCTATGATGAAACATTTCTCGGCGTAAGCCGAAGTGTCATAAATCGATTTAACGGGCATATTATACATTTCATGTCTCATGACCGGATTACATTGGCGGGGACGATGATTTCGATCGGCATTTTTTATTCGCAATTAGCCAGGCATGGCTTGCAGAGCGGGTTGCACTGGGCGCGGACGGCGGTCATCACCTCGTGTGCCGTAGGATTCAGCAGCTTTTTCCTCTACCTCGGCTACGGTTATTTTGATCCTCTGCATGCTGGGGTTGCGGCAGTTCTGCTGCCCATGCTGCTGTTTACGCTGCGGGGGTTGAAAGATTATCCTTCGCGGAAACCGCCTGGACTGCGGAATGATTCCGTTTGGCGCAGAGCACAATTAGGACAATGCTGCTTCGTTATCCTCGGTTTCGGTCTGGCTATTGGGGGATTAACGATTTCGGGTGTTGGCGTTACCTATGTATTCGTGGACACCGATTTAACCTATATGGGCCTAACAGCCGAGCAATTGGCGGCTTGGAACGATCGCTTGATTCCGCTTATTGCTCATGATCGAGCTGGTTTTGGCGGAGCGCTCTTCTCACTGGCGGTAGCGATTACAGCCTCTGCCTTGTGGGGAGTTGGCCAAGGCGAAAGCTGGCTGTGGTGGACCTTCCTCTGGGGAGGCCTGCCAGGATTCACAGCGGGCCTGTTGATTCATTTTCACATCGGCTATATGAACTTCATTCATTTGCTTCCGGTTTACATAGCTGTCATGCTATATGGTATTGGATTGTACTTGTTGTATCCATTTCTGGTCAGCAGAGCGGGTAAGGTACCGCATGACGACGAGAACGAACGAACAATTTTAACATAAAGGCAGGTGTGGCTTGTGGAGAAGCTAGCGATTATTTCCGATATCCATGGTAATATGCCTGCTTACGAAGCCGTGATGCAGGATATTCAGCAGCGGGCTGTGACACAAATCATTTGTCTGGGAGATTTAGTGGGTAAAGGACCGCATTCGGAGCAGGCCGTGGACCGGGTGCGGGAAGATTGCGATGTCGTGATCATGGGCAATTGGGACGATTTCATTGGAAATCCTACAGAGGACATGATTTTGAAGTGGCAGCAGGAGAGATTGGGCAGTGATCGGATGACGTATTTAAAAGGGCTGCCTTTTTGCTTTGAATTTTGGATGAGCGGTAAGTTTATCAGATTGTTCCATGCCTCGCCTCGCAGTGTTTACGAACGCATTCAGCCGTGGGACACCATGGAAAGTCGGTTGTCGATGTTCGAAGCGTCGGATGCTTGCAGGGAACAGCGGACTGCCGATGTAGCGGGCTATGGCGATGTGCATAATGCTTTTCTGCAAATTCTGAATGGCAAAATGTTGTTCAACACAGGCAGTATAGGCAATCCGCTTGATCTTACGCAAGCCTCCTATGTCCTTCTTGAAGGGCATTACCATAGTAAAGAGCCTGGAGCATTCAATATTCAGCATGTGCGAATTCCGTATGATATTGAACTGGCTGCGCAGCATGCGACGGATGAGGGAATGCCCGATGCGGACGTATACATCAAGGAGCTGCGGATCGGACAATACCGCGGCAGGAAGCAAACTTAACCAGCGTTTTGCCGTCAAACGCCCGAAGAAGATATGCCTTTAGGTAGAGAATAAGAGCCTCCAAAGACTTCTATCTACTCAAAAAGCGGCCGTTTCAGCGCAATAGGAGTCTTTGTGGACCGCTATTTGAGGCTCAGATGGCAAAACCAGCGACTAGGCCAAGAACTCGGGCATCTTCGCCATCTACGATGACTTTAAGAGTGAATTTCAGCGTTAAGTCCAGTTTCCCGCTCATTCCACCCACTTTAACGTTGAAAAACATCCTTAACTCTACCCACGCGTCCCAAACTCGGCATCTACGATGACTTTAAGAGTGAATATCAGCGTTAAGTCCAGCTTCCCGCTCATTCCGCCCACTTTAACGTTGAAAAACATCCTTAACTCCACCCACGCGTCCCAAACTCGGCATCTACTATGACTTTAAGAGTGAATTTCTACTCAAAAAGCGGCTGTTTCAGCGCAAAAGGAGTCTTTGGGGACCGCTATTTGAGGCTCAGGTGGCAAAATGGAGGTATCGGGGCTGAATAAGAGCCCCTAAAGAAAAAGGGCTGTCCCCAAGTAGATGGATCTACGTTGGAACAGCCCTTTTTCTTTGTGCTTAGAAGCTTTTGGCCAGCTCTTGGGCGCGGCTGATCGCTTCTTCTTTAATTTGCTGCGCTTTATCAGGGAATTGATTATGCCCCTCTACGAACAGCCCTTGGAAATCGGTGATGCCGAAGAATCCCATAATGATGCCGATGTAGCGATGCCCTGATTCCATGGCGGCTGCCGGCCCTTCTGAATAAATACCGCCTCTGGCTTGGATATGCAGCGCCTTTTTGCCTGGCAATAAGCCGACAGGACCAGCTTCTGTATATTTAAATGTTTTGCCAGCCGTACACAGTGAATCTAGATAAGCTTTCATGATCGGAGGAAAAGAGAAGTTCCACATCGGTGTGACGAACACATATTTATCCGCAGCGACGAATTGATCGGTTAATTCGCCTAGGCGGCTAACTTTGCTTTGTTCCTCTTGGCTCAAGGTTGAGAAATCTTGGCCACTCCGTAATTTGCCCCAACCGCTAAACACATCGGCGTCAATGTGAGGGACAGCGATGCTGTATAAGTCAATCGGAACGACTTCGTCACTTGGATGGGCTTCCTGGTAGGCGTCAATAAAAGCTTTACCAACGGCCATACTGTAAGAAGTTTGGTGATCATGCGGATGCGCGGTAATGTATAAAATCGTTGCCAAAGTTGATCTTCCTTTCTTCTGGTGGGCTTGTGAACCTTACTAATGTTCATTAAAAGCAGCCAAAGTATGCATTCAGCCAGCTTGCCTTCACCCGTGCAATTGCTAAATTTGTAAAGGGATTTGCATTGAGCCTGAGCTCCTTTTGGGTTATGATGATAGACGGTGCATTTGGCACTATTCTTTGATGTCTACGAGGTCTGCCGACAAATTTATATAAAGTGAGATGGATGACGATGAAACCTACAGATGTAAACTATAAAATGCCAGCCGAATGGACAACCCATGAGCGTACGTTCATTTCCTGGCCTGTGCAAGATTCCATGGTCTACCCTGAAGATCACGCCGTTGTGACGAAGGGCTATGAGGATTTGGTCAAAGCGATTGCTGAGTTTGAGCCCGTGACTGTGGTTGTGAATCCTGCGGAAGTGGAGCAAGTGAAAGCGCGTTTTACGGAGAGCAACGTCGATTTTCTGGAAATCGAGCACAATGATGCTTGGTTCCGAGACAACGGGCCAACGTTCTTGCTGAATGAGCAGCAGGAGATCGCGGCAGTGAACTGGAAGTTCAACGCTTGGGGCGGCAAATATGCGCCTTGGGATCTGGATGACAACGTCGCTCCGCAAATCCTTGCGCATCATGGTGTGAAGCGTTTCGACGCTCCGCTGGTCATGGAAGGCGGGTCCATTCATGTGGATGGAGAAGGTACGCTGCTGACGACGGAAGAATGTCTTCTGAACACGAATCGCAATCCCGATCTGAGCCGCGAAGACATCGAGAATTTGGTGAAATCGTTCGTGAATGTGGAGAAAATCATTTGGCTGAACAAAGGGTTGGACGGGGATGAAACTGACGGTCACGTCGATAACATCGCTTGCTTCGCAGCTCCTGGCAAAGTGATTCTGCAAGTGTGCAACGATCCGTCGGATGCCAACTATGCGATCACCCAAGAAAATTTGGAAATCTTACGCAAAGCTACGGATGCCAAAGGACGCTCTTTGGAAATTATTCAAATCGAGCAGCCGCCTTTAACCTTCTTCGAAGAGCAGCGTCTGACGCTCAGCTATTTGAACTTTTATTTCGTGAACGGCGGCATTATTTTGCCGGTGTTTGGCGGAACGGCGGAAGAGACGGATCGCAAGGCAGAAGCCGTGTTAAGCGCAGCTTTCCCGGATCGCCGTATCCGTACAATTAACGGTATGTCCATCATCAAAGAGGGCGGCAACGTTCACTGCACAACGCAGCAAATGCCAGCAAGCAAGAAAGGGTAGGTGACTTTCAGTGAGAAATGTCAAAGTAGCAGCGACACAAATGAGCTGTTCCGATAACATAGATGAAAACATTCGCAAGGCCGAGGCCTTGGTTCGCCAAGCAGCCGCCAAAGGTGCTCAAATTATTTTGATTCAAGAGCTGTTCGAAACGCCTTATTTCTGCCAAAAAGAGAAATCGGACTACTACCGCTACGCTACTGAGCTGGAAACCAATAAAGCGATTAATCATTTCCGTGAAATCGCCAGGGAGCTGCAGGTCGTTCTGCCAATCAGCTTCTACGAGAAAAAGAATTACGCGCGCTACAACTCGCTGGCTGTTATTGATGCCGATGGCCAAGTTATGGGCACGTATCGTAAAAGTCACATCCCGGATGGTCCAGGGTACGAAGAGAAGTTCTATTTCAATCCCGGCGATACCGGGTTCAAAGTATGGAAAACCCGCTATGCCAAAATCGGCGTAGGCGTATGCTGGGACCAGTGGTACCCGGAAGCAGCCCGCGTTATGGCACTTATGGGTGCTGAACTGCTGTTCTATCCGACAGCGATCGGTTCCGAACCGCAGGATGGATCGATCGATTCCAAGGATCACTGGCAAATGTGCATGCGCGGCCATGCCGCGTGCAATCTGATGCCGGTTATCGCATCCAACCGGATCGGCAAGGAAGTGGATGAGGATTCCAGCATCGACTTCTACGGTTCTTCGTTCATTGCAGGCCCGCAGGGCAACCTGATTGAAGAAGCAGGCCGTACGGAAGAAACCGTACTGGTTGCTGAATTCGACCTCGATCAGTTGGAGATCCAGCGTATCGAGTGGGGGATTTTCCGCGATCGTCGTCCGGACCTGTACAAGAAAATCGCCACCTATGACGGAGATCAGGTGCTGTAAGCGATATTGATCTGAGTTATCTGGAGCGAAATCCAATAGTGAAAGCAAGAGGCTGCCCTTAAGTCATTAAATTGATTTTTGGGACAGCCTCTTTGTGCGCTTGGGATTGTCCCGGGATACCGCGATTGTTGGGGGAATAAGATCATCAAGCTTGCTTATGTATCCCACGCATTCCCTCGCTCATAATTTTCAAGACGATTTCCTCAGTGGTTAGCCCGCCCTTCAACACCTCTAATACCTCCCGAAATACAAATGGTGTATAATTGGTATATGATTTGAATTAGACTTCTCAAAGACAAGGACAGCGGGTTAGTTCTTCAGAAAATGGTTATATATATGGAAAGCAGATCATCAGTGTAGGATCCCAAATGAATGGAGTGATCGGCAGATGGATACAACCAAATATCAAAAATATTTCTCCACCGACGGTTTCTGGTCCAAGCTCAAAAAAATCGCGAAATCAGCAGGAAGCAAGGTTATTTACACGGGATTGCTGCTTTTTTACGCGGTAGAAAGTCCCCAAACCCCATTGAGAGCCAAAGTACAAATCTACGGAGCGCTCGGCTATCTAATTCTTCCACTGGATCTCGTGCCGGATTTGCTGCCGGTTATCGGCTACGTGGATGACTTCAGCGCACTTGGATTGGCGCTGCTAGCTGTCGCTAAGAATATTGACGATGATGTGAAGTATAAAGCGAAGAGCAAGCTGAGGAGTTTGCTTGGAGATGAAGTGATGAACAGCAAGGATATTATCGATATTGACGGCAAGCTGATGGCGGAGAAGCAGAAGGTTGGTACAAAGGGCAGCGTGGATTTAGGAAAGTGATGTCTTAGAGTAAAAAAGCTCCAGTTCCACGTACGCCGTGGAATTGGAGCTTTTTATGTGGCAAAGTATGCCTAACAAGTAACCAACCAGCTATGTGTATCCTCAATACGTCCGAACTGAATGCCCGTAATCGTATCATATAACCGATGAACCAGCTCGCCGATGTGTCCTTGGTTAATAACCATCGGTGTTCCCTGCCACAACAGACTGCCAATCGGAGAAACGACGGCTGCGGTGCCTGTACCGAATGCTTCCTCGAGTGTCCCGTTCTTATAGGCTTCAACGATGTCGTCGATGGAGATTTTTTGTTCCTTCACAGGAAGGCCCCAATCTTTCAACAGATGAATGATGCTCTTGCGGGTGATGCCTTCCAGAATACTGCCGCTTAGGCTGGGAGTAATAATTTCTCCATTAATTTTGAAAAAGACGTTCATACTGCCGACTTCTTCCAAATATTTTTTCTCCACAGCGTCCAGCCAGAGGACTTGAGCGCAGTTGTTTTCTTTGGCGATAGCTTGCGCATTCAGACTGGCTGCGTAATTGCCGGCAACTTTGGCGTTGCCTGTACCGCCCTGGACAGCTCTGGCAAAATGGCCTTCCACCAGAATATTAACGGGCTGAAGCCCCTCTTCATAGTAAGCGCCTACAGGTGACATAATGATAATAAAGGAATAGCGTGAAGAAGCACGCACCCCAAGACCTGCCTCCGTAGAGATAACAAAAGGGCGAATGTACAGCGATGATCCCTCTTTGCGAGGCACCCAGTTGGCATCTACGCGTACAAGGCTCTGAATGGCTTGGACGACGAAGTCTTCATCCAGAGATGGCATGCTCAAGCGTTCACAAGAGCGATTAAGCCGTTTGGCATTTTGGTCGGGACGGAACAGGACAATGTCTTCTTTATTTGTGCGAAAAGCTTTGAGCCCTTCGAACACGGCTTGCCCATAATGAAAAACCATCGCCGCAGGATCATGTGACAAAGGACCGTACGGGATAATCCGGGGATCCAACCAGCCCTGACCTTCCTCGTAATCCATCATAAACATATGATCGGTAAAATAACGCCCAAAGCCTAAGCTTTCATCTGGGCCAGGAATCGTTTTACAGTGAGGATTTTGCTCGAATCTGATGGTTCCATACATCGCGAATAACCGCCTTTCGTTCCCATGAGTGTATTCCTTCTACTATAGATAAATATCAATCATTGATCAATTCCGAATTATCAATTACCATCATAGGTAATAGCTATGATCGGTGGTGGCAACGATGGAGTATCGATTATTGGAATATTTTATGGCGGTTTGCGAAGAATTGCATTTCACCCGTGCAGCCGAAAAGTTAGGGATCAGCCAACCTACGCTCAGCCAACAGATACGCTTGATCGAGCATCGCGTAGGTTCGCCTCTTTTTCAGCGGATCGGCAAGAAAGTTTATATCACCGAGGCCGGAGAAATTTTGCTCAAGCATAGCCGAAATATTTTCCATGAATTGGATCAAGCGCAAGCTGCGTTGAATGAAATCCAAGGCATGCAGCGGGGAAAGCTGCGCATCGGCTGTTCCGGTAATCATTTGCTGACGGCGACGATTATGGCTTTTCATGCGCAGTATCCCAAAATTGAGCTATCGGTAACAGAACTTGCCACCGAGGAGACCAAAGAGGGGCTGCTGAATAATCAACTGGATATTGGCGTTGTTTTCCTGCCTGATGAGGACGAGCAGCTAGCGAGTATTCCTTTGTATAACGAGGAGCTGCAATTTGTGGTGTCGAGCAAGCACTCGCTGGCACAGTCGGATACGATCCCGTTAGCCGAGCTCGTACAACTTCCAGTAGCGATGATGCCAGGTAAGTTTTATGTGCGGCAAATGATGGATGAATGCTGCAAGAAGCATGGATTTGAGTGGAAGCCAACACTGGAACTGTCGACGTTGGAGTCGCTGCTTCAGATGGCGAAACAGAATGTGGTGGGCGTCATATTGCCTGGCTCGTATGTGGACAGCATTCGCAGCAGCAAGGATATTAGCAGCATTCCGATTGTTGATCCTATTCCGCAGAAGGATGTGGGGATTGTCTATCGCAAAGACATGCATGTGTGCAAGACGACGGATACCTTTATGAAGCAGTTGATCCAGCAGTTTGCGAAGAGCGGAACAACTGCTAACACAACGAAATAGAAAGTCACACGTTAAATGAGGGATGCAACATGAAATATATCTATACCTTTGCCTGCCATGAAGATGAGCAGGCGCTTTGTCTGCTGGAGCTGCGCAGTTTACTGGGCGCAGATGCTTTGTTTGGTGCGCGCTACGCAGTTAGCGCGCGTAAGGTTGAACCGAGCCGCAGCCCGTTCCTGAAGCTGCGGCTGGACGTTCTGGTCGAGGCCGGCAGTTTGCCGGAACTGGCCTCGCAGGTGGGGACGTTGGCGCCGCGGGAGGCAACGTTCAAGGTTGTGTTCGCGGAAACGGAAGCTGTGGTCCGCACGGACCGCCAGCGCGAAGTTGCACGCGAAATAGGCCGGCATCTCCGCGGCAAAGCGGAGCTGGAACGGCCGGAGATGTGGTTCGCCGTCACGGAGCTGGGAAGCCGGTGGGTGTTCGGCGAATGCAGCTACGGCGAAGCCGTGTGGCTTCAGCATCAGCAGAAGCCGCAGAACTACTCCACCGCCCTGAACACGCGCGTAGCGCGGGCGGTGGTGAACATTGCCGTGCCCGATATAGCGGGCGCCAAAGTCATTGACCCGTGCTGCGGCATCGGCACGGTGCTGATTGAGGCGATGTCGATGGGCATCGACATCGTGGGCACGGACATGAACCCGCTGGCTGTGCGCGGCGCGCGGGTGAATCTCACCCATTTCGACATGCCGGATGTGGTGCGTATTGCCGACATGCGAACGCTGGGTCTGGCAGCGGGAGATGAGGCGCGTTACGACGCCCTCATTCTGGACATGCCCTACAATCTTTGCTCCAAGCTGCCCGAAGATGAGCAGTTGGACATGCTTAGGGCCGCACGCCGCGTCGCCTGGCGCGCGGTTATTATCACGACAGAGCAGATTGATGCGCTCATCGAGCAGGCGGGTTTCCGTATCGATGAACGCTGTATCGTGCAAAAAAGCAATTTCAGCAGACAAATTATTGTCTGTGTTTAGTGTCTTAGTACAGCATTATGCCCAGTGGCCCTTCTTCCGCAATAATATCCTGTAGAGCGTACACAGAAATAGGAAAATAAAGAAAACCATATACATAAGCTGCCAGCTCATAGACTTGGAAATAAATGACTAGCGATTTATCGGCAATATAGAAATCTTGATCTGGACGAATCGTCTTAAAATCGACCAACAACGGGATGTCTCGTGTTTTGAGCTCGGCTTGAATCAACGCGCTTAACTTGCCGACATAGTCGCTGCCTGGTTTAAATAGATCTTTGAGGGCGTAAGATTTGCCAGTTTCCGTACTGAAAGTCAACGCATTCTGAATCGTAAGCCCATGGGCCCCGCCCGAGAACGTATAATTCCATAGCGTCAGACTGAGCACATTGCGCTCATTGGTTTTGATCTCATAGTAAGCTGTGACATCAGCCAGTGGATTCTTGGGGTAGCCTTGGTCGCTCAGTTGCTTATTGACCGCGTTGACTATCGCGGTATTCATGGCATGCTGGGATGTATAAGGCGTATGGTGGATAACTGAAGGGTAGAGCAGCTTTAATTGATTACGCAGCACCTGATTCGTTTGTATACTAACGGGTTGATCCAGTCCGTCCATTTTCTTCGACCATCCTTGTGTTTTTACTATATGTTATTCAGCGGATGGGCGTTTTGTTCATGGCTGACGGGGGCGTTTTTTGAGTAGGGGCCTACTGGTCAACCGAATAAGAGTCTTTGACGTCTCTTATTAGGTTTGAAAGGGACGATTTGACCAGAATAGGAGTCTCTTGGGACTGTTATTTGCGTTAGAAATGAGGAAAAAGCAGCCGCTTTTCGGAATAAGAGTCTCTGAAGACTTCTATCGGGCCAGAAAGGGACGTTTTGCCCCGAATAAGAGTCTTTTGGAGCTTTTATTTATTTATTGAAGTTAGGATTTTAGGAAGATGATGATTGCACCTATCAATAAGATCGAAAAACTGAGCAGATTGGCTTTTTTATCAAAGCTTCTTATTAGGAAAACAGTGGATAGCAATAACATGTAAATTGAAATGTTAAAGTCGCTTGAACCAGTAAGAGCTATAATCCCATAAATGATAACGCCTAATGTTAAAGGAATTTCAAAATAAAGGCTTGCACGCGTGCGGTTTTTATAGGGGTTAATAAACAATAGAAATCGCCTCCCTTCAGTAAAAGCTTATTCGATATATCTAAATTAGGCAAATAATGGAACAAACTAAAAAGAGCTTTCCCAAGGTCTCTAAAGACCATCTGGAAAAGCTCATCTGCGCTAGCTCGCGAAAATAAGATCAAATTACGATTGCTGCTCGGATGAATCTTCATCGGCAGTGGAGTTTGTCGTCGTATTTTGCAGAAGAGAGCTTAATTCCTCTACTTGTTGCTTGGATTGGCCGTCTTCCGCATTCGCCTCAGCGGCATTAATGGCATGACTCACCACATCATCACTGTTGTTTGTTGGCATGTTAGGTCACCTCCTCTAGGTTTCAACTAACTAAGTATGCCTCGAATGGCCTGGAAGTATGCAGAGGATTTGCAAAAGTAATGCAGCGGATCTTCTCTATAGGTAAATACTATAAAGCAATGTCTATTTAGGTATTTCACAAATAGTGCGTCGAGGAGCATAATAGAAGATATTGGGAAATGGAGGCGAAGAGACAATGGGGAAATCGTTCGAGGCGTTATTGCCGGAGCATGAACAGTTCATTGGCAAGCAGCACATTTTCTTCGTGGGGTCAGCCCCGTTAGCGGGGGATGGACATGTGAATCTATCGCCCAAGGGCCATGATGTCTTGCGAATTTTATCGACCAACGAAGTGGCTTATCTGGATTTGACAGGGAGCGGCAATGAGACGAGTGCGCATCTTGAAGAGAATGGGCGCATTACGGTGATGTTCATGGCATTCGAGGGGCCGCCGATGATTCTGCGGTTGTACGGGGTCGGCCGTGTTGTGCTGCCCGGTACGCAGGAGTGGGATACTCTCGTCCCAAGGTTCACTCTGCTGCCGGGAGCGCGTCAGATTATCGTCGTGGATGTTCATGAAGTCAAGACATCTTGCGGCTATAGCGTTCCTTTTTACAATTATGAGGGAGAGCGTCACACGCTGCAGAAGTGGGCTGCCCACCAAGGCGAGCAAGGTTTAAATGACTATTGGCAGCAGAAAAACATGATCAGTATGGATGGACTGCCAACACCGCTCGGACAAAAATTATCCACAGAGGCGCTGAATTAAACGTTAGCTAAAATGTTTCCGCAAAGCTTCGGGAGCTTCCACGCTTTTGCGTGTTGCGCTGTCCATCGTTACACTTGTGACAAGGGCATCTGCACATAAGTCGCCTTGCTTATTGATAATTTCTTGTTTCAGCACATAGCTGGAACGTCCCATTTTTTCAGGACGGCAGGTGATGGTCAGATCGTCTCCTTGTTTGCATTCTTTTTTGTAGTTAATGTTAATGTTCACCGTTACGGTTTGAATGCCCATCGCGCCAAAAGTATCATAGAATAGCTCCGCTTGCTCGTACCATTCCTCACGGCCCCATTCGAGGTATTCCAAATATTTGGCGTTGTTGACGTGACCATTCACATCGATTTCCGTCGATCGGACGACAATTTCTAGTCGGGTTTCCAAGGGGTGTCCTCCTTTGATTCACTAGCGCCTGCTTATGCGGGTGTTTTTTGTTAATTATAGCTTGTTGCTGAAGGAGAAAACCAGTCCGTAGCTCATAGTGTTCCATGTTTTGGGCAAAATAAGACTTATGTGTTTGACGATATCAGCAAGCTGGTTACCTTATTCTGTTGGGTTATGCCAGCATGACGAAGCTAAAGGAGGCGGTTCAGGTGACGCAAGAATATCGGATTGAAAAGGATACGATGGGGGAAATCAGAGTGCCTGTGGATAAGTTGTGGGGGGCACAAACGCAGCGCAGCTTTGAGAATTTCAAAATCGGCACGGAGCGGATGCCGGAGCGGTTGATTAGTGCTTTTGCGCTGTTGAAAAAGGCTGCTGCGCAGGTAAATCGCGAGCTTGGCGGGTTAACGCCACAGAAAGCCGAGGCGATTGCCCAGGCGGCTGATGAAATCGTGCAGGGACGCTGGAACGACGAGTTCCCGCTTGTAGTCTGGCAGACGGGCAGCGGTACGCAGTCGAATATGAACGTGAACGAGGTGATCGCTCACCGAGCAAGTGAACTGCTTGCAGGGGAAGGCGCTCAGCGTATTCATCCGAACGATGATGTGAATCGTTCGCAAAGCTCGAACGATACGTTCCCGACCGCGATGCATGTCGCCGGCGTCATCGCGGTAGAGCAAGAGCTGCTGCCAGCGCTGGAGCTTATGCAGGCGACTCTGCACAGCAAGATGGAGGCCTATGCCTCCATCGTCAAGATCGGCCGCACCCACCTGCAGGACGCCACCCCGCTGACGCTGGGGCAGGAGATAAGCGGCTGGTGGGCCATGCTCCAGCAGGCCGCGCGCATGGTGCGCAGCAGCGTCGACACGATGCGCGAGCTGGCTATTGGCGGCACCGCGGTCGGCACAGGGCTGAACGCGCATCCTGAATTCGGCGCGCGTGTGGCCGAAGCCTTGACTCGCGAGACGGGCACGCGCTTCGTCTCCGCGGAGAACAAGTTTCATGCGCTGACCAGCCATGATCAGATCGTTTACGCCCACGGCGCGCTGAAGGCGCTGGCGGCGAATTTAATGAAGATAGCCAACGATGTGCGCTGGCTATCGAGCGGTCCCCGCTGCGGAATCGGGGAGATCACGATTCCGGAGAACGAGCCCGGCAGCTCGATCATGCCGGGCAAGGTCAACCCCACGCAGAGCGAAGCGATGACGATGGTCGTGTGCCAGGTGATGGGCAACGATGCGGCCATCGGCTTCGCCGCCAGCCAGGGCAACTTCGAGCTGAATGTGTTCAAGCCCGTCATTATTCACAACTTCCTGCAGTCGGTGCGGCTGTTGGCGGATAGCATGCGCTCGTTCAACGATCACTGCCTCGCAGGCATGGAACCGAATCGCGCTGTCATTCAGCGCAATCTGGAACAATCGCTCATGCTGGTAACAGCCCTCAACCCGTACATCGGGTATGAGAAAGCGGCCAGCATTGCGAAGCAAGCCCATAAGGAAGGGCTGACACTGAAGGAGTCAGCCCTGCGCAGCGGCTACTTGACCGCTGAGCAGTTTGACAGCTATGTCCGTCCAGAGGATATGGTGCATCCTAAGACGCCGTAATCTGTTATACAAACGAGGCTGACTCAAAAGGTTGCAAACCTAGAGAGCAGCCTCTATTTTGTCTTGATTTTTTGGGGCAGCGGCCCATCTCACGCTCCACCGCCAACGGCCAGAAACCTCCAACTCCACATAAGTGGATTTGAAGGTTTCTAACCTCGTCCGCTACTGAATCGGATCGGGGATCATGTTCTGCTCAAGCAGCTCACTGTTCGTTTTCATGTGCTTCATCTCGTTGCCCAGCTTCTTGATCTCAGCCATGTCCTGAGCCATGGAGCTGTTGTTGGCCTCTTCCAGCGATTTGCTGGAAGAGCCGTTGCATAAGCGCTCAAGCTCAATGAGCTTGTCCAGAGCTGTTCGGCGGACTTCGAGAGGAACGAATTCGTTCTCTTGAAAGTCAGCTTCGTGGAAATGGACGGTCGTATTGCCATGTTCTGTCGTCAGTGTAGTTAACGTCAGGGGATAGGAAACGGATGTGGGTTCATGTTTGATGTTGATTTGATACACGGATTTCTCCGTATATGCCACACGTTCGAGTCCCATATTGGTTAATTGCTGATGCATGTTGTTTTTATCCATATTGCCTAACACTCCTTTCGGGCCTGCGGCCAAAAAAATTCGTCCTACCAGCCCGAGTCAGGGCTTTTAATGGCGGTTGTTGTTTGTGGACGTGGCAGACTGCAAGGACTCCGCTACCATGTCTTTGCTTTCTTTAACTTTATCGATCACATCAGAGGCTTGTTTGCCGATTTCCTGTGACTTTTCGCTCACGGTGGAAAAGATATCTTTGGCTGTGCCGCTAGCCGCAGCAGCGATATCTTGGGTAGTCTCGCATACGCTGGAGACGATTTCCTGGGTTTTTTGACCAACTGTCGAAGCTAGTTTACTTGTTTTATCGTTTAACGTACGATACGTATTGGAAAGGTCTTCACGTAATTCCGACCCCGCTTTAGGGGCGAGCAACAGGGAAGCTACAGCACCTACTGCTCCACCGATTACTAAACCTAACAATAGTCCGCCTTTATTTGTTGCGACTGTTTCACTCATGAGTCATCTCTCCTTCAAATGGGGTTTTTGGTTGTTTTGCCTCTTGGTAGAAAGTAACCGTCTTTCCCCCATTTGAAACAGGAAAAATTTAATTTAAATTCCCTTACATTATATTAACACCCAAAAGTTGATCGAATTCTGATTGAATTTTTCAAATTCGGGTAGTAGATAGAAGAACTCTAGCGATATTTACATTTAAAGTATGTTAAACTACGGTGAGGGTTTTTGTTAACTTTTACCCGAAAAGGGGTTAGAGCTATGAGCATTGTGATTGTTGACGATAACGCGACGAATTTACTTATCATTGAAAAAATTCTGCTTAAAGCCGGGTATACCGATCTCATGATGGTGTCTTCTGCCAAAGAGCTATATCACTTATTAGAAATGAATTCCCCCAGCACCTCGGAGGTATCCGTAGATTTGATTTTGATGGATATGATGATGCCGGAAATTGATGGGGTAGAAGCGTGCCGCACGGTACAAGCGGATGAACGGTTTCGAGATATCCCGATTATTTTCGTAACAGCGATGGGAGATTCGAATAAATTAGCGGAAGCTCTGGACGCCGGGGCGCTCGACTATGTGATGAAGCCGATTAACAAGGTAGAGCTGCTGGCTCGCATTCGCTCCACACTGCGTCTCAAGTTCGAGAAGGACTGGCATAAGGAACGGGATAAGCGGATTAAGTATGAGCTGGATCTGGCCAAACAAGTGCAGCGCAGCGTACTAAGCAGCCCTATCCAGGATGAGCATATTAACATCTCAGCGGTATACAAGCCTTCTTCAGAGCTTGCGGGTGATTTCTATGCGTGGTACCCGATTGGGCCGAACCGGTATGGTATTATTTTGCTGGATATGATGGGTCATGGTATTTCCTCGTCACTGGTTTGTATGTATATCTACTCGGCCTTGAAGGATACGATTACGAACATTTGTGATCCGGAGGGTGTGATTCGCGAGTTAAACTGCCGGATGAATCAACTGCATAAAGCGGATAATCTTATCAATTATTACTTTACGTCGATTTATTTGGTGTTGGATACGGAGAAGCGCACGATCGAATATGTGAATGCCGGACATCCAACAGGAATCGCTATTCTGGATGGCGAGGTCAAGCTGCTGACGGAAGGCTGTTGTGCCATCGGATTTTTCGAGGGAATTGAGATTACCAAAGGGGTTATTCCCTATAAGAAAGATGCACGGATTGTCTTGTTCACCGACGGTCTTTCGGAATGGCTTGACGATGAGCTGGAGGAAGGCATCAATAAAATTCAACGCAGCTTTCAGTCGATGCAAACGCACGATCCTGAGGGCATCATTGAACGCATTTATCCTTATACCAAAAGCGGTTCTCCCCAGGACGATATGTGCTTGGTGATGATCACAGCGACCTAATAAATTCTCCACCTAATTAGTTACAATCGATAACGCACTAGTTTATCCCAATCGGGAATAAAACTTGTGCGTTTTTTGTTTCAATAAGCACAAAGACGTGTAATAAGGAATATCAATCCAATCAGGATGGGAGGAATAGGGATGACGATGGTATCGGCCCCTACGACAGACGCTTTATACTTACTACACGAGGGTACACAGTATCAAAGCTATCAATTTCTAGGTTCACATGTGGAAGAACGAGATTCGGTTAAGGGAATTAACTTCGCTGTGTGGGCACCCAATGCCAAGCAAGTGAATGTATCGGGCAGCTTCAATGGTTGGGACGGCAGCAACCATAAGATGTCGATGTCAGGCGGGGTATGGACGCTTTTCGTTCCTGAGCTGGAAGAAGGAACTTTGTATAAATACGAGATCGTCACGCTGGATGACGAATGTTACTTGAAGTCAGATCCGTACGCCTTTCATACGGAACTTCGTCCTGGAACGGCATCCATTGTAACTTCTTTGGAAGGATATGAATGGCAGGATGAGGAGTGGCTGGCAACAAAAACCTCGAATCAATTTCTACAGCAGCCGCTATTGATTTATGAGGTGCATCTGGGAAGCTGGAAACGCAAGGAAGACGGAAGCTTCTACACCTACCTGGAGTTGGCGGACGAGTTGGTTGATTATGTTCTTGAGCGGGGGTACACGCACATCGAGTTGATGCCGCTTGAGGAACATCCGCTGGATGCTTCCTGGGGCTATCAGGTGACCAGTTACTTCTCCGTCACGAGTCGATTCGGGTCACCCAAGGATTTCATGCAATTCGTCGATCGCTGTCACCAGAAAGGCATCGGCGTCATTATGGACTGGGTGCCTGCCCACTTTTGCAAGGATGCTCATGGCTTAACCCGATTCGATGGGACCCCGCTGTATGAGTATGCAGACAGCCGCAAAGGGGAGAATCCCACTTGGGGGACGCAAATCTTTGATTATGGGAAGCCGGAAGTGCTTAGCTTCTTGATTTCCAATGCGTTGTTCTGGATGGATGTTTACCACATTGACGGTTTGAGGGTGGATGCGGTTTATAGTATTTTGACGTTGAACTTTGACCGTGAAGAAGAGGATCGGATTACGAATGAATTCGGCGGCGACGAGAATTTGGAAGGGATCGCTTTTCTTCAGAAGCTGAATGCGGTTGTGTTCTCCCGTTATCCCAATGCTTTGATGATGGCAGAGGATTCCAGCTCATATCCGGGGGTAACCGCTTCGGTTGAGCATGGCGGACTTGGTTTTAATTATAAATGGAACTTAGGTTTTACGTGGAACACGCTCGAATATATGAAGAAGAATCAAGCAGAGCGCTGTGAAGCGGAAGACCAATTGACGAATTCCTTGCTCGGTGCTTGGGATGAGAATTACATACTTCCGTATGCCCATGATGAAGTGGTTCATGACACCAAGTCGCTTCTGGGTAAAATGTCAGGAGATGACAACTGGCAACGTTTCGCCAATCTGCGTGTTCTCTACGCCTATATGATCGGTCATCCCGGTAAAAAATTGCTGTTCATGGGCAATGAATTCGGCCAGATGGATGATTGGAATTCAGAAAGTGCACTGCCGTGGAACTTGCTTGCGTTTGAGGAGCATCAGCAGTTCGCCAGCTTCGTCACGCATATGAACCATTTCTATGTGGGGGAAAAAGCGCTCTGGGAGCTCGATCACGACGCCAGCGGTTTCGAACCGATTGGAGAAGAAGATAAAAGCGACGGTCTAGTGATGTTCATTCGGAAAGCAGAAAACGAGGATGAGCATCTCATTATGATCTGTAATTTTAAAACGGAGAAGCACGAGGGTTACCGTTTGGGGGTTATGAAGCCAGGCAGCTATCAAGAAGTGTTTAACAGTGATAAAGCGGAGTACGGCGGGTCAGGCGTAGTAAACGATACCACGCTGCTTAGCGAAGAAAACGCCTGTCAGGGTCGCTCTTATAGCATTATGTTGAATATACCGCCACTTGCAGCAGTTGCAGTGAAATATATCCCACAGGAAGGATGAGATCAGGATGAAGAAGCAAGAATGTGTAGCCATGTTATTGGCTGGAGGAGAAGGGACTAGACTGAGTCCGTTAACGAAAAATATAGCTAAGCCAGCCGTTCATTTTGGCGGAAAATATAGAATCATTGATTTTACATTGAGCAATTGCCGCAATTCCGGCATTCATACGGTTGGGGTGCTGACGCAGTATAAGCCTGCTGTTTTGCATGCGCATATCGGCAATGGCGAAGCTTGGGGCATGGATGGCGATGCGGGCGGCGTCACCTTGCTGGAAAGACAAATTGGTGCTCCGAATGCCTATTCAGGCACGGCTGATGCGATTTACCAGAACTTATCCTATCTGCGTAAGCATAACCCCAGCTATGTGTTAGTGATATCCGGTGACCACATTTACAATATGGACTACAATGCGATGCTGGAGCATCATAAAGCTTCTGGCGCGGATGCAACGTTATCGGTTATTCCTGTGAAATGGGAGGAAGCCAGCCGCTTCGGAATTATGAGCACGGATGAATCGCACCGAGTGACCGGATTTGCCGAGAAGCCAGCTAAGCCAACCAGCAATTTGGCCTCCATGGGGATTTATATCTTTAATTGGGATGTGCTGCGCTCCACGTTAGAGATCGATGCGATGGATGACTCTTCCAGCCATGATTTTGGCAAAGATATTATTCCTGGACTATTGGAAGCGGGCGCTTATTTGTCAGCGTATCCGTTCGAAGGCTATTGGAAGGATGTCGGCACGATTGAAAGCCTCTGGGAATCGCATATGGACTTACTCGGTTACACGCCGACACTGCAATTGGATCATGAGAAGTGGCCTGTCTATACCAAGGAACGCAATTATGGCAAAAGCTTCGTGGCGCTTAGCGCTAGGGTGAATAATGCGGTAATCGGCGACGGCACGGATATTTACGGCAATGTGAGTCATTCCGTGCTGTTCGATGGCGTCAGAGTCGGAGACAATAGCCGGGTGTTAAACAGTGTTATTATGCCGGGCGTGCAGATCGGCAAAAATGCGCTTGTCCTCAACGCGATTGTCGGCGAAGGAACCATTATCAAAGATGGCGCGATTGTCGGGAAACCCGGTGGATCGGAGCTGACGGTGATTGGAGAAAAGGCCATCATTGGACGTCATTACCCAGCATCGATTCCAGCAGCGCTGACAGGTACTCGTGTGAATTTTGGCTAAAAGGAGGAGAAATCATGAAAGACGTTCTTGGTATGATTAATCTGATGGATGAACAGGATGATTTGTCGACGCTTACCCGCAACCGCTGTGTGGCGGCTGTGCCTTTCGCCGGAAAGTACCGCTTGGTTGACTTTGCGCTTTCCAATATGAGCAACTCGGGTATTCAGAAAGTTGTGGTGCTCGCCAACGAGAAGGCAGAATCACTGCTGGAGCACGTTGGCGACGGACAGGATTGGGGGCTGGATGCCTCGCTGGAGGGCGGGGTTTCGGTCCTTGCTCCGGTTGCTTTGCGCATCGATACAGCGGACAACTTCCGTACGCTGGAACATGGGGATCTTCTCCATCTGTACAGCCATTTGGATTATCTGAAATCTTGCCAGGAAACGTACATTCTGCTTGCGCCGAGCAGTGTGATCTACCGTTCCAATTTCGAGAATATGGTTGATTATCACCTCAGCAGCGGGGCAGAAATTACCGTCCTCTACAAACATTTAACCGAGATCGATCGTCACGCGCATATCGGACATGCGTATAATTTGGAGATGAATGATCATGGCCGTGTCGTCAGCGCCTCGCCAACCTACCATGCGCTGCCGAGTCTAGCCCCGCAGAATATCGATTTGGATACGATGGTGATCGAGCGCCGATTGTTAATTGATCTCATTGAGAAAAGCATGAAAAGCGGCAGCGAGATTTATTTGAAAAATGTCATTTGGGCGCATTTGGCCGATATTCATGTGCAAGGCTTTGCCAATCATGGCTATATCGCGATTATGGATTCAATCGATAGCTATTATGCTCACAGCATGCATCTTCTGCAGCCGCAGGGTTGGAAACAATTCATGATTAATCAGGAATCCGTGTATACGCGGAAAGAAGAAGAGCAGCAGACGGCTTGCCATCAACAAGCGTTGGTTCGCAACTCCTTTGTTGCTCCGGGCTGCCGGATTGAAGGCTATGTGGAGAACAGTATTCTCTTCCCAGGTGTGACGATAGGCAGTGGCGCCAGTGTCAAAAATAGCGTGATTATGCACGATTGCATCATCGAAGCCAGCGCGTATTTGGATCGGGTCATTTTGGACAAACAGGTTGTTGTGGAGAAAGGGGCCGTGTTGAGCGGACAGTATGCCCACCCCTTCGTTGCCGAGAAGAGCGGAGTCTTATAATCCATGAGGTGTGATGAGGAGGATCCGTTATGAATGTAATGATTCGTGAAAACGATATCAAGCTGCTTACACACGTAACAAGCTATCGACGCCGGTTTCTGAAGTTAGCTTTGTTCTCGCTGGCGATGACCTCGGCTTTGTTGTTTCTCAAAGGGGCGACTACGGAACGTATCGGTGAACCGGAAGTTATCCTTACACCAGCCGTCATCAGTATGCTGCCAGTGAGCTCGGACGCCGCGTTGATACAGCTCGATCCTCCTCCTCTTCTTGTGGCCCAAGAGGATGCCGGCGAAGCTGCTGTTAATCCAATGGCAATGACCAATGTCAGTTCTGCGGCTGCAACGCTGTTCAGTTTGGAGGGAATTTCTCTGGAGGATAACACAGCGGACGTAACGGCCAAGAAGGGACCTCCCTCCACCATTGTCGAAGATCCCCAATTCATCGGAGAAACGATCTACCAGTACCCGAATTTTAATGTAGGCTTCTATGAAGATGTCGTGTCCTTCGTCCAAGTATCGGCGACAGTCGGGCATATCCAAATCAATGATCAACAGATTCCATTAACGGTATCGGAGCTGAAACAATTCCTAGGTGAACCGGATTTCGTTGCTGAGGACGGGCTCGTATTTCAGCGAAGAGACACTTTGATTAAATTGTTTGTACAGCCGGAAACACAAGAACTTATTTCCGTTGATTATTACCATCTTTCGAGCACATAAGGGTGAAGCTGGCCGGCTACGGTCAGCTTGGCTATGTGTCAGAAGGATCATTTCTTTTTAATCGGAACTTGTGAAATTCTAGGGGTCTTGTTACTATTTAGAAGATGAATAACGTAAAGGAGTGTGGCTAATGCCAGCGGAAAAGTTCCAGGTTGATCGAGAAGAATTGGAAGAATCAATAGAGCTTCATATCAGAGGGGAGCTGGATTTGGCGGCAGCTTTAACATTCCGGCATGCCCTTGAAGAAGTTGTCCATCGGGCTGATAAAGCGTTAATCCTTGATGTTGGACAGTTAAGGTATATTGATAGCACAGGCATTGGTATTGTGGTATCGGCCTTGAAGATTCGGGATGAGCTGAAGGCGCCATTCGCAGTGCGCAATATTCCGTCCAGTATCAGAAAACTGTTCGATCTTACAGGAATTTCCGGATTCCTCAACGAAGGGATCGAAGGCAGAGCATGAATGTCGTTCGTTTGAAGATACCCGCTACTGCGGAATACTTAGATATAGTTAGACTCAGCCTGTATGGCGTCGCCTCCAAGTTAGGTTTCTCTTATGAAGATATCGAAGATATGAAAGTAGCGGTTTCGGAGGCTTGCAACAATGCGGTGCTTCACAGTGAGCCGCTGAGCGATCAGATAGGCCAGATCGAGATTAGCTACGAGGCGGAGGACGGCAAGTTCATTGTGAAAGTGAAAGATGAGGGCACCGGCTTCAACTATCAAGAGCGCAGCCAGCAAGCAGGTCCGCTAACGGGCAATTCGCCCAGCGATTTGCAGCCTGGCGGCCTCGGCATCTATTTGATGCAGGCGCTGATGGATGAGGTGGCAGTGAACACGGATGCCGGAACCGAGGTTACGCTCGTGAAATATGTGCAAACGCCAGATACTGGCTCCAAAACAAATGAACAATCTACATGAGGGTATAGATGCTGCCTTATTTTCAACCCATCGAATCACGCCCTCATGGTTGGGTACCCAGAGCGCAATCCTGGCTTACCTCGATTGAATTAGATCGCCAAAGTAGCCATTTTCTCGTGTATAAGCATCATACAGTTCATTAGAGTGACAGATGGATGTAGCGGGGGGGGCGACGACGGGGCTCGACCGTTAAAAGCAAAGGAGCTAAGCGTGTACAAGCCGCTTAGCTCCTTTTTCAAAATATAAGAGTTTATATGTATTGGAGTGAGCGCGGAGTTACTCCAGCCGCCCTGTGCGAACAGAGGGAGGGAACTACAGTCCGCTATTTTAGCCAAAAGTATCCATATCGCAGGGGTGAGGGAACTACAGTCCGCTATTTTGCTGTTTCAGGGCAACTTCAGCGTTTTTCGTGGAAATAAGACCCTGTAGTTCCGCTAATACCCCAGCATCCCTGCTATTTGCCTATATAGCGTCCTCTAGTTCCCTTAACAGGTTTTGCCGCTACTAAGAGGCTGATCTCTCAGGGCGGCGAAGCCGTTTTTCTTTATTTCAATCGAGCTGTCCCACTAATCCATTTTGTTACTTATCGGACAGCCTCTTTTTTATGCAACTCTTACTTCCATTTATTTCCCAAGGAATGCTTCCAGCATCCAGCTATGCTTCTCTAGTGAGGAGCGAATGCCAATGAGCAGATCCGCTGTAGGCTGATCCTTGCTCTCTTCAGCAAGTTCAATGCCTTCTGTGAGCTCGGAGCAGACCAGCGAGAAGTCGCTAGCCAACTGCTTGACCATTTGTTCCGCCGTTTCATCATTCTTCGCTTCCTTAACGGAAGCTGTATCCAGATGCTGCTTCAAGGTAGCTGTCGGAATAGCGCGAAGCGCGAGCATTCTTTCGGCGATTACATCCAGATGCAAGCCTACCTCATTATACAATTCCTCGAATTTGATATGTAGCGTGAAGAAGTTCTCGCCTTTCACATACCAGTGATAATTATGGATTTTCATATAAAGAATGGAGAAGTTTGCGACTTGTTTATCCAGAATGTCTGTAACTGGGTTTGCTTTGATTGCGACTTTGGCCATGTGAATCCCTCCACTTAATTTGTATAGTTGTTTATACATATAAGTACCCAGCAGCCCTGTAAGTGAAACAGTCAAAAAGAAAATTGAAATTTTCTGCACGCCCTGTTTCATCTTCGAACAATGAGGGTAACAATAAGTAATTAAGCAGACAGGAGTGATTCAAATGTTATTCCAAATCAGTGCGATTATTGCAGCCGTTGCGTTTGTATTTCTGGTCTTCTATTTAATACAAACCTTAAAGTCATTGAAGCATTCCTTGGATGAGATCACATCGACCATGGGCCAGATGAAGAATGAAGTGACACAAATCAGTTCAGAAGTACAGGATGTAATTCTCAATACGAATGAGATGGCCATAGATGTACGAGTTAAACTGGCTAAACTGAATCACTTGTTCAGCTCGGTGAATGATGTGGGTCAGGTCATTCACGAACTGACAACTTCGGTGAAACAATCCGCAACCAGCTTGCTCTCAGCTGTGAAGCAAACGAGTATAATGAAAGAAGGAGCAAAGCCTAACCACAAATGGCAAACGATCATTCAAGGCGCAGCGATATCCTTCGATATGTGGCAAAAAATGAAAGCAAATAAATCACCGCACGCCGGTGTTACGAAATAGGAAAGGGGTCATCTTGTGAACGCAATACGTAAATTTACCGTCTATAAGCAATCAAATGGCAAAGAAAATATGATCTATCTGAGTGGGGAACTTGATCTGTCCGCGGCATCGGAACTGGCCGCTGTGCTTGATTCCGTCGTGAACCTGGAAGACCAAAGTCTTATTCTGGATTTAAGAGAACTTCGCTATATTGACAGTACGGGAATCGGCATGTTTGTCTCAGTGCTTAAAGTGAGAGCAGCTATGCAAGCCGCATTCCGAATTCAACACATTCCTGCCAAAATTCAACGTTTGTTTGACTTAACAGGCGTATCCAGATACTTCGTGAATGGTGATCAACAGTCAGCCAATCAGCGTGCAACAGAAAGGAAAGAAGAAATCATATGACACCATACATCGGACTTACTATACCTGCGAGGGCGGAATATTTGGATATTGTTCGCCTTACCCTATACGGTGTTGCTACCAAAGCCGGCTTCTCTTTTGAAGATATTGAAGATATGAAGGTAGCCGTTGCGGAAGCATGCAATAATGCTATTCTTCATGCCTACGAGGATCAAACAGGCACGGTAGACATCCAATTCGAGCATAGCGATGGCTATCTGAAAATTTCCGTTAAGGATGAGGGCAATAGTTTTAACTATGTTCAAACGGATCCGGACGAAGCGACGCTTCATCACAAATCGATCAGTGAAGCCACAGTTGGCGGGTTAGGCCTCTTTCTGATGCAAGCGCTGATGGATGAAGTTCAAGTACTTACGCACAGCGGGAGAGGAACTGAGGTTATTTTGTTGAAACATATAGCAGGGCAGCTGAATAGAAAAGAGGAAATGGTATGAATGCCAATGCATCATCCTCAAAGCCTTTATACGAAATGTATTTGAAGATGAAGATCTACAAAGAAACAGCTTGCCAAGAGACGGCTACGGCACTGCTGCTGCACTATGAACCTATTGTTCGTATGGCAGTTGGCAAAATGTCGCGAAGCCGTCCTGATTTGTATGAAGATCTATTTCAAGTCGGTCAAATGTCGATGCTGCGGCTTTTCACGCAATATGACAGCTCTATGGATATCCCATTCGAAGCCTATGCGATGAAAAGTTTGATCGGTCACCTCAAAAATTATTTGCGTGACAAGTCATGGTACATACAGGTTCCAAGGCGTATTAAGGAAAAAGGCTCCATGGTCCAAAGGGCATTGGATGAACTGACGGTCAAGCTTGAGCGCTCACCTAGCATTGACGAGATTGCTGCTTATCTGGAGCTCAGTTCCGAAGAAACCATCGAGATTCTGGCGGGCCGTGACTACTATAATTACACGTCGCTGGATACACCTCTTACAAGTGAAGGCGACAGCGCCACGATTGGCGATATGATTGCTGGACCAACAGATGATTACACATCACTGGAGAGACGGATGGATTTGGAAGAGGCCATGAATTGCTTGAAGCAAGAAGAGCGCACCGTCATTGGCCTCATCTACCATGAAGGGCACTCACAGCGGCAAATCGCCGATCAACTAGGAATTTCCCAAATGAGTGTATCCCGTATCCAAAAACGGGCAATAGATAAATTGAAGGCCGTTTTGATAGAGAATTCATAAGGGGGCGTGCTGATGCTAAACAGCCAATTTCGTTTGGAGCATGGGAAGAAAGTAAAGCTAGCGCAAATCGATCCCAATGAAACGGGGAGTGTTCATGATCGGGAAGAGGCTGAGCCGAACATCGAGCGTTTGAAGGAACGCTTGGAAGCCTTGCAGAATGTCTTATACGCGGGCAAGCAGCAAGCGGTACTCTTCGTTATCCAAGGCATGGATTGCAGCGGCAAGGACGGTGTCGTCAAGCGTGCGCTTGGCGGCCTGCATCCGCAAGGGTTTCAAGTGAACAGCTTCCGTACGCCTACGGAGGAAGAGGAAGCTCATGATTTTCTCTGGCGGGCTCACAAAATTGTGCCTGCCAAAGGCATGATTGGGGCTTTTATTCGCTCGTACTATGAGGATGTCCTGATTACAAGAACCCATAAGTGGATCAGCGAGTCGGAAGTGAAGAAGCGATTTAAACATATCAACCGTTTTGAGAAATTGCTAGAAAGCAGCGGTGTGAAAATCGTGAAGATTTTCTTGCACATTTCCAAAGATTTTCAGCTGGCGAAGCTGCGCAATCGGTTGACTGATGAGACGAAGCGCTGGAAGTTCGATAAGAATGATCTTGTGGAACGTGAATCATGGGGGGCATACGAGCAAGCCTATGAGGACGTGTTTAGACAGTGCAGCTCCGAATCGGCGCCGTGGTATGTCGTTCCTGCGAACCATCGCTGGTACCGTGATTTGGCCGTCCTGCAAATTGCAGTGGACGCTCTGGAAAGCATGAATCTAGCGTATCCGCCATCGGATCTAGAGCTGGATCAACTGCTGGATCAGTTGCAGGAATAATCAGAGATTTTCTCTATTAGCTCCCTGAATGTGGTATAGTGAGAGTAGTAGAATGTTAACATAACATTCTCTACGAACTATACTAGGAGGCAACTATGCTTAAATCTTTACAGATCAATATACGTGCCAAAATTATAGTTGGATATGTCTTTATTATCATATGCTTAGGGATATCGCTTTTGGTCGTGAGTGACCGTGTAAACTCGCTTCAAGAGGAAGTCAGTTTTGTCTCTACGCATGATATGGAAGTCCATGATTTATTAAATTTAATTCAAAAAAATATGCTTGATATGGAAACGGGGATGCGCGGCTACGTCATAACAGGGGATACGCAATATCTGGAACCTTATGATGCCGGCAGCCGAACTTGGCTGGATAACTACAACAAGCTTCATCAGCTTATAGAGGATAACCCCTCGCAACAGAGAAGCCTAGAGCAAATTAAGCCTACTATTCAGAGTTGGATTAAAAATGCCGGTGAATTTGCTATAAAGGCTAAGGGGGCTAACAATCAACAAGCTCTTAATGAATTTTTCTACCAAAACAATGGCAAAAAGATCATGGATCAACTGCGTACGCAGTTCGACTCCTTTCTCTCAGCAGAGAAGAAATTAACGGCTGCCAGAGTCGAACAGTTAGCTGAAAGCAACTATAATCTTAGAGTTGTTCTTTTCTCTGTTCTCGGGATCATTTCGATTTTTGCTATTCTTGTGGCCTTATTCCTATCTAGTTCGATTACGGGCACTATCAAACAAGTTATCCGAACGATTCGAGATATTACGGCGTCTGAGGGCGATTTGACCACTAGAATTCAAGTCAAAACCAATGATGAGATCAAAGAGCTGGCCGTAGCTACCAATGAATTGTTAGCCAACTTGCAGAAGCAGAATTGGGTTCAAATAAATTTAACGGAAGTTGCAACTTTGTATCAAGGGATTAATGAAATAAAGCTTTTGAGTGAAACGTTTGTCAATACGCTGGCCCCTATGCTGGGCAGTCTCTATGGCGCTGTCTATCTGCGGGAATACGTGAATGGGCAAACCCGCTTTGTAAAAATGGCCAGCTATGCGGCTATTGGCGAAGACCCTGCTTCTGACAGTTTCGGCTTGGGTGAAGGCTTGGTTGGTCAATGCGCACTCGATCAGCGGATTTTCCTAATGGATAATCTGCCGGAGGATCATGTCAAAGTCACTTCAGGCTTAGGCGTATCCGCGCCGCGTGCACTCTTGGTGGCACCGATCCTGGTGGATGGACTGACGGAGGCCGTAATTGAAATAGCCTCCTTGCAGCCCTACCAGTCACAGCATCTGACATTGATCGATTCCCTGCAGGATAAGTTCGGATCAGCGATTCTCAATGTGAGGGGACGGATGGAAGTGGAACGGCTGCTTTCAGAATCGCAGATGCTGACGGAAGAACTGCAAGCCCAGTCTGAGGAGCTTCAGGCTCAGTCCGAAGAACTCCAGATGCAGCAGGAAGAGCTCAGAATGACCAATGAATTCTTGGAGGAACAGAACCATTTCTCCGAACAAAGGGCTTTGGAATTGAAGAGAGCCAAAGATGAGTTGGAAGAATTCTCGCTTAAACTTCAAACGAGTTCCCAATACAAGTCGGATTTCTTGGCGAATATGTCGCATGAACTGCGTACGCCGCTGAATAGTATTATGATTTTGTCGCAAATGCTGGCGGAAAATAACGGCGAAATGCAAATGTCGGAGGTCGTGGATTACTCCCGTGTTGTGTATGCCGCAGGGAACGATCTTCTGGCACTCATTGATGATATCCTTGATTTATCCAAGGTTGAAGCGGGCAAGATAGAAATTATGGCCGATGAATTCAACGTGACGGAAATGCCGCAATTAATGAAGCTGATGTTTGGCCCAGTGGCCGAGAAGAAGAAGCTGGATTTTGATATTATCTTGGAAGAGAATGTACCGAATGTGATGCTGACAGATGGCCAACGCTTGCAGCAGATCGTGAAGAACCTCCTATCCAATGCTTTCAAATTTACGGAGGAAGGATCGATTACGATGCGGATCGCTCTTGCTGATCCAGTTCGCGTGCAAGAGCTTTTGCATCGGGATCCGGAAGAGAAAGTGCTGGCTATTTCCATCACCGATACGGGAATAGGGATTCCAATTGATAAGCAACAAGTTATTTTTGAAGCGTTCCGTCAGGTCGATGGGACAACGAATCGCCAATACGGCGGCACAGGCTTAGGCTTATCCATTTGCCGTGAGTTCACGCGGTTGCTAGGCGGTTCCATTGTTGTCAAAAGCGAAGTAGGCAAAGGCAGTACATTTACGCTGTATCTTCCTAATGCGCAGGAAACGGATCAAGATGATCAGGTGACGATGTATCCTGCGGGCGAAATTGCAGCCGCAGGTGAGTATGCTGACGTGGTGGCCGTTGAAGCGCTATCGTCTGAATTCTTGCATGTGATCAATGATTCTCCTGTGACTGAGGCCATTAAATCCGATGCGCAGTTATTCCAGGGGAAAAGAATCCTGCTTGTCGACGATGACGCTCGGAATGTATTCGCATTGGTTACTGCGCTGGAGATGAAAGGCGTGACTGTGGAAGTAGCGGATCATGGCAAGATGGCCCTTGAAATTCTTCAAGGCAGTTCAGATTATGATCTTGTCTTAATGGATATCATGATGCCTGTCATGGGCGGCTACGAAGCGATGCAGGCCATCAGAGGGCAGCTTCAGCTGATGGACTTACCTATTATTGCGTTGACCGCGAAAGCCATGAAGAGCGAGAAAGAGAAGTGTCTGGAAGCAGGTGCTTCCGACTACATTACGAAACCTTTGAACATGGATCAATTATTCTCGCTCATGCGTGTGTGGTTGACGAAGCAGGTGAAAAAGCATTGAGCTATCAAACCGGGGATGAGTTAAGCGAAATGGAAGATTTCCCCTATCAGGATGAATTGCAACAAATTGAAATCAATCTTCTCTTAGAAGGCATATACCAAATGTACGGATTTGATTTCCGGCATTATGTGCGTTCTTCGCTGCGCAGGCGAATTCTTAATCGGATGCGAGCGGAGAAGCTGCCGACGATCAGCGCTGTTCTGGAAAAAGTGCTGCATGAACCTGGCTTCGTGGAGCTATTGCTAAATGATATGTCCATTCGGGTAACGGAGATGTTCAGGGATCCGAGCTTTTTCCGTGCGTTCCGCGAACATGTGGTCCCTGAGCTGCGGAAGCTTCCGGAGATTCGCATTTGGCATGCAGGCTGCGCGACAGGAGAAGAAGTGTATTCGATGGCCATCCTCATGCAGGAAGAGGGTTTGGCGGAGAAAACGCGGATCTATGCCACAG
Source organism: Paenibacillus marchantiophytorum (assembly GCF_014640555.1). GTDB lineage: Bacteria > Bacillota > Bacilli > Paenibacillales > NBRC-103111 > Paenibacillus_E > Paenibacillus_E marchantiophytorum. The sequence goes on along the minus strand of NZ_BMHE01000012.1, from coordinate 66,196 downwards.
ATATGAATGACAGAGCGATTGAAGCTGCGCAAAAGGGCGCCTTCCCGCTGAAACAGATGCAGCTGTTTACCAAGAACTATCTGGATGCCGGCGGCGAGATGGCCTTCTCCGAATATTACACAACAGATCATCAATATGCTTATTTCCGACCGTTAATGAAGGACAATCTGGTTTTCGCCCAACATAATCTGGTGACCGATGGTTCCTTCAACGAATTCCACGTAATCCTTTGCCGGAATGTTATGATTTACTTCGACAACAAGCTGCAGCAGCAGGTGCATAGTCTTTTTCATGAAAGCTTGACGTCGGGAGGCTACCTCGGGCTTGGCAAAAAGGAGTCAATCCTGTTCATACCAGAAGGTGTGCACTATGAGGAATTTGTTCCGCAAGAACGTATTTACCGTAAGAAATAGCAGACCTCTCAGACCGCTTCTATTGATGAGTTCATCAATGAGCGGTTTTTTTGTTGTGAAAATTAGGTTGTTTCATAGAGGGTGAGGAAGGTTTAAATAAAGAGTAGTGTGATCTCTGGACACGGAAGGAAGGGATAGGGATGAGAGAAGAGGCGAATGACCAAGAAATCAGCGGGGAATGCACGCCTGAGCAGTTATTCCAGGAGTTGGAACAAGATCAAAGCGCTCAGTTAGATATGGAGCAATTAGATCGCATCAAGGTCATGGTGAGAGAGTACCAAGGCAGTATTAAATCCCATCTGACACAGCAGCAAAATAAGAAATCATCATGGGCGGACCGCTTGGCTGATAGAATTGCTACGTTTGGCGGAAGTTGGACGTTTATTGTTCTGTTTATTACATTTTTGATCGTTTGGATGCTTGTTAATCTGATGAGTTTTGCCTTCGACAAACCGCCGTTCATTTTACTCAATTTGATTTTGTCCTGTTTATCGGCGTTTCAGGCGCCCGTAATCTTGATGAGTCAGAACCGCCAGGCAGCCAGAGATAAGCAGGAGGCTATTCTGGATTTCGCTATTAACTATCGGGCAGAGCAGGAAAATACCGAATTAAAAGTATTATTGGAGCGTCTTGATCAGCGCATGGAAAGGCTGGAACAGCAAGCGTTGAATCGACATTCAACCAGCGAATAGAGGGCACAGCACCTAATAATTCTTGGAAAAGTGTTTCACTATCAGACATGATGGGTAATAGACAACATAGCAAGAACAACACAATTAATAATAAAGAGAGGGTGTTTCCTATGTTGGGTTGGGCCATTATGTTTCTCATCATTGCACTTGTAGCAGGTGTTTTCGGATTTTTCGGGATTGTCTCAGCGGCAGTGGGGATTGCCAAAGTACTATTCTTTGTCTTCCTGATCATGTTCGTTGTATCCTTGATTTTCGGCAGACGCAGAAGTATTTAATTCCGTTTACCCTAGCTTCACCCTTATAAATCAAATGCGAAAGAGGAGGAATGATCATGGATACTTATACTAGAGTGAGTGTGACAGCGAATCTTCAAGAAGCACAGAATAAGGTGCAGCAACTGTACAGGGAAGGTTTCGAGAGAGACCACATCTACGTACTGACGCATAGTGCAGAAGGTACCGACTTCGTAGCTAATTACACAGGTGCTGAGCAAATTTCGATAGCGGAGGAAGGCGTGATTACGTCCATTGCGAATCTCTTCCGATCCCGCGGCGATGAGCTCCGGGCGAAGATGAAATCGCTGGGCGTGCCTGAAGTCGAAGCGAGCAGACTGGAAGGCGAGTTGGATAAGGGGAAAATCCTAGTCCTGGCGACCCCTTCGACAGAAGTGAATTCGTACAGTACCGAAGATTTCCAACGAACTATTTTATAAAATAGAACAAGAGGTTGCCTCATTAGTCGAAAATGACTGCGAGGCAGCCTCTTCTGTTGTAGAGGCTGCTGGATAAAGGAAAGCCCTCACCGTCTCCGGTGAAGGAGTGGTCAGGGCTTCCAGTACGACGGTTATCGCCTGCTGCTTGTGTTCGATAAGGTTGGGAGCATTTTTTGATCCTTGACCATGGATGAATGACAGATCGGACATTCCGGACTATCCGCGAATGAAAAGTTATCTCTCATCCAACAGGAACACTGCTCTGTGCTGCAGGTCCAGATGCTGGTTTCCTCTTCAGGAACAGGCTCCAACGATTTCTTTGAAAAGTACAATCGAACTCCTCCTTGTCATAGTAGACTCAGACTCGCAAGCAGTTTATCGCAATATGTGGTGAAGGACTACAGCTTGACTACATTTTCAGCTTGCGGCCCGCGGTTACCTTGAGTAACTTCAAATTGTACGCGTTCACCTTCGTCTAAGCTTTTGAAGCCTTCTCCCGTAATGGCGCTGAAGTGAACGAACACGTCTTTTCCGCCTTCCATTTCGATAAAACCAAACCCTTTTTCTGCATTAAACCATTTGACTGTACCTGTTTCCATGTAGACATAAACCTCCAACAATAATTTGTGCCTGCGCATTTGTTCTTCGAGATCACATCGACTCGGACAGCTTGTTAACGCAGCTTTGATAATATATCCATTTAAAGGGAAGCTTATTCCAATTTCACCAAAAATTCTTTTTCTAATAAAAAACCCAAACAAAAGCTCACCCTCAGAGGTCGCGTAGACCCGAGGGCGAGCTTTCTTATAAACACTTCTATTGTCTTGTCAGGTTGACGCTTTGCGTCTGATTGTCGAACTCGATCTTGCAGCCCATCTGCTCCGCTATAAAGCGCAGTGGAACGAACGTGGAGCCATTCTTCAGGATAGCGGGGCTTTCCAGAGCAACTGTGACGCCGTTAACTTGAGCTGATTTGCTGTTCAACGTGAACACAATAGTTTTCTCCGTCAGGTCGTCCTTAACGATGATTTGTTTGGCCGTATCGTCCCATTTCACGGCTGCGCCCAGTCGCTCAGAAAGGAAACGAACCGGCAACATGGAGATGTTATCCTCATTAATAAAGGGATGGCTCGCATCATAGAACGAGTATTCATCTTCATCGTCATTGGTATTCAACAATAAATGAATATCTTTTTTGGCTACTTGCAAATCATTTCTTAAAAGCGAGTAGGCCTGTGAATCTTTTTTGAAATAGTTGAGAATGGTACTGCCGTAGAAAGGTGCTTCGCTAAGATCCAGCGCATCGTCGGTGATGGCAATTGAAGCGGCTTTCACAGGCTTATTGATATTCCAGGTTTCATTGACGAATGTTAGTTTAACAGCACTTATCCCTGATTTTGCATCAGCAATAGGGAAAGAAAGCTCGGCATTGACTTTGCGGATTTGCTTGTCACCATCGATGAATAAATCGGTTTTCAGCACCGTTTTATCGCTCAAGAAGGCTTTGACTTGATCATCTCGAATCGAAGAAAGCGAAGATTCCACCGTCTGATTCCAGTCTTTGAGCACTTTCTGCAGCCCTTGTTGAACCGTTGTGTAAACGAATTCGACAGCTAGTGTTTTATTATCCAGGTAGGCCATCATCAAGTCAGGAAAAGGTGAGGAGAACTCATTCTCAGTAGCTGATCTTTTCATTTCTTCTTTAATGATTGGAGCGAGAACGTCATAAAGCTGTCCAATGAGTTCCTTCAATCCTTTGTCATCGGCGATGATGTTGGTTAGGAATGTTTTGAGGAGGCCGACAAGTTCACTGCCCTTAATCTCCAAATGGAGTTTTTGCAAAGAAAGCGTCTCTTGGTACACTTGCTCCGAGACGGATGAGACGGCAATTTGACTCGGATTCGGCGCATTGGCAATGATGAATTTCAAGATGGCCGGTGACAGCGACTCGGCTTTATCCATGATTTGCTTCTGCATATCAGTTGTTAACGGACTTGGCATGGAGCCGCGCTCGGCGTCGGTTAAATCAAAGAAAATCGGTTGTTTGGCGCCTTCGATTTGAAGGACAATCTGGGTCTCATCCAAGCTGGCTTGGAAAGGGATTTTCCCTTTGCTGTACGTGATAGCACCGTTCACGGAGAGGTGCTGCTTGTCCTGCATAGCAACGTTAGTTAACTCTAGCTTCACATTCTTCAATGCGTTGAATATGGCTTTTTCATTGGCAGTAAACGCGGTTTGGTCCCCCGGAATAAGCTCCAATTGAAGAGATCCTCTGGATTCGCCGGACTTCACGGCCGCGCTATTTTGAAAGGCTTGTGAAACGTCTAATCCTTGTAGGTTCTGACAACCGGTTAGTGCAAACATCAGAATTACGAGTGAGGCGGATACCCACCAAGTCCATCTCTTTCTTTCCATCTCCGAATCTACTCCTTAAATATAATAGCTAATAAATAATAGCCGTGATAGATTATACGCTCGAATAGATAGAAAGATGCGGTTGAAGCAGTAAAATTATACAAATCGTGGGAGAGCGGCTCATTGCAAAAAAACTCGCACCACCTAGGTCAATAAGACCGAATAGGAGGTGCGAGCTTCTTTTCTAGGAAAGCAGGACGATTACCAAGAGCTCAAACAGAACTAAAGTCATGATCTGGTTGTACTGGGCTGGTGTATAGATGGGTCTGTGCTGACCGTGATGCTGGCCATGTGACGTTACTTGAAGATAGACATGGTGACCATCCACGTTAACCAGAACGCCTTCATACGTATGTCCGTCCAAGGTGGTGACACGAAGAGTACGACCGACGTGCGGATGCAGCGTGCCCATCAGCATATCTCTTTTTTGCATCAATTCGTGCTGCCAATTAGAATCGGATTGGTAAATAACATGAGGTTGATTTGTGTACATAACGCTCGCTCCTTTATCGCGCTGCTGCTCTGGGCAGCAGGCTGTTTGCCTAGTTCCTTACTAGACTATTCAGCAGCGTGAAAAGGGTATAGGCGAACGCCCATGTGCCGTTAATTTAAATGGGTTAGTCGCGTTTGATCGTGACGACACGCGTATCGTCATTGAAGGAAACGATGCCGCCGAGCTGCTCGGCGATGAAACGAATCGGCACGAACGTTGAGCTGTTATGAAGCGTTGCTGCACTTTCAAGATCAAGTGAGGAGCCATTAACACTAGCAGTTTTGCTATCCAATTTCAGCGCAATCGTTGCCCCGGATAGCAGATCCTTGATCGTAACTTGCTGAGATTCTCCGCTCCAGCCGACTTCAGCGCCGAGCTTTTCAGAAATGAAACGGACGGGAACCATTGTAACGCCGTCGGCATTGATAAAAGGCTGCGGTGTATCCGTTACAGGACCCGTTGTAGCCAGGCTAACTTGCTTCTTCGTGATTTTCAAATCATTTTTGAGCAAGGTGTAGAGAAGTGATTGCTTATCCAGGTTGTTCAAGAAGCTATAGATAGCGGATGCTTCTGGGTTCACTTTCACCGCACCGCTGGAAATATCAATTGTTGCGGCTTTGGTCGGCTTGTTAATGTTCCAAGTTTCACTGACATAGGATAGTTTAAGGCCGGATACGCCTGGCGTATTGGCAAGCGGCAAGTTCAGAGCAAGAGCCTGTTTGCGGACTTGTTTGTCAGCATCGGCATAAATATCAGCCTGCAGCGCAGATTTTGCGTTGAACAGCGCTTGGATTGGCAGCAAACCTTGGTCGGCGGAAGCATTTCCGGCGATAGCCGCTTTCAGAGAATCAGATGCCTTTTGCAGGAAGTCATGAACAGAAGGATATACCAAGCCTACGGCTAACTGTTTGTTCCCGAGCAGCTTCAGGGTGAAATCGGTGGAACCATTCGTAATCTGTTCTTGAATAACTGGCGATATAGCATCGTACAATTGGCTGATCAAGTCTTTGAGGCCAGCTTCATCAGCTAGAATGTTGGCTAACAGCTTTTGGAGCAGGGCAGCCAGTTCAGTGCCGCTAAGCTCGAAATGTGCTTTCTGCAAAGCAAGATCTTCCCCATTCACTTTGTCCGTAACGGATGTGACGGAGACATGGGAGGGATTGGCTGTATTCGCTAGAATAAGCCCGATAATCGCTGGCTTGATCTCGGCAATTTTACCGCCGAATTGTTCTTGCAGTGCTTTAGGCAGCAATTGAAGGAAAGAGACACTGGAACCGCCCAATAGATCAAACACAACCGGCTTCTTGGCGCCTTCGATGCTCAGCACAATCTTGGTGCCTTCCGTCGCCAGCTTGAAAGGAATCTTTCCTTTGCTGTATGTAAGGGAACCATCGGCAGAAACATGTGCGGCATCTTCTGTTTTCACGTTAGTGAGTTCAATTTTCACATTTTGCAGGGCGCTGAGCGCCTTTTGTTCGTCCGCTGACAATTTAGAGATATCGCCAGGCAGGAATTCGAGTTGCAATGTTCCTTTGGATTCTGAGGACTTCACAGACCAGTCGTTTTTGATTACGGCACCAATGTCTAAGCCTTGTACGGTTTGGCAGCCTGTTAATGTAATAAGCATGAGAGCAAGCAGCGAGGATACCCACCAAGTCAGTTTCTTTTTGTGCATGTGATGATCTACTCCTTATTTTTAATAGAAACATTTTGAAAAGACGTCGAAAGATTATACGCGAACTAGAAGAGAAGGATTCGGTGCAAGAAGTAAATTTTTTTGAACGAAACCTTTTATTCCCAGAAACGTCTATATGTAAGGGTGAACAATGCTTGCGTAACCAGTTTCTACTGGATAGCTGAGCTTACGTTTAGGAGGTGAAGTCTATGATGACTTTGTTTGCCATATGCTTTTTTGTAGGCCTTGTACTTACGTTATTGATTACTTTTTTCGGTGGCGATTTCTTCGATTTACATGTCGATCACGGCGCAGCTCATGGTCACGGTGGTCCGTCCTTTTTTAATCTTTCTTCCATTTTGGCAAGTTTGACGGTATTCGGCGGTATGGGTTATATGCTGGGCAAAGTGGGGATGACAAGCGTTGTGCTCATCGTACTGATTGCAGTAGGGGCAGGTCTTGTCATAGGTTGGCTGTTCTTCCTGCTCTACGCCAAAGTCATCTATAAGCATGATCACAGCATGAAAGAGAGCGATTTTGATCTCAGCGGACAGCTAGGGAAGCTATCAGTAGCTATTCACGGGACGGGTATCGGTGAGATGATGTTCGTCCTGCAAGGGACTACGCGTACATTAAGTGTCCGATCTGAGCAGGGGGAGTCGATCCCCAAAGGGGCGAAGGTGATTATCCTGCACGTAAACAAAGGCGTTGCTGCGGTCACCAGATTTTCTGATTAGGCTAGCTAAGAATTTAGACAAACTGGAGGTAATTCATTTATGCTGACGATTCTGTATACGGTTGTTGCAATTGTGCTTGTCGTTTTTATCTTACTAGCTTCGATTGTTAGAGCCTACAAAAAAGTACCGCCGAATGAAGCGATGATCGTGTTTGGTTTGGGCGGCAAAAGGGTCGTACAAGGCGGAGGGACCTTCGTCATTCCTGGATTCCAGAGCTTCAAGACGATTTCTATGATGCTGATGAGCTTCGATGTGAAGCCGGACCAGCCGATGTTCTCTCAGCAAGGCATACGCCTGAAAATTGAAGCCGTAGCGCAGATCAAGATTCAAAGTGATCCTGTGGCGATTGGAACCGCCTCTGAACAGTTTCTTGATCACACGCTGCTCGAGCGGGAAATGATGATTCTGCATTCTATAGAAGGACATCTTCGCGGGTTGGTCGGGCAGTTGACCGTCGAAGCGATTCTGAAGAATCCGGACGAGTTAAATAGTAAGATGAGGGAAACGTGCTCGGAGGATTTGGATAAAATGGGGCTGAACCTTATATCCTTCGTACTCAAACGGGTCGCGGACGATCAAGGCTACATCGAGAACCTGGGCGTACCCGAGGTCGAGCGCATTCGCAAAAGCGCCAGTATTGCCAGAGCCGAAGTCGAGCGGGATATTCAGATTCGTCAGGCTGACACTGAGAAAGAATCCGCTATTCGCAGAGCGGAAGCGCATCAGCTCAAGATAGAAGCGGAGAGCGCCGCATCCGCCAAGGAAGCGCAGTATCGCAAAGAGCTCAGCATGAAGGAAGCGGAGTTCAAGCAAGAGACGACGAGCCGTCAGGCGGAAGCGGATTTGGCTTATGAATTGAAGCAGAAGCAAATTCAGCAATCTCTCGTGACGGAGCAGGTGAAGATTCGGCAGATGGAAGCCGAAGCGAACAAGACGGTTCGGCAGATTGAAGTTGAGCTGAAGCAGAAGGAACTCGAAGCATCGGTCATTAAGCCGGCCGAAGCGGAGAAGCTGGCGGCCATTATGCGCGCTGAGGTGAACAAGCAGCGGCAAATTCTTGAAGCCGAGGCGGAAGCGGAGTCGACGCGCAAACGCGGCCAAGCGACGGCCGAAGCCGAGCTGGCCATAGGGAAGGCGAACGCGGAAGTCGTTCGCTTGGCGGGTCTTGCGGAAGCCGAGGCTTTGGAGAAGAAAGCCGAAGCCTATAAGCAGTACACGCAAGCAGCCGTCACCGTGGAAATCCTGCGCATCCTGCCGGAATTGGCGGAGAAAATTGCGGCTCCATTAAGCAAAGTGGATAAGATAACGGTGATTTCGCAAGATGGCGCCACGTCAGGCGTCAACCGCATCACAGGCGACATTGCCAAGATGATCGCCCAAGTGCCGGAGATTACGCAGACGCTCACGGGCCAAAGCGTGACCGAGCTCGCTCGCGCTTTCTTGGGGAAAGATATCGAACCTTTGGTTAGCAAGGAAAGTGAATAATAAGCATCGCAAATGTCTTCAGTCCAATGGGCTGAGGATTTTTTTTGTTAGAAAAGAGTTAAGTTTAGAGCGGGATTTGTCGAATTAAGCTACAATAGGAAATAGCGATTGCTAAGCGGAAGTGCTTGTTAGTTGGACAGAAATGAGGAAGACATTATGCAGATTTACAAGAAGTTCTTACTTGATTTGATTCGTAATTATATCATTGGTTCCGGAGTAGCTGTCATCGTAGTTGGCGGTGTCATTATATCTACAACACTCAGCATTTCAGATGTAGAGATGGTTCGTATCTTTTTCATTATGATCAGCTCCTTATGCGTGATGATGTTTGCCGAATTCCTCATGTTTCGCAGGCATATGAAGCCCATCAAGATGATGCTGGAGCAGGAGAAACCCGACATTGCAACGATCCGTGAGGCTTATTTGCAAACCCACCGCTTTCCGGCGCTTTCTGTGAAACGGATTCTGGGGCCTCATTTCTTGGGGCTTTCGATACCTGCGATAGCGATGGCTAGCTCCGCAATTGCCATGGGGTGGCTGTCGCTGCCAGCCTATTACATCGGGCTTGCCGGCATAGGCGCGATTCTTATTGCGAGCATGCATGCTTTACTTGAGTTTTTCTCGACGGCGCAGGCCATTAGAGCCGTACTTGTACATATCCGTCAAGTAGGTCAGCGCTTGTACGGCGAGGATGTTTCTTTGGACGGGCGCGTGATCGTTTCGATACAGCGGAAGTTTCAGCTTAGCGCGTTCTTGATCGGCACGATGCCGCTCTTCCTTTTTAGCTTGGCGACGCAAATTCGTTTGATTTCACATTCATCGGATTTGACCGCGGATTATTGGAAGTGGGCGGGCATTATTCTGCTGCTCGGTGTCGGCTTCTCCTCCTTGGGAGCCAGAATGCTAACCAGAGACATTCAACAGCCGATCAGCGATTTGCACAGAGCGATGAAGGAGGTCCAAGCCGGAGATCTTCAGGTAAGAGCTTCCGATTTATACTCCGATGAATTCTCGCGGCTCGTTGCAGGTTTTAATCACATGGTCAAAGGGCTTGAAGCCCGCGAACAGATGAATAATCAGCTGCTGCAAAGCTATTACGCCACGCTCGCGGCCGCACTCGATGCCAGAGATGCTTATACAGCGGGCCATTCGACACGCGTTGCCCAATATTCCTTGATGATCGGACGAGCTGTAGCTTTGAGTGAAGCTGAGCTCGATCTTCTGAATAAGACCGCGCTGCTTCATGATATTGGCAAAATCGGCGTAAGAGATGACGTTCTCCTCAAAGAAAGCCGGCTGACGGATGAGGAGTTCGAGAAGATCAAGCTTCATCCTGTCCTGGGGGAATCGATTCTCAAACAGATCGAACCGGCCGAAGCGATGGCGCCTCTGCTGCCCGGCGTGCGCTCGCACCATGAGCGCTACGATGGCAAGGGATATCCGGACGGCCTGCAGGGCCAGGATATCCCGGAGTTCGGCCGCATCATCGCTGTGGCGGATGCGTTCGATGCCATGACTTCCGATCGTCCGTATCGGAAGGGGATGGCGGTCGAGAAGGCGTTAGCCATTCTCGCGGACGGGAAGGGGACCCAGTGGGATCCCCGGTTTGCACAGGCTTTTATGGATGTTTATAAGCCATAGGAGCGAGAACGTCGCAAAAAGGCTGCCCACCGGGTTGAAAACCCTGTAGGCAGCCTTTTTGCGAATCATTATTGCTCGGTCAGGTGGGCTCGAGTTGCCGTGTTATCTGATAAATAACGGCCAACTTTATCGATCCATTCCTGTACGTAGTGATCCGTCGCCCATTGTGCCATGACAAGCTGTTCGCCCGGCTGCAGGTCTACGGATAACTGTGGCGCATTCCCTGGCGCTTGCGCGAAGGGGTAGAAATTCAGCTTGCTCTGCTCGAAGATGACGAGCATGTCGTTCATCGGCGAGGTTAAGACATCAGTCGCTTGCGGCCAGGACGCTTGGATGTCGCTCCATGAACAGCAGATTTCGTCGTGATTGACGACTTTGTCCGGCAGTTCGCGGGGGAAATCGTGCAGCAAGTAGCTGTCCGGTGCGGTGCTGCCGGCGCGCGGTGTTTCGGCAATTTTGCCGACCCAGCGGCCAGGCTCTCGTTGAACGGTCCAGCTTTGGCCGGAAATTTCAGTGGCAGGAGCAGCTGGGCCGCTTCGCGCATTGGTAAATACATTGTTCAGGCTGGTGCCGTATAAATCGGTTATAGACACGTGATTCTTGTCTACCGTCTTGTTATAGAACTGTAAGGTATGGCCTTCTTTCAGTTGTGGGAGCGTGCGCACCCAGACGCGATCGGCTTGATACGGCGCAGAGCCACGCACCAGTTGTTCGGATTCGGCGATGGACACATATTGATTCCCTGCAAATAGCAGCGTCTCTACTCGATTCAAATGTTCCTCGGGTTGATCAGTGAACGTTTCCGGTTTCACAGGCTGGTCCGCCAAATGAGCAGATAAGTAGCGGAATTCATCCGTTTTCGTTTGATGGACGAGGGAATCAATCTTCCAGAAATTCTGCTTGTAGGGCATTAGAATGCCTGGACCCTCTGATGTCTTCTGCAACTGTCCGCGCACGGGGGCGATCAGCATGGTTCGGTAGGTGCTGTAAGGCAGTCCTTTGGCAGAGCCTCCTGTGGCACTGACCGTAGGAGGGTGCTCCGTCCTTAAACCGATCAAGAGTGCCGTGCTGATCGGAGACGGGGCGGAGCTAACGGATGCCGTCGTCATGATCGTGGCATCCTGCGCAGGGGCTGCGTCACTTTGGGTATGAATGCTGCTCCATGGAAAAAGGAGTAACGCTGCAGCGATAGCCCCCACTCCGGCGAAGCAAAGCAAGGGTTTTACCTTAGGTCTTGCACGTTCCTTGCGTTCAATCGCTTCCTCAATGTTGCGTTGAAGCTTGGAAGTAAAGCCGGGCTGCTCAAGCGGTCCTGATTCCAACTCCTTATGTAAGTCATCCGGATCAGGATTGTTCAAGCGCTTCACGCTCCTTCAAACTGATCACCTTGAGTCTGGCATGGTGAAGTCGGGATTTAACGGTTCCCTCCGAGATCTTGAGTATGGCGGCCATTTCTTTGGTCGTGAGCTGATGATGAGCATGCAAAATCAGAATTTCTCTATATTTCGGTGGCAGAGAAATCACTTTTTTCCATATATCACTCGCATATAGTTTCTCCATAGCCTCGGTTTCTGCCGAGTTGGTTGTGCCTGCGGATTGAATGAAGCCGACAAGCGTAACTTTACGCCAGAATGCTTTACGTAGATAGTCGTAAGTCGTATTGCGGGTAATCGTTAACAGCCAGGTTTTCACCGAGGCTTCACCGCGGAATGTGGTAAGATTGCGATAAACTTTTAGGAAAGCATCTTGTGTAATATCATCGGCTAAATCCGAGTTTCGACAAATACTGAACGCATAATTCCATACGTCATTGCCGTAGGCTTCCATTAAATTGCGAAGGATTGCTTTCTCATCCGTTGTTTCGGATACGTACTTTAAATAATCAAACACATGGACACCGGTCGTCTCCATTCTCTCACCTCTCTGAATTAGACGCTTCAAGTGCAATAAAAGTTTGAAAAAACTCAAAAAAAATTCGAGTATTTTTGCGCATCTTTATATCATTCGGGAGCAGGCCGGCATATGGGTCGGAACCTTTGGTATTGTTGGAAATTGGCAGAGGTCGAAAGGTGGAGGAATTTCACAGCGTGGAAGAGAATAGAAGGGATAACTTCTTTTTCAGGGCTGTACCCCGCCATTTTTCGACATGGTAGATCGCGTAGCAGCTTCAGCTCGAACCGATGAGGAAGGTCAGTGGGTTGGAGAAATCAAGAAGCAAAGTCGGCTGTACGTTGCGATGTTCGATAAAGTTGTTGCGATCTATAATAATCAGAACAACTACACCGCCCAGCAATTAAAAGCAGAATATAAAAAGGTAGATGATGAGACGGATGAGGCTAAAAATAGTATTTATGCGCTCACTGACAAGTTAATTATCTCCTACGATAAATCGAATGTTGCCGCTGAAAATCAGCTGAATAACAGTATGTCACAGTTGGTTCTTACGCTCCTTATATCTAGTATAGCAGTTGTCATTATTGGCTTGGTACTGAATCGATCCAGCAAATGCTGCGAATCGAGTCGTCTGTGGAGGCTTCGACACAAACTCTTTGCGATGGAGGCGATAGATGGCTCCGTGGTTGAGCTGACAGAGACAGCATCTGCCCTACAAAGAGTTGTGCAGCAATTTAAGATATAACAGGGGGATGACTTGCAAGGCTTGCCATTTGACCAACCGTTAAGGCTTTGTACCGCCAAAAGGTTTCGGAAATAAGAGCAGCCTCCCGCTCATTTTCGTACTGGACAAGAATAGTGACTTCGGGGAGTTTCTTGGCTTTAGCGGGTAAGCTGTGTTCGGTTCTGAATAACCGACTGATTCCAAACCCTAACAAGAAGCCCCCTATTCCGGTTAGGAGCCCCCAGATAATGGGCCCCCATGCGAGGACAAAACCGGCGCTAATCCCAATCACACTGCATGCCGTAGCACTAGCCAAACCAATCTCGACGGACTTGGCTGTCCGATCGAACCGCTGATCCACGATATTAATGGATTTATCGGCATCAACATCCATGAGAACGGGGGTTATTCGGCTGCGAGAAATACCGTTATGTTCAAGTATGCTTAGAGCTTGTTCCAACTCAATGGAATGTTCAAATGTACCTATCATCCACAAGGGGGGATTGCCTCCGGAATAGTTAATGAATTGCGGTTTCGGTTGGAGATAATGATCCGTTAAATAATTCCTTTGCTCAAGGCGAAATAAGCGATTCTGTTCAATGGCACTCGTATAGGAATGGAAGATAGCCCCCCCTAGTACAGATGGCATGAACATGAACCACTGAGGATGCAGAATACTGGCCACGAGCCGATTATTTCCTAAGATCAAAGCATGCAGCGCTTCATAAAAGTGGGAGAAAGTTATATAAATCCACCACCAGAAAACGCCATAAAAGCCTAGCCAAATATGTTTATTGTACAGATGTCCGAGACCGGGGAAAATCAATGCGCATATTGCGGCAGTCAGGGGTCTTTTTTTCTCAAGGAATTGGATGCCTGTGGAACGCATCAGTTGTACAGGAAAGCGGGCGTTCTCTAAAATCGCTAATTCATAATGCTTATTTGTTTCAATCGCACAGCGATAACTATCCCAAATAGCAAAGAAATAAATAATCATATAACCGTATAGCCACAAAGGATTAAGCACTTGCTTGGCCATGGTGAAATTGCCGGAAAAGGAATAGACCATGGCCAAATTGATAGATGCTAATGAATTGATGATGACCTCGGAAAGGGTTAAAAGCACACCTACGGCATTTTTGTACATAAGCAGGTGACCAAATCCTGGGAAGGAGGCCGACCACCAGGCGATGAGATAGGGATTGCGGCGCTGAGTATAGATAATGTCAAACCTTCTTACAGAGGCTAGTCCCCATCGGGGGGCGGAATTTGCTGCCATAATCTACCCATCCTTTTCGCTGCTGTACTCGTTTGAGGTAGTATGTAAATAAATGGTTTTTATTATGCGATAAGCTTGTTGAAAGTTTGCTAATGGAATGTCTTGACAATAAGAGGTCCTAACACGCAATATGAAGATAGGACACTGCGTCAAGATCAGGTCCTTCAGAGAGGAAGAGCATCATGAATTTCGTCGAGCATATCATGGATCACTTACGATCTGGACAAGTTAACAATTATCCGCAGCCGATTGCATTGAATTTGGGCTTAGCTTACACGGTTAAACTCGAAGACAGAAAGACGAATCTAATTTGGCTGCCTTTCGAATATACGGGACTTGCTTATGTAGATACGGGGCAATTGATCAATGTTCATCCTTACTACAGAGGTGTAATTATTGAGGACATTGAACTCTCACGCGGGTCGGATCTGCATAAACCGCAAACCGAAGAAGCGTTCATCAAAGCGATTTTCATCAAGAGCTGGGAGTTTCATCAGCTGCTGCAAAATGGGAAATACGCGGATCTGCAAGGGAATTCTGTGGATTTCTTGACCAAAATGTTATACATCGCAGATTGGCTGCGCTATTATAATTCGGCAATAACCATTGGAGCGGGCAAGCGGCTCGGCTAACCAAGAAAAGGACCAACCTTCGAAGTGCGGAAGGTTGGTCCTTTTCTTGCCTACCCCAGCTTGCGCCGCCGTTCTTTGCGCAGCAAATAAAGGAAGTAGGGCGCGCCGATGACGGCCGTCATGATCCCCACGGGTACCTCCCGTGGGATAATGAGGACCCGCCCGAGCAAGTCGCCCAGGAGCATCAAGTCCGCTCCGATCAGCGCTGCGAGCGGGATCAGCCACTGATGCCTACCG
Source organism: Paenibacillus marchantiophytorum (assembly GCF_014640555.1). Taxonomy (GTDB): domain Bacteria; phylum Bacillota; class Bacilli; order Paenibacillales; family NBRC-103111; genus Paenibacillus_E; species Paenibacillus_E marchantiophytorum. The sequence continues at coordinate 51,168 of NZ_BMHE01000012.1, read as the reverse complement.
CCGACGAGGCTTCGCGCAATGTGCGGGGCGATCAGGCCGACGAAGCCGATCGCCCCCACCGCGGACACGGAGATGCCCGCGAGGGCAACGGCGAGCAGCAGCAGCCAGAAGCGCTGCTTCGCGATGTGCAGCCCAAGCGAGGCGGTGATGTCATCGCCAAGCTGGAAGATGTTCAGCTTGGCGTAGTTCGCCCACACGAGCGGAATCAGCACGGCGATCCATGGCAGCAGCGAGTACACATCGTGCCAGCTCCGGCTCCACAGGCTGCCGGACAACCAGAGCAGCGCCATGTTAATGTCGCTGGGGTGCCTTACGATTAAGTACTGGGTGCCAGCCTGGAACACCGTTCCAATGGCCACACCAACCAGGGCAAGAGAAGAAGGGCGCAGCGTCAAGCGCCGGCTAAGCAGCAAGAGCAGGAGGAAAGCCAGCAGGGCTCCTCCAAAAGCGGCAATCGGCAGCAAATAGCTGGGCGATTTGGGAAACAGGAAGATGACGGCCGCAGCCATCAGGCCGGCTCCCTTGGTGATGCCGATGACGTCGGGGCTGGCGAGCGGATTTCGGACAATGCTTTGCAGAATGGCTCCGCCAACAGCTAAACCGAAGCCAGCCAAGATGCCAACCAAGATGCGTGGCAGCCGCACCTGATGAATAATGAAATAGGAGGGATGCTTGGCATCCACGAGTGCGGGCCAAACATCCCGGTACGGAATACGTACGGCTCCTACATGCGCATAAATGAAGGCTAATCCAATCATGAAGGCTAAGGCAATCAATAAGGGCAGCACTCTTTTTCCCACTGTCCATGCGGATCGGTTCATCGTGTACCTCCCTGCTTACGCGCTAAGTAGATGAAGTAAGGGGCGCCGATCGCGGCGGTCACAATGCCGACGGGAGATTCGAACGGAAAAGCGATGAAGCGGCTGAGAAAGTCCGCATACAACAGGAGAACTCCTCCAAGCAAGGCGGTAAGAGGTCCTAGAATCGTCAAATTCGTGCCGACCAAAGAGCGAGCAATATGCGGCACAATCAGGCAAACGAAGCCAATTGGCCCGCATAAAGCAACGGCTGAGCCTGCGAGAACGATAACGAGCAGAATACTGATGCCGCGCACGAAATGGATGCGGCCGCCTATGCCTGCGGCAATTTCGTCATCCAGCAGCAGCATCCTAAGGGAAGGGAGCATGAGGCTGAACAAGAGCACGCCGCCGACAAAGAAAGGCAGGATAAGCCGAACTTCCGTCCAGGCAGCTTGGTTCAAAGAGCCGACAAGCCAGAAGATCATACTGTCCGTCGCCTGTTGATTCATAATGATGAATCCTTCCGTAAGCGAGGACATCAGGAAATGAATCGTAATTCCGGCGAGCGCCAAGCGCACATATTGCTTATTCCCCGTACCCGCGAGCGACCAAACCAGCAAGGCCCCTAGCGCCGCGCCAACAAAGGCAAATCCGATTAATCCGAAATTTCCGAAATGAGGGACAGCAACCAAGCCAACCGCGACGGCCAAGGCAGCACCGGCATTAATGCCGAAGATATGTGGCGAAGCCAACGGGTTCTTGGTGGTGAGTTGGGTAAGCAAGCCAGCCAAAGCAAGCTGAATCCCGACAAGACAAGCCATGATGGCTCGAGGCAGACGCAGGGTCTGAATGTACAGATGGGCCTTGTCGTTGCCCTGATAGGTAATGGCTTCAAACAACGTTTGCCAGGAAACTTGCGATTGGCCCCATTTTAAACTGCACAGAATACCGATCAGCATCACAAGGATGAAGGCAGAAAAAAGGAAGAGCAGAGGCCATATGCGGCTCTGCTTCTTATCGCTATATCCCATTGGATTATTGCCCCAAATTCTTCACGAGGTCTGCAAGAATTTTCTCAGATCCGAGCATGCCGCGAGACAGGGACCAGTCGCGTCTCTCGACGGTGTAAACTTTCTTGTTCGCAACGGCATCAATTTTTTGCCAAAGCGGGTTCGTCTCCCACTGTTTAACAATCGTTTCTTTTTCCGTAGGAAGCAAGAATAGCACTTGAGGATTAGCTTCAGCTAACTGTTCCAACGTGATTTGCGGATATGCCGCTGCATTTTTTACAGGGTCTGTGTAGCCTAGCATCGCCAGGAATGATCCACTGTAGGCATGGTCGGAATGGGCGAAGAATCCTTTTGGATTCACAACCGCAGGCAGTACGCGCAGATTCGTAGATCCCAGTTTCTTTTTCAAAGTTTCAACCGTTGCTTGGTGCTCAGCCATCCGTTTTTTGCCTTCTTCTTCTTTACCGACAGCTTTGGAGATGATCGCGACGTTCTTCAACATTTGATTGTAGTCTGCTTGGAAATCATCCAGTACCAGCACAGGAGCAATACCTTTTAATTGCGGAATCGCATTTTTATGTTTATTGATTTCCACGATGATGAGATCAGGTTTGAGCGAGCTAATCAATTCAATGTTTGGCTCGTAGCGGGAGCCTACGGATGTGTATGTTCCTAATTTACTTTTGACAGAGTCCATGAATAAATCCGGGCTGCTATCATCCGCTACACCAACAGGCTGTGTGCCGATGGAAACGAGAATATCGGTAAAGCCAAACTCCATGGCGATGATTCGTTCTGGTTTTTTGGGCAGCTCAAGGGTGCCTACCGCATCTTGAACGGTAATTTTGCCGCTTGCCGGGGTTGCAGGCTGCGTGCTAGCTGCAGGTGTCGTTGTTGAGGCAGCTGATTCATTATTGGTCGTTTTGCCACAAGCGACAAGGCTTATAGCAAACACGCTAATCAGTGCGATAAAGAGTAGATGTGTGATTCGGTTTTTCATTGATGTGATTCCCTTCGTGACAATGATTATTATTCTCATTGGGAATCATACCGAATATTCCATGCTAAGAACATGTCTACGATACAGATTAGACATGTCTTATTATTAGATTTCTTTTTGTTTGATGAGAAAAGTCCGAGGCGACATGCCTGTCCTTTTTTTAAACACTTTGCTGAAATGGAAATAATCCATAAAACCAACCCGTTGCGCCACTTCTTTGGCGAGTAAATCGGTTTGTTGAAACATTTTCTGCGCTTTCTCAATACGTAAATCATATAGGTAATCCATGAGGGTAGTACCGGTATGCTTTTTGAAAAGAACGGTGAAATAGCCCACGCTCATAGCGGCGCGTCTAGCCAGCATGGGGAGTGAGAGCTCAACCATATAGTGCTCATTGATATAGGAGAGGGTCTCCTCGATCGAGACGGAAGCTGGTTTCTTCTCTTCAGTGAGGTGAGATTCGTAGAGGTAGATGAACAGAATACGTTCGAGCATCATGCGCTTGCGAACTTGGTGAGCGGCTTCTTCGTCCGCAGTCAACGGATGGATTTCATGAGTTGTTCGCAAAAGTTCGTCAATCATATAATGAATTTTATATTCGCTTAAAGTGGTTAGAGGACCACGGAGGGACCAGAGATGATCTTCAGGCAGCATGCGATAGGTGATGAGCGTATAGTCCGCTGCTCTTGTTTTGGGCACTTGAATCTTGAAGGCGCCATGTTCGGAATGGAACGCGTAAGCTTGCGCGCAAACGATCGGCTCCTGATCTTGCATAAGGATTTGCACATGCCCGCTGCGTACAATAAGAAGCTGATAAAGATGGCGCGGGCATTCATATGTCTGGGAGGACGTACTGGCTTCAATATGTGCCATAAGCGGAATAATTGAGATGAGTTGATGAAAATTCATGATCAAGATCTCCTTTCCTTAACAGCCTATTGTCTGATAGTGACACATAGTTCCAAGATTCGTCAATCGCCCAAAGGGGCCGAAAGCTTGGTGTAACAACGTCTATACGGCTATAGTCCCGAATTCTTTAGTCCTTGACCTGAACGTCTTACTAGGCTTAAAGCCCGTTCTCAAAGGTAAATAGAAGGTTTATCCTAGAGAATGGCGGCTGTTTGTGCCTAATAAACTTATGGAGAAGCGGAGAATGAAGGATGCGGCAATGGAAAAAATGGATCTTTTTGGCAACAATTTGTTGCGTAATGACAATTGGTGTCGGACCAGAGAAGAGTGAAGCAGCGGGCCTTACAGATGTGAAAGGACACTGGGCTGAGCAGACGATTAGCCAAATGGTGCAGCAAGGCCTGCTGGACGGATTCCCGGATGGGACTTTTCGACCAGATGAATCGGTTACGGCTGACCAATTTGTGAAAATTGTGCTGCTCGCTTTTACAGATATATATCCAAATGGAGAACGGAAATGGAAAACGAGCTTTACGCAATCATTAAACGCAAGCAATCAAAGCATTTTACAGCAGGACTACCGGGATTTCACGTTTAAACCGAATACAGTCGGATATTGGGCTAAGCCCTATCTAGATTTAGCCAGTGATCTTCATTTTATAAGCAAAGGCCAGTTTACGGATTATAAAGCCAAGCTCAAACGGGAAGATGTGGCGGAAATTCTGTACTATTTGCTCAAGGAAACCGAGTATTTGGAAGATGAAGTCTATAGTCTTAAAGCGGCTTCCAAGTTCGGGGATCTCCAAAGCGCGACATCCAGGCAGCAGAAATTCATCGGTGAAGTGATGACCAAGGGCATTATGGAAGGATATCCGAACGGGTACTTCGGTGTAGGGCGTTATGTCACTCGTGCGGAAGCCTTGCAAATCATTACGCGCTTGCAGACGAAGTCTAAGCGGATTAATGTCGTTCACGAGAACGGCTTCATCAAGGTAGTTCCTACGAAAGATGGCAGCTACAAGAAGCTGATATTCCCGGATGAGCGTATGCTCAAAGCCTATGAAGTGATGGAACAAGCAGGGAAGCTGCGTGGTACGAACTACGATCTGGAAGAAACAACGCTGCGACTTTTCCGCGATGCCGAAGCCAAGGCTGCGGCGATGAGAGGCGCAACGACAGCAGAGCGGAATAGCAATGAGGCTTCCTTATGGCTGGATCCGCAATTTTCGACCTACGGGGTAACCGTGCATCTGGAAGAAGGAACGTTGGCACGAAATATGGAGAGCGTGCGGAAGTTTACGGATTACCTATTTGGCTATGATGCGGATATCTTCTATCGTCACTTCACAGAAGCTTGTCAGTTGGCGGCAGCGAAGGGAGTATTCGAAACGAGCACGAAACAGATCGGCAGCTACTCCGTTGAAACAAGGTTGGAAGCGGATGGCAAGACGATTATTTTCTCCATTATTCATAATTAAAACAAGATTAGGCTGTACATACAAGTGAGGCGAAAAAACTTTATATCCCCACCAACTAGATAACATGTACGTACAAGTGTATAATGAGTTATTATCTGTACATTTTATCGGAAGGTGTTGAGATCAGATGCTGGAGAACTTGAAGCAGGCAGTCTTGGAAGCAAATTTGGATTTGCCCAAATATCGTCTCGTCACATTTACGTGGGGCAATGTGAGTGGAATTGATCGGGAGCAAGGGCTGGTAGTGATTAAGCCGAGCGGTGTTCCTTATGAGGATTTGAAAGCGGAAGACCTCGTCGTCGTTGATCTGGATGGGAACATCGTGGAAGGCAAGCTCAAGCCATCCTCGGATACGCCAACCCATCTGGCCTTGTACCGCGCGTTCCCTGCAATTGGCGGAATTGTCCATACGCATTCCCCTTGGGCGACGAGCTGGGCACAGGCGGGAAGAGGCATTCCGGCGCTCGGGACAACACATGCGGATTACTTCTACGGCGAAGTGCCGTGCACAAGGTTGATGACAGAGGCTGAGATTAAGGGAGCCTATGAACTGGAAACCGGCAATGTCATCATCGAAACCTTCCAGGCATTGGACCCGGCGATGGTTCCGGGCGTTCTGGTCAATTGCCATGCGCCTTTCAGTTGGGGAAAAGATCCGCATAATGCGGTTCACAACGCAGTCGTCCTGGAGGAAGTAGCGAAGATCGCTTACCGCACCTTCACGCTGAATCCAGCGATTGAACCGATGGACCAAACGCTGCTCGATCGTCATTTCCTGAGAAAGCACGGAGCTAACGCTTATTACGGGCAAAAATAATACAAGGGGCTGTCTCAACAGGTTGAAAACCTAGAGAGCAGTCCCTTTGTTCATATGTTTTGGAGTTATCGAGGAGTTGCCGCAGCTGCCTCGTGCAGAGGTGAGGGAACGTCGCCGGAATTGTAGCAAAAAGTGACATTATCGCAAGGGTGAAGGAACTCCAGTCCGCTATTCGAGCCCAATGTGGCATTGTCGCGAGGTTGAGGGAATTCCAGTCCGCTATTTTGCTGTTTGATGGGGACATTCAGCGTTTTTCGCGGAAATAAGACCCTGTAGTTCCGTTACCGCCCTCGTATCCCTGCTATTTGCCTATATAGCGTCCTCTAGTTCCCTTAACAGGTTTTGTCGCTACTAAGAGGCTGATCTCTCAGGGCGGCGAAGCCGTTTTTCTTTATTTGTTTTGGAGTAATCGAGGAGTTGCCGCAGCTGCCTCGTGCGGAGGTGAGGGAACGTCGCCGCAATTGTAGCAAAAAGGGACATTATCGCAAGGATGAAGGAACTCCAGTCCGCTATTCGAGCCCAATGTGGCATTGTCGCGAGGTTGAGGGAACTCCAGTCCGCTATTTTGCTGTTTGATGGGGACATTCAGCGTTTTTCGCGGCAATAAGACCCTGTAGTTCCGTTACCGCCCTCGTATCCCTGCTATTTGCCTATATAGCGTCTCTGAGTTCCCTTCAAGGATTTGGCGCTCTTAAGAGATTTATCTCTATCTCTCAGGGGAGTGGGGTTTGGTAAATTTGCGACTGCAGGAGCCTCCAAATACGCTGATTTCCCCAAAATAGAGAATCTAGGATCCTCTAGTGTGAAATTTGCTCATGTGTGTGGAGTTAGATAGTGGGTTGGGAGGAGCGCTGAGAGTTGCTGAGAGGTAGAGTAGCTATTTGTTGGCGGTGCGGCAGCACGCCTAGAGCGAGAAAATGTTGAGTTTCTCCAAATCAATTGGTCTTTGCCAACGATCTGTATGATGCTTATTGACGCGAAAATGGCTTCTTTGACGATCTAACGAATTGAATCGGCGGGGGCTTCGCTCAAGATCCATCGGCCTTTTGGAGCCGTTCCTTTTGGCGGGAGCGAGCACTTTTTGGTATGATGGATAGGTTACTTGTGAGGTTGAATGAAGAATAAGAAAGAAGGATGAAGTCCGATGTTTGCCAAATCCAGTTATGAAGGAACAAGGGAACAACAATATACCTTGCTGATTCAGCAAGTTGAAGCATTGATACACGATGAACCGAATCGCATCGCGAATTTGGCGAATGCCGCAGCGCTGCTGGGCCAGTTTCTGAGCGATGTGAACTGGGTCGGATTTTATTTGCTCGATCAGACGCAGGGTAAGAACGAACTGGTCTTGGGCCCGTTCCAAGGAATGCCTGCCTGTGTGCGGATTCCGCTGGGCAGAGGTGTTTGCGGGACTTCTGCGGCACGCAGAGAAACCGTACTGGTGCCGGATGTTCACGCATTCCCCGGTCATATCGCTTGTGACGCGGCTTCCCAATCGGAGATTGTGGTGCCTATTCTGCTCGGCGATGAGCTGATCGGTGTTCTGGATATCGATAGCCCCATTATAAATCGCTTCGATACGATCGATCAGCAGTACTTGGAGCAATTTGTTCAAAAGCTCGCAGCTGCTATGTAAGTTCATATTTGGCAGATAAAATATCGGCCATATCTTCATCCGAACAGAAGCTGCAGCTGGCCAGCAGGTTCGTCTGTTTTAAGCGGGTGCTGAGCTGAATCAGGTGACGAATGAGCTGCTGCTCAATGAGAGGATCAGCGATGCTGAACGCGATGCCATATTCATAGAGGGAGTTGCTGAGCGTCATTTTTCGTTTAATAACGCCCAAGATCTTCATTTCTTCATGGAAAAGCAGGAAAGTGAATTCCAGCAGCAAGTTCAAATCCACGGGTAAATTCAAAGGGGTATGAATGCGAAGACCCCCTGCGCTAATATCCTTGATCATAATTTTGGATTGCTTCGTATCTGCGGCTTGATTGCGAAATCCGATAATTTTGAATAGAGCAGACAAAGGAATTTGAAGATGCATGCGGAAGCTGGAGCGCTTATTTAAATGTGACATGCAGAGTGCTCCTTGTTGTTTGTAGGTCTGGTATGTAGGTTTGGTATGTAGGTCTATTATAAAAACTGACCTTTCAACTGTTCGCAGTTGAAAGGTCAGTTTTGTATGTTGAATCAGGAAACTAAACCATGCTTAAACCACGTTGCAGATAATAGTAGCCAGTAATTTGCGCATGGAACGCGTTCCGACTTTATCCATAATTTTATCGATATGTACTTTGACTGTTTTCTCACTGATGTTGCAATGGTCAGCGATTTCTTTGTTGCTGAGGCCTCTCATGGCAATAAGACCAATGATTTCAGCTTCACGATTCGTGAGCATATGAATGGCTGCGAATTGCATAATGACGGAGTGGACACCTGTATGTGGAAGGATGCGTATCGAATTTTCTTGGACATGCGGCATACTTGAACGACCTCAATATCTGTATATAAAATGGTAACACTTGTATTCATTGTAACAGAGTTGCTTCCTAATCTTATCCAAATGATTTGTCGATTTTGAAAATCTTTGTTAATCCTTGCTTTGAATGACGAGTAAAAGGCCGCTTTCGAGCTCGATAAGTCCCTGTGATTCAACCAGAATATTACTAATGCCCAGCGATTGACCGATTTGAAGCCGGGCTTGATGAAGGGGATACTGAAAGCCGTGCAATGTGATGCCAGTCACTTCCAAACTGAGTGGAAGCAGGGAGATGTGCGTATAGTTGCCCCGTGTAATGCGGGTGGATTGTTCAATGATTCTGATCTGATTGTTGGCATCGATGATGGAACAGTCAATGTCTTGCTCTATGCCTTTGCGCAGTAGGTGCACATTGGCTAAGGAATGATCGAAGCGCGTGCCAATCGCGCCGAGCAAGATAATCTGCGCAGGGTGCTGATCCAGTGCCCAATTAAAGGCCATTTCGGTATCGGTTAAATCTTTGAAAACCGGATCACAGTCGATGAACGTTAGGCTTGAAGAGCGAATAAGGGCGAGCTCACGCTCTGTGACGGAGTCGAAATCGCCCATTGAGATATACGGTGTGTATCCGTGTTGAATTAAATATAGAGCGCCTCGATCCGAGCCGACCAGGATGTCATCGGCTTGGATCTCTCCCAAAGCCCACTCGCCAAGCGTGCCGCCTGTGACAATAATGATGCGTTTACCGTTCATGCTTGTTCCTCCAACGATTCATTTCATCCCCTTAGTATACCATACGGGAACAAAAAACCGAGCTGCATCCCTTGCAGCTCGGTTCTGTGCCTAAGTTCGTGTATCTACGCGTTTGCGCAGCGGATTAAGCTCCGTTTGATCATGATCAATTTCGGCTTCGTCCGCGAAGCCCTGCAATTCCCATGTTGTTCGGCCCAAGACAAGATCGGCTGGGAACTCGTCGCCACGCTTCAACGTAACCTCTTGTCCAGCTTCATTGGCATAAATGCCATCGGTCTCAACCGTGTCGCCTGTCATAGGTTCCATCGTTTTGTCTTTCGACATACCGTATTCCTCCTTTCCTGTTGCTTATCCATACCATTTCCAACGATGGAGGAAATTATGAGTAGAATCATGTAGAATGAGAAAGTCATCCACAGATTTGCCAGATAGAAAGGGAATGAATCGCATGGCGTTATGGGGAACGATTGTCAATGCAATCGCTATTATAATTGGGGGATTATTAGGCATGCTGCTGCCCCGCATCTCAGAAGGTATAAAAAGCACAGTTATGCAGGGCCTGGGGCTCGCAATCACTGTGCTGGGCATTACAATGGCGTTAAAATCGAATCAAATTGTACTCGTCATTATGAGCGTGGTTATTGGTGGTATTATAGGAGAGTTGCTGCGAATCGAATACCGGCTGGGACAGTTGGGTGATTGGCTGCAGTCAATAATGCGCAAAGACGGTTCGGCAGCAGACGGTACAAGCAGTATCTCGGAAGGCTTCGTGACGTGCACCTTGATTTATTGCATTGGTGCCATGGCGATTCTAGGACCACTCGACAGCGGGCTTCGCCACAATCATGATATTTTGTACACAAAATCCTTGCTCGACGGCTTCTTGTCCATTATCTTTGCCTCGACCCTTGGGGTCGGCGTGATTTTCTCAGCAGTATCCGTATTCCTGATGCAAGGCGTCATCGCACTTGGGGCAACGTTGATTGCCATGGCATTCAGCCAAGCATCCCTGGATGTGATGATTGTCCAAATCACCGCCGTGGGCGGCATTCTGGTCATTGGCGTCGGGATCAACATCTTACAAATCAAGAAGATCAACGTGGCGAACATGCTCCCCGCGCTTGTGATCGCAGCCATAGCGGTTCCTTTGCAGGAACACTTTACCGGGTGGCTGAACCGACTTTTCTAAACGATAGAGCCGTTAAATTTGTAGCCAACACCGCGAACCGTGATAATATAACGAGGCTCAGCCGGGTTGGATTCAATTTTTTTGCGTAGATTGCTGATATGCACAATAAGCGTTCGGGGATCGCCCATACTGTCCAAGCTCCATATTAGTTCAAATAAATGTTCAATTTTGTAAACACGATTTGGTGTCTTGGCCATGACAGACAGCAGATCGAACTCTTTGGCAGATAGGGAAATGGTTTGACCATTTACTCGGACGATGTGGCTGACCAAATCGATTTCAAGGCCTGGGAATTTCACCAGCTGCGGGTCATCTTTATGTTGATCTCGAATGGAGTACCGCCGTAAATGGGCTTTGACTCTCGCAACCAGTTGACTAGGACTGAAGGGCTTGGTCATGTAGTCATCGCCGCCCATGCTGAGTCCTAGAATAATATCGATGTCCTCGCTTTTGCACGAGATGAACAGGATTGGGGTATTGCTTGTTTTGCGCAGTTGGCGGCATACTTCAATACCATCTAGTCCTGGCAGCAGAATATCCAAGATAATTAGATCCGGCCTGTGTTCCTTCACGATCTCAAAGACATCTTGTCCATTATTGGTGCTTATCACTTTATATCCTTCTCTAGCTAAGTAGAGTTGAATGAGTTGGACAATTTCTTGCTCGTCATCAACGACTAAAATAGTTTCTCCTGCCATACGATAAGTCCTCCTCAGTCACGGAACGGCTCTGTTGGGGAAATGGTGTTCCCATTCCCCCTGGTTACTTTTATTATAGAACGATTCTCCCAAAAATTTCTATCCTTTTATTGTAAAAACGTGAGGTATGATACGGTTTATGACTATTAATAGGTATTATGGCCTATATAAAAAACCCGATTATTTTTCTTTTATTACATAAAGATCTAATATTTTACTTTTTTTGACGAAAAATTTAGCTGATCTTTATGGAAAATTTATGTTCTCGTGCTACGCTACCAGAGTCTCTATGTAGAATCATAAGAGGGGGCGACGAAAGTCATGAGTCATAAGGCTGATTTGGATCTTGCTGCACTTCCATGGTTTCAGAAAGATGCTTGTGTACGTCAATTCATCGAGCAAGCGTGGGACCTTTTTTGCACATTCGACATTCATGGGAATTTGACTTATGCATCGAAGAGTTTTACGCAGGTGATCGGATTTATTCCTCAGGATTTTGGACAAGTTGTAGATTTTATCGATTCGGAATACCGTATGGATTTATATAAAATGTTTATTAGAACCTTGCAATCCAGCAGCAGCAATAAGCTCGAATTCCGGGCCAAAAGTGCCAAGCAAACCGATATTTGGTTAGACTGCCAGGCAATTCCGATTAGGAACGAGACGGGTGAGTGGGCTGAAATTTCATTCGTACTTAATGATATAACGCTCCGCAAGAAACAGGAGAGCCGACTTGTCGCGATGGCTTTCCACGATACGCTGACAGGCTTGCCTAATCGGCGGTTATTCAAAGATCATCTGCAGCAAATGATTGCCGAAGTGAAAAGGACGAATCGGTCGTTTGCTCTTTTATATTTGGATATCGATGATTTTAAGACTATTAACGATACGATGGGGCACGATGTCGGGGATGCCTTCTTGCAGACGTTCGCTCAGCGAATTCAAGGATGTCTTCGTGAGGTTGATATGTTTGCCCGTATGGGAGGCGATGAGTTTACCATTTTGCTGCCGGCTGTAGATTGTGAAGAGCATGTAGAAAGTATAGCTCAGCGGATCGTTCAATGCGTGGATCAACCTTGGGAAGTTCTCGATCAGTATTTTACAGCAACAGTGAGCATGGGAATTACTTTGTACCATAAGGGAATCACAGATTCAGCCAAAATGATGAAGGAAGTTGACATTGCGCTGTATCAAGTAAAAGGAAAAGGTCGCAATCACTATCAATTTTATCATAGCCCGTAATGGCTAAGTGACGATCTCAAAGAACCGTTAAGCAGAGAGCTAAACGCTTGCTGCTAGCGGTTTTTTTGCGTTCACCAATATTTACTCCTAGCGCATTTCGCGAATTTCCATGATGATAGAAGGAGCGAAATAGGATAGGAAAAGAGGGATGTGGATGAGGAAATCCAGAAAATTATGGCGCAAAATCGTGGTTGCTCTGGCAACTTCGGGATTGGTAGCGATGGCTACGACGACTGAAGCTCCTGTGACACAGGCCCAGACAAGTTCGGCGCAAGGCGCGTTTGCTATGTCTTATCTTTACTTTGGGGCACCCAATTCGTATACGTCTCAGGTGGATAAAAGCGGTCAAACACTTGATGTCGTTTCGCCGAGCTATTTCCATATCCAAACAGACGGCAGTTTGCAAATCGATGATTCTTTCCAAGCGACTTTCGTTACGGATATGCACCAAAGAGGGAAGCGGGTTGTTCCTTTTTTGAGCAATGATTTTGATCAGGTGCTTGGGGAGAAAGCCATTGTTAACCGCGAAACTTTGGTGAATCAAATTGTTCAATTCATCACAACGAATCAACTGGATGGCATTAATATGGACATCGAGAATGTTGGAGCGGAATACCGGGATCAATATACAGATTTGGTTAAAATGCTGCGAGCAAAGCTCCCGAGTTCAGCTGAGGTTTCGGTGGCTGTAGCCGCGAATCCAACAGGCGCAACGACAAGCTGGATTGCTTTATATGATTATACGGCATTGGCTGCCGTTAGCGATTATTTGATGGTGATGGCTTATGATGAAAGCTATCCCGGCGATACGACACCGGGTCCTGTAGCTAGCTTGCCCTTTGTCGAAAAATCGATTCAATATGCAATTAAGATGGCCCCTGCCGATAAAATTGTGCTGGGTCTGCCATTCTACGGAAGGTACTGGAATCAAGACCCCGCAGCGAATGGCGCGGGTATTTCCTCACAAATGATAAAGAATCTCCTGGACACATATAAAGGAACTGTGCGATATGATGCAGCAAGCCAATCGCCTGTGGCTACATTCTCAATCTCTGCGACAGACGCAGCAACCAGCGCGTATGGCAATAAGCTGGGCCCTGGCGATTACACGGTATGGTATGAGAACGAACAGTCCTTGAAGGAGAAGCTCAAGCTGGTTAGCAAATACCATCTCAAGGGGACCGGTAGCTGGAGTCTGAATCAGGAAACTTCCGATACCTGGGATTATTACAGCCTTTGGTCGGATGGATTTTACTTCACCGACGTGCAGAAGCATTGGGCACAAGATGATGTGCTTGCCGCGGCGAACCTTGGTTGGATGCTTGGCGTAGCCGCCGACCGGTTCGCGCCGGACGCGGCGCTCACGCGGGCTGAAGCCGCGACGATCATCGTGCGCGCGCTGGGCTTAACCGGCGAGGCGGCTGCAGGCAGCGCCTCGTTCCGTGATGTGCCTGCCACCCACTGGGCGTGGCAGTCGATTCGGCTTGCGAAGTTGAGCGGGCTGATCCAAGGGATCAGCGACGATCGCTTTGCGCCGGATCAGATCATAACGCGGGAGCAGATGAGTGTGCTGCTCTCCCGCGCTTTGGGCTTGACCTCGCAGGCCGGCGGCGGAGCCGCTGCGCAGGTGTTCGCTGACGTGCCGGCTGGCAGCTGGTCGGCGGGGGCCATTGCTGCGATGAGCAGCAATGGCCTGGTCGACGGCTACGCGAACGGCACGTTTCGCCCGAGCGCGTCGCTGACGCGCGGGGAGATGGCGGCGCTGCTCAGCCGCGCCCAGCCGCTGCTCGCGAAATGAGCGAAGCCTTCAATCCCACGCGCTGCTGTGCGGGGATTGAAGGCTTTTTCGCGCTTGCTGCGGCTGTCGCGTGTCCATACCGTCAATCGTTGTCTGTTTTGACGAAGGTTGTCTGTTCTTGCGGACCTGGTTTGTCGGTGACGAATTGGCGGATGTTTTTGATGCGGGTTTCTGCGCTGGTGATGCGGTTGCTGCCGATCTGGAACAGGGAGGTTGAAGAAATCCCCAGGATGCGTACGCCCCCAACACGAATGAAAGAGCCTAAGTTATCCACACACATTGTGAATGGCTCTGGCGGCTGCGGGATCGGGAAGGGTCTTTGATAAAAAGGATAAGCCGCGAAGCTGCCTTCATTCCCATTGAAATAAGGGATTTGGCGCTGCACGGCAAAAACCCGGCTTTGGAGCAGCGTGTTGATATTATCTCCGACATGCAGGGTGCTGCTAGAGGATATGCCGTAGATATCCAGCCAGCCAACGATGGATAGTCTAACCATGGTTAGCTCTCCGCTGGAAGCGGGACGAAGGGGGAGATAATGACGGATTCCGGTGGTGTGTCGAACATGGAGGACAAGGAAATGACCTCGGTATCGCCAATCAGGAAGATGGAAGAACTGGATACCCCAATGATGCGCACATCGCCCACGAAAAGCTGTTTATTTTCGACATTCAAATTCAGCATAACTTTAACCCTCTTTCCTCGGTAAACTGGATATGTAGCTCTCTATGGCACTGACTATGTCTTGTTTGGTGCGGTCCATGATGCTGGTCGTAACAGCCTCCATAGGTTCACTGAATCCCACGCTGCGGTATTGGTTGATATAGTGCTGGACTCGAGTGTCCAATTGTTTGCGAATATCCTCGATAATGAGGTTTTTGTAATCTTCGTCCAGGATATAGCGATACTTATTTTCCAAGTTGTTCATATCGGCCTGAACCCCATGCTGCAAGTATTGTTCAAGTCCGCTCGATATTTCCCGCTGCATGCCATAAGCATCCTCTTGCGGCGATGCCTGTCTGTGTCCCCGATTTACTCCTTTATCCGTTCCCTGGCCTTGCCCCTGCATCGGTCCTATACCCGGCCCCGGCCCCTGTCCCTGTCCCTGCATATATCCAGAACCAAAGGCATTCTGGTCGGAACCCATGCCGTCGTTTTTTCCCATCTGAGAACCATTGACGGTGAAGTCATCGATATTGTCCAGTGCGCTTGGACTGATGCCGATGGTTAGGGTGCCGTCCAGTTTTTCAACCTTAAGCTGATCGAAATTATATTCGATTTTATCGATGTGGACACGTTTTTGATCTTTCAGCGCGGTGAGATCGTCTTGCAGTTTTTTGACGTTTTGTTCGAGCTTATCTATGCGTTGTTTCTGCATTTCAATATAGGCGGAGAGCTGCTGGGCCCATTGCTGCCAAGTAATAGAGTTATGCATGTATGAAAGGCACCTCCTTCCTAAATCCTGCTGGTCCTAGATACTTGGGGATCAAGTTGGGGCTGGCAAGGGGACGAGAGACACTGGATTCGTTGCGGATGTGCCCAGTTCTGGTGTTGGTTCAACATAACCGCCTGTGTTATATAAATTGGACAAGGAACGGATCGATCCAGCCGTACCAATCTGCAACACCGAGGAATTGGACACAGAGCTCACCTTTAAATGTTGAATCATGATGGTTTGATGGATGTACCAGTTCATAGGAAATGAACACCTCACTCGATTGGGAATTAGTAGTTAACCGTCGACCTGAGCCAATGCGTCGTACAAGCTTGCATGGCACTTGTGCTAGATGACAATGCCACTTGCGTTGGCTTCGATAAAGTCGGAGTCGTTCGTTATGGTGTTGCTATATGCATTATAGATGCGTGGGAAGTCACCGGTATTAAATGAGCCTGCTCCTGCAAAAGTTTTGGAGGAACTGGTGGGTGCAATGATGAAGGAATCGCCGAAGTGGACGACGGAGCTCGGTCCCACACTAATAATTTTGACATTCCCAACGATAGATGGCATAGTCGATCTCCCTCGCTTCAGGCTTATCACTCTTTAAAGTATATGAGGATATTCGCCTAGAGGTGCCCTGATTTTCCTTAGGGTGTCATTTCCAGACATAGGCACATATACTGCAAGAGAAAACGAGGTGATGGGCTTGAGCGGGTTTAATCGCCATCCTTGGCTGAAGTGGGAACAGGTCGAAAAGTTCCTTGGACAAAAGCTGCCTTTCGGTGAAAAAGGGCAGACCTTTCTAGATAATATGACGTGGGTTGAGGGATATGTACAGGACATGCTGAAAAAAGCGATGCCAGGCGAAGAAGCGAGCCTTTCCTCGCATCATCCGGCGGGTACGGAAATCTTTGAGACGCACGAGCACGTCATTATTAAGGTGAAAATTGCCAAAGAGGAAGATCCAAGAGCGCTTCAGGTGTTCGTCAAATCCAATCAAATCAAGCTGACGGGCTTTCTAAGCGACAAAAGTCGAATTCTTAAACTTCCCACTCTTGTGCTCCCAAGAACGGCCAGAGTGAGCTACAAACAGCGTCTGCTGCAGATTAAGGTGCGTAAGCGAGGTTTGAAAGAAAGTTATGTTGAAGCGTATATTAGATATTAGAAAAAAAGCAGTTCGTTCCTCATCGGAGGGCGGGCTGCTTTTGCTTTATCGGTTTCACAACGGAGGGATTTTGCGGTTGTTTTTTGTGATCCATTGGATAAATCCAATGAAATGCACAATTTCCGGGTTGAAAACTCACTTACATTGGATATTTCCAATGAAAATCTCAAAATCAGCCCTTTCTGGGCGATTCCAAGCCAAACCATTGGATTAATCCAGTCAAAGGTTGATTTCAATCTCTTCCGGGCTAATTCCATTGGATTAATCCAATCAAAGGTTGATTTCAATCTCTTTCGGGCCCATTTCATTGGATTAATCCAATGAAGTAGAAACACTAGCTAGTTTTTAGTGCATGGTGCCGCAGAGTGAGTGGTTGTGAGGTGCATGGTGCGGTGGGCAGGATTAGGAGTCGGAGAAGTAGTCAGGTGTAATAGCGCATTGTCAGCATGGTGAGTAGTTCCGCGGGCGAGAACAGTAGCTTGGGATGCAGTCAGGTGGAATCGCGCGTTGCAGATAGCTGCAGACTCTTGGACATAAGTGTACAGAGGCTGCCATGCTGGTCAGCATAAAAAATCCAGTACCCGCTGCTGCGGCACTGGATTTTTTATATGCATTCTTGCTGTTGTCTTAGGTTGTGGGGCTCTTAGTTGGGGGAATTTATAACACGCGGCGTGCCGTCATGTAACGGGAAGACCAAGTCCCACTGTTGATATTCGTGATGCGTACGCCACCCGCGCCATACGTGTGCAGCAAGTTGCCGCCGCCCATGTAGATCGCGACATGGTTAATGACGCCAGGCTTGCCTGGAATGGAGAAGAACACGAGATCGCCAGTGCGCAGGTTGCTTCTGGACACATAGCTGCCTGCATGGGACTGCTGCTTGGAATTCCTAGGCAAGTCCACGCCAATCCGATTATATACATATTGTGTGAAGGATGAGCAGTCAAATGTTCGGGTTTGACCTGCTTGGGCTCCGAACTGATAAGGTCGTCCTAAGTAGTTTTTACCGATGGAAATGACCTGACTTGCACGAGAAGCTGCCGTAATTGAAGCGGTTGCTGCATCAGCTTGATGAGGAGCACCTACAATTCCTGCCGAGAGTCCTATAGAAACGGTTAAAGCCGTTATGACTAATTTCTTGTACCATGTTGGTTGGTTTTTCATCTGGGTTGCCTCCTTGGGATGTCTTGTCGTTCTTGAGCCCAAGTATAGCAGATGAAAAACCGCCTAATATTTACCTTGCAACCTTCGCTTCCTTGCTGTCACAGGTATTGGCAGGGATTCTGAGAAAATGATGATAATCCCATTATAATCTTTCTATTGACAAGTCTTCGGCAGCTGAATAATGGCTGTAGTCCCTTCGCCCAAGCGGCTTTGAAGCTCAACATGACCGCCATGCTTCTGGACAATATGCTGGGCGATGGCAAGTCCGAGCCCAACACCGCCTTGTTTGCGATTTCTTGCCTTGTCGGTTCGATAAAAGCGATCAAACAGATGAGGCAACTCGTTTTCTGCAATGCCAATGCCATGATCGATCACCTTGATTTCGACCCACTGGTTCTCCATCAAGCGGATAGTCAGCTCAACCTGCTCCTGACTGTATTTGAGGGCATTGTCGATGAAAATGACGAGCAATTGCTTGATTTTATACGGATCTCCCGTCATCGCAAGCTCATTCAGATCCGCAGGGCATGCTACACGAATCTCACGGCCAGAAGTCATTTGCAGCGCTGCCGCGGTGTTTCTCGCGATCGGCAGGAGATCGAAGGAAAGGCCTTGTTCACAGTTTTCTCGTTCGGTATCTGTCAGAGAGAGGAGGTTCTGTGTGAGCTGTTTCAGTTGTGCGGACTCAGAGATAATGGCTTCCAGCGCTTCCTCCCGCAGCTTATCATCTTGCAGCGCCCATCTGCGCAGCAAGCTGGCATAGCTTTCGATAATGGTTAATGGCGTGCGCAGTTCGTGAGAAGCGTCAGCAAGGAATTGCTCCTGCTTCTGAAACATATCTTTCAAGCGGTCAATCATTCTGTTGAACGTAGCGCCAAGCATCGTCAATTCGTCATTGGGCCTCTTGGCTGGCAAATCGATGTGCCGGAAGGAGCCGCTTTTCTCGATGTTCTGCATCGTGCTGACAAGCTGCTGAAGCGGGCGAAAAAGCACATTCGTATAGAAATAGCCGCCAACAAGAGCTAGAATCAATGCCCCTGTGGACGTTAAAAGTAGAATAGAGATGAGCATATTCGAGTACTCGCCCAGCCTTCGCAAGCTTCGTCCAATTTCTAAAGTGGCGACCTGATGCCCTTCTTTGTAAACCGGCATCCTGATAAAGATGAAAATCCCATCGGTATCCGTCTTTAGGGTGACCGTTTCTTTGTTGACATAACCTCCTGCATAGCGCAACAGCTTCGTATCCGAATAAATTTCATGAATGACTTTAGAGTCTGGAGCAATGTATCTCAGCACTTCTTGGGGAATCAGCAGTTCATCCATTTGGGAATTGTCTTGCCAATACTCCGGGTGGTTGGGCAAATCTTTGAGCAGCAGCGTTTGTGCTTTCTCTTTTAACAAATCTAGCTCGCCCTTGGTGGTAACCCGGATGAACATGTAGTAAACGAATGTAAAGCTGAAGAAGAGGATCAGCATAAGTCCCGCGCTAACCCACAATGTGATTTTCAGTTTCAGGCTCATGAGGGTTTGGGCTCGTCTTTGGGGAGAGAGGCACCAGTGCTGTCATCGGCATCTTTGTCTGTGGCGGAAGGCTCGTATCGCAGCAAATACCCAACGCCTCGTATCGTCTGAATCAGCTTGGAGGAGAAGGACTTGTCCACCTTCTGCCGCAGATAACGGATATAGACATCCACGACATTCGTATCCCCTACGAAATCATAGCCCCATACCTCCGAAATGATTTGCTCCCGCGTCATCACTTCGTCTTGATGTTGAATCAAAAAGCGCAGAAGATCAAACTCCGTTGGCGTCAGCTCAATCGGCACACCCTCGCGGGCGACAGCCCGACTTTTTAAATCCATGGTCAGGTCATCTACTTTCAACAAATGGGGCTGTTCCGGCGGTTGATCCTGCAGGCTTCGCTGTCTAAGCAAGCTGCGGATACGCGCCAGCAGCTCAATGGTGGCGAAAGGCTTCGTCACATAGTCATTCGCCCCTTGATCCAGACCGCTTACGCGATCAGGCACGGCGTCGCGCGCCGTTAACAGAATGATCGGCAGCGTTGGATTCACTTGCCGGATGCGGCGCAGAACTTCCAAGCCGCTGAGCTCTGGCAGCATGACGTCGAGCAGGATAAGTTCCCAATCAGATTCATTCAATGCCGCAGTCAGGCCGGAACGTCCATCCGATCTCGTGTGGACTTCATATCCTTCATGCTCCAGTTCCAGTTGGAGGACACGGGCGATGCGTTCTTCATCTTCAATCAGCAATATGCGGCTCATAGTGGGTAGATGTCACTCCTGGCGTGCTGTTTTACCATACTATTTTCAGAACGGAGCAGAAATATCCTTCCTTGCCTAAGATCACCTATGTATTTTTCTCCTAAATAACAGGTAGCGTTCATATGCCTAGTCCGCGTTCGTCCTTAGCGACATAAAATAAAACAAAGAAGATAAAATGAAGGAGTAGGACAAATGAGTATATCTCCGAAAAAGAAGGTGCGTATTAAAGCGAATCAAAAGGTAGCCATTATCCTCCAAGATCATGATGCTACCGGTAAGGTCTATGTTGAAATTCAAGGTAGTCTCAAGTCGCGTGAGGTGATGGTCGAAGCGCTTAAGCGCTTGGAGGATGGATTGATTTATGCCGATGAAGACTGTACAGAGCTTATTGAAAGTGAATATATCGAGGTGTTTCGCAAAAGAAACGTGTCCCGACGGGACGAAGAGGAGTTCATCTTTCTCATTGATCGGGCGTATGCCGAGGATTATGTGGTTTCAGCTAAATTGCTTAAATAACAGAAAACCCCTTGCGAATCCACGTCGTGTGGACCGCAAGGGGTTTTAATGTGCAAATAAGGAAAGGCTTAGTCTTTGTGAATAGCAGGAGCTGTTTCCACGGAAGTCAAACGATCGTAGAAATCTACAAAGTTATTTCTTTCGTTGGAATTCAATAACGCCATTGCCGTACGTGGATGCTCATCAAGCGCACCAACGATCATGTAAGGAATGAGGTAGCCCCAATCCCATTTTTGACGCATCGTAATCATATGTTTCTCGATAATTTCAAGAACTGGACGAATGTCGTAACGTGCGCCTTTGAGGTAGCTGAGCAGCAGCTCAGTCGTACAGTTTCCAGCAGCACGGCCCATTCCGTATACGGAGGAGTCAAGGAAGGATACGCCTTTGGCAGCGCCGGCAATCGTGTTAGCGAAAGCAAGCTGCATATTGTTGTGCATATGCAAGCCAAGCTCTTTCTCTGGCAGCAAACGTTGGAACTTCGTAACCAAGTAATCGATATCTTTGTGATCCATGCTGCCGTAAGAATCTACGATGTAGACAACGTCAACTGGACTTTTGTTAATTTCTTCGAAAGCTTCAACAAGCTCGTTTTCCATTACGTGCGAAAGCGCCATGATGTTCAAGGACGTTTCGTAGCCCATGTCATTGAATTTTTGGACAAGCTCAAGGCCTTTATCTACATCTTTGATGTAACAAGCAACGCGGATCAGGTCAAGCAAGCTGTCTTCACGAGGCAGAATGTCCTTCTCATCAACACGGCCGATATCTACGAGAGCAGATAGTTTCGTATCCGTTTTTTTGGTAATGACATCACGCAAGAAGTTTTCATTTAAGAATCTCCACGGACCGGAAGCTCCGCCTTTCAGCAATTTTTCCGAGTTTTTGTAACCAATTTCCATATATTCTACGCCGGCTGCACTTAACCCGCGATACATGTCTTGGACAAATTCCACGCTAAAATCCCAATCGTTTACCAAACCGCCGTCCCGAATCGTACAATCCAATATCTTGTGTTGATGTTGCTTACCCATGCTCGTATTGCCCCTTTCGACAGCTTATGTCGCGTAAGATTTTGCTATATTATCACTTATGAATAGGCAGCTTGTCAATCTAACCGTCCTCTTAACCAACAACTTTCGTAGGAAACATATGGTAATATGAGAGAGTGGAGTACTAGATGGCACAAAGGGGCTGAGCAATTGGAACGGAATGAGAAGACTTTAGCCAAAGAAGTTGCACGAGAGGCTGCTCGGAAAGCAGGCGCACTTGCCAAAGAGCGCTTCGGAAGTACAATGAACGCCGTGCACAAGGACGAGCGGGGTGATTTGGTTACGGAAGTAGATATTCAGGCAGATCGTTTAATTGTAGACGAGATTTTGGCTGCCTTTCCCAGTCATCGTATTTATAGTGAAGAAGCAGGCGAAGGCGGGGTTGCGAGCGATTGGGTATGGCATGTAGATCCGCTGGATGGAACGAATAATTTTGCTCTGGGGATCCCTCTTTATGGTGTTTCTATTTCACTGAGCTACCAAGGACTGATTGTGCTAGGGGTCGTCCATGATTCCGTGATGGGGCTTAGTTACGTAGCCTCCCATAAGGAAGGCGCCTGGCAGGAAGGGATTCAATTAGAAGCGAAGCCGCAAGGTGCCCTTGCCAAATCGACCATCTCTTGGATTCAGGGTCATGGGGTGGGGAAGAATGACGCTACAGCGTTAGGGCTCAGACATCATCTGGAACATTCGCTGAAAAGAGTGCTGCGCATGTGGGCCCCATCGCTGACTTGGGCGATGCTGGCGCGCGGAGATTTGCACGGCATTGTGCTGTACAATTCTGAAGGTGAGGATCTGTACGCAGGCATGCTGCTGGCGCAAGAGGCCGGCGTGAAAGTGACGGATTTCTCAGGTCATCCCATCTCGCTGCTGGGTGGCGGGGGAAGCGCTCACTGCGAACCAGCGGAGGGGATTCACGTTGGAGAAGGCAGATATGTAGTAGCTGCTGTAGAGGAATATCATGAAGAGCTGCTCAAGATCGTGCAGGCAGGAATAAGAGGGGCATAGATCACGAATAGGCTAGGAACATTTTGCAAAAGCTAATGGCAGACTTTCCCTACGGAGGAAGAAAGGATGCTGGGCGATGAATAACTTTGTTCCTATTTTTTTTGAATTTGATAAAGAACGTGATGCGCTGCTTGCGCTGGATACACTGGAAGAGCTCGGCTACAAGCCGGAGCTGCTTGATGGAGAGCGGGCTACCCTGCATATCCATCTGGACGATCAGGAAATCACGTCTGCGCTAGAAATCGCGCAATCGCACGGTGGTCGGCTCGCGGAGCGGCAGCAGGCGCAGGCAGAGCAGGCGACGTTCGCCATGGCGTACGATCTGGAGGGCTCAATCCGCATCCCGGCTCACACCGTGAATGAGGATTGGCCTGACAGCTACGCACAGGCGCAGGTACCGCTGGATAGCGACGCGGTGCCAAGTGAGGAAGAGGCGGCGTTCGACCCGTCCTCCGACGACTACAACCATTTCAGTCCGGGCATCCGGATATGAAATGGGGCTGGCGCAGCCCGCTGGCTGCCTCGGCTACGAGGCGGCGGCGGAAGTTGAAGGTTGGCGCGGCTCGACAGCGCTAACGTAGTGCAGTGGCCTCCCTGCGTGCAGCAGGAGGCTTTCGGAGGCCGCCCACGTTGTGGGGCGGCCTGTTATGGTTTGGTGCCACCTGGCGGAGTCGAAACAGCGAAATAGAGGGACAGAGTTCCGCGGAAGCACCCTTTGGCGCGGTTTTCGCCAAAAAGCGGATCTTTATTACAAAGTTATGGACGATCATTTAGTGATCGAGCCGGGTCAATCCGCTGGAAGTGAAGCAAGAAACAACGAATATTCAAACCCGATTGGCAAAATCAAACCATGCAACTGGTCGAATCATAATCTGTGGCTCTCCCTAGAACCCTGCCTTATTATTGTAGATACCACAGAAAACGTAACTTTTATCAGCACTGACTCCTCAAGTGCCTTGTCTCATTTTCCCAGCATTGGCCCGCAATTCTAAGGGATGGCTTGCTGAGGGAAGGGACGGCTTTTCGCATACAAAATGCTGGTTATGCCTCTAGTCCTCATTCTTGTTATTAACAGTATTTCATCGCTCTCAAGTCTGGGTCAGCTTCGCAAGTTGGGACTCAAAACGATTGGTTGGTTCTTGCTCACAACAGGGATTGCCGCATTAATCGGGCTGTTGGTTGCTCTGGCATTTGACCCCGGTAACGGCATTGCACAAGCGGTACCGAAAGATTTCAAAGCAAGAGAAATTCCTACGTTCTCACAGGTTATTCTCGATCTGGTACCATCCAATCCGATTAACGATATGGCCACGGGGAAAGTTGTGCCTGTTTTGATTTTCGCGATTTTCGTAGCAGTGGCTATCGTGCATGTAGGTTCCAAAAAGCCAGAAACGGTAGCGCCTATTAAAGCGTTTATCACATCAGCTACGGCTGTTATTCATCAAGTAGTTAAGTACGTAATCCGTCTTACACCTTATGGTGTTTACGCATTAATCGCGGCTATGGCGGCTAAATATGGTCTGGATACACTTGCTCCTCTGGCTAAAATCATCCTTACGTCTTACGTAGCCTTGATCATTCACTTCGTGTTGATCTTCGGCGGGTTGGTTCTTCTTGTGGCCAAGGTTAATCCAATCAAGTTCTTCAGAAAGGCCTATCCGACAATCGCAGTTGCCTTTACAACACGCAGCAGCTATGCAACATTGCCTGTGAACTTGGAAGTCATCACGAAACGTCTGCGCGTATCTCCCCGTATTGCAAGCTTCGTTGCCCCGCTTGGCGCAACGATGAACTTCAATGGCTGTGGCGGTGTATGGCCGGCAGTTGTAGCGATATTCGTCGCGAAGGTTTACAATTTACCGCTTAGCGTGTCTGAATATGCCTTGCTTATTCTAGTAAGCGTGATTTCTTCCATCGGTGTGGCTGGTGTCCCAGGTCCTGCTGCAATCTCGACGACTGTCGTGCTTACAGCATTAGGCTTGCCGCTGGAAGGTATGGGTCTTGTGCTTGGCGTTGAGGCGCTGATCGACATGGGTCGTACAGCTGTTAACGCAACAGGAACAACCGTAACGGCTCTGCTTGTGGCAGAATCCGAAGGTGAATTCGATCGCGCCGCATTTGACCGCGACGAGGAAGATGATCTTGAGCTGGCTACAGCTTAAGTGGTAATAAAGAGGGTGCTCTCTCGGTTGAAAAACCGAAAGAGCACCCTCTTTATTTGTCTGATGTCTAACAGGAATGCCTCCCGCTAATTTTGGAGAAAATGGCTGTTCAGCGAGAAATCAGCAGCATGTTTACCAGCCATAAACCCTGTAGAGAAAGCCGCGGTAATGTTATAACCGCCCGTATATCCATGGATATCTAGAATCTCACCACAGAAATACAGCCCGTTCACGAGCTTGGATTGCAGGGTGCTCGGATCGATTTCTTTCAGTTGGACGCCGCCGCCTGTGACGAAAGCTTCTTCCAGCGAAAGTGTCCCTTTGATGATGACGGGGAAGGCTTTCATGAGCTTGCAGAGCTCCAGCCATTTCTGTTTAGGGATGTTGTCGTAAGTTAATTGCTCGTCGAGGCCGGATTTATCCAGCAAAATTGGGACCAGACGCTCGGATAGAAGGCTTTTGAGCACATTCTTGATTGCCTTTTTGGCATCGGCCTTGGCAAGAGCCATGCTGTGGTTATACACGTCGTCCGTGCTTTGATCCGGAAAGAGATCCACGGTAAGGAGGACTTCTTTGCGCTCCGATTTGTTGAGCTCTTTGACGACGAACTGGCTGCAGCGCAGCGCAATAGGACCGGACAGGCCGAAGTGGGTGAACAGCATGTCCCCTCGATGGGAAATTATGGACTTGCCTTTGGCGTTCCACACGGACAGGCTCACATCCCGCAGCGACAGCCCCTGCAGCTCGCGGCTGCGGATAAAGGCCTCTTTCGAGGTTAACGGCACCTCGGTCGGGAACAGCGGCGTGATGGTGTGCCCACCAGCCTCGGCCCAGGCGTAACCGTCTCCCGTGGAGCCGGTGTGCGGGACCGAGCATCCGCCGGATGCGATGATGACAGCGCGGCTGTGCATCGTTTCGCCGGACTGAAGCAGGACGCCTTGGACGCTGCCGTCCTGGTACAGGACCTTCTTGACCGGACTGTTCGTCCGGATCTCAACGCCTTGCTTGCGCACTTGGCCGATGAGCGCGTCGACGACAGTCTTGGCCTTGTCGCTCACGGGAAACATTCGGCCGTTGTCCTCTTCCTTCAGGGGTATGCCAAGATTCTCAAAGAAATCAATAATGTCCTTATTCCCAAAATGGGTGAATGCACTATATAGAAAGCGGCCATTGCCCGGAATATGCTTGATCAGTTCATCCATGTCTTTGTTGTTCGTGACATTGCACCGGCCACCACCGGAAATCCCGAGTTTACGCCCGAGTTTATCCCCTTTATCCACAAGCAGAACCTTGGCGCCGCCACGGCTGGCTGCGATACTGGCCATCAATCCAGCGGAACCCCCGCCGATTACGGTTACATCATAAATCATACAAAACTCCTTTATACCTTTTTGCAAATTGTAGCATTAAATGGAGGCAAACCCAACTATCCAGACTAGTATCTCTGTAGCAAAAAGATTCGGGCATGAATATCTTAAATTGTCAGTCAAGGCCAGCTTGGCCTGTTAAGCGACCGTTATCCGTGATTATGACAAGCTATAATAAACCCGGGTTTGTGGGAGGGGCCATTCAAGGTGTCCTGAATCAGACGCATGAGGACTTTGAGCTGCTGTTGATGGATGATAACTCGAATGAGCAAACAACCTCTGTTATTGCAGCCTACCTCTATACGATATGCTGCGCTTATCAATCAGGCGATTGGCATGGCACTGAGCTTAAATCCGCATGCGGAAATCCTCATTAAGCCGCATCCCTGGGAAAGAAAGGGCTTCTGCAGGCATATGAGCAGCTGGCATCCGAGCATGCGAGGGTCCAAATCGTGCCGGCTGAGACAGATCCCGTTCCTTCCTATGCTGGAGGTCGGTTTCAGCAAACATTCAATTAGCGTTCATTTTGTGTTCATTTCCCCGAGCTATGATGAGGTGAATTCACGAAATGAGAGGATGAGCAGCGATGAATATTACCAGTACCAGTATGAATTCTTTGTACAAGCAGCATACGCTTAAGGTATCGCAAAGCTCCACAGCGGACAATGACTCGGCCGCTGTCACCAGCTCGAAAACCAAAAAAACGGATAGCGATTCCATCCAGCTAAGTCCAGAAGCGCAGCAGTTGTTTTCCTTGCTGAAACACTCAGCGACAAGTACCGAAGATTCTGCTGCAACAGGCGTGGAGGATGCAACGTCAACTTCTGCAGCGACTGCTGCCAGCGGCTCGACAATTTCAGACGAGGATCTAGATAAGCTGCTCACAGAGTTGAGTGATGCCTTGGATGGATCGACGAAGGATGAGGCGACCGCAACAACGTCGTCTGCGGAAGCCGGGAAGCGTCCGATGGGACCTCCTCCAGGAGGCAGACCACCGGGTGGTCCGGGTGGGGCCGGCGGCCCTGGAGGCCCTGGCGGAGCTGAGGGAGCAGATGCGACCTCCTCCAAAGATTCACTTCAAGCTTTGCTTCAACTGTTGAGCGAAGATGACGAAGACGATGACGAAGATGACGACAGCGTAAACAGCGTAAACAGCACGCAAAGCACGACCACGGCAGTAACGGCATCAGCATTGCAGGAATTATTGAAACGTACATATAACGTAAGCAGCGGGTTTGATAGCGAATCGTCCTCCTTGTTGGACATACAGGGTTAACCAGAGGTGAGAGAGGCGAGAATGCTTTAGGAAGTTAGGCTTCCTGAGGTATTTTCGCTTTTTTTGCTATGGACCTGCGCTAATAGTTGCAGTAAACAGTTTTCAGCAAACCATCAGCTTCTGTTCAACTGATTTTCAGCCTTCGCTCAGATGGGATTCAGCCTATCCCTATAAACTAACTGCATGTAGAAAGGGGATTTCGCATGGCTCGCATTCTCATCATGGACGACGAAGGTACCGCTCGACATTCTCTCCGGTACAGCTTGCAGCGCGAAGGATTTGAGGTTGTTTGTACGGATGACACACAGCAAGTTCCACTACTTATTGAACAATTACAGACTGAATTAATTATTCTGGATGTCACGGCTGCGCAAATGGGAGGCTGGCAAATCGCGCGTCAGCTGCGGCAAGAAGCGGATCTGCCAATGCTGCTCATCGGCCCTGGCGGCGATTATACAGACGCCGTGAAGGGATTTCAGCTCGGCGCTGATGATTATATGGCCAAGCCCTTTCATCCAGAGGAGTTGGTGATGCGGGTGAGATCGCTGCTGAAGCGGAATCGTGTCGCGGCATGCACCAAAATACACATCGGCGAGTTCATGATTGACAAAACGATGCATGAAGTTCAAGTCCAGGGGCAGAGCCTCTTTCTTCCACTTAAAGAATTTCAATTGCTGTTTACATTAGCCAGTTATCCCAATCATATTCTGACAAGAAGTCAATTAATTGAGCAGGTGTGGGGGGTCAATTATGAGGGAGGCGAGCGAACCGTTGATGTGCATATCAAGAGATTGCGCAGCAAACTTGCGGCTTTCTCACAGGCCATCCAGTTCACAACCGTGCGCGGGTTAGGTTATCGGTTCGAAATAAAAACGACTCGACATTAGGCTTCTTGGAGCTTTGTCGGGTCGTTTTTTTTGACATTTTTTTTGTGTCTTGAGTGGCATCTAATGAACTGTAGGATGCTTATCGACGAGAAAATGGTTGCTTTGGAGATTTAATGAACTAGATTGGCGTTATCGACCACTTTATTGGCGAAATGGTGATCAATTGCTTGAAATAGCGCATCTGGCATTCATTAGATTTTCAGAATGAGCGATTTTGGCCGAATAAAGGGTATTGAGTTCGTAAGGAACTTGCGAAGGTGCATGGACTTGATGACCTAGCCGCAGGCTAGGTTTTTCATGCTACGTTCCTGCTTATAGCAAAAGCATGCACAGGGTGTGGATAACATGTTGATGGAATTGCATATTTTGTGGGTAAATCCTAAATGTATTGTGGATAATGTGTGGATAAATGTGGATAAGTACTTCGGGAGCAGATAGCAGCTCGTCTCCTCAAGTGTATCTATCCACATTAGTTGAAATCAAGAGACTAAGTCATGGAAATGGAAATGGTCAATTTGCATATCCAGCCACCTGCGACGGAGCGATATTTCCTTTCCAAAATAGTGCAGCTCTTGATTCGCAGAAACCACAACAGCTTCGCAAACCGAAGTGCGCTTAGCCATGAGCGCAAGGCCTTCGGCTACCCCAAGCCTGCAAAGCAGCCGTGCCCATACTTGGCACTCCACAAGATCCTGGCCTGCAACGGTGCACTGCACGACGTCGCTTGCGGAAGGGGCTGCATGGTGGTCTTCAAACTGGTTGTAAGTAGACAGGGAGCCTTCCGGCATGGCTACAGCGCCCAGCTTGGCATTCGCTTGCCAAGGGTTTTGGATGCCAATGATCCACGGGTCCAGCTTCTGTTCGTTGCGTCCCCATACCGTCATGTCCCCACCAGCCAGGATCAGGCCTTGCTGCAGGGACATATGCCTGCGAATATATTCGGCTAACCGTTTGATGGACCAGCTTCTATCAATACCACGCAAGTCGATGGTGGAGTGTATAGGCAGTTTAATGGATTTCAAAGACGGATCGACTTCCCATTCCAACGCGGCCGTTGATGCAGCGAAGGCTTCATTCGTTTCATTAGGCAGGAGTGGATTATAGTTGCCATCCGTGACGGCTTGATACATTTCAGCCAGGAAGAGTACCTCTAGCATCGTGTTGGATACCATACAGTTTTCGCCGGCCAACGTATTTAATAGGCTGATTTCACTATCAGCGAGTATGCGGCTGAAACGTTTCTCCGTTTGGTGAAACCAGTCAGTGGCCAGCTTCTTGATGGGGGCATAATCTTTCTCCTCGCAGCTGAGCAGAAGTTCCACATTGGATTCAATGGCTTGAAATTGAAAGGAATGAAAGGATGGTGTAATAGGCTCCATAAGGTTTCCTCTTTTCTTCGTGTCCTTATGCCTTATTATAGGAGGGTTAACTGAGATTCAATTGATAGTTAGCTGAAAAAATACTGAAAACTCCGTTAAGGTTATCTTAAATCGCCCATCTTCAGCAACCTTTCAGCCACTGCTCAGGTTGTTTTTAGGCAGGATATGGGATACTGGGTATAGAAAGCTTTAAGCAGGAAATTTATTCGGGAGGAATACACCCCATGCGCCAATTAAAAGGGATTAAAATATTACTCGTAGATGACGAGCCACATATCTTGGAATTTCTGGAATTAGGTTTAACGAATGAAGGCTTTGAAGTGATGACGGCATCCGATGGGCTATCAGCCATTACGACATGCAATAAATTTCAGCCGCATATTGCGATTTTGGACGTGATGATGCCGGGCATGGACGGATTTGAAGTATGCCGCATGATTAAGAAGACGGAGAATGTCGCCGTCATCATGTTGACTGCCAAGGATGAAGTGGATGATCGGGTGAAGGGACTTACGCTGGGCGCGGACGATTATATGGTCAAACCGTTTAGCTTTGAGGAATTGCTTGCCCGGATTTATGCCCGGATTCGCAATCATTTTCCCAACTTGTTCGGCGAGGTTGTCATTGGACCTCTGCGGATGGATGACCGCCGGAAGGAAATCAGCTTGCACGATAAAGTGCTGGAGCTATCACCAACAGAATATGAATTGCTTAAATTTATGGCGATTAATCACGGGCTTGTGCTCAGCAAATCGATGATCCTGGATAAAGTCTGGGGTTACGATTTCGGAGGCGAAGAAAATATTGTCGAGGTGTATATCCGATCCTTGCGCGACAAGCTGGGAGATAAGGAACATAAGCTGATCCGCACGATTCGCGGCGCCGGTTACCGGATGGATTTGACATGAAAAGGCGAGGCAGGTTTGCCGACCTCTTCGTGATGGGTTCCTTGAAATTTCAGCTATTATCGCGATCATTGCTAGTCATGTCTGCCCTGCTTCTGCTCATTGGCGTATTTCAATATGTCGTTATGCAGAAGTTCATGTATCAGAATAAAGCGGAGACGATTCGCAATCAATTGGCGGCGCTTCCGCCGAATATGTGGCGCTCCGGCGGCGGGGATTTTCAAGGCCCCATAGGAACGCCTTCGTTCCCGAAACAAGAACAAGAACGCAATAATAACCGTGCCGACAATGGGGGAGACCCGCAGCGAATCTTCGTCTCGGAATT
Organism: Paenibacillus marchantiophytorum; assembly: GCF_014640555.1. GTDB lineage: Bacteria > Bacillota > Bacilli > Paenibacillales > NBRC-103111 > Paenibacillus_E > Paenibacillus_E marchantiophytorum. Next base: position 20,071 of record NZ_BMHE01000012.1, on the reverse strand, counting down.
GTCGATTGCTTTGATTGACGCAAGCGGTAATTATAAGCTGATGTCGACACAAAATGAGCAGCCTACACCGCAGCTTCCGCCGTCGGAATATGTAGCGATGATGGCCAAGAGGATGAAGCTGCCTTATAAGATTATCAATGACGCCAATGGCAATGAGCAATTGGTCGTTTTTCATCAAATTGGCGGCGAACCTGAGCGATCAAGGGGAAATGCCGGCATACAGGGCATGATTCAAGCTAGCACAAGCACGGCACCACTGAAAGATGTGCTGGCTCAGCAGTTGGTGACCTTCATCTTCCTTTCTTTGTTAGCGCTTATATTCGGCTTGCTGGGCTTCCTTCCCGTGTTGAGGCGTACGCTGGTGCCGCTTTCCAATATGGTCGATACCGTGAAGCAAATTGATGCCGGGAATCTGAATGAACGTTTTCCGGCGCATCAAGGACAAGTGGAAATTGATCAGTTGGCTGTTTCTTTCAACAGCATGCTGGAGCGGCTGGAATTTTCTTTCGAGGCGGAAAAGGAAGCCAAAGAGCAGATGCGGCGTTTCGCGGCCGATGCCTCGCACGAATTGAGAACGCCGCTCACCTCGATTCACGGCTTTCTGGAAGTGCTGCTTCGCGGGGCTTATCAACAGCCCGAGCAGCTGCTGAAAGCGCTGAAAAGCATGCACGGCGAATCCGTGCGCATCAATAAATTAGTCGAGGATCTTCTCATGCTCGCGCGCTTGGATCGTACCCCGTCTTTCCATAAGACGGATGGCGTGCTCGATGAGCTGCTGCGCGAAATGGAGCATCAACTCCGTCTACTCGCAGGAGACAGGACGGTTACGTTCCGGCTAGAGCCGCAGACACATTGTCTGTATGATCCGGACAAAATCAAACAGGTTGTGCTCAACTTGTTCCACAACGCCGTTCAGCACACCCATCCGGAGACAGGCCAGCTCAGGCTTTCTCTGGCGACAAGGGAGGCAGGCGTCGTTGAGATCGCCATTCAAGACAATGGGCCGGGAATTGCTCCGGAGCATCTCCCTCATTTGTTCGATCGCTTCTACCGCATCGATTCCTCGCGGGCCAGACGCAGCGGCGGAGCCGGACTGGGCCTGTCGATCACGCAGACGATCGTCGAACTCCACGGCGGTATGATCGAGGTGGAGAGTGAGGTAGGGGTCGGCAGCACATTCAAGGTGCTGCTGCCTGTAGGGAAGTGAGAGAAGCCTTATCCCGCGTTGGGGGATAAGGCTTTTTTTTGCGCTGTTGCAAGCGCGCTGATAAAGTGAAGTCCCTTCCAACCGCCTCACCGTGTGTTTGAAATTGACGACTATTCCGACAAGCTTGGCTTTAATGGAGATCGCCTTCTTGCTCGGGTGTCCACTTTTCCTAATCCGCAACCGTTTTCAAGTTTTGGTTTTGCGCTCAACGCGGTACCTTAGCTTTCATGCTGCTTCTACCCCGGTTGCCGCCAATTAGCGGATCGTGGTTCCTTTTGACACTGCGCTCTGTGACATCGCATAACCCAAAGGGAACTAGGATCCGCTATAAAGCTGAAAACCGCCTAATTCCACGCCAAAGGGAACTACGATCCGCTATTTCACCATTTCCCGGTCGGAATCAGCAACTTTCGCTTACATAGCGTACCTCAGTTCCCCTTCCTGCTGCTTTTACCCCGGCCCCCGCCAATTAGCGGATCGTAGTTCCTTTTCACGCTGCTCTCGGTGTCATCGCATAGCCCAGAGGGAACTAGGATCCGCGGAAGCCCCATTTTGGGCGGTTGCCGCCCAAATAGCGAATCTGCGATCCCTCTGAGCCCAATTGGTCCTGAAGGCGAAGGGAGATAGATGGTAAGGAGAACGTGTAGAGTAGATGCTTCCATTTTCAGCCAACCCTCAGAAACTTCTCAACGAACACTCAGTTTATACTCAGATGGGATTCAGGTAAGGGGGCTATACTTGGTTTTGTAAGGAAGAAACAAACAAAAAATATAAGAAAAAGGTGGAAACAAATGATGAAAAACATCGGCAGAAAAATTCTTACAGGTTCATTGGTAGCTTCTTTCGTACTCGGAGTTGGTTTTGTTGGCGCCCTACATAATCAAGCATTTGCAGATACGGCAACAGGTTCGACAAATAGCACAACGACGCAGGAAGCGCACGGCGGTAAAGGTCGTGGTGATTTTGGAAACCGTGGCGGCTTCCATGGCAGCAATGTGGTGAAAGAAACAGCGACCATTCTGGGCGTTGAAGAAAGTGCTGTTCAGGAAGCGTTGAAAGCTGATAAAACGTTGGCCGCATTTGCAGTGGAAAAAGGACTAACGGAAGCGGACTTTCTGGCCAAGTTGGTCGCAGCTGAAACGGCATCGATTGCAGAGCAAGTGACAGCAGGCAAAATCACGCAAGAACAAGCGGATAAGGTTATCGCGGGTCTATCGGATCAATTAACGAAACAGATCCAGGGCAAAGGTTTCGGCGGCGGCGGATTCCATGGTGGAGGTCAAGGCCAGTTCCCAGGCGGAGATCGCGGCGGCAAAGGCAGCAATTTGATTGCGCAAACAGCTACGATTCTTGGCGTAGAGCAAAGTGTTGTGCAGGATGCTGTAAAATCAGGCAAAACACTGGCCGCTTTTGCGGTGGAGAAGGGGCTGTCAGAAGCCGACTACGTGGCGAAGTTGGTTGCAGCAGAAACAACGTCCATCAATGCAGAGGTTACCGCTGGCAAATTGACACAAGAGCAAGCTGACAAGAAGTTGTCCGGTCTTTCCGAGCGCTTGACGAAGCAAGTAGAAAGCACGCGTCCTGAGGGCGGTCAAGAAGGCAGAGGAGGCCCTGGCGGTCGCGGCGGCCCAGGTGGTCCTGGTGGATTCTTTGGCAACCCTGAGTTAGTAACGTCCATTCTTGGCATCACGCAGGATGAGCTCAGAACTGAGCTGGAAGCGGGTAAATCCCTCGTGGATGTAGCCACATCCAAAGGCATCAGTGAAGACGACTTGATCAGCAAAATAAAAGATGGCTTGACCGACAGCATCAAAAAACAAGTAGAGCAAAAAGGCACGGACCACAAACGTCCGGATGGCAAAGCGGGCAAGGGAGCCGCAGCACCGGCACCGACTGCAGCAGCCGCTGCAACAAACTAAGAGTCGGAATCCGTTTCATCTAAACGAAATGATAAATCAACCGCTGCCCCCTGGAGGGAAAGTGGTTGATTTTTTGTATTGACACCTTTTAGGAGATGATCTATAGTAAGAACAACCTAATACCAAGTTAGTAGATCGGAATTGTAAATTTAAGCATTCGCTAAGTGATTGGAGGGCTCAAGTTGAACATCGAGAACATCGAAGCATTCGTGTATGTGATTCATTATGGCAGCTTCAATAAGGCAGCGGAAGTCCTCTATCTGTCTCAGCCATCGGTCACAGCGCGAATACAATCACTGGAGCGTGAGCTGGATTGTCGACTTTTTGATCGCGTAGGCAAACAGACTTCTCTGACGGATGACGGGAAGAAATTTCTGCCCTTTGCCCAGCAACTTTTGCAAACCTTTCAGAAAAGCAAGATTCAGTTGAAGCAAAAAAGAACACTGCCTAACGAACTGCGCGTAGGGTGTACCGTGTCCGTTTCCAATTATATCATTCCAACGATTATACCGAAGCTCAAGCACAAATATCCTGACGTTAACTATAAGCTCTCCACGGCGGCTTCTGAGGATATCATCAACAGAGTGCTGAACCGCGAACTGGATCTCGGTTTTGTTCGTAATATCAGCCATCCGAATCTCCTCTCTGCCAAAGCCTATGATGACCCTATTCGTCTATATGTCTATGCAGGCCATCCTTTTACTCAGAAGGCAGAGGTCTCGCTTGAAGAGATTGGCGAATATTCCCTGGTTTTCTTCGAGTGTGGTTCTCTGGACTGGATGCGAATCCATCGGTTATTCGCCAGTATGAAGCAGCCGCCGAGTATTGAATTTCAGACAGATAATCTGGAAACGGCCAAGAAGCTCGTGCTGCAAGGCGCAGGCATCGCGTTTCTGCCCAGTCTATGCGTGGAACAGGAAGTCAGGGACGGGAAGCTCTTTCCAATCGATTTCCCGCAAACCGCGGGCATTTCCTTACAGACGAATATGATCGCTCTGAACGGAGAGAACGCGATATTTTTCAATAGCGCCTTAGATTTGTGTAAGGGAATTGCTCAGTCGATCCGAGAACATATATGACTTTTGAATATGCATATAGAAAAACTCTATTATCCAGTTGCTGCACTTGATGATAAATTAAAGGCATAGCTATAATCCACACTTAACAGGTAGGAATTATTAACATTAAATTTAAACAGAAGATACAATGGAGGGGTTCACGATGAAACAATTGACAACACTTGCTGTGACAACACTAACTTTAGCCTTGGTGGTAGCAGGCTGCGGCTCCAAAAGCACAGCAACAGATGCATCCCCTAAAGCTGCTGCAGAAGGCAGCAAAGCTCCAACTGCAAGCGCTGCTGCAACAACAGCACCTGTCAAAACGAAAAAAATCATCGTAGGGACTGGCACACAGTTTCCTAACGTAGCTTTCCTAGATAAAGACGGTAAACTTACCGGTTATGATATTGAACTTGTGAAAGAACTGGATAAACGTCTTCCAGAGTATGAATTTGAATTTAAAACGATGGATTTCGCGAACTTGCTGCTCAGCCTCGAAACGAACAAAATCGATTTCGTCGCTCATGAAATTGAGAAGAACAAGGAAAGAGAGCAGAAATATCTGTTCAATAACGAGCCCTATGCATACTGGAAAACAAAAGTAATTGTAGCCAAGGACAACACGACAGTGAAGTCTATTGATGATTTGAAAGGCAAGAAAGCTTTGACAACAGCAACGAGCGCGGAAGCGACACTGCTGGAAAACTACAATAAAGCACACGACAATGCGATCAAAATTGTGTATCAAAGCGGTGCTGCCAACGATTTAGTCAATCAACTTACAACAGGACGTGCGGATGGCGCGCTAGGAGCAGATTTCTTGCTGCCGCTGGTTGATCCCCAAAGCAAACTGAAAACAATCGGACCTATTATCGAAGAGGCTGAAGTTCGTTTCTTGTTCCGCAAAAACGATAAAGACGGCCAAGAACTTGCCGATAAAATCGATGCTGCACTGAAGGCTGTCAAGGCTGACGGGACACTTTCGAAGCTGAGCACACAGTGGTTGGGCGGAGATTTCACGAAAAAAGAAGATTCCAAGTAAATGTGCCTACAACGATTAAAGGAAAGGTGAGATCGCCGTCATGGCCAACCAATTCGATATCACCTATGTATTTAATTTCTTGCCCAAATTATTGTCTTACATCGACATAACTCTATTCATCGTTGCTTGCTCCATGCTGCTCGGCATCATTTTTGGACTTCTCATTGCCCTGCCGCGACTGTATAAAGTGCCGGTTCTGCAACGGTTGTCACAGATCTACGTCTCTTTCTTTCGAGGAACGCCAATTCTGATCCAGCTATTCCTGATCTACTACGGGCTTCCGGAGATGTTGAAGACCATTCATGTGGATGTTTCCAAAGCGCCGGTATTAACGTTCGTCATCTTGACGTTTGCCCTTCACTCCGGAGCTTATATCTCCGAGGTGATCCGGGCAGCCGTCAAAGCTGTCGACAAAGGCCAGGTAGAGGCTGCTTATGCCGTCGGAATGACCGGGTACCAAGCCTTCACCCGAATTATTGCTCCGCAGGCACTGGCCATATCGCTTCCTAATTTTACGAATTTACTGATTGCCAACCTTAAGGATACATCGCTTGCTTTCTCGCTTGGCGCCATGGAGCTTATGGGCAAAGCTCAGACATTGGGGGCTGCCACGCAGCACTTTTTTGAAACTTACGTGTCCTTATCGATTATTTATTTCATCATTTGTTTCGGTCTTGAGAAGCTGTTTATTTCTATCGAGAAACGACTTCTTGCACATGAACAACCGTTGGTGACAGAAGAACGTCAGCCGCTATCGCGCCGTTGGTTCAAAGGCGTCTGGTCATCTCAACCGGATAAAGGAGGCTTCCAAGCATGAAGTTAGATCCTGCGTTCATTTGGACCGCCTTTGTTCAATTGCTGTCTGCCCTGCCGACGACTTTGATTATTACTATTGTTTCTGTCTTTTTTGGATTTCTGATCGGAACAGCGATAGCTTTAATCCGACTATATCGAGTGCCTTTTATCCATTACCTAGCTACGGCTTATGTTACTTTTGTTCGTGGTACACCGATGCTGATGCATTTGCTGCTTATTTATTTCGGACTGCCGATGCTTATTGACGCCGTCGCGGCTGCGATGGGTTGGAGCTTCCGCTCGGTATCCATTCCGATGATCGGTTTCGCCTTTCTTTCCTTCTCCATTACAGCAGGAGCCTACCTCTCTGAAGTGGTGAGATCAGGGATCGTATCCATTAATCGGGGGCAAATGGAAGCTGCTTATTCGATCGGGATGACGACGACGCAGGCGCTTCGACGCATTATTTTACCGCAAGCGCTGGCTGTCAGCTTACCCAATCTATCCAATACGCTGATCGGGATGCTGCATGGTTCCACATTAGCTTTTACCGTATCGGTCGTTGAAATTAATGCCAAAGCGCAAATTGTCGCAACAACCAACTGGAAATTTTTCGAAGCCTATATCGCCGCTGCCATCTTGTTCTGGGGAATTACCTTCTTGATCGAAAGAGCAACAGGTCTGCTGGAGAAGCGAATCAATCTGTATAACCGAGGTGGCGTATCATGATCCGAATGGCCAATATCACCAAATCGTTTGGTAAAAATGAGGTCTTGAAAGGGATTAACCTGACTGTCAAAAAAGGGGAAGTGGTCTGTATCCTTGGTCCCAGCGGTTCCGGCAAAACAACCCTTCTGCGCTGCATGAACTATTTGGAGAAACCGAATAACGGCGAAGTGACCATCGGGGATTTCACTGTCAATTGCAAACGCCCCAGCAAGCAGGATATTCATACCCTTAGGCAAAAAACAGCGATGGTTTTCCAGCACTACAATCTGTTCAAACATAAAACCGTGCTCGAGAATGTGATGGAAGGACTCGTTATCGTTCAGAAGCAGCCCAAGGATAAAGCGCGGGAAACCAGCGTGAAGGTGTTGGAGAAAGTAGGACTGGGCAGTAAGCTAGACGCCTATCCTAGCCAACTATCCGGCGGTCAGCAGCAGCGGGTGGGCATTGCGCGTGCGCTGGCTCTGAATCCAGAGGTCATTCTATTCGACGAACCAACTTCCGCGCTTGATCCCGAACTGGTTGGCGAGGTCCTGGATGTTATTCAGAAAATCGCTAAGGAAGGCATCACGATGATTGTTGTTACGCATGAAATGGGCTTTGCTCGTGAAGTTTCCAATCATGTCGTGTTTATGGATGAAGGCGTGATCGTCGAGGAAGGCAAGCCGCAGGAAATTTTCGGTGCTGCCAAAGAAGAACGCACAAGACAGTTTTTGAAACGAATTACGCCTGAGTGGAGCTATAACATATAACGACCGAATCGGAATGGAGTGAGTGGTCATGGGGATTAAACTTAGTATATTGGACCAAAGCGTTGTTTTTCCTGGGGAGACTGCCGTTGATGCCTTCAAACATACTATCCAGCTTGCGCAGAAGGCGGAGGCTTTGGATTATACGCGTTTCTGGGTATCGGAGCATCATGATTCTGAACAGGTAGCGGGGTCATCACCGGAAGTGTTGATTTCACATCTGCTTGCCAAAACAGAGCGCATCCGCGTTGGCTCCGGCGGTATCATGCTGCAGCATTACAGCCCCTACAAGGTAGCTGAGAATTTCAATGTGCTGGCTTCCCTGGCGCCGGGCCGGGTTGATCTTGGTGTAGGTCGCGCGCCGGGCGGACTGCCTCGCTCTACCAAAGCCTTGCAGCAAGGTATTGTGGAAGCTACTTCCCTAGCGGATAAATTGGGCGAGCTGCAGCAGTTCGTGCAGAATAAATTGCATGACGATCACCCTCTGAAGGGTCTTCGCGTCTCGCCAATTCCTACAGTGCCTGTGGATATCTATATCCTTGGAGCTAGCGCAGCAAGCGCGCAATCTGCAGCTGAGGCCGGCCTTCCGTATGTATTCGCACAGTTTATCAACGGGGATCATGCGATCGCTGAAGCGGCATTCGAGGCTTATCAACAGAACTTTAATTTCGAAAAAGGCACACAACCCAGACTGCTTCTGGCGCTTTCTCTCATCGTAGCAGATACGGAAGAAGAAGCCATTGAACTGGCTGGCGAATATAAAAATGTGAAAATTCATTTGGAAAATGGCAAGACCTTAACGGTGGGTACGCTTGAACAAGCCGAGGAATACGGCCGCCAAACACAAGCTAAGTTCACTGTGGAGGAGAAGCAAGCTGAGATTACGAAGGGAACGAAAGAAACGGTGCGTCAGAAATTGCTGGAGATCCAGCAGAAATACGGCATCGAAGAATTCATCGTAACCACATCTGTCAAAGATTTCGCCAAGCGATTGCGTTCATTCGAACTGCTTAGTGAGGCATTCTCAGAAACCTTGGTCTAGGTTCGAAGGAGGAATGAAAATGAGTACATCAACTTCGGAACGGACGCTGCCGGAATTTGCACAGAAGCTAGTCGATATTCGGCGTCATTTGCATCAAAATCCTGAATTATCGCATGAGGAAATCCAGACAACAGCCGCCATTCGCGCTTGGCTCACGGAAGCTGGTATTCGCATTGCGAACTTCCCGCTCAAAACTGGACTGATCGCTGAAGTTGGCGGGAAACAGCCAGGACCGATCATCGCGATTCGCGCGGATATAGATGCTTTGCCGATTCAAGAGGAAACAGGCTTTGCCTACGCCTCGCTGGTTGCGGGAAAGATGCACGCATGCGGGCATGATTTCCACACGGCGGCGGTCCTGGGAGCTGCGTTTCTGCTCAAGGAGCGGGAGAGTGAGCTGAAAGGAACGATCAGATTCGTGTTCCAGCCCGCTGAGGAGAAAGCGCAAGGCGCTGAACAAGTCATCAAAAGCGGTGCACTCGATGGCGTGCGGGCGATCTATGGCATGCATAACAAGCCTGATCTTCCTGTCGGAACGATAGGGATCAAGTCTGGTCCTTTGATGGCGGCGGCAGATGGCTTTGTCATCGAAGTCGAAGGGCTTGGCACCCATGCGGCGGTTCCCGAAGCGGGCATTGACCCGATTGTGACAGGAGCGCATATTGTGACTGCGCTGCAATCGATCGTAAGCCGCAACATTAGCTCCCTGCAAAGCGCGGTCATCAGTGTAACGCGCATTCACAGCGGTACAGCCTGGAACGTTATTCCAGACAAAGCGATACTGGACGGCACGCTTCGCACGTTCGAAGAGAGCGTAAGATCGCTGATTATCAAGCGGTTTGAGCAAGTCGTACACGGCGTTGCGGCCGCCTATGGCACCAAAGCAGTCGTGCGCTGGGTCAAAGGGCCTCCGTCGGTATTCAATGACAGCGAATTAGCGCTTTTGGCAACCGATGCAGCCCTTGAGGCGGGTTTGGAAGTCATTACACCTGCGCCCTCCCCGGCTGGCGAGGACTTCGCTTTTTATCAGAAAAAAATTCCTGGTGTGTTCGTATTCATGGGCACCGAGGGTTCACAAGAATGGCATCATCCGGCTTTCGATTTAGACGAACGAGCTTTGCCTATCAGCGCTAATTATTTTGCTGTTTTAGCTGAAAAAGCGTTGAAAGAGCTATCATCCGACATTCCACTGGAGGTATCGCCATGAGTCAAGCAACCCCCGATTTACCGTCCTATTTGCACACACATGATCAACTGCAAGAAGCCATTCAGGGGCTTAGCGAAGCTCAACTGACATGGAAGTCCGCACCTGAGAAATGGAGCGTGACCGAGGTTCTTTCCCATTTGGCCGATCACAACATCGTCGTGTCTTTCCGAATCCGCGCGATTATTTCCGGCGCATCGGCACAGCTGCCAGCTTTTGACCAAGATCCATGGGTCAGCAGCGCCAAAGCGAATGAAGGCTCGGCATCGGATATTTTAGCGGTTTTTCAGGCGTTATTAGTGTATAACCATTTATTATTTAAGCGGCTATCCACCGAGGATTGGGCGAAAACAGGCGTTAATTTCAAAGGCCAAATTCTCACATTAACGGATGTTGTTCAGTCCTTCGTCGCTCATGTTCAGGTTCATTTGGCTCAAATCGCACGGATTAAGAATGAATTGGAAGCGCGTGTATAAGGGAGGGTTTACGTATGGCGGATGCAAAAGAGCTTGAAATTCGGGAAGCCACGGAGGCTGATCGGGACGCAATTCGCAAAGTCCTGGAAGACGCTTACGGACAATATCGCGCAGTCCTGCCTCCTGAAGGCTGGAATCAATATAGAGAAAACATTATTGCTTCTGTTGATAGCGATAAGCCAACGGCTCGCATAATTGCTTTAATCGACGGTGAAGTTGTCGGGAGCTCGCAGTTGTTCCTGTCTTCTGAAGCCGCCTATGGGCTGCCGGAACTTGAGATCCAGTCGCCTATCATTCGTTTATTGGCTGTTTCGCCAAGTGCCAGAGGGCGCGGAATCGCTACAGCTCTAATCAAAGAACACGTTAGACGCGCTAGAGAGTTAGGAGCAGCTACGCTGCATTTGCATACCTCAGACATGATGGAATCGGCTGTGAAGCTCTACGAGCGACTCGGCTTTGAACGCGCTCAGGATAAAGATATTCATAAAGGCGAGACACTCGTCAAGAGCTACCGGCTGCACCTGCAAACCGCAGCTATATTATGAAAGGACGGAGATAACCATGGCTAAGCAAAAACAAATTAAATTGGGTGCTATCATTCATGGCGTTGGCGGTAATGTTTCGGGCTGGAGACACCCGGATGCGATTACGGATGCGAGTGTGAACTTCGGTTTTTATAAACAGCAGGCTCAGAAAGCGGAATCCGGTAAATTCGACCTTGTGTTTATCGCGGATGGTCTCTTCATTACCGAGAAATCGATTCCGCATTTCCTCAATCGTTTTGAGCCGATTACGATCCTGTCTGCCTTGGCTGCGGTCACTTCGCATATCGGCCTTGTGGGCACGTTATCGACTTCCTATAGTGAACCCTTTACGGTGGCTCGCCAATTCGCGTCTATTGATAAGATCAGCGATGGGCGTTCAGGCTGGAACATTGTAACTTCTCCGCTTGAAGGCTCAGCCAAGAACTATAGCAAGGAACAGCACCCAACACATCCTGAGCGCTATCGCATTGCGAATGAATACTTGGAAGTAACGCGCGGCTTATGGGATTCCTGGGAAGACGATGCTTTCGTTCGTGATAAAGAGAGTGGCGTATTTTTTGATCCTAGCAAGCTGCATACGTTGAATCATAAGGGTGAATTTTTCTCCGTGCAGGGTCCCTTGAATATTGCTCGTTCCAGACAAGGTCAGCCTGTTATTTTCCAAGCAGGGGCGTCCGAGGATGGCCGCGCGTTTGCGGCGAAAGTGGCGGATGCGATCTTCGCTGGACATGAGACGATTGAAGACGCGAAGGCGTATTATGCGGATATCAAAAAGAGAGCCGCAGCCGAAGGTCGCAACCCGGATGAAGTGGTGATCCTTCCTGGAATCGCACCGATTATCGGGCGTACAGAAGAAGAGGCTGAGCGCAAATATCAAGAAGTTGCGAACCTCGTAACGATCGACAAAGCGCTTGATTTCTTGGGCCGCTTCTTCGAACATCACGACTTCTCCCAGTATCCATTGGATGAGCAGTTCCCAGAGCTGGGCGATATCGGCAGCAACAGCTTCCGCAGCGGTACGGACAAAATCAAGCAAACCGCCAAAGAAAAGAACCTGACGCTGCGCCAAGTCGCGCTGAATGTAGCCACGCCGCGTTCTGAATTCACGGGAACGGCTGAACATGTCGCTGACCGCGTGCAAGCTTGGTTCGAGGAAAACGCAGCCGACGGCTTCATTATCGCAGCGGCCCTGCCTCAAGGCTTGGACGATTTCGTTGATCTCGTCGTGCCGATTCTGCAGGATCGCGGCATCTACCGGACAGATTACGAAGCGGACACACTGCGCGGCAATCTCGGTATTCCGGTTCCGGCGAATCGCTATACGAAGGTGAACGTGTAAGATAACTTCAAACAGAGGGCTGCCCCAAGTAATTCAACTTGGGGCAGCCCTCTGTGCGTAGCTGAACAAGGTTACGGATTAACGTTGAATACAAGAAATTAGCCCAATTTATAGGGAGCTTTTCCAGCTAGAATCAAATTTCCTTGCCATATCGCGAAATTAGCTGGAGAAATTCCAGTTAGTCCAGGCTACTGAAAGCACAAATGAAATGCATGGCACCATCAACGAGTGTGTTTTCTCTTCGTTGCTTTCTTGCGCGAAGTAGTGACAGATTTCGCTGCCTTTTGCAGACCTCCGCTTTGCTGACCTCCGCTTTGCAGCCCGAGGTCAGGAATATATAGGATTTCCCCTGGATAAACCGTAGTTTGGTTTTGCAATTGATCATTCAGGGTGAGCAGCTCGGCTACATTGACGCCAAAACGCTGCGAAATCGTGTAGAGGCTATCCCCGAACTGAACCATATAAAAACGGCCTTGAACCTGCAAGGCACCTTTGCTTGTTAGGACACGCATACTGGCGAACACCTCCGCTACAGCATACGCGCAGAAGCTGGCAGCGGAGACGGCAGCTGCCTAGCTAGCGTCATAGCCTTTGGCGATGGAGGGCTCGATCCATCGCTTCCGCGTGTGTTCGCGGCGCATGATGACGACGCGGTCTTGGTAGACATCGACCACGAGACTTTGGCTGATCGCCACCGTCTCGGGTTCATTCGCAGCGTTCCAGACCTCGCGGATGGAGGCGCTGGAAGCAGCGAGGAATTTCAGCTGCTTCACTTGCTTCGTCGTTTCCAGGTTCCAGTGGGTGTGACCACTGAAGAAGATCACGTTCGGGTGCGCTTCGAGCAGCGCCCGCAGCTCCTTGTGCTGGACGACGCCCAGCTCCCGATCTGTGCCATCCAGCGTCTGCGGCAGTGGCTGGTGGAGGAACACGAACACAGGCTTGCCGGCGTCCGCTGCGGTCCTGTTCGTCAGCCGCTCGCGCAGCCAAGCGAGCTGCTCGGGAGAGAGGAACGCATCCTCCGCGTAGGAGGCGTTCACGTCCCGGTACGCTTCCCCGCTCAGGAAGAGGAAGCGGTAGCCCTCCACGATCAGCTCGTGATACGGCTTATCGTAACCCCACATGCGGTCGAATAACGCGACCGCTTGCTTGCTCGACCAGGCTGGATTCATCTTCGATGTATCCATGCCACCCTCCGGCGTGCGCCACACGCCGTAGTAATCGTGGTTGCCCATGGTCGCATGCACAGGGGCATGGGGCTGGCGGCTAAGGAGCGCCAGCAAGCTGCGATAATCGGCCTCACTCCCATTCGTGAGGTCCCCGTTCAAGACGAGCAGCTTGCTGTCCGGGCGCAGCGCGCGATGGTCCGTCAGCGCATTGCGCAGCAGCAGCTGAGCTGCTTCATCCGAAGCGATCATGTGAACATCGCTCATCACAGAGAAGGAGAACAAGGGCGCAGATATCGGCTTCTCGGCTCTGGCAAGCTCCTTGCTGTTCACTGACAGATGGGGAGCCCAAAGCAGCAGCAAGCTAACGAAAGCTAAGCGTATTTTAAAAGAATTCATTCGTAAAATTCCTTTCCTGAGAATGATTATTTAGGCATTTGTCCTAGTGGTATTCCCAGTTCATTGGAGATTTATGTTGCGAGATAGCGCCCAAATTAATCGTAAAGTGTTGACTTTTAACTTAATTGGTTATATGGTTAATTACATGAGTAACTAACCAATGTGGTGGTGAGAAATATGGGATTAATGATGGACGACAGCCGCCCGATTTTTGTGCAAATTGCGGAGCGTATCGAGGATGACATCATTGAAGCAAGAATGCCTGAAGAAACACAGGTCCCTTCTACGAATCAGTTCGCATCTTTTTATCAAATTAATCCAGCGACAGCCGCCAAAGGTGTGAACCTGTTGGTGGACCAAGGGATTTTGTACAAAAAACGCGGAATAGGCATGTTTGTAGCGGAGGGAGCGCGAGCGAAATTGATGGAAAAGCGAAAAGAACTATTTTATGAGCAATATGTCGTTACCATGGTGAAAGAGGCCGAGAAACTTGGCATTACGGTGGAACAATTGACAGAAATGGTGCGCAGAGGGGAGAAAGCGTAATGACGAACATTGTGGAAGTGAATGGATTAACGAAGTCCTACGGGAAAATGACCGCCGTCGATCATGTCAGCTTCACGATTCAACCCAATAAAATCTACGGGCTGCTAGGCAGAAATGGCGCAGGAAAAACGACCATCATGCAGATGATTTCCGCTCAGCAGTTCGCTACCAGCGGCGAGTTGAAGGTGTTTGGCGAGGAGCCTTTCGAGAACAGCCGGGTGCTGGACCAGATTTGCTTCATTAAGGAAAGCCAGAAGTATCCGGATACCTTCCATGTGAACGATGTTATGGCGGTAGCCAAATCACTCTATCCTAATTGGGATGATGCCTATGCCCATGCACTGATTGAGAACTTCCGGCTGCCTTTGAAAAGGAAGATTAAAAAATTGTCCAGAGGGATGCTCTCCTCCGTAGGCATTGTGGTTGGGCTGGCTAGCCGCGCACCGCTTACCATCTTTGACGAACCGTATCTTGGGCTTGATGCCGTTGCTCGCGTACTCTTCTATGATCGTTTACTGGAGGACTATGCTGAGTTTCCGAGGACCGTGATCCTTTCTACGCATCTGATTGATGAAGTAAGCCGATTACTCGAGCATGTGCTGGTGATCGATCAAGGCAAACTAATCCTTAATGAGGATGCGGATGCGCTTAGGGGCCGAGCTTGTACAGTATCCGGCTTGGCGACAGCTGTGGATGCGTTCACGAGAGGCAAAGAGGTGCTGGAACGCACAGCGATTGGCGCAGCTGCTTCGGCTACCATTCTGGGAACTCTGAATGAACGAGATCGCAAGGATGCCGAGTCGTTCGGGCTTGAGTTTACTTCGGTATCTATGCAGCAACTGATTATTCATCTAACACGCACATCGAATGTTGGAAAGGGGAGTGAGGGCGAATGAGTCGATACAAACAAGTTGTACAGCTCCATTTGCGCAACAAATATACTTGGTTCTATGTTCCGTGGATTATTCTCGGTGTTAACTTCCTCATCAATTTCATTATCGGCACGGCATTGAACACTGGGGAGACGATGAATACAGGATCGATTACCTCAATATTCATCTACACGTTCGTAGCGGGTACTATTACGATTAAGGAGACATTTCCTTTTGCCTTAGGACTCAGCATTCGACGCAAGGATTATGTGCTAGGAACCATCTTAACGGCGTTTCTTGTCAATGCCATTTCAGCCTTGCTTTTGACGCTATTTTCGGTCTTGGAAGAGGCTACGGATGGCTGGGGGGTTCAAATGAGCCTGTTCAAAGTAGGCTTTCTGAGCGATGTTTCTGTGATTGGCATGTTAGGTATCTACCTGATTCTCTTGCTTAATATGTATTTTTTCGGCTTTGCCATCTCAAGCATTCACCGAAGATTCGGGAGTACCGGAATGTATGCCTTTTTCACGGCGCTGTTCCTGATAGGGACAGTTGGCACCTATTCCCTCACACACCTTGGACTTTGGGGAGGAATTTTTGGCTGGCTCGTCCAACATTACATGGCTTTATTTTGGTGGATGCTGCCTTTGTTAGCCGTCTACCTATCGGCAACATATAGTTTGCTGCGCAGAGCCGCGGTATAATTCAATATGCTAAAGCCCACGGCAAACAGTCCTGGGCTTTTTTTTCTATACAACATTATTGCTATTGTTATCAATTAAATCCGGATCAATGGTATTGGTATTGCCAACAATGTTCTGATTACTTCCAAAACTATCCCCAGGGGAAAAAGAGTTGGCTCCCGCATAGTACTTGCTATTGCTTGACAGTCGAATAAAGGCGGTATCTCCGATCTGGACATTCGAACCTGAATTCACACTATTGATTTTGATACCTCCATAGACAACAGCCGGCATTGCCGCCGCCCCCTTTCCGCTCTAAACCCATTGTATGTATAAGGAAGCCTAACTGTCACCGTGACTTTGCTCTAGGCTAGGTTTATCATGCGTTAGATGAAGTTAGAGTTTAGTAGCTAGCTTCTGCTTTTCTCGCTATACCTCTTCACAAAAGCAGGCTCAATCCAACGCTTCTCCGAATGTTCGCGTCCTTGGATAGCAATCCGGTCCGCGAAGACATCGACGACCAAGCTTTGACTGGCCTTGCTGCCTTCTGGTTCATTGTGGTCATTCCAAACTTCTCTCACGGATGAACTGCCTACGGCAAGGAATTGCAATTGCTTGATTTGTTCCGTCGTTTCTAGGTTCCAATGCGTGTGGCCAGTGAAGAAGACGATATTTGGATATTGGTTAAGAATCGCCCGCAGTTCTTCATGTTGAACGACGCCAAGATCTTGGTCGGAACCTCCTACTGTATGAACGAGCGGCTGATGCAGGAATACGAAGATCGGCTTATCCGGATCGGCTTCAGCAGCAAGCTTGAGTTTGGTTTGGAACCACACTAGTTGATCAGGGGATAAGTAGGCATCTTCTTTGACACTGGCATCTAGATCCTGATAGGCTTCGCTGCTGAGAAACAGAAAATGATAATCCTCCATAACCAGTTCGTGGTAGGGTCTATCGTAATTGAACATTTGTTGGAAGGAGTTAATGGCTTGTCCGCTGGACCAATCCGTACGCAGCTTGCTCGTATCCAAGTACTCTTGCTTCGTTTCCCATAAACCGTAGTACTCGTGGTTCCCCATCGTTGCATGGACGGGCGGGAGTGTGAACTCATACATGATTTTGAATAGACTTTTGTAATCATTGTTGATGCCGTTCGTAAGATCGCCGTTCAGAACCATTAATTTGCTGCCTGGTCGGATAGCCAGTTGATCGGCTAGTGCTGTTCGGAAACGCTCCTGTGAATCCTTATCCTTGGCGCCAACATGCACATCGCTCAGCACCGAGAAAGAGAACAATGGCTCTGTGCTTATGGACATCTGCAGCTTCTTAATAGTCAGAGGAGCTAAGGATTGCAATTGCGCCGCTGCTTGTGTAGCTGGGGCTGGGGCCGTTGTCGTTGCTTCCCAGGCATAGGTTGGCAGGAGCAGCACCAATAACGAGAAGAGCAAGATCCGGATCACCACGGATCTCAGGTTCGACTTCGTATGTATTCGTCCATTAGATAGCTTCATTGATTTCATGTGAGGGTTTCCGCCTTTCGCATCCGAAATTTGTCGATACTTCGTCTGTTAAGTACTTAACCCGTATCCGTGTCGTATAAACATAATGTTTAAGGAGGTCTTAGAAGCGCCCCGACTAAGGTCTAGGATCAAATACCGCCTGCGGTCCGTTTTGGAAAGCTTCATTTTTACCTAGAATAAAGACATGAACAAGAGCACAACAAATAAACGAAAGGCGGTGACGAAACGATGAAAAGAAATACAGGCTTAGCCGCTCTGCTAATCGCATTCGGTGCCCTGATTTTGTTAAATAAACTAGGCTTTCACCTTGGACCGTTTATCGGCTCGGTGATGGGATATGTGATCCCGATCGCAATGGTTGGTCTAGGTTATGTCGGCATTCAGCGCGGCAGCAAAATTGGTTGGTTAATTGCAGGAATCGGCGGGGTCATCCTGCTGGGTAAATTAGCTGGTTGGGTCATTATTCTTCTAGCAATCGGGTTGATTGGCTATGGAGTATCGATGCTGACAAGAAGAACCGCGTAAGTTGAACCAACAAACAGAGAGTGAAAAAGGTGGTATGAGAGATGAGCCTATTAAGGCGTATGAGAGACATTACCGTGGCATCACTGAATGAACATTTGGAACGATCCGAAGATCCGGTTCGCTTGATTGACCAGTACTTAGCTGCACAGCGTGAGCAGCTTCAGCAATCTGAGAGGCTGTATCAACAATGTGTCAGCCACGCCGCTTCGCTCCGCCAGCAATATTTGACGGCGCTGGAAACGAAAGAGAAGCGCGAGCATCAAGCGCTTCTGGCTTTGAAAGCCGGCGAAGAACATATGGCACGCATTGTGCTGCAAGAGAAATTGCAAGCCGAAGAGAAGAGCGAGCAGTACCGTGAGCTGTATGAGCAAGCGAAGCAGTCGATTCTCGATATGGATGAGGAGCTGCAGCAGCTCAAGGCTGATTACAAAGAAGTGGCAGATAAACGCAGCTACTTCTTAGCCCGAATGGAATCCGCGCGGTTGCAGCAAAGATTGCATGCCCGCAGCAGTGTGACGCAAGACGGCGCGCCGCGGATGTTCGGACGCTTGGAAGAGCGCGTATCCGATATGGAGTTACAGGCAAAAACGCTTCGAGATGTCCGCCGAATGGGACGTGAAAGCTACTACAGCGGGGGCAACCCGGCCGTAGATGCGGAGCTGGAAGCTCTGCGAAATAGACTGAAGCAGGAGGGATAATAAGATCATGAGCAAACTATACCGCTCACGAAGAGATAAAAAAGTTACCGGCCTATGCGGCGGACTCGCCGAGGCCATGAATGTAGATGCAACATTATTAAGATTGCTAGTGGTCATTACGACATTTTTCACTGGAGGTACGGTCATTTTCATCTACTTCATAGCGGCAATTGTGATTCCTAAGGAACCTGGCTATGACCAACCGTACGATCCTTATGCCAGCTCATATGGCCGTCAAAATTATAACGGTAGCGGAGGTTGGAATGGGCATAAGTCATACCCGCCTCATCAAGCGCCACAGCAGCCTGCGAACTTCAATACCCCACCGTACAATGCAGGTGTACCGACGAACAACATCGATGAGATGATGAAAGACATTGAGAAAAAAGCGCTGCAAAGAGAAGTGGAAGAACTGAGAGCCAAAGTCGCTCGTTTTGAACAAAAACCAACCATTGATATTAAAAAAGGAGACGTGTAAACCATGGGAGTATTTACAAGAATGAAGGATATGACAAAAGCATCAATTCACGAGGTATTGGATAAAATCGAGGATCCGATTGTTATGTTGAATCAATATCTGCGCGATATGGAGCAAGAAATCGCACAGGCTGAAGTGACGGTTGCCAGACAAATCGCAAGTGAGCGCAAGCTGAAACAACGTTTGGAAGAATCCGTACGCCTGGTTGCTGACCGTGAAGGCAAAGCAGCTGCAGCCATCAAAAACGGCCAGGAAGCACAAGCTCGCCAAGCTGTTGAAGAAAAATTGTACCACGAAGATAAAATCGTTGAGTACACAGATCTACATGCATCCGCTAAAGCGCATGCGGATGAATTGACGCAACAACTGCACGAAATGAAAGATGAATTCTACAAAATGCGCAACAAACGCAATGAGCTCGTTTCCCGCGCTCAACTTGCGAAAGCTAAGAAGCAAATGGCGCAAGTATCCTACAGCGGCGTCATCGAAAGCGGTAGTGCATCCCGCGGCTTCCAACGCATGGAAGAGAAAATCATCCAGCTGGAAGTGGAAGCAGAAATCGCTCGCAAGCCATACGTACCTGCTGGTTCAGTAGGCAGCTATACACCAGTTGATGTAGCGAAGCAAGCGAAAGTGGATGAGCAGTTGAACTTGTTGAAAGAGAAATTGAACGGTAAAACCGCCGAATAATGTAACACCGCCGAGTAATCGGCTTAATGTGAAGGGATTGTCTTCAGGCAGCAGATATTGCTGCCTGGGGACAGTCCCTTTTTTGAAATAAAAGAGTTTATATGTTGTGGAGTGAAAGCGGAGTTACTCCAGCTGCCTCGCGGGGACGTGAGGGAACTACGGTGCGCTATTCTAGCTAAAAGTGTCAGTATCGGGAGGTTGAGGGAACTACAGTACGTTATTTTGCTGTTTCATGGGAATTTCAACACTTTTTGTGGAAATAAGATCCTGTAGGAGACCGTCGATTAACATTCTGCATCCAGCCCTCCCACTTCCCAATTAGCAAATTTTGTGGAAATTCTTAAAATTTACGTATGCGAGTCCTCATTTTGTTTCCCCAACAGGTGTTTAAC
>NZ_BMHE01000011.1 GCF_014640555.1 Paenibacillus marchantiophytorum | reverse complement strand
TCAAGCCACGATACTAGCAGAATGTGTCATGATCGCGAGTTTGAGGGAACTACAGTACGCTATCATTCTGAAAACCGCCATATTCCACACCAGGGGGAACTACGATCCGCTATTTCACCATTTCCCGGTCAGAATCAGCAGGTTTCGCTTAAATAGAGGATCTCAGTTCCCTTTCATGCTACGTTTACCCCATTTCCCGCCATTTAGCGGATCATAGTTCCTTTTCACGCGACGCTCTCTGCCATTGCAAGCCCAAAGGGAACTAGTATCTGCTAGATTGCTGAAAACCGCTATGAAGACGCTCATCTCTTAGAGCGGCAAAGCCGCTTTTCTTACTTTGGTTCGGTGAACGTATGTTGTTGACAAATAAATCATTTACGTAATAATATAATTTTACGTACAATAATATTTGTGTGTAGGCATGAAACATGCCGTCCTATTTAATAGCCATACTTATAAGGGAGCTGAATAACGTGGAAATTGCGAATGGTGTTCACATGCTTGAACTGGACTTTCGCGGGCATATAATCAACCCAACCCTTTTGTGGGATCACGAAATGGCGGTGTTAATAGACACCGGATTCCCAGGGCAAATTGAAGAATTGAGAATGACTATGAAGAAGGTCGGAGTGTCGCTCGACATGGTGAAAGTTGTGATTTTGACACATCAAGATATAGATCATATCGGAAGCCTGCCTGAGATTTTGCAGGAGTGTGGCAGTAACGTTCAGGTATACGCACACGAACTGGATAAACCTTATATTCAAGGGGAACTGCCTCTTCTAAAAGACGGACATATAAAAAATCCACCCAAGGGTAGGGTGGACAATACTTTGATCGATGGTCAGGAACTTGCATTTTGCGGTGGAATTCGAGTCATTCACACGCCTGGGCACACTCCCGGTCATATCAGCCTATATTTGAGAAGAAGTAAAACGCTAGTTGCTGGGGATTCGATGTATAGTGTTAACGGAAAACTTGAAGGCATTCATGAGCCAACTACACCTGATGTAGAGGAAGCCCGACTCTCGTTGCAGAAATATCAGGATGATAACATTGAATCTGTCATATGTTATCACGGTGGACTAAGTAAGGGAAGAATGAATGATCAAATTCGAGCATTATAGTGGTTGAGTCCTGTAGTTCCCACAGCAGGATTTGTTGCTTTGAAGATGCGGGTCTCTAAGTGGGGGTGAAGCCGTTATGCATATTCGGCAGCCTCTTGGCTTTACTTCTTCTCGGACTGAGCCTTTTTCTGCGCTTCATCAGCTAGTTTGGCTTGAAGCAACTGTTCTTGTCCTTTATCTTGAATCGTCTTAAGTGCCTCATCAACTGATTTCTTCCCGTCCATGACGGCTTGAATTTCTTGATTGGCAAGCGTACTGAATGGTTGGTAGAAGCCAACTGGAATTTTCTCATAGCCTTTATAGCTCTTGTCAGGATTAGGTTTCAGGAGATAAAATGGCTCAAGATTATGCCCATCCCTCTCTTTGGAGTAAGTGGTACGGGTCATCAGGCTGTTTGAAGATTTGGACATGACTCTAGCGAAATCATCGCTGTTAATATACTTAATGAATTCCCACGCTGCCCGCGTATTGGAAGACTGGGCATTGATACCGAATACATTGGATACGGATACTGAGTTGGAAAAGTCCGGATTCTGAGGATCAACGGGAACGGTGACGATATCCCAATTGACAGGCTTAACATCTTTCAGGCGGTCTTTGGCCTCTTGCAGGTTTTGCATCATATAGTTGCCGTCAACCGTCATCGCAACCTTGCCTATGGCGAATAAATTTTCTTTGAGATAGTCCTCGAACATGCGAGGCGCATTAGCATCGGTGTTTTGATTTTTGGGCATGTACAGCGCACCGGATTTCAATGAGTCGACGGTAAGCTGCAGTGCCTTCTTCCAGGCATCTGTCTGGATTGTCAGCTTCATCTGCTCAGGATCGATGTAAGACAGACCCAGCGTCGTGCCGATGCTGCTCATATATTCATAGGCGACTCCTTCACGCATGTAAGAATAAGCGGAAAATCCATAAATTCGCTGATCTCCCTGACCATCAGTCGGGAATCGTTTGGCGAGATTCATGACATCTTCCCAGCTCATCTTATTTTTGGGAAGCTCTATGGCATACTGCTCGAATAGGTCCTTGTTATAGTAAAGAGCCTGACTGTAGAAATCCGGTGAAAGTCCATATAACTTGCCCTCGCCTTTGAGCTTAATCGTTTCCAATGTAGCTGGGAGGATATTCTCTATATCGAATTTATCCTGCTTAATGACATCATCCAGCGCGTACAGACGTCCTTTTTGTACGAACTTTTCCAGTTGGTCGGTGCCGTTAACGAGGATAATATCCGGCTTTTCTTCCTCGATGAGTTTATCTAGCGCTTCCTGAGGATCTTGGCCTGCTCCATAAATGCTTTGATTGGAGATTACTTCTACGTCAATATTCGGATTTTTGGCCATAAAAAGATTACCGTATTGTTGGTAAAAGGAATTCTTGTCATAATACATCACTTTAATCGTTGCTTTCTCGTCTTTCCCCAGCTTCTTCAGCGATCCGGCTTCTCTCGAAGTACCGTCAGCCTCCCCCGAAAAATTACAGCCTGTCAGTGAGGCCGTTACTGCAATGGCCGCGAGTGTACACATCCAACGTTTCATTTGATTCCCTCCATATTGTTTCTATTACCAAATATAGTAATTATTCTTTCACTATCATACACATGTCGGCATAATAATACAAATAATGCCATATTTAGTAGAGTTGAATTTTTTTGTCGGTCAGGCTAGTGGTTTTTATTGTTAAAAAATGGTAATTATGATAAGTTTAGAGCATATAGTGGCCAAACATTCATCTAATCATAGGAGGTGGCATGATGAGATTGAGATTGTTCTAAAACGGATACCAACGCAGTGATTAAGGAAAGCCCTAACGTATTAGACGATTCATGGCAAGTAAGCAGCATGTTTAAAAACGGTGATTTTATTCTGTTAGGTGAACAAGGTAAAATCGGATTTATTTATAACGATACACAGGTAGTTCGGTTTTATCCCGGTAAAAAACAAAAATATATGTGGCATTTTTGGGCGGAAAAACCACAAGAAACACAAAAATTATTTGGTCAAAAAGTAAAGATTATCGGAGTTAGCAAAAATAATGGAGAAAAAGTAAATGTATTTGAGGGCAGTATCGGAATTCCGAATACCGCTATAAAAGATAATGATAAGGTAGGTAGAATGCCATCTTTGATGACTTTACCTTCAAAAGGTTTATGGAGACTAGAAGCTCATGTAGATGAAAAATTATTCGGTAGCGTGGTTGTAGAAGTTCATTAAGGTTGCGACTTTGACCTATTGGAGGATGTAATGCGATTAATAGCGAGTGTTTTGTTCATATTTCTTTTCCTAGCTGGATGTATAACTGAGAAGCCAGTTCCCGAAAACAAAGAATGGGATATAAGTCCTTTGTTTAATTCAGGAACATATACCATGATTGGACAAGAAGGAAGATTGGGGTTTATCTATAATCACAGTGAAGTGACCCGTTTTTACCCGAACAAAAAACAAAAATATATGTGGCACTTTTGGGGGAAGGTTGAAGAACTTCAAGGTCCATTAAAAGTATTAGGCACAAGTAAAGATACAGGAGAACAAATCACAGTTCTATCAGAAGCCCAAATAGGTGGACCTAATAATGGGGCTGACGCACACATTCCATCACTAATGTCACTACCTTCTCCTGGTCTTTGGAGATTAGATGCGTATATTGGAGAAAAAATTTATGGTAGTATTGTTGTTCAAGTTCAGGAGTAGACAGCTATTGAAAATTGTAAATAGTAATTATGCTGTGCTTGGCAATCATGATTACTATGGGGATGCTGATGCAGTGGTGGGTGTTCTAGAGGATGCTGGTTTCCACTGCTTGCGTAATAAAGGTATTAGGGTGCAAAAAGGGGCTCAATCGATTTGGATTGCTGGGGTTGAAGATATGTGGGAGGGTGTTCCTGATCTAAAGAATGCTATGCAGATGGTGAAAAAGGACGAGTGGGTGCTATTGCTCTCCCATGCACCAGATTTTGCCGATGTTGCAGCTCTTGAACCCGTCCATTTGCAACTCTCAGGTCATAGTCACGGTGGTCAAGTGAGGCTTCCGCTAATCGGACCGCTGTCTTCGGTTCGTCCAATTCGATTTATGTGTCGACCGGAAATAACTGTTGTAACACTAGTTTAAAGACTTAACAGAGAAGGTATTATGCAGATTTGCGCATTATGCCTCCTTGATATCCAATATGAGCAGCGGAGAGTCCCAGTAGAGTAATCTATCGGGACTCTTTGCATCTAAATTTATGCTATCAATAAGAGATTCTGATAAGATGAGACTAACCCTACTAACTTCATATTCGAAATGAAAGGAGAGGAAAATGAAAAGCATATTATTCAAGTATATGACGAAATTTACATCTCTTAACGATGAGGAGCAACGGGCTATCGCTGAAGAGATTCTTATTGAGGAATATAAAAAAGGAACAATGCTCCTTAGACAAGGAGATGTTCCTAATCAATGTTATTTCGTATTGAAGGGATGTGTAAGGCAGTATTCGATAAATGAAACGGGAAAAGAGGTCACTTCCAATTTCTACACAGAAGAGCAAGCAGTCTCGATTTTTAATCGTCATCAACCCAATAAGCCATCTGCTTACACCTTAACTTGTCTCGAAGACTGTACATTGGTTGTTGGTGATTTTGATGCCGAAATGGACATATTTCACAAACACGCACAATTGGAAACTATGATACGCAAGATGGTAGAAGAAAACCTCGGTGAGGTTCAAGATGAATTGAGTTCATTTATTGCTTCTGCACCTGAAGAACGCTACAAAGCGCTATTGCGAAAAAGACCCCATCTAGTCAATCGTGTACCTCAGCACCAATTGGCAAGTTATCTTGGTATTACGCCTGAGTCGTTAAGTAGAATCAAGAAGCGGGTCAATGCCAGTGATTTTTAGGTGGATTGTCATGCACCTTTGGGGAGTTTTCCCCCTCTGAGCAGCAGCCATATCCCAAAGCCCAGTTCTCCTATAATCATTGGAAGCATAAATACAAGATTAAGTATTGCAATTGCCGCATCATATTGTGAAAGAAACGTTTTACTTAGGTGAATGACCATATAGCCTATTGAAGCAAGCAACAATCCAATGCCGATAACTTTAGGAATGCTGTCCGATTTGAAAGTGACATAGCCGACAATCAACAGATGCCCGCCAAAAACGATCAAACCAATAGACCAGATGGATTCAAACGCTTCAAGAAATAGCATCATAAGTGATTGCGTTTGTTCGATTTGAAATGAGGATAAATAGTTGGTATGTTTCGAGAGAAGCAGCACAAATATCAAGTTCATTATAGCGATCCCTAATATCGTCGAATAGGTAAGACGGAGCCATGCACCAAGCAATGAAAGGCTTTGATGAATTGGCTTAAGGAAGATATAGAAAGCCCAGGCGACCACGAAGTCACAGATCAGAATGATGACCCACCCCAAGATTTCAGCTTTGAAAAGGTTGTTTAATGACGCGATGTTGTTGAATGTGGCGATGGGATCGCCTTGTACCACAAGAGTTTCATGGACAAAGCCGTAGGAAAAAAATGAGGCAAGAGCCATGATGATAAGCGATGTACCAGCAATTAATGCAGATTTTCGCTGATACGATACTTCTTTTACTGAGGTAGTCATAAGATAGCCTCCTATTGAGATTGTTTATTTTCATTATAATTAGGAGGAGTATGACTGGTCATTGACTTAAATCAAGGGGAAGGATTTTTTATAGGACTGAAAGGTAGAAAATAGTTTAATTTGTTTTTGGTCTTGTATAAGTGCACACTCTGTTGTATTTTATAGCGGGAACCAAATAGATAAAGAACTATTCAAAATAGTTCACAGGAGAGGGAAGTGAAATTCATTTGAAGCAATACAATACACGAGCTATAATGGCGTCGCTGCTCATTTGCGGCTTCGTAGGCATGTTCAGCGAGACGGCACTCAACATAGCGATTAGTAATTTAATGGACGTGTTCCAGATTTCGGCCGCGACTGCTCAGTGGTTAACGACAGGCTTTTTGCTGACTCTCGGTATTCTGATGCCGATGACAGGTTTACTGCTGCAATGGCTGACGACTAGGCAGCTTTTCATTCTTTCGCTTGCAAGCTCGATCGTTGGGACATTGATTGCAGCGCTTGCGCTCAATTTCGAAATGCTCATGGTTGCTCGCGTTCTTCAGGCAGCCGGCATGGGATTATTGATTCCGCTCATGTTTAATACGATTCTCGTGGTCTACCCTCCGGAGAAGCGTGGGGCAGCGATGGGCTTCGTTGGTCTAGTCATTATGTTCGCACCAGCAACTGGGCCAACTGTGGCGGGTCTTTTAATTGAATATTTAACATGGCACTACATTTTCTGGTTGTCTCTTCCGTTTTTGGTCATAGGGTTGTTGATCGGATTGAAATATCTGGATAACGTCACCGAGGTCACGAGACCCCGCATTGATCCCTTGTCTATTCTTTTGTCAACAATAGGCTTCGGCGGCGTAGTCTTTGGTTTTAGTAAGGCGGGCGAAGGACAGGGAGGCTGGAGCAGCATGATCGTGCTCGCTTCAATTGTCATCGGCCTTATCGCACTTGTATTGTTCGCGCTGCGCCAGATGTTCATGCGCGAGCCGATGATGAACTTGCGCGTCTTCAAGTACCCGATGTTTATCGTGGGGCTGCTTCTTGTGCTGACGTGTATGATGATCATTTTATCGAGCATGATTATTTTGCCGATGTATCTGCAGAACGGGATGAAACTATCCGCGTTCGCTACCGGGCTCATGATGCTGCCGGGCAGCGCATTGAACGGTATCTTGTCGCCGCGTATGGGACGCTTGTTCGATAAGTATGGACCTAAGTGGCTTGTAATTCCGGGGCTCGCTATCGTAG
The DNA here is from genome assembly GCF_014640555.1 of Paenibacillus marchantiophytorum. Lineage (GTDB taxonomy): Bacteria > Bacillota > Bacilli > Paenibacillales > NBRC-103111 > Paenibacillus_E > Paenibacillus_E marchantiophytorum. The sequence continues at coordinate 171,376 of NZ_BMHE01000011.1, read as the reverse complement.
CGGTGATGTTATGGTTCTTTTCCAGCATAACCGTTGCGTCTTCTGTAGCCTTTATCGTGACCTTGCATATTGGTCTCATGGTTGGTATTTCCATGGTCTGGATGCCGGCGCAGACGAACGGACTTAACCAACTTCCACCGGAACTTTACCCACATGGAACGGCAGTCATGAACACGCTGCAACAGGTCGCAGGTGCGATCGGCACGGCAATCGCAATCAGCATCCTCACTAGTGGCATGGAGAAGTATTTAACCAGCTCATCTGTGCCGAGTGAGCCGGTCGAGATGGCTAAAGCTATGATGCTCGGTTCCCAGAACGTGTTCTTGTTCGCGACAATCGTATCCGTCATTGGGCTAGCCGTGGCGTTCTTCATCCGCCGCGTCATCGTTAAGCATGCGACGATGAATGCGGTACACTAACGAACTACGAGAAATAAGGAAGGAGCTTGCTTAACCGCTGCTCCTTTTTTTCATGCCCTAAGAATAAAACTGACTTGACACAGGTGAATTGTGGTGTTAATTTTTACTGGAAGATATAGACAAAACGTAAAAACCACATTTTTCAATAGGAGGCATTCATGCGTATTATTTATCTGGATATCGATTCGCTTCGGCCTGATCATATGGGCTGCTATGGATACAAGCGAAACACGACGCCAAATATTGACGCGATTGCTGCGCAAGGAGTGCGCTTCAACGATTGTTATTGCGCCTCGTCGCCATGTGTTCCTTCGCGGGCAAGTTTTATGAGCGGACGCTTTGCGATTAACCACGGAGCGCTGACGCATTGGGGACCGGGATACAATTTTTACTATCCGGAAGGGGAAAGTCATAGCGAGCCCTACGCCTTTTTTACACGCAGACTGCGGGATGCTGGGTACAAAACGGTTACCTTTTCATCGTTCGGTGATCGACATCATGCCTGGTGGTATTTTGCAGGGTGGAACGAGATCCATACGTATACGATGAAGGAAGGCAACGAAGATGCGGATGAAGTGAATGCGGCCGTCATTCCGTGGTTGAAGCAGCATGGCAGAGCGGATAATTATTTTTTGCATATCCAATATTGGGACCCGCATACGCTGTACACGTCCCCTCCGGAGTATGCGGGGCAATGGAAGGATCAAGCGGCCAAACCATTCCCGTCTGAGGAAATCATCAAAGAACACCAAAGTGACATCTTCCCCCATTCGGCTAAGTATCTGCATACGGATAGCGAGTTTCCTGAAACGATGCCGCAGCGAATCGAGAATCGAGCTGATTTTGTGCACTTGTTGAATGGATATGATGGCGGGATTAGCTACATGGACAAGCATGTGGGTGAAATCCTTGATACGTTAGGTGAGTTGGGTATTGCGGACGACGTCAGTTTCATTATTAGCTCAGATCATGGCGAATCCATGGGTGAGCACGGTATTTATGCCGAACATGCCAGCGCGACGGAGTCAGTCCATCATTTGCCGCTTATTATCAAAGTGCCGGGAGTAACAACGCCGGGTACAGTTGTAGACGGTTTCGTATACAACGTTGATGTGGTTGCGACCATTACGGATCTTGTCGGTTTGGAAGTTCCTTCGGGTTGGGACGGCAAGTCATTCAGTCCTGCATTGCGGGGGGAAGACTGGCAAGGACATGACTATTTGGTCATGGATCATGGCTTATATACATGTCAGCGGGCTGTGAGGGATGCCGTCTGGTCTTATATCCGCACGTATCATTCAGGCTTATATCAGTTTGATCCCGTTAGTCTTTATCACATTGAAACCGATCCGAACCAAACGACCAATGTGGCAGCCCAAAACCCCGATGTGGTTGCGGAGATGGAACGCCGTTTGTCACAGTGGAAAGCAGAACAAAACGGTTTGCATGGACATATCGCAGATCCGATGGATGCGGTGATTGAGACGGGGCCTTGGAAGTATGTGACCTTGGACAGTTGGATAAACAAGCTGGAGGACGAAGGCGCACATGAGGCTGCGGAGACGTTAAGGTACAAGTACAAGAACGGGATCGCGCATTAGAAAAAGGAAGTTACGCAGCTAGCTGTAGCTGTGCAGCTTCCTTTTTTCGTTAGAAACGTTAGTCTTAACTATCTCAGGGAGTAAGATGCGAGAAGGACAGATGCTTGTCAAGGACGAAATTGGCTGCCCCGAGGGCGCCGCCGATATCTTTAAACTGTCCAATCTTCACATCTGTGCTTTTGGAGAGCGTGCTCATTGCGCGTTGACGCATAACGGTCTCCGCTATTTTTACGTACAGGAAGCTGTCTTTTGGAATGGGCCCTCCGAGAATAATGGCTTCTGGATTAAGCAGATTCACCAGATTGGCTAAGGCAGTCCCTAGGTATGCAGCAGCTTTATGAATGATCTGCTCCGAAAACACATCTCCGTTTTCAGCCGCTTGACATAGATGTTCAGCTCGCAAGAGTTGTAAGTCGAAATCGGGTTGCAGCTGCAAGGAGGAGGTCGCGCCTAAACGCAGCTGTTTGCGCGCTTCAAGCTCTATCGCTTGGGAGGTTGCTACCGTTTGCAGACATCCGGTGTTCCCACAAGGACAGAGAGGGCCGTTTTCAGTAACGGTCGTATGTCCGATTTCCCCAGCTCCGCCATTAGCGCCATGAATGAGTTCGCGATTGACGTAAATACCTGCGCCAATACCGGCATCTATGCCGATATAGATCATATGATTATAATGTTTACCTGCTCCGTAGCGGCACTCGGATAACCCTCGGGCGCGGCTGCGGTTAAGTAAAGCCGTCTGCCAACCAAGCTCTTTTTCGAATAACTTTGCCCATTCCACTTGCTGCCATCCGAGCACAGCTGAGCTGCGCAAGATGCCTTGATGAGAATCTACGATGCCAGGCATGGCGATGCCAAGCAAGGGGATAATGTGACTTTTGCCTAAATTTGAAATAAAGGCAGGCAGCTCATCAATTAATGCGCGATAAGCGGCCTCTTGGGTGAGGGGGCTGACTGCAATCCGCCGACTGTCTATGGTATTGCCCAGAAGATCAAAAGCGCCCAGCATCCAGCCTTGCTGATTGAGGTCAGCACCCAGCACAAGATGCGAACCCGGAACTAAGGATAAATTAGTTGGGGGCCTGCCTCCAGTGGATTGACGGAGTTCAGTTTCTTGCGCCAAGCCGAGTTCAATTAATTCCTGAATAGAGATGGATATGGTGGCTCTGCTTAAATCCGTCTGATTGGCTAGCTCAATGCGAGACATGGTGCCGTAGACGCGCAGGATTTGAATGATGGTCGTTTTACTGCCTTTTTGATCCACAACCTTACGAATATGATCCATAGAAATTCCTTCCGCTTATCGAGGTACTTAAAAAATAACAAAATCAGCACAAGATAGCAATGAGGAACCAACTGACAGGGCACATTATTATATAGTTTATAAAATAGTATGTTTAAATATTGACAAAAGTAATAATTGTAATGTAAGATCAATTTGAAATATCGTTTTGTATTAAATCCGATAATTTCAATGTGATTAATACGAATAAATGAACCGGGAAATGGAAAATTCGCATGAGGGGAGTGCAGAGGAAAGTGATGAATGATAACCCTCATATTGTTTTGATTATGGCTGACCAATTGAGATGGGACGCGCTTGGCACGCATACCCCTCACTTGAATCAACTTCGATCAGAGAGTGTTGACGTAGAGAAGGCCTATTGCGCATCTCCTTTATGTGTGCCTGCTCGAGGCGCTTTCCTTACTGGCAAATACCCGAATGTGAATGGCTCACTTATTAATCCGTGGACGGAACAGGAGAAACACTATGGCAATGTTCTCTCCGAACATGTCCATTGGTATGATCTATTGGAGCAGGATTGGGACAGTTGGCATACTGGTAAACAGCACCTATTCACCGATCCGAAGCTGGAACGATTAACGGACAGCAAGACGCGCTGGCTTCCGCTTGAAGGACGCTATGAAGCGTTCCTGAAGGAAGAGGGAAAGAAGAAGCCAGGGGGCTCGGCTTATCGAGGTATTGTCCCCGAGCTTGTTTACGGGAGGGTGACACGCAAACGGAACTATTCGATTCCCACCGTGGGCCGATTTGATGAGGGACTTGATTATTTTTACGACGGTTTTATTCTTCGTGATGCTCTGCATGCGATTCGGAATCGCGATCAAAGCAAGCCGTTTGCGCTCAATGCGATGTTTCTTGCCCCGCATCCTCCTCTACACATACCCGATCCGTGGTATTCCATGGTTCAAGAAGCGGATTTGCCTAATAACGTAGGTGTGTGGGGGAATAACCAATCTCCTCTTCAGCTTTATAATTTGCCAGGCATGTTAGGAAGCTCTTACACCCGTGAGGAGTGGCAGCATATTTGGCAGGCTTACCTCGGCCTCGTCGCATTACTCGACCATTGTGTCGGTGAGCTGATTGCTGAATTGAAGCGCCAGGACATGTATGATGAGACACTTATCATTTTTGCAAGCGATCATGGTGAAATGCTCGGTTCGCACCGACTGTGGCAAAAGATGTGCATGTATGAGGAAGCTGTGAAGACGCCTGTATTTCTGAAATTTCCACTAAGCTTATCTCCGGCGATTCAACGAATCACTGACCCTGTCAGCGCTGTGGACATTGTCCCAACGCTCTGTGATTACTTAGGGCTCGAGCCGCCTGAAGGAGTTTCCGGCCTTACGCTGATGCCGCTCATCCGGGGTGAAAAGAAGCGGTTGGAGAGAGAACGAATTTTTATCCAATTTGACGGAAACGGGGCAAGGAGCAACTTCCAACGTTGTGTTGTGGAACAACGTTATAAGCTCATTGTGGATATTTTTAAAGATGAGATATTTATTGAACTGTATGATATACAGGCTGATCCTGAGGAGATGTGCAACCTTGCTTACCAATTGGGGGAGCGTATACGGATTCTAACGATGGTTGGGCATTTAAGGGCACACATGAAAGTGACTGGTGATTTGCTGGAATTGCCTGAGGATTTGTATGAGCGGTTCTTAGCCGATTATGCCCCCTTTCAAGCGTAGCGTTCAAGGTCGAGAAGGGATGATATGGATGTCAACGGAAGCTGACAAGGACCAAGATTGGTTAGAAGAGACTTGGCGGAAAACAGTTGCGAAGATGACGCAAGCAAGTGATACCATTGGCAGTGAATTTGTTCATGTATCCCGTGATGGAATGTATGACCGCACTGATTCTCATGTCTGGACGGCCGGCTTCTGGCCAGGGCTGCTCTGGCTCGTTTATCGGGATACGAGCAAAGAGCGTTTTCGTGAACTGGCGGAACAATGCGAGCGGAGGCTCGATACATCTATCGAAGAATTCATGAGATTGCACCATGATGTCGGTTTTATTTGGTCGCTTGCTTCAGTAGCGAACTATAAGCTTACAGGCAATCTAGCTTCGAGGCTTCGAGCCCTCAAAGTGGCGGCTTGGCTTGCGGGGCGCTACAACCTGCGCGGCAAGTATATCCGAGCTTGGAACGATTATGCGGGCATCGGACAGAAGAGAAATGCCGGTTGGGCAATTATCGATTGCACGATGAACTTGAGCTTGCTATTCTGGGCTTCCGAGGAGATTGGAGATCCCCGGTTCAAGCATATAGCTTCTGAACATGCGGATACGGTGCTCCGTGAGTTTGTAAGAGAGGATGGTTCCTGCTGCCACATCGTTTCATTTGATCCTGAAACCGGACAACGGATCGAAGCGCTGGGCGGTCAAGGCTACGCGCCTGACTCGGCATGGGCAAGAGGCGCAGCGTGGGCGATATACGGTCTAGCCTTATGCTACCGCTATACGAAGGCAGAAAAATATAGGCATGGCAGCCAGCGAGTGGCCGATTTCTATTTGGCCAATTTGCCTGAGGACAGCGTGCCCTATTGGGATTTCAGGCTGCCGACAGAGGAAGGGGCGCCCAAAGATTCCTCTGCGGCGGCGATCGCCGCAAGCGGGTTGCTGCTTTTGGCTCGATGCGAAGATACGGAGCGGTCACGCCACTATGAAGCGGCCGCCAGGCGAATGATGAGATCCCTAAGCGATTATTACGCGGTGTGGGATCTTGAGGATGAAGCGATTTTACTTCATGGCACGGGCAATTACCCAGCTAATAAAAATATCGACGTTGGCTTGATCTATGGTGATTATTTCTTCGTTGAAGCACTTGCGAAGCTGCGGGGACAGATGGAGACATTTTGGTAATTGAGAAGACCTTAACATGCTACCCTACCAAGGAGACGATCGACGATGAATATATATTGGGGAGATTTACATAATCACTGTGGCATCAGCTACGGCTTCGGCGGCTTGGACAATGCTTTGAAGGCGGCTAAAGGCCAGTTGGACTTTTGTGCGATTATTGGACACGCCTCCTGGTATGATATGCCCGCACGCGCGGAAGGATTGGAGTATTTAGTTGATTTTCACATGGAAGGCTTCGCCAAGCTGCGCAGAGACTGGGAGCAGGTTCGCAACACGGTGCGGACCTACAATGTGCCGCATGAATTCGTTACCTTCCAAGGTTACGAAGCGCACTCCAGCCAATACGGGGACCATCATTTCCTATCTCCAGACGATGATCTTCCGTTAGTCGAGGGTAGTTCCATTCCAGTCATATTGGAGCAATTGAGTTCGTACCAAGTCATTGCAGTGCCGCATCATGTTGGGTACACGCCGGGCTATCGAGGGGGAAATTGGAGCAGCTTTAATTCATCGGTCAGCCCCATAGTTGAAGTGTATTCTAAGCACGGCAGCGGCATGTCGGATCATAGTCCTTATCCCTACTACCATGATATGGGGCCGAGAGATTCAAGATCCAGTGTGTATGCGGCATTAGCTCTCAAGCACCGATTCGGATTCGTTGGGTCTACGGATCATCATGCGGGGTATCCGGGTTCCTATGGTGACGGCCGTCTGGCGGTTTGGGCGGAAGCGAAAACGAGAGAGTCGATCTGGGAAGCTCTCTTAGCACGCAGGACGTATGCGGTGACAGGGGATAAAATCGCTTGTAGATTCACACTAAACGGAGCTCCGATGGGCAGCGAAGTGAAGGCCAACCATCGGCGGTTGGAATTAGAAGTAACGGCTTGTGATCAAATTGATAAAATTGTCGTCTACAAAAACTTGAAGCCACACCAAATCATTAACGGCGAGCTGCTGGCAGACAAGGCAGCGTTATCGAAGACTCCTGCTAACCATTACAAAATAAAGGTGGAGTCGGGATGGGGCAACGCGAAAAATGGCTTGGCTTGGCAGGGGAAAGCAGATTTAGCAGGTGGACAACTGCGCTCCGTGGAAACGTGCTTCCGTGGACGCAGTATTCTGGCTCCGACGCCTGATATCAAGGATGATCCAACCATGAATGCGCTAGGTAATGCGATTGTTAGTCAAACGGATTCTTGCGTAGAGTGGACTTGTACCACTTTCCGCAATCCGACCACACTTCACCCACATACAGCGGGGCTGATTCTTGAGGTAGAAGGCAATGAACATACAGAGGTTCGTGTAGAGCTAAATGGAAAGTCAATGACGGCAACAATCGGAGAATTGCTTGAAGGCAACCGGACCACCCATCTGCAGGCATACAATTCCGCAGCTTTCATGATCCATCGAGCTGTTCAGCAGCATCAGTATACGGTGAAGGAAGCATGGAACGACGATAGCGTCGAGTCGGACTGCGATGTCTATCATGTGGAAATTCGCCAAGTCAATGGGCAATATGCTTGGATTTCACCTATCTATGCACTGGCTGAATAAGATGGCTTCGCTGCTTGGATCTACTATCATCATAAGACGATTGACCGGACCGCCGGAGACGTCTTCCTGGGTATTTTGCCAAGGGAAGAGTCTCTTTTTTTGTGCCTAAAAAACGCTTGAGCCAGTCATTAAATGGCGTAGAAGGGGGAATGTAAAAATGGAGGCTGCTCCGCAACCAAACAAGCGTGCTAAACGCACGCGCTTGAAGTTTCATTACCGCACAACCAAGGAACTATGGTGTTTGCTCTTTATTGCGCCGCAGCTTCTACTGTTTTTGTTGTTCACGATATATCCCATCTTTATGAGCTATCTATATGCCTTTTTCAACTGGAATGGCTATGGACCACTAAATGAATTCGTCGGGTTTGATAATTTTAAGGAAACCCTCTTAGACCCTATATTCTGGAATGCATTTCGCAACAGCTTGGTTTTCATGGTCTGGTTAGTTGCCATTCAGGTACCCATCGCCCTGCTCGTGGCGTTACTGCTAAATGCCAGCTGGATGCGTGGAAAAATTTTCTATCGTACCTTGATCTTTCTTCCGGTTGTTACGACAACGGCCGTCGTTGGATTGGTGATGCGCTTCCTATTTGGCGCGTACAAAGGGATGTTTAACGAAGTGCTTCTCAAGATTGGGCTGATCGACAAACCAATTGATTGGCTGGGCTCGGTGGACACGGCGATGCTGATTGTCATTTTGGTAGGGATTTGGAAAAGCTTTGGTATGAAGCTAATTTACTGGCTTGCAGGCATCCAGTCGCTGCCGAAGGATTTATTCGAGGCTGCGCGAATTGACGGGGCTTCTGCCCTACAGTTGTTCCGTTATATTACGGTACCGCTGTTAATCCCCGTAGGAAGTGTAATTCTGCTCCTTTCGGCGGTGAACGCTCTGCATGTGTTCGATCTTGTTAAAGCAATGACGGACGGTGGTCCCGCGTTCAAGACAGATATGGTGGATGTCTATATATATCGGTATGCCTTTTCGGGAAAAGGCGAGGCGCGAGTCGGCTTTGCGTCGGCGGCGGGAGTGCTTTATGGGATTGTCGTCATGGTGATTTCCTTATTGATGGGCTTGCTAGTCAAACTGACTGGCGGACGCAAATCCGCCCAGCATTAGGTTAAGGAGGATAAACGTACAATGATAAAAAAAATAGCCGGTCGTTCGCCGTTCATTGGACTTGTTCACCTCGTGCTGATCGGTCTAGGTTTGATATGGATCTATCCATTCATATGGATGGTGATGGCTTCGTTCAAAACGAACACCGAATATATCACCTCGGGCATTGCGCTGCTGCCTAATAAGTTTCAGTTGGACAACTATAAACGAGCCTGGGAGACAGCGCATTTCTCCGTATATTTCTGGAATACTGTAATCGTCACGCTTGCTGTCGTATGCATTGTTGTTACTGTAAGCTCATTGACGGGCTATGCCATTGGCCGTTTTCGTTTTCGCGGGAGACTGATCTTCCTTTCCACCATTACTGCCACGATGTTCATGCCGAAGGGATATACCATTATTCCAGTGTATACACTTGTGAATATGCTTGGGCTCAACAACTCGCTTTGGGGAATCATTTTGGCGGAGGTCGGCGGGGGGCACGTCGTATTCATTCTGTTGTTCGTGGCTTATTTTCGGGGTTTGCCAAAAGAACTAGATGAATCTGCTGAGATGGATGGAAGCAGTTTTATCAGAACGTTCGTTCAAATTATGCTGCCTCTGTCCAAACCGATGTTAGCCACTGCGGCGATCATGCAATTCATGTGGACATGGAATGCGTTTCTTATGCCCTTGGTTTTTACCCTGTCTAAGCCCAATTTGCGTACCTTGGGTGTCGGCATGTTCCAATTCGTCGGCGAACAGACGATGGATTGGACAGGGATGGCGGCGGCGGCCAGCATTTCATTATTACCTATCTTAGTCGTATTTATTGCCTTGCAGCGTTACTTTATCGAGGGTGTCGCTGGAGCGGTTAAAGGATAAATAGAAGTGAAATCAGATACTTTATTTGAACAAAGGAGGCTATAACAAATGATCGCAGCAAAATTGAAAATGTGGGGTACGCTCACTGTAGGTACCGCTCTCCTGTTGAGCGGCTGCTCGGGGAGCACGGGAAATGGGGAAAAGGCAAACGAAACACCTTCGGCAGCAGAAGGAAGCGGCAAAGAAGTCGTGCTCACGCTGTGGGGCGGGGATGACTTTCTGAAAGGTGAGGAAAGCCCAGGCCAGCGTATGGTGAAGCAATACAACGAAAAGAACAAAGGGAAAATTCGCGTTGAAGCTAAGTATATGCCATGGGCGGAATATCACACCGCGATTCAAGCAGCCGCAACTTCGAACGAGTTGCCAGATGTGTTCGTGACGCCACAGAACGTAGATATTCGAACGGTTGTAGCGAATGGCTGGGCGCTTCCTTACGACGGTCTGGTTTCGGACAACTGGAAGAAGCAGTTTGCCGAGGGCTCTTTCGCAGAAGGGGTTAACGTGATTGATGGAAAAACATACGCTTGGCCCGTAACAGGTCCGACACTGAGCACGATTCTTTATTACAATAAAGATGTTTTGAAAAATGCAGGTCTCGATCCGGAGAAACCGCCAAAGACTTGGGATGAGCTGCGCAGCATGTCCAAGACCGTAACCGATAAGGGGAAGGGTGATGTTTACGGACTTGTTTTCGCTGGCGGAGAGAGCGCGACGGCTTCAGGGATTAATAAAATCGTCGACGGACTCGCAGCGGGAATTTCGAAGGATGAAATTGGTGATGGCGCCTCGCGGTTTAACTATAAGACGGGAACCTATGCCTTTGATTCGCGAGCTGCGATTGACTCTTACAATTTCTTGAATCAATTGAAAATTGACGGCAGCATTTTACCCTCCTCCTACACGATGAAGCTTGCCGAATCGACTGTCTTATTTGGACAAGCCAAAGCCGCATTTTTCATTGAAGGTCGGGCACGGATGTGGATTATTAAACGAGATACGCCAGATGCGCATTTCGGGCTAGCGCAAGTGCCTACACAAGATGGCGGCAAGACGAGCTCATTTTATACGCGTGCAGGTGGTACGGGGTATTTGATCTCTGCTAAAACAAAGCATGCCAAAGAAGTGGGTCAATTTATCGAGAATGGCTTCGCTGCGCCGTTATTTTACGAGAAATATCTGAATAGCGGGGTTGCTTTGACACCGATCGAAAGTATTAATAACAACAAGGCTTTGTACCCGTATCCGGAATTTAATCAGTTCGTTCAGTTGCATAAGGACTTATTGCATGAGCGTCCGAACTACGCAGTAAGAAATCCACAAACGGCGCAGGTCATTGTAGAGCTAGGCGCACTGTCTCAGCCGAAAATTAAGCCAAGCTACGGAGAGATTTTGCAGGCCGCTCTGGCAGGCGCACAGAAAGATTTGCCAGGCGCGCTCAAGGCGTATAACGAAAAAGCAAACAAAGGCCTGGATGACGCGATAAATAAAGTAAAAGGCGCAGGCGTAAATGTAAGTCGGAATGACTTTGTTTTTCAGAATTGGGACCCTGCCAAAGACTACACCACAGCTGATTATAGTCAGTTGAAGTAAATTTCAAAATAAGATAATGGAGACGTGATGAATGTGGGTAAAAAGTTTGCACGGAAATGGAGATTAATGATGAGTCTCCTTGTATTTACGCTGGTCATTTCATCAAGTTTGACTGCTGTGCCGCAAGAAGCGCTAGCTGCTGACGATTACTCGAAGACGGAATCTTTCGAAGGAAATGCCGTGCCCTCGACATGGACGTTAGAGAATGGCGGTTCACAGGCATTGTCGGCCAAACATTATAAGAATGGTCAAAAGTCCCTCCTGTGGACGTGGACGAACGGCTCCAAGCTGAGAGATACACAACCGAGCAATTTGGCAGCAGCCAATGTCAAAAATGGCGGTATGAAATTATGGATTTACAACGAAACGCCAGTTAATGATAAAGTCACTTTTAATTTTGGCAAAACGACGGAAATTAATAGCGGAATCTATCATTACACGTTCAGTGCCAATTTGAACTTCAAGGGCTGGAGAGCGATTTGGGTAAGGTTCCAAGAGGAAGGAAATAATCCCGCCTATACCAAAAGCCAAAGCAATGCGCTGGAAGTCATGCAGATCGTTCCCCCCGCATCGGTACCCTCGGGCAGTTTATATTTCGATAATCTAGAGTTCTCCGCTGCTATGATTAAAGTGAGATCAGCGGATTATCAGATGCCTAAGCCAGGGATTGATGTAGGGGCTGGTACTTGGGATAACGTATATTATTATAGCCAACAGACGCCTACCATTCCGCTTGAACCTACGATCACACAGCCGCAAATTGATGCGTTTGGTCTCATTTCCAGTAAATATGAGAAGTGGATCTACGGCGATGCCCTTCAGTACGCAGGATTGACGGGGCCTTTGAAAACGCGATACGATTCGCTTCAAACTTTCATTACAGCAGGCGTTGCTGCCTATAATGGCTTGAATATTGTAAGACAAGCGGACGGAACAATCACTGGTAATGCGCTATACGCAAGTCGAGATCCTCATTTGCCTAAATTCGGTGAGGATGTTAGCAAAAGAGTGCTTCTTCCCTTAGTGTTTGACTATAAAATCAATGGCAATGCGGCAAGCAAGCAGAAGGTTATGAATGTTCTCGATTATATGAATGATCAGGGCTGGGCGGATGGCAGTGCTTTGGGTACCCAAGATCATGAGACGAATAAGAACAACGGTTATTTTCATGCGATTTATTTAATGAGAAATGAACTGAAAACAGCTGGTATTTATGAAAGGGAGCTGAAAACAAGCTTCTGGTACGCTAATTTTGGTAAAACATTCGATAATTCGGTATACGAGGAAACGACTTCAGATGAGTTTAGAACGAAATTTATTTACGATTTGGTTTACGTACTGGGCTTAGATAACACGCCGAAAAAAGTGCAATATATGAAGGGTCTTCTCGGCATGTACGAGCAAGCTTTGCAAATTGCGCCAGGATATGCGGATACGATTAAGCCAGACGGCACGCTGTTTCATCATAGAGGCACGTATATGAACGCATATGGGCCAGATGCCCTCCACATGGCATCCCTTATTGCCTATTTTGTTGGTGGAACGCCATTTGCCTTATCTAACGAAGCTTTTAATAATATTAAAACCGGGCTGCTTACAGAAGAATTAGTATCTAATAAATACGATATGCCAATCGGGGCTACAGGCAGATTCCCGGCACAAACAAGGGCTATCACAGGAATGCTGCCCGCTTATGCGTATTTAGCACTTGCCAAAAATCCAGTAGACAGTGAACTGGCTTCAACGTTTATGAGATTTTGGGACCCGCAGTCACCGCTTTTGGCAACAGAGCTATTCCAGTCGGCAGACACCTATGGCGTAGCTTATCTGGATACGCTCGGAGGGCTCCAGCTAGCTGACAATCTGTCCAAAGCCGGATATAGTCCGAAACCAAGTCCTCAAGGATTTTGGGTGAAGCCCTACGCGGCCTTGGCGATAAACCGCATAAATGAAAGCCTTGTGGGGTTAAAAGGATGGAGCCAGTATGTATGGGATTTTGAGGGCTCTAACAAGTATAATCCACAAACGACAGAAAATTTATCGCAAAACTTGTATGGACGTTATCAAAGCTATGGCAATTTGGAAATTATTAATAACGGCCCAACCTCGGGTATTGTGGAAAGTGGGATTCATGTTGGCGCTGGCTGGGACTGGAGTCGTTGGCCGGGAACTACCATTAAGCATTTGACGCTGCCTGAACTGGCCCTTTCAACAACAGGTCCCACGCGCTCATTTACTGACAGTACTTTTGTAGGGGGGGTTACGTTTAAAAATCAATACGGACTATTCGCAATGAACCTGCATGATACGGTCTTCGATACGAGCTTTAAAGCCAATAAATCGGTGTTTTTCTTCGGTGATAAGATAATCAATCTGGGATCAAATATTGAGAACACAGATGCTGGCCATGCCACCGAAACGGTTCTGTTTCAGACCTACATGCCCACGAGTAGAACGCCGTTCTGGCTCAACTCGACGACTCCGATCGTCAATGCAACCCAGAACACGACCCTTACTGGCAATGTAAAGGCTTGGCTAGTAGACCCTTACGGAAATGGCTATGTACTGCCTAATTCATCAGGAGTAGTCATTCAACGGGGGGTGCAATATTCGAAGGATAACTCAGGGTCAGCAGATACGAGCGGCAATTATACAACAGCTTATATTAATCATGGTCCTGCTCCATCAGCAGGAGAATATGAGTATGCGATTAAGGTAGGAGCGGGTGCGCAAGGTACAGCAGATTTCGCTGCCAACATGCAATACAAGGTTCTGCAGAAGGACAGTAATGCCCACATTGTACAAAATACGGAGCCAGGGAAAAATCTAACAGGCTATGCCATATTCAACAGCAAAGCCCCGATTGGCTTCGGCGCTTTGCGAAGCAGCAGTGATCCTGTGACCGTGATGATTCACACGATCAACAACAATGAGCTTGCGCTGAGCATGTCCGACCCAGATCTGAGGCTTCCAAAATATACGAATCAAACCATACCAGACAACGATGTTATTCAACCGAGTGTGTTGAAGAAGGTTACGCTCACGATTAGTGGCGTATGGCATTTGAAGGAAGTTAGTGCGAATGCTCGGGTCAAAAGTACGACGACAACAACGACCATTTTGGAGTTTGATTGTGTGGATGGCAAGACGATCGAAGCAGCGCTTATTAAATAAGATTTCTGCGTTGAAGCTGAATATGAATGGAAGGGGGATCTCATGTTAAAAAAGAAATGGCAAATTATCACGGCAGGATCCGTAGGAGCCGCTATGCTGCTCACGGCAGGATGCTCAGAAAGCACTCCGAATGGTACAGCGCAAACGGATACGCCCAATGGGCAGGAAACGGTCATCACCGTTTGGGGTTTAAGCGATTTCTTGAAGGGTGAGGAAAGCCCAGGTCAGCGAATGATTAGCGAGTTCAATGAGAAAAACAAAGGGGAAATTCGGGTTGAAGGCAGGTATATGCCGGCAGCTGAATATAACACCGCCATCCAAGCCGCCATTACCTCAAATGATCTCCCAGATATTTTCCAGACGCCGTCCAATTCCGATATTCGTACCTTTGTTGCGAACGGGCATGTATTGCCCTTTGACGGTCTAGTGTCGGATAGCTGGAAAGGCAGGTACTTGGAAGGAAGTTTTGCTGAAGGCGTGAATGTCATCGATGGCAAAATCTATAGCTGGCCGTTAACCGGACCGACGCTGGGGTCTATTTTATACTACAACAAGGAGGTCTTGAGCAAAGCCGGTCTAGATCCTGAAACTCCCCCCAAAACGTGGGATGAGCTCCGGGAAATGTCCAAAGTTATCACCGCAAAAGGCAAAGGCGATGTGTACGGACTCGTACTCGGCGGCGGTGAAACAGGGATAGCAGGCTCTGTCAATGCTTTTGCCGCCGGTGTCGCGCCTGAGCAAGTTGGAGGGTTCAATTATCAGACAGGCAAATACGCCTATGATGGTAAGGCAACACTTGAATCATTCGAATTCCTTCAAAAACTGAAGCAGGACGGAAGCATTCTCCCTTCGTCGTATACGATAAAATTAGCAGAGGCTGCCGTTTTATTCGGTCAAAATAAAGCCGCGTTCCTAATCGACGGCCGTGCCCGGATGTGGCTTCTGAAAAGAGATACGCCGGAAGCCAAATTCGGTCTAGCCGTTGTACCGACTCCGGATGGCAGCAAGCCGACTTATTATTATGTTCCTTCGAATCCAACGGGATATATGATTTCTTCCAAAACTAAGCATTCCAAGGAAGTAGGCATGTTTCTCGAGAATGGTTTTACAGATCCGATGTTTTATGAGAAGTACCTGAAGAGCGGGGTCGCTTTAACTCCAATCGACAGCATTAATACGAACAAATCGCTGTACCCGTATCCAGAATTTGAAACGTTCATTCAGCTCCATAAAGATTTGCTTCGAGTGAGACCGGACTATGCAGTGAGGAATCCGCAGACGGCCAAAGTTATTGTCGAATTGAGCTCGATCGATCAGCCAAAGATTAAGCCCGGATACAATGAAATTTTGCAGGCCTTGTTGTCAGGCGCGCAAAAAGATGCTTCCTCCCAATTGAAGGGATATAACGACAAGCTGAACAAAGGCCTCGAGGATTCAGTCAGCAAGGTGAAGACATCTGGCGCTAACGTGGATTTGAAAGATTTTGCATTTCCAAACTGGGATTTGAAGAAAGACTATACAACAAATAATTATAAAGAGCTTAAATGACAGAGGAGGAAATCATTTGAGTAACAGCATCTTATTTATTTCAGATGAACACAACCCTCGCTATTCATCGGTATTTGGCCACAGCTTCCTCCGGACACCGAACCTTGAGCGTTTGGCTGAGCAAGGCACGTTATACGAAAACGCTTATTGTCCTTCACCACTTTGCTCTCCAAGCCGATCAGCCTTCATGTCGGGCAGGCGAGTACATGATATTCAAGCCTACAGCAACTGCAGCGTCGGACTTCGTACCGACTTTCCAACTTATGGAAAATCACTGAAGGAGCAGGGCGTTTATACGGCTCACTTCGGCAAAACGCACGTTTACGAGCAAGGGGACAAGCTGGGATTCTCCGAAATTCATTATAGCAAGGATCAGAAACGGAGGCCTGGTGACACCAACTTCGTGCGCAGACCGCTAGCGATCCGTCAGGATGCCGCTGAGAGAGCAGACGGCTACGGAGTAAAGGAAACCGCATTTGATGATGATCTTATGGTCATGCAAGGCGCACTCGAGTGGCTCGAACAGGTGGCCCCAACGTTGAGCCAGCCATGGTGTTTAACCATTAACCTGTTGAACCCGCACTTCCCTCAGTGGAATACCCAAGAATTGTGGGACCTTTACCCGGAGGGAGCGGACTTGCCTCGCTACGGTAAAGAAGTGGAAAGTGCGAAGCATCCATACGCACAGGACCTTCGCGACCATTTCCAAACTGATTTATTTACGGATGCTCAGATAAGGGGTCTTAGAAGAGGCTATTTAGGTAACGTTAGCTTTATCGATCAGCAGTTGGGGAGACTGTTGGATTGTGTGCAGGAGAAGGGACTCCAAGGAGATACGAATATTATTTATTCCTCAGATCATGGAGAGATGCTCGGTAAATTCGGTATGTGGTGGAAATGTTCGCTGTATGAGGATTCTGTACGGATCCCATGCATTGCGGCAGGCCCTGATTTTGAGAAGGGAAAGCGAGTGAAGACTCCCGTGGATTCCCACGATATTCAATCCTCATTGTTCTATGCGGCAAAGGCAGAAAGACCCGAACACTGGGTCGGTCAGCCGCTGCAGGTCATACAGGAAGATGGAACAGAACGGGTTGTGTTCTCAGAGTATCATGGACATGGCACCCGAAGCGGGGCTTTTATGATTCGCAAAGGTGAATGGAAGCTGATCCATTACTGTGAGGGACCACACCAGCTTTTTCAGCTGCAGGACGATCCGGAAGAGCTTCACAATGTGTATGCCTTGTATCCACATAAGGCCGATGAACTTGAAGCGGAGCTTAGACGTATTTGCTCACCGGAGATTGAAAATGAGAGGGCGCATGAATTTCAGAGGGGGCAGCAGCAGGAGCTGCAGAGATCACTCTGATCAAATATGGCTGAGATATGCGGGGTTTCCGTATCCCTTAGTAAGTATAGATCGGTTCGCAGCAAACTCCGCATTCACGAGTTCGAAGTATACGGAAATTAACGGCAGCGCCGTTGGCGTTCATCCCAGCACTTTGGGATGGACGCCTTTTTCTCCTAGGGGGGGGCAAGGAATCCCGATATCCGCGATGCAATGTTTGTATGGCGGTGGTGATTTCATATCCTTCGTCGAATTGCCATCGAGCAGTAAATTCGAGGAATTGTCGCAAAAAATATCACAGCTCGATGTCAATAATATCATCAAATCTTGATAGATGAAAAAATAGAGCATAATATTATAGCCAGAGGAACTGAGACAGAGGAGAGATACATATGAATTCATTTGTGGAGAATAGACATGCTTCGTTGCGAGAGGCTGAAAGGAAGGCGGCTGAACTTTTCCAAGCGATCGAAGATAAGAATATAGTAAGGAGCGGTACAACCGAAAAGCAGATTAATCGTGATATCTATGACTTGGCGTTCCAAATGTTCGGAATTAAGAAATACTGGCATAAACGTATTGTCCGAGCGGGCAAAAATACGTTGCATCCGTATAAAGAAAATCCTCCCGACTTGACTGTCCTTGAGGATGATATTGTTTTTCTTGATTTTGGTCCGATTTTTGAAGATTGGGAGGCTGATTTCGGCCGGACATACGTGCTTGGAGAAGATCCAACTAAAACAAAACTACGTCATGATATTGTACAAGCTTGGGATGAAGGAAAAGCCTATTTTCAATCTAAACCTAATATGACAGGTAGTGAACTATTTGCCTTTGTTAGTGATCTTGCCCACAAATATGGTTGGGAATTCGGAGGACCACACGCAGGTCATCTCATAGGTGAATTCCCACACGAAGAAATCCAGGGAGAAGAAGTTGAGAACTATATTCATCCCGACAATCATATTTCCATGAGAGAACCTGATACAAACGGTCACCCGCGAGATTGGATTTTGGAGATCCATTTTGTTGATCGGGAATTGGAAATTGGCGGGTTTATCGAACAATTATTAACGGTTGATTAACCTAACGGAGCGATGATAGCATCGTCCGATTGTGGGGAGAACATGAGAATAGCGATGCACAGCGTGCGCTCCCGAGAAGGCTGCCGATATCAAAGGGGGCGGCCTTCGATAAGGGAACCTCGATCCGTTGTTTTAGCAAAAAGTGTCCCTAGTTCCCTTTGGGCTATGTGATGACACAGAACCGTCGAGTGAAAAGGAACTATGATCCGCTAAATGGCGGGAACTGGGGTAAAAGCAGCATGAGAGGGAACTGAGGTAATCTATTTAAGCAGATTATGCTGATTCCGACCGGAAAATGGTGAAATAGCGGAACGTAGTTCCTTTTGGAGTGGAATTTGGCGTGATTCAGCATTATAGCGGATCCTAGTTCCCTTTGAGCTATGCGATGACACATAGGAACCGACAGTTCCCTTAATAGAATTTGTCGCTTGCAAGAGCCTCATCATTCAGAGCGGCAAAGCCGTTTTTGTCATTCCTGTTCTTTTAGCCCCCAAAATCATTGGTTACATCGATTCTCGGCTATTTGGAGAAGCAATCCCCAGGGAGGTTATTGAATAACAGGAGGACTTGCTTAGGATGCCGCGAATACCTAAATAAGCACAAACGAACATAGAAGGAGTGTATACCATGCCAATTCCATTAAATGAAATTCAATTTTATAAAAACTTTGATGAACTTGCTAAGGATGTTTTAGACATGGCAAAAGAATTTATGCCGGACAGGTTAATTTACTTAACCACTTTTACAGAAACACAGCAAATTATTCTAAAGCTTTCTGAAACTAACACGAGTATTCAAATAAGTGAAGGCATGATTATAGAGCGCAATGACACTGTTTGTAACAGAATTGACTTTGAAAAAAGCCTCCCTTTAATTTTTGAAGATATGAGTAGAGAAACTAACTTGGATGATCTGCGAAAAGCACTAATTGCAGCTAACATTAATTCATATTTGGGGATACCTATTATTCTTTCTAGTGGGAAGGAATTCGGAACTTTGTGTGCTGTCCATACAAATGCAAGCGTTTTCAATGTGAAGGGCATACAAATGCTCCAAAGAATAGCGAAGTTGTTCTCCCATTACTTAGAGCTAGAGCGTATTGCTTATAGAGATTCCTTAACAGGACTTTATAACCGGCAGTTTCTTTATAAGTATTTTGAAGAAATTCCTGCGACAGGAGGAACGTTATTCTTTCTTGATTTAGATGGTTTTAAAAAGATAAATGACATACTTGGACATGATGCAGGGGATTTAGTATTAAGGGAAGTGGCTTTAAGGCTTGAAAATTTGGTGCAGCAATATCATGGTTTTGCCGTTAGGTTAGGTGGGGATGAATTCATTCTTAACATTATTGATATATCTTCCAAAGAAGAAACTAGTAAGTTAGCGCAAAGTGTGCTCTCTCGACTATCATCTTGGGATACTCAGCTAGAGGAGCTTCAACTGTCAGCTAGCATCGGGATTGTAACGTATGCTGCAAACGAGAATAACAACTTGAAAGTTTTACTCAAAAATGCTGACAATGCCTTATATCGAGCAAAAGCAAGCGGAAAGAATGCCTATCAATTTTTTTAGCCAAGCTATGATCTGACTTATTATGTGGATAAATTAAATGAAGTTAGAAACAGAACATTTGAATTATTTAAAACAGTGGATGATAGCTGGCTATACGCCGAAGAAGAGTTCTGGTATAAAAAACAAGCCAATCATTATTTCATGTGGTTTCACGTTTTTGAGGATGAAATCAATCATAGGGGTCAAATCAATTTGATAAGAAAGAGATTAAAGGTATTGGAGTAATAGAGAAGAGATAGTTAATTGGAGTTTTCCTTCACAGACACTAACGAGGAATGACAGTTTAACATAAGAAAGGGCTGCTCTGTAATCAAGGAGTTACCACTGAGGCTTTGCTCGGGAGGGAACTACAGTACGCTATTTCGGCCCAAAGTGTCATTCTAGCGAGGTTGAGGGAACTGGAATACGCTATTTTACTGTTTTCTGGGAAATTCAGCGCTTCTCGTGGAAATAAGACCCTGTAGTTCCGCTACCGCCCTCGCATTCCTGTTTTTTGCCTAGATAGCGTACTGGAGTTCCTCTTAATAAGATTTGTCGCTATGAAGAGGCTACCTTTTTTGGGGCAGCAAGCTCTAAGTCTTGAACCCGCCAAGCCCCTTCACACCATACAGGTTTTGAGATCACGATTGAACTTTAGAGTGCTAATCTCGTCTATAAAAGCAACATCCAATATATGTATATAGGAGAAGCGATGAAGAGACTCGTGAGATTAGTATTTGCATTGATTTTTGTTTGTTTATTATTGTTGCCTGCTTGTGAAAGTGAGACGGTCCCGATTAGCAAGGAGAAGAATACTTCCAGCCAAACACATGTTGTTGTAATTGGTTCAGAAATAGAAGGAATGTACTTGGCGAGGGCTGCGGTGGATGAAGGGCTGTCGGTCGTTGTTTTGGATCCGCGGGAGAAGCCGGGAGGGCAGCTCATTCAAGGTCAAATGCAGTTTTTGGATGAACCTGTGGATGACCACAACAATTCGCTGCTTCAAGGAAGTGTGAAGACTCTTTTTACCCGTTATAAAAAAGGTGAGATACGTAAGGCGAATGAATTCGAGCAGTACTATAATTCACTTATTAAAGGGATTCCCATCGAATCTGGTATCACAATTATTCGTGTGGATAAGGATGAAGGCCATGGAGCGGCAACGCAAACCATTAAATCAATGACTTACCGCTCGGCAGACGGTTCAGAAAAAACCATCAGCGCTAACTATTGGGTAGAGAATACTGATTTCGCTGCGTTAACAGGAGATCTAGGATTAGCGCGTCTTCCTGGGATCGAAACCGTATTCGGGGGATCCAAAGACTACATGGCGGCTTCGATTATGATGAAATTTCGCAATGTGGATTGGAAGAAGTTCCAAACGGAAATCAATAATTTATCCAGAAAAGAAGTTGAAGATAAGTATGGTTCCACGACGACGGTTACTGATAAATTTACATGGGGCTTCGGTAAGGTCGGAGGGGAGTTCGCGCCAAGCAGCAAGGAAGTATTTCTACGTGGGTTAAATGCGATCAATCAACGGGATGGAGAGGTGCTGATCAACGCTCTTTTACTATTTAATGTTGATCCTTCCAATAAGGAAAGTATCCAGAGCGCACTAAACCTGGGGAAATCGGAAACGGTGCGAATCCTACCTCATCTTCGCCAACAACTTCCCGGTTGGGAAAAGGCCGAAATCAATGGCTACCCGGACTATTTATACATTCGTGATTACAACCGCTACCAAACGGAATATGTCCTGCAAGCATCAGACCTCATGAGCGGGAGAATGTTCTGGGATAACGTCAGTATTGGCGGGTACCCCATAGATCTGCAAGGAACAGCAACCCATACGTGGGGTCAGCATAGCGGAGATCCTGACAAGTACGGGATGCCCTTACGCGCTTTTATTCCTAAAGGATATGCAAACGTCATTCTAGCAGGTAAAAATGTGGGTGCTTCAGCCGTCGCTTATGGCAGTGCTCGCATCCAAGCCAACACTTCATTAGCTGCAGAAGTTATTGGTCTCATTCTAGGAAAGCTAAAAGGAGAACCAGGCTTAACTAAGCTAACAGAACAAGAAATGAACGATATCCATTCTTATTTAAAGGACAAATATAGGATTGCGCTGAGTGGTGCAGATGCGAAAAATAAGATAGAAAATCTATCTGGCGATCAAATCAAGCAGGTCGATATGGGGAAGCTCACACTTCCGTAGTCCCCCTAATGAACTCAATAACCTTTATTTGGTCAAAATCGTTCGTTTTGAAAATCTAACGAATTCCCAAGGCGTTATGTCATACAAATGATCACCATTCCGCCTATAAATGACTCGATAACGTTAATACAGTTCATTAGATCACCAAAGTAGCCAATTTCTCGTGAATAAACATCCAGCAGTTCATTAGGACGCCGGACGAACATAACCGCCTAAAGTAACGGTAGCTTTTCCATGTCGTGCAACATTGAAAGCAAGAGGCTGCCCTTAAGTCATTGAATTGACTTTGGGGACAGCCTCTTTGAGTCAATTGAAGTTATGTGCGGCGCATATAGGCAATAACGGTGATAGGTGCGAAAATCGCTACGATCACAATAGCTCCGATGAGCGAAATCACAAGATCCCATCCGGCGGTTCCGGTGTTGGCGAGCTCGCGGACAGCAGTCACAAGGTGCGAGATCGGATTGATTTTAACGAACCATTGGAGCCAATTGGGCATGGTGTCGACGGGCACGAACGCGTTGGAAAGAAACGTTAGCGGGAAGAGAACAAGCATCGAGATCCCCTGCACACTGGAGGCCGTCCGGGCAATTACGCCGAAGAAGGCGAAAATCCAACTGATTGCCCAAGAGCAGAAAATGACAAGTACCGCGGCAATGGCAACGGAACCTAAGCCTCCCTCGGGCCGATAGCCCATGATGAAGCCCATGCTAAATGTGAGCACAGTTGCAATCGTATAGCGGATCGTATCCGCTAATAAAGCACCTGCCAGTGGTGCAATTCGCGCGATGGGCAGAGATTTGAAACGGTCAAATACCCCTTTATCCATGTCTTCACGCAATTGAACCCCGGTGACAATAGAGGTCGTGATTACGGTCTGTACGAGGATGCCTGGAATAATGACTGGCAAATAGCTCATCACGTCACCAGAGATCGCTCCGCCAAAGATATAAGTAAACATCAAGGTGAAGATGATGGGTTGGAGAGTGACATCGAACAATTGTTCAGGTGTACGGCGAAGCTTTAGAAGACCCCGATAAGCCATCGTGAGCGAGTGGCGGACTGTTTGGGCGAAGCTCGTGTGATTTTTCAACTGCCGCTCGGCTCCTGGTTTAATGAAAGTGCTGCTCATGCTCGTGCCTCCTCTAATTTCATTGCACCATCAGGCGAGGCTGTTTCATCTTTAATTCCTTGGCCTGTTATGGTTAGAAATACTTCGTCTAAAGTCGGTTTCTGAACACTCATCTCCGCCAAGTGAATACCAGCTTCGCGGAGCGAAATTAAGAGGTCGGTGACGCCATCAGCATCCGTCATAGGGGCTGTAATCATTCCTGCCGTTACAACAGCTTTTGCTCGCAAGACGAGTTCAACCGTTTGACTGGCTTTCTCGATGTCCTGAGGATTCTGGATTCTTAAATGCAAGGAAGATGTACCCACGGAAGCTTTCAGCTCGTCGACAGTTCCTTCGGCGACAACACGTCCACGATCGATAACGGCGACGCGGTCTGCCAATTGATCTGCTTCTTCGAGATATTGAGTTGTTAATAAAATGGTGGACCCTGTCTTCACCAATCGACGGATCGTTTCCCACATCTGTGAACGCGTGCGCGGATCAAGTCCTGTCGTCGGTTCATCCAGGAAAATGAGGGGAGGTTGGGCGATGAGGCTCGCCGCGAGATCTAATCTGCGGCGCATGCCGCCGGAGAAATTTTTCAGCGGCCGCTTCGCAGCCTCCGATAGGCCGAATTCTTCAAGCAAATCCGCTGTCTTGCGCCGTGCTTCTGCGCGTCCAAGCCCAAGCAAACGTGAGAAGATCATCAGATTCTCAGATGC
Organism: Paenibacillus marchantiophytorum; assembly: GCF_014640555.1. Lineage (GTDB taxonomy): Bacteria > Bacillota > Bacilli > Paenibacillales > NBRC-103111 > Paenibacillus_E > Paenibacillus_E marchantiophytorum. The sequence goes on along the minus strand of NZ_BMHE01000011.1, from coordinate 147,306 downwards.
GCTGAGCGATTCGTCGACCGATGCGTATTGACCTGTTACCCCAATCAATTGGCGAACAACCTGCGACTCCTTTACCACATCGTGCCCAAAGATTCGCGCTGACCCAGCATCTGGTCGAAGTAAAGTCGCCAACATATTAATGGTGGTGGTTTTCCCAGCACCGTTCGGACCCAGCACGCCGTAAATCGAACCCGTAGGTACGTTGAGATGGACACCGTCTACCGCACGATTTTCGCCAAATGTTTTGACGAGTCCGCTCGCTTCTACGGCCCAATTAGATTTGCTTTCTTTCCTGTACACATGTTCCACGGCAAATCCCTCCTTAATTCATTCATATGTGAGCATTATAACTTGCATTTATAAACTGAATATAAACATTGTTTGGCAATTGAGCAGTTGCAATACCTGTTACCGAAGGTAAAACAGCTGTTTGGGGGAACGCTGCTGCATATTCTTACAAAGCATGAGAGATATTCGGGAAATTGGTTCATTTCTAGTCGGAGAGCTCTGAAACGTAGCCTAATATAGATAAAAAGGCGAACGATTTGCTTGATTAATTCGGGAATCCTATGTATTATTAAGATAGATTTTAAAGAGTAGAAGTCAATAATCGTTCTTGAAGGTGATATCATTGTCCCTATCAGATTCTAATGAATACAAGAAGAAGCTGTGTCACCTGTATAACGAGATTTCTAAAGAGTTGTTTGGCTTTGGAACCACCTTGCTCAAGGTATCGATCGATCAGAACATCATTACTTTTCATGCCAAACATCGTCGTTCACCCCGTTCCACGGCACTTGAAGGCGAAGCGCCAACATTGAAGCATGAAGTGGATTTCTATATGTCTTCGATCTATAAGAAGAAAATCCGTGAGAAGTTGGAACAAGAGATGGGTTTATCCATGGACGCGGTATTAAGAGATTATGATCCGCCAACGCAATGGGCCATTACGAACATTATTCTTAAACAAACCGAATAGCACACCACGGTGTTTCACTTTTGATCTATCTTAAGTGGAAACTATATGTATATCAGATGATGTCTCTTTACATTGTTTACAATGAAAAGTGCTCTTGATTAGAAGGTTATCTTCTATCAAGGGCACTTTTCTGTTTATTGGCGCTTATGCGCATAGATGTAAGGCCTCAGGTAACATACTAGTAAAAAATGACAACGGGTTCACGCTTCAAAACATAGATATACACACTTGGGAGGTTATTAAAGATGAAAAAAAGAATGCTTCAAAGCCTTATTTCGCTGTCCGTGGTGGGACTGGCTCTAACAGGATGCGGTTCAGCGCCGTCCAAAGATCAGGGCACTGCAAGCGCAAGCCCAGCTTCATCGGCACCGGCGGCAACAGCCAAAGGAGCGCCTACCGAATTAGTCATTTCTACATGGGGCTTCTCGGATGACTTCTTCAAGAAGGAAGTTTATGCGCCGTTTGAGAAAGAACACAACGTCAAAATCGTTCTGGAAATCGGCAACAACTCGGAACGTCTGAACAAAGTGAAACAAGGCAGCAGTTCCAAAGTGGATCTCATCTATTTATCCGATTACTATGCGCAGCAAGGTATTGAAGCTGGTCTTTTTGATAAGATTGATCGCACGCGTATTCCGAATTTGAAAGACGTCTACGATGTAGCCAAAGCTCCGCTTGGCGAAGATTATGGCCCTGCCTACACGATCGGCCGATTAGGGATCGCCTACAATCCGAAAGCGACAACGAAAGAAATCAAGTCATGGAGCGATCTATGGAGTCCTGAGCTTGCCAAGAAGCTGACGCTGCCGAACATCACTTCAACCACAGGACCCATGATTCTAGACGCGGCATCGGTCGTGGCTGGGAACACAACGTTCAATGCGGATCAAGCTTTCGCCAAAGTGAAAGAACTGAATAAAGGCGTGGTCAAATACTACGGTCAAACGTCCGAGTTCGTGAACATGTTCGCGCAAGGGGAGATTGCCGCTGGGCCAATCATGGAGATGTATGTAAAGGATTTGAAAACGGCAGTGCCGGAAACCAAGTTTGTTTCCCCGACTGAAGGGGCATACGCGGTTATGAATACAGTCAACGTGATCAAAGGAAGTAAAAATAAGCAGCTGGCTGAAGATTTCATCAACTGGCATCTGAGCAAAGAAGTACAAGAAAAATCAGCGAAAGCCAAAGTGGATTCTCCGGTGAATTCGACGCTTCAACTCTCGGCTGATGAGGCTCAAGGCATTACTTATGGAGCGGACGTAGTAAGCAAGCTTCGTAAATTGGATATGAAATTCGTGAACCAAAACCTTAAAGGGTGGATCGACCGCTGGAATAAAGAAGTTACTCAATAGTTGAAGATGGAACAAGGGTATATGTTTGTGGATATACCCTTGTCTGTATGAAATGGGAGGGGTTTATCATGACTAAGAAGGTCATCCTTGATGTGGATACAGGCGTAGATGATGCGCTGGGCATATTGCTGGCCGTTGGCAGCGGAGAAATGGATGTGCTCGGAATCACGACGGTGAACGGCAATGTGTCACTTGACCAAGCTACGCTGAATACCTGCAAAGTTCTTCAGTTGCTGGGAATGGAACAACAGATTCCGGTTATTAAAGGGGCGAATAAGCCTCTATTGCGCACGACTTATTTTGAGCATCGCGTTCACGGCAAGGACGGACTTGGCGGAGCTTTAAGCGATATGCAGGTTCATACGCAACCTGCGGAGGGACATGCGGTCGATTTCATCATCGAGCAAGTGAAGCAGCATGCAGGCGAGGTCACGCTTATTATGACCGCGCCGCTGACGAATCTGGCCCTAGCCGTTATGAAATACCCGGACTTGATTCATCAGGTTCGCGAAGTGGTTGTGATGGGCGGCGTTGTCCAAGGCTTCGGCAATGTGACGCCGACGGCGGAGTATAACATGTACGTCGATCCGGAAGCGGCGAAGATCGTGCTGCATGCAGGCTTCCCAGCTCTAACGCTCGTAGGTTTGGATGTAACCCGCAAGGCGCTGCTGACAGAAGAACATATCCGCTCGCTCGGAGATACGCCGATTGGCCGCTATGTCAGGGAAAGTACAGCCGATTACATGCAGCGCTATCACGAGCGCAACGGTGTGCGGGCTTGCGCCCTTCACGACCCGCTTGCGGTCGGGGTAGCGCTGAATAGAGAGCTGGTTACGACTCGCCATTATTACGTAGATGTAGAAACCCGAAGTGAGCTGTGCGACGGGCAAACGGTCTGTGATTTCCAAAACAGAATGGCCAAACCAGCTAATGTCCATGTGTGTATGGAAGTTTCTGCTGACGCCTTTCTCGACCAATTTATCTGCGCCCTGCGCGCTTAGCGAACCCAGGAACAGGAGTAGAGCTACATGAAAAAAACGTATTTATATTTCCTATTGCTGCCGGGATTACTGTTCCTGACGGTTTTCATGGTGGTTCCGATCCTTCTAACGATAGGTTCAACCTTTTTCAATAAAGGCAGTTTCACATTATCCGGTTACTGGAGCTTCTTCAAGGACCCTTACTTTTTGAAAATTTTATGGACAACCCTGCGTGTAAGTGTGGTCACAACCGTGCTGTGCATCGTGGTGGGCTTCCCCGTTGCCTATTATATCTCCAAGCAAAGCCCGAGGCAGAAGGCTTTTCTGCTTGCCTTGGCGATTTTTCCGCTGCTCACCAGCTCTGTTGTCAGGTCGTTCAGTTGGATGATTATTTTGGGCAAAAAAGGGCTGCTGAATAACGCGCTGATCGCTATCGGCTTGATCAAGGAGCCGCTCGATATCTTATACACGCCCGCGGCGATGATGATCGGTCTGGTCCATTTATTCCTGCCGCTCATTATTATTACCTTGGTCGGTGTTCTTGAGAATATAGATCCGGACCTGTTGAAGGCGGCGGAAAGTTTGGGAGCGGGTCGTTTCACGGCTTTCGTCAAAGTTATCGTGCCGCTTAGCGTACCTGGATTAATCATAGGAAGTATTCTAGTCTTCGTAGGCAGTCTAACAGCCTATACGACACCTGCTTTGCTCGGAGGCAAGCAGCGGGTTATCTCCACATTCCTCTATCAGAACGCGATTACGCTGAATGATTGGTATCTCGCCTCCGTTATTGCGGTCATTATGATTGTGATTACATTTGTGGTCATCGCGCTGATGAATAAACTGGCTGTTAAATTAAATCCGAAGGGGTAGAAATATGCAGCAGAAGAACCGAGGGCTGGCGGTATTTACGTTTCTTGTCTATTTATTTTTGCTCGGGCCGCTCATCATCATTGCATTTGCATCATTCGAGCCAGGGAGTATCTTGAAATTCCCGCCGACAGGCTTCTCTTTAAAATGGTACCGCAACATTCTGGACGTCAAAATGTTCATGTCAACGTTCAACACGTCCATCATCGTCTCGCTGCTTGGCAACTTATTTGCGCTGCTGCTGGGGATTCCCGCTGCTTACGCGTTAAGCCGGTTTACGTTCAAAGGGAAGGAAGCGCTCAATGCGATTTTCATATCCCCTGTGCTAATCCCTGGTATCGTTCTTGGATTCACAATGCTCAAGTATTTGATCGTGATGTACCATCTGCCCGTCTATGCGGCCTTGTTGGTCGGACATACCGTCATCATGCTGCCTTTTATTATTCGGGTTATTGCTTCAAGCTTATCGAATTTCGATTTTGCGATTGAAGAAGCCGCGTTAAGCTTGGGCAGCGGGCACTTGAAGACCTTCTTTAAAGTCGTTCTGCCGAATATCAAATCCGGGATTATTGCGGCAATTTTGATTGCCTTCTTGGAGTCTTTTAATAATGTGGACATTTCGGTCTTTATGACGGGGCCAGGAGTCAGTACGCTGCCTATTCAGATGCTGACTTATGTGGAGAATCATTTTGATCCGACGATTGCTGCTATTTCTGTGCTGCTGATGCTGTTCACAGCTGTACTTATGTTCATCATTGAACGGTTGATGGGTTTATCCTATTTCACCAAACGATAACGGAGGCTTGTATCCATGGCATTGCTATCACTGGAAAAAATTTCGGTTGCCTACGACCAGCATTATATTCTGCAGGATTTCAACCTGAGTGTTGAAAAAGGAAGCCTGATCTCGCTGCTGGGTCCCAGCGGATGCGGGAAAACGACGACTTTGCGGCTTATCGCTGGATTCATCGAGGCGAAATCAGGCACTTTCTCATTGAATGGAAAAGATTATACGCGCGTTCCTGTGAATAAACGCAATTTCGGCTTCGTTTTCCAGAGCTATGCGTTATTCCCGCATTTATCGATTTATGATAATGTGGCATTCGGCCTGCGCTTGCGCAAAGTGAGTGGGGCGGAGCTGGACCGCCGTGTGCGTCATATTCTCGATGTCGTCAGCTTGTCCGGCTTCGAGAAGCGTTACCCCAAGGAGCTGTCAGGCGGTCAAAGACAGCGCGTCGCGATTGCGCGGGCGCTCGTCATTGAGCCCGAACTGCTGCTATTCGACGAGCCGCTGAGCAATTTGGACGCGAATCTGCGCGTCAACATGCGGGTGGAGATCCGCCGCATCCAGCAGGAGCTGGGCATTACGACGGTATATGTATCGCATGATCAGGAAGAGTGCTTCTCGATTTCCGATAACGTGGCGATCATGAATAAAGGAATTATTGAGCAGCTAGGTGCTCCGGCAACGATATTCAAATATCCGAAGACGGAGTTCGTGGCGCGGTTTATCGGGTTTACGAATTTTATTACCTTCGAGTCACGGTTTGATGTCAGTGACGAGATTGCCCTCAAGGTGAAAGAGTATATGTTCACTGTAACCAAGCATGCGAGCAAAGGCGAACAGCTAGGCAAGCAAGGAGCTATCCGTCCAGACGATGTGGTGATGGGAATGCTGGATGAGCTGGATGCAGGGGCCAATCGCGTGAGCGGACGCGTCAAGGTTAGCACGTTCCTCGGGCGAAGCTACCAGTATGTTATTGAAACGGAACTCGGTTCCTTCACCGTGAATAAAGAAATGGAGTTTCCCTATGCGAACGGCCTAGAGGTTCGGCTTCATTTTCCAGGTGAGAAATTAGTCATTGTTGAGTAGTGGACTTGGAGGTGAAGACAGATGCGCATTGATGTACTGATTGAAAATGTTCAAATTTATAACAGTTATTTCAAAACATTTATCCCTGGCAACGCAGCCATTCTGGACGGTAAATTTTTATATATTGGCAAAAGAGGGACGGATAGTTTCGAAGCCGCAGAACGCTTGGACGGAAAAGGCCGTTATATGATTCCAGGTCTTATCGATATTCATTTGCATATTGAAAGCACGATGGTGACGCCGGAGACGTTCTCCTACGGACTCATCCGCAATGGGGTCACAACCATTGTTCCTGAACCCCATGAGATTGCCAACGTCTTCGGACTGGATGGGGTCAAACAATTTATGAAGGCCAGTCAGGATACTGTCGCGGACATGTTCTATGCTCTCCCGAGCTCGGTTCCGGCGACATCAATGGAAACGACAGGCGGCGAGATTCATATCGCCGATTTGGACGAGCTGCTTCGAACAGAACGGATTATCTGTTTGGGTGAAATTATGAATTTCGTTGATGTTATCACAGACCCCGATTGCAAAACGAATCAAATCATCAACCATGTCCGCGCCAACTATCCGCATCTTATCATCGAAGGGCATGTGCCTAAGCTGTTGGATTTGGACCTGCACCGGATGATTTACAGCGGAGTTGACTCGGATCATACGCATCAGTCGATTGAGGGCATGGAAGCCCGGATCGCGGCGGGCATGTTCATCGAAATTCAAGAGAAATCCATGACGGATGAAGTTATGGCTTATTTAATCGAGCATGATGTCTCCGAGCATTACTGCTTCGTTACCGATGACGTGATGGCGGACTCCTTCCAGCGCCGCGGGCATTTGAACCATATCGTGCGCAAAGCAATCGGCATGGGGATGAAGCCTGAGCAGGCTATATATGCCAGCACACTCTCTCCAGCCAAGCGGATGCGGATGTATGACCGCGGGGTGATCGCGCCAGGCAAAATTGGCGATTTCCTGCTGCTTTCCAATCTAGAACAGCTAACGATTGAGCAGGTCTTCAAAGCAGGGCGTAAAGTTTACGATGTGGAAGAGGCCTATACGCCACTCATCAAGCCCCCGGCTTTCCCTGCGCATTATTATCAGAGCGTGCAGATGGCGCCTTTAACGGAAGCGGATTTCGTCGTTCGTATTGAAGAAGTTGATGCTGTTTATTCGTGCCGTAAGATGATGGTGAAGGATGGTTCTACGTTCACGGAAGAGCAGCACGCTCAGGTTGAAGTCCAGCAAGGGAAGCTGCTGTGGCAAGCTAGCGGCAGCGCACTCATTGCAACGTTCGAACGCTACGGGAAGAATGGCAACCGCGCCTACGGGCTGATCGGCGGCGATACGATCAAGCGGGGAGCCATCGCGACGACGTACTCCCACGACAATCATAACTTGCTCGTTGTCGGGCTTAATCCCGCTGATATGATGCTCGCTGCCAACGAAGTGATTAACAACCAAGGCGGCTTCAGCGTAGTGGAAGATGGCCAGGTGATCGCGAACCTCCGGCTGCCCGTGGGCGGCATTTTAACGGAAGAGCCGCTGGAACAGGTAGCCAAAGAAGTGGAGCATCTGCGCCAAGCGATGGAATCGCTGGGCTATCAGCATTATAATCCGATTATGTCCATCAGCACGCATTCGTTGCCGGTAAGTCCGGCTTTGAAAATTACGGACTTTGGTTTAATCGATGTGAATCAGGGCAAAGTAGTTTCGCTTATTGTTAAATAGAGCAGCAGCCAAGGCAACGAAGACAGCCAAGACAGCCAAGACCTCTCCGTCCAAGGACGCGAGGGGCTTTTTTTTTTGGCGCGCCAGAATTTATATGTTTTGGAGGTGAACGAGGAGTTACCGGGGCTGCCTTGCGCGGGAGGGAACTACAGTGCGCTATTATAGCAAAAAGTGTCATTATCGCGATCCAGAGAGAACTACGGTATGCTATTTTGCTGTTTGAAGGGGAATTTCAGCTTTTTCGTGGAAATAAGGCACTGTAGTTCCGCTAATACCCAAGTGTACTCCCTTTTTGCCTAAATAGCGCCTTACAGTTCCCTCTTACTAGGATTTGTTCCTATGAAGAGGCTCATTTCTGAAGGCGGATTAGCTAATTTTCTTATCGACGTTCACCACAAAGTTCTTTGCTCTGGAGGTTTTTGGTCTCAAGGGGCATTTAATGAACTGTATGATGCCTATAGACCGGAAAATGGCTACTTTGGAGGTTTAATGAACGGAGTTGGTGCTACTCGGTACTTTATTGGGCGAATGGTGATCATTTGCTTGAAATAGAGTGTCTGGAGTTCATTAAATGTTCAGAATGAGCGATTTTGGCCGAATAAAGGGTATTGAGTTCGTTAAGGGGCTTGGGATTTGCCTCAGTTCGTTAGGGGCTGGCTTGCCCCACGGTTCATGGACTGGGTGATATAGCCGCAGGGCTAGGTGCGTCCACCGCAGCTTTCTTTACTACGGCGGTTCTCGGTGTTATAGGGCATCTAATGAACTGCATGATGCTTATAGACCGGAAAATGGCTACTTTGGAGATCTAATGAACGGAGTTGGCGCTACCCGGCATTTTATTCGTTGAATGGTGATCATTTGCTTGAAATAGAGTGTCTGGAGTTCATAAGATTTTCAGAATGAGCGATTTTGGCCGAATAAAGGGTATTGAGTTCGTTAGGTGCTAGGGCTTGCCTCAAGGTACGACGTGCGGTCCGGTGGCTTTCGCTTGCGTTTGCCCCTTGCGTTTGCGTTTTCACTTGCCCTATGCAGATAAACGTGATACAATCATCCTGACGAACGTTCGGAAGGATAGTGATTAAATGACTGCAACTCGCATCAGAGAGGTAGCTCTCAAACATTTTGCCAAAAACGGTTATGAAGGTGCATCGCTTGCGGATATTGCTGCTGAGGTAGGCATCAAGAAGCAATCCATTTACACGCATTTCAAAGGGAAAGATGAACTTTTCCTTGATTTGTTTGAGAAAGTCCAAGCGAAGGAATTGAATTTTGTTGCCGATTATCTGCAACGCCATAAGCATCGTTCGATTGATCAGCTTTTGTATGGCTTTCTAATTCAATACATTGATTGCTACGAACAGGATGATAACGCCAAGTTTTTCTTGCGTACGGTCTTTTTCCCGCCTTCTCATCTCTACGAGGTGATTGTCAAACAAGGATACTACCATTTAGAAAAACTAGAAACGATGCTAATTCCTGTATTCGACCAAGCGCTAGCAGATGGGCTTATCACCCCTGATGTCAGCAGAGATACGGGGACGGCGGCTTTCCTTGCTGTGATGGACGGCATGTTCGTCGAATTGCTGTTCGGAGGAGCTGAATTATCGCTTATCAGAATTGAGGCTTCTTGGCTTGTGTACTGGCGTGGCATCAAAAAGTAAAGCAACAGGAGGATTTTACACATGAACCGTAACTGGATTTATATATTTGTAGGTGCTTTTTTTGAAGTAATTTGGGTCACCGGCTTGAAACACTCGGATACCGCATGGGCGTGGATCGGCACAATTATTGCGATGTACATTTCATTTCATCTTGTTATTAGCGCTTCAACTAAACTGCCAGTGGGGACCGTCTATGCCGTCTTCACGGGAATGGGGACAGCGGGCACGGTAGTAGTGGAAATGCTAGTATTCGGCGAGCCGTTCAGGATGATTAAAGTATTCCTTATCCTGCTGCTTTTATCCGGTGTATTCGGACTAAAATTTGTGACATCTGAGCAAGATAAGAAAGGAGCTGCAGTCTGATGGGGTGGATTTTTCTTATGTTTGCCGGCATGTTTGAGGTTGTCGGCGTTGTGGGCATGAACCAGATTAATAAAGCGAAGAATATTCGCTCCTTCAGTCTGTTCATCGTTGGTATTGTCATGAGCTTTGGTCTTCTGAGCCAGGCCATGAAAAGCTTGCCGATGGGGACGTCTTACGCCGTTTGGACAGGTATTGGTACAGTTGGCGGGGCAGTGGTCGGGATGCTGTTCTATGGCGAGTCCAAAGATTGGAAACGGATCGTATTCATAGCGATGGTGTTAAGCGCAGCGGTTGGTTTGAAATTAATTTCCTAATGAACAATAAGAAGAGGCTGCTCAACAGGTTAATAACCTGGCGAGCAGCCTCTGTTCGTATTAGGAGGTTTTACCTAAACGACACCTTGAGCAATCATGGCATCGGCTACTTTGGTAAAGCCTGCAATATTAGCGCCTACAACGAGGTTGCCGGGATATCCGTATTCCTCTGCCGCTTGGACGGCGTTTTTGTAAATGTTTTTCATGATAGCGTGGAGTTTGTCATCCACTTCATGGAATTGCCAGGAGTATCTCATGCTGTTCTGGGACATTTCCAGCGCGGATACGGCTACACCGCCTGCATTCGCAGCCTTGGCCGGTCCAAACAACACGCCTGCCTGCAAGAATACATCAATGGCTTCCAATGTAGATGGCATGTTCGCGCCTTCACCAACGGCTTTGACGCCGTTGCTTACGAGGACCTTCGCTGCATCCTCATCAATTTCATTCTGTGTTGCGCTAGGAAGAGCAATGTCACATGGAATAGTCCATATTCCGTTGCAGCCCTCATGATAGGTTGCGTCTGGATGCTCATCTACATATTCGCTGATGCGCTTTCTGTCCACTTCCTTCAGGCGACGAACCGTGTCAAGGCAGATTCCGTTTTTGTCATGAATATAGCCGTTGGAGTCACTGCAAGCAACGACTTTGGCACCGAGTTGTATCGCCTTTTGCATGGCATATATAGCCACGTTGCCAGACCCTGACACAACTACGGTGCTGCCTTCGAAGCTAAGACCCAGGGATTGCAGCATTTCATTCACAAAGTAAACACAACCATACCCAGTCGCTTCGGTACGTGCTAAGCTGCCGCCATAAATAATGCCTTTGCCTGTTAGTACCCCAGCCTCGTAAGCGCCTCTAATTCTTTTGTACTGACCGAACATGAAACCAATTTCGCGGGCACCCACACCAATGTCTCCTGCGGGTACGTCGGTATCTTGACCCAGATATTTATAGAGCTCCGTCATGAAACTTTGCGTAAAGCGCATGATTTCATTATCGGATTTGCCTTTAGGATCGAAATCCGAGCCGCCTTTACCACCGCCGATAGGCTGGCCTGTAAGGGAGTTTTTGAACGTTTGTTCAAACCCGAGGAACTTAATAATGCTAGCATTAACGGAAGGGTGAAAACGCAATCCGCCTTTATAAGGGCCAATGGCACTATTAAATTGAACGCGAAAACCACGGTTCACGTGTGTAACCCCTTGATCATCTACCCATGGCACGCGGAACGTAATCAAGCGCTCGGGTTCAACGATGCGTTCAAGGATACCGGCCTTCATGTACTTCGGATGTTTAGAGAGAACTGGAATCAGTGACTCTAAAATCTCCTTAACGGCCTGATGGAATTCTTTCTCATATGGGTTGCGTTTGACTACGGTTTCGTATACGCTGTGTACATATTGGCTGGCAACGACTTCATTCTCTACTTCATTGTGTACTTGAACAATCACGAATCTCTCCACCTTCAATATCAGTAATAGTAAAATGTCTAATATAATAGTTTTACCTTATCCAAGGCAATAGAGCAACCAAAATTTACATGTCATGTAAGCTTACTCGGCTTGGGAAAAAAACTGCGAAACCCGTGAAAGCTTGATGCGGCGCGTTTTTTTGGGGCAATATCACCGTATATTGAATAGATGCGGCACCAATTAGAAGTAGAGGCTGTCTCCAGGTTGAAAACCTAGAGCAGCCTCTATTTGTTCAAATATGTTAATTGTGCATCCTCATATCTGCCCTACAGCAAAACCGGTTGCCCCAGTTTTACGGATTCGTATCCAGCTAAAGCAACAATAGTCGAACGCAAGCCATCTTTTCCAGTAATCGGCACCTGCTCGCCGTTCAGCAGCGCAAGAACGAATCCCTTCACTAAGTATTCGTCCATAGAGTCTCCCCAGAAAGTCCAGACACCTTTTCCGTTAGCTTCACTATATAATTCGTTCTTTTGAGCAAAACCATCAACTGCAATCGTGCCTTTGGTACCGATGATCGTCATCGTTACATCTCCCCAAGTAGGAAATGACGAATTCCGTGACCAGCTTGTATCCAAGACGCCAATGACCCCATTGGCGAACTTGACATGAATCATGCCAGCATCGTCGATAGTAATGTCTTCATTAAATAATGTGGCTGAATAAGCGTATACTTCCTTCACGTCCGATTGGGTAAACCAATTCATCAAGTCCATCACATGAACGGTATGATCCAACAAGGCACCGCCGCCGGATAACTCGGATTGGAGGAACCAACCGGAAGGAAGCGAACCGCGATTGGTTCCCTTGATCGCTACGATATCCCCGATCTCACCTTGGTCGATGGCTTCCTTCGCTTTCATCACGGAAGCCAAATATCGGCAAGGAAAAGCTGTCATAAGTTGAACGCCGTTCTCTTGGCATGCGGAAATCATAGCTTCCATTTCGGTAAGGGAAAGGCCGAGCGGCTTTTCACAAAGCACGTGCTTGCCTGCTTGTGCCGCTGCTATTGTGAGCTTGGCGTGATGAACGTTTTCCGAACAAATAACGACTGCATCAAGATCGGTGGCGAGCAAATCCTCATAATTGGCATAATAGGGAATTCCATATTCGGTTGTTACCTTTTCTACGCGGCTCTGGATCTCGTCAGCGATGCCAGTGATTTCGACATTCGACATGGCTCTGAGCGATTCCAAGTATGAGTATGCATGGCCGTGGGCAAAGCTGATTATCCCTACTTTTAATTTCTTCATGCTGTCTCCTCCCCGAGCTGCGGACTTGGCTGTAGGTAAACAGATTTTCCCGTCTGTACCGACTCGAGCGCAGCCATGGTAATCTCTAATGCTTTATAAGCATCGTTAGCCGAAACGATAGGCTCGCTTCCCTCGCGGATGCACTGAATGAAATGGGCTAATTCCAGTTCATAAGGACTGGAGAACCCTGGACTTTGCGGAACTTCTGCGAAACGTCTTTCTTCCGAACTGGAAGGCGCTTTGCAGATCTGCAAGGAGCTGCTTTTCTGGCTATCGCTACGGATAAGCCCTTTGCTGCCGGCAATTTCTACAGCGGTTTGGAACGGGCCATGATATCCCCAGAATGCTTCTAGATTGGCAACGGCGCCGTTCTCAAAAACCAGAGTGACCAGTGCGTAGTCCATCTCATTTACCCGGTGGTTCAAGCCGTAAACGGACTTCACGTCACCGACCGCCCAACGTAGAAAATCAATATCGTGGATCATGAGATCGGCAATGACGCCGCCGCTTTTATCGGCATCCTTAAACCAAGGTTTGACATCCCCAGGGTGAGAGCCTATGCGTTTGGCGTGAACGACGCCGACTCGACCCAGCTTGCCCTCATCGATGGCTTGCTTCATTTGAACATATTCGGGGAAAAAGCGAACGACATGTCCGACAAAAAGATGAACGCCATTCTGTTCGCAGCTTTGGATCATGGCTGCAGCGTCTTCCAAATTAAGCGCAAGCGGCTTTTCGCAAATCACATGTTTGCCGGCTTGCGCCGCTTTCAATGTATACTCTTTATGCAAGAAGCTTGGCAAAGTCACGCTGACAACATCGAAGTCAGTTTCGTTCAGCATAGCTTCAAAGGAATGATAAGCCGCTGCACCTGTTTTCATCGATAGTTCTTGTGCTAACTCGAAATCTACATCGCAAACGCCAACCAGCGTTACATTCGGCATGTTCATATAACTGAGGGCGTGTACATTTCCCATACCCCCGCAACCGACAATGGCTACTTTCATGCAAATTCACTCCTTGCTTCCTAGTATAAAAATGTTTAACTAAGATATATGATATACATATTGCTGGATACCGTATATGCGGACATTTATTCTTTTTATATCCATATTTGTGATTATCGAAAGTGTGGTGCTTAAAGCAGTGGAAATTTTTAAAGAACCGATACCTTATCAAAACGCTTCGTTATGCATGAAAGTCTGGAGATTTATTCAATCTGGTCAAGAGCAGCAGCACGGGAATGCCTGGCATTATCATAAAGAAGTTGAGTTCATTTTGGTTGAGGAGGGGAGACATGAAATTCAAACCCCTAACCATACCTACTTGTTAAATGCTGGGGATGTTATGGTGATCGGCTCTTCCCAACTGCATAGAGGACGGAAGATCGGCGATCAGGATCTCGTCTATATCGTGCTGCATATAGACCTGCAGCCTTATTTCGATCCGGCTATGATGATGTACTATCGGCATTTCCTGGAAATATTTCAGCCATTGGAAGAGCTGAATTACATTTTCCGGGAGAACGAACAGGCGAGGAAAGACATTGGACGGATTATCACAGAAACACATAATGAAGTTATGGATCAAAATAAAGGTTTTGAAATCGCAGTCAGCATGCATATGAAACATCTGCTCCTGCTGCTGCTTCGCCACGACAATCGTGAGGTGCTGACGACGCATGTCAATGTGGATGCCGATGTTGATATCATTCGATCACTTGCCGCTTATGTCGATGACCATCTGACAGAGAAAATAGACCTGGGAGCAGTGAGCCAGCTTGCTGGCATGAGCTATTCTTATTTCTCCAAATATTTTAAAAAGAAAATGGGATCATCATTTATAGATTACGTTAATCGCAAACGGATCTCGAAAGCGGAGCGGATGCTCGTCACCGAAACCCGCAGTGTAGGCGAGATTGCTGAGTCAGTAGGCATAGAAAATATGGCGCATTTCTATGAACTGTTCAAACGTTTCAATGGGTGTACGCCTAAACAATATCTTCATAAAATGTGTGTGGAAAGCCAAGTTAAACCAAGTGAATAGGAAGCAAGTTTTGTATTATTACCACTATCTGCTCCGATTATGGCTACCATTGGTCTTTTCTACGGTGTCACGCATTGGAATTAATATTTTAAAGGCATTTTCTATTTATCTGATAAAACACCAACTGTCTCTCGCGGAAGTAAAGGAACTACGATGCGCTATTCGAGCTAAAGGTGTCATTTTCGGTAGGGTGAGGGAACTACAGTACGCTATTTTGCCGTTTCATGGAAATTTTCAACGTTTTCGTGGAAATAAGATCCTGTAGTTCCGCTATTACCCACGCATCCCTACTTTTTCCTAATTAGCGTCCTTTAGTTCCCTTACAAGGTTTTGCCGCTAAGAAGAGACTGATCTATTAGGGCGGCGAAGCCGTTTTCTTATTTGGGTTTGGGGTGAGCGAAGCTTCCCCCTATTAATTGATGTCCATGTAGACTTCTTGTTACTTTGCTGCCTCCCAGGACATGTATTGAACTGTATGATGCTTATAGACGAGAAAATAGCTGCTTTGGCGATCTAATGAACTGTATTGGCGCTAACGAGCAGATTCAAGGCGGAAAAAGGAACGCTTGCTTGAAATAGCGCGTCCGGCATTCGTTAAATTTTCAGAATGAACGATTTTGTTCGAATAAAGGGTGTTGAGTTCGTAAGGGGGCTTGCGTCAAGGTTCATAGCCGCGCAGGCAAGGTTTTTCTTAATGTCAGATATAGCGGGAAATGCCTTCCGGCAATCCATATCGAGAGTATGGTTGGCTATGCCTTCTGATAAGGGTCCCCAAGGACTGCTATTCGTGTAAGACGGCCGCTTTTCGCTCAAATAAGAGCTCTTTGAGCAGAAGCTTTTCAAAAAACCTAATAAGAATAGTATGAGAAACCTCATTACATTGGATAAATCCAATGTAATCGTGAATTTGGCCGCCCAAGGGGCTGTTGGATTGGATTTATCCATTGGAATCCTCGAATCTGCCGCTTATATGGCGTTTTTTATCAGATAACATTGGATAAATCCAATGTAGATACGAATTTAACTGTCTATACGGTTTTTAGATTGGATTTATCCAATCAAAAACGTGAGCCGTTGCTTAGATATTGGACGTGCGGCCGCACGGTCCGAGTGATTCAGCTACTTTCCCTTGCATCTACTTTCAGCGTTCTCCCAACCATCTGTCTAAACTAGCTAACTTCAAGATTCCGCACCAGACCGCATGAGGAACCTCATTACATTGGATAAATCCAATGTAATCGTGAATTTGGCCGCCCATCGAGGCTGTTGGATTGGATTTATACATTGGAATCATCTGTAAGGCGGGAAAACAGCTTTACAGCAGGAACTTGTGCACGACAGCATCGAATCAGGTGCATATAAGGTTGAAAAACAGTGTTACAGCGGAGGCAGCAGCTGTAGCGTGTTTTACAGCGTTATCGCTGCTCTTCCGCCTCGGGCCGGCTACTTTAACACTGTAAAACAGCGTTAAATCTGCAATTGCTGACGCGCTCCAACCGCTTTTCCCGCTGTAAACTCGATTTAAAGCGTTACAACCATGCTTCAGCCTCAGCAGGCCACTTTAACGCTGTAAAATTGCGTTAAATCTGCCGATGCTGGCTTGTCTCCTCGTATATACAGAGCCGAATGGATATGATATCGTTACTTTTGGGGGAATATGTTGAAAAATGATAGGAGTTGGACATAATCATGAGTAAAATTGCTATCTTTGGTTTTGGACGTATCGGCAGGCAGTTGCTTCGCGTTGCATTGCAGGACAAATTATTTGTCCCTCTTTCCATTTCAGATATTAAAGATGAAGCTACGCTGACTGCATTATTTGAAGTCGATACGAACTACAAGCGTTGGCCGGAAGAGGTCTCCTCTCAAGATGGCGTCATTGTCATTGGAGGACGCGAAATACCCTATATAAACTCGCTCAAGGAAGTACCTGACTGGAAAGCTCTTGGTGTAGATCTTGTCATTGACTGTACAGGAAGAGCAGTGACTCGTCCGGTTGCGCAAATCCATTTGGATCGTGGTGCGAAACGAGTGCTGGTTAGCGGACCAAGCAAAAGCCTGGAAGATTGCGATGCGGTATTGCTTAAAGGCATCAATTTGGATAGTTTCGATCCAGACAAACATAAAATCATCAGCATGGCGAGCTGTACGACGAATGCGTTGGCGCCTGTCGTTAAACTCGTAAAAGAGAATTTTGGAATTAAGTACGGGTTATTCTCTACGGTGCATTCTTATACGAACACGCAGTCGCTCACGGACCAGCCGATGAAGGATCGCAGGGATTCCTGGGCGGCAGCAGAAAATATTATTCCTTCTTCCTCTGGTGCGGCTAAAGCACTTAAATTTATTTGGCCGGACCTGCAGATTACGGGGAAAGCCTATCGGATTCCTACGCGTACGGGAAGTATTGCTGAACTAAATTTAATTACAGAAAAGCCATGTACCGTACAGCAGGTGAACGATATGTTCCGATCAGCAGCTAAAGAGGGCGAACTGAAGAACGTGCTTGATGTTTTGGAAGGCGAGTGGGCATCTTCACGGATCGTCGGAGATTCTCATTCCTCCATCATTGATCTTCCTCACACACAAGTTCAAGGCGAGATCTTGTCCATTGCCACTTGGTACGATAATGAATGGGGCTATGCCTCGCGGTTGGCGGAAGTTGCCGCGCATCTGGCTAAGCAGTAGCCACGAAGTTTTACCATAACCAGTCACGTTGACAACCGGCAAAGGTTTGGCTTTGCCGGTTTTTCATTTGTGCGGCAGCCGCGCATAAGTTGCAGTCACATTTCCATTAAGGCCCAGGCCCAGTCCTAGCCCAGCCCCAGCCCCAGCCCCAGCCCCAGCCATACGAATCGTAGATGCTCTATTTGTGAACAAAATGGTTAAAAAGTGATCTCGCGGAACTACAGTTCGTTATTAAGGTGTTTGTGGAGCTAGAAGCCCCCAATCCGCGGATATAGCGAATCTACGATTCCCCTGGCTGTTCCTCAAACCTAAGGCCTCGCTTACCGCACATTTCAACTCTCAACTGGCTTCTGCTGCTCATTGCACCACTAAGTAATCAAGAACCTCATTGGATATTTCCAATGAAATCAGCTTGAAGACGGTTGAAATCAAGCTTTGATTGGATTAGTCCAATGGTTTTACTTGAAATCGGCTCCCAAGGGCCAATTTGGAGATTTACATTGTATTTATCCAATGTAATCGGGATCTTGATTGTGAAATAGAGGATTTCACTGGATTTCTCCAATGCAAACTGCCTATCTGGCAGCGCAGCTTTCGCTAGCGTGGAACGTGCTTCCGCTATTTCACTGTGCTACGCCCAAAACTGGGCAGTTTGAGGCAGTTTGCGCGAAATAGCGAATCTACGATCCGCGGAGAGGTTAATATTCCGTATAATTACGGAAATAGGTGATCTATGCTTTTTATCTCAAGACTAGGAGTGCTTGTCGGGAAATAGAGGATAATGTCGAATGTTGCGAGAATATAACACATGACATTACAGTGAAGTCATGTCAATTCAAGCTAGAATTGACTAGAAGAAAAATGGGGGCTGAAAAGGTTGTTAAGAAATTTCAAAAGATTAGCAGGGCTATTTCTAGTTATAAGCTTGGTTTTAAGTGTGTTTCCACAAGCGATTTTTGCCAGTAATGTAAGTTCAAACAAGGCATTTCTTTCGTTTTCTGTAGAAGGTAATCCAGGTGTGATTGATGAGAGTAACCATACGATTAGCGTGACCGTTCCTTACCGATCCGCCGTTAATAATATGTTTGAATCATTTACGATTTCGGGAGCATCTGTCATTAATCATACGAGCGAAATGACGCGTACTAACTATACGAATCCTGTCGTATTAACAGTCGTTGCGGAGGATAATAGTACACAAGATTACACGGTAACTGTGATCATTGGGCCGAGTAATTTGAAGTCTATCACAACTTTTAATTTAACCAACCCACCGGCAATGGGCCTGATTGATGACGAAGCTTACGCCGTATTTCTCACTGTCCCGCAGGGCACAGACCTAACGCAATTGAAGCCTTCTTTTACAACAGACGGAGCTTCGGTACAAGTAAATGGGGTTGTTCAAACAAGTGGCTCAACCGCACAGGACTTTACGCAACCCATTATGTACACGGTGGTCGCGGATGACGGAAGCTCACGCAATTACTTGGTTACTGTCCAAATACAAAGAGTGCTCAGTAAGGCAAAAGAGTTCACTTATTTTGCTTTAGCATCCCTTCCTGCAACCGGAATTATTGATGAGTCCAGTAAAACCATTTCAATTACAGTTCCTTATGGAACGAACCGAGCAGCTTTAGTGCCTGTTTTCGTGACCACAGGTTATATGGTTCAAATATATGGGCAACAACAAATTAGTGGAGAAGAAGCACGTAATTTTACTACACCTATCATTTATACCGTGTTGGATGAGGGATTAGAAGATCAAGATTATTTGGTAACCGTCAATGAAGCGCCTCAAAATGCAAGATCAACGAAACAACTGCTGACGTTTAACGTTGGTGGTGTGGATGGTATTGTAAATGAAGCAAATCATACGATAGCGGTACAAGTACCAACAGGCTATGACCGTGCTAATCAAACTGCCAACTTTACCGCCAATGGTCAATCTGTAAGAGTTGGCAACCAACTCCAAATTTCGGATCTAAGCATTAATAACTTTTCACAACCAGTAACGTATACGGTTTTTGCTGAAAATGGATTAACGCAAGATTATGTAGTATCCGTAGAGCTTCAAAAACAAATAATTTCCTATGATTTAAACTACCCGATTCAAGTTCATGGTGTCATTGATGAGGTCAATAAAACGATTTCCTTCCAAATTCCTTATGGCACTGATTTAAGTGCAACAAAGGCTGTCTACACAACAAACGCAGACCACATTAAAATCAATGGCATTGTTCAACAATCAGGTGTTACTGAAAATGATATTAGTCTATCACCAACCATTTATGCGGTAGACTCTGAGAATGCTGCAGCACCCTACACTTTGATTCTGAATAGGGCGTTGAATCCTGCGAAGGATATGACTTCTTTTGGACTAACGACTCCGCAACTCAATGGGGTTATAGATCAAAATAATCAAACCGTATCGCTGACTGTTCCTTATGGGACGAATGTTTCTGAATTAATTCCAACCTTTGCGATTACAGGCACCAAAGCAAAAGTTGGTCTTCTTGATCAAATCAGCGGCAGTACCGAACAAGATTTCCGGAGCCCTGTCACCTATGCGGTTTACGCGGAAGATGCTACCTTCAAAGATTATCTCGTTACGATTAAAGTTACGGCGCAACTGCCAGATCATAATTCTTCGGAAGGTCAAGTTTCGTCTCCAAGCATAGACACAGCACCTCCAACGAAACAACCAACAGCTGTTTTCACTTCAGTGGTTAACCTTGCCAAGGTCGAGGAGTTCATAAAAGGCAAAATGGAAGAAGCAAAAAGGAAATCAAACAATACCGAATTCTCTGATGTGAACAAGCACTGGAGCAAATCTAATATTGATCTTTTTATAAAACTTGGCGTTATATCGGGCTATGAAGACAATACGTTTAAACCGGATGCCAGCATCACACGTGCAGAATTTGCAGTTATTATAGCTAAAGTATTTCACATCGAAGCTGCGGACAAATCCGCTTTATTGAAAGATGTGAAAGATCACTGGGCGAATAAAGCCATTGCAGCTCTTTCCTCAAACGGAATCATAACGGGATATGAAGATGGTATGTTTAAACCGGATAAAACCATTTCTCGAGCAGAAATCATTGCCATTTTAGGGCGTTTAATCGATTTAAATGCGACAGAAAAACACCAAGCTGCTTCTTTTAGGGATGTAGGAAGTTCTTGGAATGCCAAAGAGATTGAAGCTGCTGCCTCCTCTGGTTTAGTTGAAGGGCGTGACGCTAACACCTTTGCTCCTAACGGATCTTCTACTAGAGCAGAAGCTTTGACTATTATCCTACGTGCGCTGAGTCTGAATCCTGGTGTAAAATCTTTGCTTGAACAGTTTAAATAGGTTGATTGTGACAAGATCAGGTTGCTATTGCAGCTTGATCTTGTTTTCTTTTCGAGTTGGTAGAACTAAACTGTTGTCGAAATCTGTACAGATGTGTTAAGATGAAAAACAGACTTGACCAACAGAGATAAAGAGTCTGCGGATACGGAACGAAGAATAGGAGATTCTATTTACTATGACCAACAAGAACAATCAGCATGTGTTTAGACTAGCTATGCTGCTCGGTTTATTTTCGACACTCGGGCCTTTTACGATCGATATGTATTTACCGGCGTTCCCGGAGATTGTAAAGCAATTCGGTACAACAGCTTCGCTGGTACAGCTCAGCTTAACCGCTTGTCTACTCGGACTCGGCATCGGCCAGCTCGTCATGGGTTCGCTGAGCGATGTCCACGGTAGACGTAATCCGCTGCTGATCTCCATGGCTGTTTATGTCGTCGCTTCGTTAGCTTGCGCATTTTCGCCCAATATCGGGCTGTTGATCGCATTCCGCTTCGTGCAGGGTTTTGCCGCTTCGGCGGGCATTGTCATTTCCCGCGCGATCGCACGCGATCTGTATAGTGGTCACGAGTTGACCAAGTTTTTCTCGCTGCTCCTGCTTGTAGGTAATTTGGGTCCGCTTGTGGCGCCGGTTACCGGTAGTGGCATTCTTTCTTTCACTTCTTGGATCGGCGTATTTGTAGCGCTGTCACTGCTGGGAATCTACTTATTGATGATGACCAAATGGAAGCTGCAGGAGACTCTGCCAGCAGATCGCCGCAGGCCCAGCAACTTCGTGGAGCAGCTGCGGAACTATGGATTGCTCTTGCGAGATCGCAAGTTTGTCGGCTACATGCTGGCACAGGGTATTATGATCGCGGGTGTCTTCGCGTATGTTTCAGGAACGCCCTTTATTTATCAAAATATTTATGGGGCATCGCCGACCGTATTCGCTCTTTTGTTTGGATCGAACGGCATCAGCCTAATCATCGGCTCTCAGCTGGTAGGGAGGATGTCGCATCGTGTATCCGAGCATGCGTTTCTGTTGTTCGGCTTAGGGCTTGCTTGTTTGGCGAGTGTCGTTGTCTTGGTGGTAGCCATCGTCCATGGACCGCTTTTCGCATTGGTAATTCCGCTGTTTTTCTTCGTGGCGGCAATCGGCATCACATCTACGGCAGCATTCCCGCTGGCAATGGAGAGCCAAGCTAATATGGCGGGCAGCGCCGCTGCCCTGCTAGGGGTCATTCCCTTCTTGCTTGGTGCAGTCGTCTCACCGCTTGTCGGCATCGCGGGTGAAGACACAGCCGTTCCGCTGGGCGTAATTATTTTATTGACGAGCGTTGCAGCGATGTTGGCGTACTTCTTACTCGTAAGAAGAAGCCCAGGTGGTGCAGCCTAGGATAGTAGTTCAAATCAAGCGCTAGGAAAGAGTAAAGTTCAAGCTGATAAAAGCTTGGCTTTGCTCTTTTTGCGTTACATCTGTTGAAACGCTTTAAATAACGCTATTGTTTAATGGATGTGTGGAAAAAAAGGTTGACAACGGGTTGGAATTGACTGATTATTGACATAAAATAAACCTGAAACAAACTAGGTGGTTTAATTTATGTTTTAATATTATATTAATAAATCAGAAAGAAACCAGAGTGGTGGAAGACTACAAGTTTTCAAGGAGGATATCTCATGATTGAGATACGTACAATGAGTGAACGCGAAATGGCGCAGGCGGTTCAACTGGCTGATGAAACGTTTCGCGATGCTAAGCAGGCTTCTATGTTGAGAGCGTTCCCGAGTGCATTCGACGGTCGCCTCGGGCAATCCTTCGGTGCATTTGAGGGGGAGAGACTTGTTGCTTTCATGGGATTAGTTCCTTCGATTATACGCATTGGAGCTGCTAATCTGAATGTGGTTTCCCTTGGTTCCGTGTGTACAACTCCGAGCTATCGGGGAAAGAAGATCGCTTCTGCGATGCTTGGCGAAGTGTTGGCTCATGCCGATCGCATTGGAGCAAGCATGATGCTAGTTTCTGGTGATGGTCCGCTCTATATGCGCAGTGGCTGCCATTATTATGGCAGGGTGACAAGATTTATAATATCCGCAAAAGACGAGAAGTTGCCATCGCTTGCTGCTAGTTCCAACTTCACAGTTGGGCGAATTGGTTCAGAAGATCTGTTCCGACTTCATGGAGTAGCCAGAACTCGTCCTGTAAGGTATGAGCAGGGGGTGTCTGAACTTGCAGCTTTGATCGCTAGCGAAGCCATCGCCAGCTGTTATCATATGCAGCATGCTGTGTTTGCGGCTTTCGAATCGGATGAGATTGCTGCCTATGTTGTCATTGCGGTGCCCTCAGAGGGGGATGATGTTAAGGAAGAAGCTCCTTTTGTGGTGGAATGGGGCGGCAGTGCGGAAGCAGTGGCATCTGTTTGTGGTCATGTTTTGCGCGAGCGGCATCTTGATGTTCTGGAAGTTCCGGTACTGTGGCACGAAACCAGGCTGTTGAAGGTATTGGCTGATTTCCCCCATAAGAAAATGAGGAATCATGGCACTGCACAGATCATTGATCCGGAACGATTGTTCAGCGAGCTACTGCCTTATTTGGCGGAGAAGGCGCCGATGGCTGCATCCAGACTGAGCTTTCGCCGATCCGGCGCCAGCGGCGGGACTATTCTCCTTGTGGATGGTGTGGAAGCGTTCGCTTTGAGAGAGGAAGAACTTGTAGCTGTTTTGTTCGATCCGGAAGCTGACATCCCTGTTCCAGAACCTTTGAAGGGATTATTAGGCCAGTTGTTCCCTGTTCCTTTTCCGCATGCCGGAGGGTTGAATTTTGTTTGAAACACTCATCTGATACATTGGTTTAGAAAACCATTAAGAGCAGGAGGTCATGATTATGATTCAACTTTCCAACTTGGAGGAGCTGCTTGCCTGTAAACCGCATCCTATGGATGATGGTCAGCTTGTGTATGTAGAAGGCTATTATGAAAAGGGGGATGGCGGCTGCAAGCTTGTACGATGGATGGCGAGCAGCAATAATACCGATAATGGCGGGACGATTCATGATCCTCGCACAGGCGGCAGCGGACGCTGGGAAACCGTTCATCGCGGGGTGGGCGACTACAGGTGGTTCGGCATTATGGATGCGACAGTGAATGCGGACGATGCCATGGATGCAATGGTCAATGACGGCTCGATTCATTTGATTGAGGCGCATACAGATCTAAATTTTGTTCGACGACATACGTATGACCGCAGCGACATTGAACTTAATTTTGGCGGGCATACCGTCACCACGGAAGGTGTTGAGTTAAATACGCCAGCTAACCCGTTCGGAGCGGTGATATTCTTCCAGGGAAAGGTATCCGGCGAAACGCAAATCCTTACACTTTCCGCTGATCTTCCGGAGCAAACCGATACTCTGGAGGTGTTGGATTCGACCCTTTTTGCGGTGGATGACTGGTGGAAAGTAAGAGTGAAGAATAATCCGGCAGGCAGTGCGCAGCGGGAGCTGGACTACCTGCTGCAGATTACAGAAATCATCGATGGCAGCCACGTCCGGGTTAATTACAAGCTTGGCTGGTCCCTTGCTGCGGGGCGAGAAATCACGTTCATGAAGATGAATCCTGTCTTCCGCAGTCATGTGCGGAACATGAATTTCGTCGGCGTCCCCGTGCCGGATAATGGTTCAACAAGCGAGAAGCCATCGGAGAACTGGGATCAGCTGGGTTCAAATCCGATCGCCTACGAGTTTGCCGTTGCGTGCAATGTTGCTGATATTACGGCGACGAAGGTATTCTGGCCAGTTGTTGAGCGGCGGTACTGCACTCACTATGTGACGGAGCGATGCAGGCTGACGAACCCTGAGGAAGTGATTTGGGGCGGGACCGGTTATCTGACGCAGCAGCTGAACGTGCTGTATGGGCATGTTCGTGATTGCCATACAAGCAACGCAAGACATTTGAACGATTTCACATGTGCGGGCTATTGTATGGTTGAGAACTGCCACGGCGATGGCGATGAACATGGCTCGTTCGTTACTCATGGACAGTATGAGCATGATCTCACATTTGTTGGGAATTCGGGTTTGCTCTCGTTCGCCAACAGCGGTACAACCTGGGGAGATAGTGCCAAGCGAATCACTGTCACAAAGCATGTCGGTTCACGAGTGGTAGCGCATAAGCGCATAACCGATTTAACGCTAGAGGATGTTCATGCCGTTTACAAGGAAGGGCTGGTCGATTCCGGTACGATATGGGCAAATGCCGATGGTTTGCAAATGAGGGGCTGCACAGCGGACACGATGCTGACCCTTTCGCAAAGTTCATCGCGCTCGAAGCGCAGTAATTTGGCTGACGGCTGCGCCTTCGGGATGACCAAGAACGGGGAAATGGCGAGGCTTCCCGGAGTTGCGAATGCTGGATTTGGCCCAGTCTCAAGCGATTTCGTCATGTTGAATTGCCATTTTCACAACGTCGATGGGAATTTAGTCGGAAGCATCAAGCGTCTGAGGCTGACGAACACGTGGTTTGTCGGCGCTTCTCCTGAAGCGAGTCCGATTCAGATCTGTTCTGATGAGGTGGTGATTCATGGCGGTGGTTTTGAAAATTCCGGTATTGAGCTGACCGGAACGAACAACCAGTCCATTACGATAGATGGAGGCACGTCATTTCGGGGCGCGAATGCAGATAAGGCTTATCTGAGGAACAGGAATGCGGCAGGAATCATGACATGGATTCTCGGCGATTGTGATAGTGCAGCCCTTGATGCTGATACTGCGCACTTTCATATTCAAGGCGGCAGTAATAAAATGAGAGCCATAGGCTCCCGGTTTTCTGGCGGCAAATACGCTGTTGCGGAAGGGGCATTCAGCCGTGATTCGTATATGCTTATGACGGCTTGCATAGAAGATAGGGTCGATCGATCCTCGCTGCCGGCGGAAAGTCATCTAATCAAACATGAGGCAGGAAACATAATCATTGCTTAATTATCGTTGGAGTCTGCCTGTTAATAGGCGGGCTTCTTTCTTGTTTTAACGTGTATCCTTGCGGCTCGGTCCCGGATATTCTAGTCACAGGTCCGGTTTTACGTGTTAGGTTAATGTAATGTAATAAATAATATACGTCATATAATCTAACATTGAAAGCGATTGCAAAAACAAAAAAGATTGACAATCATATTTAGCCTATTTATAATAAAAAATGAATCAGAAACAAATCACAAATCAAAGTTAGTTTGGTTTCTAGTGCAGTTATTAAATCAGATACAAACCAGAAAGAGGTAAGCATGATGAGAGCAGTTAAAGGCATAAATGGTTCGGCGCAATTATTAGAGCTTCCACCCCCGGAGATGATACCTCAATTCGTCAAAGTGAAAACGGAATATTCCGTTGTAAGTGTAGGTACCGAGCTGATGATGATACAAAATAGCGGGGATGCTAATTTGGGATACAGCGCAAGCGGGATTGTTGAGGAGGTAGGAGAAGGAGTAACTCACGTTGTTCCAGGGCAAAAAGTCGCTTGCTACGGGGTGCCTGCCCACAGAGAGTTCCTGCTCGTGCCGAAACATTTAGTAACGTCGATACCGGAAGGTGTCACGCTGCAGGAAGCAGCATTCGTCGGCATTGGAGCGATTGCGATTCATGCCCTGCGTCAAGCTAGTTTGAGTTTCGGGGAAGCGATGATCATTGCAGGGCTTGGCATATTAGGGCAGGTAATCGCCCGTATTGCGCATGCTGCGAGCTACCGGGTGATTGGACTGGAGCTGATGGAGGAGCGCTGTCGCGCGCTTGAAGCAATCGGAGCCAAAGCTTGCCGCTCACAAGATGAGCTTAGGCGCCTTGTTGAATCGGACCCTTCCTGGCTTGGGGCAGATGCTGTTATGCTTTGTGCAAGCAGCCGGAAACATAGTATGGTGGATGATGCGATCGGCTGGCTTCGCGATCGTGGGCGCGTCGTAATAGTCGGAGATACCGGGACGGAATTCGATCGGGATCTGCTTTTTATGAAAGAAGCGAGTGTGCACATCTCGCGGGCGGGCGGCCCTGGCCGCTATGAGCATACGTATGAGCAGCAAGGAGTCGATTATCCGCTTGGTTACGTGCGATGGACAGAAGGCAGGAATATGGGAGAATTCTTACGCTTAATCGCGGAGAAACGGATCGATATGCAATCGCTCATCACGAATGAATGTGCGCTTGATGAGCTGCCTTCCATGTATCAAAGCTGTCTGGAAAAGCCGCAGCAATCGATGGGGATTGTTGTTCGTCACGGCAAGCTTAAACCTGCTTAAGGTAAGGATCACATTCACCAACGATGAAGGAGGTAGAATATGGGAGCAAATGTGAATGCGATTTCTGGTGACCCTACGGTCAAAAAACGGATAATCCCAACGATCTGGAAAACATTTCTCCGTTATAAATGGCTGTATATGCTTATGGTTCCGGGAATCGCCTATTACATCGTTTATCATTATGTGCCGATGTTCGGGCTCGTAATCGCATTCAAGAAATACAACCTGTTGAAGGGCATGTGGGGCAGCGAATGGGTCGGCTTTGATAATTTTCGGACGATCTTCTCGTCGCCGGAATTTCCTAGTCTGATGCGCAATACGATTCTGATCAGTGTATACCGTATTTTATTCAACATGCTGCCTGACGTAATGCTGGCGCTTATCCTCAATGAGATTCGCGCGCCATGGTTCAAAAGGGTCGTGCAGACGATTACCTATGGACCGCATTTCTTATCGTGGATTATCGTGTATGGACTTGTCTTTTCCTTCTTTGCTCCTGGAGCGGGGCTAGTTACAACGTTCTTCCGCGATATGGGTTGGGGAGATCTGGATGTACTTGCCAATTCGGATTATTTCCGCTCGCTGCTGGTCACGTCGGATATTTGGAAGAGCACCGGTTTTGGAGCGATCATCTATTTGGCCGCGCTGTCCTCGATCAATCACGAATTGTATGAAGCGGCCGTGGTCGACGGCGCGGGGCGTTGGCGGCAGCTGTGGCATATTACGCTGCCAGGCATCCGAGAAGTGTTCATCTTGCTGCTAATCTTGCGAATCGGGCATATTATGGATGCCGGCTTCGAGCAAGTCTACATTTTCCTGAACGCCCGAGTTTACGATGTGGGAGACATTCTCGATACATATATTTTCAGGCGCGGGATTGAGCAGATGGAATTCAGTGTTCCCGCGGCGATGGGTGTGTTCAAATCAGTCATCGGTCTTGTGCTCGTGATAGGAGCGAACAAATTAGCCAAAAAAGTCGGCGGGTCCGGCATCTGGTAAAGGAGGCATCGCAATGCCATTCATACTTAAAAAAACCAAATCAGACCGTGTTGTAGATGCCGTTCTTTATACGGTACTGGCGATATTCTGTTTGGCAACGCTGTTCCCGATTTACTTTGTTTTCGTCATGGCGATCACGCCATATAAGGAAGTGCTCAAGAACGGCGGTTTCATCATTTTCCCGCATTCCGTCACGTTCGAGGCGTTCAAAACGATTTTCTCCAGCAATACAGTTCCCAAAGCGCTGCAAGTGACAGTCTTTATCACGGTCGTCGGTACGGCGTGCAACCTGGCGATTACGACGATGCTGGCGTATCCATTATCGAAGAAATTTCTGCCAGGACGCAATATCGTGCTGATGGGCATCGTGTTTACGATGTTGTTCTCGGGGGGGATTATCCCCATTTATTTAACCGTTAAGGCAACCGGTTTGATGAATACCGTCTGGGCGCTCATTATTCCGGGTCTCGTGTCATCGTTCAATATTCTGATTATGAAAACTTTCTTCGAAGGTCTGCCGTATGAGATTGAGGAAGCGGCGAAGGTAGACGGCTGCAGCGATATCGGCACGCTGACTCGCATTGTGCTGCCGCTCTCGCTGCCGATCATGGCAACACTCGGCTTATTCTATGGTGTGAATCATTGGAATGCGTACTTCGGCGGGGTCATGTATTTGAATGATCGCAGTCTGTATCCGCTGCAGGTCGTGCTGCGCAACATGATTGTGTCGCCGGCTATCAGTCAGGAACTGGCCGTACCGCAATCTGCGCTGAATACGATGCCGCCAGAAACGATTAAAATGGCTACTGTAGTCGTAGCGATTGTACCCGTGTTGATCGTATATCCGTTTTTGCAAAAATATTTCGTTAAGGGCATGCTGTTGGGTGCCGTCAAAGGGTAAATCTGACAGCGGCCTTGTTTTTCAGGAACAGTTTATTACTTACGGGAGGTGAACCTTGAGGGCAATGTGTGTGGGTTTGACGAGCAAACGATTCAGATGAATTGACGGACGTAAGATAATGGCTTGATGGTAAAAGGAATCTAATTCTTCGAAATCGAATAGGGGGGTCATTGGTTTGAGAACGTTTTCAAAAGTAACGACTGTATTGTTGGCTTCTTCACTCTTGCTTGCTGCATGTTCGGACGCCAAAGAAGGTGCTTCATCGTCACCGGCAGGGAAGACCGGCGTTTCTTCCAGTCCGGGCGCTAAGAAGGAAAAGCTGGATCTGAAATGGACGGTTATCGCAGATGCAAGTTCCCAACTTCCTGCCGCAGATAAAGATTTCGTGAAGAGTGCAATCGAAGAGAAGTTCAATGTCACTCTGAAAATGACTTACTTGCCGCTTGGTCAAGACTACACCAATAAGTTGAATACGATGATCGCTTCCGGCGACATTCCGGACCTCTTCTATGCCGAGGGCGTCCCTTCCAACAACTATATCCGTGACGGCGTGGCCCGCGACTTGACGGGCATTGTTACACCTGAGAAAATGCCGAACTATTTCAAAAATTGGGTAACCGAAGCTAACTTGAAATCATACCAAGTGCAAAGCGCGTTTAAACGTGCGCCTGTTCCTTATGAAACGAACTATTATCGGACCTTCTATATTCGGAAAGATTGGCTTGACAAGTTGAATTTGAAAATGCCGACGAATTACGACGAACTCGTTAATGTTATGAAAGCCTTCACGTTCAATGATCCGGATGGCAACGGCAAGAACGACACCTACGGCTTTACGGCTGCAGGCAGCGGCGCCAGCGTTTCCATGGATTTCCCGGAATTCCTGCAAAATGGCTTGGTCGGAGACACCTATGTCGACGGCGATCAATTCATCGACGTCCGCAGCGATATCCGCATGCAAAATGTGCTTACAGATATTAAGAAACTACTGGATCTGAAAGTTGTCGATCCGGATTGGTTCCTCAACAAATACGGGCAGCACTTTGATAAAGCGGCGCAGGGCAAAGCGGGTATCGTGATCGGTCAAGGCAGAGACCTGGCCTTCGACAACAATCCGGCAGGCCTCCAAATGAAATCCAAGCAAGCAGGTCAAACGACGGCGGATTGGGAGCCGTTTCATCCATGGGAAAAAACCGGCACATGGGTCGAGACGATTCCAGGCAATCCTTTCTTGATCAGTTCCAAGACTTCCGATGCCAAAGTACAGCGTTCCATTGAAATTCTCGACTGGCTGGCTGGCGAAGAAGGATTTCTGCTGACCCGTTACGGCAAAGAAGGCGTTCATTATAAGCGCAACGGCAAGACAATTGAAGTGAATCAAGATGCTTACAAAAAAGACGTAATCGACAACAATAACTTCATTGAAATCTATGGCTGGTTTACACCGCGCAAACCGGAGGTGTTCGGGCTGAATGTCGTCGATCCGAAAATTACGGAGCGCGATAAGAAAATCGTGGAGAAAATCAACAGTTACAAAATTCTACCTTCTGTCGGCACGGCTCTGACTGTTAAGGAAGGCATGGATTTGGGCGCAATGCGCAAACGAATGAATGAACTGCATATCCAAGTTGTGTATAAAGACAAGGATGCATCCAATTGGCCGCAATACCGTCAAGAAATCATGACGAAATTCGGCGGCAAGGCAATTTTTGACAACTATGCTGAGCTTGCTACAGCAGCCAAAGGCAAAACGATCAAGTTCAAAGCAGAAAACTAATACGTAAACGTTGTACGGCACGATGGTCAGACTAGCGGAGTTTCCAGATGTTCGCTAGTCTGACCATTTAGACGTTCCTCACTGCGGCAGGCTCCAACCCCGCGTATGATCGTGGGTAGGGACTGCTGTTCCTAGAACGTGATCTTCAGGCGAGCTTACCTAAACCCTTTGCGAAATGGAGTTGTTGAACGATGTTTTTCCTGACTGATAAAAAAGGGAAATCGAATGCGACGAACGTAACTGGCGAGGCGAATCAAGCAACAGGTAAAGCGGGCGAAGCAATCAGTAGACGAAAGATGCTGGCAACGTTAGGGATTGGCGGTGCGATGCTGGCTGGAAGCGCTTTGGTTCCTCGTATCGCATCAGCAGACAACGAGAAGTTCAGCAACAGCAGCCAAGGGAATCAAGTGCTGCGAGTCAGCAACGTGGAGGAGCTTAAGTCACTCCCTTCCGGCCAATTGGATGACGGCCTCTATGTGTTTGTCGGCGGCTACTACAAGAACGGTGACGGAGGCGCCAAGCTTGTTCGCTTTGTGGCAGGCAGTACCAAAGCGGATAACGGCGGTACGGTCCACAAGCCGATCAAAGGCGGCAAAGGGCGCGAACAGAATGACGATAGCATGGGACGGAAGCCGCCAAAGACAGAGGGTTGTTTCGAAGTCGTACATAATGGGGTTGGCGACTTTCGCTGGTTCGGCATATTCGATGTGAAGAAGAATGCCGATGATGCGCTCGAGATGCTGATCAATGATCCTTCGATCCACCGGGTTGAGGCGTACTCGGATTTGAACTTCGTGAAGCGTCATGTGTTCCATCGCAGCGATATAGAAATTGATTTCCACGGTCACACTGTGACGACCGAAGGCATGGAGTTGAACACGCTGGATAATCCGTTCGGCGCTGTGATGTTTTTCCAAGGGGTAGTAACGGGAATCGCGCAAACGGTAACACTGACGCAAGACTTACAGGAGTACTCCGATATATTTGAAGTTGCTGATTCGTCGATTTTTGAGGTGGAGAGCTGGTGGCATGCCCAGATCAAAAACAATGCAGCCGGCGGCGCGCAGCGTGAACTTGACTATTTGATCAAAGTAACGGAAATTTGCGATGCCACGCATGTTCGGTTCAATTACAAGTTGGGCTGGCTGCTTGCCAAGGGACGGCTGATTACTTACAAAAAAGTTAACCCTGCTTGCCGCTGCCACGTTCGCAATATGCATTTTATCGGCATACCGGTGCCTCCCAATGGTACAAGTGTTAGACCGTTCCCCACATGGGATCAGATAGGATCGAATCCAGTTGCCTACGAGTTCGCCGTCGAATGCGACGCATCGGGGATTAAGGCGACCAAGGTGTTCTGGCCAGTCGTCATGCGGAGATACAACACTCATTACGTGACGGAGCGCTGCCAATTGATGAACCCGGAAGAACGCGACTGGGGCGGTACCGGCTATTTGACGCAACAGCTCAACGTGCTGTACGGGCATGTCAGGGACTGCAATACGAGCAACGCTCGGCATTTGAACGATTTTACATGTGCAGCCTATAGTCTGGTGGAAAATTGTCACGGTGACGGCGACGAATACGGCCCGTTCGTTACCCATGGGCAATATGAGCACGATCTGACTTATCTGAACAACTCAGGACTGCTGTCGTTCGCGAACAGCGGCACGACTTGGGGAGACAGCGCCAAGCGGGTGACGGTGAAGAAGCATATCGCTTCCCGGATCGTCGCGAGCAAGCGCTTAACGGATCTGACGCTTGAGGATTGTCATGCGGTCGTAACGTATACGAAACCTGGTGTGAAGATGGCCAATTCCGGTTCCTTCTGGGTCAATATGGATGGGTTGCAAATGCGAGGCTGCACGGCGGAAGAGATGGTTACGATTTCGAAGGGCTCGTCTCGCGGAAAAAGGAGAAACATCATCGACAGCTGTTCCTTCGGCATGCTCAAGGGATACGAAATCGCCCGTCCGATCCGTACGGGAACGACGCAGGTAGGGTATACGCCAAGCAATGGGGAATTGACGATACTTAACAGCGAATTCTATAACATCGAAGACGTCAACCTCGGGAGCATCAATAAGCTGACGCTTGTTAATACGTGGTTCAAGGGGCTGCCTCAGACGGGTGGTACGGTTAGGGTAGGAACCCGTGAAATCATCATGCAGGGCGGCGGGCTCGTGGATTGCTGCTTCTTGTTCACGGGCGCTTGGGATAAAGTGGGCGATGTGAATAACGCCAAGAATAAGCCGGATCAGTCGATTACGATCGATGGCGGAGCAGTATTCAGCGGGACCAATAGCGAGCGAGCGTTCTTGAAGAGCGTAGACCCGACTAACGTGATGACTTGGAACTTCGGAAACTTGACGAGTAGCGCTGCCGATGTGAATATGGCGCATTTCCATATGCAGGACGGCGTGAACAAATGGAAAGCGATCGGTTCCCGTTTTATTGGAGGGAAGTATGTGACGGAAACTAACGCAGGCAGCGGGACTTACTTCTTGATGGCGTCTTGTGTGGAAGAAGGGGTTAACCGGACAGCGCTTCCGCCAGAAAGTGATACGGTGAAGCATACTGCTGGAAATTTTTTGTTTTCCTAATCCCAAGTACATTGACAGGTAATGGTGGAACATGGCTATAATAAAATTAGCAATGCAGATGCAGGAAGGGACTGTTGCTTCCTGATCTTGACAGTGTATCGGATGGAAATGAGGTCTAACGATGGAAGAACGGACAATACGCAAGACGTCCCGTGAACGGTTAAGCGAACTCGTCAGTACGCTGCGGGAAGACATATTGACAGGAAAGCGGGCGGTGGGGGAATATCTGCCTTCTGAGAAGACGTTCGCTGCGCAATTCTTTTTGAGCAACCAATCTGTGCGCAAAGGGCT
Source organism: Paenibacillus marchantiophytorum (assembly GCF_014640555.1). Lineage (GTDB taxonomy): Bacteria > Bacillota > Bacilli > Paenibacillales > NBRC-103111 > Paenibacillus_E > Paenibacillus_E marchantiophytorum. The sequence continues at coordinate 113,540 of NZ_BMHE01000011.1, read as the reverse complement.
CGAAGTTCTTGTCGCAGAAGGGTTGATTGAGAAAATACCGCGCGTCGGCACCAAGGTTGTCGGTCCACCGGACGGCGCCTTCGTTACTGTGAAGCTAGGCTTCCATAGCTCCGTAACTGGCGAAGCCGATTTGCACAGGCTGCTCGCCATCTTTCAAAAGGAAAACCCGCATATTCGGGTACAAGCTGTGCCTACCTCCAGCAACAATTACGGTTATATCAGCGAGTACTTGTCCAGCGGCCTGCTTGACGTGGTGATGATGAACTTCAAGAATTTTCAGGAATGCGCGGAAAATGGAGACGAAGGACTGCTGGAGCCGATGGAACGGAATCCAGAGCTGTATGCGTTCTTGTCAGATGCCTTTCAGGTGGAGGGCCGCCAGCTTGTGCAGCCGTTCATTTTCTCCCCACTCATTCTGTGCTATAACCGTGAGCATTTTCAAGCGGCGAATTTGTCCGAACCGGATAGCAGTTGGCAATGGAAGGACTTGATCGAATATTCGTCAAAGCTGGCCATTCCAAATGAACGGCTTGGTTTTCATTGCGACTTGTATTCATCTAATCGTTGGCCTTTACTGCTGTTGCAAACCGGTAAAAAGTTCGAGAGGCATGAAGACGGTCGGCTTAAACTTGCCGGAACGCCGATGATGGATGCGCTTCGCTACTGCGGGGAGATGAAACACAGTATTCCCTCCCTGTCAGAAGGGATTACGACAGGCGAATCGGAACTGCTCTTGGCTAAGGGCAAAGCGTCGATGATTATGACCAGTTATTTTTACTTGAACTATTTGCTCGGTGAGCGGCTGTCCTTTGACGTCGCGCCTGTGCCGCACTTCGGCACGCCGATGACCATGCTGCTTAACACGGGGCTTGCTGTCAACCGTCAGTCGAACGTCAAAGACGCCGCCGTCAAGCTGGTCGAATTTCTAACGAGCACGAAAGCGCAGCTATTCGTTCGGCAGCATACCTATAGTCTTCCTGCCAGAAAATCAGCCGCTGAATGGGTTGGGGAAGAAAAGCGGTACCTGCCTTCCCGATTTTCGCTGTTTCGCGAAACGATTCCGGGTTTTAGATATTTCACGGATTTGGCCATTAGTGCAAGAGAGTTGTCCGAGATTAACCAGGAATTGAAGATGTATTGGGCAGGTTTGGAAACGGAAGAGGCTTTGTGCGCGCAAATCGAGGAGCGCCTTACGCTTAGTACAACATAAATAGCAGCTATTTGAACCGTAACCAAGAGGGGGAAGTTAGGTGCCGCATTTTAGTGCTTCAACCATTCTGTTATTGCTTATAACGGCTCTTGTCTTGTTCGGGCCCAGCAAACTGCCGGAATTAGGTCGGGCGTTCGGCAAGACCTTGAAGGAATTTAAAAACGGAACCAAGGAATTACTGGGGCCTGATGATCCGCAATCACAGGCACAGCCTCGCAAGGAGTCTTCTGCTGACGATGTCAACAGGCGTTAATTAGCTTTTGAATCATGCAAGAGCATAGATCGTTTTCACGAAGGCAAAGGATGCCGGATGATTACGATCTTTTTTTTGGCTATAAGTTCAGTGTGATTCAATTAATATATGGAATGTTGTTCTATATATTGTTTTTAATATTAAAATACAGTTGAAATAAAGATATATAAGCGATATAATAACCGTAAATGAAATTCAGTATATTGAACTTTAGTTAACCAATTGATTTATTTTCGGGAGGGTCAACACATGTCCAAAAATGCAGAACTCTATGAAGAATCGAAGCTTTATTCGCCAGGCGGCGTGCATACGTCCATTCGCAACGTAAACCCCATGAAAGTCTTCACCAAAGGAGAGGGCGCTTACATTTATGATGCGGAAGGGAACAAGTACATTGACTATCAAGGTGCTTTTGGGCCTATCATTCTTGGTCATAGCCATCCTTATGTGAATAAAAAGGTCATTGAAGCGATTGAACGAACCGATTTGTACGGTGTTGGCTGTACGGATCTGGAAGTTGAACTGGCTCGTAAGATTTGCCAGCATGTTCCTTCATCCGAGCAAGTGCTTTTTTGCAATTCGGGATCTGAGGCTACGTATCATGCGATTCGCTTAACACGCGCGATTACTGGGCGCAACAAGCTGATTAAATTTCAAGGCTGCTACCACGGCTGGCATGATTATGTCGCTCGCAACATGCTTAGCTCTTGGGACATGATTGGCAAACGCGATCCAGGTTCGGCTGGCATGCTGGACGAAGCCATAGATAACACGCTGGTCTGCACCTTTAATGATCTTGATGATGTGGAAAGGACTTTCCGTGAGAATAAAGGGCAAATTGCTTCTTTAATCGTGGAGCCGATTCCGCACAACATCGGTTGTGTGATGCCGCAGCCTGGCTTCCTGGAAGGACTCCGTGAGCTATGCACGGCGCATGGAGCGCTGCTTATCTTTGATGAAGTGATCACTGGCTTCCGTCATGATATCGGGGGTTTCCAGAAGGTGGCAGGGGTAACGCCTGATTTGACAACGATGGGGAAAGCGATGGCAAACGGCTACCCTATTGCCGCAGTAGCAGGTAAACGTGACTACATGCAGCGTTTCAATACGTATCCGGGCGGAGACGTCTGGTTTGCGGGAACCTACAATGGTCATGCCGTAGGCACGTCCGCCTCTATCGCAACGCTTGAGCTCATGGAGAATGAACCGGTGCATGAGCACATTTTCCGCTTGGGCGAGAAGATGCGCTCCGGCATTCGTGGCATCCACGAGCGGCTGGGCATCGAGGCGTTTGTAGCAGGCTTCGGTTCGGTGTGGACGACGTATTTCATGACAAGCGAACCTAAAAACTACTCGGATTTGCAGCAAAATGATGCGGAGCTGTATGTAGCTTATCGGAAGAGACTTATCGAAAAAGGCATTTACAAGATGCCGATGAACATTAAGCGCAATCATATCAGTTATAGTCATACGGATCAGGATGTTGACACAACACTGGACATCATTGAATCTGTCTTGAAAGAGCTAATCAGCAAATAAGCGATAGTTAGGAGTATTTTGACTATGAAATTACTAACATTTATGCTGGATGGGACCTACCGTTTAGGTGTGAAAAAGGAGCAGGGCGTGCTTGACGTCTTGGCAGCACTCTCCGCTGTGCCTTCCGAAAAAGCAATACCGACTACCATTCAGGAAGTGATTGCCGGGGGTGCTGGAGCGTTAAATGATCTCCGGAATTACACCAATCAGGTGGTCGCCTCGGTAAACGACAAAACCGCATATGTAAGGGAGGAGTCGACTTTGGATCTTGGTCCTTGTGTCACGCACCCGAATAAAATCATTTGCGTAGGACTTAATTATCGCAGGCATGCGGAGGAAACGGGCGCTCCAATCCCGCAGTATCCGATTCTGTTCAATAAATTCAACAATACTATTACAGGCCATGGTGATGACATTCCGTTGCCGAAGGTTTCGGAGAAAGTAGATTATGAGGCAGAATTAGCAATTGTCATTGGTAGAACAGCCAAATCAATTTCCAAGGATGAAGCGTTGGACTATGTTTTAGGCTACTGCAACGCCAATGATCTGTCTGCTCGTGATTTGCAGGTGAGAACACAGCAATGGCTGCTGGGCAAATCTTGCGATAAATTCGCGCCGATCGGCCCATATCTGGTAACGGCAGATGAAATAGCTAATCCCAATGATCTTGAAATTAAGACCTATGTGAATGGAGAAGTGCGGCAGCAGTCGAACACTTCGGACATGATTTTCCATTGTGATGAGATTGTCAGCTACATATCCCAGCATATGACGCTCGTACCTGGCGATATCATTCTAACAGGAACTCCTGAAGGCGTAGTATTGGGATATCCACCTGATAAGCAAGTGTATCTCAAGGATGGGGATATCGTGTCGATTGAAATTGAAAAGCTCGGAACCTTGACGAATCGGATGGTTTCGGAGTCATAGGTGCCTGATTGTCCCTCATAGCAATCTCGCGCGTAATGCCATTCACAGGGGAGCTTAAGATTCAGCTTCGCAAATAGTTAAAGAACCTAGCCTGCGGGCTAGGTTTTTCGTGTGCCAGAAAGTATAAGTTTTGGGTGGATTTAAGGGATTCTCCCTTTTTAGTTTTATGGCACATTTAGAATATGAAACAGGACATCCTGCACCGAATTTTTTTGATGAGAATCGGTACTGAGAAGACTTTAAAAGCAAGCATGGCAAAAAGATACGTCCCGTAGTGCTGAAATTAATCCGGAAATTTCCGGATTGTGGAGACTCGAAAAAAGGGATTAAGCTGCTCGGATGTGAAGGGTTTCATGATCTTAAGGTGGTGCCTTTTTGGTGCAAGGGGTGTTTCTGCATGATGTGTTCATGCGCAGAAACGGAAGAGTGGAGCCCGGGTCTTGTCTGAGGACGTATGTCAAGTCAACCATCGACAGGTTATCTTGATAATCGACGTAGGTCTAAGAGATATGTTTTTGGGTTGGGGTGAGTGAAGCTTGCCCAGAATTTAAATGTTGGAGATTGACGCCAGTCTCCAGGCTTGGGTTGTAGGCGGCCCCATCACGATGGAATGGTTCGATGCGACAAGATGATGATGATGAGATGAGATGAGATGAGATGACGAGACGAGATGAGATGAGATGAGATGAGATGAGATGAGATGAGATGAGATGAGATGATGATGAGATGATGATGAGATGAGATGAAATGAAAACAAGGTAGCTGTGAACCGTACTTATTTGTTCGAATTGCTGCTGGTTTGGAGTTATATACAAGCTATGTGGCAGAATGAGATCTTCTAGCTTGCTATCGCGCGAAGATAAGGGAACGTCAAGCCGCGATTTTCGGAAAATGTTTCATGATAGGGATCCAGAGGGAACTACAGGGCGCTATAATTCTGAAAACCGCCATATTCCACGCCAGAGGGAACTACGATCCGCTATTGCACCATTTCCTGGTTGGAATCAGCAGGTTCCGCTTAAATAGCGGATCTCAGTTCTCTTTCATGCTACGTTTACCCCATTTCTCTCCATTTAGCGGATCATAGTTCCTTTTCACACGACACTCTTTGTCATTGCAAAGCCCAAAGGGAACTAGGATTCGCTAGATTGCTGAAAACCGCTATGAAGACGCTCATTTCTTAGGGCGGCAAAGCCGCTTTTCTTTCGGACTTTATATGTTTATGGGTTAGGGGTGAGCGAAGCTTACCCCTTTATTAGTGCTGTCCACCGCAGACTTCTTTGCTGCGGTGGTTTTTGGTCTCAAGGGCATCTAATGAACTGTATGATGCTTATTGACGAGAAGATGGCTACTTTGGCGATCTAATGAACTGGATTGGCGTTATCGAGCAGCTTTTAGGCGGAAAGGTGTTTGTTTTCTTGAAATAGCGCATCTGGAAATCGTTAGATTTTCAGAAGGAGCGATTATGATTGAATAAAGGGTATTGAGTTCGTAAGGGGGGGCTTGGGCTTGCCTCAAGGTGCATGGAATTGGTGACCTAGCCGCAGGCTAGGTTATTTGCATTCCCTCTATTTGCATTGTTATTTTGCATTCCCTCTATTTGCATTTTTTTGTATCCCCACCATTGCGGCGATTCTATTATCTTCTCCTTCAGAGGCACAGCTATTGGAAGGAATCCAGCAACTTTTGTCGATAATTTACAGTTTCTTAACGTGAGCATTACACTGCATTGACCCTTGCAACTTGGCATCAAGTTAGACTAGGTCCATAGACAATTACTAACGTGCATGCATGAGGCTTTGCGAGTCGCAGACCTTTCGTACCCATACCAAATTTCGTGGAGGTTTATATGAAAGTAGAGTTACACTGCCATACGAATTTGTCAGACGGTTCGTTCACTTTTGAGGAAATGTTGGAGTTGGCTGTTAAGGAAGATATTCGTCATCTAGCGATAACGAACCATGATACGACAATGGAGATCAGTGAGATGATAAATAGAGGGTTGGAACGGGGGATTGAGATTATCCCAGGTATTGAAGTTTCGGCCTATGACTTTAGAAGAAATCGCAGAGTGCATATTCTTGGTTATTATATCGAGCCTGGACATGCCGCACTTGAAACGCTGTGCAGTCCGCTGCTGGAGATGCGCCACGATGGCTGTCGAATGGCAGTGGATAGACTGATTGAAGCGGGCTATTCCATTACGTGGGAGCAAGTGCTCAAGTACGCCGCAGGAGGTACGGGAGTTTACAAACAGCATATTATGCATGCGTTAATAGATCAGGGTTATACCACGACAATCTATGGCGATTTATACAAAAAACTGTTCGCGCGCGGTCAAAATGGAGAATCGCAAGGCACGGCATATATTCCGACCAAGTATGTGGATGCTTGCGATGCTATTCGCGCCATTGTGGAGGCAGGCGGAGTCCCCGTCCTTGCCCATCCTGGTCAATATCGGAGCTTCGAAGTTGTGCCGGAGCTTGTGCAAGCGGGACTTCAAGGCATTGAGGTTTGGCATCCGCTGCATGGACCGGAGGATGAAGATCAAGCGCGAGAATTCGCTTTGAAATATGACTTAGTCATGACTGGCGGGTCCGATTTTCATGGTTTTTATGGAGAGAAAGAGGTCGAGCTTGGCAGTAAAAGTCCTGGTATAGACACGATCGGCCATCTCCACGCGCGTAAACAATCATCTGTCAAAGGAGGCATCGACGCATGAAACATATTCATCAAACACACAGCCATTCCCTGCAGTCAGCTGAGCCTGACATTCATGAGAGCAGTAATATCTTCAACAGCTTTGCAGGGGAGTGGACCTCGATCGGTCCAAACAACAAGATCATAGAAGCCTCAATTGGGGATTATACCTATACAATGGACGATGTCACGATCAATTACGCAGAGGTGGGTAAATTCACTTCTATTGCTTCCCATGTTTGCATTAATCCAGTTGACCATCCGATGGAACGGGTATCTCAGCATCATATGACGTATAGGCGAATGGACTACGGTTTCGCTGAGACCGACGATCAGGGGATTTTCGACTGGCGCAGGGGCAATCGCGTGACAATTGGCCATGATGTCTGGATTGGGCACGGGGCAATTGTCATGAAGGGCGTTAAAATCGGGAATGGCGCGGTTGTCGGTTCAGGTGCTGTCGTGACCAAAGATGTTGAGCCTTATACCATCGTGGTTGGCGTGGCGGCGAAGCCAATCAAAACCCGTTTTCCCAAGGAGATTTGTGATAAATTGCAGCAGATTGCTTGGTGGGACTGGCCTCGTGAGTTGTTGGAGATGAGATTTCATGAATTAAACGATGCTTATGGGTTCATCCAAAAATATGGCTGATTTCAGCTTCGGAGGTAACGAGCATGTCTGAAGAGATGGATATCATGGATTATCTGACTGCGGCTATCCAATCCGGCAAGTATGAGCCTGACGATAAATTGCCTTCGGAAAATGAGTTGGCAGACCGATTCAAGGTCCCCAGAATCACTGCGCGCAAAGCCTACGAACGCTTGCAGGAACTGGGCTATATCTACTCCAAGCAAGGCAAAGGCAGCTTTGTGCAGGATCGAAATCTTCGCATTCCTCTCGTTCTTTCCGGGAATATCAGCTTTAGTCAGAAGATGCGTGATTTGGGCTATAACTATCAGTCCAAGAACATATTTTGTGAGCCAATCTCGTTTAACAATAAAATTTATCAATCCCTTCGCGCACCTGAAGACAGCATGGTCTATCGAGTGGGCCGACTCCGAATTGTCAATGGACAGTCTATCGCCTTGCACATTTCGTATGTGACGGCATGCATGTTTCCTGAAATCAGTACCGAGGGAAGAGAGATTACTTCCATGTTTCAGTATTACAGAAGCAAGGGCTATCACAATTTTCGTTCTATCCAAACAATTCTTAGCGTAACGTATCCTTCTAAAAGCGAGAGGGATCTGCTAGCTTGCTCCAGCCTTATTCCGTTATTGGTGCTCGAATCCGGCTGCATGGATGGTGAATCAGGCAAAATGCTGGAATGCAGCAAAATTTTGTATCGTGGAGACTGTTTTTCTTACGAGATTTAAATTTACGTAATCTTAACAGCCATCAGCCTGGCAACAAGATAGAGTGAACTTCGAAGTGAATGATGACTTCTCAGAGCAAGGAGGTCCAAGGATGAAACGAAAGCAAAGAACAGAGATTTTAATAAATGGAACGGCTGACCTGGCGGTGTCGCTTTCGCAAGATATTGTGAGCCGTTACAACATTGTTGTGATCGAAGAGCCTAATTACGGACTGGTCATGGTCAAGGTGAGAGAAACCGCACAGAAAAGCCTGTTTTATTTGGGCGAAGTGTTGGTGACGGAATGCAAAGTGCAGATTGAAGGTGTAACCGGCGTTGGTTTTGTCAAGGGCGATGACCCGAACAAAGCCTATGACTTGGCTGTCATTGATGCAGCTTTCGGGGCTGATCTTAATGAAACTGCGGAATGGTCAACTCTGCTGCAGCAGGAAAGCGATCGGTTGGCTGCTCAACAAGCCGCATTTCAATCGAAGCTTCTGCAAACAAAAGTGAATTTTGAAACGATGGACACGGATTGAAAGGAGAGACTACCATGAGCTTGGATTTCATTCACGATATACAAAGAGCTTATAGAAAATTGATCGACTCCCAGTCAAGACCTGGGACTCTCTCAGATCTCGCCGAAGAAGCCGGAGAGCTAGCGTTGGATAAAGGCTGTTTGCCTGCAACGTTGGTACTGGCCGAGATGCTGCTGGATACGGAAGTCTCCTTCAACGTGTTCTCGGAGCGGAAAGTTCAAGTGACGCAATTGTTCAAACAAATGAGTTATGCCAGAGAAACGGAAGCGAGCGAGGCAGATTTTATTTTTGTGCTCAGCGACGCACAACAAGGTGATTTGCAACAAGCGCTTGAAATGGCGAAAATTGGTAATTTAAGTGACCCGCATTTCTCGGCAACGTTAATTATAGAAGTAGAAAGTTTGTCTGAGGGAAGGAAGCTGCGACTTTCTGGACCAGGTATCCAGTCCTTCACCAACGCTCAGGTACTTGCTAGTGAGGGATGGCTGGATATCCGAGCGGAGCGAAATGCCGAATACCCGCTTGGGTTGGATTGCCTCTTCGTGGATACGAAGCATCGTCTGCTTGCTTTGCCGAGAACGACGCAGGTTCTGGTTGAGGAGGTTAGTTGAATGGGGTATGTAGCAGTCAAAGGTGGCACGCATGCCATTGAAGAATCGTTAAAACGCATGCAGTTCGAAAGATTGAAAAGCAATAAAGTTCTGGATGTCGATGTGATTGAAGCCGGGATGCGAGGACTCATCGATCAAGTGATGTCAGAAAGCAGCTTTTATAGTGAGCAGCTAGCAGCTCTGGCTATTAAGCAGGCGGAAGGAAATCCCGAAGAAGCGGTGTTCCTGCTGCGCGCCTATCGGTCAACGCTGCCTAGAAAACACTACTCCAGAACCATCCAGCCTGAGGAGATGCGTGTGGAAAGACGAATTTCTGCTTCCTTCAAGGATATCCCTGGCGGACAGATTCTGGGAGCTTCTGCGGATTACTCTCATCGCATGCTGGACTTCGACCTCATGGAAGAAACGGAAGCTGATGTAAGAAGCTGGTTGCAGGACTTTGCATCTGGAGAAGGCGCCGAATTCATTGAAGCTGCAGAAAGTCGTCTTCCCAAAGTGCTGGACTATCTCAGGAAAGAGGGCTTGATAGCGGACTGTCCGACTGATCACACCGAGCCGGATGATGTCACGCGAACAAGCCTGACCTTTCCAGCTAGCAGGAGTGAGAAGCTGCAGATTTTGACAAGGGGTCAGACCGGAGCCGTAACTTCTCTCGCCTACGCTGTGATACGGGGATACGGCATGATTCACCCGACAGTGGGCGAACTGCGGGTAGGTCAGCTTCCAATTTACTTGGAAAATCCTCTGCATCCGACACATGATGAGGATGATGCTTACTACATCGGCGAGATTAAAGTCACGGAAGTAGAGATGCTCGTCCCAGCAACGGTTGAGAAGGAAAATGGCCATAAAGAGCTTCAACTGGCATTCGGCTATGGGCTCTGCTTTGGGCAGAATGAAACGAAAGCCATCGCCATGAGCATTTTGGATAAAAGCCTAGAGGCAGGTGACAAGAGCGTTCCGACGCAGAACGAAGAGTTCGTGTTATATCATATCGACTCCGTGGAATCGACAGGCTTCATTTCACACTTGAAAATGCCGCACTATGTGACCTTTCAATCCAAGCTTAACGATGTGCGCAAAACAAGGAAGATCCAGTCGAAGGAAACGGAAGAGGAGTAGAGCCCATGCAAATTCAATACAACTTCGCTTTTCTAGACGAAGGATCCAAAAGGGAAATTAGACGAGCCACGCTGAAAGCTATTGCGATTCCTGGCTATCAAGTTCCGTTCGCCTCCAGAGAGATGCCAATTGGACGTGGTTGGGGAACAGGTGGGCTGCAGCTTACACTCTCCTTGATCGGGAAATTAGACAGGCTCAAAGTGATCGACCAAGGCTCAGATGAATCCGTCAATGCAGTCAGTATGAAGAAGCTGATTAACAAGACGACGGGAGTCATCGCTGTGGAGGAGACTTCAGAGGCTACACTGATCCAATCACGGCATCGCATCCCAGAAGTTCCTCTGAGGACGGGACAAATTCTGGTCCTGCAGGTTCCGATGCCGGAGCCGCTGCGCATGTATGAATCCAGTGAACTCGAGACGAAGAGGCTGCATGGGGAGAAGGAATATAGCGGCGCGTGGCTTATGCTGTTTGAGCAGATTATGAAGTATCGCAGCGTCTCCACGGGCGCTGACCATCCCGTGTTCGTACATGATCGCTATGTCATGGCTCCTAGTCCGATCCCTAAGTTCGACAACCCTAAGATGAACAGCTCAGAAGCATTAATTCTGCTTGGCGCTGGCCGGGAGAAGAAAATTTACGCAGTTCCGCCATTCACCAAGGTGGTCTCCCTGGCCTTCGAAGATGTTCCATTCGAACCAGAGTCCTTTCCTGGCAAGAGCTGCAAGCAGTGCGGGGCTCAGGATGTGTTCATGGATGAACTTTACGATACGGAAAAAGATGCTAATTACTATCAATGCAATGATACGAGCTATTGTCTAAGCCGAATGAATCAGCAGTTTTCTTAAAGAGGTGAAGAAAAATGAGTGAATGTTCAACCCCGATCCTAAGTGTGAAAAATTTGAATAAACATTTTGGTGCAGGCTGCAGGGAATGCCGCGATGCAACAAAGCGCCAATTGGATAAAAATTATTGCCCTGTCTGCTCTACGGTGTATTCTTGCCAGGATATTTCGTTTGATTTATTTCCCGGCGAAGTTCTCGGCATCGTGGGTGAGAGCGGAAGCGGCAAGTCGACGTTGATGAGGTGCCTGTACTTTGATCAAGAAGTAACAGCGGGGGAATCGTACCTGACGCCCTATAAAGATGGCAGCAGCAACCTATTCGAAGAATCCTCCCAACAGCGAAGATTTATCCGCAACCAGCTCATGGGCAAAGTGTATCAAAATCCAGTGATGGGGCTTAGGATGAACTTTTCCTCCATCGGAAATATTGCCGAGAAGATGATCGCCGCCGGAAGCCGCAATGTGGCAGCGATGGAATCCCGAGGCAGCGAACTGCTGGAGCGCGTTCATATTCCGCTCTATCGGATGAAAGAAGCACCGAAAAACTTCTCGGGCGGCATGCAGCAGCGGGTGCAGATTGCCAAGGCGATGTCCAACAATCCGCCTATTCTCTTGCTGGATGAAGTAACCACCGGACTGGATTTATCTGTGCAAGCCAATGTTTTGGATCTAATCAAGCACCTGCAAAGGGAACTGAACATCAGCATTCTGCTTGTATCACACGATCTTGGCGTCATCCGGATGTTGGCGGACCGAACGATGGTCATGCTGGATGGACAGGTCGTAGAGCAAGGCTTGACGGATCAAATTCTTGAAGACCCCCAACACGCCTATACGCAGCAACTCGTTCATTCGATGCTGTAGCGAATTTACAGGAGGAGTTCATCCCATGTATCTGATAACGAACGGTATTATTATTACTGAAGAAGCGCTATTAGAAGGTTATGACCTGCTTGTCCAACATGATCGAATCGCTAAGATCGTAGGTCAAGGCGAGTGTATCGTAGATGCCAATACAGAAATTATTGATGCGTGTGGCGGATACATTGCTCCGGGGCTTATCGATATCCATTCCGACTATATTGAGCATATGACGGCTCCACGGCCTACTTCTTTAATCGATTTCCGTCTGAGTCTGCGCGAGACAGAGAAGGAGTTGATCGCTCACGGTATCACGACCATGTTTCATTCCTTGTCCATCTTCAAGTCCGTCGATTACAAATATCGGCCTATCCGAGAGCCTGAGAATGTGCGCAAGCTGGTTGACCTGATCGATGAGACACACAATAGCAAGCATTTGGTGCGTCACCGGTTTCATGCCAGATTCGAGATTGATAATCTCGATGAAATCGAAAGCTTAAAAAGCTACATTATGGAGGAAAAGGTCCATCTCCTATCCTTCATGGATCATACGCCAGGTCAGGGGCAGTACAGGGATTTGGAAATGTATAAAAAGACGATCCGCGGATACGAAGACGTTTCGGATGAAAATGTGGAACTCATTATTGCTAATCACCAGTCCAAGCAGAAAATGACCGTGGATGCCATCCGCGAAATCGCCGAGATGGCCAAAGCCAGAAACATTGCCGTTGCTTCGCATGATGACGATTCTGTGGAAAAGCTGGACCTGGTGCAGAGTTTCGGCACGACGATCAGCGAATTCCCGATTACGCTTGAGATTGCCCGGAAAGCGAAGGAAAAAGGCATGTTCACGATAGCCGGAGCGCCTAACGTTATACTGGGAGGCTCGCATAGCGGGAATCTCTCTGCTGCGGAGGCCGTCAACGATGGCTCTATCGATATTCTATGCAGCGATTACTATCCATCTGCAATGCTGCACGCCGTCTTTCAATTAGCCAATCAGTATGAGAAGAGCTTGGCCGAAATGTTCAAACTCGTCACCCTGAATCCTGCAAGAGCTGTCAACATGGATGAACAGTTAGGTTCGATTCGAGAAGGGAAAAAGGCGGATTTGCTCATTATTGAACGGCTGGAGCCTGATGATTTCCCTGTCATTACGGCAGTGATGGTAGATGGCAAGCTGATTCAGAAAACGAATTATAGAATTTAATGGGGGTGATGGCATGGATAGCCTCCTGTCAATCGAACAGTTGTCCAAATCGTTCATATTGCACAACTTAAACAAACAGATTCATGCGGTTGAAGACGTCAGCCTTAACCTGAAAGAGGGTGAATTTGTAGGGATTACGGGGAAGAGCGGAAGTGGCAAGTCGACCGTGCTGAAATGCATTTACCGAACATACCTGCCTCAATCAGGCAGGATCTGGTATCATTCGCAGCGCTTTGGCCTGATCGATCTGGTGACCGCTCCTGAGAGAATGATCATCGAGTTGCGGAAATTCGAAATTGGCTATGTCTCGCAATTCCTCAATGTAATGCCGCGAACGACAGCCAGAGAGTTGGTTCGTCATGCGATCGTAGAAATGGGACATGATGCGATTTATGCTGAAAATGAAACCGTCAAAATGCTGGAGCATTTTGAGCTGGACCGCAGCCTATGGGACAGCTATCCGGGAACCTTTTCCGGGGGAGAAAAGCTTCGTCTTAACATTGCCAGAGCCATGGTCAAGCGGCCAAGACTGCTGCTGCTGGATGAGCCAACCGCGAGTTTGGACCACGGATCCAAGATGAAGGTCAAGCTTCTGATTGAACAGTTGATGAAGGAAGGCACCACGATGTTGGGCATTTTTCACGATCTCGAGTTTATGCAGAATTTGTGCAACCGGGAGTATCAAATTAAGGACGGCATTGTCTATCAAGAAGCATTGAAAATCGGGAGGGATATGTAAATGAAGAAAGTGTTGACACTTGTTATTTCTTTAACTCTTGCTGCTGTCATAGCAGGCTGTGCGTCCAAAGCTGGCGAAGGCGCCAAAGCCGACGCCCCCGTAAAAACCAAGGATACGATCACGATCGCCTGGTACCCGAATGAATCCGGGGCTGACTTGAAAGATGCGCGTGATGAGCTGGGCAAAGTCATTGAAACGGCAACAGGCAAGAAAGTAGAGCATAAAACAACGACAGATTATATTATCGCCATTGAAGCCATTGCGAGCGGCAATGCCGATATAGCTTTCATGGGACCTCAAGGATATATCGAAGCCAATGCAAAGAATAAGAAGGTTCAGCCTCTGGTCGTGATGAGCGGTGAGTCCGGAACGCTGGATGATGCTGTGTATTACAGCTGGCTGAACGTTAAAAAAGGGGAGGAAGAGGCGTACAAAAGCGGCAGCAGTTTCTCGATTAATAACATTGCTGGCAAGAAAATCTCTTTCGTATCCAATTCTTCCACATCCGGATTCAAAGTGCCTTCCGCTGGAATCGTAAGCTACTTCAGCAAGATGGATAAATACAAGAGCTTGACTGCGGATGATCTTATTCAAGGCGGTAAGGACAAATTTTTCAGTGAAGTGCTGTTTGGCGGATCGCATCAAGGGGCAGCAGTCAATCTTTTGACTGGCAAAGCAGATATTGCCGCATTCTGTGATACTTGCGTGGGCAACTATGTAGAACTGTCTTCTGGAACGGCTAACAAACCAGGAGCAGTTTATAAAGTTAAACAAGGCGCGGCTGAGCCATTCAATACACTTATTGGCAAGGAATTTTCCCTCATTTCTGTCACACCGGTATTAAACTCCCCATTTGCAATCAACACAAGCACCATTAGTGCAGACGATCAAAAGAAGCTGAAGGACGCGTTCATCTCCGACATCGTGACCAAAAACCCGAAGATTAATCTGCCCAAAGATTCAAAGGAGTCCGGAATGTTCAAGCAAAAGTCAGGTAAAGAGAAATTTCTGACGGTCGAAGATGCTTGGTTTAACCCGGTTAGAGAGCTATCGAAGTAATTGTACCAACCGTACCAATCGTACCTACCTAATTTGCCAAAGGAGTTAACCATGACAACGTTATTGGAATTCAAGCAGGTATCGAAGCAGTATGGTGCGGATACAAGAGCGTTATTAGATATTAACTTCGCTGTGAAAGAAGGGGAATTTGTTTCGATCATCGGACCTTCGGGAGCAGGGAAATCCACGCTCCTTCGCTGTATTAACCGTATGATTGACGCTAGCAGCGGAGAGATTATTTTTGATGGTGCCAGTGTACTCGGTTTTAAGAAACGCGATCTGAAGAGGCTGAGAACACGGATTGGGATGATTTTTCAACATTATAATCTGGTTAATCGGCTGAGTGTCATCGAGAACGTTCTGCATGGACGGCTTGGCTACAAGTCAACTCTGGCGGGGATGTTCGGCATTTACTCCGAAGCAGAGAAGAGGCAGGCGTACAGCATCCTGCAAATGCTCGGTCTGGAAGAGCAGGTCTACAAACGCTGTGATCAGTTAAGCGGTGGTCAGAAACAGCGGGTTGGCATTGCGAGGGCTCTGATTCAGAACCCCAAAATGCTGCTGTGCGACGAACCCATAGCCTCCTTGGATCCGAATGCTTCCAAAATTATTATGGAGCATCTACGCAGCATCTGTTCCAAAATGGGTATTACCGTCATCATTAATTTGCACCAAGTGGACATAGCTTTGAAATACTCAGACCGTGTGATTGGTGTAAATAAGGGAACAATCGTCTATGACGGCCACCCGGCAGGTATTCATGCGGACCAGCTCAGCAAAATCTACGGGGCAGAGCTGCATGAGTTCATGGCTGATCAGGGAGGGCAGCATGCAGGCTAACTTTTTTGCCAGAAAAAGAAGGAATTCATTCATTTATTACGCCTTGCTCATTCTGGTCACTGTGGCCGCAATAACAATAACCGATTATAACGTGGTCAAGGGGTTCACCTCGATTCCCAAAGCAGCCGAGTGGGCGTTTCAGAATTTCTATCCCAACGAAAAAGCGATGAAGAAACTTCCTGCTATTATGGATTCTTTGATCGAAACCGTACTAGTCTCGATTGCAGCGACAACCGTTGCTTCTATATTCGCATTGTTGTTTGCCATTCTTGGTTCCAACACGACCGGAGTTGGTGGTGTAGTAAGCCTGATCAGTCGTTCAATCGCAACTTTGTTTCGCAATATTGATGTTGCCGCTTGGTCGATGATACTGCTGTTTTCATTCGGGCAAAGTGTAATGACAGGCTACTTTGCTCTTTTTTTCGGTTCTTTCGGATTTTTGACCCGCGCCTTTATTGAATCTATCGATGAAGTAAGCAACAGCTCCGTGGAGGCGCTAAGAGCGACTGGCGCCTCTTATTTCTCCATCATCTTCCAATCCGTCATTCCTTCAAGCATTCCTCAATTGCTGAGCTGGATCCTTTTTATGGTGGAAACGAATATCCGCCAAGCGACATTAATTGGTATTTTAACAGGGACGGGCATTGGGTTTCTGTTCAGCTTGTATTACAAAAGCCTGAATTATAGCTCCGCCTCATTGGTGGTACTCGTGATTGTGGCTGCCATTATGTTGATAGAAGCCATTTCCAATTATGTCAGGAGGGTGATTCTCTAGCATGGAACTCCATGAAATTGCCAGGAAAACCATTGACGGAACCAGAGGGCCGAAAGGGTTTCCAGATAAACACATTAAGGCTAAACCTTTCAGCCACGCAGCGCTTGTGATTCAACTTACCTTAGGTTTGCTGGCAGCTTTGAGCATATATGGGTTTGCAACTTTTGACTATAAGAATATCAATCTGCTGGACAGCATCCAATCAACCGCGTTGACGATCAAAACAATGTTCTTGGAACCCCATTTGAAGCACTTTACATTCGGCGAAGCCCTTAGGCAAGTTATCATCACATTGGGACTGGCTTTTCTGACCACGCTGTTCGGAGCTGTCATTGCCTTGTTTCTAGCTTTATTTGCGGCACGTAATCTATCTACAGGCACAGCTTCGGTCATCATTAAAGCTGGCGTAACTTTCATCAGAGCTGTTCCTACCGTGTTATGGGTACTGATTTTTGCAGTTGCTGCTGGACTGGGAAGTGTTGCGGCAGTTATCGGCATGACCTTCCATTCTGTAAGCTATTTGGTCAAAGCTTATTCGGAGTCGTTCGAAGAACTAGACAAGGGGGTAATTGAAGCGCTGAAAGCTAGCGGTGCTACTTGGTGGCAGATTGTGTTTCAAGCTGTCATCCCTTCGTCTGTTACGTATTTGATATCATGGACATTCACGCGCTTTGAGATCAACTTTGCGGTTGCTGTTGCTATGGGAGCGGCAGCCGGCGCAGGTGGAATTGGGTTTGATATGTTTATGGCTAGTGCTTTTTATTATGATGTTAGAGAAGTCGGGGTTGTTACCTATTTTATTCTCTTCTTTGCTATTCTGCTGGAGATTCTGGCCACAAGGATTAAGAAGAAGCTTAGAGCGAAGGTGTAGAAATGGTTAGCTGAAAGGGTACGGCTCACACTTGATCCGGTGGAGCCGTATTTGTGCGCGGGGGAGGACACTCAGCAGCTTCCGCATACAGGGAGGAGCGGTATTTGGCAGGAGGCATCCCTACGTGCTTGCGAAACAGCCGGAAGAAATAATTCATGTCGGGGATGCCGACTTTGGAGCTGATTTCCCGCAAGGAAAGGTCGGAGTGCTCCAGCAGATTTCGCGCCTTCTGGATGCGAATTCTATTCATATATTGGAGCGGCGTTAAGCCGGTATGTTTCTTTAAGCATTTGGATATATAATCAATTGAAAAATGCAATGTCTTCGCCATTTCTTCAAGCCGAAAAGGCTTTTCGCTATGTTCACTTAAATAGGCGATGATGTCGTCGCAGAGCTGCCTGCTGGATTGATTGTGGGAAGACTTGGCGAAATTCTGAAGCATGATGAGAAGCTGCCCGAACATGATTTGAAGCGGGAGCATCTTCTCAAGCTCGGAACGATTGTGAAGCTCAATCAGATCGTCCAAGAGAGACCATAATTGCCCTGTGTTAAGTTCTATGTATTTGGGCAGATAGATGACATGTTCTTGCGGTACATGGTCCTTATAGGTGCTGATGGGGAGAATGGCATGCCAACGGATTTCCTCGGCGGGAACCAGACGCTGGGCTGGTGGGTGTTGGATATGCAAATAGTAGACCAGCGTGTCTTGCTGGCAAGCTATATGGCTGTAGTGACGTTTGCCTGGTTCCAAGACCAGCATCTGATTTTCGCTGATTTCGTAGGGAATTCCGTCTTCTGTCATATACAAAGTGCCTCTGCGTACGATAATGATATCGTATAGAGGGAAAACCCGATCAAGATGGCTGTATGACTTAGGGAAATTCACTTTGTTGATCATGACCATAACGGGAAGAGGCGGTATAGAAAGCTCGAGACATAGCATGAAAATCAACCTTTGCTATTATTTTGTGGCCTAAGTATAGTACGTTGATTGGTAGGATGCAAGTGATAAAAACTGATTCTGTACTTAAATTCAATGATTCTCTGAATAGTAAGATGGGGGGAGTACTTCTATAATGAAAGAAGAACATGACCTTTTCCTACTAGAATGGAGTGACGTTGAGGATGACCAAAAACTTATACGGAAAATTGCTGCCAGCTCCCCGAAATGGCGGATTCCAGATGACAGACTACTGGGTCTGGTGCGGTTCGGTTGTGCAAGGGGAGGACGGACAATTCCACATGTTTGCCTCGCGTTGGCCCAAACATCTTCCCATGCATCCTGGATGGCTCGTCCATTCAGAGGTCGTGCGGGCCGTTGCCGCTGCGCCGGAAGGGCCGTATGAATTTGCGGAAGTCGTTCTTCCGGCAAGAGGAGCCGAGTATTGGGATGGCCGCAGCACGCATAACCCCCATATTGTAAAGCACGGCGATAAGTATCTTCTCTACTATATGGGGACAACGTATCCATTTCCTGACGTCTTGCCAGGCGAAGCGTATGGGCTGGATGATCCGCGCTGCATCGTTGCCAGAGCAAACAAACGGATCGGGCTGGCTATTGCGGATCATGTTGAAGGCCCTTGGGAGAGACTTGATTCTCCAATCCTAGGCGTTCGCCCTGGCAAATTTGACAGCTATCTAACGTCGAATCCGGCTCCATGCGTGCATGAAGACGGTTCCGTGCTGCTGATTTACAAATCCAGAGCTTACAAAGGCCATACATATAGTGATATGGCGCTTGGGGCGGCACGGGCGGATCTTTACAGGGGGCCATATCGCGTGATAAGCGAGGAGCCGTTGTTTCCTCCGGCTGATGTACATCTGGAAGATCCGTTCATCTGGCAGACAGAGAACGGCTACGCGATGATCGCCAAAGATATGAAGGGGAACGTCGGGGGTGAACGGCATGGCGGTATTCAAGCCTATTCCTCCGACGGTTTGAGCTGGCACATTGCCGCTCATCCTAAGGCTTATTCGAGACTTATTACCTGGAGCGATGGCACGACCAAACAGATGGGCAATTTTGAAAGGCCTTTTCTGCTTTTTCAAGAGGGCAGACCGACTCATTTGTTCGCCGCTACGGCTGATGGGGAAGGCAACTTCGGAGGCCGGAACACATGGAACATGGTTATACCGATTGGTGATTAGTTATTGGGGCTGCTGGGATTTTTCCTGGCAGTCTTTATTTTTGGCGTCAACTGCTGTTTTCTTCAACAGGCTATGGGCAAGCGGAATCTTTTATGAACTGTATTTATGAACTGTATGATGCTTATAGACGAAAAAATGGCGTGTTTAGAAATCTAATGAACTGAATTGGCGTTATCGAGTCGTTTATTGGCGGAATGGTGATCATTTACATGAAATAACGTCTCGGGGATTCATTAGAATTTGAAAATGATCTATTTTGATCAAATAAAGGTTATTGAGTTCGTTAGGCGACCCGGCACATAGTGCGAGAAGACTACGGTTGGATTAAGCCGATTGAGGCAGAGGGATAGAGGCAGCGCGATGAATTGCGGAGCAAATGCCGCAAAATCTGAATGACGGAATATTACAAGCACCCATTATCGCACGGAAGAAACCAGCAGCCCCTGAGACTGCTGGTTTTTGACGCTTCTAAGTAAAGCCGAGCTTCACCGCCATGCTATAGCCAGCCGGACCGAAGTTATACCTTTTGCGCAGTTCGATTAGGTTGGGACCGAATGTTTGTTCCAGCGTTTCACGGTGCACGTGCATAATCTCATAGATGTAGAGGTCATGGATAATGACCTCCGTGATCGGCATGACGAGACCTGGGTGCATGGTCCAAGCGGCGCGGCTGTCCGTTCCAAGAGAAACGATACCCGCAACCACTTCGCGGTCATCTATGCTCGCCACAATCCAACGGCCGCCGTATTCCCGTGTAATCTCTTCACTCGAATCGTGCGGGTACACTTGCGCAAAATCGAACTGCAGTTCTCCATAAACGACGATCAGAATTTCGACGCCTCGTTCCGCAGCCCTGCGCAGTTCCGGCTCCAACAGCTTGGCTTCTTCTGTCCAGATTTCAAGCAAGATACGACCAGTCGCCCGATTAATCGCTTCCGCTGCCCGGCTTAGAATGGCATCAAACCCGGTGATATTCCAAATGTTTTCCCGATTTAAGGAGACATATGAGTAGTGGGCTAGCGCTGTCTCAGCTGCTTCGAATGAGGAATCGATTTTGCTTTTCTTCAGCCGCATCAGCTCTTGCGGCGGCAGTGGCGTGTATAACGAAGGATCTTCGTGACTGACCATAACTTCGCCGCGCTCCACCATTCCGCTTAGCACTTCATAGATTTTGGAACGAGGGACACCCGAGTTCAAAGAAATCGCATACCCCGATAAAGGAGATTTATCTAGGAGCGCAAGGTACGCTTTGGCTTCATATTCGGTAAAATTCAAATCCTGCAACATCTTAATGATTTCTATTTTCATTTAGTAATTTCCTACCTCCATATCGTAGATAAGGCCGTTTCTTTCACTATATCCGATCTACTCCATTATTACACTTGACAGGAGATAGTGCCAATAGTGTACCATGATTGTAGTGGCTACAAAAGTAGCTACTATAGGAAGATCCTAAGAATTACTTGGAGGTAAAGCATGGATGCATCGAAAGAGATCCAAAAGGTACGATTAACAAAGGCGCAAACAAGCAGCAGTCTTTATCTAATCGCCGTCATTATCGCTATTTTGCTATGGAGCACCTCGTTTGTTGGGACTAAGATTGCCTACAATTCCTTTCCTCCTCTTACATTGGGGGCGGCTCGCTTTGTAATTGCATCAATCATTTTAGGAGCAATTATGCTGTCTAGAAAAGAATTTTTAAGGCCTGCACCTAAAGATCTGGGATTGATGGCCTTGAGCGGAATACTGGGAACGACGCTTTATTTTGCGTTGGAGAATATCGGGCTTGAGCAGACAACGGCATCGAGCGCTGCGCTGATTGTCGCTTCTTACCCTGCCATAACAGCGCTGCTTGAATTCATTTTTTATCGCGTGAAAATTTCCTGGCTGAAGGGGCTCGGGATTGTCATGGCCGTAGTCGGCGTGTATCAGATTTCGGGCGGCAGTTTAGGGGGGAGTTCAGATCAGCTGAAGGGCAACCTCATTCTAATTCTGGCGGGCGTTGTGTTCGCAGCTTATAATTTTACCACACGTAAAGTTGTCAAAAATTATTCAATGGTAACCGTTTCGTTCTATCAGACGATCGCAGGGACACTTGCATTCATTCCGCTTGCGCTAATTGAACGGTCAAGATGGCAGGTGCCTAGCACAGAGTCCCTCTGGATGCTGCTTTATCTGGGAGTATTCTGCTCGGTAACCGCTTTTATGCTTTATAATTATGGACTGAGGAAGCTCAGCTCGGGTACTGCTATGGCGTTGATGAACCTTGTCCCTCTCTTTGGCGTGTTATTGTCAACCGTATTCTTACATGAAGTCTTACATATATTTGATTTGATCGGTGGATTGATTATTATTGTTGGGGTTATTCTGAGTGTGAGGGACAGGTGAGACGGCGGTTTTCAGACTCAAAGGGCATCTAACGAACTGTACGATGCTAATTGATGAGAAAATGGCTTGTTTGGCGATTTAATGAACTGGATTGGCGTTATCGAGCAAAATTTAAGCGGAAAAGTGATCGTTTGCATGAAATAGCGCATCTGGAAATCGTTAGATTTTCAAAATGCGCTTTTTTGGCCGAATAAAGGGTATTGAGTTCGTAAGGGGCGCCATCCCAATTATTACCTTCACACAACAGACACAGTGACATTGAATTAACACTCGTTATCAATCGCAAAGAGGTGATGAAAGATGGCGTTATTCGAGAGATGGGCGAGACGGGCGCGGTTCTGTCCGACCCCAAGTCGGACTATACGAAAGCTCTGTTGAACGCGGTATCTTTTGCTCCAACGGAGTTTTATGTAGTCTAGGTTCCTTTATATGGTAAAATGAGTATATAGTGAGATGGGGGATGTGATTCTTAATGACTGAGCAAATTGAGAAAAGTGGAATCAGAGGACATCACAAGAAAGCAATCATCTACCTAGTGAATCGTTTGCAACAGGATTCCGATTACTTGGCTGTGATTATTACGGGCTCTGTGGCTAAAGGATTAGCACGGGAGGATTCAGATATTGACTGTTATCTGGTTGTAAAAGATGAGATATTCCAGGACCGGAAACAGCGGGATCATTTGTTTTATTATGCAGAAGATGGTTGCGATTACAAGGGGGGTTATTATGACGGGAAAATTATTAATTCTGATTTCCTGCAGGCAGCGGCAGAAAAGGGGAGTGAGCCGACACGCGCCTCTTTTGAAGGAGCGATCGTCGCCTTTTCTCGAATACCAAACTTGGACGAACTTGTTAGTCGTATATCGGTGTATCCGGAAGATCGGCGGGAGAGTAACTTCAAGGACTTCTTTGCTCAAGTGGAGTTGTACGGAGGATATTTCGCTGATCGAGCGTTAGCCTTGAATAACGCATACTTATTATCGCAAGCGGTTAGTCAAGTTGCGTTATTTGCAGGACGATTGATTCTTGCTTATAATAGAACACTCTTTCCCTGCCATAAATCAATGATGAGTACGTTGGAGAGGGTACCTGAAAAACCAAAATCCTATGTGCAATTGCAGAATGAGATGCTTGCTAGGCCAAACAAAGAAACAATCAGCACTTTCGTTGAGTGCGTTCGTTCCTTCCATGATTGGGGAATTTCACCGATTGAATCTGTCAGCCGCTTTATCGTGAACAACGAATGGAATTGGTTGGAAGGTGAACCTCCCCTCAGTGACCGCTAGGGAAAATTAGGGATATTATGAAGGAGGCAAATGGATGATGAAACTTCGCTGTGCCATTTTAGACGACTATCAGCAAGTGGCGTTGACTGCCGCGGATTGGTCCCGGATTTCGGACAAGGTGGAGGTCAAGAGTATTGATCGGCATATCGATCAACCGAGTGAACTGGTTGAACAGATTGCCGACTGTGAGATTGTCGTGATTATGCGTGAACGGACTCCTTTCCGTGCAGCGCTTCTTGCTCAGCTTCCCCGCTTGAAGCTGTTAATTACGACAGGCATGCGCAATGCGTCGATCGACATGACCGCAACCGCTTCGCAAGGCGTAATCGTTTGCGGCACGGGCGGCGCAGGCAACGCAACCGCCGAGCTCACGTGGGCTTTGGTGTTGGGGCTCGCCCGCAACATTGTGCAGGAGCATAACGCGATCCGCAGCGGTCAGTGGCAAAGTACCATTGGAACGGATTTGTATGGGAAGAAGCTTGGCTTACTTGGACTCGGCAAACTGGGCAGCAAGATCGCCAAATTCGGACAAGCGTTCGGCATGGACGTCACAGCATGGAGCCAAAATTTAACGAAAGAGCGTGCGGACGAAGTTGGCGTGCGATTAGCCGCTTCCAAGGAAGAACTTCTGGAGAGCAGCGACTTTGTGTCCATTCATCTTGTATTAAGCGACCGGACAAGAGGGTTGATTGGCGCCGCAGAGCTCAAACGTATGCGTCCTTCGGCATACCTGATCAATACGTCCCGCGCTCCAATCGTGGATCAAGCTGCACTTGCCGAGGCTTTGCAGAACGGCTGGATCGCTGGCGCCGCGGTAGATGTATTCGAGGTGGAACCGCTGCCTAAGGACGATATCTACCGGTCGCTTCCGAATCTTCTTACTACGCCGCATATTGGCTATGTATCGGAAGCGAATTATGAAGCTTTTTATACAGATGTAGTTGAAAATATTGAAGCCTATCTATCCGGATCTCCGGTTCGAACGCTTTCTTGATTTGTTGAAAGATGAGCTTTTCTAAGGTTTACGATGACCTAGTGCCTGTGGCCTATGCTGCAGGTTTTTTCATGATTTACATGCAACCAAATTATTGCATATAATTGAGGCATGGATAAACTCTTTAAAGCACTTGCTGATGGCACACGCAGAGAATTGCTCGACCAATTGTTCGCGAATAACGGACAATCCTTAGGAGAACTTTGTAAACAAATGACGATGAGTCGTCAAGCTGTTACGAAGCACCTTTTGCTGCTGGAAGAGGCAAATTTAGTGACTATCGTTTGGCAAGGTCGTGAAAAGCTGCATTATCTTAACCCGGTACCTATCGCTGAAATTTATGAGCGCTGGATCGGCAAGTTTGAGCGTCACCGGATCGAAGCACTAAACACACTAAAGCAAGCCTTGGAGGAGGATACTAATCATGAATAAAACTTCATTCGCGTATACGACTTACATTGCAACTACACCTGAGAAGCTTTGGGCAGCCCTAACTAGCAGTGAATTCACCAAACAGTATTTTTTCGGTCGTGAAATCGTCTCGGATTGGCAAGTTGGATCTAGCTTTAAATTGATGAATAAAGATAAAGTTGAACATTATGGTGAAGTTCTTGTCTATGAGCCGTATCGATTACTAACCATTTCCTGGAGCGTTAAGGACGTTGAAGTAGAGCGAATGTCTACGGTTACTTATGAATTAACACCCATGGACGCTACTGTGAAACTATCGCTCCGACACGAGGAATTATTAGACAAGGATATTCGCAAAGATGAAGGCAAGATAGAAGGGTTTAATAATGGCTGGCCAGTCATTCTAAGCAATTTAAAGAGCCTGCTTGAAACAGGCAAAACTCTGGCAGCCTTTTAGTTTAAGAACATCGAGAAGTTACCCCAGCTGCCTTGTGCGGGGGGAGGGAACTATAGTACGCTATTCTGGAAAAAAGTGTAATTATCACGGGGTTGAGGGAACTACAGTACGCTATTTTGCTGTTTCATGGGAATTTCAGCGTTTTTCGTGAAAATAAGACCCTGTAGTTCCGCTAAGACTGCGAATCCCTGCTTTTTGCCTAAATAGCGAACTGGAGTTCCCTTTCATAGGTTTTGTCGCTTTGAAGAAGTTGATTTCTCAGGGCAGCGAAGCCGATTTTCTCCATTCAGAGGTCCAAACGTTCGCAGACATTTCACTTATGAGGAATTTCCATTATCGCTATAATAACGAGATAGAAAGGATGATGGAAATTGCCTTCTCATTACCCTAAGACAAGTCTAAGAAGATATTTGTGATATGAAATTTATCTTACACTTGTAATAAAAAATGGTAATAATGAATTAACTCTTTTATTATCTTCCATAATTTTTTATATTCTTTATTAAGAACTAACTTGTTTTTAATAAAAATATTCGAGGGCACTCAAGGTGAACAAGCGATATGAAGAGTTAGATTCCCTGCGTGGTTTGGCAGCGCTCTGTGTTGTGTTTTTTCATTTGTATCAAGTAATTCCAATCAACAAACTTTTTAAAGTAATATTCGAATACAGTCCCCTCCGTTTATTTATTTCTGGTGGGGAGTCGGTGGTTATGTTTTTTGTTTTAAGTGGATTTGTTTTGGCGCTTCCTTATTTTGATTTTCTTAGTAATCTAAATCCTGTTATATGGTCGCTTGTTCATGAAATGAGAATATCCATTATTTCCCATTAATTATGATAATAATAGCGAAATTAGATTGGAAAAAGGCATTAGCTTTCAGCGCTTTGGTAAGTCTACTGGCAATCGTATTATTTATTATATTCAAGCCTGCAAGTACGGGGACAGAATATGTGGCATCACTTAATTACACAGCTTTGTTCATTATAGGTGCGTTGTTAGCGAAATATAGAAGTTATATCTCTCATAAATTCAATTCACTTAGCGTTAAAGTGAAAATTTCAGTATTCGCATTTGGAATAGCTACTTATTTATTTGTACACCCTTCATTTGTAATAAAAGCACTCTTATTTCAGAACATTCCCCCCTTCTATAGAACAGTTATAGATTCTTGGTTTATTACTTTAGGGGCTGTCATTTTGATAATTTTCACTTTAAACTCCGCACGATTGTCCCGTATGATGAGACATTTTTTCGTGATATTTCTAGGTAAAATCTCCTATAGTTTGTACCTAGTACATGTGGTGATAATTCTTACAGTGGTCCAAACATTATATGGCCGGGGTCTACCAATCGGTATCCTCCTGAGTGGTTCGCTGCTAGTCTCTCTATTTATTGCTTCTATGATGTACTTTTTCATCGAGAAGCCATCCATATGGCTCGGCAGAGTTCTAACAAAAAGTAAGAAGATGAAGCTAGATCAAATTAAGTCATAATCAGTTGCACAAAAAGCCATTTGAGTACAATCTCAAGTGGCTTCTTGAACTGTGAGTTGGTGCTGGGAGACCCGCCGCACGCAGAGTTACGGAATCGTCAAGCCGCTATTCAAGCAGTTCCGTTACGGAATGAGCACCGTGTTCTTCTCCTGCAGCGTGG
The DNA here is from genome assembly GCF_014640555.1 of Paenibacillus marchantiophytorum. Lineage (GTDB taxonomy): Bacteria > Bacillota > Bacilli > Paenibacillales > NBRC-103111 > Paenibacillus_E > Paenibacillus_E marchantiophytorum. The sequence goes on along the minus strand of NZ_BMHE01000011.1, from coordinate 86,745 downwards.
CGAGATCATTCGCTTTGATCAAATCGTTCGAGATGGTGTACAGGGTATCCCCGATGTATAGCACGCGCCGTACCTGTTTATCGCCAGCCTGAACATATTGCCCCGCTTTTTTCAGATCATCCTCGCTGAGATGGGTGATACTGCCGCGGAGCTGGAAGCCTTTGTCCAAATCAAGTCTGTATACGTAAGCACCTTGAAAAGCAAAAGTACCATACGAGCTTACCGATTTAGTGTTACTGGAAGCATCAAATTTCATCACATTGACAGGAAACGAGAGTAAATTCTTTTCCTTGGAAAAGAGTAAAGCTCTATGATTGTGCAGCAGCTCCGAATCCGTTCCTCGGTCGCCAATCAGTTCCTTAAATTTCTCCTTAGGATGATTCACATCGGTGATATCGAAAAGCGCCATTTTCATACCTTGATAATAGGCGATAGACTGCGGTTCTTGCGAATTCTTGAGGTCAACCTCGATCGTATCTTTGCCGAAGCCAATTACATGGTTTTCATCATACGGATGCAAGTAATCGCTATAGCCGGGGATTTTTAACGCACCTAGTAATTTCGGTGCAGCAGGATCCTTCAAATCCATAACAAAAAGGGGATCCGTGTTTCTGAAAGTAACCATGTAAGCCCGGTCACCCATGAAACGCGCAGCATAGATTCTTTCCCCAGGCGCTATATTTTCAATCTTACCTGTCACTTTCAGGTTCGCGTCAAGGATGAAAACATGGTTCATCGATGTTCCTTCATCTGTCCGCCCCATTTCGCCAGTTGTCGTCGCGATTCGGAAATGCCCATTATGTTCATCCATGGAAAATTGATTGAGTAAACGGCCTGGCACTTTGCCGGTATTCGTGAACGATGCTTTCCCTGCTTTTAGCCCGAATTGATAAATAATCGTTTCCGGTTGGAACGATTGCTGTTCATAATTCGTAACGGCGATAGTTAAGTTTTCTTCGGAGGCGTACACATTTTGTCCAGAACCGAGATAAGAAGTGACGTTCATGGTCTGTTGCAACTCATTAAGATTAATGCTCCCGATGAGCACATAGTTAGGCTCTATGGCTTTTGGCAGGTAATAGACTTGATCTAATGGAATCTTTGTAAAAGCATCGCCTGAGACTGAATCTCGGTAGGCCGGAGCAAGGTCTGTTAAAGCATCATCATCATGCTTCTTTAATTTCTGATATCGATTGTAATTCACAAACTTATTGGAGATAAAGTACAGTGACGACCCGATTTTGCGGGAGGAGACGTAGTTTCCTTCAAGCTCAGCTTCTTTCACAAGCTTCAGATTGCTGCGATCCGTGAGATCGTAAACCATAACTTTAGCGTTGCCTTGGGACTTCATCGGCATGATTAGTCGCTTTTCTGTGAGGCCAGTTGGGCCGTTATAAGGAACTGATGTATCGTAGTTGAGAGAGTTGCCGATCACGATAAGATGCTTGTCATCCACGTAGATTTCACTAGGTTGGAACTGCGCGCCTTGATTTTTGGGGAAATCGAGAATGCTCAGCACTTTCATCTGATCGGCAGGATAAGCCTGAGTAACGACAATGCGTTGTCTGTTAACCGTATAGATATAGCTTCCGTCTGTTTTGACAACATCGGATTCATCCACGCCTTGCACTTGAACATTCGTGCTGGAATACTCGGGAACAACTGCTGTGGTCGATTCCTTCTTAGCACTAGATGAATCAACACTAATTGGAGATAAGGCTTCAGTGGACGTTTCGGTTACAACGGTTTTACCCTGGGAAATAACCCTGACATTCCCTATGCTTTGATTCTGCGATAGCAGAGTGAGCAAGTGGTCATAGGTGCCGACAACAGGCAAACTGTCCGTTTGCTTCGTGATATTCACAGAGTTGGTGGCAGTATCCCAGCGAACCACATAATTGGTGCTTTCCATAAAAAATCGCAGTGGAACGTACATCGCACCATTTACCATTTGTGTACTGCCGTAAATGGTGTTTGCTTTACCGTTCACATAGGCAACGTCTGAATTCATAGGCAGCTTGAGCTCGTACTCGTTCTGAGAAACGATTGCCATCTGATCAGTTGCGTTCCATGTAACATCCATCCCCGCAATTTTGGCTAGATCCCGAACCGATGCCATCAGAATGCCATCGATCTTCATCGGCTGCTGGGAGAAAACAATCGGCTGCCCTTCCAATAGGACAACGGGTTCTTGAGCGGCTTTCGAGGCAACTGGAGCAAACGTGGAAGTTAAGATCATTGCGCTAAGCAGGAGACCGATGGTCCATACTTTCTTCTTCAAATGTTTTCATCCCTTCATCTTTTAAATTGTATGGCAAATTTTTCTATATCTACTTAACGGTTTCACAGGGGAATATGTTTCAGCAATCGGATAATTGATTATCAAATGTTTTGTACCTTTTGAGAAGCTGACTGTGATGTTAAGATAGTTGTATTCAAATGAAAGAGGAGTCGCAACGTCAAACAAGACGAATGCATGCCGAATGCTAGATTCTCTCCGTATTCCTTATAAGCTTCAGGAGTATGATTGGGATGAGATGATTTAGCAGCAGCTTCGGAAGGGCAGCTTGTTGATATTGTTAATTAAAGGTGAGAGGATCTATTCACAGTCCTTTTTTGGGTGAACCAAATTGCCAATAACACCAAGAAGCCGCTATTCGGAGCCATCCGACGTCGGCTTTTTGGCAATATAAAAGTTTATATGTTTTGGAGTGAGCTCGGAGTTACTCCAGCCGCCTTGTGCGAACAGAGGGAACTACAGTCCGCTATTCTAGCCAAAAGTATCCATATCGCGGGGGTGGGGGAACTACAGTCCGCTATTTTGCTGTTTCAAGGCAAATTGAGCGTTTTTCGTGGAAATAAGACCCTGTAGTTCCGCTAATACCCTAGCATCCCTGCTATTTGCCTATATAGCGTCTTCTAGTTCCCTTAACAGGTTTTGACGCTACTAAGAGGCTGATCTCTCAGGGCGGCGAAGCCATTTTTCTTACGCAACTTAGTGCAGCATGCGAGATTGAGCAGGAGCGAAGGCTCGCAGGCCACTACTTTTAACTCGATGATTTGTCTGATGCGGGCAGATTTCCCGGGAAATGTCCCGGCGTCATCTGGCGCAGGTCCGACACACGAATCGGTGACGCTGCCCGGAACCTAATAAATTCTTGACATATTCGTGTTAAGTTATTAGTAACTAGGGGGTGCTAGAATGAATAATACACTAATCGGTATATCCAGAGATTTGATTGCGAATTTTGCAATCGTTACAGCTTATTTGTTTCTAACCAGCCAAGTCATATTTAAGAATAAGATTTTGGATTCCACGGCATCCATAAGCACCAAAGTTCTTATCGGGTTCTCGGCGGGCATACTTGGGATCGTATTGATGGTCTTTACTGTTGAGTTTGATGGAACCATTTTGGACTTTAGGCAGATTGCTGTTATTATTTCAGCGCTTTTTGGTGGCATATATGCTTCCATTCTAACGGGGCTCATGATCTTTTTTATGCGTTTGTTCGCTTTTGGCGTAGTAAGCCATACTTCCGTTATAGCAGCTTCAAATACTATTTTTTTATCCCTGGCTGTTGGCGTTATTAGTCGATTTAACTTGACATTTTGGAAGAAATGGATTTACGCGCTCGTTGTTTGTAATGTCTCTACAGCTATTGTATTTTTCATAAATCTTGGGACAAAAGGGGTCTTACCTGCTTTCATCTATGTGATTATGTTGACGGTTGGAGGGTTAATAGCCGGCTACTTGACGGCTTTCCTGGTCAAAGCGAAATCCCATTTTCAAAGGATGGAAAAGGCCGCAACGTTTGATTTCCTGACAGAGTTGAACAACCATCGAACATTTGATGAAGTATTCAATGTTTCATTGCAGAAAGCCATAGAGAAAAATGAATCTTTGTCCTTGCTGATGATAGATATCGACCATTTTAAGAAGATTAATGATACGTATGGACATTCCAATGGAGATGTCGTGCTAAAACAATTTGGGAAATTATTAAAGGATGCCTCTCGCTCCTTTGATATTGTCTCACGAAATGGAGGAGAGGAATTCTCGATTTTACTTTACGATTTGCCTCATAAACATGCACTTGTCGTAGGAGATCGGGTACGAAGTGCGATAAGTAAACATGCGTTTGTTCTTAATGATGGTCAGACCATCAAGATTACGGTTTCAATAGGTGCTGCTACGTATCCAGATACGAAGGAGGAACTTATTGAACAAGCAGATAAGGCACTGTACAAAGCCAAAATGAATGGCAGGAATAAGGTGATCTCGAACCAAGAGGTTCTGGGTGGGATCTAATTATCCATATCACCAAAGATTTTATAAATTTACCGAAATCACAGAAGCAGCCGGCTCAGGAGCAAGCACGATACCATTATCTGAATTCGTCCAAGATGCGCCTTCTAGCGCAGAGATTTGATGGATGCCTCTAAGCACGATCGTGTATGGTTGATTGCTCCCTTTAACCGAGATATCAATAAGATTAAGCCTGCGCGAAGCTTTCACCGTCAATTGCTTGTTTGCTTGCATGTCATAAATTGTTGTTTCCACGGCGGCTCCATCCGCCAATTCAAACAAATGAAGCGACACATCCTCCGCATAATTGTAATCTGGCTTCCGGTCGTTGGCTCCAATAGCCAGCAGGGTATTCGGTTTAACCAATAATGGAAGCGTCATGTAGCCATGCGTTTCCTGGTGCCATTTGCCTCCTTCAACCACATGACCATGGAAGAAATCGGTCCAGCGCCCCTCGGGCACATAATACTGTACAGTACCTAGCTCATTGAAGATGGGCGCGACGAGGAGGTTGTCTCCTAACATGTACTGCGTATCCAGGTGATGTGTGGTCGGATCAGCCGGGAAATCAAGCACCATCGCGCGCATCATGGGAATTCCTAACTCTGTGGATTGGATTGCACTTGCGAACAAATAAGGCATTAACTTGCTTTTTAGCTTGGTGAAATGTCGGAGCACATCGACGGCTTCATCGTCAAACAACCAAGGGACCCGGTAAGACTCATTGCCATGCAAGCGGCTGTGCGACGATAGCAGGCCAAAAGCGACCCAGCGCTTATAGATATCAGGCGGCGCGGTTTTCTCAAAGCCACTGATGTCATGGCTCCAGAATCCGAATCCGGATAAACCAAGGGAAAGGCCCCCGCGCAGCGATTCTGCCATCGAATCGTAGTTAGCCGAGCAATCGCCACCCCAGTGGACAGGGAATTGCTGTCCTCCAGCTGTAGCGGAGCGGGCGAACAGCATGGCTTCGTTCTTGCCGAGTTTTTCTTCCAATACTTCGAAAACGGCCTTATTGTATAGGAATGTATAATAGTTGTGCATTTTGAGCGGATCCGAACCATCGTGATACTGAACATCGGTTGGGATGCGCTCGCCGAAATCGGTTTTAAAGCAATCCACGCCCATATCAATGAGGCGACGCAAATGCCCTTTGTACCACTCTGTGGCTTCCGGATTGGTGAAATCCACCAGTCCCATGCCAGCTTGCCAGAGGTCCCACTGCCAAACATGACCGTCCAAAGTTCTGACCAAATAACCATGATCCATGCCCTCTTGGAAAAGCGGCGATTTCTGTCCTATGTAGGAATTAATCCAGACACAAATCTTCAGTCCCTTGTCTTTGAGGCGACGCAGCATGCCCACGGGATCTGGGAACATATCGGCATCCCACTCAAAGTTGGTCCATTGGTATTCTTTCATCCAAAAACAGTCGAAATGGAAGACATGAAGCGGGATGTCTCGTTCAAACATACCGTCGATAAAACGATTCACGGTTGCTTCGTCATAATCCGTTGTGAAGGATGTCGTTAACCACAGACCGAACGACCAGGCAGGCGGCAGAGCGGGTTTGCCCGTGAGTTTCGTATAATTACTCAGCACCTCTTTTAAAGTGTTTCCGCCTATAATGAAATACTCAATCTGTTCACCGGGTACGCTGAATTGGACTTTGGACACCACTTCAGAGCCGACTTCAAACGATACATGCTCGGGATGATTGACGAAAACACCATAGCCTTTACTGGATAAATAGAAGGGCACATTTTTGTAGGCTTGTTCGCTGCTTGTGCCGCCATCTTCGTTCCAGATATCAACGGTTTGCCCGTTTTTAACGACATTGGTGAAACGTTCTCCGAGTCCGTAAATATGTTCGCCAATGCCCAGCTCAAGCTGCTCGCGAAAGAAAACCGCTTTATCCGCAGTTGTAATATGCCCCGCACCCTTACTGTTGGTTCCGGTTAAACGACGGTCTTCGAAGTAAAACTCAGCGCCCCACGTCTGATGTTTGTTGACTTTCACGGTTATACGACCTGATTTCAGCGAAACTTGGTCATCACTTTCATCAATTGAAACGGGAGTTTGCTTATTGTCAGCGATTCCAAAAGCGGGTCCATTCGAACGCTTACCAGCATGATGGGTCCAACGTACGCGGATGATATCAGGAAGTGGGGAGCTTAATTCACAAGTCAACATGGCTCCATTCAAGGTATCGCCTTTACGTTGAATCCATCTCGCGGCAGCGTAGACAGTCAGGCTGTTCGCTTCTTGATGCACATCCCGGACATCGACTGGATTAAGGACTGTGTATCCGTCTTTGGCCATCCAATAACCATTCGAAAATTTCATTGCCATCATCCTCTCAAAATGTTGTAATATCATTATATTGATTTAATAATTATAGATCTTTCGGAATATTGCTTATTAATATCATTATTTTGACATTACGTTGATTTCTTGAGAAAAAGGAGATCCATCAATGGAGCAGGCACAATTCAAAGAGGACCGCATACACGGTGACCCGCTGTATCCGATCCGAGTTTATGAAATCAACTGCCAGCCAGGGGAGGAACTGCTTGAACTTCACTGGCATGACGAATTGGAATTCCTCATGCTTACCAAGGGAAAGGCTCTATTTCGCGTTTCCATGCAAGACTATGAACTGGAAGCGGGGGAAGCCATATTCGTGAATGGCGGTCAACTTCATTCCGGTCAAATCGTTACGAATGAGGGATGTTCTTTCACTGCGATTGTGTTTCATGCCGATATCTTGGGAGGGGACCGATTTGATCTCGTTCGTGAGAAATATATTAACCCGCTGATCCAGCAGAAATATGTTGTTCCCGTTCGAATTCGTCAAGATACAGTGGAAGAAAGAGAGATTCTGACACTGCTTGGGCAAGTGTTTGAGGTTAATCTTAACGAAAAGCCTTTCTTCGAACTTTCTACGAAAGCGTATCTGCCGTTGATAATTTCCAAGCTTATGATGCTCGGAGGGCCATCTTTCCGTGAACTTCCGCTTCCTGTTAACCCAGCGCATATCGATCGATTAAAGGATATTATTGCCTATATGCAGGCGAACTTCAGTTCAGCGATTCGATTGGAGGACCTTGCAGCGATTGCCTCTTTTAGCGAGTCCTATTTTTGTCGGTATTTCAAGGGTTTTACCGGTAAAAGCCCAATGGATTATTTAAATCAGTTGCGAGCAAAACGAGCGGCATTGTTACTGAAGGATACGGACAAGAAGATTACAGAGATTTCGTTTGATGTTGGATTCAACACGTTGAGTTATTTCATTGGTGTATTTAAAATGCATTTTGGTTGTACCCCATCTCAGTATCGCAAAAGATTAAACGAAGACATAAAGAAGCGGGAGCGTGGCTGAATGGCTGCACATTCATATCCTCATTCCCGCTTAGTATTCAACTAAGCCGTCGCATGACCGATTCGATCGGGCCACGTTTCATCCATTTTCTCCAGACATAGGAGAAGAGGACAGCGAGAATGAAATAGCCGCAGCCATAGGCAATGGAGAAGGAAAGATTACCATTTTCCAAAAAACGTATCAACTCCAGAAAGCCTAAACCGACGATGATGTGGCCGACATAATGGGTTAGCGATAGCTGGCCGGTATTGATAAGCATTCGCACTACAAGGAAGTTGCCGCATATGTCTACAATATAAAGACTGATAGCGATGACTGCTAAAGCTAGACAAGTTGCTGATAAAAGATACAGCATCGTAGGGGGCATCGGTTTGGTCGTAAATAAATAACTGGCAGATGCTAGATCAAGGAAGGGATAGCTCCATTTAATAAGAAGGTAGGAGACTGTCTCGAAGAAAACAGTTCCCAAGAGAGCATAAATCAGCAATTTCGCTCTGTTTTCCTTACCCAGCCAATGTTTTCTGCCAGTCCACATGCCAATTAGGAAAAAACAAAACCAGGGGAAAAAGGGATGAAAGCCATTGAGCAATAAATTGCGGCTGAAACCTGCCAAGGTCCAAAAATCGGTATAAACATGAAAACGCGAGTCCCAACCAAGACTATAATCAAAAACGATCAAAAAAAACTGTGATGTTACTAACAGCCCAACAAACAGCAAGAGTATTTTTTTATCAGATAAGGTGATCATCGTAGAGGCGACGAGCAGGAATAGCGCATAATAGTGCAAAATATCGGCATTCCAACCCATTAGAAGCAAGCCTGCACCTGCTAGTAGGAGGAAACCGGCTCGCTTCAACAAACTATTCCTATTTTGACGAATAAGGTCTTTATTGCATGAAAGATATGCTTTCGATGTCATTAATGACACGCCAATGCCTGCGAGGATGACAAAGAGGGCTGCGGCTCTCCCCTCAAACAGTCCTGCTACAGCGATTAACCATGCCGCTCCGCCATTATCGGCCTCCATGGCAAGCTTATAATTCACAATAATCATGCCGAAAATTGCCAGTGCCCTAGCAAAATCAAGCGCTGTGATTCGTTGTGCCGACGCGCTCATGTGGCCTCAACTCTCATTACAATCGTATGGACGGCCTTGGTCCATATGTCTTCATAATTACAATCAATCCCATAGCTGATAAAATTATCGATGCTCGATATGATCATATTCAGCAATTGCGCTTTCACAAGCACATCGGTGTCATGGATCACCCCAATCGCAGCCCCATGCTGCAGCAGCCCTGCAAACCCCGATGTAAATCCGTCGAGAACTTCGATCAATTTCTGCGAGTACTTCATGTTCCTGAAGCCAAGCGCTTGATACTGATGCATGATGCGTGAGTAATTTTCGTCTTCTTTTTGCTGTGCGATAATGTTCAGGCCATCTGAGATCAATCTCTCTTTAAAATTAGTCGCTGTATAGTTCGGAATGTGGAAAAAGCTAGTGAAACCGATGCTTTTACATATTTCATCAAACAGTACATCGATCATGGCTTCTTTGGATACAAAGTGATAGTACAGAGCAGGTTTGGAGATTTTCACTTCCTTGGCGATCATGGTCATGCTAGTTTTCTCGAAGCCGTGTTCAGCGAATAGGCGATACCCGGTATTTAAGATATCTTCATACGTCGAAGTTGGTTTCATTGATATTTCCTCCTCTATTCAGTTACTTACTTACCGTTCGGTAAGTAAACTATACCTTAAACGTGTGAGATAAAGCAATAGGAATATGAAAATAAGGCAGCACGCGCGCACAGTGAGTAAGGAAATGCAGCAGATAGTCTTGCAAAATGCGACTTTCGCGCATCGACATTCCTCATGGTTGTATTCATAACGACGATGAAAAGACCAAGTGTCCATAGAGGCATTACGATTTTATCATTCAAAAGGATATCATCCCGTCTGTTCAAATTTATTACTTTAAAATTATACGCTCATCTTGAGTGATTTCAAACCAAAATAAAAAGGCTCATCTTCAGGAATCCCCCTAAGATGAAGCCTTTGATCTGTTCACTGCCTTATTTCTTATCTGCGAGCCAAGTGGCTACGGAACTGATTTCATCATCCGAAAGCTTTCCTTTGAAGCTAGGCATCGCGCCTTTGCCATTCGTCACAATTGCTACGATCTGTTCCTTGGAAAGCTTGCTGCCTACCTTCTGCAAATTCGGTCCAACAAGCCCCTCCAGATTAGCGCCGTGACAACTTACACAGTTGGCTTTGAAGACAGCTTGAGCATCGACTTTTGTTGTGGTCCCACTGCTGGTTGCTGCTGGTGTTCCCGTAGTCCCCGTGGTTGGGGAAGGCTTGGTTGTGTTGCTCTTCCCACAAGCAGATAGGGAAACGGCAAGCAAAAGAGATAGACATAGAAATGATTTGTTCATCCTTGTAATTCTCCTTTCACATCAATCAGGTTCTGATACTACATTTCCCGACATCGCAATTTTTCATGCAAAGAATGAATAATAAATAAGGCCAATGCTCATCATATCCTCAACAACGCAAAGTTACATATAAATTCCAAAGGAGGAAAGAACAATTGGCTGAAGATCATAAAGGGAAATCGCCAGATCCGTCGCGGCGCAGTTTCTTGAAATATACCGGGACCGCCATTGGCGGGGTCGTTGTGGGAGGTGCTGTCGGAAGCGCCTTATCGGGTAAATTCGGCAACAAACAAGCAGCGCCTTCGCCATCTGCCTCACCACAGGCGCCGCAGCAGGCGGCAGACTACAATCAAGCCCCGATGTTCTTAAATCAAAGCCAACTGCAAATTACGGAAGCGGCTGCTGAGCGGATTTTCCCTAAGGATGATAAGGCGCCGGGAGCGACAGACTTGGGCGTCGCCTTCTACATCGACCATCAGCTGGCGAGTCCCTGGGGAGTGAATTCCCGTGAGTACCGCACAGGTCCTTTTGTCAAAGGGGAAATCACGCAGGGAGACTATCAAAGCATTAAGCGCCATGAGCTGATCACGATGGGGCTGCAGAGTATCGAAGATACCAGCAAGACCAAATACAGCAAATCGTTTGTGGATTTAGCCCCTGAGGAGAAGGATGCGATTCTAACCTCTATGGAAAAAGGCGAAATCATGGTCGTGAACGGCATTACGGGAAAAACCTTTTTTAATCTATTTCGCAGTCTGACGATAGAGGGTGTATATTCGGATCCTCTTTATGGAGGAAATAAGAATATGCAAGGCTGGAAATTGCGCAAATATCCTGGCAACCAGATGGCTTACGCGAACATTATGGACAAGGATCAATTCGTCGCCATGGAACCGCGCAGTTTGCATGACCATTTTGCCCATTAATAAGATCTATATAGTGAGGAAGGGAGAAGCTCATGGCTACAAAAATGCCAAAAGTTCCAGTAGTGATTGTTGGGATGGGCTGGGTCGGCGGAATCATTGCCGCGGAATTGTCCAAACAAGGGGTTAAAGTCGTGGGTTTGGAACGCGGGAAGCCGCGTGGGACTCAAGACTACTATATGGTGCATGACGAGCTTCGTTATGCTCAGCGCTACGATCTTATGCAGGATCTTTCCAAAGAGACGGTCACGTTTCGAAATACTGAGAAAGTCGCGGCAGTGCCCATGCGCGAATATGGTTCCTTCCTGCTCGGGGAGGGATTAGGCGGGGCTAGTATACACTGGAATGGGCAAACGTACCGTTTCCTGCCGTACGATTTCGAGATTTACAGCAAAACGGTTGAACGATACGGGAAGCAGAAAATACCCGAGGGGATGACCATTCAAGATTGGGGCATTACCTATGATCAATTAGAGCCGTATTTTGACAAATTCGAAAAGCTGGCTGGCATCTCCGGTGATGCGGAGCAGAATCCGATGGTGGGTAAGCGTACGAACCCTTTTCCCACGAAACCGATGACCAAAACGCCTGTCTTAAAGTTGTTTGAAGAGGCGACCAAGAAACTGGGGTATCATCCTTACATGATGCCTTCGGCGAATTTATCTGAGCAATATACCAATCCCGATGGGGTAACCAGGGCAGCTTGTCAGTATTGCGGTTATTGCGAGCGTTTCGGCTGTGAATACGGGGCCAAGGCAGATGCTGTGGTCACGGTGCTGCCAGTCGCGCAGAAAACAGGGAATTTCGAGCTGCGCTCCTATTCGAATGTCATTCAAGTGCTGAATGACGGCAAGAAAGCAAGCGGAGTCGTTTATGTGAACACGGTAACAGGTGAACAGTTCGAACAGCCAGCTGATGTGGTCATCATGGCTAGCTATGTATTCAACAATATAAAACTCTTGTTGACTTCCAAATTAGGCAAGCCTTACGATCCGGTTACAGGCAAAGGCGTGATTGGCAAAAATTATTGCTATCAGACCAATGGTGGAGCAGCAGCAGGTTTCTTTGACGATAAAGAATTCAACTTATATGCAGGCGCTGGATCACTGGGCATGGAAATCCCTGATTTCAATGGTGATAATTTCGACCATAGCGACTTGAATTTCATTCATGGCGCAGGCATCCGCATTTCCCAAACGGGGCAGCGGCCAATTGCGACCAACTCAGTTCCCAAAGGGACGCCGTCCTGGGGGAAAGCCTTCAAGGAGCAGTCCCTCAAATATGCGAACAGTGTATTGGCTGTTTCTCCGCAGGGCAGCAGTATGCCTTGGAAGCATCATTATGTGGATTTGGATCCGACATACAAAGATGCTTATGGGTTGCCGCTACCAAGGATCACCTTCGATTTCGAAGAGCAGGACCGGCAAATGATCAAGTTCGTGGCTGGCAAATCCGCAGAAATCATGAAGGAAATGAAGGCGACAACCATTGGATCGTCGGATCAGCTAGGACCTTACAATATCGTGCCGTATCAATCTACACACAATACAGGTGGCGTGATTATGGGCGCGCAGCCTGAAACTTCAGCAGTTAATTCCTATTTGCAAATGTGGGATGCTGAAAATGTGTTCGTTGTCGGTGCGTCAGCTTTCGCTCATAACAGCGGCTATAACCCTACGGGTACGGTTGGTGCGCTTGCCTATCGGGCTGTTGAAGGTATTGCCAAGTATTTGAAACAGGGCGGAATTATTGTGTAGTCGCCAGCAGCGTGAATCACATGGTTTAAAGGGGGGATGGGATGGAACAGGAAGATTGGATCTTACATTTGAGCGAAGTGCGCAAACGACTGATCATTATTCTTGCCTGGTTTGTACTAACGTTTAGCGCGGGCTTGTATGTGTCGCCGAGCATACTCAAGTACATGAAATCGCAGCCTATGGTGGGCGAAATTGCGTGGAACGTTTTTTCATTCACAGACGGGCTGATGATCTATATGAAATGTGCCTTCCTCGTTGCTTTGCTGTTCACGGTTCCGTTGCTGCTCTATCAAGTGTGGGCTTTCGTTAAGCCTGGTCTTACGGAGGTAGAGGCCAAGAGCACCCTTCCTTACATTCCCGTCTCATTCGCTCTGTTCATTATCGGGGTAGCGTTCAGTTATTGGGTGGTATTCCCCATGATGGTTCGCTTCATGATGAGCATGAACCGTAAAGTCGGCGCTGTGGAAACATACGGGATCGACCGTTACTTTTCATTTTTGTTTGAAATTGTGTTCCCCATGGCAATTGCCTTCGAGCTGCCTGTTGTCGTACTGTTTCTCACAAGAATTGGCTTGCTCACCCCGCAGCGATTGAAAATGACGAGAAAATACGCCTACGTAGGACTTGCGATTACAGGTTCTTGTATCTCGCCTCCCGATATGATCTCCCATCTCTCGGTCACGCTGCCGCTCATTTTACTTTTCGAAATTAGCGTGATGGTGGCGGGCTGGCAGTGGCGATCCATGCAGCAAAGTCCGGCAAACAGCTAGAAGCTAATCAGCATAAGAAAAGAGGAAGATACTCATGTTCAACAATATTGGTGTTTCAGGGTTAATCTTGATTCTGGCTATTGCTTTAATCGTCTTCGGCCCTTCCAAGCTGCCGCAGTTGGGACGGGCATTCGGGGATACCCTCCGCGAATTTCGCAACTCGACCCGCAACATCATTGAGGATATCGACCCCGAGCCGCGTATTGAAAGTGAAACGAAGAAACCGTTGTAACTTCGCGAACCAGCGAGGAGGAGCTGCTTTCGAGCAGCTCTTTTTGCGCGTTTTGGAGTGAATGCGGAGTTACTCCAGCTGCCTCGCGCGGATGGGGGAACTACAGTACGCTATTTTAGCCAATAGTGTCAGTATCGGGAGTTCGAATCTTTGCTTTGGAGGTTTTCTGTCCCAAAGGGCATCTTATGAACTGTATGATGCTTATAGACCGGAAAATGGCTACTTTGGAGATGTAATGAACGGAGTTGGCGCTACCCGGCACTTTAATGACCGGATGGTGATCAATTGCTTGGAATAGAGCATCTGGCATTCATTAGATTTTCAAAATGAGCGATTTTGGCCAATTAAAGGGTACTGAGTTCGTTAGGGGTTGTTTCCTACATTTACCAATGAATTTTAGCGAACTAACCAGCTTCCTCTGGAGTCCAATTAAATAAACGCCTAATCGGGCGTTAACAGATAGGAACGAAGGTGCACTTCATGAAAAAAAGATCATTCATTCGCTGGCATACCTGGATGGAGCAACTTGACACTTATGCGGCTGCCACCCTGTTGAAGTGGAAAAAACGTTTGAATCCATTGACGAACAAACTGGGCTTTGGCATCTACTTTTACAAGGATATCACGGTAAATCTGAATCGTTTGAACAAAGATATGCTGGTTATCGCTGCGGACTACGTCAAATTTTCGCATGTCAACACGCGTACGTTTCCCAGCTTTATTTCGGTGGCTGATGGGATCAATGCGACGATGTTCTCCCAAGTGCCGAACCATGTTATTAAACGGATTATCACGTTAGTTACTGCGTTGCCTGGATACAAAGCGCTGCAATCGGCATCCCGTTCGTACGGGTATAAGTGTGAGCTGCATTACAATCAAGGAAAAGCCTTTTTTGGCTCGTTGCAAATTCATTTTCAGAAAATGCAAAACGATGACATGGGGACAGCCTACGGCGCGGTATAATACGGCATCATGTGATAAAATAAACATTACCTTATACAAAGTTAGGAGTGTTGTGTTTATTATGAAACAGAACAAATATGATGATCCTGCATTCTTTGAAAAATATAGTGGAATGCCGCGTTCAATTGATGGGCTCAAAGCTGCTGGGGAATGGCCTGTACTCCGTACGATGCTGCCAGAACTTCGAGACAAGCGGGTTCTCGATCTTGGCTGCGGCTTTGGCTGGCATTGTCAATATGCTCGCGAGCAGAACGCTCGATCCGTGGTTGGGGTAGATTTATCTGAGAGTATGCTGGCCTATGCAAGGGCAACTAATAATGATCCCGCGATCGAATATCGGAGGCTTGCGATTGAAGACATCCAATTTGCGGCTGAGGAATTTGATATTGTGATAAGTTCGCTTGCGCTCCATTATGTGGAGAACATCGAAAGCGTATGCCGCAAGGTGCATCAGTACTTAGCTCCTGGTGGAACATTCGTCCTTTCCGTGGAACATCCGGTATTTACCGCACTTGCTGCACAGGATTGGCATTATGGCGCGAATGGTGAACGGATGCACTGGCCTGTAGACAACTACCAGAGTGAAGGTGTCCGGGAGGCAAGGTTTCTGGATCATGATGTCGTGAAATACCATCGAACGATTGCTACATACATGAATGCTTTGATTGAGGCTGGATTTAGGCTGACAAGGATTGCCGAACCTCAACCAACGCAAGAAGCACTGGAGCAGATTCCCGAAATGAAGGATGAAACCCGTCGTCCCATTTTCCTGTTGATGGCAGCGGTTAAGAAGAATTAGCAAGATGAGGCTCTCTCTCAAGGTTGACAACCTTGCAGAGATGGCCTTTTTTTTATTTCCAACAGGTTAAGATTACATGTTAGGAAATCTTTCGCATCATGATATGAATTTTTGTTCAGTTGCAACCGATAAAGATAGTGGATAGAAGTAGATTATAGACAACTATATGGTTTAAAAGAGGAGCCAACATGATGAAAACACAAGGTGCAAAGCGTCGAAGGTCATTTTCACAAGTCTCATTGAAAGTTAAACTGCCTGTTTGGATCAGCTTGTTAGTCATTCTTGTACTTGCAGCAACGAGCATATGCACGTATATGTTCGGGTCCCAAATTGTGATGAAGAAAAGCAAAGACGAGATCAATACGAATGTAGAACGAATCGGACAATATTTGCAATCCACTGCCGAGTTGGAGGAGCAGAGTCTTTACCTGGTGTCGGTCGAAGGTGAACTGAAGGATTTATTGAAACTAAGAAATCAGAAAACGTTGTCAGATCAAGACTTTTTCGCTCCCAAAAATGAACTGCAAGCCAAGACGAATGCCTTCCTTGCGCAAAGCATAAAAGGTACACAAGGTATCCAGACGATCACACTCGTTGATAATAAAGGCACGACGATTGCCAGCAACAATCCGGGGTCGTTGAAAGCCGATCTTTCGGAACGCGATTATTTCAAAGAAGCTATGCAGGGCAAATTTGCGATCAGTGACGCACTGATCTCCAAGACGACAGGTACGTTGGTCAATGTTTTCGCGCAGCCCGTAAAAGGTGAAGATGGCACAGTTCTTGGCGTGTGTATTCTTACCATTGATACATCGCTATTTGTCAATAAGCTAAAAGGGATTACCATCAACGGAGAAGGAAGGGTATTCGTCGTAAGCCGCCAAGGGACCATTATTTATCACTCGACAGTACCGGATATGATTGGGAAGAAATTAGAATCCGAGCAATATGCGGATGTTCTTAAGCAAAAAGCGTCGGACCAACTTTTGATGGGAAATCTCGATAACGAGGAAACATACATTCGTTATGCGAAGATCCCGAGAGCAGATTGGATGATTGTTGTTGCGGATGACTATAGTGATATTCAAAGACCTTTAGATGATTTGATGACAAAAATCGTTATGATTACGATTGCTGCAGTTGTTATTGCTTTGTTGGCTGGTATCTTGATTTCCAGAAGCATTACGTCTCCGATTACGAAGCTGGTAGTTCTGTTCAAGAAGCTATCCTCCGGGGATTTGACAGTGCGAACGGAAGGCAAATATAATGGCGAATTTGGCGAACTAGCCGATAGCTTTGATACCATGGTAGCAAAAAACAAAGAATTAATCGGTCATATGAACACCTCCATTGAGGTGTTGAATACAAGCACGAGCGAATTGGAACAAACGTCGAAGAAAACGGCGCAATCGATTCATGAAACGTCCGTAACCACGATGGAAATCGCAAGAGCCATGGATTCTCAGTCCAATGAGACGGAAACGATAGTAGGTAAGTTCTATGAATTGGGCGAAAAGATAGAAACGATCGGCAGTAAAACACAATCCGTGAAGGAACGCTCGGAAGCGATTCTTGAAGTTTTTGATACGAACAAGGAAATAATTGAGAATTTGATAGACATAAATCAAAGAAATGAACAGGAAGTCCAAAAAATATCGGCGATTACGGGATTACTGGCTGAAAGCTCGAACCACATTCGCACGATTACCGGGACGATAGGCGATATTGCCAAGCAGACGAACCTATTGGCGCTGAATGCCTCGATTGAAGCGGCAAGAGCAGGCGAGCACGGAAGAGGCTTCGCTGTTGTAGCGGATGAAATTCGCAAATTAGCGGAACAATCCTCCAAGCAGTCCGGAGAAATTAATGAAATTATTCGATTGACGCTTTCACATGTCGATGAGAACAATCAAAGTGTGGGTGAAATTCAGTCTATTGCCTTGAAGCAAGATGAGTTCGTTGGTAAAACGCAACAAGCGTTCACGGTGATTCAGGAACACGTAAAGGATATAACCGAACAAATTCAATCGATGGCAGGCGATGTTACTCATATGGAACAAGATAAAGATGATGTGCTGGAGTCCGCGCAAAGCTTATCTGCTTCCGGTGAAGAAGTTTCCGCATCTGTAGAAGAAGTAACGGCTACGGTACAAGATCAGTCTTCCATGGTTCAAACTCTTGCCGGCATGGTGGCAAGCATCGACAGCTTAACGAAGAATCTCGCTGATTTCTCGGCGCAGTTCAAAGTAAAATAACCCTTGTTGTGTGAAGAAGCTGCCCGGGTTGCAGCTTCTTTTTTTGTTGTTTGTTGGCCTATCCCAACTAATCAAATTATTTTGCGCAACCTAGCGGCTTATTTGCTCCAATTACTGCTGATTGGGACATATAAGCAAAGGAGAGATTGGGTTAGTAGATCCCTCGATATGCCCAATCACTTGCTAGATTAGCCGCATAGATTAGTATAAGACAAACAGAAAGGAGGCCAAATGGAATGACAACTTTCTTAGATTTGAAAACATCGCAGAATGCCAGTTATGCCAACTCGATTGCGATTCCGATTCTGGTTATCAATACGCCTCAGTTGATTGCTCAACAGACGCTTAATTTATCTGGAGGAACAGCCAATCTGACGCGCGTTGAATTCTCGGGCGTTGTCGCCGTGCAGCTGCCGCTACTGCCGTTGGCTACTACCGTATTGGTAAGCGTCGTGCGAGGGCTGACAGCAGAAGGCGTCATTGTATTTTCAGCAGCTCAGAATCTGGAACTGTCTCTGCTAGGTCCGCAACTAATCGCATTCTCCGGTTCCGATTTCAATGCTCCCAATGCGGCTGGTACCGCTTATAGTGTATTTATTCAGACATCTGCAATAGGCACTATTCGCGTGGGTCCTGAGAGCTTTAACTTTATCGGCGTAAGCGATGTCTAACTAGTTATATGAACCTAAAGCATGCTTGATCAATGATTAATCATTGATTGAACATGCTTTTTAGTAGGTTCTGTGAGTTAGTCTAGAGAACATAGACTGGGAATCATCCTTGCTGTATTATCAAATTATCAATCAGCGTAAGCCTTCTATATTGCGATCATTCAGGATCTTTTCCAAGAGGGAGCAGAGGCAGTGATTCTTGGCTGCACAGAAATTGGCTTATTACTATCCGCAAAGGATTGTATCGTTCCTGTATTTGATACGACTAGGATTCACGCTGAATATGCTGTGGATTGTGCTTTGCGGGATGAATCGTGATGGGGCTGCCTCGCGTGGATGTACGGGAACTACAGTGCGCTATTCTAGCAAAAAGTGGCATGATCGCGAGCGAGAGGGAACTACATTCCGCTATTTTGTCTTTTAATAGGAAATTCAGCGTTTTCAGTGGAAATAAGACCCTGTAGTTCCGCTATAACCCTTGCATTCCCGATATTGGCCTAAATAGCGGCCTGTAGTTCCCTCAGTAGGATGGGTCGCGTGGTAAAGGCTCATCGTTCAGGGCGACAAAGCCGTTTATCTCATGGTTGGTGCGAACCGAGTCTAGGGGATGAGATGGGAGATTTGAAAATAATGCTTGCTTAACACGCACTTCCTTGTTGTATAATACAAACAAATGTTCTATTTTTCATCATCTAAGAAGGGAACTCAATATGATCCGTATGAAGAAGAGTATTTTATTCCTGATTGTTGTGCTGCTGGCAGTTGTAACTTCTTATTATTTGTATCATAGTGAGATTCTGCAAGGAGAAGAAAGCGTCCGAGTGACTGTTACATTCCCAAGTGATCGCTATCCGGAAACGGCAGCGCACATTAGGGATGCCATCTCGAATGGCAAATCGTCTGTGTGTACGATAGATCGAGTTCATGCCGAAGAGCACCGCAAACTATCGCTGAAGGGCGTTGCGACCAAGAGCGGGTTCGATCGTGACGAGTGGCCGATGGCGATGTGTTCGGAAGGCGGCAAAGGCGCCGATATCCGGTATGTTTCGCCATCGGACAATCGTGGAGCAGGTTCGTGGTTCTCTAACCAACTGGAGAAATATCCGAATGGAACAAGGGTGGCTGTTCAAGTAAAATAGGCATTTACAGCCTAAACAGGCTATTCCGCGTGTTCAGGCTTATTCGCAAGCCAATCCTCCAAAGTAGCGGCAAGCGCAGGTTTTTTGCGGCTTCTTGCGAGAAAACCTGCACCGTGATTAAGCATAGGATCTTGATCCGTAGGCTGATAACGAAGATCAACGCTCCAGCGAACCTCATTAGACAGGTTCGGAGTGGACATATGCAGGCAGCGATCATTGAAAAGAATTGCGCTTCCTGCAGGTACAGGCAAGGCTACAGTTTCCGTTTTGCCTAGCTGGCTTTCCTTCAAAGCTGTGTAACCTGTTCCTGTATAGGTCTCTTGATGCCATTTGAGCACACGTTTGCGGTGCGTCTTGGGCTTGATATGCAGGCATCCGTTTATCTCATTGGCATCAACAAGCGGGATCCATACTGTAATAACGGGATTAGAATTGGCATCAGGCCAATACGATTTGTCTTGGTGCCAAGGTACGGCTCCGGCTGCTACTTTCGGAACTTTCGGGCGGACGTTGTACACCGGGTTCGAGAATAGCTCACCTCCAATCAAAGATTCAACAGCGTCCAGGATTTTAGGGTTGCTCATGAGTGTGAAGTAGCCAGGAATGCGGTCGCGCCAGCTCCGGCCATATTTCAGGAAGTGATCTGCTGATAAATCTTGGAAAAGCTCGGCCAATCGGTACGGAAAGGGTCGATCCTCCAGCTTGTCAGTAATAAGTCCATCCAGATAAAGCTCATCGGCAATGCTAGAAACCTTCTGGGTCATGGCTTCGCGAGCGGGCGCTAATTCTTCATCCGTCAATAAATGAGGGATAACGAGGTAGCCTTGCTCCTCATAAAACTCCGCTTGCTCCTTGGTTAAACTTCCGCCTTGTAGTTGTTTGTTCAAGCTGCTCAACCTCCAATATTTGTTGTAAGATAGATATATGGTATCATCTCATCGTGCAACTGTATTTGGTCAAGAGTTCATTAATTGATCAATTCTTCCGGTGAAATGAGTGAGAAAGCGAGGCGGAATATGTCCCTTATAACATCAGCTAATCCTTATGTAAGAGTGGCTCACTATTATCGTTTTCCTATCGTTCGAAATCAGGATGAGCGGGTTAGGATCGGTTATTGTTATGCTTTCCATTTCGTTGCCGGGGGCAGAGGAACCATTACGGTCGGAGGTCGAACATACCCAGTAAAAAAAGGGGATTTGATTTATTTTCCGCCTGAAGTCAGACATGCTTTTTACTCCAATGGGAATCATCCCTTATCTACGTATAATTTGTATTGTGAACTCTGGAACTGCAATGTCGCGACAAGTCAGCATCTAGTATGGGACGAAACCGATTTTAATCCTAAGCTGCTCACGCTTGTAAATCCTTGCCCGGAGTTAGAGTCGTTATCCGTCATTACGCCTCTGCAATACCACTCCCTGTTGGGACAAACCCTTATACATGCCGTGACCCAATTCAATAAAAAAGAACCTTATAGCGAATTAATTGTCAATAATCTGGTCAAAGTCTTCCTTTTAGAGTTAGTGCGAGCGGCTTCACGATCCCAGTTCACAGACTATCGAATTCTCCCAATCATCGAGCGAATCGACAAAGAAGCAAGCAGGAGTCGAGGCTATGAAGAATGGATGGCCGAATGCGGACTCCACAAAACGCAATTTCATGAATTGTTCAAGCAAGCAACTGGCATGTCTCCCAAGGCGTACTGGACCAAAGCGATCATGAGACACGTGGAAGCTGCACTTTGGGAGAGCAACCGATCTGTTACCGCCATTGCGGAGGATTTCGGGTATTCTTCGGTTCACCATTTCACGAAACAATTTACGCAATTCCATGGCGTATCGCCCACAGAGTTTCGAAAGCGCGTGCGTAATAGGCAGTAGACCGCCGCATTTAAGTTTGATGTTTACGATAATCGCCAGGCGTAACGCCTGTATGTTTCTTAAATGTGCGGTTGAAATGGCTGATGTGATTATACCCCACACGGAGAGCTATTTCGGTTACGCTAAGATCCGTTCCTCGGAGCAGCTCCATAGATGCCTGAATGCGGATGGCCGATAAAAGTTCGATGAATGATTTGCCCCTCACCAACTTCAGCATATGACTGAAATATGATGCGGCCATTAAGGCTTTGGCCGCCATTCCCTCCAAATGAAGCTCCTCCTGATAGTGGGTCTCCATGTAAGCAATAGCCTCATAGAAAGCTTCCCGATGATGAGCCACAATTTGACGTTCATTCGGACTTTGCATCTGAGAATAGCGTTGGTATTGTCGGCAGGTAATGACGAGCAGCTTGAGCAGCTCGGCTTTGATCGCCAGTTTATAACCCTCTTCCTTCTCTTCCCATTCCACAAGTGTGACTTGCAATAAATTCTCCACCACAGTCTGAGTAGAGGGTGGAAGCGTCATTTTTGGCATCAAATCGGCCTCGGATATAAGAGGACGAATATAGGCGAAATCGACAAAGGTTTGTATTTGGGACATGTCCCGAAAGCTTTCATTGATGGCATGGGGCATGAAATCGACCTGGATCATGACGAAATCCATCGCATTGCGTTCTTCCAAGCGATGCTCCTGAAAGGGGGGGATCGAGAACAGATCCCCTTTGGTCAGCACATATTGCTGACCTGCGGCCCAATGCAGACAACTGCCAGACAACATATAGCACAGTTGTAGATGCTCGTGGGCGTGTAGATGGCGATTCATCGTAAGCGGTCTGCGCACCTCAATTTTAAAAGGAAACTCCTCATCAAGCATCTCCTTGTACGCATAGATCGGATAATCAGGCATGATGTCCTCCGCGGATTGTCGTTTATTTGTATTCTAAGCATTATGGTACACGGATTCGTGGAATAGTTCAAAAAATACATGGAAAAGGGAAAGCGCTGCCTAAATGACCATGCCATAATGTAGAAGCATAGAGGAGAAGAAGCGGAGGGTACAGGATGAGACAACTGGCTTTCAGCACACTGCCTTGCGAGGGGTGGTCCTTGGACAAGATGATTGCCTTAGCACAGACGTGCGGTTTCAATGGTATGGAGTTGCGGGAAGGGCCGTATTGGGGCATTTCGACAGTAATGACGTCTGAGCAGCGAGAAGAGGCCGTTCGGAAATTCGAGAAGGCAGGTATTCGCATCACCAACATCGGCTCTAGTGTCATCTTGACAGGACGCCCTGAAGATGAAGCGCAGTTTGTTGATTTTCAAAACGTATGTTCATTAGCCAGCGATTTGAAGGCTTGTGGGATAAGAATTTTTCTGGGCTACTTTACTAGCCGCAGAGATGAGCCGGGGCCAAACATCGTATACGGCGATATCGTAGCACGGATTCAGCAGGCTTGCGACTATGCAGCCTCCTGCGGTGTTCAGGTATGGATCGAAACGCATAATGAATTTGCCACTGGCCGAGTGCTGCGCAAACTGCTGGATGACGTTAACCGTCCCAATTGCGCTGTCATCTATGATATCATCCATCCTTTGGAAGAGGGAGAATCGCCAGAAGATACGATTGTGCTGCTGGGCTCGGATTGTGTGCATGTACATATCAAAGACGGGATTCCTTACGAAGATCCGATCGAGACCAACTGGAAATATACGAAGGTCGGGGAGGGACAAATCCCGATTCATGAGATTATTGAGCTGCTTGAGAAAGCAGGCTACAGCGGCAGCTATTCCCTCGAGTGGGAAAGCAAATGGCGCAAGGAACTGCAAGTTCCCGGTATGGAGCCGGAAATCATATTTCCCAGCTATACCCGAATGCTAAGCGATATTTTTCAATCTATGGGGAAATGAGGATCACGACATGAAAACTTTAGTTGCCATATCTGACGCTGGATTACGGGAGTTGTTCTGGCAGGAGCACACATTGAGTAAATTGTTGCGTTGTTCAGAGGTTGATTTTGTCCCCATCAATGAAAGATTTGCGATAGAACAGTTGGCTGAGCGAATCAGTGAATATGATGCGTGCATCACCTCATGGGGATCTCCTTATTTTGCGCCGGAGGTGCTTGCGCGGGCAGATAGATTGAAGTTTATCGGCCATGGGGCCGGCAGTGTAGCGGCTATTGTCAATGAGGACGTGTTCGCCACTTCCATTGCTGTGACATCGGCTAATAAAGTACTCGCCCTCTCGACGGCAGAATGTGCCGTATCGCTTATTATGGCCGGAGCCTGGGACATCGCTGGATACAGCCATCGCTTGAAACAGGGGCAGTGGAGCCAGAACAATCGAGAAACGATTCTTGGCGTAACACGAAGAGTTGTGGGACTTGTTGGTTACGGTGAAATCTCCAAGCAGGTCATTCGGATGCTGCAGCCATTCCAAGTGCAGATATTGCTGACCTCTGGCTACTGTACTCAGGAGGAAGCGGCTGCGCTAGGTGTAGAACTTTGCGGTTTAGATGAGCTGTTTGAGCGCAGTGATATTGTTTCCTTGCACACGACATTGACGCCGGGCACGCAAGGAATGGTCGGTGCTGAGCAGCTCAAGCGGCTGCGCGATGGAGCGCTCTTGGTGAATACAGCGCGAGGACCCATCGTAGAGGAGAAGGCTCTCGTGGAAGAGCTGCGCACAGGTCGTATTTTCGCAGCGCTAGATGTTTATGACGAGGAGCCGCTGCCTGCCGATCATGCTTTGCTGACGTTGCAGAACGTTCTTTGCCTGCCGCACATCGGTGGATATCATGGCCTGCTGAAACGCGAACTCTGCGATTTCATCGTTGATGAGCTGCAGCGTTTTGTAAGTGGTGAAGAACTGCTTGGTCAAGTCACCTTGTCTCATTACCGCAGGCTAACGCCCAAATAAATAAAAAGATCACAATGTCACCTTGCCCTTGGGCTCAGTGGCTTGTGATCTTTTTCATGTTCCGCTGCCAAATCTCCCTGTTCTTAGCGTTGAAATCTAACAAAATGATAATAATAGACAACTTGAAGCCATTGCCAATTACACATATTCATAGCTATGATTGTCACAATAGGAGGCGAGTCTACGATGAAGAAACCTAATATTTTGCTAATTACAAGCGATCAGCAGCACTGGAATACGCTCGGAGCTTATAATCATGAAATTGCGACACCGAATTTGGATCGTTTAGTTCGAGAAGGTACGATGTTTAATCGAGCCTATTGTCCGAATCCGACCTGTACGCCAACGCGGGCGTCTATTATTACTGGGATGTATCCAAGTCAGCACGGTGCCTGGACGCTTGGGACCAAGCTGTTGGAGGATCGACATGTGATGACCGAAGATTTCCGTGCGGGTGGTTATCAGTCCGCTTTAATCGGCAAAGCCCATTTTCAGCCGCTGCGTTCTACAGAGGAATATCCTTCCGTTGAATCATATCCGGTTATGCAGGATTTGGAATATTGGCGAAATTATAAAGAGAGATTCTATGGATTCGACCATGTGGAGCTCGCCAGAAATCATACGAACGAAGCTCATGTCGGCCAACATTATGCACTGTGGCTAGAGGAGAAGGGATGTCTGAACTGGCGGGACTATTTCTTGCCTCCAACGGGTACGATGGACCCTTCAACGACGTATAAATGGCCTATTCCGGAAGAGTTTCACTATAATACGTGGATTGCGGAACGTTCAAATGCGATGTTGGAAACGTACAAAGACAAGGAGGAGAGTTTCTTCCTCTGGAGCAGCTTCTTTGATCCTCATCCGGAATATTTGGTGCCAGAGCCGTGGGATACGATGTATGATCCATCCCAATTGACGATTCCTGTGGTGACACCAGGGGAACATGACAAAAATCCACCGCATTTTGGATTAACCCAGGAGGATAATCCTGATTTCTCCTATCTGAAAGAGCCTGAAGGTCATGAGGCTCACGGATATCACTCCCATCTGTACTATGGCTATGGGGACAAGTTTCGTTTAACCGATGAGCATAAGGCGAAGATGGTAGCTGTGTATTACGGCATGATCAGCATGATGGATGCCTATATCTGCAAGATTTTGGATAAGCTCGATGAGCTTGGTTTGACAGAAAATACGATCGTGATTTTTACGACGGACCACGGTCATTTCTTTGGGCAGCACGGTTTGCAGGCCAAAGGCGGTTTTCATTATGAGGATCTTATCAAAATCCCTTTTATAGCACGTTACCCTGGTCATATTCCGCAAGGAAAAGAAAGTTCCGCTATGCAATCGTTAGTTGATTTGGCGCCAACGTTCCTCTCCTTCTGCGATATTCCGATTCCACGGACCATGACTGGCGTAGATCAGCGTGAAGTCTGGCTTGGTCAGAAGGAACAGGCAAGAGACCATGTATTGTGCGAATTCCATCATCAGCCAACGACAATTCATCAGAAAACCTATGTCAATGATAGATTTAAGATCACGATATACTATAATGAAACGTACGGGGAACTTTTTGATTTGGAAAATGATCCTGGAGAAATCAATAATCTTTGGGCGGATCAGGCATTTGCCGATTTGAAATCCGAATTGCTGCTCAAGTATGCATGGGCAGAACTTGGCAAAGAACCAATGCCGATGCCGAGGATATGGGGAGCTTAATGTGACATGCAGGAATTTGGAAATGAGTTTGCCGACTTCTGGTATTCAATTCCCCAAGACATACAAACAGCCGGAGGATGCTGGGTTGTAAGGGCTGGACAGAATATAGCCAAACCCAGCTATCATGTTGGACCTAAAGTTATTGAACAGATCAGCATCCATTGGATTCTTCAAGGAAGCGTGAGGGTTACGAACGGCCATCAAATCGTTATCCTCAGCAGGGGCGATTTGTTTTGTCTGTTCCCAGGTATTTCGTATGTGTATGAAACCATGGAGGCGTCGAACACGCTGCCTCTGCAGATGGCCTGGCTAGCTATGGAAGGGGACCAACTGCCCCTTATGCTTGCCGATTTAGGGCTTTCAACTGCTGTGTTCTGGACCAAAGGGATCGTGAATCCGACTGTCATTGGGGCCATCCACAGCGTGCTTGAACTATTTGAAAAGCAGGAGCATGATCCTTTGAGGGAACAAAGTTTGTTGTTTGATTTATTTTGGAAAATGAAAATAAGCGCGAAGGGTTCGACAAGTGTGGCAGGCACCCATTGGCTCGATCAAGTGAAGGCGTATCTGGATCTGCATTTTACCGAAAATATTCGGATTGAAGATGCAGCCCGCCAGGTGGGCATTCACCGCTCCCATCTTTCCGTCGCTTTCGTTAAGAAGTTCGGTTGTTCGCCGCAGCACTATTTGCAAAAGTTAAGGATGGAGAAGGGCGCTCGCCTGCTGCGGGAATGTGACTGGTCCGTGACGGAGGTTGCCCTATCCTTGGGCTATCCAGAGCTATATGCGTTCACAAGGACATTTACGAAGTATTATGGGGTTTCGCCCAGAGCGTATAAAGGCCAATTGGGGTGAAAAAGAGTTTGTCTGGGGGGCTCCCTGGACAAGCTCTTTTTTGGGAATAATTCGTATCAAGCCGCGATACTAGCAAAATGAATGAGGATCGCGAGTTTGAGGGAGGGAACTACAGTACGCTATAATTCTGAAAACCGCTATATTCCACGCCAGAGGGAACTATGATCCGCTATGTCACCATTTCCCCGTTGGAATCGGCAGGTTTCGCTTAAATAGCGGATCTCAGTTCCCTTTCATGCTACGTTTCCCCCAGTTTCCGCCATTTAGCGGATCATAGTTCCTTTTCACACGACGCTCTCTGTCATTGCAAAGCTCAAAGCGAGTAAATGCAAGAAAAACGAAATAACGCAACAGGAATTCGTTAGATTTTCAGAGTGAGCGATTTTGGCCCAATAAAGGTTATTGAGTTCGTAAGAGTTTCCTCGAAGTTTCCTTCGTATATTTGTTGTGATACTGATTCAGTGTGAGGAGCGGCCAAATATAGCGGTAACTGTGATAATCGGTGTATAGGCAGCCCGGCAACCCTGAGCCAGTGGGATAGCGAGTCGTCCAGTCGTCGAGATGCAGTAGACTGAGCAATCGCTCTATGCCTTTATCGATCTCCGGCGATGGTGCGGGACTTACGGCGATAAGGGCATCAAGTGCCCATGCTGTTTGGGAGGGAGTGCTGGCGCCGAGCGGCACATATCGTTTGCTGCGATCGCTGGTGCAGGATTCCCCCCAGCCGCCATCGGCATTCTGAATGCTAAGCAGCCATTGAACGCCGTTCCTAATAGAGGGGTGATCTGCTCCAAATCCCACAGCCGCTAGACCTGTCAGGGCTGACCATGTGCCATAGATATAGCAAATCCCCCAGCGTCCGTACCATGATCCGTTCGCTTCCTGGTTGCTGAGCAACCAATCGGCACCTCTTCCTATGAGAGCATGCTTCCTATCCAAACCCGCGGTTGTCCCAAGGAATTCCAACGTTCTTCCTGTTAAATCAGCCGTAGAAGGGTCGATAGCCGCGTCAGCCGCGCCGTCGATCGGGAACAAGGTGAGCAGCTTGTTGGTGACCCCTTTCTCGAAAGCGGGCCATCCGCCATCTTTATTTTGCATAGACAGCACCCAGTTTAAGCCCCGGTTCCACGCATCGCGGTATTCAGGGTCAACGAGCGATAATCCTCGTATAGCCCTCAGAGCAGCCG
This sequence comes from Paenibacillus marchantiophytorum, assembly GCF_014640555.1. Lineage (GTDB taxonomy): Bacteria > Bacillota > Bacilli > Paenibacillales > NBRC-103111 > Paenibacillus_E > Paenibacillus_E marchantiophytorum. The sequence goes on along the minus strand of NZ_BMHE01000011.1, from coordinate 58,543 downwards.
TACTGTCGTCTACATCCGGGTTGATCGAATTAGACTCGGAGAAGCCCCAGCCGCCGGGAAGGGGATGGGATACATGAAAGCTCCAGTCGCCTAACTGGGTATGCTGAACACGCAACAGGTATTCCAGCGATTTGCGAATGGAGGGGTGATTCGGCGATGTGCCGGCTTGCTGGAGAGCATAAGATAGCAAGGCTGTATCCCAAACCGTTGAAGGAGAATTTTGCAGATGAACGTGTCCGTTCAGGTTCCATAGAATCGCCGATAGGCCGCTAATTGCGTTTGTAATAACAGGGTGCTGCTTATCATACCCAAGGGCCAGCAAAGCCATAATCATGAGCAGCGTACAGGAGGAATAGCTATAAAGCGTTCCATCGGCTTCTATCCGTTTAAGCATATACTGTTCTGCATATTGCATCCCGCGATCACGCAGGAGCCATGGCAGTCCTGACAGTTCTTTCAGGCCGGATTGAATGGTCCTGAGCAGCTCCTTGAGCGTGCGAGTGGAAGTTAAGTCTTCCCACTCTGCGTTGTGCCTCTCAACAGACGCCCAGTCATTGCGGGTATACAAATCGGATAGATCAGGGGCAGCGGCGTTGCGCTTGCTGAAACCCAGATTCGCCATAATTAAAATTGGTGTAAAGTGCACGCGCGCATAGCCGGAGAAGTCGAAAAAACTGATCGGCGAGGAAGGAGGCAGCAGCAAGAATTCCGGTGGGATTTTTAGCGAAGTTGGCCATGGGGATTGTCCCGTAGCTGCTAGAAATGCATGGGTGAGGACCGTTTTTACCTGCTGGAGTCCACCCTTGGAGAGGATGAACCGCGCCGCTTTTAACATCGGTTCATCCGTTTTCTGGCTATAGCCGGAATACAACAACGCGTAATAGGCATCAACTGTGGCGTCTAGGTTACCGTCCTCTTCATCCTGATAGACCTTCCAAGCACCATTCGCTTCCTGCTGGGAACGGATTCGGTCATGGAGCTGCCTAATCAGCGTCTCCTGCGGTTGTTCCAACGTCCTAAGGACAATGATCAAGTAGGCATCTGTCAAAATACCATTTTCAAAGCAAAATCGCCAGGAACCATCTTCTTTTTGTACACGTTCGAGCATGCCGGTCATGCGGTGTATTTCCGCGGCAACGTCCCTCCAAACAGGCATTTCTCGTCCACCTGCCTATTCCAAAACGAATTTAGATCCATCTCTCCATCTTATGAATCTCGCGCAAGATCATGCGATGAACTTTACTTTAACTTAGTGGTCACGAGGATATTTGGATTGACATTATCAAAGTGTGTTATGATAGGTAGTAAACTATGAATAAGTCAAAAGCTAAGCGCATATTTGGAGGTAATTGTCATTAATAACACCGCACTGACCGATGCACTGACCATGTTGAAGAAAACGAGCCGCACTTTTTATATCCCCATAAGTCATTTGGATGCGGGACTGAAGGAGGCTGTATCCTCTGCATATTTGTGTATGCGGGCCATAGATGAGATCGAGGATCATCATGAACTGACAGATGAATTGAAAGTGAAGCTCTTGTTTGGCGTTAGCGAAGTATTTCAAACTTCGGATTTGAAGGAAGCTACCCAGAAACTGTTCGCTCCATACGAGAAGGAACTCCCTGATGTGACGCTGCAGCTGAATGATTGGTTCATTCTTTGTCCGACGACAGCAGCGCCAATTGTCTTTCGCTACATTGCCAAAATGGCCTTCGAAATGGCAGAATGGGTGCAAAAAGGGTGGCAGATCCAGACAGAAGAGGATTTGGATCGCTATACCTACAGCGTGGCAGGCATGGTTGGAGAAATGTTATCCGAACTCTGGTTATGGCATGATGGCACCAAATCTGATTTAACGAAGGCAGTTGCCTTTGGACGAGGTTTACAGGCGGTAAATATTCTTAGGAATCAAAAGGAAGATGCGGAACGCGGTGTGAGCTTCTTTCCAGAAGGTTGGGGATTCAAGGAAATGCAGCAGTATACACGCCGCAACTTGCAGATCGCTGATTCGTATGTAGCTGATCTGAAGAGTGGTCCGGCTTTGAAATTTTGCAAGATTCCATTAGCGCTGGCTCATGCAACCGTAAACCTCATCTCCGCAGGCGGGAACAAGTTGACAAGAGATGCTGTGTTGAAAATTGTGAGCCGCGTGACATGATGATCGGAAGGAAGGGGCAGGTGCCGCGGCAGTCTGCTCTTTTTTGTTGTACAAGCCAAGTGGATGGTATGAAAGGGACAAAAGTGGCTGATGATATTTATAGATCATTCAGCTATACTTTCCTCATAGACATATGGACTAACAAAATGGATCAGAGGGGTGTCTTATGAACTTATATGCCTATTACATCATATTTGCGGTTATCTTGCTGTTCGGTTCTGTTGCTACGATTATGATCGGGATTTCGCGCAAGAACCAGGACGGGGATCAAACGTATTTCCAAAAAACAGGGGTAAAATGGGTGCGACTTACTGCTCTCTATGTCATTGCGATTGCGGCAGGGTTGTTGGCCTTATTAGCTTATATACGGTACGCTGTTGAATAAAGATGACAACGTCTTCGGGATAGAACGCGAAGACGTTGTCATCTTTTACTTACAATGGATGTCCAAAGCTTCTTTCAGATAACTGAGGCCAGGAAGGATCTCATCGAAATGAGGTCTCGCAAAACTGATGCGAATATGCCCTTGATCAGAACCATAAACACTACCCGGAACAAAGAGCACGCCTCGTTTGATAGCCTCATCCAGCAATTTGAAATCGTCGACTTCCCGGTTGATTTTACACCACAGATTAAGCCCGCCCTGCGGCAACGTATAGGACATATAATCGCCCATAATCGTTTGCAAACCTCGAACCATCTCATTTCTTTTCTTCTCTAATTCTCTTCGTAAAGTCTTCAAATGATTCTCGAAATGTCCTTCGGAAATAAATTGTTCAGCGATCCATTGCGGAATCGTACTCAAGCCGAAATCCATTTGCTGCCGTGCGTCAGTTAAGCGATCAACAACGGTTTGAGGAGCTAGCAGCCAGCCGATGCGTAAGCCGGAGGCGGCAATTTTGGAAAGGGATCCTATGTACAAGACATTGCCGGTTTTATCCAATGACTTCAAGGTAGGCGGAGGATTCCCATCCAGAGCTGTAAGTGTAAAAGGATCGTCCTCGACGATCGGAATTCCGAGCTCGGAAGCAATCTCGAGCAAGCGGATTCTGCGCTCGGTCGCCATAATGCTGCCCGTGGGATTCTGAAAATTAGGATTCAAAAATATCATGCGTATGCGGTGCTGTCGATATAACGTAATTATATCCTCGGGATTAATGCCATGCTCATCGACAGGCAATCGAAATAGACGTAGTCCTGCGGATTGAAACATGGGCAAGGAATAACTGTAAGAAGGATCCTCGATGGCAACCGCATCGTTCGGGCTAAGGAGACATTGCGTAATCAAATACAAGGATTGCTGAGAGCCTGATGTTATCAGAATGGAAGCATCTGTACTCTGAATTTGCAAGTGTTCCTCTAGAAACGAGACAAGCGTTTGTCTCAGAGGGCGATAGCCCTGAGGGTCTTCATAGCCCAGTTGTCCAAGGAAGGGATGCTCTTGCAGCAGGCTGCGTATGGTGTCCGCAGGAAATAAATCATTCGATAATTCCCCGCTTGCGAAGTCGATGATCCCCGTCTTTTTGCGCAGTTCCTCGCGAATTCTGCGAATGAAAGGAAGATTCGGAAGGAAGGTACCGCCTTCAACATAGGTTTTCCAATTCGGAGTTTGTTTAGGCGTAAGCCCCCATTTATGTTTCGTCACCCGTGTGCCGCTTCCTTGAGCGCTTTCTACGATGCCGGAAGCTCGCAGTTCCTCGTAGGCAAGGACAACGGTGCTGCGGTTTACTCCAAGCAGGTTAGCCAGCTTTCTCTCTGAAGGTAGCACACTTCCAGGCGGAAATTCACCGAAAGAAATTCTGCGTTCCATGTAATCTGTTATTTGCTGGTAAATAGGTTTTCTAGTTGATCTATCTGGTTTCCACATGACTAATTTCATCACCTTTTTACTAGTATAACATTCTCAGGCGATCATCGGACAGCATGCATCTTACGAAAAGCGTTAGGCGTCAATCCCTCGCTGTTCTTAAATAGCTTGATAAAATAGCTGGGACTCTCAAAACCGACCTGCTCAGCGATGTATCTAACTTCCATTTCGGGCATTTGTTGAAGAAATTCCTTCGCTTTCTGGATCCGGTAGCGATTGATATAGGCGAAGGGCCTTGTGCCTAATGTCCGTTGGAATAGAACACAGGTATAATGCGGTGTGACTTCCAATTGATCTGCCAAATTCTGCAGGGTAATAGGCTTGCTATAATGCTTCTCAATATAGTCGAAAATTGGTTTTAACTGTTCGAAATGCTCATGATTGGAACGGTTGTCGGAAGCGGATGTATAGCGAAATAAATCAAGGAGCAAACCATACAACAGTTGGGAGCCCTCGTAGCTCGAAAGCTGGTTTTTGTGCCTGTTGTACCTATGATTGATTTCATTAATTCGTGCCTGCAGAACTTCCGGTTTGGTTATATACAGCACGATGGATTCAAAAAAATGCAGCGAATGAAGGAGAGATTCGGCGAAATTGCCATTAAATTCAACCCATTGTACGGTCCAAGGTTCACTGATTGGGAAATAGCGATGAGGTACTCCCGGATACAATAGCATGCCTTGACCTTGAGATAAAGTTAGGGACTTACCGGCGATTTCGAGAATGCCTTGTCCGGAGAAGCATTGAAACCATTGAAATCCCTTATATCCATCTTTTCTGGCCACTTGCGGTTGATTCTCCCAGTAGCCAGTCGATACGAGATAGAGGGGTAAATGAAAGTCGATATCCGTTAGTAAATTCCAGAAAAAACGCTTCTTCTCCATATCAACCATCCTCTATAAATCTTAATATTATTATATTAAAGTAAATATCCTTTGATTGATGATGGTTTTATTGAGGCATATAATTATCAATAAAATTATATTCAGGTGAAGGAGAGACGTCAATATGCCGCTTCAATTTGCAAGAGATAAAGAAAGCTTCGATAGGGACTGGTTTTTTCACAAAGGGGATATCCCGATTAAATATGCCGTCAAAGCTGGGATGACTGGAGGCATCACGGATTGCGGGAAGCGAGAGGAGGGAGACTGGCTGGAAATCGCTTATGTGGATAAGGATACGGGAGATGTCCCCATCCCTCAAGACTGGCAGCGTGTCCAGATTCCTCATGACTGGGTTGTTGAAGGAAGCGCTGTTAATGACCCGAATTTAGGAAGCCGACCAGGCAGTCATGGTTATTTGCCCACAGGCGTTGGCGTATACCGTAAAATGTTTGCGATGCCATCCGATGATCTCGGGAAAAAGATAACGGTTCATTTCGATGGGGTTATGGGAGTAAGCACAGTCTGGTTGAATGGTCATCTGCTCGGTACCCATGAGAGCGGCTATACCGAGGTTCATTATGACATTTCGGATAAAATACGTTACGGTGACGAAGGGCTTAACGCTATTGTCGTCAAGGTAGACGCTAACCGTTATGAGGGTTGGTGGTATGAAGGCGGAGGGATTTACCGGCATACATGGCTGCAAAAAACAGATTGTTTGCACGTCGCTCATTCGGGCACTTACGTCACCACACCCCGCGTGTCAGAGGAGTCGGCTGACGTAGTTGTCCGCACAATCATACATAACGAGTATGAGCAGGATCAGACATGCGAGCTTAGATCTACGATTGTAAATAACCACGGGGTAGGGGTCGCCAAATTTACCGAAACCATAACTGTACCTTGGCTGGATCAAATGGAAATAGAACATAAGCTTAGCATCGCGGCTCCCCAACTATGGTCACCAGAGTGCCCTAATTTATATAGATTAAATACGGAAGTCATTGTTAACGGGCAGCAAGTAGATTCGTATGAAACGATGTTCGGCGTTCGCACGATCGCTTTTACGAGAGATGGCTTTATTTTAAACGGAAGGCCTACACTGATTAAAGGTACGTGCAATCATCAGGATTTTGCAGGCGTCGGTGTGGCCTTGCCGGATGCAGTGATCGCTTACAAACTTCAACTGTTGAAGGAAATGGGGTGTAATGCGTATCGAAGCGCTCATCATCCACCTACGCCTGAATTATTAGATATGTGCGATAGGCTTGGTCTGCTGGTCGTTGATGAGAACCGCCTGCTGGATAGTTCGCCGAATGGCATAGCCGATCTTCAGAATTTGATTAGAAGGGATCGCAATCATCCCTCGATTATTATATGGTGTATGGAGAATGAAGAAATTCTGGAGGGGAAAACCACGGGAGCACGAATCCTGCGTTCCTTGGCGAATGTGACCCGTAAGCTGGACCCAACCCGGCCTACGATGGCCGCGATGAATCATGGCTGGAACGGAGAGGGCTACAGTGATCAAGTGGATATAGTCGGCTACAATTATGGACAAAGAAACCAACAGGATATCAACGATCATGCTGCCTATCCGTCTAGAATTATGCTGGGAAGCGAGAGTGCAAGCAGCACAACGACCCGCGGCATCTATGAACTCGATGCGGAGAGAGGATATTGTCCTGCCTATGAGGGCATCTACATGCCTTCATGGTCTTGTACGGTTGAACAAGCATGGAACGATGTCGTGAACAATCCCTTTCTAACGGGTGTATTTCTTTGGACGGGCTTTGATTATCGAGGAGAGCCTACCCCTTACAGTTGGCCTTGTGTGAACTCCCATTTTGGCATCATGGATACTTGTGGATTTCCCAAAGATGTGTATTATTATCTCAAGTCCGTATGGACACCAGAGCCGTTGATCCACATCATGCCGCATTGGAACTGGGGGGACCGCATTGGAGAGTTGATCGATGTGTGGGTGTACACCAATGGCGAACAGGTTGAGCTCGCATTGAATGGACGAAGCCTCGGCATGAAACCGATGGTTCAAGCTGGACACTTAACGTGGCAAGTACCTTATGAACCAGGTGAACTTAGCGCAATAGCCAGACAGGATGGCCAAATTATTGCTGTGAAAAGAGTCCAAACAACAGGAACTCCTGCTGTCCTTCATATGGAACCTGATCGACGTATTATTCAGGCAGATGGCACCGATGTTTGTCTTGTCAAAGTATCGATTCGTGACGAGCGCGGTAATGTCGTTCCGACCGCTGATCAAGAAGTCATGTTCGCAGTGGAAGGCCCAGGCGCCATCCTTGGCGTGGGCAATGGAAATCCCAGCAGCCATGAACCGGATAAAGCGAATCGCCGCAGAGCCTTCAACGGATATTGCTTGCTGCTCATTCAATCCAGTTTGTTAGCTGGCGAGATAGTAGTGACCGCGACATCGACCGGTTTAGCAGCTGCGAAACTTGCCATTTTGGCTGGGCCAGCCGCTTAGCATAAGAGAGGAGACGGTATCAATGAACCAAAGTCAGCCTACGGTTCCGAATGGGTGCAGTTGTGGGTGGATCGGGGATATGCGGCGATCGCGATGGATCTGGAAGGACATATCGGCATCGCTAAGAATGAGCGCCGAGTTTGCCGATAACTTGGAGTCATGATCCCCATTTTCCGCTTCATTTGTTCAGCAAATCGTTTCAGGCGGCGAAGCAAGGTGTATATCCGTCAAGTTTAAGCATTCATTTCGGACTTCAGCATTCCCATGCAGCAGCATGGAAGCCTTTGGAAATTTATGCGTTCGCTGATTTAGTACCCCTTTGTATGACAGCTACTATTCTTGCTTTTAAGTCCTAGCTGGTGCTCCAACTCGGCTACTCTGTTTTCCAGTTCAGTGATCCGCTCTAGCAGTTTTAATAATCTTCATTGACAGTTTGACTTCCTGTAATGGTATTATAAGTAAGGCATTATTATACATACCAAAGGGGAACTACGATGAAATCCAGTTTAAAAGGTTTTATGTTAGGCGTTGTTACCACATGTCTTATGCTGGGAGCAACCGTCGCCTATGCGGCAGGTGGGACACAGATCGAGGTTTATTTTGAAAAGTTGAAGTATGTTTTCGAAGGGGCCGAGAAGCAACCCACGGCAGAACAAGGACAAGGGTTTATCTATAAGGGGACAACGTATGTGCCATTGCGTTTTGTGAGTGAATCTCTCGGCAAGGAGGTTGGTTGGAACGCTACTTCCAAGACGATTTGGATCGGGAAGCAGCCGGAGAACACAAATACAAACGCTGGGAACGAGAACGGCAGCAATCCGACATCTACAGGAACAGAAGCTGCTGTGTATTTGACAGACTTGACCGGGATGACCAAGGAAGATGAAGCTAGCATGCTCAGCGTAAATAGCTGGGGGAAAAGCTTCAATACAGCAGCGCGCAAACCTGCTTATCAGATTGCTGGCACAAGCTATAAGAAGGGATTAGGTCTTTACCATCATGATCATCCGTATCCCCCGAACATCAAAACAGGGGGAACCGTTCAGTACCCGTTAGATGGCAAATACACGAAGCTTACTGCTTTTGTCGGAGCTGCTGACAACGAGCTGCCCAATGCGGCGGCGGGAACGATCAAGTTCATCGGTGACGGGAAGGAACTTCTCGTTGTTGACGCCATTACCGCAGGGAAGAGTGCTACGCCTGTGGATTTGGACGTGACTGGCATCCAAGTTTTACGCATCAATTTCAATTCGAACCGCCAGGGCTCCTTGAATCTGATCGTTGCTGATCCGATGGTTATTCCCGCTGCGAAGCCAACCACTTCGACGCTAAATGTACAGTCTGACATGATTATCGTTGAACGCGACAAGAAGGCGGAGTTCGTTGTGTTGAAAAATCGGGGCACCAAGGAAATCGATCTTAAAGGCTGGAAAGTTATAAGTGTAAACGGCCAGGAAGTATATCCGTTCAAAGAAAGTTATGTGTTAAACCCAGATTCTTATGTGATGCTCCTTAGCGGCAAAGAAGGTAAATCCTATGAACAAACCGGTGTTAACGGTACGGAGTTCCGGACGTACTCCCGAAGCCTGCTTTGGACAACATCGGAGGTCTGGAACGATACAGAATCCGATGCGGTCGAGCTCTATAACCTTGCAGGCGTGAAAGTTAGCGAGTACATCAATTAAATCACAAACCTTAAGAAGGCAGTCGGTCATTGTACCGGCTGCCTTCACTGCTATTTCTCAGAACTTGCCCCTCGGAAATGCTGGGGTGAGGTTCCTTCGATTTTTTTGAACATCCGGCTGAAATAAAAGGGGTCCTGATAGCCGACTTCTTCCGCGATATCTTTCACGCTTTTGCCCGTATTCAGGAGCAAATATTTGGCGCGCTGCGCTCGCAGCTGATGAATGTAATGATGGATGTTCGTATGCGCATAGCGTTTGAACACTTGGCACAAATATTCATATTTCCGATTCAACACTTGCTCCAAGTGATCTTTGGAAATGTCGGATTCATAGGAATTGTTCAAGTGGTTGACCAGTCCACGGAAAGTGATATAGGAAGCTGAGAAATTCGTATCCACAGCACTCTGCTCCAAAAAATCACTTGCAATGAGCCGCAGAATCTCACCCAACAACAGGGTCGCATGGAAACGGAAATAGCCTTTCGGCTGTTTCATGGTCGATACCAGTTCTTCGAACAAACCCAAGAGTTTGTAACGCTGGATCGCTTGGAATTGGCGTGGAACGACCAATACATCCTCATGTTTCATTTCCGTCGTACGCAGCTCGGTTCTTTCGGCATGGACAATATTTAGTTGGCTTGCTTGATCCAGAAGGAATTCATTCAGGCCGGGGTCGCAAGAAAATTGCGCCCAAAAGAACTGGCCCTGCCGCTCCTCGGGATTCCAGCCCGTATGCGATTCCCAAGGCCGCATAAGCAGCGACTGGCCGGCATGCAGACTCATGCGGGTTTCACCTGTCTGCAGATGTACCGTTCCGTCAGCAATAACAATCAGCTCGTAATAGGGATTATGATGCTGCTCGCGGTAAAAGGAACTGTTCTTGGTATCGAACAGATCCGCCCAAATGACGTCAAGCTTGGACAATCGCGATAGAGAGTAGTACATGGCATGACATCCTCCGAGATTTATTGTTTTGAAGTCTAATTGATGTACATGGATTGAGAACGAAACCGCACGTATGATGAACTCATGACCATTATATCAAAATAACGGAGGTTTCTACATGAGCTGTCAGATTCTTAATGAAAAGGATTACTATCGTATTGTATATGGAGGATGGCTGGGTAAAAATATCGGAGGGACACTCGGCGCGCCTGTCGAAGGCGTGAAGGAACTGCTCACATTGACCTATTATCCGGAGCTGCCGGACGGGCCGCTGGAAAATGATGATTTGGATTTGCAATTGGTGTGGCTGCATGCTTTGGAGCAGTACGGCCCTGGCTTGACTGCGCGTGAACTAGGTCAGGAATGGCTGGAGCATGTCTTCTTCCCTTTTGATGAATACGGTTACGCGATTACGAATATGCGCAGAGGACTCGTTGCGCCGGTTGCAGGAGCTTTCAATAATCCATTTACGAACTGTATGGGTTCGCCGATTCGCTCTGAAATTTGGGCCATGGTAACCCCCGGATCACCGGAAACAGCAGCTCATTATGCCTATCAAGATGCGATCGTTGATCATGCAGGCGGTGAAGGCGTATACGGAGAGATGTTCTTTGCTGCGCTGGAAAGCGCCATTTTCTTCGAGAAGGATCGGGATCGTTTAATTGCCATCGGGATGACCTATATCCCGGAAGATTCCCGCACGGCCAAAGCCTTGAAGGATCTGCTGATCTGGCATCAAGAAGGGAAGGATTGGCTCGAAGCGCGCGCCTTGATTTTGGAACACCATGGCAGTGATAATTTCACCGATGCTCCGCAAAATATTGCTTTTACCATCCTCGGCTGGTTGTATGGGGAAGATTTCGAAGATGCCATCTTGAAAGCCGTTAATTGCGGCTATGATACGGATTGCACAGCAGCTACGCTGGGGGCGATTCTGGGCATGCTGCTCGGGCCAGAAGGCTTGCCTGCTGCATGGGTAGATCCGGTTGGGGACCGCATTGTTGTCAGCCCGCCGATCAAAGGCTTTCCCGCGCCGAAGAATTTGGACGAACTCACGCAGCGCACAATCCGTATGGGCAAACAAATACTCGCTGCCTGGGACACAGGCATTATCATTCATCCCGACCTGCCTACGTCGTGGGATCAGCCTGCCGAGGTAGAGCAGGCACATTCGCGAATTCGTGAGCTTTGGGCCAAGAAAGTAACGGCCAATCACTACTTGCTGCCTCTTAGCACACAGCAGAACGCGGATGCCGAGTTGGAAATTGAGTTTGGCCAGACAGGTCCGGCGATCGGTGCAAATCAATCGAAAACCTTGCAAATCACACTGACCAATCGTGCTTTGACGCCTGTTACAGGTTGGCTGACCTTGGAATTGCCAGCAGGTTGGGAGGGACCAACTGCGGTAGAAGTTAGCTTGCAGCCTAACGAGTCCACGGAGTGGAATGCCCTCATACGCGCTTCTGAAACGGCCAAACCGAGTTATGAACTGACATGTGTATGGACGCGTTCGCATGATGCTTCGATTTGGACGGCTCATCGCGTGCCTTTTGCGCTGGTCAATGCGGCCAAATGGACCGTCTGGGGACCAAATGGAGCAGAAGGGAAAGAGGTCTACGTCACTGGAAACCGACTGGAACTCGAGCAGGCGCTTGCTTCGGAGGACGATGGCGTGTACCGTGCACAAACGACGCTATTTAACCCTGAGTCTCGCACAGTCAGGCTTATCGCAGCGGCGAACAGCCCGGTTAAGCTCATCTTAGATGGCAAGCTTGTCATCAATTGTGATGAGATTTTGGAATTTATGCCGGCGTATCACCGGGCTCATGATGAGCAATTCATTGAGCTAACATTAGCTGCCGGAAGCTACAAGGTGGAAGTAGAAGCGCTAAGGAATGGCAGTCCTCTGGAGGTCTATATTTTGCCAGTGGCAATTAAGGAGACCAGCATGCCAGGACCACATTACTATTTTACAGATATCTTGTTCGGGTGAACCATGAGAATTGATGCTCATCAACATTATTGGCTAACAGAACGTGGTGATTATGGCTGGTTGACTCCTGAGCAGGGCATTCTATTTGCGAATTATATGCCGGAGCAACTTGCAGATGCTGGGCAGCGCCATCACTTTGAGCATACGATTGTTGTGCAAGCCGCACCTACGGTAGCGGAAACGGAGTTCCTGCTTTCTTTGTATGAGGAGCATGATAGTATTGCTGGCGTAGTGGGGTGGTTGGATCTCGATTCCCCTCAATTCCCCGAGCAGTACGCCAAGCTTCGCAAGCACCAAGGATTCGTAGGCTTTCGCCCAATGCTCCAGGACTTGGAGGATGATTGGATCCTTCGACCACGCGTTCTGGATCATCTCAAACGTGTGATTGAGGACGAGTTTCCGCTGGATTTGCAGCTTAGGCCAAGACATCTGCCGTATATCCTGGAGCTGCTGCGGAAGTTTCCGACACTCAGGGCTGTGGTGGATCATGCGGCGAAACCCTTTATTGCGGCTGGTCTGATCGAACCATGGAAGTCGCAACTCGCCGAACTGGCAGCTTTTCCTCACATCATGTGTAAGCTGTCAGGATTGGTCATAGAAGCGAATCATCCAGCTTGGCGATGGGAGGATTTGGCTCCCTATGTCCACGCCGTCGTAGACATATTTGGTCCAGATCGCATTATGTTTGGCAGCGATTGGCCGGTGTGTTTGCTCGCCAGCAGCTATGATGAAGTCTACGAGGCGCTGCTTCAAGCTTTACCTGCGCATTTATCCGAAGAGGCGCACTTGGCCTTATTCGGAGACAATGCGGCGCGTTTTTATGGCGTTGGCGAATAGTTATAAGAATTTGGAGTAATCAGGGGTAGCCCCAGCTGCCTCAAGCGGAGGGAGGGAACTACAGTTCGCTATTATAGCAAAAAGTGGCATTATCGCAATGTTGAGGGAACTAGAGTTCACTATTTTGCCGTTTGAGGGGCAATTTCAGCCCTTTTCAGCGAAATAGTGTATCGAAGTTCCGCGTAACAGCCCAATCAGCCGATTTGTCACAAATAGCGTATCGTAGATCCTTTTGCTTTGGACGTGCTGCCGCATCGCCCAAGCCATTGGCTACTTTCCTTCACAGCTACTCCCAGCGTTCTCCCAACCCTATATCCTACTCCCACCAACCAGACAAATTCGACTCCATGGGGATCGTAGAATAAAATGAACCTAGCCGCAGTCCTGCAGGCTAGGTTCATTTTAATTAAGTCAGCGTTTGCGTTGACTCAGGCGTAAATGGCAGCAGTTCATCCGTGCGGCCTTCGCGGATTTTCTCTGCCCATTGCGGATCATGCAGCAAGGCGCGGCCGACGGCGATTAAGTCGAACTCTCCTTGCTCCAATCGCTCCAGCAGATTGCCGAGATGGACCGAATTGGCGCCAGCTCCCTCTTGAAAGAGCTTCGTGAATTCTGCATCCAGCCCTACGGAGCCGACGGTGATGGTTGGTTTGCCTGTGATTTTTTTGGTCCAGCCTGCTAGGTTGAGTGTGGAACCTTCGAATTCAGGGTCCCAGAAACGTCTGGTTGAACAGTGGAAGACATCGACACCCGCTTGCACTAAAGGAGTTAAAAACTGCTCAAGTTCTTCAGGCGTGTTAGCCAGTTTCGCAGCATAATCAGAACTCTTCCATTGCGAGAAGCGGAAGACGATCGGGAAGTCAGGGCCAACGGCGCGGCGGCAAGCTTCGACGACTTCAACCGCGAAGCACGTGCGGCCAACAAGGCTTCCGCCATATTGATCGCTGCGCTGATTTGTTTTCTCCCAGAAGAACTGGTCGATTAAGTAACCATGCGCGCCATGAAGCTCGATGCCATCGAAGCCGATGCGTTTCGCATCCGCGGCGGCTTGGGCATAGGCCGCGACCAGGGCGCTGATTTCATCTACGGTTAGCGGCTCGGATACTTTGACACCGTTCAGGTCAAGGCCGGATGGGCCTACCGGTGGAGCTTCCGGATTCGGTTGACTGCCGACTGCGCGAGTTGTGCCCACATGCCAGAGCTGCGGAATGATTTTCCCGCCAGCTTCATGTACGCCAGCTACGACTTTGGCCCAGCCTTGCAAGGCGGCTTCGCCGTGGAAATTCGGCCAGTTCGGGCTTGCGCCAGCCGCCGGATGGTTGATGAGTGTTCCTTCGGTTACGATGAGGCCTACGCCGTGCTCGGCGCGGCGGCGATAATAATCCGCTACGTCTTGCCCAGGAACACCATTAGGTGAGAAGCCGCGTGTCATGGGCGCCATGACAATGCGATTGGTTAAGTCCAAGTGGTCCGAGTGAAAGGACTTAAATAAGGGAAGTACCGAAACAGAATCGGCAGGAGTGTTAGGGTTGGGCATGGATATATCTCCTTTAACAGGCATTTCAGCGAAGAAACGAAGCTCCCACACTGATGAATTTAGAATACCATAAATTCTTACTAAATTCATAGGGATACACCAGTATGGCCGAATTCAATCATTCGTTCACGTTTCAAATTGCCAGCGAGACACGCTGCTGCCCCTTGATTCCATGCTGAATGAACGCTTGCGCAGCGGCAATTCGAGCTAATGGAATGCGGTAAGGGGAACAACTGACATAATCCAAACCGGTCAGATGACAAAAGAAAATCGATTCTTTATCGCCGCCATGCTCCCCGCATATACCCGTTTTAAGCGCAGGCTTAATGAGACGTCCGGCATTCACAGCCAGTTCAATGAGTTGTCCCACGCCTTCCGTGTCGAGCACCTGAAAAGGATTATGCGGAAGAAGCTTGTGATCGACATAATGGGATAGAAATTTCCCCTCGGCATCGTCGCGGCTGTATCCAAAAGTCATCTGTGTTAAGTCATTCGTGCCAAAGGAGAAGAAATCGGCATAAGCAACAATTTGGCGTGCCGTAAGCGCCGCTCGCGGCACCTCAATCATCGTCCCCACTTTGTACGGACAATCGCGGAGCTTATCTTTCCCCAGCACCTGTTCAGCAACGAAGTCAACAAGTTCTCTGACGATTTTCAGTTCGTTGGCATGCCCAACGAGTGGAATCATGATCTCGGGAAGTACGCGGATGCCTCTGTCGGTACAGGAGGAAGCAGCGCGGAAAATAGCCTCAATCTGCATGTCATAAATCTCCGGAAATACGATGCCCAATCGGCAGCCCCGCTGTCCCAGCATGGGATTGGCTTCATGGAGAGCCTGTACTTTGCGGAGGAGGTTGGCGACCTCATCTCTTTCTACGTTTGTTCCGGCCTGATCATAAGTCAGTTGAGCATGTCTTTTTTGCAAATCTTCGAGGTTAGGCAGAAACTCATGCAGCGGCGGGTCAAGCAAGCGAATCGTGACAGGAAGACCAGTCATTGCCTCGAAAATACCTTCGAAATCCGACTGCTGCATAGGGAGCAGCTGGGCAAGAGCCCGCAATCGGTCCTCCTTGTCATCTGCCAGGATCATGCGTTGAACGACAGGCAAACGAGCGGGGGAGAAAAACATGTGCTCCGTTCTACATAATCCGATCCCTTGCGCCCCTAGCTGTCTTGCTAGTATGGCGTCTTCCGGATTGTCTGCATTCGCGTAGACTTTTAACGACCGAATCTCATCCGCCCATGCCAGCATGACGAGCAGTTCATCTGTCATCCGGGCTTCTTGCAAGGGCATGACACCTGCAATGACGCGTCCGGTTGCACCATCCAATGTGATCCAGTCGCCTTCTTTCAAGAGGCTGCCCCCCGCCAACATTTGCTTCTCATCTGCTGATATTCGGATATCCTCACAGCCGCATACACAAGGTTTGCCCATGCCTCTAGCGACAACGGCAGCGTGGCTCGTCATGCCTCCACGGCTCGTAAGAACGCCTTCGGAGGCGATCACGCCATGAATATCTTCAGGCGTCGTCTCGCTTCTTGCCAGAATGACCGTCTTGCCGGCACGATGCCATTCAGCGGCCGTATCCGCGTCAAAGACAAGCTGTCCAACCGCTGCGCCCGGCGATGCTGGCAGTCCTTTGGCCAACACATCCTTGATCGCATCTTCTTGGATGCCTCTGTGCAGAAGCTGATCAAGATGCGCCACCTCTATGCGCCCAACGGCTTCCTGCTTGGATACTAATCCTTCGTGAACCATATCCACAGCCATCTTCAGCGCGGCTTGGGCATTTCGTTTTCCATTGCGTGTTTGCAGCAGGTAAAGCTTATTATTTTCCACTGTAAACTCGATGTCCTGCATATCTTTGTAGTGCTTCTCAAGCTGTTTGGAGGCTGTAAACAACTGCTCATAGATTCCCGGCATTTCGCTTTTCAGCGCTTGGATCGCCAGCGGCGTTCTTGTACCTGCTACGACGTCTTCCCCCTGTGCGTTGATCAAATATTCACCGAAGAACGTATTCTCACCCGTAGAAGGGTTTCTCGTAAAAACAACCCCCGTACCGCAATTACTGCCCATGTTGCCAAAAACCATGCTCTGAATGTTAACGGCCGTACCCTGTTCATCGGGAATCCGATTCATTTTGCGGTAAATCTGAGCTCTTGAATTGTTCCAGGATTTAAAAACAGCCTCAACGGCCATTCGCAACTGCTCGTAGACATTTTGTGGAAAAGCCCGGCCAGTTTGCGTTAGGATGCATTGTTTGTAAGCTTCGATAAGCGCTTTCCATCCCTCAGCTGTTACATCCTGATCTTGTTCTACGCAAGCTGTCTCTTTCAAATGGTGCAAAAGCTTCTCGAAATGGCGGGATTCAATGCTAAGAACCACATTGCCAAACATCTGAATCAGACGACGGTAACAATCGTAAGCAAACCTTTCATTTTGCGTAAGATTTGCTAATCCTTGAACGGTTGTATCGTTGAGCCCGAGATTTAGAATGGTATCCATCATTCCCGGCATTGAGGAGACAGAACCGGAACGTACGGAAACGAGCAGGGGATTAATGGCATCTCCGAACGATTGTCCTCTCTGTTTCTCCAACTGTTTGAGGGCGGTTGTCATTTGTTCGTATAGTTCGTCAGAGATCCGATTCCCCGTTTTGAAAAAAGCCAAGCATGCCTCGGTTGTAATCGTAAAACCCGGAGGAACGGGAAGGCCAGCACGTGTCATTTCAGCTAGATTGGCTCCTTTTCCTCCTAATAAAGCTTTCATTGAAGCATGGCCATCTTGAAAGGGAATTACTTGCGTCTTGCTCATCGTTTGTTCTCCTCCTTATTTTTTTCTATGCATGTGATGGAGCAGCACAAACTATAAAACTTTTTATATCCATTCGTAGGCAAGGTTGCAATCACTTCATTGCACGATTTACAAATAATAA
Organism: Paenibacillus marchantiophytorum; assembly: GCF_014640555.1. Classification (GTDB taxonomy): domain Bacteria; phylum Bacillota; class Bacilli; order Paenibacillales; family NBRC-103111; genus Paenibacillus_E; species Paenibacillus_E marchantiophytorum. Next base: position 41,193 of record NZ_BMHE01000011.1, on the reverse strand, counting down.
CACCAAGATCATAGCGATGGATGGCCGCCAATTTTACATCGTTTGTGTTAGACATTGTTTTTCCTCCTTCGAATTTAAGCTTTCTGCGCGAGAGATATAGGATACGAAATCAAGGACTCGGTTCGCATAACCCCATTCATTGTCATACCAAGCCAGCAGCTTGATCTGGTCTTCATTCGTCATAATGCTAAGCCCATCGATGATGGCGGATTTCTCGTTTCCAATATAGTCGACAGAAACTAGAGGTAATTCATTGTAGTCCACATACGTGCCAATGTGCCCGGCAATCGCTTGTTGGATGGCATGCTTCACTTCTTCGATTTGTACTTTGCGGCCGACTGTGACCTGAAAATCGAGCAGTGAGACATCTTGCGTCGGCACTCGAATAGATACGCCTTGAATATGGGAAGCGAGATGAGGAATGACATCTACTAGCGCCTTCCCAACGCCGGTTGAAGTTGGAATAATGGCATTCGTACAGGCCCTGGCACGCCTGAGATCTTTATGCGGGTTATCCAAGTGATTTTGATCATTCGTGAAGGCATGAACCGTTGTCATAAATCCAGTCTTAATGCCAAAAGCCTCATCGAGAATATGTAGAATGGGTGCGATGCAGTTGGTCGTACAGGAGGCAGCAGATAGCAAGTGATGCTGCTTGGGGTCATATCGATCTTCGTTTACGCCCATGACAACAGTCAGATCCATGTTCGTCCCAGGTGACGTGATCACAACTTTGTTGGCTCCGGCGAATAGGTGCCGCTCAGCGCCATGCCGATGATTAAACTTTCCGGTTGCATCTATGACCAATTCAACGCCGTAATCCTTCCACGGGAGTAAATCAGGTTCTCTTTCACTGATGACGGAGATTTGCTGTCCGTTGATCTGGATGAAGTTGTCATGCAGCACTTCAATCGTTGCATCCCAAGTCCCATGAACCGAATCATATTTCAACAAATGGGCAAGAACATGAATGGGACTTGTGGAGTTGATTGCGATTACTTCGTAATCCTGTTGTTTCGCGCTTAAAGCCTTTCTCAAACACAGTCTTCCTATTCTGCCTGTTCCACTAATTCCAACTCGCATCTCCATCCCCCAAATCTTTAATTAGTACGTCATTAATGTAACATATAACTATATAGTACACAATATATAATGTTAAAATAATTAAATAGCAATGAATTATCATTGAAATAGAGAGTTTTAATTATATGTGACACACTATATAAGTGGTGTTGCAAAAAATGATTGATTTTAAGCCGCTAACCGATTAAAATGCTCATTAATCTGTTAGCGAGGTGATCGTCCTGCGCAAAGTACTTAACTACAAATGGAAACGCTTCTTTCAGCGTAAAACGATGTTTCGCAACATGGTAACGTTGGCTCTATTCGTGGCGATTATCCCTGTGCTTGTTGTTGGAATAGGCAGCTATTTATATTCCGCCTCGGCGGTGCAAAGTGAAGTCAATCAATCGAATGTGCGGATTCTCAATAACGTCTCGGCCACCATAGATTCGACATTGGATCGCATACAGAACAACGGCATTCAAATGCTGCTGGGCACTTTTTTTAGCTCAAATCTAACGGAGTTGAAAAATACCAATTATTCCGGTCTTTACTCCGGTATTGCCCGCGAATTATCAGCGCTGATGAGCGGGAACAAAGAGGCGGGGGATGTCGCGATTTACGTGCCGGATGAAGGCTATTTAACCTCTCCGATCTATGGCGGCCGCAAAATTGAGAGCCAACCGGAACGCGATGCCCTGCAGAAGGAGCTTGACTCAGAAGATCAGCTCAAATGGGTGATTGGTCCTTATCCAGCTTTGCCTGGCTACAATGTGAACGGGGTAACGTTAATTGCGAAGGCGCCGCTTCTAGCCAAGCATCCGATCGGACTGCTGTTCATACGTATCGATGAAGCACAGTTTCAAAACATCATGAACCGATTTATCAGCTATGACGGAGAGCAGATGTTTATTCTGGACGCGAAGGGGCAACTGGTTACTTCAATAGGCAGTGACGAGGTGCCGCAAGGCTTGTTTGATTTGGTTGCTCAGAAGGGTTCCGAGCAGCGGTTTGCATTTGCCTACAATGAGACGGACTACATGGTTACTTCCATTACTTCCTCTTATAACAAGTGGCAGTACATTAATATGGTGCCAATCAAGCAATTGAATGCCAAATCGAACGGTATCGCGACCATCACACTGATTATTGTTGCCGTCTGCCTTGTGTTCGGAGCTTTATTCGCCTTGTGGGGGACGCGGCGGGTGTACCGACCGATTCAGAATCTCGTGGCTCATGTCAAAGGGGGCCAAGCGGATGACGCTGAGGCGGATGAAGTTGGCTTCATGCATAAACGTTGGGCGGAACTTAGTTCTACGGCAAATGACTTGCAGCAGCAGCTTAGTGATCAATTGCCGCTGATTCGCGAAATTTTTGCGCTGCAGCTCCTGCAAGGGCGGTTTCTTCACTATTCTCCGGATCAGCTTGCGGGCATGCTGCGCAGGTATGATGTGCCTGCCGAGAGAGAAAGCAGCGTGATCGTGATAGCCTTCGATGTGCAAACAGATGGCGGGGTGCGCTTTCAGGAGAATGATCGGGATTTAATCGTCTTCGCCGTGAAGAATATCGTCAGTGAACTTCTGCAAGCGCAGGAAATGGAAGGCATCGTCATTAATCTGCTGAACGATCAGGTTGCTGTCTGGTTATTCCGTGATCCGATGCAGATGGAAGAGGGAGATTCGAGCATTAAACTTTTCTCCGAAAGATTGCGGGTGCTTGTATCCGATTACCTAAGATTATCGGTGACGATTGGTCTAAGCGGACAAAGCGAGAGAATTGGCGAAGTGCCTGAATTATACGAGGAGGCGCTGCTCGCTGTCCGTTCCCGCATGATCGTCGGGGGTAATCAGGTGATCGCCCATACCGGCGGCAGCGGCCATTCGGAGATCCATTATCGTTATCCACTGGAAATCGAAACGCATTTCGAGAATTCCTTGCAGCTTGGCGACCGGGAAGAAGCAGAACGCATGATGGATGAATTCGCCAAATCGATGGAGGAGGCGATTCATAAGCCGGAGTTGATTCAGATGTCCTACTATCGACTGCTCACGGCAGCTATTCGCACTGCTTACCTACTGGGACTGGATACGAATCAACTGTTTGGAGAAGAGAGTTCAGATCCTTATCTGCACATTCGCAAAATCAGCACCATTCTAGAATTGAACACTTGGTTCAAAGCGTGCTTGGTTGAACCCATTGTAGCTTTCGTGCATGGCAAACAGCATCAGGAGCATGAGCAATTAATTCAGAAAGTGGTTCGCTACATCGAGGAAAACTATCACTTCGATCTATCGCTTGATCAATGCGCGCAAATTTGCGGCTTGAGTCCGCATTATTTGAGCAAGCTGTTCAAAAAGAACATGGACGTCTCTTTTATTGAGTACTTGACGAAAACGCGCATTGATCAATCCATTGAGCTGTTGAATACGACTGATTTATCGGTTTCCGATGTCGCTGAGCGAGTGGGTTACCAGACGAAAAATTTCATTCGTGTATTCAAAAAGCATATCGGTGTTACTCCAGGCCAGTATCGGGGAGCAGACAGCGAAAACTAGGATGCACATTTATTGTTCCAACGTGTATTGAGAGGCAAAAAAAGTGACAAATAGCAAGAGGAGCCCCGCTGCTGCGGGGTTCCTCTTTTTTTGCCTGGGCGCAGAATGCGGTTAAGAATTGGTCATTGTCCGCATGGCTTGTGGTCATGTACGATCGTTTCAGGCAAGAAGGCGAGATGCAAACGACATAACGAGAGGTGATGACATTGTCGCATAGTCAATTGGAACGGCTTCAAGAAGCGCTGCCAGCTGGACGGAGCGAAGGCGCGCATCCCAAGAAAACTTGGGTGCAGGAATGGCAGGTCGCATTGAAGCGAGACAAATATTTATATGTAATGGCTGCGCCAGGACTTTTATTTTTCCTTATTTTTAAATATGTCCCACTGTGGGGGTTACTGCTGGCTTTTCAGAACTTTTCTCCCTATTTGGGCTTCTGGGATAGCGAATGGGTGGGATTCAAGTATTTTGCAGAGTTTTTTGGCAATCCGGATTTCATGCTGCTGTTCCGCAATACGATGGCGATCAGCCTGCTGAATATCGTCTTCTTCTTCCCAATACCGATCGTGGTGGCACTGCTGCTGAATGAAGTGAGGAAGCTGGCTTTCAAAAAATTCATACAAACGGTCATTTACTTGCCGCATTTTCTGTCATGGGTCATTATCGTCGGAATTTGTTTCCTGATTCTCGGTGAAGGCAGCGGCGTTGTCAATCAATTGATCGTGGAGTTTGGCGGGCAAAAAATTCAATTCCTGACGGAGCCGAATTTATTCTGGGCGATGCTGACGGCGCAGAGCATATGGAAGGAAGCGGGCTGGGGCACGATTATTTTCCTGGCAGCGCTTGCGGGCATCAACTCGGAGCTGTATGAAGCGGCGCAGATTGATGGGGCTACCAGATGGCAGCAAATGAGGAATGTAACGATTCCCGGCATCAAAAGCACGATTATCGTGCTGCTCATCCTACGTTTAGGACAAGTGATGGACGTAGGGTTCGAACAAATTTATTTGATGGCAAGCGGACCGGTTGCTCAAGTTGCAGACGTGTTTGATACGTATGTGTACCGCGTTGGTATTCAACAAGGACGGTTCAGTTACGCGACAGTCGCAGGGCTTTTCAAATCAGTTGTAGGGCTTATTCTGGTCGTCTCGGCGAACCGTCTAGCCAAGAAATTCGGAGAGGAGGGACTTTACTAAGATGAATAAAAGCATGGGAGCCAAAATTTTTAATGCGCTGAACTATACCGTATTGACGATAGTCGGGCTGGTAACGCTGCTGCCTTTTATATATGTCGTTATCATTTCATTTGCCGACCCTACCGAATATTTGACGAAGTCGCTGGTCCTGATTCCTGAGAAGTGGAGCTTGTCAGCGTACGAGTACATCTTCTCAACGAATGCCTTCGTTCACGCTATGGGGGTCAGCGGATTTCTGGCGGTGTTCGGCACCTTAGTAAGCTTAATTGTAACGAGCGCATTGGCGTACGTACTATCACGCAAACGCTTAAAAGGGAAAAAGTTTTTCCTTGTCGCCATCCTTATGACGATGCTCTTTAATCCGGGGATGATTCCTAACTACCTGCTCGTAGACAGCTTGGGGTTAATGGATTCCATTTGGGCGCTGATCTTGCCGGCTTTGACTAGCGCATGGTACGTCTTTTTGATGAAAAACTTTTATCAGGAAATCCCGGACGAATTGGAGGAAGCAGCCAAAATGGATGGTTGCTCGGATATCGGCGTGTTCTTTCGCATCATGCTGCCCATTTCAGTTTCGGCGCTTGCCGCCTTCGGCTTATTTTACGCAGTAGCCTACTGGAATACGTACTTCAGCGGAGTGCTTTACATCAATCGTGACAGTTTGCGTCCGCTGCAGGTACTGCTCCAAATGCTGCTGATCTCAGCTTCACAAATGGCCGATCCTTCCATGGCTGCGATGCTGGAGAGTGAACGAACCGTTCCGCCGCAAGTCATCAAAATGGCTGCTGTCGTCCTTTCTTCCTTACCGATCGTAATGGTATATCCGTTTTTGCAAAAATATTTTGTCAAAGGCATGATGGTTGGCTCTGTGAAAGGATAATGGTTTCCGCTTTGAAAGGGGTGAGGCGGGTTCGAGATGACCGTGCGACAGGACGTTTGATTTGATAGTATAGTAATCATATAACGGGAGGTCTTTACATGAAACCAATGGTTAAAAAAATGGCTGTCATCTTAACAGCAGCAGGACTGGTCGCTTCCTTGGCGGCTTGCAGCAAAGGAACGAATGAAGGACAAACGAAGGCAGGCGCAGCAAGCAGCAAACCGGCAGCGCCAACGAACATTTCGATTACGACACTAGCTTTCGCAGCGGCACCAACGGGAGAACTGGAAGCTGTCAAAAAGCTGAATGAGAAACTGAATGTCAATCTGAACCTGAGCTGGATTCCATCCGCTCAAATTTCGGAGAAATTAAATGCGCTGCTCGCATCTCGCGACTTGCCGGATGTCCTCTTCGTGGAAGATTTCAATGCAACGCCTGCGTTCCTGAATGCCATTGATCAAGGTGCTTTCTGGGAATTGAGTTCTTATATTAAAAACTACCCAAATTTGGCCAAATATCCGGAGAACGTATACAAGAACGCCTCATTGAAAGGCAAATTGTACTCGCTTCCACGTGTTCGGCCGCTGGACGGCCATGAATCACTGCTGATCCGCAAAGACTGGCTGGATAAGCTTGGTTTGCAGCAGCCCAAAACGATGGATGAGCTGTACACAGTTCTCGAGGCATTCGCCAAAAAAGATCCCGATGGCAATGGCAAAGCCGATACTTACGGCGCTGTTATGCCTGGTTCTCCAGGGCCTTCCAGCTATGTGCTCTCCATGTTTGGAACAGGAACGAAGTGGAAGGATGAGAACGGCAGTATAGTCCCTTATTGGTGGACGTCCCAAGCCAAAGACGCGTTGACGTTCTGGAATAAAACATACAAAGCTGGAGGCATTCTACCTGATTTCCCTGTCCTAAAAACAGCGCAAATTAAAGATATGCTCGTGCAGGGGAAAGCAGGCGTGGCGATTGCAAATGTCATTGATGCTTACAAATACAACGTGGAACTGCAAAAAGTAAATCCACAGGCTAATCTTATTGCGGTTGAAATGCCAAAAGCGGCAGATGGCAAAGCTTACTATGAGCAAGCCAGCGGCTATTACGGACAATTCTTAATCAATAAAAAATCCGTGGACGAGGCGAAACTCAAGAAAATTCTTGAAGTTTACGACTATACGGCATCCGTTGAAGGATACAACTTGGCTGCATATGGCATTAATGATGTTGATTATAAAGTGAAGCCAGACGGAAGTGTTGAGCAAACGGAAGAAGGCAAGAAAAAAGGCTATTCGGGCGATACGACAGGCCAATGGGTAACCGGATACTTCGATAAGTATTCCAGAGCCAAAATGTCCGGCATTCCAACTGACGTGCTTGAACAAAACAAAAAAGTAATCGATGCAATTAGTTCCATGCCAGATCCGACTTACGGCTTGATGAAATCTGCAGCATTCAAAGAAAAAGGCGCAGACTGGGATAAGAAGCTGAATGATATGATCGTGAACGTCATCATTGGCAAAAACTCCCTTGAAGACTGGGACAAATTCGTGAAACAATTTAAAGATGATACAAGCTTCCAACAGCATATTAAAGAAACAAACGACTTCTACAAAGAGAAAGCGAAGTAAGAAAGTCGACAACCATTCAACCCGATCGTGCCGTAATTTAGGCGTTGTCGGGTTTTCTCTTAGGGCTACCACGACTCATAAGGCAATTATACGAATTCCAACTGTTCAAGTAAGCGGCGTCCATATTGAAATTACCCAGCGGGATGGGTAAGTTTCACTACGCAATCTCAGCTTTCACCATACAGCCAAAAAGGACGGTTGATTCTCATGTGCGCGCAAGATTTGAAACTATGGTACAAACAGCCTGCTGACGCTTGGGTGCAAGCACTTCCTGTTGGGAATGGACGGCTGGGCGCTATGGTATTCGGCAGGATCAAGGAAGAGCGGATGCAACTCAATGAAGATTCCCTATGGTATGGGGGACCTAAGACGAGAGAGCAGCCTGACGCACACAAACATCTGGAAGAAATTCGTCGCTTGATGTTCGAAGGCCGCCCGCAAGATGCGGAATATTTGGCGCGGATGGCGTTGACGGCGGCGCCCAAGTATTTGGCTCCTTATCAAACACTGGGGGATATCCACTTGTATTTTGGCGACATGGATGGGGACGTCCATGATTATGTGCGGGAACTGGATTTGGCGTCGGGCATTATCAAAGTGTCCTACAGATTGGGAGATACGAAGTATCAAAGGGAAATAATGGCCAGCACGGTGGATCATGTGATTGTTGTTAGGCTTACGTCAGATCGGCCTGGAGCGCTGAGCTTCGCGGCTAATCTGAGTCGGCGTCCTTTCGAGGGAACGACAGGGCGAAAGGGGGCTGACAGCATTCAGATGTGCGGTCAATGCGGGCCTGATGGCGTCCACTATTCAGCCGTGCTGCATGCTGTAGCAGAGGGCGGCGCGGTACGAATCATCGGTGATTACCTCTCTGTGGAGTCTGCTGATTGCGTAACCTTGTATGTGGCAGCGGCGACAACGTTTCGTTATGAAGATCCGCTTGCGATATGCTGTTCGCGTGTTGAAGCGGCTGCTGCCAAGGGGGTTGAGGCGATTCGCGAAGCGCATGATGCTGAGCATCGCGCGATATTTGAGCGCGTTCAGTTGGAGATCGATGCGCCTGATGAGGAGGGGTCTGAGCTGCCTACTGACGAACGGTTGCTGCGGATACGGGCTGGGGAATCAGATCATGGATTGGAAGTGCTGTTTTTTCAATTCGGCCGCTATTTGCTCATGGCGAGCTCCCGTCCGGGTTCGTTGCCCGCTAATCTGCAAGGCATATGGAATGAAAGTCATACGCCCCCATGGGAAAGCGACTTTCATTTGAATATTAATTTGCAAATGAACTATTGGCCTGCCGAAGTTTGCAATCTAGCGGAATGCCACGAACCCGTATTCGACCTTCTGGATCGGCTGTGCGAGAATGGGCGAAAGACCGCCAAGGAGATCTACGGTGCCCGCGGCTTCACAGCGCATCATGCGACGAATCTATGGGCGGAGACGGACATTTGCGGCATCTATGTGCCGGCTGTCTTTTGGCCAATGGGCGGCGCCTGGCTGTCTTTGCATCTGTGGGAGCATTATCGATTTAATTTGGACAAGGAGTTCCTCCGTAAACGGGCGTATCCGATTCTCAAGGAAGCGGCGCTGTTCTTTCTTGATTTTCTTGTGGAGGATGAGCAGGGTCGCCTTGTGACCGTTCCATCCCTCTCGCCAGAAAACACGTACCGTTTGCCTAGTGGCAATAGCGGCTGTCTCAGCATTGGTCCATCGATGGATTCGCAAATCATTCATGCGCTTTTTGGGGCATGTGTGGAAGCAGGACGGCTGCTCGGCGAAGATGACTTGTTCCTCGAACAAGTGGCGGAGTCAAGGGGGCGTCTTCCTAAGCCTGCGATAGGTCAGCACGGGCAGTTGATGGAATGGGCTGAAGATTATGAGGAGCTGGAACCTGGTCATCGTCATATCTCTCACTTGTTTGCTCTGCATCCAGGCGAGCAGATTACGATTCATCATACGCCTGAATTGGCGCAAGCAGCACGCCTTACGCTGGAAAGACGGCTTGCCAACGGCGGGGGTCATACGGGTTGGAGCCGCGCATGGATCATCAACTTCTGGGCGAGGTTGAATGAGGGCGACCAGGCGCATGCCAATGTTGTCGCACTGCTGGACCATGCTGTGCATCCGAATTTGTTTGGCGAACATCCGCCTTTTCAAATTGATGCCAACTTCGGCGCGACGGCTGCGATAGCCGAAATGCTGCTGCAATCCCACAGGGATGAGATTGTACTGCTCCCCGCGCTGCCAAGCGCTTGGCCAAGCGGGCGTGTCCGCGGTTTGCGCGCCCGCGGCGGATATGAAGTCGACATCGCGTGGCATGATGGCGTACTTGCCCGAGGCGCGCTGCTTGCTGCGCAGAGTGGAACCTGCACGATACGCAGCGCAGTGCCTCTTGCGGTAACCAATGAGGCTGGCCGCATGCTGGCTCGTCAATCGGCGGACAATCCACTCCTTCAATTCCCTGTGGAATTAGGGGGAAGATATATGATCCTTCCCGCATTGGGAGAAGCTGTGAGGGAAAGCAACTAAATTTCTTAATATATAAGAGTTTATATGATTTGGAGTGAACGCGGAGTTACTCAAGCCAACCTGTGCGAACAGAGGGAGGGAACTACAGTCCGCTATTCTAGCCAAAAGTATCCATATCGCAGGGGTTAGGGAACTACAATCCGCTATTTTGCTGTTTCCAAGGCAAATTCAGCGTTTTTCGTGGAAATAAGACCCTGTAGTTCCGCTAATACCCCAGCATCCCTGCTATTTGCCTATATAGCGTCCTCTAGTTCCCTTAACAGGTTTTTTCGCTACTAAGAGGCTGATTGATCAGGGCGGCAAAGCCGTTTTCTTACCGAAGAGGAAGCACAAATGCGCTTCCTCTAATTTAATTCCGACTATTCCACTAAACTTTGTTTACAAAGTCGGTGGAAATATTTACAATTAAAGCACGAGGGTTCTTTTCACTCTGAAAGTCCATTCCATTTACAGGCAAAGGTGATGATTATGAGTAAAACAAATGGAAGAATGATTCTGAATCTCATGCTGCATAATGCCGGATCACATCGGGGAGCATGGCGTCATGCGAGCACCAAAGTTGAGGAGATCCATGACATCAAGCATTTCCAGCGGCTGGCGCAGAAGGCGGAGGCTGCGCGAATTGATTCGCTTTTTCTGGCGGATGGCTTGTCGGTTGAAGTCAAGGCTGTTCAGCATGGCCCCATATTTGGCTTTGAACCGTTAACGTTATTATCTGCTATTGCGGCGGTGACAGAGAACATTGGATTGATCGCTACCATGTCTACAAGCTTCAATGAACCGTATAATGTGGCGAGATTGTTCGCATCGCTTGATCATATTAGCGGCGGGCGCGCGGGGTGGAATATGGTGACGACGGGGGTGCAGCGAACAGCGCATAACTTCGGGATGGAGCAGCTGCCGTCCCATTCACACCGCTATGCGAGGGCACAGGAATTCGCCGATGTCGTGCTCAAGCTTTGGGATAGCTGGGAAGAAGATGCCCTTGTTCAAGATAAGGTGTCGGGGATTTATGCGAATGCCAATAAGGTCCATGATATTCATCATCAGGGGACCTACTTTACGGTGCGAGGTGCTCTTAACATTATGCGTCCGCCGCAAGGCAGGCCTATTCTTGTGCAGGCAGGCGCTTCTGACGAAGGAAAGAATTTGGCTGCGCGCTATGCCGAGCTTATTTTTACGGTTCAGCATACGATTGAGGAGGCTAGGCTTTTCTATCAAGATGTGAAAGCAAGGACGGCGAAGGAGGGGCGCTCTCCGGGCAGCATCAAAATTTTACCTGGTTTGCATGTTATCGTGGGGGCAACGGAAGCTGAAGCCAGGGAGAAGGCAAGTGAGCTAAGTGAGCTGGGCTCCATCGAACGTTCCGTGATGTCCTTATCCAACCTGCTGGGGATCGATTTTTCGGTGTATGGGCTCGATGACCCTTTCCCTGAACTGCCGGAATCAACCCAAGTCAATGCGTATCAAACTTTCTATCAAATGGTGCTTAACATTGTGCAAAGGGAGCAGCTGACGCTGCGGGAATTTTTGACGAAACATTGGATCGGCAATGGCCAGCTCTGCATAGCCGGCACGGCCGAGCAAATAGCCGACGTGATGGAGGAATGGTATACGACCGGTGCGGCGGATGGCTTTAGTGTGATGCCTCAGCTGTCATTTGGGGGCGTGGAGGATTTTCTGGACCTAGTCGTACCGGAATTGCAGCGAAGAGGCTTGTTCCCGGAATCCTATACAGGCCGTACATTGCGTGAGAATTTAGGTCTATAATAGGGAGTAAAGGGGGGAATCAGATATGACCATTCAGAATGAGTACGAACAGTCCGATTATCCTAACCAACATTTGCTGGTCGATGCCCAGTGGGTGAAAGATAACAGCAGCAACCCAGATATCGTTGTTTTGGATACGCGAACGCAAGGCTATGAATCCGGGCATATCCCTGGAGCTATCAGCTTGCCTGTGAAGGTAGTGAAGGATGCAGAGCGTCCTGCCTTCGCTGCTCCAGAGATGATTCAACGTGAACTTGAGAAACGCGGAGTTAGCAGGGATACAACGATTATCGTGTACGACGATGGAGCGGGTGTATTTGCGACGCGCATCTTCTATGTGCTGGAATATTTCGGACTGAAGGATCGCGTAAAGTTGCTTCACGGCGGTTACACAGCTTGGCTCGCAGCAGGCAATGCGGTGTCGACACAAGCGGCAGAGGTGGCAGAAGGAAGGATTGATTTGGCTGCTCAAGATCAGCTAGTCGTTACCAAAGAAAGTATACAAAATGGTGTGGATAACGCCATTCTAGTGGATGCTCGCTCAGCGCTTGAGTATACGGGGGCCGATCAGCGTACGAATCGGAAGGGCGGCCATATCAATGGGGCGATCCATAAAGAGTGGAAGGATGCGCTAGGCCCTGCTGACGGCAACGGTGTTGTGCATTTCAAGAATTATACAACATTAAAACAAGAATTCGAAACGCTAGGCGTGCGACCAGGCCATACGATTATTCCTTATTGCCAATCGAATCAGCGGGGAGCGCATACGTATTTTATTTTACGATTAATGGGTTATCCAGATATTCGCCCCTATGAGGGTTCGTGGGATGAGTGGGGAAATGACGAGCATACGGAATGTGTTCGATAAAGGTTGAATAGAAAAGATCTATTTGACAGAATTTGGGGGCCGGTGTTACCATTCGGTTAATAACCAAGTAAACAAATTGGAATTTAACAAATTGACAGCAGGAGGATGACCGATGAGTATTCAAAAAGTAACGGGCATTTCGCAAGAACGCAGGGAAAGAGCGTTTAGGGAAGCTTTGACGTACCCGCAATTTATTGGAAATGCCCAAGTAAATGTCGACAGGCTGCAGGACAATTACGATCATTATGTATTAAGCGAGCAGGAGCTTGCCTATTTCGCAGGGCTTGCCGAGCCTGTTCATGTATTGGTTTTGGCTCATGATTGGTGTGGAGATGTCGTTGCTAATTTGCCGCTGTTTGCCAAGATTGAACAAGTGACAGGCAAGCTGAAGCTGCATATTTTGCTGCGTGACCCGGATAACCAAGATATTGCCGCTGCTTATTTGCAAGAGGATGGAAAAAATCATATTCCTACGTATGTCTTTTTTGATGAAGCGGGGGAGGAGCTTGGCGTATTCATTGAACGCCCTGATGTGATAACAGCTCGCATTCGAGATTGGAAAGATGAATTTTGGGAGCAGCATCCGCAGTGGCAAGGACGGGATCTAGCGCTTGCTGAATTAGATGAAGATGTGCGCAAAGCTTTTCTTGCTTATTTGAAAGAGCAGCGTCCCAAAGAACGAAATCAGGAGCAAACAGCCATTATTGAATTCTTGCGCACGATTCTCAACTAGGAGGAGTTTCCGATGCCTAATCAAGCAGCTCCGGCATTAGATCAGAATCATGCTTTCCCAGGAAAGACGTATGCGGAAGTGGTGTTAAGCCCTGCCTACGACCACGCCAAAGAGCAATTGCTAAGCCCTATGCTGGACATTCACAGAGCCCATTTGATTATGCTTCGCGAGCAGTCGTTAATTGATGAACAAGATGCCGACGCCATTGGACGCGCCTTGCAAGCGTTAGATGCCGAGCGGCTTCGCGAAGCTTCCTATACAGGCGAATTTGAGGATCTATTCTTTGAAGTGGAGCAGGAGCTTCACTTGTTGGCTGGTGAAGCAGCAGGCAATTTGCATATCGGGCGCAGCCGCAATGATATGGGAATCGCGATTTATCGGCTCACGCTGAGAGAAAAGCTGCTGCATACGTTGGAATCCGCCTTATTTCTGGAAGAGCATCTGCTGCAGTTTGCACGTTCGCATGTGGATACGATCATGATTGGCTATACGCATACGCAGCAAGCTCAGCCAACAACGTTAGGCCACTATACGGCAGCTGTATCGGATAGTTTAAGTCGCGATATCCGCCGATTGCAAAGTGCGTATGCGAATTGCAACCGCAGCAGCATGGGGGCGGCGGCTTTAACGACATCCGGATTTCCGCTTAACAGGCAGCGGATAGCAGAGCTGCTGGCTTTCGATGGTCTGATCGAGAATGCGTACGACGCTGTGAGCGGAGCCGATTATGTCGGTGAAATTGCGACGAGTGTGCAGCTTGCAGCGATTAATCTCGGCCGTTTCATTCAAGAGCTGCTGCTGTGGAGCACGCAGGAATTCGCGGTGCTGCAGGTGGCGGCGCCCTATGTTCAAATTAGCTCGATCATGCCGCAGAAACGAAATCCGGTCTCGATTGAGCATATGCGGTCACTCTTGTCCAGTTGTGTTGGTCTTACACAAACGGTTTTAAGTATGATACATAATACACCTTTCGGCGATATCGTTGATACGGAGGACGATATGCAGCCATACGCGTGGAAAAGTCTTGCCGTTCTCTCGTCGGTCTATCGGCTATTGGCGAATGTAATCGCAACGCTATCGATCAACAAGGAGGCGCTGGAGGCCAGGGTAGAAGCAAGCTTCTCTACGGTCACTGAGCTGGCAGATACTTTGGTGCGGGAGGAGAAGCTTTCCTTCCGCACGGCCCATCATATTGTCAGTGATTCTGTGCGCAAGGCACTGGTTAATGGCAATGACAAACGATTCTTGACCTTGAGTGTACTGAACGAGTCAGCGCTGGAGGTCATTGGCCGGAAGTTGTCATTCAATGAGGAGAAACTAGCGCTGGCCTTGAATGCCAAACATTTCGTCCAGGTAAGGACATTGATCGGAGGACCCAACGCCAATGAGGTGGAGCGGGCCTTGAATGGACAGACACAGCGATTGAACGATGATAAAGCTTGGCTCACCGACAAAAGAAGAGCCATACGTGCCGCACAAGAGGACGTTGAGCGCGAGCTTCAAAAGCTGTTCCTATAAGAATTGACCGGACACCCGGAGATGAGTTTTCTTCTGTTGAGAAGATAGGGCACATCTCCTTTTTGTTGTTCAAACCTACCCTTATGACCAAGAGACACAGAAGGAGGAATACCATGTTGTTTAAAAATGGTTTCAAAGTGTTTGATTTGCACGCCCACCTGCCTTACCCATGGCCATGGGCGGCGCGCAACGAATTTATTGAGCTTCACAAAGCGGAGCGCAACGAACGCATGCGGCTCACCTGGGATTTCCCCAACCAGCCCGATTCAGAGGAGGAAGCCAGCCGTCCGCTCGTTGATCGCTGGATAGATGAATTGGATCGCCATCAGATTGGCGGGATCAATTTCCTTACGGCCTGGAGCAATGATGACCTCGCTGCGCAAATACAGCAATATCCAGATCGCATGACGGGCTTTGCCCACCATTCGATAGAGGAGCCTAATGCGGCTGAGGAGCTCCAGAGAGCCGTGGACGAACTTGGTTTGAAAGGTTATAAGCTCTTTGGTCCCTTAGTGGAGCTTCCTTTTCATGATCCGAAACTGACCCCGGTTTGGCGCTTTTTGGCGGAAAGAAAGCTGCCGGTGCTGATCCATTTTGGACTATTAGGTCATACAGGGGGCATTGCGCAGCACTTGAACATTAATCCCTTAGCGATCTTTAATGTGGCCAGGGAATATCCCGAAATTCCGTTCATTATTCCACACTTTGGAGCCGGTTACTTCCAAGAGCTGCTGCATTTGTGCTGGAGCTGCCCCAATGTGCACATTGATACTTCGGGGTCTAATCAATGGATTCGCTGGAGTCCTTATGAATTGACACTGGAGACGCTATTTCGCAAGACGTACGAGCTGATTGGCCCTGAACGCATTCTTTTTGGAACAGATTCGAGTGCGTTTCCGCGAGGTTTCGTGAATCGTTACTTGCAGGATCAAGTAAGGGTTACCAGGGATCTGCGTTTTTCGGAAACAGACATCGAACTTATTTTTGGGAATAATGCCAGAAAACTGCTGAAGATCAATCAGCCAACACTTGTAAGCGGAGGAGAAAAAAGATGACAATCTATAACCGTACGACCAAGGGCACGATCGTTTCATCCCTGGGATTTGTGATTTTGTTAACTGGATGCTCGGCAGGAGGCAGTCAGCCAACATCGACGTCAGTGGCAACCAGCACTAGTCCTAGCGCAACTCAGAGCGCTGCAGCAACCGCAGCCAGCCCAGCTGAAAAGGTGACCATCGAATACTGGCAGTATCAGTTTCCTGCAAAGGTCGACCTGATCACAAAACTGATTGCCGATTTTCAAAAGCAAAATCCGAATATAGAAGTCAAGCAGACGAACTTCCCGTATGATCAATACAACGAAAAAGTGGCCACGCTCGTTCCTGCGGGGAAAGGGCCGGATGTTATCAATCTGTACTATGGCTGGCTGCCCAAATACGTAGCTTCCGGCTATCTGCAGCCTTTGCCGGACAGCGCCTTCTCCGAGGATAAAATTAAGGCGGAGTTCTTCCCGTTCGTGGACACAGCGAAGCTGAACGGCAAATATTATGCGATTCCGACAGCTGTTCGGACACTCGCTTTATTTTACAATAAAGATCTATTTACCAAAGCTGGGCTTGATCCGAACAAACCGCCTGCAACGTGGGATGAACTGGTTTCGCAGGGCAAGAAGCTGACGGAAAAGGATAAAAACGGCCAATATGTCGTAGAAGGACTAGCTTGGCAGCCGAACGCTCAACTGCATCACTGGTTCCGCGATGCGCTCGTTTATCAGGCTGGCGGCAAAGATATCAGCGATGATCGACGCAAGGTTTTGTGGAAAGAAACGCCTGCGGGCCTAGAGGCATTCAAGTATTTAATTGACCTGTCATTTGTGCATCAATTGGGCACCAAGGACTTTTACAATGATGATATTACAGCGTTCAAAGGCGGCCATGCGGCAATCACGATCGACGGATCTTTCCAGCTTGGCGGGATCAAAAAGGATGCCCCAAACTTGAATTATGCCATTGCTCCTCTGCCTTCGTATAAAGATAAAGCAACACAGGTATCCTTCTGGGCGAATGCCATCACCAAAAACGTGCAGGGCAAAAAGCTTGAAGCCGCAACGAAATTCTTGCAATTTCTGACAAGCAAAGAAGTGCAGGAGCAGTGGGTTGAGAAGGTTGGGGAACTCCCAGCCAAGAAGGATGTAGCTCTGCAAGATATCTATAAAAAGGATGAGAAACTCGGACCGTTTATTAGCCAGCTGTCTTATGCGCATGCGCACTATTTTGTAGATGAGAAGTTGGAAAAAGACTATTTTACGGATGCCGTCGATCAAGTGGTATTGAACAAAGTACCCTACGAAAAAGCTTATGACGAGCTCGTTGCCAAAACGCAAAAGTTATATGACGAGTATTGGGCCAAACAGGACAAAAAATAATGGTCAGGCATAAGTATGTCTTCGTCTACAGCTGCTTGCTGATTCCATTATTGTTTTTTCTAGGCATTCGTATCGCGCCTATCCTGTATTCATTCAACATCAGTCTGCGGGAGTGGGATATGCTGTCTGAAGAAAAGCCCTTCATTGGGCTGCAAAATTTTGTTCAGCTGTTTCACGATGAGATTTTTCTCATTGCCTTGCGGAACACGGTTAAATACGTTGTGATTGGTGTGCCGGTGCAACTGCTGGCCGGTCTCACCATTGCGCTTTTGCTGCAGCGGGTGAATCGATTCAAAGGTTTATTTCGCACCTTGTATTTTATCCCTTATGTTACGAGTGTTGTAGCTGTTAGTTGGGTGTTTCGATGGACGCTGTTGAAGAATGGCATTGTGAATGCTTGGCTGATTAAGCTTGGTTTGGAACCGCAGCTCTTTCTCGGCTCACCTTCCCAGGGGATCTATGTCGTCATAGCCGTTATGATTTGGCAAAGTGTCGGCTTCCAAATGCTCATCTTCCTAACAGGGTTGGAGACGATCCCCAAATCCTATGAGGAAGCTGCCGCCATTGATGGCGCGAATAGTTGGCAGCGATTGTGGCATATCACCTTGCCCCTGCTGAATCCAGTGATTGTATTTTCGGTTGTCATCGCCAGTATAAGTTTCCTGCAATCTTTTACACAGATCTTAAATATGACGGGCGGAGGGCCGCTGAACTCCACGATTTCTATGGTGCTTTATATTTATAATTTGGCTTTTAAGCATTTTAAAATGGGGGAGGCTGCCGCAGCAACCATCATCCTGTTCTTAGTGATTCTCTCGTTGTCTCTGCTCCAAATGAAAGTGCTGAACAGGCGAGTCGATTATGAGTAAAGGAGGCGGAGATTCTGCGTAAAGCAGCTTGGTATTTGCTATTGAGTGTGGGCAGTATCGG
Source organism: Paenibacillus marchantiophytorum (assembly GCF_014640555.1). Classification (GTDB taxonomy): domain Bacteria; phylum Bacillota; class Bacilli; order Paenibacillales; family NBRC-103111; genus Paenibacillus_E; species Paenibacillus_E marchantiophytorum. Next base: position 23,099 of record NZ_BMHE01000011.1, on the reverse strand, counting down.
GATGATTTTTCCGCTGGTTTGGATGATCGCTACGTCGTTGAAGGCTTCAACAGATGCTTTCTCGCTAAGCGTGATACCGACGGGGCTGACACTCGACAATTATGTGGAGGTGTTTAAAAAGACCCCGTTCACCCAGTGGGTTCGGAACAGCTTGGTTGTCGCTGTGATTACAACGTTAAGCGTCTGCTTTTTTGATACTATCATTGGCTATGTATTGGCTAAATTCACTTTTGTCGGCAAAAAGCTGATTTTTGTTGCGATCCTTAGTACGCTGATGGTCCCTACCGAAATGTTGATCATTCCTTGGTATTTGCTAACGGTCAAGTTCGGGTGGGTGGATTCCTATGCGGGCATTTTATTCCCGGGCTTGATCTCGGCGTTTGGTATATTCCTGATGAAACAGTTCATGGAATCATTGCCTGGCGACTTATTGGATGCGGCCCGAATCGATGGCATGAACGAGTGGAGCATCATGCTGCGCATTGCCGTTCCACTTGTGAAGCCGGCGCTCGCTACCTTGTGCATCCTGTCATTCTTAGGCAGCTGGAACGCGTTTATCTGGCCGCTGATCGTCACGCAAACTCCGGAGCATTTGACGATTCCGGTAGGGATTTCTTATTTCTCCAGCGAGCTGAAAGATCGCGCCAGCTGGGTGTTGGTGATGACGGGCGCCTCTTTGTCGGTCATCCCGCTCATTGTTTTGTTTTTCGTTTTCCAGAAACAGATTATTCGGGGAATTGCTTTAACGGGGTTTAAATAAGTGAAAAGACCGACCAACTTCTGCAGCGTGTGATGCTGTGGATTGTTGGGCGGTTTTTTGGTGTTGTGGGGTGGGTATCAGTGGCGATACGGGGTAGGCGAGTAGGCATTGTTTTTTCAAATCTACGCGCAATAGGTGTGTCTACGGATCGTCGATCCTTTGAAGCCGAAATTTGTCTGGGTGATGGAGTTTAATAGCAGGTTGGGAGAACACTGGGAGTAGCTGTGAGGGAGAGTAACTAATCGCTTGGACGATGTGGCAGCACGGCGAAAGTGAATGGGACGAGGATCCATCAGAGGCGATACTGGGTAGGCGAAATGGCAGAAAAGGCAGCTGGAAGTTCCGAATCTATGGAGATAACGCTGAAAAACATCGCTAACGCTAAGGCGGGACAGGAATCGGCATCTGTAAGGCTGAAAAACAGCCTTAACAGCAGGGAAAAGGCCAGAAGAGTGCTGAATCCACGGAGATAACGCTGAAAAACATCGCTAACGCTAAGTGAGGACAAGAAACGGCATCTGTAAGGCTGAAAAACAGCCTTAACAGCAGGGAAAGGGCCAGAAGAGTGCTGAATCCACGGAGATAACGCTCCAAAACATCGCTAACGCTAAGTGAGGACAAGAAACGGCATCTGTAAGGCTGAAAAACAGCCTTAACAGCAGGGAAAGGGCCAGAAGAGTGCTGAATCCACGGAGATAACGCTGAAAAACATCGCTAATGCTAAGTGAGGACAAGAAACGGCATCTGTAAGGCTGAAAAACAGCCTTAACAGCAGGGAAAAGGCCAGAAGAGTGCTGAATCCACGGAGATAACGCTGAAAAACATCGCTAATGCTAAGTGAGGACAGGAATCGGCATCTGTAAGGCTGAAAAACAGCCTTAACAGCAGGGAAAAGGCCAAATGAGCGCCAAATCCACAGGAGGTTTTCCCGTTAGCACGCTGAAAACCTTCCATGATAAGTTAATTTATCCCATAATCTTGATAAACCAACCCTTTAATCTTAATTTCGCCCCTTTCAAAAGGGGGGTTATTTTTCTATGATGGTTCTATCAACTACGAATACACGCCAGATTCACAAGGAAAGGAGTTTTCGAGTACTAATAATGCAAGCGCTTACGCATTGAGAGTAGAAACGAAACTGAACGGATTTAACTATACGGGAGGTAAAAGATGCGAAAGATAAGTAAAATTGTTTCATCGATTTCTGTGATGGCTGTTGCTCTTAGTTTTTTGATTCCTGGCGTTTCCAAGGCGGCTACGCCGATTACGGAGGCTAACTCATCGATTTTTGGCCCCAATGTGTATGTGTTTGATCCTTCTATGTCGGCCTCTGACATTCAAGGTATAACGAATTCGGTGTTCAGCCGACAAGAATCCAACGAGTTTGGAAGCGAAAGAGATGCCTTCTTGTTCAAGCCAGGCACCTATAATGTTAACTTCAATGTTGGTTTTAACACGCAAGTGGCGGGGCTCGGGCAGAATCCAGGGGATGTGACGATTAACGGCGGTTTGAACGTGAATGCGGACTGGGATAACGGCAATGCGACCCGGAATTTCTGGCGATCCATCGAGAACCTGACGATTGCGCCATCAACCGGCAAAACGCAAATCGCGGTTTCACAGGCTGCGCCTCTTCGTAGGCTGCATATCAAGGGCGAGCTGCAATTGTTTGATTTTGATGCGAATTGGAATGCTGGATGGGCAAGCGGAGGATTTCTCGCAGATTCCATTATAGACAACGCGATCGTGCCAGCCTCACAGCAGCAATGGTTAACGCGAAACAGCCAGTATGCCAGTTGGTCCAACGGGGTTTGGAACATGGTATTCGTTGGTGATGCCAAACCGCCTGCTGGTCAATTCCCGAATCCACCTTACACGGTAGTCGAGAAAACGCCGATTATTCGTGAGAAACCTTACGTGTATATCAATGATGCTGGGCAGTACCAAGTGTTCGTACCCTCGCTTCAAACGAATACACAGGGAGTTAGCTGGGCAAATGGCTCGACGCCAGGCCAATCGATTGGAATCGATCAGTTCTACATTGCGCGTCCGGATACTTCCAATGCGGCCAGTATTAATGAAGCACTAGGGCAGGGCAAGAATCTTTTATTTACGCCGGGAATCTATCACTTGAATGATACAATTCGTATCAATAATGTCAATACGGTTGTACTCGGTCTCGGTCTGCCTACGTTAATACCGGATACGGGCAAGGCCATAATGACAGTTGCTGACGTCGATGGCGTGAAGATTGCAGGTCTTGTTTATGAGGCAGGCCCCATCACATCGGCTACTCTTCTCGAAGTTGGTCCTAACGGCAGCGCAGCGGATCATTCTGCTAATCCCACTTCGCTGCATGATATTTTCTTCCGAACAGGCGGTGCTACGGCGGGGTCCAATGATGTGGCGCTCAAGATTAACAGCAATCAGGTGATCGGTGATCATTTCTGGTTGTGGCGCGCAGACCATGGCGCTGGGGCGGCATGGACGAACAACGTTTCGAAGAACGGTCTTGTCGTGAATGGCAATAATGTCACTCTGTATGGCCTGTTTAATGAACACCATAATGAGTATCAAACGTTGTGGAATGGCAATGGCGGCCGTGTCTACTTCTATCAATCGGAAATTCCTTATGATGTTCCCAATCAAGCAGCTTGGATGAGTCAAAACGGAACCGTCAAGGGGTATGCTTCTTATAAGGTTGCTGATTCTGTAACCAGTCATGAAGCTTGGGGCCTTGGTGTGTATGCCTACTTCAAAGATGCGGCTGTTAAGCTCGAGAGCGCAATTGAAGTGCCAAAAGTGGATGGTGTGAAAATTCACCATGCGACAACGATTTGGTTGAACGGAACGCCTGGCAGCGAAATCACGCATATTGTCAACTCAACCGGAGGCAGCGTTTATGCCAATTCACCGGGTGATGCGATGCGGCAAACGGTAACGGAATTCGTTGGCTCCGACGCTGGAGATACGACTGCGCCAACAGTGCCAGCGAATTTGACGGCGACGGTGAATTCGAGCAGCCAAATCAATTTGAGCTGGAATGTTTCCACAGACAATGTGGGTGTAGCTCGCTATGAAGTGTATCGCGATGGGGTGCTTATCGCGACGCCAGCTTCGAACTCGTATAATGACACAGGGTTAGCTGAAGCAACGGCCTACACGTATACGGTTAAGGCAAAAGATGCGGCAGGCAACGTATCCGCAGCCAGCAATACGGCAAGCGGAACAACACCGGCCAAACCGTTGGACCGCACGGGCTGGACAGCAACTTCATCCCCGACAAGCGGAGATGGTCCGGCGAATCTAATTGATGGCTCCATGAATACGCGTTGGAGCACAGGCGCGGTGATGGTTCCAGGGCAGTCTTTCACACTGGATATGAAAGCGATTAAAAGCATTTATAAGATTGTGATGGACTCAACTGGAAGCAGTCAAGATTATGCGCGTGGCTATGAGGTATATGTTTCTACAGATGGCACGAACTGGGGCAGTCCAATTGCCAGCGGAACAGGCACTGGACCCGTCGTTACAGCCAATTTCTCAGCGCAGAATGCCCGTTATATCAAGGTTGTACAAACGGGAACATCGTCAAGTTGGTGGTCTGTAAGGGAAGTCAATGTATTTGGCAGTACAGCAGCTGGCACATCGTTGACGGGACCGTCTGCGGTTGCTGGCGGGCAATCCTTTGATACAACATTAGTCGTTAATGGGGTTGCGACGAGTGTCTACGCACAAGATATTACTTTAGGTTTCGATGGGAATCTGCTGGAATTTGTTTCTGCAGATGCAGTGAAAGAGGGTTTAATCCTCGTAGATAAGAAGCTGGAATCCAATAAAATTCGCTTGATCACAGCCAATGTAAGCGGCTCAAGCACTAATGGCGAATTGATTAAGCTTCATTGGAAAGCGAAGTCGCCAGACGACCTTGCGAATACAGCCATTACGCTATCGCAATTGACGCTGGCGGATGGGCAAGGGATTGAAGTGCAAATGGATGGTGCTACTCATCCGTTAGCGATTAAAGCAAGTGTTGATCTTACATCGCTTAATACGCGAATTGCAGATGCACAAGCTGCGCATGATGCGGCAGTTGAAGGCACACAAGCTGGTCAATATCAAGCCGGCGCGAAAGCTGCGCTGCAAACTGCGATTAATCAAGCGAAAGCAGTTGCTGCGAACCCTGATGCGACGCGTCAACAAGTGGCGCAAGCCGTAACAACATTGAATGCAGCGCTGCAAACATTTACTCGATCTGTCATTACCAGATCACCTGGTGACACGAACGGAGATGGCAAATTCTCCATTGGCGATTTGGCCATTGTTGCAGCGGCTTATGGTAAAACTTCTGCCGATCCAGATTGGGAACAATACAAGAAGGCAGATTATAACAATGATAATCAAGTGGATATCCAAGATTTGGCTGCGGTTGCGCAAAAAATATTGCAATAGTTTGATGTAATATTCAACAGGTAAAACTCCGCCATGCATGATACGAAATGTATCTTGCATGGCGGGTTTTCCTGCTATATATCCATACACATTATGATGGAGAAGGGGAAATCCGAATGGGCTTGCGGAAATGGGGTACCCGTTGTTTGGCGTTACTGATCCTACTTACGATGAATCTTCCTTTCGCATCTGCGGCAACGGAAGTAGATAAGCAACCTGTTTATACATTATCCGTCTCGAATGATACGCCTTCCAAAGGCGATACGGTGGAGGTTCTGATCAAAGGGAGCCATCTCAAAGATCTCTATGCTTTTGAAATTAATTTGGATGTGGATGCCACAACATTGAAACTGATAGAAGCTAAGACAGAGGTATCCGGATTTTCGGTTGGACCTATTCAAAAGGAGAATCACATTCAACTTGCGCATACACGTGTTGGTCAAGTCAAGGGAATCGACGGTGATCAAATCTTATATAAAGTGAAGTTCGAAGCCATTCGCTATGGACAAGTTGAGCTGCGCATCAGCAAGGTGAAGACCGTCGATTCGGCACTTGCAAGTGCGACACTTCAAATAGATGCTAAGCATAATTTTACGATAAAAAGTCCTTATTTATTCGATGATCTTGATAATTACGAATGGGCTATTAAGGCCATTGAAGCACTGGCAAAAGCCGGCATCGTTACCGGCACCTCGGATCGTATGTTCAGTCCGGAAGCTTCGATAACGCGCGCTGATTTTGTTGTGCTGCTCATGCGGACACTGAAGCTCAAGGGCGAGGCAGGTCAAAGCTTCGATGATGTGCAGGACGGCCTGTACTATACGACAGCATTGGCGCAGGCTAGAGGTTTGGACATTGTACAAGGGGACGAAAGCAACAACTTCCGGCCCAAAGCCTCAATCACAAGAGAAGACATGATGGTGCTAACGGATCGGGCACTGCGCGCGGCGCAATTAAGCCTAGCAACCAGTGAATCCGTATTAGATGACTTCAATGACGCGTCCATCATATCCGATTATGCCATCGGCAGTGTTGCGATACTCGTGAAGCTTGGACTGATTCAAGGTTATGATCAAGGCATTCATCCGAAAGAAACATCGAATCGGGCGCAAGCTGCGATGCTGATCCAAAATCTACTTGCGTACGTGGAGCAGAAACGTTAATGATGTGTAATCAACAAAAAAACGAGCAGACTCTACGAGTTTACTCGTTTTTTTGTTGACAATTCTATTACATTACTGATTTTTCTGCACTGCTCAAATGTTCTTTAATCAGATCTGCGGTGAGTTGGCCAGACAAGGTCACCATCGGGACGCCGCCACCGGGATGCGTTGATCCGCCGACGAAATAGAGGTTGTCGAGGAGGTCGCTCTTGCTCGGGATTTTGAAGCCGCCATTGAGCTTGCGGTCCGTAACCACCCCATAGATCGAGCCGCCATTAGACCCATACAGCTGCTGAATATCGTCCGGAATAAATGTATACTCGAATTCAATATGCTGCCTGAGATCGGTCAGTCCCATGCGTTCGAGCTTAGACAGAACGAGATCACGGTACGCCTCTTTCTGGGAAACGAAGCTCTCACCAGGTTTAAGCGGGGGAACATGCGTAAGCACGAAGAGATTTTCTTTGCCCTGAGGTGCTTGACTCGGATCGGATTTGCTGGAAACGCCGACATACACAGTCGGATCAGCCGTAGCTTTTCCCTCTACGAAAATATCGTTGAATTCCCGATCAGGGTCCTCCGAGAAGAAGAAATTGTGATGCAGAAGCTGCTCATACACTTTATCCACACCAAGGAGTAGGACAAGCCCTGATACCGTTGGCTCGTATTTGGCCAAATCTTTGGCACGCTCCGCTGATTTAGGATGTTGTTTCAATAGGCTGTGATGAGCAGGAATCGCTTCTAGATTAGAAACAATGAGATCAGCGTCCACAAAGCTGCCATCCTCTAGAATAACGCCAGTTGCCGACCGGCCTAGAGTCTGAATCTGAGCAACAGGTGAGGAGGTGCGAACTTCTACGCCAAGCTCGCCAAGCAGCTTCAGCATGCCTTCAGCAATCTGATACATTCCGCCTTCAACATAGTAGATGCCAAGTCCCATTTGCACATAAACTAATTGTGACAGAACAGCGGGGGCTGCATACGGCGAGGATCCGATATACATAATGAAAAAATCAAACAATTGTCGAATATGTTTATCCTTCAGAAACCGATTTGTCGTCTGATGCATCGTCCTTAAAGGATCCATAGACAGCAGTTCTTTCATAGAGTGGAACCGACGAAGATCGCTTAAGCCAGAGAGACTACGGTTATAGAAGCTTTTGGTGTTGAGGAGATACATGTTTTGGCTATACTGCAAATAAGAGAGGAACCCAGCCGCATCGGCAGGTGAAATTTGTTCGAATTGCTGTAACAATTGAGGTAAATCGCTTGTAATATCCAAGGTTACCCCGTCTTCAAAAAAAGTGCGCCATTGCGGCTCGACACGAACTAATGTCATGTAATCTTCTAAACGACGGCCTGCAGAAGCAAAGAGCTGCTCCAAAACCCAAGGCATTGTCAATATAGAGGGACCCGTATCGAAGGAATATCCTTGCCCGGATCTCATATTTAACTTACCGCCAGCTCGTTCGTTTTTCTCGAGTACCGTTACCTGATGTCCATCTGCCGCAAGGCGAATGGCGGAAGACAGACCACCGAGGCCGCCTCCAATTACTACGATTTTTTTGCTCATAGTGAGCACATCCTCTCATCATTGGTCATTATGCCGAAACGATGCTGATGACAAAACCATATACACAATTGTATAATTATTGTAGAAGTAATGTCAAAGGTTGGAATGTCGAGCAGAAAGAAGGAACGGACATGAACATGCCGAACACGTACGAACCTACCGATGAACAGAGCCGTCTGGAAGCTGCGATGCATGCGGCTCGGAGGGCTTTTCCCATTTGGAAAATACAAACGGTTCAAGAACGCCTCCGTATACTAGCTAAACTTCGCCAGCTATTGGTTCGAGACATGGATGAATGGATCGAGCTCCTATCCCATGAAGCTCACAAAACACCGATGGATACCTTAATGACCGAGCTCTATGTCACCTTAGAAGCCATCGCTTACTATGAGAAACGCGCAGCGCGGATGTTACGCACCCAACGTAAGAGAACACCTATCGCTTTTGTGGGGGCGCGCTCCTATGTTGTACATGAGCCTTATGGTGTTTTACTTGTGATTACACCATGGAATTTCCCTTTGCAGCTTGCACTAGTGCCTGTCATTTCTGGGTTAATTGCAGGTAATGCTGTGCTGCTTAAACCATCTGAGAAATTGCCCAGAGTTGCCGCGAAGCTGTCATCGACACTAAGCGAAGCAGGCTTTCCGGTTGGACTTTGCCAAGTCATTCAAGGTGGCAGCGAAATTGTGGAAGGACTGATTGAGGCGAAGCCTGATAAAATCTTCTTCACTGGCGGTGAACAAGCAGGACGTAACATTCTACAGCGAGCAGCTGCGCATCTCATCCCTTGCGATATGGAATTAAGCGGCAAAGATCCAATGATCGTGTGCGCGGATGCGAATATCGAGCGGGCCGCAGCGGCAGCAGTTTGGGGAGCCTTTCTAAATAGTGGCCAAGCTTGTATCAGTGTGGAACGGGTGTATGTACATAGACAGCAATATCAACCGTTCTTAGAAGCAGTGCTGAGACATACACGAAGCTTGCAACAAGATATCGCAGGCCGATGGGCCGATGTTGGCGGCATGACAACAATAGAAGCTTGGTCGAAGGTTCAAACTCAGCTGCAAGATGCCGTCTCAGGTGGTGCTATTGTGGAAATAGGAGGGTTAACCCCAGATGCTGAACCCCCACTATTCCCACCAACAGTCTTGACAAATGTTACCAATGATATGCGTGTGATGCGTGAGGAAACCTTCGGTCCTATCTTACCCATACTCGCATTTGACGATGTGAGTGAGGCTATCAGGCTGGCTAATGACTCTCCTTATGGTCTAAATGCCAGTATTTTCACCCGATATGCAGCAAACGGACGTAAAATTGCGGATCAACTAGAGACTGGCAATTGCGTCATTAACGATGTTGTTCGGAATATTAGTAACATGCATCTTCCTTTCGGCGGTGTGAAGCAGAGCGGATTCGGCCGCACCCATGGTGAGGAAGGACTTCTTTCTTTTTGTCAAAGCAAGTCTATTATGGTGAAGAAAGGCAGGCATAATCGCGAAATCAACTGGTACCCGTATAAGAAATCGTCATTTGCATTCATGAAGAAAGGCATTCGCTTCTTGTTTGGTCGAGGTCCACGAGTATGATCGCATCAACGTTTGTGTGGCTTGGTGGACTTATTTGTGGGGCATGGCTCTTGGGCAAAATCCTTCCCCTGGAAGGGAATTATCGTAACTCTTCGTCCAGGGGTCACAACCCTAACCTACCCCGCATTTCGGTCATCATTCCAGCGAGAAATGAAGAGCGGAATCTGGCTGTGTTGCTGCCATCCATCCAAGAGCAGCACATCCCTGATCTCGAGGTCATCGTCGTTGACGATGGATCAACGGATCGTACGGCAGAAGTCGCTTTATCCTACGCGGCTCGGATTATTACCCCTGACGAGCTGCCGCCCGGCTGGCTCGGCAAAAGCTGGGCGAGCTGGCATGGCGCGCGGGCCGCAAGCGGTGATCTGCTTATTTTCTTAGACGCAGATACCTGTATAGAACCTGGAGGCCTATGGAAGCTGGCCGCGGCAGGACTAGAGCAGAACGGGCTTCTCTCCATTCAACCCTATCACATCATGAAGCGCCCCTATGAATCGTTATCGGCATTTTTTAACATCGTGGTACTGGCTGCCGTTGCAAACCCGAGACCCATTGAGCATAACCGGAACCGATCAACAGGCGCATTCGGACCTTGTATTGTTTGTACGCGGGATGCATACTTTCAATCAGGCGGACATGAGGCAATTCGTCATCATATCCTCGAAAATCACAGTTTAGGTAGTTTATTGGCGAGACAACAGCAACCTGTACGTAACCGAACTGGTGAAGGGGTATTATCGTTTCGCATGTATCCGGAAGGTTTTGGGCAGCTCGTCAGTGGCTGGAGTAAAAGCTTCGCTTCTGGCGCTTCTTCTACAACGCCGCTACGCTTACTAGCGATTATCTGGTGGTTGACGGGCGCGGTGACAGTTGTCACACAATCAATCAATTCACAGATGTGGTCATCTCCCCTTGCTAGCCTGCTATGCTTTACCAGCTATACGGCATACGCCCTATTGATCTATGCGCTGCTCAAACGAGCGGGCAACTTCAGTGTGATGACAGTCATCTTGTTCCCGATTCCACTGTTTGCCTTCATGGGAATCTTCGCGAGCTCGATGCTGCAAACCTTTTTCAAACGCAAGGTGACTTGGAAGGGACGCTCCATTTCAACCTCAAAGGGGAGAGAGGAACCATGAGAATTATCGAGATGACGCCCATATGGACTTTACTTGCTGATATCACAGGATGGCTTCTCGTGCATTTGGGGGTGTCCTATCTATTTTTCGTCATGCCAGCTGGGTGGTTTATACGAATAACAGATGGCAAGTTGCCCGATTCACATGGGCTGCGAGAAGAAATTATCTCTGAACGGTATCTCCGAATTCGCACTTGGAAGGATAGACTTCCCGATGGCGGAGGACTTTTCCCTGGGGGCTTTGCGAAGAAGAAATTCGCTAAACTGGATCAAGCATATGTGAGTACATTTATACGGGAAACACGGCGAGGGGAGTGGACGCATGTTGGTTCGATGCTGCCGGCGCCACTTTTTTTTATGTGGAATGAGCCCCTATATGGGTGGGTGATGATGATCTATGCCATTATAGCGAATGTGCCTTTCATCCTCATACAGCGCTATAACCGCATCCGATTGCAACGAATTCTTAGGAAATTGACAGAAAAGAGTGGGAAATAATGATGTACACAATTAAGCAAGCCTCGACACTTCTAGGGATTCCGGCTGTCACAATAAGGGCTTGGGAAACAAGATACGGCGCAATTAAACCCGTTCGCACGGAGGGTGGCTACCGCTTATTTACGGACAAAAACATGGAAGATCTCCGTTTTCTCAAAGTACAAACAGACGAGAAAGACATGACGATCTCGCAAGCGGTTCGCTTGTTGAAGGAGCAGCAGGATTTACGTGAACAACTGCTGGACAACAAGCCGGAAACGGATGCTTATCCAGGCAAACAAGCGCATCAGGACATGATTGACCGCTTATATGACAGCTTGAGTAACTTCCGGACCGAACAAGCGAAAACGATGGTAGAGCTTGGCTTTTCAATGTACGGCTACGACATGATGATTTATCATATTTTATTCTCGGTCATGATCAAAGTGGGCACGGAATGGGAAGAAGGACGCGCATCCGTTGCGCAAGAGCATTTCATTACACAATTCATTACACAGCGGTGTTTGAGCTTCTTTCATCTGTTCCCTGTGGACGAGCGGGTGCCGCGTATGTTGGCTCTATGTCCAGCAGGCGAGCATCACCAAGCAGGGCTTCTCTTATTTTCTTTATTTTTACGAAAAAAAGGGGCAGACGTTCTGTACTTGGGCCCTGATACGCCGGAGGACGGTATCCAGAAGATCCTGCAAGAGCAGCATATTCGGATCATTTGCCTCTCGTTGACTGATCCTAAATTAATGGACCAAACCTTTGCATTCATTGATCGTTTGCGGGCATCTAATCTGGAACTGGAAGTTGTTCTTGGCGGGCAGGGTTTTCAGGATGTGCCAGAGCCGTACGCTGCATGGGTGCTTCCAAGTGATAATCAGGATGAATGGGAAAATTGGTTTCAAGACCGGGTGCTGAGGTTCTAATTTGAATTCTTGGGCAATAATTAACTAGACAGACTATTATCAAGTATGTATTATATTTGTATAAGGTTTGTATAGTTAGTGGAACGCTCAAGGAAGGAAGTGGGCCTCAGGATGAGTTTAGGTAAAGTTGCGGTGATAGGCGCAGGACCGGGCGGGTTAGCTGCTGCAATGGAGCTCGCTGGACGGGGCTATCAAGTGACCGTATATGAGAAACAGCCCTACATTGGGGGAAGGACCTCACGCGTACAGCTAGGTGAGTATAAGTTTGATCGTGGGCCAACCTTCTTCATGATGCCACAGCTTCTAGAAGAGATGTTCGAGTCCGTGAATCGCTCCTTACACGATTATGTGAAGCTCATTGAATTAGATCCGCTGTATCGCTTGCAGTTTGGCGATGTGCATTTCTCGCCTACACGCGATGAAGCGCGAATGGTGGAGCGCATTGAGGAGCTTTTTCCCGGCAATGGCCAAGGGTATTTACGATTTATGAAAGAGGAAGGCGAGAAGTTTAACCGGGTGTCACCCCTATTGCAAAGGCCTTTCGGCAAGCTAAGCGACTATATCTCTCGCGATGTGTTTCAAGCGTTGCCACGTCTTAATGCGGTAGGCAGTGTGTATGATAGATTGTCTCGTTATTTTACAGATGAAAAATTAAAATACGCCTTTACGTTTCAAGCCAAATATTTAGGCATGTCCCCGTGGGATTGTCCAGGTACGTTCACGATTTTGGCCTATTTGGAGCATAAATTTGGCCTGTTTCACCCCATTGGCGGCGTGAATCGTGTCTGTGAAGCGATGGCGGAAGTAATTAGGGAATACGGGGGTGTGATTGCAACCTCATGCGGCGTCAAAAGTGTGCTAAGCAAGAACGGAAAGGCAGTCGGACTGCTCTTAGATAGCGGTGACAAAATAGATGCCGATCATATTATCATTAATGCGGATTTTGCGACGGCGATGAACCGGTTATTTGAACCGGGGGAGCTTCACAAATATAGTTCAGCTAAGCTGGCGAAAAAGAAATATTCCTGCTCGACCTTTATGCTTTATCTTGGGGTGGATCGCGAGATTAGGATGCCTCACCATACTGTGCTTTTTGCAGAGAATTATCGAGAGAATGTACATGACATTATGACCAAAAAGGTGCTTTCACAGGACGCATCTATCTATATACATAATCCGGGAATTATTGATGCTTCCCTTGCTCCACAAGGGAAAACCGCCCTATATGCCCTCATGCCAGTGCCCAATTTGAGTGCGAATGTGAAATGGGAAGAGCAACAACAACGCGTGAAAGAGGCCATGATAAACCGCATGGAGCAAGAGCCTGAGCTGAAGGGATTCTCCTCGCACATTGAAGAAGAAGCCATAATATCACCTTTAGATTGGCGGAATGACCATGATGTCTATGAAGGCGCAACCTTTAATTTAGCCCATACACTGGATCAAATGATGCTGCTGCGTCCCCACAATCGTTTCGAAGAGCTCGGCAATTGCTGGCTCGTTGGGGGAGGGACTCATCCGGGAAGCGGATTGCCGACGATTTTTGAATCGGCTCGCATTTCAACCCGCTTACTAATGGCACAAGACCGTAAGGACCGCATCAGAGTCGGCGGCGCTGCTTCAGCCCTCCACAAGCAGAAGGAGGCAACCCAATGGAAGTAGCCTTTGTTGGTGGTGGAATTGGCAGTTTAACAGCCGCACTGTTATTGAGCAAGCAGGGTAAGAAAGTGACCATTTATGAACGAAACACGCGGCTTGGCGGCAGATTGGCCTATCAAGAAGGCGGCGGTTATCGGATTGATCAGGGACCAACGATCGTTCTCTTGCCGGAGATGCTGCTTAGTATTCTGGAAGAGGCGGGGATTGAACGTTCACGCATTCCGCTGCTTGAATGTGATCCGTTATATCGCATTCACTATGCGGACGGGACTGTTTTCCATAAATGGCGGAATAAACGAAGGCAGATTGAAGAGCTGCAACGATTGTTCCCTGACGAAGTCGAAGGCTTTCAACGGTATATGGAAGACATGGAAAAAGCTTTCGTGCAAGGGAAAGAGGCGTTTCTGGAAAAGCCGTTCTTGCGTAAGCGAGAGTTTTATACGTTGCGAAACATTTCCCTATTAACAAAGTTGAAAGCGTATAAAAGTGTACGTTCATTTGCAGGGAGATATTTTCGTAATGAGAAACTGCTTGATGCTTTCTCTCTACAAACCTTATACATTGGTGGTGCGCCTTTTCAATCCCCAGGACTATACACGCTGCTCCCCTATGCTGAGCATGCGTTCGGTGTTTGGTATGTCAAAGGCGGTTATGCCGGCTTAGTTGCCATTCTTGAAGAGGAACTGCGCAGAAGACATGTCTCGATACGCACAGAAACGTCGATAGAAGGATTATTACTAGATGCTGGTCGTTGTATAGGTGTAAAAGTAGCAGATGGCGGCGAAAATAGACATGATGCTGTTGTATTTAATGGGGACTTTCCTCATCTGACCAAATTGCTTCCTAAGGGTACTGTGTCTGAGAAAGCTTATAAACCGTCATCCGGCACGATTCTGATCTATCTTGGTCTGAATAAGCAATGGGTACATGCTGCTGCCCATCAGTTCTTTCTCCCCAATGAATTAACCGATGGGTTGAAGGACATTTTCATAAAGAATAAGCTCCCAAAGGACCCATCTTTTTATATTTTTTATCCAACAGCCATTGATCCAGATGCTGCACCCCCGGGTGAGAGTGTGATGTATATGTTGCTCCCGTCACCACCACACGGTTCCGTATCATGGGAAGATGAACTGCCCGCGCTTGTTGACCATGTCATCGATGAGGCTGAGAAACGAGGATTTCCGGGTTTAAGGGCAGCGATTCAATGGAAGGAAGTTCGATCACCGAAGCATGCGGAGTCCGAGGGGCTTTACCAAGGAGGAAGTTTTGGCATCGCTCCAACTTTCGGTCAATCGGCCGTGTTTCGACCGCAAATCGTACCGTATCCCATTGAAGGGTTGTATGCTGTAGGGGCATCTGTTCATCCCGGCGGAGGTATACCTATCGTAATGCAAGGCGCTAAACTACTTGCTAATCATTTGTTAAAGGAGTGATGGGATGGAACTTGCAATGTGCTTATCCCAATGTGAAGCCATGATTCAGAAGGGCTCGTCTTCGTTTTACAGTGCCTTTCGTTCTTTACCAAGTCCAAGGCGTGAAGCTGTTTATGTGATTTATGCGTTTTGCCGAATCATTGATGATGCGGTGGATGAACCAGACCTCTCTCCATTTACCATTGATGAGATAGAATCAAAGTTTACCCACCTGGAAGAGGGGGAGGGACATTTCATTTGGCCATCCTTACGGTGGCTTTTCGCGACATTCCCAGTGACCCCAATGCCATTTCTCAAACAAATGGAGGGGCAACGACGCGATTACACCCTAACCCATTATGAGTCAATGGCTCAACTAGAGGATTATTGCTATCTGGTTGCAGGTACCGTTGGTGAAATGCTGCTGCCTGTCCTGCATGATCATCCAGATCAAGCAATCGTTGAGGCTGGCATTTGGCTAGGCAAAGCGATGCAAATTGTGAATATCGTACGTGATGTCGGTGAAGATCAGAAACGTGGACGGCGCTATTTGCCGCTTGATTTATTTGCTCGTCATGGTTACAGCGAACAAGAATTTCAAGATGGTGTAATTAACGAACGCTTTCGTCAACTCATTCAAGAGCTTGATACGCTGTCGCGCAGTTGGTTTGTACGTGGGATGCAGGGCATTGAAACGTACTCGCCACAGAGCGCTTTTTCCGTCGAGCTGGCCGCCAGCTTCTACGCAGCCATTCTAGATGAGGTAAAAACGGCTGATTATAAAGTATTTACAAAGCGGGCTGTAGTGGGCTCTTTGCGCAAAGTCAAACTGTATGCGGATATAAAGAAGAAATATATGTTCATCTCCGAAGCTAATGAAAGATCTGCGGTATCTCTATGATTCGACTTGTTTTTACCGTTTGGTATCTCATAGGGCTTGGGATGATGCTGACAATTGGTGTTCCGAATTGGCTATCGTTCTCGAATGGGCTTTTTCTCGTATTCTTTGCCCTGTACGCCTCTAGCCTTGAAACAAGGCTAGGCGAGAAGCGCATTGAAAGTTGGGCGAGAATTATCATAATTGGCGCCATCACCTTTGTGATTGAAGAGGTAGGGGTTCGAACAGGCTGGCCATTCGGAGAATACAGCTATACGCATGTACTTGGCGTTTCGTTAGGTCATGTTCCACTCGCTATTCCCTGTGCGTGGATCGGCATCCTTATCGCTGTCGTTAACATGTTAACGTTGACGAATCGCTGGCTCCGTGCCCTATTAACGGGGATATGGACAGTTATTTTTGACATGGTTCTGGATCCGGTAGCTTTCGAACGACAATTTTGGGTATGGGCAGAGCCAGGGGACTTCTATGGCATTCCGGCAACTAACTTCATCAGCTGGTTTGTCATAGCTGCGCTGATTTCACTCTTATTCCCAACGCAACGTTCATCGAAGCACATACAGTATGAATCCACTCGGCTGGTTCAAGCGATGCTGCTCATGTTCGGGCTCCTGGGTGCCAAAGAGGGCTTATGGATTCCTTTCATCATAGCATTTGCCGGCATTCTACTGGCGCAAGGAGGGATAAGGGTTGATCGCATCCGATACAAGCAGATGGTTTAAATGGCTGTTTAGCCACTATAACGAACGCTATTTGTTGCAGCGCCATTTTCACGCCATTGATACGGTCGGTGACATCGATCCGGCTCCTCCAGGACGGCCAGTGCTCTATATGATGAATCACAGCTCATGGTGGGATGGATTGATTGTGTATCAGGCTATTGTTCGTGCTTCCAAGCGCGAGCATTTCATGATGATGGATGAAAAGCAGATGTCACGCTATCGCTTTTTTCGAAAAATAGGAGCTTTTTCGATTGACAAGTCTTCATATCGGGGCGTGATAGAATCTCTGCATTATAGTGAACAGTTGTTGAAGCAAGGGCATAGCGTGTGGCTATTTCCGCAAGGAGATATCCAACATCTGGAACATCGACCGCTTCAGTTTCAAAATGGGATAGGCTACTTGTTAGAGCGTTGCCCAGAAGCAATCGTACAGCCGGTAACCGCTTATTATTCCCTCGGTCTTCATCAGAAGGCGGAAGTCAGTCTACTATTTGGAATGCAGATTGAGCATGATTGGCTGCTAGAAAGCAGGAAACTTAGGAATGCAATGCTCCGCGCCCGTTTGGAGCAACAATTAGATGATCATCGCAACCTAGTAATCAGAACGAATGGCGGTGCAATAGTCGGAGCACGATCTCTCCTGCAAACTACGCGTTCAACGAATGAAAAGTACGATGCTTGGAAGAACGGGGTGGCAAAATGGACATCTTTCTTTGGACGGTAGCTGTAGCCTTGTTGCTGCAGCTATTATTCGTTATTTGGAACCTCACGCAGCTGCCTCAACTTGGTGGAAACGGGCGTGGGAGAGCTTGGCTGGATGGGGAAGAGACGAGTATTTTGGCAATGGAGCAGGACGCAGGAGTAGAGCGGCGGGAAGAGATAGAAGTAGTAAAGGAAGCAGCGGAGATGATGAATATAAAGCCGCGGCTGTCGGTGCTTATTCCCGCACGCGATGAAGCGATGAACATCGCAGCGTGCTTGCGATCGGTGTTGGTGGAGCCGTCCCCGCACCTGGAGGTGCTGGTGTTGGACGATCGCTCCACGGACGGCACGGCCGATGCCGCGCGCCACGCGGCGGCTGGCGATCCTCGCGTGCGCGTTCTGCCAGGAGCGGCTTTGCCGCCCGGCTGGCTGGGCAAATCGCACGCGTGCCACCAACTCGCCGAAGCTGCGCGCGGCGAGTGGTGGCTCTTCCTCGACGCCGATGCGCGTCTCGCGCCAACGGCGCTTGCCGCTGCTCTGGACACCGCGCTCGCGCAGGGTCAAGGGCTCGTGACCGGTTTCCCCTTGCAGGAAACCGGCACGTGGATGGAGAAGCTCATCGTTCCGATGATGAGCTTCTCCATTGCCTGCCATCTGCCGATACGACTCGTTCGGCAGTCGGCAGACCCCAAGTTCGTAGCCGCCCACGGCGCTTTTCTGCTGATTGCCGCAGAAAGCTACAGGGCGACAGGCGGGCATGCCGGCTTCAAGAGTCATCTTGTCGATGATATGCAGCTAGCCAGCGCCGTCAAAAAAGCCGGGCTCCCCGTCACCTTAGCCGATGTTCGCCCCCATATCTCCATGCGGATGTATCAAGATGACGCAGGTGTATGGAACGGATATAAGAAGAATATATTCGCAGGCTTAGGACGAAATAGTCTGATTCTAACCTTTATGTTAACGACTTATGGACTTCTCTATCTCCTTCCACCTTTGATGCTACTCATCTGTATCTCTGTAGAAATCGCAATATCTTCCCTGCCCTGGCAATCCAATATATTCTTACCAAGCCTGCTAGGATATTTGATTGGCGTATGCATAAAAGCGGTCATTGATCGAGGAAGCGGTCAGCCATGGTGGTTGAGCTTTTTCTTACCAGCTAGCATATGCTTGCTGACTGCCATTGCATTAGCTTCGTGGTTGGCAAGCTTTACTGGCAAGGGATATGAGTGGAAAGGGAGGCGTTACTCATGAAGAAAGTCATCGTCATTGGTGGCGGTTTAGGTGGCATGTCTGCAGCGATCCGGCTAGCTCATGCAGGCTATCAAGTAACTGTGCTGGAACAGCAGCCAACATTAGGAGGCAAGCTGCAGCGCGTCGTGCTCGGGGGCTTTCACTTTGATCGAGGGCCTAGTACGATAACCATGCCACAAGTCTTCGAGCAGGTCTTTACAAATGTCGGGCGACGGATGGAGGATTACGTGACATTCTATCCGGTCGATCCGGGTACACGGAATCACTTTCATGATGGAACCTCCGTCGATACATCCTCTGATTTGGCTAAAATGGAAGCTCAGATTGCCGTGTTTAGCCCTGCGGATGCGAAACATTTGAGAGCTTTCATGAAAGAATCCGCTGAGCTGTATCAGCGCGCTGATCGGTTGTTTATGAATCGGCTGTTGTTATCGTGGCGGGACAAAACCGATTGGCAACTGTTAGGTGGACTTTTGCGAATTCGACCGTGGTTGACATTGGATCGCTTATTGAGGCGTTATTTCCGGCATCCCAATACGTTAGCCTTATTCGGACGCTACGCCACTTATGTAGGTTCGGCTCCGAGCCATGCACCTGCTATTTTCGCTATGCTTGCTCATTTAGAATTACAAATCGGCGTATATAGCGTTCAAGGTGGTACCTATCGTATCGTAGAAGCATTCCGCCAGTTGGCCATGGAGATGGGTGTAATGATTCGTACATCGGTGAGGGTTGACAAGATTTCATCCGCCAATGGCCACATCACAGGTGTGGTTTCGAGCGATGGAGACTATGCGGCTGACATCGTTATAGCGAACGGAGATGTGTTATCTATATGCCAAGATTTGATTAATGAATCAGAGCGCCCATCGATGAGAAATGACCGAATCACCGCTTACGAGCCATCACTGTCAGGGTTCGTTTCCCTCGTCGGGAGCAAGGAAACCTTCGATAAGTTGCTTCATCATACAGTCTTCTTTCCTGAGCATTATGGGCGTGAGTTTTATGACATTTTTGGAGAAGGGAAAGCAGCGCAAGATCCTGCCATTTATGTTTGTCATTCGGGATATTCGGAGAATGGGGTGGTGCCAGATGGAGGCAGCAATCTCTTCATTTTAGCCAATGCACCATCGACATCACCAAAAATCAAATGGGAGGAACAAGCCGACACGTATCAGAGGCAGCTCTGGAGGAAACTTGAGTACTATGGTTTGTCAGGATTTACACAAAATGTTCAAGTTTCAGATACGTTTACTCCAGACCAGTTGCAAATGCAAACTTCAGCTTATCGGGGGGCGATTTATGGCATTTCTTCGAATTCTGTCCGCCAAACGTTTGCTAGACCCTCCAATCAAGCAAATTTGAAAGGGTTATGGTTTGTCGGCGGTACGACCCATCCAGGTGGAGGAACGCCAATGGTCACACGATCGGGTCAGCTCGTTGCTGAAGCGATCCTTTCGCGATGAAGTCATAAAATCGAGACATATTAATCCTCAACTAGAAGAAACGAAGATGAATTTGGTCACTAGCTATAAGGAGTGATATGGAATGAAATATTTTTTGCTTACTGGCACCTCTCGCGGCCTCGGTGAAGCTCTTGCTGAACAACTTATTCAACCCGAACACCATCTCATCTGTCTGTCCAGAACGAGAACGATGAACACGGCACTTATTTCTGCAATTCCACCAATAGACTACCTAGAAATTGATTTAAATGATACTGACCAGATTGCTACGATAATGGAACAAGCCTTCAGCCGGATAGATAGATCGAACGTGGAAGGGATCTACCTGATTAATAATGCAGCCGTTGTCTCGCCGCTATCCCGAATCGAGCAGGGGAGATCAGAGCAGTTCAAACAGAATCTTACCGTAAATTTACTTGCACCGATCGTGCTGACATCCTTGTTCATTCGTTTATCTGAGTCGTTTCAAATAGAGAAAAGAGTGTTGAATATCTCCTCAAGCTCCGCCAAAAACCTGCTTCCAGGTATGAGCGTTTATTCAGCCTCGAAAGCCGGGCTGGACGTCTTTTCCAAATGCGTTGGAGCTGAACAGGGAGATGGAGCAAATGCCGTGAAAGTGGTGTCCGTTTGGCCAGGTATGATCGATACGGCTCTCCAGACAGAAGCCAGGAATATGGACAAGGAAACTTTTGCATCAGCGGATATCTTTCAAATGGTCAAAGATCGCGGTATGCTGGCTTCTCCTGCGGATGTGGCAACGAAGTTAATTAAATTGCTGCTTGGAGATCACTTTATACAAGGAACTGTTATTGAAATTTAACTGGTGGTGAATTGCAAACGTTTACGCTATAATATAACCCAGATAGAGACCAATATTTTGAATTACTCGGAGGTTCTGGGATATAATGGCGGGCAAACCTAAACGATCAACCTTCCGAAACCGCTTGGAAGAGATGGTCACCTCACTTCGTACAGATATCGTAACGGGGAATCTCAAGCCTGGCGAGTATCTGGCATCTGAATTAATGCTGGCTGAGCAGTTTCAACTTAGCAAAAATTCCATTCGCAAAGGGTTGGACACCTTGCTTGATCAGAAGATGATCGAGAAGGTGCCGCGTATCGGCACGCGTGTCGTTGGACCTGGTTTAAGCGAAAGGGTTACTTTGAAATTCGGATATTACCCCAGCTTAACGCTGGAAGCCAACTTATTGCAGTTGGTCGAGATGTTCAAACATCGGCACCCGCATGTGGATGTGCAGATGATTCCGCTGTCCCAATCGTATTTTAGCCAGAATGTGAAAGAGGCGCTGCAGAGGGACGGAATCGATCTGATCACGATGAATACCTACAATTATGAGTCTATTCGCGGGGAAGGGGCCGTCGGGGATATTCTGGAACCGATGGAGCGCCGAGATAGTACATATCCATTTCTGCTGGAGCCGTTCGCAGAAGACAATCATTTGTATGTGCAGCCGATGATTTTTTCGCCGATCGTGCTCTGTTACAACAAAGATCATTTTCAAGAAGCGAATTGGCCTGAGCCGGACAGCAGTTGGAAGTGGTCGGACGTGCAAAAAGCGGCTGCAGCCATCAGACAGAAGCAGGATCGGATTGGCATCCTGTTTCATTTGCAGTCCATTAATCGCTGGCCGCTGTTCTTGCTGCAAAACCGCGTCGTTTTTGAAAGAGATGCGCAAGGGAAGCTGAAGCTGGATAATGAGAATTTCAAGGAAGCGATGCAGATCAGCTACCAATTATTTGAAGACATGAACCCGGAAACGGTCTATATGTCAGAAAACGATTCGGATGCTGAACGATTTTTCTTGCAGCAGAAGGCTTCGATGATCGTAACCAGCTATTACAGTTTGAACCATTTGCGCAATGCCGAATTCGCCTATGATATTGCTCCGCTGCCTTACTCCAAAGAGGCGAAGACGCAGTTGTTAATTATTGGATTGGCGATTCATAAGTTGAGCAAAAATAAAGATGCAGCCAAAACTTTGGTGGATTTTCTGGCTTCGTCAGAAGCGCAAATGCATCTTCGCAAGACGACGCTCAGCATCCCAAGCTTCAAAACCGTTGCTGAGTCTACTGGGAAAGAGATATTGTCCAGACCGTCCCACTACATGATGTACCGGGACATTATTCCAACGTTCAGCTTCTATTCAGACATGAATGTGACATTTAAAGAATTGGAAGCGATGCGGCATATGTTCAAGCTGTACTGGGCAAGACTTGATGATTTCGAAAGTGTTTGCCGTCAGTTGAAGGATTCGATGTACGTCTAACTTGGATCGCAAGGCAATAGAAGGACCTAGCCCGCTGGCCAGGTCCTTTTGTGCGTTTTCGTGTGAACGCGGAGTTACTCCAGCTTCCTCGCGTCGAGGGAGGGAACTACGGTGCGCTATTCTAGCCAAATGTGTCATTATCCAGAGGTTGAGGGAACTGCAGTACGTGAGCGACCGCGGTAAAGTCGTGTAATTTAGCAGGTGGAACTCCTGCTTGGAAAGGCAAAAGCCATGCCACCAATAACGAGTCTTGGGCTGCCGCCAGTAATGTCGGGTGCTAAGCGTAGACAGTTAGGTAGTAGGCCTGAAAGTGATGGAGCCTCGAAAATAGTTGCAATGGGAAGGCCGACAGTTTGCGTACACTGGAAGGCAACACTTGATTTAGCGAAAGAAAAAAAAAAAAAGTGGTTAGCGCAATCAAGCTTCCCCGGGGTCATAGAGCCAGGCATGCTACACAATGGTTACACGGGAACCTGGGAGACCCTGCGACTCTTTCATGAAGGAGTACTCGTTAGGAAAACACATGAGAGTATGGCAAACAACTGATCAAAAAGGAGAATGCCAAACGGTGCGCAGGGAGTCGGATAGCTGCATAGTACCAAAGAAACCGA
>NZ_BMHE01000010.1 GCF_014640555.1 Paenibacillus marchantiophytorum | reverse complement strand
TGTAAATATAAACCTTATTATAAATTTTTTTGAATTTCCTCCTAGTCGGCATGTGCTCCGTAAAGGTGAATCAGCCGCTAAGGAGCACAATGCCTTATCATGTCATATATTTTGCAAAGCTTCTGCGCAAACAGCAAAATAGCGTACTGTAGTTCTCTCAACCTCGCCGATAATGCCACTTTTGGCTACAATAGCGCACTGTAGTTCCCTCCCACGCGAGGCAGCTGGAGTAATTCTTAATAAATCAACTATTTGCTGACTTTGACAATCATCGTATCACTGGATGTGGCCCCCGCATAGTTGACGAGCTCAGCACGGTAGATTGGGCATTCGGCGTGTCGTCCGAAAGGCTCTTCGTTTCGATTAACACATCGTTCTCATAAAGCTTATAAATCCTGCCGTTTTCTCCGTAACACATATTCATCAGAATATGTAAATTACCATCCTTCAGGCCCGTATCATTTCCATTGTCCTCGGAAAGGACGACTGGTCCCGGCTTAGCCTTGCTCTTCGAAACGATATTGTTCACCACATAGTTGCTTATATGCGGTACATTGCCTGCAGCATCCGTTCCTCTTGCATACACCGTGTCGTTAGTTGAAACAACCACTGGTGCCCCGTACGCTGTCCAGTTTCCGCTTTCGCCTACTTTGAATTCTTTCACATCTGCGCCAATCGGATAGCTGATCGTTAAGGTGACATCGGTGTTGGTCGGTGCTGTGAGATCCGCAGCAAAGATGGCATCTGCCGGTGACGTATAGGACTGCCATGCAGCGCCGCCATTCAGACTATATTCCGCTTTGCCGGAGGTCGACAACGTCATCGTGCCCAGATGGCGTCATAACAGCCGTTGTTGTCGGTACCGGCACATTCACATTGTTGATATATGTGCCAATTCTGGCCAACTGTGCATTGCTGATCTGGATGTTGTTCGTTCCTACTCCGCTGAAGGTATTCCCTTCCAACTGCAGCTTCTGCAAAGTCGCACCGTCTACCCAAATACCGGCGTAAGGTACTACGATTTACCAAGTGCCACAAATAGAATAACAATACAAATGTGCCCTTGTATTATGAATTTCCCCCTTTGTATTCAAATAAAAGAAGAGGCTCCCACTGATCTGGTGAGCCTCTTCTGTCTATCTCCCACCTGTCACGTTTCTCAGGCTTGGTATTGGTCGTCACTCACCTTTTCCAACCATTCGACCGCCTTGCCGTCAAGCCGTTCTTGAATGGCTGTATGCGTCATTGCAGTAGTAGGCGAAGCTCCATGCCAGTGTTTCTCGCCCGGCGGAAACCAAACCACGTCACCGGGATTAATTGCCTCAATCTGACCTCCCCAACGTTGAACCCTTCCTTGGCCTGCCGTTACAATAAGCGTTTGCCCCAGTGGATGTGTATGCCATGCTGTCCGTGCACCTGGCTCGAACGTCACGCTAGCTCCAGCTACGCGGGCAGGATCCGCAGTTTCAAACAGGGGATCAATGCGAACCGTGCCTGTAAAATAGTCAGATGGTCCTTTACCTGAAGGTTGGGACCCAACTCTTCTGATTTCCATTTTCTAAATCCCTCCGTTGCCGT
This sequence comes from Paenibacillus marchantiophytorum, assembly GCF_014640555.1. Classification (GTDB taxonomy): domain Bacteria; phylum Bacillota; class Bacilli; order Paenibacillales; family NBRC-103111; genus Paenibacillus_E; species Paenibacillus_E marchantiophytorum. Next base: position 185,361 of record NZ_BMHE01000010.1, on the reverse strand, counting down.
TGGTTACGTATTTGTTTTAGCTTTTTTGATGCCATCACTCTGAGTCTCTACCCTCCTAATAAGGACGATATAAGAAAAAATGGCTAGTAAACTAGTTGTAAAAATAATGATTCCGAAAGGAATGGCTGAATGCTCACCCGCGATTCCCACAAGCGGCGATGTAACTGCGCCTAATGCAAATTGAAAGGTGCCCAGCACGGCAGACGCACTTCCTGCAATTTGACCATGCGATTCCATCGCTAGTGTAACAGAAACCGGTCCAATGATGCCAATGGATATAGCAAATAAGAAGGTTGAAACAAAGATCGCCGGTAATGAACACTTCGAGAGAACTGCCATCAGGATAGCGAAACTAGAAATAAAGGATAGCGATAATCCAATCCGTAATATACTGCGTTCCGCTAGCCGACCTGCCACTCGTTTGACAACTTGCGATCCAATCATAATAGCAAGGCCATTCATGGCAAACAGGATGGAGAAAGTTTGCGGCGACACACCGAAAATGTTCTGATAAATAAACGGAGTGCCGGCCACAAAGGCAAATACACCGGCGTACAAAATGCCATTCACAAGGGCATATCCCATAAACATACGATCATGAAACAAACGATTGTAATTTTTCATTACGGCCATGAAGTTGCCGGAGACACGGTGCTGTACAGGCAAGCTTTCCTCTAACCCCCATGTTGTGATACCCGTTAATAGTATTCCTAAAAGCCCCAATAAAACAAACACGCCAGCCCACGAACTGAATGATGTGACAGCACTTCCGGCATTGGGGGAAACTAACGGAGCGACATTGCTGATCATAATAAGCAGAGAGATAAATTTCGTCATTTCTACTCCGCTATATTTGTCTCGAGCAATCGCACGGGAAATCACGAGTCCGGCTGATGCGGCAACCCCTTGGATGAAGCGTACAACGATGAAGGATTCTATATTTGGGAGAAAAGCACAACTAATCGATGAAACGATATATAGGATCATCGAGATCAGCAGTGGTGTCCGTCTTCCATATTTATCGCTTAAAGGCCCCATGACCATCTGGCCTAAGCCTAATCCTAATAGACTGGCAGTTAAACTCGCTTGAATCATGGATACATTGGTTTCGAAAAAAACCATAATCTGAGGAAGCGATGCAAGATACATATCGACCGTAAATGGTCCCAAAGCGGAAAATGCAGCTAGAATTAGGGCCAATCGGAGAGAATGATTTTTAAGTTTATTGTTCATTCGTCTATAAAGTGGAGATGTCGATAACGAATCGGTAACGCACATCACTCTGCAGAATTCGCTCATACGCTTCGTCTACTTGATCGGCACGGATAACCTCGATTTGAGGCGCTATGCCATGCGCGGCAGCAAAATCAAGCATTTCTTGCGTTTCAGGAAGTCCACCAACTAAGGATCCGGCAATACTACGACGACTCATGATTAAGGAGAAAACGTTGTATTGACTTGGTTCGGCTGGTGCGCCGACATTAATAAGTGTACCGTCTACGCGAAGTAACGATAAGTACGAATCGACGTCAATTTTGGCAGATACGGTGTTGAGAATCAGGTCGAAACGGCTGGCTAACGTGTTAAAAGTTTCAAGATCAATCGTAGAAAAATAATGATCCGCGCCAAAGCTCAGCGCTTCGTTTTCCTTGTCTTTTGCCCGGCTTAAGACTGTAACTTCTGCACCCATGGCATGCGCAAACTGTATCGCAACGTGGCCAAGACCACCCATCCCCAGAATAGCTATCTTTTTTCCAGGTCCGGTTTTCCAACGTTTTAAAGGTGAGTAAGTCGTAATGCCGGCGCACAAAAGCGGACTGGCTACATCTAACTCCAGACGATCTGGAATATGCACAACGAATCTTTCGGTAACAACAATGTTTTGGCTATAACCGCCGTAGGTTGGATTCCCCTCATAGTCCAAGGAGTTGTACGTGGCAACACAACCTTTTGAACAATGCTGCTCTTCTCCTCGGAGGCAGTACTCGCACTCACCGCAAGAGTCCACATAGCAGCCTACGCCAACCCGATCACCTACAGCAAATTTCGTTACCTTCTCCCCTACTTCCTTTACAATTCCAGTAATTTCATGTCCAGGTACCATAGGGAAAATGCCGCCGGCCCAGTCCCCGTGTGCACTATGAATATCGGAATGGCAAATACCGCTAAACCTAATATCGATCGACACGTCATCGGGTCGTAATTGTCTTCTTTCAATTATATTCTTTTCAAATGGCGCTTTTGCAGCTGAAACACTTAAAACATGTGTTTTGCACATGGGCGTTGTCTCCTTTTCCACAAACCAAAATGTGATGATTAAACAAAATGATTTGATTAATCAACTTATGTCTATTATTATATACGTAAGAAAGTAAAATCAATGGTTAAAAAAACGGAATCTGTTGATATATCAACAGATCAGCTGAAGTTGTTAAGTATCTTAAAAAGTGTGGTGGGGTATACGATGGCTAAAGTGGATCGGAGAATTCTTAAAACGCAGGAATCTTTGAAAAATGCTGTTATTGAACTGATGACTGAAAAAAATTTCGATGATATAACCATTCAGGATATTGCAGACCGGGCAAACCTAAATCGCGGAACCATTTATCTTCATTATCAGGACAAATTTGATTTATTGGATAAACTCATAGAAACTCATCTTAATGAATTAGGAGAGATGGATGAATGGGCCTGTAAGATGGATTGGAACGAGGCTCTTGTACCTTATTTTGAATATTTCGAGAAAAATTATTTATTTTTTTCGACGATGTTAGCAAGTACAGGGGTTCCGTCAGCTTTCAGAACTCGGCTTCTCGCTTCTTTTATTGAAGGATTTAAAGGTGAGATTGACAGAGTAAGCGGAAGAAATACGGATTTAATTGACGAAGTCATGCTGCAATATACGGGTACTGCTTATGTAGGCGTTATTGAATGGTGGATCAGAAACGGAATGCCCTATCCGCCTCAAGTAATGGCTAAACAAGTCGGGACACTGCTAGAGAGAAGTCTGTAAATGCTTTGGCTACATTCGTGAGTTGCCATATAGAACAACCACACTTCAATTGAAGTGTGGTTGTTTAACGAGGTTACTTCGTTGATTACTTATTTCTTAACCACCAGAATTAATATTTGCATCATCAATACCGTTATTGCTGCTACTTTTTTTACTACTGTTTTGATTTGGTTTTTGATTGTTTTGCTTTGCTGATTTAATACTCTTTTTTTGATTCGTCATAACTTTAGCCCACCCCATCTTAAGTAATAGAAACATCAATATTATATGTATTTTGAAACAATCTACACCATCCATTTCGTGGACTTTTTTGGTTTGCAAATGACAGAGAGCGTCGTATGAAAAGGAACTATGATCCGCTAAATGGCGGAAACTGGGGTAAACGTAGCATGAAAGGGAACTGAGATCCGCTATTTATGCGGAACTTGCGATTCCAACCGGGAAATGGTGAAATAGCGGATCGTAGTTCCCTCTGGCGTGGAATATAGCGGTTTTCAGAATTATAGCGCACTGTAGTTCCCTCAAACTCGCTATCCTGACACATTTTGCTATCATCGCGGCTTGACGTCCCCTGATCTCCGCGCGATAGCTAAGCTCCAGTTACCTGAATCGTGCCGCCTTTGCGCACCAGTTTAGCTATGACGCGTTTGGCAACACACTCCAATAGGCAGTAGGAATACTATCACAGAGAAATAGGATTTTCTCCTCCTCCATTTCAGCATCTTCCTATATCGCCTCTCGGACAGGTAGAGGATGATAAACCATATTGTCCGACTGATCCTAACCCTCGACCATAATCGCTGTAAATCAACACCCTCCTGGATTCCAAACATTATTTTGTTAAAAGCACGCGATGAACGCCCAGGCTACCTCCTGGTGCCGTTCCTATATATAAATATCCGTTATGGCTTGCAGCAGTAGTTATGCCAAACAATGAGCCTTCCGGGTCATGCCAGCTTCCGATAAGTTCTCCCTGCGGGCTGAACTCTGCAGCAAGCCCATGCTTCGCCGGTGCGCTTGCGCCGCTAAGCAGCGACTCCGGCAATTTGGCCATGATACCGGCCAACCAAGGGTTGCTATGCATTTGATCAACAAATGAGAGGCGAGTCGTGAAGATACCGACCCAGAAACGACCTTGCTCATCCCGCGTGATGTTGTCGGGAAAGCCTGCGAGATTGTTTGAGAAAATATCAGATGTCCCCTTCTTGGAACCCTTGAGCCAGTATCTGGTCAACTGATAATGATATGATTCTGCCACAAGCACAAAATCTTCATCCGCAGACAAGGCAACCCCGTTCGCAAAATAGAGGCCTTCCAACAGGACTGTCGACTGTTTGGTCATCGGATCGTACTTCAGCAAACGTCCATGCGGCTTGTTCTCAGCAATTTCTCTGAAAGTCACACGGCCATAGTTCGAGGTGTCGGAGAAATAAATCGAGCCATCCTTGGCAATATCAAGCTCGTTAGCTAAATAGATCGGCTTGCCGTCTACTTGATTGGCCAGTACCTCTATGCTCCCCGACGGGTTAATAGACAGCAGTCCCTTTTTGATATCCGTAACGATCAAATTGCCATTGGCATCGAATTTAAGCCCATTAGGCGTTCCTTTGGTGTCTGCGAACACTTGAGCCTTTTGCGGATTGCCCTCCGCATCGAAAGGAACCTTGTAAATTTTCCCGTCTGAATCTCCTGTAAATAGCTGGCCATCCTTATCGAATGTAATGAATTCCGGGGATTTGGGGGCATCAGTGACTAGCTGAGCAGCGCTAAGTTTGTTGTTCAGTTTCCAAGGACCCGTTTCCTCCAAAGAGGGGGCCGTCGGCGCCAACCATTTTACCGGTTCTATAGGTGAAGGAACCAGTAAGAAAACGATGACTCCAAGAACAATCACCGCAAGCAGCGATAGCCCTAATCTGCGCATTTTACTTGGTAAGCGTTTGGGTCGATTCACGCCTTCAGTAGATTTAACGGAACGAATTTGAGCATTTGGCATTAAAGTGCCTCCTATGTCTTTTAAGTGAGATTTAAATTTGGACTATGATTTTACCCAAATATTATTGCTTTCATCGAATGGTCCTCCCTGCAAGATCAGATTGATGACCTATATTCTTATAATTATCATTATTGCCGGATCCTCCGCGTGGACGAAGCATGCCTCCAACAAGTCGAAGACCTTGCTTGCGTGTTATGAATCGCGATAACTGCGCCCCGATATAATTCTGCACACCTGGAACGACGTATATTTTCCCTTCCTTCAACGCACGAAGTGCAACCTCTACGACTTTGTCCGGCGTATCTTTCTTTCCGACAGAGGCTTCTTCCGTTCCAACAACATTAAAGAAACTGGTGTCCGTCGAACCGGGACAAAGTGCGAAGAATTTCACGCCGCGGTCGCGATTTTCCCACCATAAAGCTTGAGTAAATGACAAGACAAAAGCTTTCGTCGCCCCATATACGGCCATAAAGGGAAGCGGTTGAAATCCGGCGGTTGATGCCACATTAATAACTGCACCTGAGCTTTTGCGCAACATGTTCGGCAAAAACAAGTGCGTCATATCTACAACAGCAGCGACATTAAGCATAACTTCTTCATGTTGACGCTCACCTGACACTTGCTCGAACAAACCATGTGTAGCAAAACCTGCATTATTGATTAGCAATTCGATATCCACTTTCAGCCGTTCACATTGCCGATATAACTCGCTGGGTGCGCCCTCTTTCGCAAGATCCATTGAGATAACCTCAGCTTTGATGCCATACTTCTTTCTAAGCTCATCTGCCAGGCTCTCAAGCTTATTCGTTGATCGAGCCACAAGCACCAAGTGGCTGCCTTGTTTGGCTAGTTGTTTCGCGAACTGCTCCCCTATACCCGAAGAAGCTCCTGTGACGAGCGCCCATTTACCTTGAATTTTCAAAATGCCACTCTCCTTTAAATACTATGTTATAGAATAGAAACACTGTTACCTTTTGAGTGCTATTACCCGAAAAAGATAAGAATCGTCGCGCCGTTTGGTAACAGTGTTTCCGATTGGTTTGATTGTATCCTGCCTTTTCTAGAAAGTCAATATTCTCTTTGAACATCAAACGTCTCATTGACAATCGCCTAACAACTGTATAAAATTCCTTGCAAGAGAGTTAGGAAATTTGTTTCCTGATGCAAACAGATAACCGAAGGTGATGATTATGAGCGGTCCAGATATCTCCTCCAATGCGAACTCAAGAGTGTTGAAAACCTACCAAGAGGCTCGCTTGCAAAATACCGAAAATCTCCGCAAGCTCGTTGTTGATGCTGCGGCAACGCTCTTGCAAGATGAGGGGCCGGAAGCCGTTACGGTGCGTAAAGTATCGCAGAAAATGGGTTGCTCGACAAAAATTATTTATAGCTTGTTTGTTAATAAAGAGGGCTTGGCTCAGCAGTTGTATCTGGATGGTTGTAAGCTTCTCGCAAACGAATTCGAGGCTACGCCGCAAGCTGCAGATCCAGTACAGCATATGATGAATTTAGGCGAAACCTTTTGGCAATTCGGGCAGCGTTACTCCAGCTACTATAAGCTGATGTTCGGAGGAGCCTTTGCAGATTTCAAACCGGACGAGGTAAGTCTACAAGGCACCGTAACAGCCATGCGGCAATTAATAACCGTGATTAGCAGTGCGCAAGAGCAAGGACTGATCCCCGGCCAGTATGACACGGAATCCATTGTACGTATAGTCTGGTCCTCTCTCCACGGCGTTATTCATCTTTACATGGGAGGACACTTAGGAGATGTACAATCGGCCCATGCGGTATACAAGCAAACGTTGTCTTTAATTGCCAGATCATTGCTGCCAGATCATATCACCTAAAAGAGGGGATCTCCCCTAGGGGATGAGCGAATTGTTGGCCACTCCCGTCTATATCCGGTTGTAACGAGTCCTGCGTCATCTACACTAACCGTAAAGTTGGCCCCTATTAGGATTAAACCCAAATTCTCCGGCCTGCCACACTACGGCGCTTTCTTCCTCTAACAGCAATAAGTAAAACCTAGCCTGCGGCTAGGTCTTCAAGTCCATGCACCTTCGCAAGCTTCCTTATGAACTCAATACCCTTTATTCGACCAAAATCGCTCATTCTGAAGATCTAATGAATGCCAGATGCGCTATTTCAAGAAATTGATCACCTTTCCGCCTAAAATTTGCTCGATAGCGTTAATTCAGTTCATTAAATCTCTAAAGTAGCCATTTTCTCGTCTTTAAGCATCCTACAGTTCATTAGATGCCACTCAAGACCGAAAACCTCCAAAGCAAAGAGGCCTGCGGTGGACGTCAACTAAAAAGGGAGTACCCCTTAAATCCACCCAAAAACCTCAATTTCTTCTTAATCCTTCCAGCGATATTTCCCAGGTGATACACCAACTTCTTGCTTGAACAGTCGGTTAAAATGCCTTTGCAATAGCAGAGAGCGTCGTGTGAAGGAACTATGATCCGCTAAATGGCGGGAACTGGGGTAAACTTAGCATGAAAGGGAACTGAGATCCGCTATTTAAGCGGAACCTGCTAATTCCAACCGGGAAATGCTGAAATAGCGGATCGTAGTTCCCTCTGCCGTGGAATATAGCGGTTTTCAGAATTATAGCGTACTATAGTTCCTTCAAACTCGCGATCATGACACATTTTGCTAGTATCGCGGCTTGACGTTCCCTTTCACGCCAACCCAAAAACATGTCTCTTAGACCTCGTCGATTGTCAAAATAACATGTCGATAGTTGACTTGACATACGTCCTCAGACAAGACCCGGCTCCACTCTTTCGTTTCTCCGCATGAACACGTCGTGCAGGCCCGTGCTGATTCTCATCAAAGAAAGAAAATTCGGTGTAGGATGGCCATTATGCAAAAAAAGCCTGCGCGAATCTCAGCTCGCACAGGCTTTTCACGATATTCAACTAAACCTCAAATTTTACTGCAAACGAGAAATTAAATCTTGGTGAAGAATCCCATTGGATGCAATTAAAGTGTTATCGCTTAATGCAAAGGGTCTACCGGCAGCATTCGTGATCGCTCCACCCGCTTCTTGCAGAATGACCATACCAGCCGCGACATCCCAAGGGTACAGTCCGTCATGCCAGAATCCGGTTAACCCCCGGAAGCCACTAAGCATAAATCAAGACTGGCTGCTCCCATAATGCGGACGCTTCGGACAATGCCCGTCATTCTTCCGATTTGTTCCACAACAACGGAGTTCGGCTTCCAGTCAATGGCTTGAAATCCGGTTGCCAGCAAGGCCTGACTAAGCTCTTGCTCTGTACCAACTTGAAGAGGGTGCCCGTTCAGAAAGGCACCACCCTGCTTGCGGCCAGAGTAGAGCTCATTCGTGACAGGATTATATACGACTCCGCATATCGGCACGCCATCTCTCACAATACCTACAGAAATGGCAAAATGGGCCAAAGTATGAATAAAGTTAATGGTCCCGTCGATCGGATCTATGATCCATCCGTAACCCGCAGGAGGGTCCAGTAAAGTGTGATGGGAATCTTCCCGACCTCCATCCGTCTCTTCGGAAAGAATCCAATGCATCGGATAATCACGGGTGATCCGACCACGCAGCAATTGCTCGCTTCGGACGTCCACTTCCGTTACCAGATCGGAGTGATTCTTCTTTTCTTGAATGTGCAAAGGCATATTTATGAGATCCATAATCAGTTTGCCTGCTTCCTTCACATACCGGATGGCATCCTGCATAATTGCGTTTTCGTAAGCTAACTGCTCGTTCATCATGTTCTCCTTCTCATGTAACAGCCTATTATACTACCGTGATGATTTAATTAAGCACAATACGCCTATCAGCCGAGTTGGATCGGAAGCGAGCCATTCTCGATGTGGAGCTTTTCCCCTTTGGCGTAACTTCCTGTCACATAGAAAGAAGTGTTAGTAGAGAAAACAAGGCTCTTCCAGTGCTCTAGGAATGCCTCTGATCGCTCCAAACTAATGGGTATGATGCAGTGTTCAGGCTCAATCCACGATAAAATGCGAGAATTGCAGCCATCCTCCATGCCATGATGAGAAACTTTCCAAACACGGCTCCTGATATCCGTTCGCTGCGCTAGTCTTTCCCACCCAGGCTCCAACTGATCCCCACCGAATAGAACACTGGCATTCGCTTCTTCCATAGAATGAAGTCGATATACCGAACTATCATCATTCGATATTGCAAAAAATCGCGTCAAGTTCTCCAGCACTTCCTCACGCTCGGATTCCATGGAATAGGAGAGAATGTCCTTGAGAACCTCATAAGCAGGAAGAGGATCATCTTGCCAAGGATACAAATGGGTCAACGTAATGCCATCCTCCGTCCAAATCACAGAATCCTCGCTCGATCCATAGTCACTGCGCCATTTTATTTCAGTACCCTGCTCGGTTAGAACTTGGATTAACTCAAGATAAGAAGCCAACAGATGATAGACTCTTTCGGCAAAGCCGTCACCTTGTTCGTGAGTCCACGCAACTGGTGGAAGCACAAAGGGTTCATAGGGAAGAATCGCTTTAATAACCGGTTTCGCTTTAGCCACATCCAGGAGTCCGTTGATATGATCTTCGTGAATATGGGTTAGAATCATCCATTCCACTCGATCTGCTCTATTCCGATTCATCCAAGACAGGGGATGATCCTGATTCTCGGAGAATGTACCATCTCCCCCGTCAATTAAACAAAGACCGCCAGAAGGCAGTTGAATCAGATGAGCATCACCCCACCCGACATTTAGAAATTGAACGTTCGCACTCGGCATCTTCCTACCACCTTTATGTCAGCCATTCCTTCCTTACCTCTCAAGCGGCAATAGATGGATCTTGTGTTTATCCAAAGCTAGATGCACTATGCCCTGTAAGTAGCCGCGCACACCCGGACTCGCATCATCAACAATCCATTCGAACGGGGATGCATCAATCCAGTAACGAATCATTCTCCCCAGAAAGCTGCTTCGCTGTATGACACCAGCCCAAACATTATCTCCAGAAGTCGACTTATCCATAATGGTGATGCATTCCGGTCTAATAACAAGCGTTACCTGGTCTCCTGACCGGAAAGGATATTCTCCCCGATGCACTCGTAAAGGCAGAATCCCGCATTTGACAACGAGGTCATCCCCCTCTTCGGCCACAATTTCACCTTCTATAAAATTAGCAGTTCCAACAAAATCGGCTACAAATTTACTTCGCGGTTTAAAATAAATATCCCACGGCGTCCCGACTTGGCCGATACGTCCCTTGTTGAATACAGCAATTCGATCTGATATCGCCAACGCTTCATCTTGATCATGCGTAACAAAAATCGCCGTGATGCCCAAACGCTGCTGAAGCTCTCTCAGTTCATTTCTCACTTCATCTCTCATTTTGGCATCCAAATTACTGAGGGGTTCATCCATTAACAGAACCTTCTGACCCATGATGAGTGCCCTAGCAAAGGCAACACGCTGCTGTTGTCCACCGCTTAATTCTCTGGGAAGCCTGCCCTGCAAGCCTTGAAGCCCAAACATCCCCAGCATAGCGTCCACTTTGTCTTTTGCTTCCTGACGAGAAGGCTTTTGCAGCTTTAATCCATACGAAATATTCTCATAAACGGTCATATGCGGGAAAAGAGCATACTCCTGAAAGACAAGCGGTGTATTGCGCTTAAACGCGGGCAGCCCATTGACCTTGTTACCTTCTATATAAATGTCACCCGCATCCGGTTCATAGAATCCGGCGATTAGCCGCATCAATGTCGTTTTACCACATCCACTCGGTCCCAAGAGGGTAGTGAAACTGCCCTCCGGAATATCGAGGGACACTCCTTTGATCGCCTCGAAGTCGCCGAAGCTCTTGGATACATTCGCAATCTGAATCATCGGTTTCTCCGTGTTCATCGTTTCCTCCACTTAAAGTTCTATTGATCTGCCTTGCTTTCTCAAGAAAAATTCAGCCACGGCCAGTACAACGAATGCAATGGAAATAAGCACAACCGTAAATGCTGATGCACTGCCCCATGCTCCGTTTTGGACCAGACCAAGAATGGATACCGTGCCTACCGAAGTCTTCGCCGAGTAAATGAAAATAATAACGCTCAAACAAGTCACTGACCGCAGAAAAGACACGACAATTCCCGAGATGAACGGCCCTTTCAGAAGTGGAAGCACAATTTTCCTAAAGGTCGTAAAGTTGCCTGCGCCAAGATTAAGCGAAGCTTCTTCCAATGCTCCACTAATCTGCTGAAGGCCTGCAAGGCTGGCGCTATAACAGGTTGGTAAATTCCAGAACATGAGGGCAAGGACCATAATCAGCGAAGTTCCCGAAAGCAGGAGCGGCCCTTCATTAAACGCCATCGCAAAACCAAGTCCCAGGAATACCCCAGGAACAGCTCCTGGCAGAATTGCCAAGAAATCCAGCAGCCGATTGATCCCTATCTGCCTTCTTTGAACAATAAAAGCCAAAGGTAAAGCGAAGAATCCAGCAGCTAACGAGGCGAGTAACGCAAATTTCAAGCTATTAAATATTTCTCGCCCCTTGGCCGTCACGTAATGTATATTCTGTAAGGTGAATGACCAATCAAACCCCCATGTCTTGGTGAAAGCGCCATAAAACAGCACACCGTAGACAGCAAGAACAATAAGCGTGATGAGCAAGCAGAACGTAAACAACCCCCATTTGATGACGGGAGGCAATGGAAAATGGTCAAGGGATGTTTCTTTACCCGTAACAGTAACATAGGATTTTTTACCTACCCAGGCTCTGTTCCACACAAACAGACCCAGCGCAGGAATCAACAGTGCTGTTGAAAGCACAGCCGCTGAATTCAAATCGAACAAGCCTGACATCTGCATGTAGGCCTCAGTCGGCAGCACAGTGAAGTTCCCGGCTATGATCAAGGGATTGCCAAAATCGGCCAACACATTCATCGCTGTAATCAGCGCCCCGCCTGCAATACCCGGCCTGCATAAGGGAAGGAAAACATTCTTAAAGACCTGCCAATGTGTGGCTCCGAGATTATAAGCCGCATACTCCAAATTGTTGGAAATCGACTTCAGAACGCCATAAATAACCGCATAAGCATATGGAAAAAAAGTCATCGTCTGAACCAACCATAGGCCGTGCCAGCCGTAGATATCAATATTAGCGTGCAGCACATATTTCGAGATGATGCCCTGTCTTCCGAAGAGGAGGATATAGGACAGTGCAACAATAAACGGCGGGGAAACAATGGGTAGAATCGTAATAAACTTGAAGAGACCTTTGAAAGGCACTTTGAGTCTTGCAATGGTATAGGCAAAAACAAAAGCAATGACCGTACAGGATAGGGTTGATATAACCGTCATAAATAAGCTATTCAAGGCGGCATGATACCATCGCGAGTATGTAAAAATCTTCAAATAATCTTCAAACCGAGTGAAGCTTATCACTTTCATAATGGGCCAAACGACAAACAAGCACGTAATCAGAATAATCGCTGCCACACCCAAAGCTAAGACAGGTTCATTTTTTAACCTCTTCATTTCAGCCCAGGTATTCTTGACAGTAGTTGAAATCAATTGTTTCCACACCTTTCGGTTAGATGCATGCACCTCCCTAGCCCATTCACAGCAAGGGAGGTGATCAAACAGTCCTTTAAAGCAGTTATTTACCTGTCATTTCCGTAAATTTCTTCACAACGTCCGCTTTCATCTGAGCGGCCTTGACTCTGTCATAATTCGCAAGTTTGACATCTTCGATCTTGATCATGCCTTCCGGTGGTGCTACATCTTTTCTTACTGAATAGCGATTGGACATTTTCGTATTCATTTCCCCGATCGGCTTAGTTAACAGCCAGTCTTCGAATTTTTTAGCATTTTCCGTATTTGCCCCACCTTTCACAATACCCACGCCGCCAATTTCGAATGCCGTTTGGTCTGGAACGATGACTTTAATGGGATACCCTTTCTGAGCTGACTTGACGATATCATGTGCCCAGGACATAGCCGCTACGAATTCGCCTGTAGCCGTAAGTGTAATGCCATCCCCTGCAGCAGGTGTGTAGTGATGAACATTGGTATTCAACTTTTTCAAATAGTCCCAACCCTTCTCATCTCCCAACCGGAACAACTGGTCAGCAACGAAGATATAACCGCCGCCTGCCGTTGCAGGATTGGACGTAAGGAATAGGCCTTTATAAGCAGGGTCAAGCAAGTCATCCCATGTTGTTGGCTCTTTAACGCCTTTCGGTGCAAGCTCTTTTTGGAATCTGTCTTTGTTCAGAACGATACCAAGTACGCCCATATACCACCCTTGCCAGTAGCCCTTCGGATCATTAAATCGCGACTCAAGATCTTTGGCGTTAGGGGACGTATAGTTTTCGAGCAAACCTTGCTGAGCCAGCGGCTCATAGAACTCAACCGATCCACCCACGAAAATATCCGCTTTAGGATTAGCCTTTTCAGCTTGAATGCGCGTACTAGCCTCTCCAGCGCCGCTTAAACGTAAATATTCAATTTCAATGCCCGTATCTTCTTTAAACTTCTTTTGAATTTGCACGATATCATCTTCATTTAACGCCGCGTAAACAACCAATTTCTTCGACGCTGGGGCTGTCGTTGCTTTGGCAGGCTCGCTGCTTGCCGAACTAGTTGGTGCAGGTGTCGACGAAGTACCTTGCGTATTGGCGCTAGTCCCACACGCTGTTAAAACAGTGGTCAACATAAAAGTAGCCGTCAATAACAAACTTAGTGAACGTGCTTTTGGTTTCTAAAACATATCCATCCTCCTAGATGATCTCTCTTTTTTCTTCCTTCATCGCTGTTCATCATGCTGTCTGACATCTAAAATTATAGGTAAGATAACTCACCTAAGTCAATCGTTCCAATGTTAAATAATTGTGTAGGTAAAATTCTTTTAAACCCTTATGTATATACGTTTACTTGTTTTTAAAATAATAAATATGTGATACACTGTTGTTGTCAGACAGCACCGGAATACGAACATGGTTTTGAAAACAATGATAGAGAGGAATCAGCGAAATTTGGAGAAAAAGTTGCTTTATCTCAGAGTCAAAGAAGAGATTGAAAAAAGTATATCCCAAGGGGAGCTGAAGCCAGGGGAAAAGCTTCCTTCCGAGCCTGAACTCGCGAAGAAATTCGAGGTGAGCCGGCCCACGCTCCGTGAGGCACTCAAAATGCTTCAGCGGGAGAAGGTGCTCATCAGTAAAAATGGCGTTGGAACCTATGTCAACAATCGGTCCGATTTCATTATTAACCCACTGAGCAAACTGCAAAGCGTAGGTCAAATGATCAAAAATGAGGGCTACACGGAAAGTGAATTAGACATCAAAATCTATACGCGCGAGCCAGAGGATGATTGGAAAAAACAGCTTCAAATTGATGAAAAAGTTGTCATTTTGGAGCGTTCGCGAACAGCCGATGGCAACAAAGTCGTCTTTTATTATAATATTTTCCCGCAAAGTCTGGTCGCAGGTCATTTCGAGGGGGAATTTTCTGGGGCCATCTTTGACTTTCTTAAGAGCAAGATGGGCATCCATATTGCCTACGCAATTACAGAAATCTGTGCATTAAGCAGCTCCAAGGAAATGGATCAGAATGCAGTGAAGGTGCTAGGCAATGAGGAGATCATTTTATTAAAACAACTCCATTTCGACGAAAACGATAGGCCGGTCTTCTATTCCCTGGACTATTTGAAAAATAGTGTGTTTAAATTGTTTATCAAGCGTGAGTAGAATGGCTCCAAATCGTATAAGCCTATGCGATCCGAAATTCGGTCTCGCATAGGCTTGTGCTAGCTTATATACGCCATTAGCAACAGTAAGAGTAGATATAAGAGTGAATCTCTTTTTAAGCTATGTAGCATACTGTTTTGCTTCTTCATCTTAATTGACGGTATTGATTTGGCGTCATGTTGACGAACCTCTTAAATATTTTTATGAAATAATTGTCATTCTCGAATCCTACTCGTTCACCAACCTCGGTGATGGACAGCATGGTATCTTTCAAAAGCCGCTTGGCTTGCTCCACCCTGTATAGTTGGATATAGTTGATAATGGTTGTACCTTTTTTCTTCTTGAATAATGCACTTACATAATGAGGATCATACGACACGTACTCCGCCAAGCTTTTAACCGTGATTTCCTCGCTGTAATTAAGATGAATATAATCTATTATTCTATTTACATCTCGATTCGATGTATATGCTACAGATGCTGCCCGCTTTAAAGTCAAACAGTTTTCCAACGTCTCGTCCAACTTTCGTAACAATTCAGCATGGCTTGATGCTTTATAGACGATTTCTTGGTCTACTGAAGCTTCTGGAAATTGTTTCTGATACATGCCTATAATGACTAGTCCCGCTTTTTTTACATGATGGTAGTCGGTCCGTGACCTCGCATAAAGTCCCCATCTATCAGCAAGAACTCTGCGAAATTCACTCCACTTGCCATGATCCAGCAGAAGAAGCAGTGCCTTCTCTTCCTCCCAACGAAGATCAGTAAGCCTACTATCCGGTTCGATATATGGAATCTCTCCTGCATACCATGCCTCGAGCAGAGCTCCTCTCAATTTTCTCCATGCCTGCCCCCACTCCATGGTTGGTACAAGACTGCTGCTAACCAAATTTGGGTAGTTCGTTGCACTTGCTATCTGAATAGGTGCCGGGTGCCAGTAAAACCTGCTCTCCTGAAACTCATCCATAAATCGATGAACCTCAACGTCAGCAGCAGCATCAGGGAATTCAGCTTGTCTGGAAGCGCTCGCCCAAATTTGCACGTAAGGATAAACCCGCTCAAAATCAAGATCTAACGACCTGTCTGTCACTTCTTTACCGTTTACGATATTCATCCAGACCTTCTGATACACAGATTGGACAACTGCTCTATTTTCCTGCTGCTTGATTTTATTGTACTGCTCTTTCTCGTCCAGTTCGACACGTAGTTTCACAAGTTTCTGCTCCAACTCCGGAATACTCATGGACAGCTTTAATATATAGCCCGAAGCACCAAATTCAATCGCTTGGCGCGCGTACTCAAAATCATTCATGCAGGTTAGCATAATAAATTTGGAGTCCACCCCTTCTTCACGCGCTCGTTTTAAAAGTTCCGTCCCGTTCATCTCCGGCATCATGATGTCGGTAATAACAATGTCAGGTCTTTGAGAAAGAAGCATTTGAAGCGCTTCACGCCCGTTGCCACTCTCACCAATTACTTGGTAACCGATAGCTTCCCAGTTCACTTGCTTTAGCAATGTACGTCTTACAAAAGGCTCATCCTCGACCAGAAGTACCGTTCTCATCATAGACCTTCTCCTCGATAAGGGTTGGAAATTAATAGTGGAAATTCAATTCTAACAAGCATCCCTGGTTGAAGCGGAACGAGCTCAAGCTTTCCTTCTTGACGAAACAACAATTCCAAACGTTCCTTCAAGTTAGCCAGACCAATTCCTTTTCGCTTCCTGTCATTACGATTTAAGGATGAATCTGGATTCAAACCATTATCCGCAACCTCCACGACGAGCTTGTTCTCTCTGCAGAAAATAGAAATTTGAATAAGCCCCCCACTGCTCCTGTACATCATGCCATGCAAGATGGCGTTTTCTACTAATGGCTGCAACGTCAATTGAGGAACAAGCACGTAGTCCAACTGCGTTTCCACCTCTAGTTGAATGGCAAACATATCTTCATAACGTATAGATTGAATATAGATATAAGCATGAAGTAATTCCAACTCGTCTTTGAGGAAAATGAGCTCCTTCTCTGAACAGAGGCTTTGTTCTAGGAGTTTCCCCAGTGCCACGCAAACTTCAGTAATTTCTTTTTGATCTTTATCCATTGCCTGAAACTTAATCATATTTAACGTATTTAATAAAAAGTGAGGGTTCATTTGGGCTACGAGCATCTGGAAACGAACGGCTTCTTTCTGACGCTCTTCCACTCTAAGACGCTGAATCAACGATCGAATATCTTTGACCAGGTTGTTAAACGTCCTGACCAATTCAAGCGATTCTCCTACATATTTATGCTCGGGAAGCAGCGTATTAAAGTTTTTACGAACCATCTCACTCATTTTCATCTGAAGAACTTGCAGTGGTCTAGTCATAGCTGAGGAAATTACAAACGTCATCACAATAAAAATGAGAACGAATACGCCGAAAGTGGCAAAGATTGAACGTTTAATTGCGCTAATATCCCCTATATAGGATTCCATGGAGACCATACTAATCATGGTCCATTGCAGGCTAGGGATTGGAGTGGAATTGATAATTTTCATATCCTTCGATCTATGCATAGAGGAATCGGATCGTATAATATTATTATTTATAGTTGGAGGGAGCTGCATGCCCTGGTTTGTTTGAACCACAACAACGCCCGATGAATCCATAATGAAAGCTTCTCCTTGTATCAGTAAGTTTTTAGTAGAACGCTGGAGCCAGGTCTCCACATCAAAGGTTAGCCGAATTCTAGCATACGGGTCACCGGACTGCGTTTGAAGTATGGCGTACAGGGAGAGGGTACCTCCTCTAAAGCCAATTGAATTCATTTTCCATGTGGATAGCGTGCCTTTCTCCTCAAGGTTAGCGAAAACAGACGGCATATCCAAATCCTGCTCCTGTTGGAGATTTGTCAAAGGGAATTTGAAAGATTTCCCCTTCATATCCTGCAAAGTATAACTGACAAACTCATTCTGCGGCACCAGTTTGCTGCTGCTTGCAGCAATCCGCCCCATAATTTTCTCATCTCGTTCTGGGTTCGAATCAGCCAAAGTTAACAACCCCGTCATCTCCTCATCCTTCTCGAACTCCAAATAACGTTGAAGCATGGCAAAGCGTATATCCTCCAAATTACTTTTCAACAGATTAACCTGCGTCTGATTCTGTTTCTGTAGTCGGTTTATAATCGTATTTTCCATTTTGTTGTAATTGTAAATTTGCAGAAATGTAAACGGTGTCACAATGAGCAATAGAAAGGCAAAGAATAGCCGATATTTCAATTTGTTAGGTATCCATTTTTTTAGGCGAAACACTGCGCATCACTCCTTCCTCATCTCATCTATATAGTATCATACAATTTATCCTGATAAAGAAAACTAAGCCTGCCAGTTTTTGTACTGACAAGCTTAGTTTCCACTCTTGAATTTCAAATCAAAACGTTTGTCCTATAGGTATAACAACCTTGCTCATTCAGTTGAAACTCTACCAAGTCATTACCTGATCGCAGCTTTCCGCGCTTACCAGACTCTCCATAGAAGTCAGCGTGAATCAATCTGCCTCCCTGCTCCCACCTTAGATCAACAGTATAACCGCCTTGGGCTCTTAGTCCTCTCACATAACCACTTTCCCAAACATCCGGAAGCGCGGGGAGCAAATCAATACAGCCTTCGAACTCACTTTGAAGGAGCATCTCCGCAATCCCTGCGGTCAGCCCGAAGTTGCCATCAATTTGAAATGGAGGATGAACGTTGAACAAATTATCAAATGTCAACTCTTCCAGCGTCCCTCGTATCAGCTTATACGCACGATTACCATCCTGAAGCCGACTCCACAGATTCACTTTCCATGCCCTGCTCCACCCCGTTCCTTGATCACCTCGGCAATTCAAAACAACCTTGGCACCTTCAGCCAGCTCGGGCGTTCGAGTTGGTGAGATCAGAGAAGCAGGATGTAGTCCGAATAACTGTGAAACATGACGATGCTGATCCTCCGGGTCGTCCCAGTCGTGTTCCCACTCTTGGATTTGCCCATAACGCCCCAGACGAACCGGAGCCACCTTCGGCAAAGCACGTTCCAACTCCGCTCTGAATTCGTCATGGATGCCAAGAATATCGCAAGCTTTCAAACAGTTGCGAAACAAGCTCTCCACAATCCGATGATCCATCTCGCAGCCGTCGCTTACCGTACAGATCTGTCCGTTAACAACAAACTCATTCTCAGGTGAAGTGGAGGGCGAGGAAACCAATTGCCCTTCTTCGTTCTCCGTCAAATAGTCGAGGTAAAACTCTGCGCTTTCCTTCATGATCGGATATGCGGTTTCAACCAAGTACGCACGATCCAGGTTGAAGCAGTATACCTGCCAAACATCTTCGCATAACCAACCTGCACCGCCGATAAAAAGTCCGTTTACAGCGGCAGCATATGGCTGAGTAAAGCCCCAGATGTCAGATTTCTTGGCTGTAAACCAGCCACTGGCATTGAAAAATGCCTTCGCGGATAGCCTGCCGCTTGGCCGCAAGCGGTCAATGAAATCGATCATAGGGGCATGACACTCAGTAAGATTCGTCGATTCGGCATGCCAATAATTCATATTGAAATTAATGTTGTAACAGAACATCGAGCCCCACATCGGGTTGTTGCTATTGTTCCATATCCCTTGCAGGTTTGCGGGCAAGTTGCCAGGACGTGAACTGCTTATCAGTAAGTAACGACCGTATTGAAAAAGAAGCGATTCAAGCCCGACATCGTACTCGCCCTCTCGATACCGTCGCAAACGCTCGTCCGTTGGTAAGTGGTTGTTGTCCAGCCCATCAATCTTTAACTCGACCCTTTTATACAGTTGTTGATAATCTATTACGTGAGCTCCAAGCAGATCATGGAACGATTTCTCTCCAGCTTGATCTAGAAAAGACCGATTAAATGACGTATAATCCTTGCCGCGGAATGACTCCCGACTTGCATCGTAATCCGTTGCAGCGCTGAGCAGCAGCATGACTTCGTCAGCTTCACGAATCAATAAAGCGTCATTAATCGCCTCGATTGTGCCTCCCTTAGTCGCAACACGAATCTGTGCTTCATACGCCAGATTCGTCATGCTCCCGTTCATGGTTATTCGAGATTCTGCCTGATCGTAAGAAATTATCGCTCCTGCCTGCGCACTCACCAAATGTACTTTCATGTTCAAGGCATTCGGCTTGCTGCAGCGAAAACGCATGACCATGACATTATCCGGGCAACTGGAGAAATATTCACGATAAAACTCCTGCTCCTCACACCGATAGCTAACGCGAGCAAGCGCCTCATCAAGATCAAGCTCCCTGAGATAATCGGTTACTTTCCCTTCAGGATGTTCCATCTCTACGAGAACTTCGCCAAAATTTTGGTACATCCCAAAATCACTTTCATCCCCATAAGACGCTGGCTTCAAAAACTCTCTTTCCGCATGCCTATAAGCCGCCACATACTGTTTAAGCTTTAAATATTCCCTAATTTGATTAAGTTCCTGATAAGGGGCGCCTTCTATTCGAGCAGGCCGCCCCGTAAAGAGCGTCTCTTCATTAAACTGAATACGTTCACGTTCAATCCCGCCGAATACCATCCCCCCTAATCTCCCGTTGCCAATGGGAAGAGCATGCTCTTCCCATAACTCAGCGGGCTGTTGATACCAGATTTTGTCCATCTTACTACCTCCATTGATCATTTATTTCAAGATACCTTTTTCCTTCAATTGCTTGTTTGCCTGATCTAAAAGCGACGTATACTTAAATGTTTTTTCCAATGTTTGAATGAATTTGTCATAATCATCTAAACTTGATTTTCCGTATTCGAACTTCAAAAATTCTTCTTCAATATAACGCCGAACGTCAGCTGCCTGGAAACCCTCTGGCAGATCTATGAATCCGTTTAAAATGCTAATACGGGGAAGTTCAACACTTTTCTTTATCACATCTGCAGATGCCGGGAATTTAGTAGCCAAATATTGCTGTTCTGGACGGCCAACGAATTGGTAGATCCATGAATACGATGTCTCTGTTGCTTTATCCGTTAATGTAATTTTATCGCCATCCTGTGTGAAGTGCCGATCTTTAACGCCAAACTGTACTAAATTCGAGCCTTCTCCTTTGGAGGTGTAGCTTAGCAATTTAAAGATCGCGTCCAGCTTCTCAGGGCTTTTGGCAAGCGTTGCTGGCAATGTAACATATTGGGAGGCTGCTCCAGCATCAACAATACCGACTTGTCCACCAAGTGGACTCTTTAAATTTTCAATGAGTACCCATTCCGCATTCGGATTGGCCGCTTTGATTTTAGCAAGCGTATCCACACGCGCAAGAGTAGTCCAATTGTTATATATAATCCCGGCTTTACCCTGGTATGCTTTCGTCGTCGCATCAGCCGGTTTGGCGCTTGTCGCATCAGGATCTACAACATTGGCAGCGATTAGCTTCTGAATATAGGCAAGCGCTTGTTTTGTATTGGGATCATAGAGCGAATTGATCAATTTCCCATCCCTTAAATAAAAGCCCCCTGGCAGAGGAATGTTCGGTCCACCTGCTGTAGCAGAGTTTACTGTGCCGAATAACGTAAATATGCCATTGAATACCGTGCTGGCATCACCCGTAATACCATACGTATCTTTTTTTCCATTCCCATCAGGATCGTTCTCAGTGAACGCTTTCGCTACGTTAAATAACTCATCTGGGGTTGTAGGCTGCTTCAGCCCCAGCTTGTCCAACCAATCCTTGCGAATCCAGTAGGCTTCGACAAAGAGATTTGGTTTCAGTGCAAAGCCGAACTGCTTCCCATTAACCACACTTTTCTTGAAATTCTCCTCACCAAGCACAGACTTAACATCCTTCAGCTTGTCTAAATAAGGAGCCAAATCCAAGAGCAATCCGTTTTTGGCAAATTCCTGATACTGAACCTTCTCTAGGTACATTAGGTCAGGCAGCGAATTCGATGCAGCTCTAACGTTCATTTGAGCCTTATAATCATCGGCATTCATTCCGGAACTTACCTTTAGATTAAGGCCGAGCTTCTCATCCAACGTTTTCTTTAGAAAATCATCTTCGGGAATCTTCACCCCCCAGCCGTTAATTGAGGTTTCAATGGCAACTGGCCCCGTTGACTTGGTGGCAGTATCGCTCACTGCCGGTGTCGGGGAAGTCGCTGGGGACTTGCTCGTGCAACCGGTTAACACACTACTAAACAAAAGGACAGATAGGACAGAAAGCTTAACATTTCTTTTCAAAGTTACCCCTTCTTTCTTGTTCATATTACTTACACTATTAAATTATCAATTTCAGTTTGCAACTGGAAGGAACAAAAATGTGATCTTCATAGAACAAAAAGGTTATCCTTTCAACGAGCCCATGAGCATCCCTTTCATAAAATGCTTCTGAATGAACGGATATACAGCAATAATTGGTGCACTCGATACAACAACGGCAGCCATATTAAGTGTCATTGTCGGCACAACGACTTCTGTATTCGCATTAGCAAGAGAAGAGGCACTAATAATATTTCGAACAATCACTTGAAGCGGATACAGCTTGGCATCGGTTATATACATAATGGCACTGAAGAACAGGTTCCACTGAGTGACCGCATAAAATAAACCGATGGTTAACAGTGAAGGAACGGAAAGTGGAAGAACGATTTGCCAAAGCACGCGATTCTCTTTTGCACCGTCTATTCTAGCGGATTCAAAAATCTCCTCTGGAATAGATTCCATGAAACTCTTCATGAGCAAAATATTAAAAGCCGTCATAGCATTGGGAATCATCATAGCCCATACCGTATTCAGTAAGCCCAAATTTTGAACAACGAAATAGGTGGGGATTATCCCCCCATTGAACAACATGGTAAACACCACATACAGGAGAAAAAAAGATCGAAGCTTCAGTTTCTTCCGGCTAAGCGGATAAGCCATGAGTACAGTAAGAAAGGTAGAAATTAAGGTACCGCCAACCGTGATAATGAGACTGGTACGGAATGATCTCGGTATCGCATCATCGTTGAATAACGTTTTGTATGCCTCAAAATCAATTTTTGTTGGAAATATCATGTAGCCGCCATGCTTAAGCACTTCCGTGTACGGTGTGAGAGATACAGAAATGACATACAAGAGCGGGAACAGAAATACCACGCTCAAGATCAATATTGCTGCATAAATGAATAGATCGATCATCCTGTCCGCATGTCCTCTTACCATATGCTCCCCTCCCATCGTTTGGCGCATTGATTCGCGATAAGAATAAGTACAAAACCAATGACGGACTTGAATAGTCCAACTGCTGTTGCAACACTGAAATTCATCTGTTCAAGACCTACCCGAAACACCCAGGTATCAATAATGTCTGCTACATCATATACTTTAACATTATACATAATATAGATTTGCTCGAAACCTGCATCCATAATCGTACCTAGCTTAAGCAGCAGCATCAAAATAATGATATTGCGAATGGACGGCAAGGTGACATGCCAGACTAAGCGCAGCCGACTTGCGCCATCGATCTTGGCAGCCTCGAAAAGTGTTGGATCAATGGCGGACATGGCCGCCAAATAAATAATAGCCCCCCACCCTAAGTCTTTCCAAATATCTGAAGCAATAAGTACGCTTCTAAACCATTCAGTTGAGCTTAGAAATGGGATTTTCCTGTCTAGCAGAGATTGCAGCCAATCGTTGAACAAACCGGAGCTTTCGGAAAGCAGCGCCATGCAGATACCATAAATAATTACCCATGATAAGAAATGAGGCATATAGCTAATCGTTTGCATCCACCGTTTCAACACGACATTGCGGCACTCATACAATAAAATAGCAAAGAGGATTGCAGGGATCATTCCGAAAATCAATTTGTACATACTTATCAAAAGAGTGTTAGAGAGTAATTGCGTAAAATAGGGCGATTCGTAAAAATAAGCAAAATGCTTATACCATGGGTTTGCCCAAGGGCTGTCAACAATTCCCTTCAAAATTTGATAATCCTTGAATGCAATTGAGGCACCATACATGGGGATGTACTTAAATATAAAGAACCAGGCTAGCCCTGGCAGCAACATGACGTACCACGACTTGGTCTGCCAAATCTCTCGTATCCAACTCTGGAAGCTGTTTAGTTTTCGTGCCATTGTTTCCATTCCTTCCTGATATGTTGAATTTTTTCTCTACCTCCACTATACCCAGTGCAACGGAGGGCAACAATGAACGAAAGGATGCACTTCATAGAACAAATTCATGCTCATAGACTGGATCAAAGTGCCCTAATATGAATCATGCACGCGTTCTCGTCCAGCTCGAGGTCATCTACCCATTCGTACTTTTCGTTGCCAAAAGCACAAAGAAGCCTACCCGCCGCATGCGGGTAAGCTCCTTCAGATTGCAAAATGCATCGCTTCTTTCAATTTCCTTAATGTCGCAAACGACTATTCTAAGATTTTCTGCTTCCGTTCTACTAAGATTCTAATTGATCAATTTCGCATACTGCAGTACTCGCTTGATAATGACAGCCGCTTCCGCGCGAGTCGCTACGTATTGCGGAGCAAACTCGGTTTCCGTTTTGCCTTGAATCAATCCTTTAGCAGCTGCTTCGGCTATCGCTTCTCGCGCATAATCAGAAATCCGGTTTTGATCAGCGAAAGAAACATTCCTTGCAGCTTCGGATTTCTTATCTCCTTGAACGAGAGCGATCGCTTTCATCATCATCACGACCATCTGCTCTCTTGTAATCTGTGCATCGGGATTGAACTTGCCTTCTCCCACACCTTGAACTAAACCGTACTTCGCCGCAGTATTGACTTCCGAAGCATACCACTCGGTGGCAGCAACATCGGCAAATGCGTTCAGACCGGCTTCCGCCGACAACCCCAGTCCTCTTACGAGCAAGGCTGCAAATTGCGCGCGGGTGACTTGCATGTCAGGCGTATACATATAATCCGATGTTCCGGCAATAATCAATTTCGAAGCTAATTGCTCCACATCTTGCTGCGCCCAGTGACCGGCCATATCGTCAAACGTTTTCTTGTTATGAACGATAGCGTACATACTGTTCGAATTTCGGGTGATCTTCACTTCGGTTTTGCCATTTGTTACGGTAAACACAGACGGCACGAATTCCATTTCTCCCGTAACCGGGTCGTAAACAACCGCCGTCGCAGCCGCCGGATCCGCAATTGCTTCATCTACAAACATGAAGCGTGTCACAAAGCTGCTGCCAAAGCTATGAATTTCCTCTTCCTTATCTTTGATCTTCAGAATCACTTTATAGTCGATAATATCACTTAATCTCTCCATGCCTGTACCCGAAATGGATTGGTCGAATTGCGTCTCATGCTGCGATTTGGCCTTATCCAAACGAACGATCAGCGTCGCACCTTCCCTACCAGCCATACTCGCGAACTGCTCTTGGGTTAGAATGGACATTGGAAGATCATAGGTGCCTAAATGGCTTCGTACAGTTAATACCGTATCTTTAAGATTTTTCAAGCTGTTGTACAACGTTGGCAGCGGCAGCTGCAGAGCATTCAAGTCGCTCTCGCCTGGAATCTCAAAGTAAAGAGCCGTGCCGCCGCTCTTTGTTTGAAGATCTGTTAATTTCTGCGCCAAACGTTCGCTGTCGATGACCGCGGTTACGGATGTTTGACCATTCGGAGCAAGTTCAATCCGAAGCTCGGTTTCTTTTGGAATATAGAGGTTCGATTCTTCCTTCATACCGCCTGTGCCTGTGCCTGTGCCTGTGCCAGGACCTGTGGTTCCGTTAATCTGAACGGCAGCTTGCGCATTCACTTGCCAAACAGAGGCCGATAATTGTGAAGTCACTGTCTTCATCTGTTTCAAGGTTACGTTAGCTTGTCCGCTCTGCTTAGCCTTGAAAATCAGTGTACATATAGCTAGATCTCCATTTTCACCCGTTGTATTTCCCATTTTCGTATAGGCAAATGTGACTTGATTCCCCGAATCTTGTAAGATTTTATACCCTTCGAATGAGCCCTTCGATTTAGTTTCATTGAATTCCAGCCGATCGACATCATAGGTTAGGACAGCCTCGTAACCGTATAAATCCGTCACATTTTTACCATAAATCGTAACAACAACATTTCCATCAACATTCACTTGAGAAGCACTCAGCTTGGCCGTAAATGTTGGGACTCCAGCCCCTAAAGCGATGCTTGTTGGAAGCACGGCGATTAAGAGCATCATGACACATAAAAACAACCCTGTTTTGCGAATCACGGGGTACACTCCTTTTTGAGAATCATAAGAATATGGAAAGAGAAAGGATTTCCCCTTTCTCTTTCCTTTCAACCTTTTTGTTATTGCAAGATCAACTTGGCGATACCTACTAGCAACTATTCCAAGATTTTCTGAGCAATGAACGTAAGATCCTCGATATCAATTTTACCATCGTGATTGACATCCGCTGCTTTCACTTGCGCCCAATCGGCACTCGCTGTATTTTTGCCATAATGGGCAGCGACCATGGACAAATCTCCGATGCTTACTTTGCCGTCCAGATTAATGTCGCCCGGAACGGCAGGCGGATTCGTCCGCACTTCAATGCTCTTGACAGCCGCTGTCGCCGCACTCTCGTTGCCGTTGCTTTCGCCGAGCAGGGCGCTCGTGACCGCTACGTTGCCCACAGTCGATTGTTGGATGTTTTTGGCTTTGAAAATCAGTTCAATTAATGGTGTATCGCCGGTGACCGCCCCCGCTGTCCCTGCGCTAGCAAGAATCAAGCGCAGAGCGCCTGGCGTACTCGCTACCGTTTTTACGATATTGACGCTATTCTTTACTGAGTTAGCCGAAACGAATTCGAACAAGTTTGCGTCATAGCTCATTGCAATATCTTGCGCATAAACCGCAGTGGAAACACTGTTAATGCCAAGGGTAACATGCAAGTCCTGTCCAATCTGAACGGTGGTAGGACCCGTCAATGCCATGGCAGGCTGCCCTCCTTGGTTGGCAGGCACGACCGTTACGATACATTGCGCTGTGGCAATGCCGTCCGCGAGTGTAACCGTAATCACGGCCGTTCCGGCAGCAAGCGGCGTTACCTCGCCATTGCCGTTGACCGTCGCCACCTGCGAATTGGAAGATGTCCACACAGGTGTATACGTGGAGTTCGTTACCGTGGCATTCAGCTTTACAGCTGCATGTCCCGCCGTCATCGACAGTGCTGTTTGGTCTATCGTAATGCCCGGAATCGTTGTCGGGTCGACGACTAGCGGGCTCACGATAACGTCGTCATACAAATTGGTGCTTTTGTAAGTCAGCAGACCGACCAAGCCCGAAGTGAAGCTGGTGTCTGTAGCGGAGCATATCGTGATAAAGCCGCTGCCGCTGTCCAACTGCAAGCTTAAGGCACTACCGTTCAGTACAGCTCGTATGCTGTATTCCGAATTCAGATCGTACGAAAATGGTGCGCTTCTCTTCAATACTGTCCAGCCGCCCGGTGTCCTTTTCCAAATATTCCACGTTCCTGACGATGCGCTGTAACCGAATCTGTAGAAATTGTTGTTATCGGTGTAGCGGGCCATAAGAGAGACGGATCCGTCTGAGGCCATGCTGGACGATTTCACTTTGGCCTGCAAGCTAATATCTGACACGGCTTGACCGAAAGTTGCCTGAGATTCACTTGTAAGATTGCTGGCTTGATAACGCGGCGATCCGTCATTGATAATCGACCAGTTCGAAGCCGAGTCTACCACGTTCCAACCTGCCGGGTCTCCGTCGTTAAAATTGTCACTAAACAATGGTAAAACAACTGTAACTGGCGATGTAGCTGTTATACCCAAGTACGTAGCGGTGATGTTGGCCGAGCCAGTGGAAATTCCAGTTACAACACCGGTTGTAGCGTTAACCTGAGCAACATTAGGCTTCGACGAGGCATACGTAACGCCGCTACTCAAGGTCCTTGTCGTGTTGTCGGAGTAATTAGCATAGACATTCGTGTTCAGGGTTGTACCCACTGCAACGACGTAGTTCGCCGGGTTGAAGCTGATGCTACTCGTCGGAGGAGGAGGAGTAACCGTCACGGCAGCTGCAGATGTTATCCCTTGGTATGTAGCTGTGATGTTTGCCGAACCGACAGAAATCCCCGTTATAACACCCGTTTCCGCATGAACCGCTGCCACGTCGGGATTCGACGAATAATAAGTAACTCCTCTCGTCACGGCAGCTGTCGTGTTGTCGAAAAAGGTTGCACCGACAACCGGGTTCACGGTCGAACCAACTGCAACACTGTAGCTGGTCGGGTTGAAGCCGATATTCGTAACAAGGTTCCCGTCTGCAACATTGATATTGTCAAACTGTGCATGGTTCCAACCGCTGCCCAAGCCCGCCATTCCACTTTCACGCCTGCTGTCGGTTACCGAAGCGATTTGATTATTGTCAACATATGCTTTTATAGTGGTTCCTCTAAAGGAAAGCTTTAAATTATGCCATGTATTCGCAGAAAATCCAGTAACTGTTCCTGATCGCAGAACGATATCGCTGCTCCTTTCATAGTTATACGGACTTCCATAGCAAAGCTTCCACTCTCCATTATTGTTAATGCTCAGCCGATAGCCATGATAGTCCTTGAAATTTCCACCCGGTAAAGCTGTGCCCACTCTGCCGGATATATAGACCGCACCAGAATCCTCTATAAGTGTATCGGCGCTATAATCATAGTTCTGCCAATTCAAATCTCCGAATTCGGTAAATGTACTTGGATTATCAAGAGCCCCCCAGCTATTCCATTGAATTTGTGGCTTTAGAATGACCTGGCGCAAGGCCTTTCCAGTTACGCTGCCATATCTGTTGCTGGTCTCAAAAGCTCCTTCGATATCGTACAAATACTTGGGTGTTTTACCTACATCATAGCTTTCAAAATTGTCAGTATAGTTGTTGCCAAACGAACGATTGGCAGGTATTGGATTGACAGCAACACCCTTCATTTGACCCGTCGTTGTTGTCAACGAATAGATTGAATTTGGCTCAAGATTAATAGAATACGATCCTCCGCTTGCTAGAATATCACTTTGCTGTATAAACTGCGCACTGCTGTTTGATTTCCATACATGAACCTCCCCGGTAGAAAGCCCTCCAGAAAGGTTAAAAGTCATGGATTCAGGTGAACCACCTGTTGTAAGTACAATACTATAATCGCTGCTGTTAGGTTTTTTGAAGGTCACATAGGAGGTTTTTCCCGATGTGACACCGCAGCCGCTGTCAAGATATTGCCATCCAGGTTGTGCAAATTGGGTTGTATGCGCTGCTGCCCAAATAGCCGGCTGTGCAATATAATAGCCTGACCACGGAGTATTGGCCTCCATGATACCCGAATGTGCCCAATTTGCATTATTGTATTGCGAGCTAATTGCGTGCCAAACAGATGTCTTTGTAATCTTAGCTTGAATATAGTTGAGATTCATTTCCTTTGCCAGGTCAAATGCACCCTTCCAATCCCCTATTCCGGTCCAGCCTTCGCTTTCCCAAATCGGAAGTCCGCTATTCTGAGCATTGCTTGTGGAAGAACTATTGACATAGTGGTATCCAATCGCTGCAACAGCATTTTTTAATGCCGGATCGTTGATGATTTGATTCGCAAAAGCCCAATTCGTGCCTAATATATCGGGTGCTGCGATCTTGACGTGGGAAAGACCATTGTTATCTAGCGTAGGCCTTAATATATTTACAATATAGTCTCTAGCCTGCTGCGATGTCCCATTAGGATGTTCGTTTTGATTACCGCCTATATAATCCATATCATAGCCCCAAATATTCTTTAACCCCTTTATATAGCTGACAAGATAATCCGCATTGTCCTGAGACCACATATTTCCATTTCCTACCCAGCCCGGCGCCCCCCATTGCAATCCAGAAAGCTTTATATTGGGGTTCCTCTTTTTTGCTTCGTTAATAAGCCAGGTTTCATATCCCCGTGTCATATTCGGGTTGGCATTTTCGGCTCTTGTCCTTGCATGACTGGGCTCAGTTCCGCTGGTTGAGTTGATATCTCCACCAATTTCTACTTTGAGTTCTTGATAAGAGGCTCCAAAATTGGGTTTGAAAAGATAGTCCAAAATATCGCTGCGATATGGCTCCGGATAGTCAATGAGCAGCTTGGTGTTGCCTCCACCGCCGCTGATCACACCCTCACCATCAAAAATTCTTCCCGAACCGGTTCCGTTAATATTGACACTTGTGGCTGCATCAGCCCTAGAGCTGACATTTAACGATATAACAAACATAGTTATACAAAAAATAAACACTAAACTATTAAATTTTCTATTCATATATTTCCTCCTCAGATAAAATTAGCCTTTCGCATTCACCAAGACTTATGACACAAGGGTTTCCTCGTACCATCAATTGCGCTTTCCGCCACTTGCCGTTCCCAGCCCGATTGCGACTCGGACTGGGAACGCGCCAGAGAGAAGTATTTTAACGGCTACCCTCTCTACATGATTTCAGCGGCTGATTCTAGATGACCTAAACAGCGCTATTCCAAGATTTTCTGAGCAATGAACGTAAGATCCTCTATATCAATTTTACCATCGTGATTGACATCCGCTCCTTTCACTTGCGCCCAATCGGCGCTCGCTGTATTTTTACCATAATGGGCAGCGACCATGGACAAATCTCCGATGCTTACTTTGCCATCCAGATTAATGTCGCCCGGAATGGCAGGCGGAGGTATCCGCACTTCAATGCTCTTGACAGCTGTTGCCGCCGCAATCTCGCTGCCATTGCTCTGGCCAAGTTTAGCGTTCGTGACCGTTACATGGCCTGTAGCCGATTGTTGACTATTTTTGGCTTTGAAAATCAGCTCAATCAGCGGCGTGTCTCCGGTGACCGCCCCCGCTGTCCCTGTGCTTGCAAGAATGAAGCGCAGAGCGCCTGGCGTACTCGCAACCATTTTTACGATATTGACGCCACTCTTCACTGAGTTAGCTGAAACGAATTCGAACAAGTTTGCGTCATAGCTCATTGCAATATCTTGCGCGTAAACCGCAGTAGAAACACTGTTAATGCCAAGGGTAACATGCACGTCCTGTCCAATCTGAACGGAGGAAGGACCCGTTAATACCATGGCGGGTTGCCCTCCTTGGTTGGCGGGCACGACCGTTACGATACATTGCGCTGTGGCAGTGCCGTCCGCGAGTGTAACCGTAATCACGGCCGTTCCGGCAGCAAGCGGCGTTACCTCTCCATTGCCGTTGACCGTCGCCACCGTCGGATTAGACGATGTCCACACAGGTGCATATGTGGAGTTCGTTACCGTGGCATTCAGCTTTACAGCTGCATGTCCCGCCGTCAGTGACAGCGCTGTCTGGTCTATCGTAATGCCCGGAATTGTCGGGTTGACGAATAGCGGGCTCACAATAACGTCGTCGAATGAACTGGCGCTCTTGTACACTTGCAGACCGATCTGGCCCGAGGCGATGCTATTGTCTGTAACCGCGAGTAGCGTGATAAAGCCGCTTCCGCTGTCCACCTGTAAGCTTATGTTGTTACCTTTTAGCACGGCTCGTACGTTATATTCCGTATTTGCACTATACGAAAATGCTTCGCTTTGCCCCAATAATGTTAAGGAACCGGGTTGTTTTTTCCAAATAAGCCACTTTTCATACGCATCGTTATAGCTGAATCTGTAGAAATTGTTAAGGTCCTTGTAGCGGGCTATTAGAGAAACCGACCCGCCCGGAGATATATTGGAAGCTTTCACCCTAGCCTGTAAGCTAAAATCCGACCAATCTTGTCCGGCACTTACTATGGTCTCGGAAGAATTGCTGAGCTGATAACGAGGAGTTCCGTCATTGACAATCGACGTGCTCGAAGTCGAACCTGCTACCACATTCCAACCGGCCGCGTCTCCGTCGTTAAAATTGTCGCTAAACAATGGCTGAGCAACCGTAGCAGGCGCTGTAGCTGTTTTCCCCATATACGTAGCGGTGATGTTGGCTGAGCCAGCGGAAATTCCCGTTACAACTCCTGTTGTAGCGTTAACTTGAGCAACAGCAGGCTTCGACGAGACATACGTAACGCCGCTACTCAGAGTGCTCGTCGTGTTGTCCGAGTAATTGCCATAAACAATCGTGTTCACCGTTGTACCCACTGCAACGACGTAGTTCGCCGGGTTAAAGCTGATGCTAACCGGTGTCGGCGGAGGCGTAACCGTCACGGCAGCTGTAGCTGTTTTTCCTTGGTACGTAGCGGTGATGTTGGCCGAACCGACAGAAATTCCCTTTATAACACCCGTTTCTGCATTCACCTCAGCAACACCTGGATTCGACGAGGAATACGCAACGCCTCCTGTCAAGGCAGTCGTCGTGTTGTCGAAGAGGGTTGCATCTACAACCGGATTCACGGTCGAATCTGTTATAACGCTGTAGCTTGTCGGGTTGAAGCCGATATTTTTGACAACAGGGCTTACGATAACGTCGTCAAACGTATTGGTACTCTTGTAAGTAAGAAGACCAATCATGCCTGTAGTTAAGCTATTGTCTACAACTGAACATACCGTAACAAAGCCGCTTCCGCTGTCCAGCTGCAAGCTTAAATTGTTGCCATTCAGCACAGCTCGTATCGTGTATTCCGTATTCAGACTGTACGAGAAAGGCGCGCTTTTCACCAATACTGTGTAAGCGACGGAACTCTTCTTCCAAATATTCCACGTGCCTGTTGATTGGCTGTAACCGAATCTGTAGAAATTATTAAGATCCTTGTAGCGGGCTATTAGAGAGACAGATCCGCCCGCAGCAATGACGGAAGACTTCACTCTGGCCTGCAAGTTCATATTTGACCAATCTTGCCCGGAAGTTATCATGGCGTCGCCGCCAGGGGCGCTGCCCTGATAACGAGGCGTTCCGTCATTCACAATCGTCCAGTTCGCAGCCGGGCCTACTGCCGTAGTCCAACCTGCCGCGTTTCCATCGTTAAAGTCATCACTAAACAACGTCATTGCTGAAGGTGCTGGTGCAGGCACAGAATACGTAATGCCGGCTCCGTTATATGCACCGCGGTTTGGCGCAGCCGACGCGGATACAGGGTTGCCCCAGTAGTCTTTGCCGCCGTTATTCGCCATCAATACGCCGGAATTCAATGCCGGGGAGCCCCCTTTCAGCAAGTAGCCGTCCACTGTATACCGATCCAGCGCCTTTCCGGGATTAGCCAATAACGGATCAGAGGTTAACTTGTGCGGGTCGGATGGTTCGGTTGCAGGATGGTTGCCGTAAAACAGATTGTAGTCAAACTTCGTATTAGTGCCGCCTGAGAATTTATATCCGCCGGAACCGTGATTGACAATGATGTTGTTAGAATACGCGGTATTGTCCGGAAAGCCGCTCCAATCGCCATGGAGAATCATTTTTGTACTTAACCCAGGCCTTGCATAAATCGTATTGTTATAAACTTTTGCATTTTGCACGGGCCCCAGGACGGAAATGACACGCTCCAGATCGTTCTGGCTAATGTTGTACCGGACTATGCCGTTAGTATTGGTTTTGGATCCATCGGTGCAGATCAGAACAAAGCCGCCTTTATTATCATGGCTGTAATTGTATTGGATAATGGTGCCGTCCTGAGCAAAGTCGATATCGAAACCTTGCCCGTCATTCGTATTTTGCGTCGCATAAGCTTCGTTATATTGGATAATGGTATTGTCTGCGTTCCATGCCCAGATTCCTGCGTTGAACAATCCCAAATCGTTCGTATTGGCATGACTGTTGACATTGTATTCGATCAAGGCATTCACCGTGTTGGTGACAAGAATCCCGTCTCCGAACGTTAAATGAACAGCATTATTTCTTACGATTACGTTCGTCCAGGCAGCGAAGACTCCGTTGCCATTCGTGACGCCGGCACGTTTGCGCCATGTCGAATAAGTGACAATACCTGTTCGAGAAACATCCTCAACGCGGTTGCCTTCGATCAGCACATCGTTAAATATCGTCGACACTGAGCTACCTAAAGCACGAACGGCGATGCCTCCCAAATATTTATTTAGCCCGTCGTACCCGCCTCGCACCTCATGCACGTAGTTGTTCAAGATTTTGATAGAGTTCAACGTGCCGAAGTCGGTAGCCTCTACCAGGATACCGGCAATGCCGTTCACCATTGTGTCGCTTTTGTTCGTGACCTCCAGATTTTGAATGACCATGTACTGCTGATTATGCAAGTATACCGCTCCTCCGACAAAACCGTCACCTTGAATCAGAGGTTTGCTTCCCGTACCGTATTGATCGATCGTAATGGGATTGCCTTCAGTCCCCGACCCTTTGGGGTACAGTTGACCTGTCCATACGCCTCCCGCTTTCAATAAAATTCGATCACCCGGCATAAACACCATATTATTGACTTTGCTCAAGCTTTGCCAAGCGGTTGCGTGGCTCAGACCGTCGTTGCTGTCCGAACCGTTGACTGCGTCCACGTAGTAAGCATTACCAGTACCAGCTGCATGTGCCACTTCGAAATTCCCGCCAAAAACAGCAACAAACAGCATGATGAAAATTAAAGCAGGACTACACCATTTCTTTGTGGATATAATCATTAAAAATACCTCCCCAAGTCTTGATTACTCCTTCGTCGCAGTACAAGTTCCCTCTAAAACTGTTTAAAACGCAAATTAATGATAAGATGAGGTCATTTCTAGAATAGCAAGCGCTTTCAATCGAAACAAAAGGCAACAAACAAATGCAATTTTGAGTCGTCTTTGTTGTTTCTTACATCAATATACGATTACGTCGTCATACGTATTGGTGCTTTTGTAAGATAGCAGACCGACCAGGCCCGAGGTGAAGCTGGCATCTGAAGCGGAGCATACCGTGGTAAAGCCGCTTCCGCTGTCCACCTGCAAGCTTAATCCGCTGCCGTTCAGCACTGCTCTTACGGTATATTCCGTATTCAGACTATAGGAAAAGGTTGCGCTAGTCGCTAAAACGGTATAGACGCCGGATTGCTGTTTCCAAATCGTCCACTTTTTTGACGTGTCGCTGTAACCGAATCTGTAGAAATTATTGAGGTCCGTGTAGCGGGCGATGAGAGAAACCGAGCCGTCCGATACCATGCTGGACGATTTCACCTTGGCTTGCAAGCTTATATTGGACCAATTTTGTCCGGTAGTTACCATGGAGCTGCCGGTAGCATTGTTGGCCTGATAACGCGGCGTTCCGTCGCTTATAATCATCCAATTCGCGGCTGAGCCTAATGTTGTATTCCAACCTGCCGCATCCCCATCATTGAAATTGTCACTTAGTAATGTACCCGAACTGAGCGGGCTTACGATTACGTCGTCAAACGTGCTGGTGTTTTTGTAAGTTTGTAAACCGACCCGACCTGAGGCGAAGCTACTGTCAGTAACGGAACACACAGTGATAAATCCGCTTCCGCTGTCCACCTGCAAACTTAAGTCGCTGCCGTTCAGCACAGCTCGTACGGTGTAATCCGTATTCAGATCGTACATAAAAGATTCGCTTTTCGTCAAAATCGTCCAGGTGCCGGATTGCATTTTCCAAATAAGCCACTTCGCCGACGCTTCGTTGTAAGCGAATTTGTAGTAATTGTTGTTGTCCGTATAGCGGGCTACAAGAGAAATGGATCCGTTCGAAGATATCGCGGAAGACTTCACCTTGGCTTGCAAGCTGATATCGGACCAATTTTGTCCGGTAATTGTCAAGGCATCGTTGGAAGAAGAGACGCCCTGATAACGCGATGTTCCGTCATTGACAATCGTCCAATTGGCAGCCGAACCATTTGCCACACTCCAACCTGATGCATCTCCATCGTTAAAGTTGTCGTTTATTAAGGGCAACGTAACGGTAACCGCAGCGGTTGCTGTCTTTCCCTGGTACGTAGCAGTGATGTTCGACGAACCGACAGCAATCCCCGTGACCACACCGGTTGCCGCATTAACGGTAGCAATATTGGAATTCGACGAGGAATACGCAACGCCGCTGGTCAAGACAGCCGTCCTGTTGTCGGAGTCGGTTGCATAAACGACTGGACTCTCCGTCGAACCAACGGCAACGCTGTAACCGGTGTGGTTAAAGCTAATGCTGGACGGAGGAGTGACAGTAACCGTAGTTGTAGCTGTTTGACCCTCGTACGTAGCGGTGATAATCGCCGAGCCGGCGGAAACCCCCACGACAACCCCTGTTGCGGTATCAACCTTAGCAACATTAGGATTCGAGGATGAATACGCAACGCCACTAGTCAAGACAATCTTCGTGTTGTCTGGCAGGGTTGCCTCAACAACCGAGTTTTTCGTCAAACCGGCTGCGACGCTATAGCTTGTCGGGTTGAAGCCGATCCCCGTGACAATAGGGCTGACAATTACGTCGTCATACGTATTGGTGCTTTTGTAAGTTAGCAGACCGACCAGGCCGGAGGTTAAGCCCGCGTCTGTTGTGGAGCATACCGTGACAAAGCCGCTTCCGCTGTCCACCTGCAAGCTTAAGGCGCTGCCGTTCAGCAAGGCCCGAACGTTGTATTCCGTGTTCAGACTATACGAAAAGGTTGCGCTAGTCGCTAGAACGGTATTGACGCCGGATTGCTTTTTCCAAATCGTCCACTTTTTTGACGTGTCGCTGTAACCGAATCTGTAGAAATTGTTAAGGTCCGTGTAGCGGGCTACAAGAGATACCGATCCGCCCGATAACAGGCTGGACGACTTCACTCTGGCCTGCAAGCTCATATTGGACCAGGCTTGTCCGGAAGTTGTCATGGAGTCGCCGGAAGATGAGCTGGCCTGGTAACGCGGCGTTCCGTCATTAACAATCGTCCAATTAGCGGCCGAGCCTAGTACCGCGTTCCAACCAGCCCCGTTTCCATCGTTGAAATTGTCGCTGAACCATGTCAATTTCAGCGGTGTTGGCGTTGGCACGGCATACGTTATGCCGGGTCCGTTGTAGGCGCCGCGGTTCGGCGCAGCCGATGCGGATACGCTGTTGCCCCAGTAGTCTTTGCCGCCGTTATTGGCCATTAATAATCCGGAACTCAATGCCGGAGAGCCTGCTTTCAGCAAATAACCGTCTACGGTATCTCTGTTCAAAGCTTTTCCCGGATTCGCCAGTAGCGGATCAGACGTTAATTTGTGCGGATCGGCGGGCTCGGTTGCCGGATGATTGCCGTAAAACAAATTGTAGTCGAACGTATTATTGGTGTTGGATGTAAGTCTATAACCGCCGGAGCCGTAATTAACAATAATGTTATTATAATAGGCCGTATTGTCTGGAATGCCACCCCAATAGCTGTGATGGAAAATTCTCGTGTTTAATCCGGGTCGTACGTATATCGTATTATTATAAATTTTTGAATTATCCACCGTACCTGTGACGTGAATGACGCGCTCCAAATCGTTTTGGCTGATGTTGTACCTCGCAATGCCATTGGTGCTTGTTCTGCCCCGGCTCCCGTCGGAAGCAAACAGTAAGAATCCGCCTTCGTTATCGTGGCTGTAGTTGTATTGGATAATGGTACCGTCCTGGGCGTAGTCAATATCGAAACCTTGCCCGTCATTCGTATTTTGCGTCGCAAAGGCTTCGTTATATTGAATAATGGTGCCATCGGAGTTCCAAGCCCAAATTCCGGCGTTAGCCAGACCTAAATCATTGGAATTGGCATAACTGTTTACATTGTATTCGATTAAAGCATTCACGGCGGTAGTCACCAGAATTCCGTCTCCGAACGTTAAATGAACCGCGTTATTTCTGACGACAACGTTCGTCCAGGCCGAGTAGGCGCCAGAGCCGGTAGTAGCGCCGGGACGGATGCGCCATAATGAATGCGTAACAATACCCGAGCGGGAAACGTCCTCAACCCGGTTGCCTTCGATCAACACATCGTTGAATCTGGTCGATACCGAGGTGCCCATCGCGCGAACGGCGATACCTCCCAAATATTTATTTTGCCCTTCGTACCCACCGCGCACCTCATGCACGTAGTTATTCAAGATTTTGATGGAGTTCAACGTGCCGAAGTCGGTAGCATCTACCAAAATACCGGCAATGCCGTCAACCATTGTGTCGCTTTTGTTCGTGACCTCCAGATTCTGAATGACCATGTATTCCTGGTTATTCAAATAAACCGCGCCACCGATCAGACCGCCCCCTTGAATAAGCGGTTTGCTTCCAGTACCGTACTGATCGATCGTAATAGGATTGCCGGCACTCCCCGACCCTTTGGGGTACAATTGGCCTGTCCATACGCCTCCCGCTTTCAATAAAATCCGATCG
Organism: Paenibacillus marchantiophytorum; assembly: GCF_014640555.1. Classification (GTDB taxonomy): domain Bacteria; phylum Bacillota; class Bacilli; order Paenibacillales; family NBRC-103111; genus Paenibacillus_E; species Paenibacillus_E marchantiophytorum. The sequence goes on along the minus strand of NZ_BMHE01000010.1, from coordinate 147,437 downwards.
CCCGGCATAAACACCGTGCTGTTGACTTTGCTCAAGCTTTGCCAAGCGGCTGCGCTGCTCAGACCGTTGTTGCTGTCCGAACCGTTGACTGCGTCCACGTAGTAAGCATTACCATTACCTGCTGCACGTGCTACTTCGAAATTCCCGCCAAAAACAGCAACAAACAGCATGATGAAAATCAAAGCAGGACTAAACCATTTCTTTGTGGATCTGATCATTAGAAATACCTCCCCAAGTATTAGTTACTCCTTCATCACAGTACAGCTTCCCCCGGAAATCCTGTTTATTTGTCGCAATATTCAAACTATTTAAAACTCAAATTGATCATAAGATGAGGTCAGTTCTACCTTGGCCGCCTTCGCTTTGTCACTAACCCATTGATTCAATTTTTGTTCGATGATGGCAGATCTTACGGCATCTCGTACTTCTTCCAGCGGTTTATCCCCTCCATGGATTCGTTCCGTCAGTTGAATAATTTGCAAAGAATCGCGTTCCTCCCAAATATCGCTAACATCACCTTCGCTTAAACCCTGTAGAAGTTTTAAAAAGCCTTCGTCATCGATTCCAGGTTCCATAATTTTGCGGGGATTAAACGATCCCTTCTCTACTTCTCCGGAGACATTGTAGGCTTGTGCCACCAGCTCAAACGCTTTGCCTTTACTAATCTCCTCCTTAGCATTCTGTGCTTTCTTGTACGCTTCTTTCCGATCATCGAGAGGGAGCGTAATTTTGTAAAAGCTGTACATGTCGGGCTGATGAAACATGGTAGCAGCGTTTGCTTCATAATAGGCTTGAAACTCCCCGTCGTTTGGACTCCAAGCCGAATCGACAGAGAGCTTTTGCATGATTTGCAGCTTTAAATTCGACATCCAATACGCATAATAAGCAGCTTCTTCGTATTGAACCGGTCCGTAAATAGGCTCTTTGTTTTTGACCGCTTCAGCTCTGCGAGTATTTTCCTTTTGAAACTGAACTGCAAAATCGGAATAATCAATTTTATCAACCAAATCATTTTCTTTGGCCAATAACTGAATAACCTTCGCCACTGTCGCTTCCTTTAATACTGTTTGCTTCAAATACTCCTGTGGAGTCCCTCCTTCTCCGTAGCTTGTGTTCCAGAAGTCTTTGCCATACTGCGCTCCGTATTTCTCCACAAAGGTCTGAATGACGCCGGAACGCAATTTTTGTGCAAACAAACGGAATTCGCCTACTTGGAGAGGAGCGCCGTTCACCGTTGCAATAGGGATAGTTGGATTGCCAGATGCAGGAGGTGTATGGGCTCCGCACCCTGTAACTGGAAAGATTCCACATATACAGAGCAGGAAGAATAATTGCCGAAAATGGGCAGAAAGGGACTTCATCGGATGTATCTCTCCTTCCATTTGCATGATACTGGTTTGATGTGAGTAGCAATGCATTTGGCAACTGCAATTGCCAAATTTCTCAAGCATTCCGAAATTAGTAAGCGCTTTCTAAATTCAAAATAAAAAATAAACCAATTAATAAAATTACTTTCACTGTTTCACTGTGACATTAACCATACCTGAGATCCCTCCCCTCCAAAGCAATAAATTGCTCTTTTATTCTAACTCCACTATACGCAGTACAAAAAAAGGCAACAATGAACAAAAGGGTGCAATTAATAGAATAAATTCATACTCTTATTGGTTGATAAGCTTGGTACCACCTTTTAACTAAGCAGGGTATTTTCTATGAAATTTTGGTGATTTTCTTAAACCTTATGCAAACCAAAAAAATGTAGTTCGGCATCCGTCAACCTATACTAAGTTTTGTGTACAGGCATGAGAAAACCTCCGTCAAAGTAGCTGCTTATTCTTCGACAGAGGTTTCATTTCAGGATAATTGTTTATTCCTCCAGTTCAATGGCAAGAACAGTAACATACTCGGTGGGCTTATGAGCAGGCAGGCTAACCGTCAGTACGCCAAACGGCTGCTCGAACGGCACTTCTCCAACACCGAGCAGCCGCACCGATTTGACTTTATGGGATTCCGTCAGCGTCCGGACTACAGCTCTGTTATCATCCGGCCACCGCATCTGGAAAGCATATAATGTATTTCCACGCTTGGTGAATCGGAAATCGGACGCTGTCCATGCCACTTGATCTTCCTCGAAGTGCTTAATGACCACGCTTGACGGTCCCTCTCCGAATACATGGAACGGTCGCGTGCCGTACACGGCTTCCCCGCTTATTTTGATCCATTTGGCCAATTCCTTCAGAATGTACGTACATTCATCATCCAGCGTACCGTCCGGCTTCTGCGGAATGTTAAGAAGGAGATTGCCGTTCTTGGAAATAATATCAACGAAAATTTCAATGACATGTCGAGGTTTCTTGTATTCTTTCCGAACATTATAAAACCATTCTCCGACGCAAGTATCCGTTTGCCACGGGTCCGGTTTAATACCAGACTCCTGGCTTCGTTCGATATCCAGAACCCCGAGCGAGTAAACATCCCGTCTCCGATCCTTCTGGTTATATACGGCACGATTGACCCCGTTGTTAGACTTCGCACTCGTATTGTATAGATGCGCAACCGCATGAAGACCGGCTTCGTATTTACCTCGCGATACAACTTCCCCCTGGCCATTTTGGGCGAACGGCACTCCCCCATCCGTATAAAGCAGATCTGGCTCGTAAAGATCTATTAATTCCTTAATAGTATCGAACCATCGTTGGTGCCACCAAGGATTTGAACTGTACCAGGGAGCCGCATCCCAAATAGTGGCATTCGGATTGTAGTGTTCCTGATTAGGCAAGTAAAAATCTTCAAACTCCGGGTCATTTCCATCATAGGGAACACCTGCGAACGGCCCTTCCTTGTCGCAGCCTTTGTTAACCGCAAACCAATTGAACGTCGGACCCCTATGTTCGGTAACGCCGAAAGGCAACCCTCTCTTTACTGCGGCAGCCTTCCACAGCTGTACGAGATCCTTGTAGCCGAATTGCGAAGGGTGACCGTAATGCCGTGTGTGATAAAGATTCGTCTCCGATCCTTGAATATACATACCACGGGCATACCAATCCCCGTACATGGGAACGGATTACGGTCCCCAGTGAGACCAAATCCCCAGTTTAGCGTCTCTATACCAGTCCGGACATTCAAAATTATGCAACGATTCGAAAGTCGGTTCGAAAGGTCCTTTTGTAATGTTAGTCTTAAGCATTGTTTTACCCCCTATTTTGAAAGAGATTTAAAGCCATCCGCAGCAAATGACAAGCTGAAGTTCATTACTTTACGTTTTTTTACCATAACCGTGGTGTTTAGCCTCCCCATTCTCAACTTTATGAGTAATTTATTCGTTATAGGCAATCGCTTTCGCTAAAGCCGCCAGCCTCTCGGCAACGGGTCTTTTATCGGTAGGATGAAGATCGTAAATATCCCCCAAATCCGAGCAAACCGCCAACCCCACATTTGAGAGGCTTTCGGATACTAGTCTTTGTGCTTTTCTGACATTCTCAAATCGTTCCCATACATCGTACTGGGGAAGTTGCACAAGGAGAAAGGGAAACTCGTATCCCCATTTTTTTCTCCAATCTTGAATCATCGCTGCGAGTTTTATAGAATAATTTAGATCAGTCTCATTACTTTCCCCTTGATACCAGACTACGCCTTTGACATTGCAATTTGTAAATGGAGCTATCACCCCATAATAGTAATTACAAGGGATAAAGCTTCCTTTGATTTGTTCATCGCTGCCAAAAGCATCTTCACTCATCCAATATTCGATCTTGGTGCCTCCTACAGAGCTTAAAATGATACCCACAGGGACATCGATGAGTTTATACAACTCGTTGCCAAATATATAGGCGATTGCTGAAAAATCTGCTGCAGAGCTATATGATGCTTGACACCATCTTGCGTTTTGAACATCTTCCCTTGACGTATCATTCAACAACATATCGTGCTTGAACAATCTGAGATTCGGTACATCGGCCCCCAAAAGTTCGTTCATGGAATTATCGATTCTCACTGTAGCCAACTCCATATTGGATTGACCCGAGCATAACCAAACCTCGCCAACAAGCACATTCTTCACTTTAATTTCCTCAGAACCGGCCGATATTTTTATATTGAATGGTTTTCCCGCTTCTAAAGGGGGAAATTCTACTTCCCACTTCCCGTTTATTACCGGAGTGCGTTTATTATAGTTGTCTAAGGAAATGTGAACCTCTGATAATTCTTTTGCCTCTCCCCATATTCTAATAGGCATTCTTCTCTGAATAACCATGTTATCTGAAAATATAGCCGGAATCCAAAGTTTGTCTGTATGCTTATCTCTTGCAACAACAGGGGTATGATCAATAAACTCTTCGAAGTTCAATCCGAATCCTTCTTGCTCAACAATCTGCGTCATTTGAACAGATGCTCCGTCCGCAGATAAAACCTCAAATTTCATTTCAGCCGCCCGGATGTTATTCCCTTTTTGTATGTTATATAGTTTGATATATTCTTCTCCTTGACCATCTAAAAGGAATGTCCCTAGTTCCGCCCAATGGGGCTCCTTGTCCGTAAAATCAACTTGTATTACTTCTTTTTTAATGCTACTGATTTCGTAAGTATGGATCCCCGTTCCTTTAACAATAAATGCCCATATTCTCACATTCGCTTTACACCTTATTTGCGGCCTCCAAATCGCAAATGAGTTATCATCGGAAACTGAGTATAGGGTTCGTTTAACCGCACTATCGCCTGTGTAGTTGGTTACAACCCATTTGCCAATAGCCTCGAAGCTTCCCTGTAAATCAATTTTCATGTCCATAACCGTTCCTCCGCGTCATCAATATACTTATGAGTGCCATTGATGTTAAGCCCTCCATTACTTACGCATGTTTATAATTCGGGTATGTTCTGACCAAGCACACTTCGTACCTCTTTATTCAAAAGGGGAGTAACTCGTCCAGAATTGGATAATTTTTCATTAAATTTCCCTTATGAATTTGTTCGATTGTAATATGTGGAAATTTTCCGCTGTGACGCCTTGATCGTTCTGCCGTCCGATTTTTCCACCTGCAATAAGCTAACATATGTCTAAAGAAACATGTGACTCAAATCTACAATATTTCGATTACAAAAAGTTTCGCTTAATGCTGTCGTAACTGGACGCTTATTTTTTCTGAATGAACGCCCAGATTCCTCCAGAGCAAAGAATATGGGTCGCATGGAACAAGAACTCATCATCTGTCAATACCGATTTCAACTTTACCAATCGCCCGTCAGGAGTGATTTGCTTGTGCCTATCGTTGTTTTCAAGCAAAAGACAATCCGGGTCGTTGACCCATAATTTATTGTGCTGCCAGTTCCGCCAGAAGCATTCATTGGCTACTTTCTTAAAATTCCCCCACGATCTTAAAGTGTCATCTGTGGTTCTCATGCCGTGAACTATGCCCAAGGAAGGCCACATCGGAGCGTTGCAGCCGAGCAAGAAGCTGTCGGCTCCTGCTCCGAGGAGCATGGCCTTCATTCCTTCACGATATGCTTCAACGCGGGTTGTATTAAGCTGGTAGTACGTACCGCCATGCAGCGCGCCCCACATGTTAGCATCCAGCTTGAAGTAGCGGCAGCCCCACTCATCCCTCATTGTCTTGAATACATGCGTCAAATAATCCTGAGCTCCCGGATGGGTACCATCCAGCATGTACCACGGAGAGCAGCGCCAGCCACCGAATGAAACAACATCCGACGAGAGCGGGTTCCCCCTCTCGTTCTTAATAAACCAATCTGGATGATTCTTGAATAAGCTCGATTCTTTTTCCGCTATAAAAGGGGCTACCCAAATGGCAGGCTCAAACCCTTTTTGTTTGATAGATTGACACAGTGCTTTCATGTCCTTGAACGCTGCGCCGGGAATAACCAATCTCCCATATAAGCCTGATAGCCATCGTCGCATTGAACATATTTCAATTCCGGATAATGGACGGACATCTCATCAACTGTAGCTATAATATCTTCTTCCCGAACAGCGGGTCCGTAGCAATACCAGGAGCACCATCCCGTCGGCGTTTCCTCTACCGGCAAACGCGGATGATTAGCGGAAATTTCCACGCAACAAGTACAATTTCAAATTTTCCCTTGCCGAATCGGAATTCGCCGTTGAAACGGTGACATGAACTAAATGCCATTAGTACATGATCGGCATCCATTGGCGAGAGAAAAGCCAGATTGTATACGGTTTGGAAGCTTCCGCCTGTGGAATCTTGTAATGATCCCGATCGCTATAATGTGTTATAGATTCCTTATTCTACCTCTACTTTCACTTGTATGATCCCGATCTCTTAATCCCTTTACTGTGCCATTTACTTGATAACCGTATCACGCGTAACATCTTACTTCGTAAATCGCAGCTGAAGGATCCCCATTGGTCGCATCGATCACAACTCGCAGTTTGGAGGTAAGAACACTTTCGTCAAGCTGATGACGAACATGTCGTTGATAATTGCCTTTCACGCTGATTATATCCTGCCACTCGTCACCGACATAGGCCTGTACTCGGTAATCTTTGGCGCATTGCGGATCACGGTAGAAAGGACCATAAGCATGATATTCCCGAATCAAATGGCCTGGGAAAGTAATTTCAACCGTTCTAATGAACTGCGCTTTCTCCCAAGCAAGTTGAACCCATTGAGATAAAGGCAGCGCAGGGTCTGATTTCCATAAGTTCGTATATTGATACGGTCGTGTCACACCACTAATTACGTTTAATGCACTGAACACAGACTGTGCTGGCGATATGAGATAACTCATCGTTACACCACGATCAACCCGACGCATCCGGCCTTTGCCCATTTCAAAAGCAGCTACGTGGCCAGAAATAATGGTGCCAGCTTCATGCCAAGTGATATGAGGACGGGCATCCAACTCCAATCTGACATAGCTTTGAGCTTTTAATCCGTCTTGGGGACCCAGGTTTGCTTTCCACTTCACCCATTGACATCCACCTGGCGGAACAGTGAGTAAGGCAGAGCTAATGAATCCATTTTCAGGTTCCATCCGATAATCCCAGATATGATCGACGTTCACTAGCGCTGCACGTATTTGTTGAGGCTCATCCGAATGATTCGTCAAGCAAACAGATAACGATTCGATTTCCGGGGATGCAATAGCAATCCATTGCCCACGCCGATTTCTTAAAGGCTCTTTGGGGTCTGTTTCGGGTTCGTTCCATTCCAATAGTCTTGGCAGTCGATCTTGTGTTTCTGGACCTGCACCATTCAGCAGCATTTCGCTGCTCGCAGTAATAACGGCTTGACGTGCAATATCTCCTGGGTGTTCGTTGACAACATTCGGTAAAAAACAACCGTCGCGTAACAAGTTCTGCTGTACCTCTTTTATCACTTTTGTCGGCACTTCTTTAATAGAAAGTCCGTTCTTTAAAGCAATTGCAGCGGAAGTACCAGCCGCCTGACCCATTAGTGCCGTTGTCGCCATGACGCGAACCGTACCTAATGCGGCATGTGTAACGCTCACGTTACGACCTGCCATCATTAGATTATCCAAGTCTTTCGCGATTAAAATGCGAAGCGGAATGCCATAAGGTCCACAATAGCTTTTAATTGCATAGTCACTTGTCTCGTTATAGCCTTCAGCGCTGGCTGGTTCACTTGTTGGCGCCAGCAATCCACCTGGTGTGTGCAGATCAAGAAACCAACCGCCATAGGCGATTTCGTCTTCAAACACAGTTCTATTTATCGGATCGTGCTCCGTCATGAAATATTCGCCCATAATACGGCGGCTTTCACGTTTACCTGGTACTTGACCCACCCAGTCGAGAGCATAATTGGCTGCTAGTTCCTTCGTTTTCGGATCCTTATTTTTGATCCAGTCCCAAATCCCCAATGTATGTCGGGTCAGTTCGTGACGAATATCCTCGGAATCATAAATCGTATGCCAAGGCACCCCGATCTCAATCCACCAGTATCCACCTCGGATATCATACGTATGTCTGCCTTGATCATAGAAAAAGCTTGGATCTTCATGTTGTACTGCCCAATCCGGAGCTTCGAATGGTACGGGACGACCCATATTCACCGTTTTAAAATGGATTGAGTTCCCCATCGTATCTCCACTTGCTGTTTCGGGAGCATGCGGTTCACCAAACTCATCGCGACCCTCGGAACCCATACGCCATTCACAGCCAGCCCAATCCGCCACAACACCGTCACCCGTGCAATCTATAAAAATGTCACCTGAAACTTCAATTTCCGTTTCTGCATTAGCGACACGGACAAGTAATGATTTAATTTTTTTGTCACCATCTTTAATAACGGCTTGAACCGAAGTGTTTAAGTGAAATGACAGATTAGGCGTTTTCATGGCCATATCATACATGGTTAAATCCCAAACGCTATTCGTCCATCCGTTCTCGAAAATCTCTTCGTGATTTCGTGCTCTTTCCTCGATAAGCAACTCAGAAAGAATACCTGTTTCTCTAGCGTACGCATGGAAATTAGCTGCTCCATGAGGGGTAACGCGTACTTCGGATGAGCTATTCCCTCCAAAAACAGGCCTATCCTGAATCAAGCATGTTTGCGCACCATGACGAGCAGCAGCAACAGCTGCACAAAAGCCAGCAAGTCCTCCACCAGCCACGACGACTTGATATTTTTCTGATGTCTTCTTCAATGCTTCCTCTCCATTCAAAGATATTTGTTGAAGAAATTATAGCGTCCTGCTTACACACCTACTATAGCCCCTCAGTATTTCGTCAACAATTAACAAAACATTGTATTTAATAGAACAAATTCATACAAAAAAATCCATGATGATTTATCATGGAGGTAGCGTCAAGAACTTTGTGTAAGATAAGGTCTCGCCCCGAAGGATCCTCGGGCTGTAATCAGCAGGTACGTCATGAATACTTGGCGCTTGAGCGCCCTTATATCCCCTAAGAAGAAATCGAGCGGGAACTGACTGAAGAATAAGTAAAAACCAGTCAAAAACACGAGAATACAGTGTTTGACTGGTTTTTATCACTATAGTTCTCCGAAATGAACAGCACTTTTAGCTGGGCGTTTATGCTACTTATAATTCATTCTCTACTGTTTTCAAAAAAGAAAGCACAGCAACATTCATCTGCTCCAACCCCGGCTGTTCAATCGGAAAATGACCAGCACCCTCTAAAACTACATATTCTTTTTTACATTTTATACTGTCAAAAAACGGTTTACTGAAGCTATAAGGAGTCATAGGGTCTAATTGAGGATGAACGAGTAATACCGGACAAACATCAAAATTCTCGGGTTTTATTACCGGTTTCATATTTAAGAACGTTCTTAATAAGCGTAGAGGAATTTTCGTGCCTGCTGCATGAGCATCGTTCATAATGAGTTTGGTCATTTCGACGTTATTCGTAATCAATTTCATCCGAGATACCTTATTAACAGAGATATGCAAGGAATCTAATAAAAAAGGAAATTTGTCCATAAAAAATTTTCCTAACCGACTAATGAGTTTGTTAGGAGCTAACTGATCACGAACTTTCGAATTACTCGTATCAACAAATGTCGTTGCAACTAACCCTTTGACTCGCTTACTCTGTACAGCGGCGTGATAAGCTAACATCCCTCCTATACTGGTACCTAGCAAGATAATAGGTTTGCCGTCCTGTTTCAATTCCTGATCGATCAATTCAACTAGTATGTCAATCCAAAGCTGATAATCTAATGATTTTACCGAATTTGTATAACTTAAACCATAAGGCGGTAGATCCGGCGACACGACTTCATAACCGCATTTTTGCAGCATTCGTGCATAAGGAGCCAACAATCTGCCATTGCCACCAGCACCATGAATGAAAACAATTTTTAATTTTGCATGCGGAACAGGCATACGATCTAGATGAATATGAACATTGTTCCAAGTCATCCATTCTTCTGTTGGTAAAAGGTTTTCATTTATCTGCATTTCTTCAGGAAAAAATTTCTGATATTGTTTCCAGTAGATCACCGATTGATTATATGTTGAAGATTTATTCATGAATTTGCAGTTCATAATAGCCTCCATATTAACCTTACTACTCATTAAGCCGTTCTACCTGGTGAATCCATTGCAAAAATGATTGAACATAACGCTGCAAATATTTGCGAGTCGTATCATCCGTGAGCTTACGAGTATTTGAATCAATCTTATCCGTGATTTGAGAAATATACATTTTTTGAGCCGGCATCACATAGGACTGGGTGGCATCCAACGTTTGCCTGATTTGCTGCTGCGAAAGAATCGTCCCTTTTGCACCAGGTGTTGCGCCTATCACACCTGCAGGCTTATGAATTAAGACGGCTGTTCTGGTAGGTGTCGATGCCCAGTCCAGTGCATTTTTTAGTACTCCTGGTATGCCTGAGTTGTATTCCGGGCTAACAATGAGAATGCCTTCCGTCTTTTGAATCGCCTCGCGATAATGCTTAACTGGATCTGGCCCTTCTTCATGATCCAAATCCGCGTTGTAGAGGGGAAGATTAGCAATCGATATGTATTCATATTCCGCGGAATCTACAAGTTCTGGAATCGAATTCGCAATCATTTGATTAAAAGAGCTCTCCCTCAAACTTCCTACAATAATCCCTATTCTTTTTGACATCAGCCAACCTCCAGAATTCATTCTCATATAATCATACATACTTTCCTTACTATGCGTGGAAAAAAATTAGTTTAGGTGCCACTGCTATTAACCTCGCTGGTTACCAACCGGCAAAACTGTCTTAATTTATATAATCTTAAATTTAAGATATACAACAAAAATTATTGATTATTAGCTGCTTTTTTATCAATAAGCCTTTTAGGCGTAACATCGTTCCCAAATTCATCCATAACAGACACGTTCAGAAGCGTTGTTAATAGTTGCCCGCGTAAAATCTGTAAATACTGCGTCCGAAGCGCTGCTTGTTCCGCTTTCTCAGTATCAGATAGACCTGAACTGCGCTCAATTCTGCTCAATTCATTAATACGATTCAAAATTGGAATCATTCTCATTACCTCCTTAAAGTCGTCTGCCTAATATCTTAAAATCATTTATCTTAATTTAAAGATACATGATTTTAAGATAACTGTCAATAGCTTGTATTCAATCTAAAAGCAATTAAAATAAGTTTAGCGAAGCTAAAAATGAGTGTAACTCAGGACTTGTAAGGTCCTAGAGAGCACTCGTTTCTCATTAATATGTGTCCAATAACTTTATTTCACAGCGGAATTTGTATTCAAGTTCTCAACAATGACTACAGATTTTGATTAATCTTCGTCAAAAGTTGTTGAAGAACTTGCTGATCTTCTTCGTTGAGATTCTGAACGATCTTCTCTTCTACCCGTTGGAAGGATAGTTCGAAGTCATTGATCAAGGCAAGGCCCTTGGGCAGAACATAGATGTTCTTCTGCCGTTCGTTATGAGCGGGAATCTTCCGTTCGATATATCCCTTCTTCTCAAGTCCCTGAAGCATGCTTGTGATGCTTGCTCCGCGCACATGGAAACGTTCGGAGAGATCTTTCTGAATAAGGCCTTGTTCCTGATGTTCATGGATGAAGGCTATTAATTTTCCTTGCTGAGAATTCAAGCCCAGTTCTTTAATGCTCTCATCGGCTTGTTTCTTTAATTTAAGTCCGATAAGCTGCAGCATTTCCAGAAACGAGGTGTCGGGGTTGGTATCTATGCTGGACTCCTCCTGTCTAACGATTAAATTTCTAATTGTAACAATTGCCCAACTTAATTACACACCAATACACAAGAAAGTTGGAGGAATTGGACGTGGCATTGCCGAGCGGTTATCGGAATTAGGGGCCAAGGTGGTCATCAATTATTCGAATAGCGCAGAGGATGCGTTAGCTTTGGTGGATACGATCTTGAGCAATGGAAGCAAAGCGTTGGCGGTTCGCGCCGATCTCAGCAGAATAAATGAGATTGAGGAGATGTTCACCAAGACGATGGCTGAGTTCGGCCAAGTGGATATTCTGATTAACAATGCGGCGGTAATCACGAACAACCCTCTGTCCGAGGTGACTGAGAAGGAGTTCGAGCATCAATTCTCGGTTAACGTCAAAGGGGTCTTCTTTGCTTATCAGCAAGCATGGAAGCATATGGAAAGCAACGGGAGAATTGTGAATATCTCTACAGCAGGGACGAAACTAACCTTCCCTGATATGAGTGTCTATGCGAGCACCAAGGGTGCGGTTGAACACCTTACTCGTCAGTTAGCCAAGGAATTCGGTTCCAAACAAATTACCGTCAATGCAGTAGCACCTGGCCCGATACAAACCGACCAATTCTTCGTTGGCAAGTCAGAAGAAGAAATTGAGTTCATGAAGGGCATGAACTCCCCTTAGCCGCACGGGTACTCCTGTGGATATCGCCAATGCCATTGAATACCTAGTGAGCGATAAAGCCGATTGGATCCGGTCAGACCATCCATGTTAACGGAGGAATGAATTGAATCATCGAAACCTTATGATGACGTCCTTGCTCGTCTGCGGCTTCGTCGGCATGTTCAGTGAAACGGCGCTGAATATCGCCATCAGCCATCTGATGGAGGTCTTCCACATATCGGCCTCTGCCGCGCAATGGCTAACGACAGGCTACCTTCTGACGCTCGGCATCCTTATGCCGATGACCGGATTGTTGCTGCAGTGGTTCACCTCCAGGCAGTTGTTCATCATCTCGCTTGTGAGTTCGATAGCCGGCACTTTGATCGCGGCGATGGCGTTCGGTTTCGAAATGTTATTGGCAGCCCGTGTTCTGCAAGCAATCGGCATGAGCCTGCTTCTTCCGCTCTTATTCAATATGATCCTTGTCGCTTATCCGCCAGAGAAGCGAGGCGCGGCGATGGGCTCCGTCGGCCTCGTCATCATGTTCGCGCCTGCCATCGCCCCGTCCTTATCCGGGCTGCTGATTGAATACTTGTCCTGGCGTTACCTATTTTGGTTTTCCTTGCCGTTACTAGGGATAGGATTGTTAATAGGACTGAGGTACTTAGAAAATGTAACGAAGCGTACGAGTGGCCTTTAATGTCAGCTATTTCAATCCTGACATTAACTTTCTTAGCTTCTGCAACCACAGACTCTAAAGCATTAACTAAGTTTACAATATTAACAATGCTGCTCTTGAATACATCTTTCAATTTAATTGTTACCTGTCATTCCTTCGACGCTAACCTCATTGAAGGATACTTATTCCTTTTTAAGAATACAAAATATATCAAATTAAAAAGACGAAGTATTTTTACCCTTTTGAGTAAATTCTTTACTTCGTCAATGTCGGGGCAGAGGAACCAGGATTTGGTGCAACAATTAATTGTACTACACCCATTGAGATATTTGTTCTGTGTCTATTTGCTTTACAACGCAACATTACATGCTACAATATTGGCAGCACAAATGACGTAAAGAGGAGAACTTATGCATGAATTAATTGTCACACTTAATCATCCGCTTGGCATGCACGCCAGACCTATTGCTGTATGGGTTAGCTTAGCAAAAACATTCGCCAGTGATATATCCGTCACAACCGGAGGACTCACTGCGGACGGCAAAAGCGCACTGCAACTGCTTACACTTGCCGCCAAATATAAAGACGAACTCCACATTCGGACTTCCGGTCCCGACGAAATCGAGGCGCTTGCTACGCTTGTTGCACTTATACGGAACCATTTTCCACAAAACGAATAATCGGAGGCAACCCATGTTATCCGCACGACAACAAAGCATCCTAGCACGGCTGCTTGATGAAGTAGCTAGCGTCACACTGGAAGCGCTTACGATGGCATACAGCATCTCACCGCGGACAGTTCGACACGATCTGCTGCAAATTGAGGATTGGCTGCAAGGTCTCGGTATCGGATTGGAACGGAACCGCGGACAGGACATACGTCTTAGGCTAACTGACGAGCAACGGGCTGGACTGCTTGCACGGCTGAATACACGGCCAGAATATTTGGACTCAGAGCGTCGACAGCGCTGGCTGTTGAAGCAGCTACTCGAGGCCTCATGCCTAAAAACCGACAGCGTCTTGGACGAGCTCCGCATCAGCAAGAGCACACTCCTGTCCGATTTGGCTGAGCTGAGTCCTTGGCTAGCCAAGCGTGAACTTTTACTCATCCGTGAGCGCGGCTGGATCAAGGTGAGGGGCAGCGAACACTACACAAGAGTCGCATATTTGGAGTTGCTACGTGAAGAAATTACGGATGAGAGGCTGCTCCTCGTCGTGCTAGGGGACAGGCAGGAACGGATTGGCACCCAGCCGTGGAATTCGTGGTTTTCTTCGAAAGATGCCCATTTCTTGTTTGACATTGTAAGGGCACTTGAAAAAAGCATGGAGGTGGAATTTTCCGACGCCAGCTATTCAGCATTGATTTTACACTTGTTGATGGCGATGGAAAGGCTCAAGGCAGGCCACTTAATCCGAATGAATGAGGAACTGTTCCATGAACTTGGAGCAACGGAGGAATTCCAAACAGCGCAGACTCTGGTGGTACCAGAGCTGGAGCGATATTTTGCTGTCAGCGTGCCCCCCGAGGAAATCGGATATATCACCCAGCACATTCTCGGCGCACAAAAGGAACGCGAACAAGCAAGTAGCGATTCGCTATATGTAAAGCTTGCTAAGCAGATCGTCATTGAGGTTGAAAGGACGCTCGGGTATCCGCTTCTGTTGGCCGATCGGGTCGTACACGGGCTCTCCATACATTTAAAACCTGCGATGTACAGAGCCAAGTTCGGACTACAGACACAAAATCCACTGTTAGAGCAGTTGGAAGCCGAATTCGGTCCGTTGGTTGACACGATTGAACAGGTCGTCCAAGAAGTCATTCAACCGCATGGAATTGCATTCGACCGAAATGAAGTTGGTTACATCGCACTGCACGTCTCAAGCGGTCTAAACCAAACGCTATTGCCTAGACGCAAGCAGATAGCGATCGTCTGCAGCTCTGGACTCGGCACTTCAGCCATTTTGCAGCGACGGATGGAATCGCTCTTTCCAAGTGTAGAGATCATCGGACGCTTCTCGTACAAAGAGATGAGAACGATCTCTTTTACCGATACGGATGCCATTCTTTCAACAATTGACATTGCTCAGCAGCTCCCTGTTCCACTGCTCAAAGTATCCCCGTTATTGACGTCGATCGATCAGGAGAATATCAGTCTGTTGCTCGGAATCTCCCCCTTAACACGACCGATGGAAGCCGAAACAATGCAGAAGATAAACGAGATTCTTCGTATTACTGAGCGGCATGCCGAAATCAAAAACAAGAGCGAGCTGCTGAAAGAACTGCTTTATATGCTTCAGGGCAGAAGCGACTCCAATGAACAACTGCTGCTAACAGATTTGCTTCCTGTCAACTCTATCCTGTTGCAGCAAGAAGCCGCAAATTGGGAGGAAGCCATCCAGTTCAGCAGCAAGCTGCTTCGCGAACGTGGTCTTACGGGACTTCAGTACGAGGAGAAGCTAACCAAAATGATTCGCGAGGGAAAGCACCATTTTGTCATTGGCGAAGGGATAGCCTTCCCTCACGCTTCTTCGCAGGACGGCGTTTTCGGAACAGGCTTCTCTTTGGTCACGCTGCATTCTCCAATTGCACTAGGACCTGGCGGCCAACCTGTCTGGCTCCTGATTACACTTGCTGCTTCCGATAAATCACGGCATATGATGGCATTATCAACCCTTTTGGACGCACTGAACGATCCCGATTGGATGATGTTCTTGAAGATAACAAAAGATCGGAACGATGTATGGAGTCGGCTGTTCCGAAAGGAGGCGGTCTTGCCATAAAAAAAATTTTGATCGTGTGTTCGAGCGGGTTGGGTACCAGCTTGATGATTCGCATCAATCTACAGTCGTTGTTAAGAGAACTCGGTGTGGATGCGGATATTGAGCATACCGATGTTTCCTCGCTTGGTAGCTGTGATATCCATCTAATCGTCGGTGCTAAGCAAATTATCGATTCCCTGCCAAAGAACGACAACCTCGAGATGCTTGCGTTGGATAATATTGTGGATAAAACACACCTTAGAGAACGGTTTATTGCAAGCTGCTTTTACGACAATTGGCGCGAAAAGTAAGGACAAGAACGAGGACAAGGACGTGGGCTCTCCTCATGAACTGGACACAGCTTATCAATAAAGGAATGCTTGGGGAACCAGCCTTTCTTCTCGGCTTCATCGCTTTGCTTGGTTTGCTTCTGCAGAGGGCCCCGCTGCAGAAAATCATTAATGGCACGATTAAAACAATGCTTGGTTACATTTTATTGCAAATCGGCGCATCTGCTGCTGGCTCGTCCCTGTCGAATTTGTCAGCGATCGTGCAGCGCGGCTTTCAAGTCATCGGTATCATCCCGCATAACGAGACAGTGACCGCCCTGGCTCAGATCAATTACGGTCAGGAAATCGCCATTTTTATGCTGATTGGCATGATCTTACATCTGTGCATTGCCCGGTTTACACCGATCAAGTACGTATTCTTGACAGGTCACCATATGCTGTTCATGGCCTCGATGCTCGCTGGCCTGCTCGGCGTACTACCGATGCCTAAGTGGCAAATGTATGCCTTCGGTAGTCTATTTCTGGCACTCAGCATGTCTTTCGGGCCTGCCGTGCTTCAGCCCTACGTTCGCCGGGTGACTGGAGGCAACGAGTTCGCCATCGGCCATTTTAACAGTGTCGGTTACCTGCTTGCAGGCTTCATCGCCACATTATTCCGCTCCAAAGAACAAAAACCTGCTTCAGAATGGCTTAAACACGTACAACCCTATTTTCAAGATCATATGACCGTAATAAGCGTCTTTACCTGGGTGTTATTCTTAGTGTCTGGATTATTCATTCCTGTCGAAGGAATCGGAGAAATGTTCTCCGGGCGTCACTTGATTGTCGTCTCGACAATTCAAGCCGTGTGGTTTGCCGCAGGAGTGTTTATCATTTTATCAGGTGTGCGCATGATGCTAGCGGAGATTATCCCTGCTTTCCACGGTATTGCCGAAAAGGTCGTACCGGGCGCAATTCCCGCTCTTGATTGCCCAGCGTTGTTCACCTACTCGCCGATTTCTGCCATCGTCGGCTTCCTGCTTAGCTTTGCCGGTGGGTTAATTGGCATGACAGTGCTCGCTAACGTTCAATATACGATTATTATTCCAGGTGTTATACCTCATTTTTTCTCTGGCGGCGCGGCAGGTGTCATTGCCTATAAGATCGGCGGTCGGCGCGGTCTGATCACCGCTTCGCTCTGCCACGGTTTCGCTATTACAGTACTGCCTATATTCCTAATCCCGCTTCTGTCTGGACTCGGTTTCATCCGCGCGACATTCGCCGATTCGGACTTTGCTATCGTCGGTATTCTCGTGCACGAGCTACTACAGCTTATAGCGAGTTTGCTAGAGTAAAGGGCTGGTTGTTCCAGCCCCTCCTCATTAAAAAACGCTCTTTGGTATTCCCTCCTACCATCTTCTTCGTTGTTTTTCTCAGAACTCGCTTGTATTTCCTCCTTTCCATTTTTCTGCCGTTTGAAGTGGCAAAAATTTGATCTTCCAAGTTGTAAGCGCATCCATTTATGATAGGGTAGCAAGATTCAATCCTATTTCATAAGATTCTGGAGGCGTTATTATTGAAAAAAACATTGACATCCATCCTTCTTTCCGGCCTCATGCTAACGATGATGCCTACCCTGCAAGCAGGAGCTACAACAACGACAGATACGAAAGATGCTGCTGCCAAAACGCCCAAATCAAAAAACGTGATTGTTTTAATCGGTGACGGTATGGGTCCTGCTCAAGTTTCGGCTGCAAGAACGTTCTCCAGGCATTTTTTGAACAAACCTCATTTGGAGCTTGATCAGTACTATGTCGGCCAAGCCACTACCTTTGCTGAACGCGGCGAAGATGAAACGGGCGTAGTATCTGGGGAAGTGACCGACTCTTCTTCATCCGGAACTGCGATCGCTACCGGGCATAAGACGTACAATGCAGCAGTCAGCGTCTCGAATGAAGAGGTGTCGAAGCCATTCGCCTCCATTATCGAAGCTGCAGAGCAAGCGGGCAAATCCTCTGGCCTCGTCACAACGGCAAGAATTACACACGCCACACCTGCCGTTTTCGCTTCGCACGTTCGCAGTCGCGATAATGAGAGCGCTATAGCTTCACAATATTTGATGGATCAGAAGATCGAAGTGCTCTTCGGCGGCGGCAAGCAAAATTTTGTCAGCAAGCAGGACAACGGCAAGCGTACAGACAAAACGATTATTCCCGATTTCGAAGCAAAAGGCTACAAGGTCGTATACGACAAGCAAGGTCTGCAAGCCTTGGATGCTGCTGCTGGCAAAGCGCTTGGCCTGTTCGGCAACTCTCACGTCAGTTACGTGCTTGACCGTACAGACAAATCCCCAAGCCTCGCAGATATGACGAAGAAGGCGATCGAGATTTTAACTACAAACGATAAAGGGTTCACGATGATGGTTGAAGGCGGGCGAATCGACCATGCTAGTCATGCGAACGATTTCCCGTCCGTTATACAAGAAATGCTTGATTTTGATGCTGCTGTGAAAGTAGCGATGGATTTTGCCAAAAAGGATGGGAATACGTCCGTCGTCATCACGGCAGATCATGAAACTGGCGGCCTCTCGCTCTCACGAGACACGATTTATGAGCTGAACGTCAACAATTGGAACCGCCCAAAAAAGTCATCTGAAGGAATTGGCCCAAAGCTAAAAGCTGCCAAAACTGCCGAAGAAGTGAAGGCCATTGTGGCTGATAACACCGGCTTTGACGATTTGACAGATGAAGAAGTGAAGTTCATATTGGCTGGTGATGGTTCATCTTTCGTGCAAGAAGGCGCGTATAATGCGGTCATTGCGAAGCGAATGCTAGTCGGTTGGAGTGGTCATGGTCATTCTGCGGTTGACGTAGGCGTATGGGCGTACGGTCCGATTGCCGAGCTTGTAAAAGGACAAGTGGATAATTCGGATATCGCGAAAGCGGTAGCGAAAGTAGCGAATTTGGATTTGGATGCGGCTACGGCTGAGCTGCAAGCAAAATACTTGTATCCGAGGTTCAAAGTGACGCGCGAAGGCAATGTTCTGTATCCAACTCGCGAATTGGCTGCAACTTTCGGTATCGATGTGAAGTGGGACGAAACGACAAGAACGGTAAACCTTAGTAAAGGTGTAAATAAGGCAAGCGTGAATGTGGAAACAAGTGCAGTCAGTTTAAAGGGAGCTCAAAGTGGGTTTAAGGTGAATGTGGACAACAGTACGCTGTACTTGTCGCTAGATGTGTTCAATCAGTTAACCGGCAAAACGATGAAATGGGACCCGCTTTCCGAGCGTATCGTATTAAAATAAATTCCAAACGAGAATGCTTTGGCGGAGCTGAACATTGGAGGCAGGGGATTTGACGTCCCTTGTCTTTTTTGTTGAGCGGAGGGTGCCACATCACTTCTTTCTGCTCGGCATACTTGCAAATGTGTATTTTTCTGCCGCTTTAAACGGCAAAGACTTGAACTTCCTCTTGTAAGCGCCGCCACTTATGATAAAGCTATCCAAATAAAGGGGGAACATCGAAATATGAAAAAAGTATTTTCCGTAGGCATCTCCATCCTGCTATCAGCTGTCGTAGCTGTCGGCTGCAGCAGCGGGTCAGAGTCCAAAATGGTCTCATCCACGTCCTCTCCTGCAGCAACGTCCGCACCGAAGAGCGACACTCCAAAAGGGAAGCTGACTATATATGTCGGCTTCCAGGAAGACCACGCAATTGAAGCGATGAAGCAATTCAAGAAAGACACCGGCATTGATGCGGATATGATCCGTATGTCCGGCGGCGAAATTCTTGCTAAAATCCGCGCCGAGAAAGAAAACCCGCAAGCCGACATCTGGTATGGCGGTCCGGCGGACACTTTCGTGCAAGGGATGGGTGAATCACTTCTTCAGCCTTACAAATCTCCAGTTGCTGAGAAATTTGATGAAAAATACAAAGATCCGGACGGCAATTGGACAGGCATCTACGTTGGCGCACTCGGTTTCGTATCCAACAAGAAGTTCCTGAAGGAGCATAACCTTAGGGCTCCAGAACAGTGGGCAGATCTGCTCAGTCCGGGATTCAAAGGACAAGTCGTCATGGCCAACCCCGGTTCCTCCGGTACGGCATATACGGCGCTGTATACATCTCTTAAGGTGATGGGCAGCGAAGACAAAGGTTTTGATTACCTTAAAAGACTCCACCCGCAAGTGCAACAGTACACAACGAGCGGTTCCGCTCCGGGCCGAATGGTCGGTATGGGAGAGGCTGCTGTCGGCATCCTTTTTGCATCTGACATTATTAAACTTCAAGAAGAAGGCTTTGACTCTCTTCAATTAACGATCCCAAAAGACGGGGCTGGTTATGAAGTAGGAGCCATCGCCATGATCAAAAACTCTAAGAACCAAGAGCTTGCCAAGAAGTTCATCGACTGGTCGCTCAGCCCGAGCGCACAGGAAGTTGGCCAACGCAAAGGCAGCTATCAAAACTTGACGAATCCAGAAGCGAAGCAGCCACCGAAAGGCGTCAACTTTAAAGAACTCAATTTGATCAACTACAACACGGCTGAAGCTGGCAAAGAGCGCAAACGCCTGATAGACAAATGGAACGCGGAAGTAAATAAATAACCGCACCACAGGGAGGTCCACGATCTCCCTCTCATTTTCACGAAAGGGGCCCCCCGTACATGAACGTTTCCAAAACCGCAGGCGAACTGCGGAGGCTGTCGAGAGAGCCGCTTCTTCTGTTGTCGATTATTCTCGTAATGGCCTGTCTCGCTGTCTTTATTGTCTTCCCACTGTATCAAATTGTCAAAACAAGCTATATAACCAGAGATGGTACATTTTCGCTCGATGCGTTTGTGCGAATTTTATCCGGTGGCAATTTGTTCAATGCATTGAAAAACTCGCTCGTGCTTGCTCTAATCGTAGCAACGATTTCCACGGCTATCGCCTACATGTTCGCTTATACGTTTGCTTATGTGAATGTGCCGTTCAAGCGGCTGTTCAATGCCATTGCTATTTTGCCCGTCATTTCTCCGCCGTTCGTAATCTCGCTGTCAGCCATCTTGCTGTTCGGCAAGCAAGGCTTTATCTCCAAACACCTGTTAGGCTTATCCAATGCAAACATATATGGACTGAACGGTCTCATCCTAGTACAAACGCTCACGTATTTTCCAATCGCCTTCCTCGTGCTGGCAGGTCTGCTCCGTTCGATCAGCCCAGCCTTGGAAGAAGCCAGCCAGAATCTTGGCGCCAGCAAGCTAAAGACATTCTTCAGCGTTACGCTCCCGTTGACTGTTCCGGGCATTGCCAACGCCTACCTGCTCGTTTTCGTCCAATCAATGGCCGACTTCGGTAACCCAATGACACTAGGCGGCAACTATACGACAGTAGCAAGGGAAATTTACCTGCAAGCGGTCGGTAGCTACGATATGCAGGCAGGTGCGGCACTCGCGATACTACTCATGGGTATTACGTTCGTCATTTATGCGCTGCAAAAATTCTGGGTCGGCAAAAAAAACTATGTGACCGTCACCGGCAAGCCAACACACGGCCGCCGTATGATCGAAAGCGGCCCCTTCCGCCTCGCATTGTTCATCATCTGTCTCATCTTATCTGTGATTGTTATTGCCTTCTATGTACTGGTGCCTATCGGCTCATTCATCAAGCTTTGGGGCATTAATAACAGCTTTACACTCGATCATTACAAATACGTATTCTCACTCGGTCAGAAATCGATGAAAGACACACTCATGCTGGCTATCATCGCGACTCCAATTGCAGGACTGCTCGGCATGATTATCGCCTTTCTCGTCGTACGCAAGCAGTTCCCCGGCAAGAAAGCGCTCGAAGCTGTCAGTATGCTGTCCATCGCTATTCCAGGTACTGTCATTGGGATCTCTTACATCTTGGCATTCAACAAAGCACCTCTCGCGTTAACAGGGACGGCACTTATTATTATCGTAGCCTTCGTCGTGCGGGCCATTCCGGTCGGCATACGTTCAGGTATTACATCATTGCAGCAAATCGACCCATCTATCGAGGAAGCAGCTACCAATCTGGGCGCGGGTCAGGCGAAAACCTTTATCAGCATTGTGCTGCCGCTTATCCGTCCCGCTTTCTTCAGCGGTCTCGTATACGGCTTTGTCAAGAGCATGACAGCAATGAGTGCCGTTATCTTCTTGATCTCAGCCAAATACAATCTTATCACCGCCTCCATCCTGACACAGGTAGAATCCGGCAGGATCGGTGTCGCCAGTGCGTACTGTACCATTCTCATCGTCATCATGATCAGCGCACTGCTAATTGTTAACCTACTGCTTCGCCTCTTGGGCGGCGGATCAAAAGAACAATCACTTCTGTAATCGACGCAAGGAGGAACAAGTCATGGAAGCTAAATCAGTCATACTGCGTAATGTTACAAAAGCATTTCCTGGTTCCATACAAAAGCAGGTCAACGCCGTATCGGATGTAAACTTAGTTATTGAAGCCGGTCAATTTGCTACACTTCTCGGCCCTTCCGGCTGCGGCAAAACGACAACGCTGCGTATGATCGCCGGCTTTGAAGACATCACTACAGGCGACGTCCTGTTCGGGGACTCACGGGTAAACGATATTCCCCCAAACAAACGCGACTGTACAATGGTTTTCCAATCTTATGCCCTATTCCCGCATCTGAACGTATTGGATAACATCTCCTACGGCTTAAAAATTAAAAAAATGAGTAAAGCTAACATCGAGAAAAAAGTGAATAAAGTGCTCACTGTCATGAACTTGAACGATTACAAAGAACGTATGCCTGCACAAATGTCCGGTGGCCAGCAACAGCGTGTTGCCTTGGCTAGAGCGCTTGTCATGGAGCCAAGCGTGCTCTTGTTCGACGAACCACTCTCGAACCTTGATGCGAAACTGCGCCTTGTCATGCGTGACGAGATTCGTCGTATTCAGAAAGAGCTTGGCATTACAGCCGTTTACGTGACACACGATCAAAGCGAAGCGATGAGCATGAGCGATCAGATCATTGTTATGAATAAAGGCCGGATCGAACAGATCGGCTCGCCGCAGGACATTTATCAGCGTCCGCAAACGAAATTTGTGGCTGACTTTATCGGTACCGCCAACTTCGTGGAAGGCCATGTGCTCGATATACAAGCGGATCGCTTGCAGTTACACACCCCGCTCGGGGAGATAACGGCGATTAAGCACGGCGAATTTACGAAAGGTCAGCGAGTCACGCTCGTCATGCGTCCAGAATCGATCGTCATTACGCAAGATAAGCGGAATGTAGCCAGAGTGACAAAAAGCGTGTTCATGGGTCAAACACAGGAGTACGAAATCGAGCTGGACGATCACAGCTTCCAAGTAACCATAAGCAATCCTATGGGGCTGAGAGGTCATCAAGTAGGCGATCTGGTCTCGCTAGACTTCCCGGAACAGGCGATTCACGTCATTCCAGCTTAAGGTTGCACCTGCATTTCGTTGTTTCTAGCCCGCCTTGCGGGCTTTATTTTATATGAATATATATTGCTTCATTATTAAATCGATGATACCTTGTTTATGGAAATGTAACCGGAATGTTCCGAAACGTAGGAGGCTCCATGCGACATACTTATTATAAAACAACGCTATTGGTCTCAGTCCTCCTGTTATTAATGTCCTGCTCCGTAAATCCGAAAGGAACGCTTACTATCTATGCTGGCCTATACGAGGATCATGCCATCAAAGCGATTGAGGCGTTTCAAAAGGAAACCGGAATCAAAACTTCCTATGTTCGCATGTCAGGCGGAGAAATCCTCGACAAAATCCGCGTTGAAAAAGGGCATCCGACAGCAAGCGTTTGGTTCGGTGGTCCTGCGGATACATTTGTCCAAGCCAAATCGGAAGGGCTGCTCACTTCTTACGTATCGCCTAATACACGTCTTATCGACAAGATGTACAGAGATCCTGACGGCTACTGGACAGGTATTTATGTAGGCTCAATCGCGCTCGTCTCGAACAAAAATTGGCTGCAGGATGTTGGTCTGCCAACACCCCAGTCTTGGAATGACCTGCTCAGTCCAAAATATAAAGGGATGATCATGATGGCTGACCCGCGCTCTTCAGGCACTGCATACGCCGTGCTGGCGACGCTTGTACAGTTGTGGGGCGAGGAAGAAGCATATGAATATATGAAAAAGCTGCATGCTCAAGTCCGTACCTACACGACGTCCGGCAACACACTGGGGCGATACATCGGCATGGGGGAAGCCGGAACCGCAATTATGTTTTCCCATGTCGCCGTCAAAAATTATAAGGAAGGCTTTCGCACTATTATTGTCAGCTATCCGAATGAAGGTACCGGGTACGAAATCGGTGCAGTTGGCATCATAAATGGCGCACCGCATGCAAAGGAAGCCAAGCAATTTGTCGATTGGGCATTGACCAAGCAAGCACAAGAGCTCGGCAAGCAGGTCGGCAACTACCAACTGTTGACGAACCAGGAAGCAGTTTCGCCGGAAGAAGCAGTACCGCTCGCCAAGCTACATACAATCCGTTATCGACTAGATTGGGCAGGAGTTAACCGCGAACGTCTAATCGATCGCTGGGTGCATGAAGTGCTTGGCGTACAGAGGGAAGAACCTTGAAAGTAAGAATCCAATCAAGGCTACTAACAAGCCTCTCGCAACTCTAATGAGCTTTTCGGATAACGATGATCGCCTACAAATACGTTAGCTATTCCGTTGGTACCTCATGACGATCCTAATTCATGGAGGATTTGGATTACAAGACGGCTCTCCAACAACTCATGACGTTTTTTGTAAAGTTGACTCATGCAAGGACCAACCGTGAAAAGTCATCAGTATTTTGTCAACTCCACAAATGGATTTCTGGTTTACCTTGTTATATCAAGGCAAAACCAAGCAAAACAATCGTCACAAACAGTCCAATTTCCCTCCTGCTTTTTTGTTTATGAACCATCAAGGTGATACATGTAACAAAAGCTGCAACAAAGAAAAGAATGAACCAAATCATGATGAAGATCCTTCCTTTTGTTTTCCTTTTGTTTTCCTTTGATTTGTTTCATCCAAGTTAAGAAAAGAAAAAGGGAAGGGAATATGATTGCATAGAGTAACGTGTATTCAAAATAATACCTTTTGTAACTGAGGATTCAAAAGATTCCTGCTTCGAGGCTTGCGTAAAGTAAGCTTAGAGGTCGGGTGGCTTTCGCTTGCCCATAATTTGTTGAAGAAAGCGGCCGTAGACGCAAAAAGCAAAGGAGTTACACTCATGAAAGCCGCTTAACTCCTTTGCACTTTTAAAAAAATCATTTTCTGAATGGCAGCCATGTCCTAAATCATTAGTTCTTACTTTTGGGACGGCCTCTCCTAAACCAGATCTATTCCAACCTATTAAATTCATTAGGAAACACAAAATCCCCCTATTGTCTTTAGGTTACGCAACTTTACTGCCCATCCCTCGGAAAAGGCAGCCGTTTAATATTGGCTGCCTCGTTGTTGTTGGTATTAAATTATCGTTTCTAGCGTGATTATTGAGGTTACAAAATTGTTTTAATTCTATGACATCTAGTTTTATAAATTAATCAGAATCCGACACTAGTAATCGTTATGCTTGAAAGTGGGCCGCCGTAGGAATATCTGACGACGTACGTGTCTTGTGATAATCCATTGATACTAAAGCTAAAACTAGCAGTACGGGGACCGCCGCCAATAATTCGTGAACCTCTGGCAACATGCTGTTCTGTACCGTTCACTACACGGTAGACATCTGCAAATACGGCTCCGGATCCGTTGCTAGTAACATACAAATAGCCAGAAATATTCAGTGCCCCTTGGCCAGTAACAGTATCAGTTCGACTTATAACAGTATTAGCGCTGGCGGTGGTAGAAAATAAGAAGAGCACCATGGCAGTTAGCATTAAAATTGTTAACTTCTTCGCTTTCATTACATCCATCCTTTCATATGAGAGACTACTAATAGCTTCTTGTCATTCAGCGATTACTCTTACTTAATTTTAAAAAGTGTTCGCTTATTTCTTCTTAAGCCGACTATTCGTATATGATTATGAAACCCCACTCTTCCCAGCATAGAAGATCAAATATTCCCGAACATGACTCATCCAATAAGCTTCATCATGGCCACCTTCATTCAAGTGGTATTCTACAGGTACCCCCTTATTTTTGAGCAACCCGGCCATCTTCTCGCTGCCCTCATAGAAATGGTTTGAGTCGGCTTTACCGCAATCGAGATAAACTCGCATTCCCGAAAGGTTTTTATTGAGTACTAGCTCGAATGGATCGCGCTCTTTCTTCGTTTGCTCATTCGGGTACAGCCAATTATATAATTCTGGTTGTCGGCCATCATTTAACAGTAGAGCGGGACTATGGCCACCTGCTTTGCTGAATAGCTCTGGATGTGCAAAAGCCGTGCGAATGCCGATAAAGCCTCCCATCGATAAGCCGCCAGAGTAACGTCCCTCTTTTGTCTTGACCGTGGAATAGTTGGAATCAATATAGGGGATGAGATCTTTAACAATGTAATCCTCATATCTGCCTTCGTACAAAGATTCTACAGGATTACTCGGATCGACAACAGAATACTTATCCGCAGAATTGATCCCAAAGCTATTGTCCATTTCAGGCGCCACGATGATGAGTGGATCAATCAAGCCCTGCGCAATTAAATCGCCGGCGACTTCATTCACTTTAAGACCTGGAATCCATTCAGTCTCGTCGGCCGTATAGCCGTGAAACAGGTAAAGAACAGGGTAAGATTGCTCAGCGCGATATCCTGAGGGCAAATATAGCTTGAACTTCATATCCTTATTCAATGCGGCACTGTGGAATGATAAGCTTTGAAACCCTTTTTCAGGATGTGTGGGCGTGCTGTTATCCTTAACAAAATTAATCCAGTTAAGATTGGGCTCTCCGCTAACAAGGTATACCCTTAGCTTCTGGTTGCCAGATGGCAAAGTGACATTCGTGTTTATAGTTTGCCATGTTTGATAGCCACCCGTCTTGGGTATAGCGATTGTAGCCAAAACAGTTCCAGAAGCATTTTTAAGTTGGAATTGTCCCCCCGTAACTGTGCTGGCTACTCTAAATTCAACCTTATAGTTGCCTGCGGTTTGGACTCTGACATTGTAATCCATCCAGTCGCCGGGATCGATATAGCCCACATTCATTCCACCGCCTGTGTCTGTAGTTGTCTCATTAACTACTCCAAGCATTGTACTGTAGCTTTCAGCCTCAATCTTCCCAGGAATAGTCGCCCCATCCGGTGTTGGTGTCGGTGTCGGTGTTATGGTTGGTACCGGCGTTGTCGTTGGTGTTGGTGTTGTGGTTGGTGTAGATACAGAGGTGAAATTAATCCAATTAAGATTTGGTTCACCAGTGACAAGCTGGACCCTTAGCGTCTGATTACCAGATGGCAAAGTAATGTTTGTGTTTACAGTTTGCCATGTTTGATAGCCACCCGTATTAGGAATGACTATCGTAGCCAACACAGTACCCGAAGTATTTTTTATTTGAAACTTTCCGCCAGCTACAGGGCTAGCTATTCTTAATTCCATCTTATAGTTACCTGCCGTTTGGACATTTACTTTGTAATCCATCCAATCGCCAGGATCGATATAACCCACATTCATTCCACCGCCTGTATCTGTGGTTGCCTCATTAACTACGCCAAACATTGCATTGTAGTTTTCAGCTTCAATCTTTCCAGGAATAGCGGAACCATCTGGTGATGGCGTTGATGTTGTAAGCGATTTCCAGAAGTTAGCATCTTCTAAGCCCATAGCCCACATAGAAATCCCGCCTAGTTTATACTTGTTGTATAAACCGGACTTTTCCTTAATACTTTTCTCGTTTTCATACCAAACTACATGATTGGAACCGTCAGCTGCTTGGTATGTGAAATACGGAGAAGACGTAGCTGCATCCCACTGAGGCACTGCATTTGTACTTGAAATAAGGTTCGGAATATCTTTCCAAGGAATTTGTTTGCCATCTTTTGCGTTATTCGTTTTTAGATTCCAATCATACCCATAAGCGGGTAGTCCCATCAGTACTTTTGCTGCAGATACGGTAGAAACAGAAAATTGTAATGATTGTTCTATCCAATCTTTCCCTGCAACAGGTCCTGGTGAAGACCACGGACCGTTTTGATCATAAGTCATTACTTGCATGTAGTCTACATTTTGACCAAGAGAGACATAATCAAAAGCTCCTGCCCAATCATCGTTCGGATCGTCCACCGTTTTTGCAGGCACAGAAATTAAGGTTTGGTACCCTAACGGACGTAAAGTATTAGCTAAATCACGAACAAAGTTGCTTAATGCATTCCGATCTGTTTTAAGAACGCTTTCAAAATCAAAATTGATGCCTTTGTATCCGTTATTTTTGACCAATGTCACCAAATTAGAGATTGCTTTATTCTTTACTGTCGTATTTGTTAAAACGGAATGAGCTACAGCGGGATCAAAATCATCTGTGCCAAAATTAGATATGCAAGCGTAAGTAGTTATATTCTTAGATTTAGCAAAGGAAAGAGCATTAGTTGCTGTTGTTCCTACAATATCTCCTTGACTATTAAAGTTAAAAGTGTCCATCGACATGTGACTAATGTAACTATAGTTCGTGGAAAGTGAGTTATCCGAAGCCTGGTCAGGTGTGTAGTAACCTAAAATCAGCGGTGAGCTTGCACGGATAGTTAAAAAATTTGAAATAGATATTGTGAATAACATACCAGCAATAATAAGTAAGTTCATAATTTTTTTTCGTTTCATGAAAATCCTCCTTACAATATTAGGTTGTTGTTTCATATACCATACACACTTGTCATAAGTATAAACGTTTTAAATTACCAATTCAGCCAAGCAGCAAGTTAACGCTTCCTTTCCTTCATATTTTATTTCTAAACACTAACGATCCTCCTTTCAAATAGTATAAACGTTTATACTTTATTAAATTGTATTCGTTTTCATCTTTCATGTCAATTACAATTACTCCGCTCTAACAGCTTCAATTTGCACCCTAAACCGATTTTCTGGGTAGAAACTAGAAAGCAACAAAACTTTGAGAAAACACCTATAGAGACCATTCAAAGATGTGAGCGACCGCGTTTAGAGGTAGGTTTTATTGCAAAATGGACATTCTTCCCCCTTATGGGGCGAAGAATGTACTTTTATTGAACTCAATTCATTTGACATAGTTCAAGCCAGCGGACAAGCCCCATAAACGCGACCAACTCTTTTTCTACAAACATCCCGTAGGATTGATGCAAACTCGGAGAAAACACTTGTGGAAAAGCGCTCCCCATCGAGCCTTGCTCTATCTCTCTAAAAGTCATATCGGATAGGCGGATGGCTTTCTCCCATTCATTTCCTTGAAGCAAACGGATTTCCTTCAAAGTAAGTTCACCTCCTTGATTTCACTTTTTAAATTTTGCGTTTTTCTCATTAAGAATAGCGTTCACTTTTTTCTGAATTTCAGGAGCAACCTGTTCTGCCGTTTTCTTACCATTGTCAAGCGGATCCATTTCGTTTTTCACCGCATTCGCAATTTCCGAATAGCTTGTAACTAAGTGATTATAAGCTTCTGTACCATACTTTAATCCACCTTCAACTATATTTTTCATATCTTTTGGATCAATATTAGGCGAGTACAAATTATAATACTTCTCTATTGCTTGTTGGTTAGTAGGTGGTGTTCCCCCGCTTAATTCAATTGTCTTCTCTTGAACATCTTTCCTTAATTGATATTTAATCCATTCTAGTGCTTCCTTCGGATGTTTTGAGTCTTTCATAATCATCAATGGATCCACATATAGTACGTTTCGAATATTACTGCCATTTACAGCCGGAACAGCTGCAACCCCCACTTTGAATTTATACTTATTAATCCCGGTGAGTTTCCACGCACCCCCAACATACATCCCCACCTTCCCCGTAGCAAATGCATCTCCACCTTGGCCAGCAACAGCTTTAGTGAATTCCATAGAGGGTGAAACCTTATCCTTGTAAACCATATCATTATATGTTTGGCTAGCTTTAATTACATCAGATGAATCAAAGTACGATGCAGTGGCATGACCACCGTTTTTCCAAGTATCGTCAGCGTATATTTTAGCTCCGAAATAACTGAGCTTCATATCTCTTTGGGATCCACCGAAGTTCCAATCAACCCCGTATTGCACTTTATTTACATCGTCACTGGAGACACTTAGTTTTTTAGCAACTTCCATCATTTTTTCAAAAGTCCATGACTTGTCTTCATAACTGGATGGAGGATAAGGAACGCCTGATTTATCAAACAAGTCTTTGTTATAGAGCATCAAGGTAACATAACTATAAACAGGAATACCATAAGTCTTTCCGTCCACTTTATAGATGTCCATCAAATTATCGGACATCCCGTAATCAGTCCCCTTAAAACTATCAGCCTTCAGCATATCCGTCATATCGGTGATCAGACCTTTATCCAGTAATTCTGCAAATCCCGCATTCCCCCAATGTGATGTAACATCAGGTGCCATTCCGCCTGCAATCATCGATTGCAGCTTTGTATCAAAATCGTTGCTTGGAGCTTTTGCTATCTTTATTGAGATATTAGGATGCTTTGCTTCGAAATCAGGGATTAACTTCTCAATGTACATTTTTTCGGGGACATCTGGAACCAGTTCAGTAATAACGATCTTTCCATCATTTTTGGAGTTTTGTTCCTTCTTACTTTCACCACTCGTACTCGTGCAACCTGAAAATACAGGCACTGCAACTACCATTAAAATCATTGTGCTGATCCAAACTAACTTACCTCTTTTCATCCTGTAAGCCCTCCTTTTATTATCAAGCAATCTACTATTTTACTCCCGTCATCACAATACTTTCGACAAAATATTTCTGTGCGACAGAAAACAAAAACAAAATGGGAAGCAACGCTAGAATTGCCGCAACCATAACCAGATTCCAAGGAATCAGACGAGTTACAGATGAATACATGGATGTCAATCCAATGGCAAGCGTGAATTTATCGGAAGAGTTTAGATAGAGAATTTGCCCCAATAGATCATTCCAACTATTCATGAATGAAAAGATAGCAACGGTGGCGACTACAGGACCTGAAAGTGGCAATGCAATTTTCCACCATTGTCGGAATTCAGAGCACCCATCTATCTTAGCCGCATCAAACAGTTCATTTGACAGCGAAGTGAAAAATTGCCTCATTAAAAAAATCATATAGGAAGAACCAAATAAATGCGGCATAATTACTGGTAGAAACGAATCTACCCACCCTAAATGCTTAAATAAAATAAACTGAGGAATCATAACAACTGGATAGGGTAACATCATCATCCCCAGTAGGACAGTAAAAAGAGCTTTTTTTCCTTTGGTATTATATCGGGTAAACCCATAGGCAACGAGCGATGATGAAATTACAATACCTGCCACACTGAATAGAGCTACAAACAAACTGTTTTTGTACCAGACCCAATAATCATATTGTTTGAATAATTCGCTGATATTCTCCCATGCATATTGATTTGGAACGAGCTTTGGCGGGAATATAAGAAGTTCCTCTTGCGTTTTAAAAGCCGTAGAAAACATCGTGAATGATGGTATGACCATAACAATCGATAATATGATGAGAGAAATAATTGAAAATCTACTAAATGCCAACCTACTCATATTCCGTCACCTCCTTCGTAATGGACATACTTCTTGGATACTGTCATGATGAAATAAGTCAGAACCATGACTATAAACAATAACAACCAAGCCATTGCCGATGCGTAACCCATCTTGAAAAATTGGAAACCGTTTTGCCATAAGTAGTATACATAAAACTGCGTAGCATAATGAGGACCACCTTGCGTCATTACAAAAGCCTGAGTAAATACTTGAAACGATTCTATGATACCCATAATAAGTTGAAACAAAATGACGGGTGATATCATTGGGAGAGTGATTTTCATCAACGACTGCCAGCGGGTTACGCCGTCAATACGTCCTGCTTCATGCATAAGTGGAGGAACTCCTTGCAAACCAGCGAGAAAGATGACCATTCCTCCACCAGCGCCCCAAAGTGTCATAATGATCATGGCTGTAAGTGCCCATTTCTCATCCTGAAGCCAGCTCGGACCTACCACTCCGATTAAGGCTAAAATATAATTAAAAATACCGCTCTTAGAATTGAACACCCAAAGCCAAACAAGTGATAAAGCGACACCTGAAATCATACTCGGAAAATAGAGCACAGTGCGAAAAAAACCGCGAAACGGAATCTTCTGGTTTACAAGTAATGCTAGGATTAAAGCGAGTATGATTTGTAGCGGTACACTGCATATTGTAAAAATAACTGTCGCTTTTACCCCCCTCCAGAATAATTCGTCATGTAACATTCTCGTATAGTTTTGAAAACCTACCCACTTTGGTGAATGGATAATATCATACTCCGTAAAGCTAAAATATAATGATGAAATAATTGGGTAGCATGTGAACACTAACATACCTAATAACCATGGCATAATAAATAAATAAAAATTCCTCGATTCTCGTTGTTTTTCATTGAGTTTCATCATCTGTTCCTCCGTTGAATTGCTATTGCACTGTATAACTCATTAAAATGATAACGCATTCATTTTAAGACGAATTGTTAGCGAGTACACAGGGTACCCGCTTAAGACTAGCATTCTTAAAAATCACTTCGTTGCAATTTCGACGATCTCCCTGACTTTTGCAGGGATTGTTCTTCTTGTTAGAGGATCAATCGTATTACCAAAAATATGTGGCATGATAAATGAAATGTTTGTCTTCATCAAGGCTGCAATTAACTCCCGGATATTTCCAGAATGAATACCACCTGCAGGTTCAATACCGTAAATTCCACGACATGCCGCCTCTTTAGCGATTTCGACTATTTCGTCCAGATGTTGTAAACCTTGAAGCGGCATGACTTTAATGGATTGAATATTCAGCAGTACAGCCATATCCAGCAGGTGGCCAAGCTGAATTTCCTTACCATCCGCCAGTTTGACAATCCCCAATTTTCCCGAAGGAGCGATCAGTGCGTTTACAAATTGGGGAATGCCTTCCTGGTCAAATACACCCTGTGCGTAGGAAGAAGTATGAAATGGTTGATTGATGTGACCAGGGTTAGCTATGAGGCCTATATCGATAACTTTTCTCCATAAGGAAGTATCCCCTCCTCCGCCAAGCCCGATACTAACTATCGGTGCAACTTGACGCAATTCATCGACTTTCTCAGCTGCCGCCGAGACTGTTTCGAAATCAGTAGATACGATTCCTGGGACACTGAAACCCTCGGAAGCTTCTAAGATGTCTTCAGCGTTTTTTTTATCAAAAGCAAGAAAGTTAAACAACAGCCTATCGTGTAGTTTCTTAGTCGATCGCATATTCAGACATCCTATCATTTTTTAAATGTAAAATTATTGCGTGGATTATGGATAAAAAACTCGTCAATGAGACTCTTTCCGTCAAATCCGGCTTCATCCGCTTCCTCTATGAACCTTGGAACCCATTGTTCAATAATGTAACCAAGCCCCAGTCCACCCCCATATGACTTATAATAAGACTTTCTGGCCGTATCTCCGCTAATTAAAATCTGTTTCTGGTAACCTCTTTTGACTAATTCAAGAATGCAATTGATTCGCACATTTTCGGAATAGTATTTGACTTTGCCAATGCCGTCAAAGCAAAGGTAAGCTCCCTCGTCGGCAATTTTCAGATGGTAATACGTATCCGGGTTTCGATCCATATGCCCTATCGATAAATGGGTGATATCAATGCCTTCTTCTTTCAACATTACAATTTGTTCTAAAGCCATGGTCCCCACTTCGGTATGCGAATGTATCGGTGCTTTTGTAATATGTTGTGCCATGGCCACTGCACGCAATGTTTTTTCCTCAAGAGGAGAAATCGTATTATAACCTGTCCCAAACTTGACTTGACCGGCACGTACAGCTGTATTCTCCATACCCAATTCCACTTCATCCACAACAAAGTTTGCCAACTGTTTGATGGAGGAACGCTCAATCCACTCATAGTAAGTTTCAGTGCTTCCCGGCCTTAAGGAGTCCCAAAGAAAACTCTTGTTGAAGCCAGCTGTACCAATGATATGCACACCTGTATTTTTCGAAATTGATTGAACCGCATAAACATCTCTTCCATAATCAATAGCGGTAGCGTCCACGATGGCCTTTCCGCCTGCTCGTTTGAATATTTCCACATCCGATTGCGATTTAATCGGTTCGTCAAGAAGCAGGTCATCCACATTGCGATCTTTCCAATGTCCTGGCCTGCAAACAATATGTTCATGGGAATAAGTAAAACCAAGTTGATCGGGGGCGATGTCCCCTAACATTGTCCGTATATAACTCACAATATGTACTCTCCTCTATTCTCACAGTATCCTCAATGAGTTATGAGCGTGATAACGTTCGGCGTTGATTGATCCCGACCATCACAGCAATAATAACGCCTTGACTCATATATTTTCCGGCTTCCGGAATATTCATAACTGTCATCAGGCTCTGTAAAAGAACCATTATAAGCACGCCTGCAAATGTCCCTGCCAGGCCACCTTTACCACCAGAAAAAGCGGTTCCACCTATGACGGTTGCGGCAATAGAATTAAGTGTGTAAATATTTCCTACCCCATTAGAGGCAACGCCGATATAAGCTGAAATCATTAATCCGGTGATACCCGCCAACAGGGCACTTAGTACAAACATAGTCACAACTACACGGTTGACGCCAATGCCCGACAAACGGCTTGTTTGAATATTCCCGCCTGTAGCGTAAATTCTTCGGCCCCAGATTGTTCTATATAACAAGAACGCGAACAATAGCCAGATACCGATCCAGATGATGCTTGCCACTGGAATCGGGCCCCACCATCCGTCAGAAATAACACGAAAAGCAGGTGCAATATTCCCTTTAGGTGATCCTTTCGTATAGACCAAATAAATTCCTTGTATGACCAAGGACATAGACAGTGTCACCAAAAATGATGGAATCCGAATGAATGTAATCGCTAGACCATTAATTAATCCAATCGTGGCCGAAATAAGTAATGTAAACAAAACAGCAGTCAGTATATTCCCGTTGTCTCCCAACATTATGGAAGCTGCCAGTACATTAACCAATGAAATCGTCGCGCCGACGGATAAATCAATCCCTGCAACTAGAAGCACAAGTGTTTGTCCAATCGCTATAATACCAAGCGGAGATGCTTGTCGAATCACATCCAATAAATGAGCGATTGAGAAACTGCCGGGTGAAATGACAGCGAAAAGAAGAATAACAATCAGCAACAACCCGTAAACACCGAGCACCTCTTTGCTTGTTTGTCGAGATAAGATCAATTTCATGATTTGCGTCTCCTTTTAAGCTGAAAGAGAAGTAAGGCCATGATCAAGATAAGCCCCTTGACGATGTATTGGTAATAAGCAAAAATATTAAGCATATTCAAAACGTTGTTCGTCATGGAAATAATGAATACTCCAGCCAACGTACCCACAATGCTGCCAATTCCTCCAAGAAGGGAGATTCCACCAACTACCGTGGCAGCAACCGAATCAAGTGAATAAGCGTCTCCTACTATTGGATCGCCGGAGAAAATCCGCGCCGAGAGCACGATTCCGGCTACAGCAGCCAATATGCCTGAAAGCATATAACCAGTCAACTGAACCTTGACAAAAGGAATTCCGGACTTCTTTGCATGTGTCTCATCTCCACCTGATGCATATATATATCTTCCCAATTTAGTGCTGGATAAAATAAAGAAAAATAATACATACAAGAAGAGAATTAATAGTCCCATTATGGAAACTGGGCCCCATTCGCTGGTCATGAATGTCATAAACGCCATATTGATTCTCCCTCCAGGCGAAGGCAATAAATATAAGGAGATACCTTTAACAAAGGTCATTGTAGATAAAGTCATGATTAGAGGAGGAATTTTAAATTTCACGATTCCGACCCCATTGATTATACCGATCAGCGCACCAATTGAAACACAGAAAAAAAGGCTCCCCAGCAAACCAAATTCACCTTGATCACTATATAGAGCCATAATAATAGTGGATAAACTAATAACCGAGCCTACCGATAAATCAATCCCACCCAACAATAAAATGATGGTCTGTCCTATCGCCACAATGGCAAGTGGTGCGACCTGAGACACGATATTAATAAAATTACCCGTTGTTCGAAAGGAAGGGGATAAGATGGAAGTCACGATTAACAGTAAAGTCAACACCAGATACACAGGAATGGACAGTTTAATTTGTCTACGAGTTGATCCTTGCAGCAAGCACATCCCCCCCTTTTTGAATGTCTGTTAACAACTTTCCAGAACTGAGCGTCATTATTTTCTCTTCTGTTGCTTCTTCACCGTCAAGTTGCCCCATAATACGGCCTTCATACATGACATAAATCCGATCACTTATTCCAATTAACTCCAGCATATCGCTCGTGAAAACGAGAATGCCCACTCCCCCATCTGCTAGTTCTCGTAGCAACCGATATATTTCCAATTTCGATTGGACGTCTACCCCTCTGGTTGGTTCGTGTAAAATCAGAAGCCTAGGGTGCATTGCAAGCCATTTCGCAAAAATCACTTTTTGTTGATTGCCCCCACTTAAAAATTGAACCGGCAGCTGTGGAGATGCTGTTTTTACTGCGAGCCTCGTTATACCTTGGTTTATCTCCCTTCGTTCAGTCTTCCTACTAATGATTCCGTAGCGGGAAATGGCATCGAAATTAAGCAGTGACATGTTTTCCAAAACGGAGAGCGGCAGGATAAGTCCTTCGGATTTGCGATCATCGGAAATGAAAGCAATCCCTTTTTTCATTGCATCCACGGGGCATTTTAAGGAAATGCGTTTACCCTCCAAGATCAATTCACCATGAGTAAAAAAATGCAGACCGAATAACCCTCTCGCCAATTGTCTTTGTCCCTGTCCTTCCAATCCACCTACTCCTATGATCCTGCCTCTTGGAACCTCTAGATCAATCTCATTCAGTCGACCTTCATCACCTATGCTTTTCAGCTTAAGCAATGAATCAAGTTGGATACTCATACCTTTCCTAGGAGGAAAGGTATGAATAATTTCTCTACCAACCATCGCTTGTATTAAATCATCCCGGGTCAAATTTTCAATTTTCTCTGTTTTCGTCATGCGTCCATCCTTCAAAACCACAACCTCGTCACAAATTCGGAAAATTTCATCCATACGATGTGTGATTAAAATAATGGAAGTTCCTTCTGATTTTAGTGTTCGGATCATTTTAAAAAGATGATCCGTTTCAATCTTGGACAAACTTGAAGTCGGCTCATCTAAAATTAGTAATGACGGACGATCAATCCAGGCTTTAGCGATTTCTACCATCTGTTTCTCCGCTGGAGTCAATTCTTTTACCATCCGATAAACATCCACATCGTACTGTATTTCCTTCAAAACTGATTCTGCTTGCTCATGTAGTTTCCTGTGGTGTATGAAACCATATCGAACAGGTTCTTGTCCAAGCATCATGTTTTCACCGACAGAAAGATCTGGCAGTAGGCTTAATTCTTGATGTACGAAGGCAATACCCATTTTTTTGGCGGATTGTGAATTTTTAAAGGTGACCGAATTCCCCATAAACGTAATAGAACCACTATCTGGTTGAATCCCACCGCTTATAATGTTCATAAGCGTGCTTTTGCCTGCCCCATTCTCACCAACTAAAGCGAGAACAGTTCCTCTTTTACAAGAGATCGACAGATCTTCCAACACGATATTCCCATAGAATTGCTTAGTTAAATGGCTACCCAGCAAGACGACTTGAGGTTCCACTGTTTTCTCCATGGATTGCACTCCTCATCCAACATTTATTTACTAAAGGTTTCTTTTACTTCTTGATCACTCATCCGGCTGTTTGCCCAGAAGCTGTCTGGTAAATCCGTACGTACGAATTTCTCTAGATTATCTTCAGTAATTTGCGAAACTGGTAATATTTGATTTTTCTCTACATTTTTCCCTTCTAACAAATTAAGTGCTGTTTTCAAGGCTTCAGAACCAAGCCACGTCGGTTTTGCAACAGCTATACTTTTAAATCCTTTGCTTCGCAGTTCCTGCCATTTTTTTAGAAAACCGTTGTTATCCTCGGAGGTCATAGGTACCAATGTGCGATTTGCCGCTTGGAACGATTCAATAGCTCCTAATGTCATACCTCCACCCTGAGACCATACACCGTCGATCTGTGGATTTGCTGAAAGCATATTACTTACCTCGAGCTTAGCTTTAGCGTAATCCCAATCCGCATTTGCAGAAGCTACCACCTTAATGTCTGGGTATTTGTCAAACACCTCTTTTGCCCCTTTCCATCTTTCATCGCTAACTGAAATACCGGCGATACCGTTCAGGGTGATAATTTTACCTTTACCATCGAGCTGTTTGACCAACCACTGAGCACCGGCTTTACCAAAATCATAGTCGTTTACTGTAACCAGAGAATCAAATGTCTCATACTCACTCTTGGCTGCTAACAGCACTACTTTAATTCCTTTACCTTGCGCTTTTTTCAGCACCGGCGCTAAGGCGGTCGGCGAGTTAGGTGTCGTGATAATAACATCGACGCCTTTAGTAATTAAATCTTCAATGTTTGCAATTTGTTTATCCACTTTCCCTTCAGATTCCACATAAATAACATCTTCAATTTTATCCTGATTTCGTTTTACTTCCGATTGAAATTCCTTATACATTTGTACGGACCAAGTATTTCCTGCAAAGTAAATATCATATCCTATTTTATACTTGCCTTTGTTTTTTGTTGTTTGAGTACCGTTATTCTTAACTTCATTGGCTCTCATACCGGAACTCGAACAACCTGAAAGCACCATACAAATAACAAGAAGCAAAACCAATCCCCATGATGAACACTTTTTCATCCGTAACCCCTCCAAATAAATAGTTTCTTCCACCTGTTATCCTTGCTTAATGAAGTACTGCATAGTAAATTAGTTATAAGTCAATTAGCTTTGAAATATCATTGCATCACCTCAATGATGTATTGAAAATATGGGATGTATTGAAAATATGGCAACACCAACACCTTGTATACTTGACTAGTTAAGTATACACAATTCAATCCCCATCCACCCTGTTCGTAAGAAGAAAGGAATAGAATTGTATGCTAGATCGGGATACCCACTTACCCTTGTACTACCAGTTAAAAACAGTGCTTATAACGATGATTTCAGATATGAAAGCCGATGACCAGCTTCCGGGAGAAATAGAATTATCAAAAAAGTATGATGTTAGCCGCGGTACTGTGAAGCAAGCCATCATGGATCTTGTACATGAAGGTATTCTGTATCGTGTGCAAGGCAAAGGCACATTTGTGGCGCCTCCAAAAATAAAACGTTCCTTTGGCAAATTGCCTTCTTTCACGGATGATATCCGTCGCTTTGGGTATGAGCCCAGAAGCAAGGTACTGTCATTCGAACTAATAGTTGCTCCCGATTATATCAGAAAGCATCTTCAATTGAATTCAGACTTTAACGTGATCCGTTTCAAGCGGTTGGTTCTTTCTCAAGATAAACCTTTCGCTATCGTTCTCTCCTATTTGCGTCATGATGTGTATTCTCATCTAAAGAAGGAAGATATAGGAGATTCTCTTTACGATGCTTTAGCTAAGTTGAGCGATAAAATACCTGTGAAAGCTCACGACACTTATACGCCAGTAAATGCCGATGAAAAACTAGCTGGCATACTCGGAATTAAGGAAGGCGCAGCCATTTTCTATTCGGAACGCATCTCTTACTTGGATACCGGCATGCCCGTAGAGTTTGCAGAAAGTTATATCTGTGGAGATCGTTTTACCCTCGATATTCAATTCTCTTCCGAGAATTAACTATTCTAATAACCTTTATAAGGAATTAAACTTTATTATTTTGTGCACTCTCAATAAACCGCACCATGTTGTCAACTGCAAACTTAATGATAGTTTCGCCTTTTTCCCGCGTAGCATAAGTTGGATCTCCCAGCACAGGAGTGTCGGTTATCATATGCCAAGGAGTGGGGGTAAGATCGAAGTCCTCAGGAATTACTGGGTAGTTGGGCTTCGCTTTATCCATCCTTACTTCATGAGGCGCCAGATAAAGCATATAGGAAGTTTCCAATTCACAAGCATGGAAAAACGATTTATGTACCCGAGGGGCCTCAAGCACCTCAGCGGAAATTTCTTCAATGCCTGGATATGTAAAACAGAATACCTTCATTTCCAACTCATCGTACAGCTTTCTTGATGCAATTTTCATGGCATCAAGATTTCCCATATGTCCGTTAATCATTACAAAAATGCGGACCCCTTGCTTAAATAAACTCTCCCCGATTTCTACCAATAAATTTGTAAACGTTTGCAGACTAAGGTTGATTGTTCCTGCATAAGCACTTGTAGACCAAACCTGTCCGTAAGCGATCGGAGGAAGCAAAATGCTATTATCTATCCTTTCCTCCACAAGCTTCGATACTCCGTAAGACAAATCGTTATCAGTTCCTAAAGGCAAATGATTCCCGTGATTTTCTACAGCTCCTAGTGAAAGCAGGGCTACAGGTTGCCCCCGCAGTACATCGCGAGCTTCTTCCGAATTCAAGCGGTCAAATTGCATCGTCTCTTCCTCCAATTGAAGTTTATCCAACTCATGCTCTTCTGATCAGATCATAACACTTGTTCACTTGACTAGTCAACAATACATATGTTCTACTTATAGTAATCCACTTCTGTTCGTTACGAAGAAAGGAATTGAAAGCTATGTTAAACCGGGATACCCACTTACCCCTGTACTACCAACTGAAAACCGTGCTTTTAACTATGATTTCAAATATGGAAGCCGATGACCAGCTTCCGGGAGAACTCGAATTATCAAAAAAGTATGATGTCAGCCGAGGCACTGTGAAGCAAGCCATCATGGATCTTGTACATGAAGGTATTCTTTATCGTATGCAAGGTAAAGGTACATTCGTCGCACCTCCAAAGATCAAACGATCCTTTGGGAGATTACCGTCTTTCACGGACGATATTCGTCGCTTCGGTTATGAGCCGAAAAGTAAAATACTATCGTTCAAATTAATGGAGGCCCCGGAATATATCCGAAAGCGGCTCCATTTAGATCAAGACCCTCTTGTAATCCGATTTAAGCGATTGGTTCTTTCTCAGGATAAGCCGTTCGCCATTGTTACCTCTTATTTACGGCACGATGTCTATCCGCATTTAAAAGCAGAGAGTATCGGAGACTCTCTTTATGATGCGCTTGCTGAGTTAAGTGATAAAGTTCCGGTGAAAGTCCATGACACCTATACACCGGTCAATGCGGATGATAAACTCGCTGCAGCACTATGTATCAAAGAGGGCATGGCCATCTTCTATACGGAGCGCATAGCTTATTTAGATAACGAAATGCCTGTAGAGTTTGTAGAAGGTCATATACGTGGTGATAGCTTTACACTTGATATTCAAATCTCCCCTGAAAAAATCGATCATTTGAAAAGAGGAGGCAGTGAAGTTGCACATTTTAGCTTTCGACTTGGGAACATCAGCAGTTAAATGTTTACTCATGAATGAAAAGGGTTCTGTTCTGCATGTGCATGCAGAGCGTTACCCCTCCTATTCTCCTTCACTGGGCTGGATGGAGCAGCAACCAGAGAACTGGCTGAATGCTGCTGTCTTGGCAGCAAATACTTGTATGAATCAGGCAAATTGCCGAGACATCAGTGTCATCTCTTTATCAGGTCACATGAGTGCACTTGTGTTGGTAGATCATGAAGGCGTCCCTCTTCTTCCATGTATTACACTTTCCGACACACGCAGCCGTCACCAAAGCGAAAGACTCCGGCAGCAAATGCAACAACAAATTTTCGAATTAACTGGAAATCCGGTTATTGATGCTTTCTTGGCTCCGAAATTACTATGGGTTAAAGAAACCTTCCCCGATCTTTATGACCGTGCCCATCTTTTCTTATTTCCGAAAGACTATTTACGGTACCGTTTAACCGGGCAATTTGGTACGGATATCACAGATGCAGGGAACAGCTTGTTTTTTGATCCCGTTCATAATAATTGGGATTTTCATATGGCTGACTCTTTAGGTATTCGGCGTTCTCTTCTTCCGCGAATATTTAGGTCATTTGAAATCGCTGGCAAGCTAACAAAATCCATGGCGGATCAACTTCAACTTCAGGAAGGCATCCCAGTCGCTGCTGGTGGCGCCGATATGGCTACCAGCGCTCTAGGAACAGGAACGCTCAACTGTGGTGATGTTGCACTGACCATTGGCACAAGCGCAACCTTGATATCTGCCATTCCCGCTATTCACCCTACAGGTTTTAATAAGGTCACATTCCATCCTCATGTGTTGCCCAATACGATGTATGCACTTGGATCTCATTTCTCCGGAGGCCTAAGCCTCAATTGGTTTTCCGAGGTTTTTGGACAAAGTATCAGCTATTCTTTCCTAAAATCATTAGGGCAAGCTGCTGAAAAAGTTCCCCCCGGAAGCCATGGCGTTCTTTACTTGCCTTTTTTAGTCGGAAGCGGCTCACCCCGTTTCCAACCGCATATGCGTGGCACTTTTCTTGGGATAAGCAGTTCCACTGATCGCGCTACCCTGTTCAGAGCAGTATTGGAGGGAATTTCCTTCAATCTAAAAGAAACCTTGTCACTTCTTGAACGAATGAATCAGCCTCCAAGTACAATTCGTATTGGCGGGGGTGGCATTAACATTGGAATATGGCCCTCGATACTAGCAAGTATATTCGGCTATCCTGTTCAAGTTCTAAAGCATTCCGACGCTTCGGCACTTGGTGCCGCATTATTAGGCGGATATGCAATCGGTATCTTCAACGATCTATATTTAAGCTCCATGCAGTTGGCCGAGACAAGTACAATAATTAAACCGGATCCGCAAGCGAACCAAGAATATGAGCATATTTATGCTAAGTATTTAGATTTTTACTCCAGTTTGGAACCGCTTTATCAAAAATATAGTCACTAACGATTACTAGGGAGGAAACAACATG
The DNA here is from genome assembly GCF_014640555.1 of Paenibacillus marchantiophytorum. Taxonomy (GTDB): domain Bacteria; phylum Bacillota; class Bacilli; order Paenibacillales; family NBRC-103111; genus Paenibacillus_E; species Paenibacillus_E marchantiophytorum. Next base: position 104,362 of record NZ_BMHE01000010.1, on the reverse strand, counting down.
CACTATTCATTATGGAGTTACCCATGGGATCTATTAGATATTGGAATTGATGAAGCTATGGCCGAAATCTCTCAAGCTCATCTTACCGGAATCAGTTTGACGACAAGTTACCACGCTGGGCGGTTTCTGCAGCCTCGCAGCCCGAAACGAAAAGTATATTTCCCTGAAGATGGCACATTGTATTTTCCATTTCGAAAGGAAAAATACCGCTCTTTACTGATTCAACCAACCGCAGCTTCTCTCATAAAGGAACATCCTAACTTCTGGGACCATGTATTTGAATCGGCGAATAAACGGAATCTCAAAGTATCCGGCTGGACGGTTTGTTTACATAATACGAAGCTCGGCATGGAATTTCCAGATGTTACTGTGAAAAATGCATTCGGTGATGCTTATTACTACAACTTATGCCCCAGCCATGAGGAAGTTCGCAGATACATGAAAGCTATGATCGAAGACTTGACGGATCAGTATCCTTTCCATGCTCTTGAGCTGGAGTCGTTGAACTATATGGGTTTTCCTCACGAATTCCATCATGAAAAGGACGGGGTAGGGTTATCCGAACGAGATCAATTTCTATTATCGCTCTGCTTCTGTGACGCCTGTAAAAGTCGTTCTACACGAGACGGTGTGGACATTACGCACGCTGAACGAACTGTAAGAAAATGGATTATGGAGTTTTGTGAGAATGAAGTTCCAATACAAGACGATAACCGATTTATGCAACTTGGGCTCAACTACTTTGATGATTACCCCGAAGTTACGGAGTTTTTGTGCTGGCGCTCTACGGTCGTAACTTCCTTGGCCCAAGAATTGCAAGAAATCATGCCTGCTAAGACCCAACTCTACTTCCTTAGCCTATTAACACCGAGCAAGTCATGGTTGTTCGGGGTAGATTTACATGAAATCAGTCAGGTCAACGATGGTATCGTGGTGTGTTGTTATGATACGGAACCTCTTCAAGTCGGAATCGATATTGCCCAATCGAAGGAAACTGTGATGACTAACTGTTTGTTTGCTGGGTTAAGAGTATTTTATCCAGAAGTCCAAAGTAAAGAAGAACTCATAGATAAAATCCTGCGAGCGAAACTGGCTGGAACTGACGGTTATCTGTTCTACAATTATGGTCTTATTCCAAAAAAGCGAATGGACTGGATACGCGAAGCCATAGAAACCGTATCATCCATGAAGTTTGAAACATAGCAAGGAGCTACATTGTTTCCCATTCTTAATGATTTGGAATCACCGGTTAGCTTGCTACCTTGGTCGCCATCAGTGTCTGACTTGTCCCATGTTTAAATCTTGCGTACAACACAAAGCAGAGCCCCCAACTTGATGACAAGGTGGGGGCTGCTTTGACGTTTGAATATATGAATAGGCGCTTTTATTTAGTGTATTTTATATCAATCTCGTCTTACTCACTCGGCTGCCGCAGTCCATTCCCCAACTTCCTTAAGGGTAACGTTGACTCGTGGAATATAGATGCTCGTACCACTTTCAAAAGCAGAATCTGTGCCGATTAACAACCACAACTCTGCTTTGTCATCTGTCTTGACGGTAAACGGACGCTGTTTATTATCAAATGGTTTTAACTCATACTTCCCGTGGTCAGTTGTCGTTTTGGCCAAGTTTCCAATCATGAACGCATTTTTACCTTCAGCACTTTGATTTCCTTTGTCGATATTCATCCAAAAGAAACCTGTTTTATCCTTTACCGCAAGGGGCTCTTTTGAAGTTGCGCCCACTTTTACATAAACGCTTTCGCCTGGAGATCCTCCTGCCCCCATTCCATCCTTTCCTGCATTAGTAGCTATATCAAAGTCAAACGTTACACTGTACGTTGTATTTGGTTGCAATTTTTCTTTCTTGTCCAATTTCTTCTTAACGAACATGAATAAATCATCACTTCGATTAACTCCGCTTATGTAAAGCCCTTTTTGCTTATTGTTTATTTCTTTGGGTAGAAGTCTATGAGAAAAATTCAACTTATAAATTGACTTATCTTTATCCGGATAATCAGAGAATCCCCCATTCCATCCGTCTGTATTCTTGCTAAAATCTGAAGTAACAACAATGTCTTTCCCTAATGAAACCTCAGTGTCTAATTCGATGTGTGATACAAATGATGTATTGTTTAATAGAAGAATCTGTTCTTTTGATAAATCTCCAGCAAATCCTTCAAGTACAGTTTCATAGACTTGTTTCTTAGAAAACTTGCCAATTTGCTTCTCTAGGTTTGCATAACTTTGTTCATCGAGATGTTTATCAAAGGTAACTAGGCATGGGAATTTGTCCGAGCCCGAAGCTGTATCTATTTTTTTAGCTAGCTGCTCTGATATTTTGAACGGAAGAATATTTACACCCTGTGCATTACTTTGCGCTTCAATTGGTTTGGTAAACCCCAGTGTAGAATAAGATCCCCCGATTACAAATGTTGCTGCTACCATCAATGCGATTTTTTTCGTACGACTTATTTTCATATGTGCCTCCTAGAATGTATGTTTCAATACCCTAGACGGAAGAATTTAACAAAATGTTTCACATCCTTATTTTAATTCCTAAAGCCTGCTTGAATCGCCTGCCAGAAGCTCTCATCTTCCATTCCCAGAGCCCAAACGGAAACACCATTTAAACTATATTTGGCAGCCAAATGGGCTTTCTCCTGAATACTTAACGTATCTTCAAACCACACCGCATGGTTTGACCCATCGGCTGCTTGATAAGTGATGAATGAAGAAGAGGAAGATGCATCCTTTTGAGCTGTTGTACCTGTACTAGCAAGAAGATCCGGAATGTCTTTCCATGCAACTTGTTTATTATCTTCTTTCTTATGGGTTGTCGTATTCCAATCATAGCCATATGCGGCAAGTCCAACATTAACCTTAGAAGGAGAGATGACGGATACAGCATATTGAATGGATTGTTCCGTCCAATCTATTCCTGCTACAGGCCCCTGTGTTGTCCACGGTCCGTACTGATCATAGGTCATCACCTGAATGACATCTGCATTTTGCCCAAGAGAATGGTAGTCATAAGCATACCCCCAGCCATCGTTCGGATCATCTTTCAACTTGGCTGGAACGGAGACAATTGTTTTGAACCCTTCCGCCTGCATCGTGTTAGCCACTTCTTGAATAAATGTACTAAAGTTGTCACGATCCGTTGCAAGTACACTTTCAAAGTCAATATTAATGCCTGAATAGCCGTTATTCTTGACCGTGGCGAGAATGTTTTTAATTGTCTTCCTTTTAACCATTGCATCACTTACAACCGCGTGAGATAAATCAGGATCAAAGTCATCTTGTCCATAATTGGACAAACAAGCATAGATGCTTATTTGTTTTGAATTTGCAAACGCGACTGCAGCTGTTGGCACGTTGCCTACAACATTACCCTGGCTATCCACGTTAAACGTATCTGTTGCAACCTGATTCAAGTAGTTAGAATACTTGGTAAGAGAACTTTGAGATACTTGGTCTTTGTCGTAATATCCCAATATCGACTTGGTATCTCCCTGCTGGGCGGCATTCGTCTTGCTTCCGATGTTGCCGTGACTACATGCCAGCAAAGTGGATAACATAGCAGTAATCACAACTAATTTCAAGAAATTGCAATTTTTCATTTTCATACTCACCGATTTCTTTTTTATAGGCATATTGATATCCAGCAAAACAAGGTCCGGTTGATTTTCAATTTGTCGTAACGCCTCATTGCCGTTTTTCCCCGTCATAACGAAATACCCATTAATTTTAAAGTAGTCCGTCAACAGTTTTCGTAGATCGGCTTCATCAACTATGATCAATATCTTTTTCATAGGGCATTCCCTGCTCCCCATTTCAAATCATCTATTTCCAGCATAACAAAAATCGTTTGCCATCCCAAGCGGTTTATAACGGAGCCTACTCCGATGTTCGAGCTACTCTCCCCCCTACGGTCTGACCTCCTTAGAGAGAGGCTCTTCCAAAATCACTAAAGAAAAAAGCCACCCTGCAAGTACCTGAGTTAAGCCTCATCTATTCCACTATACTGCCCGTTACTTCAGCAAAATAGAGATCGTCAAACTGCGCGGCAGCTGACGATCCTATTTGAGTAACGATTGCAATAATGGCGGATTCGTTTGTCTATTTTGGGCCCAGACTCATGAAAGGATTTGTGGTGTAACATATGAAATACAACACCTTTCTTTGTTTGCATGGTTGCTCGACACTTCCATGATACCAAACAAAGAGGGTGTTTTTCTGTCAAGAGGTGCAATATATCCCCATTATCCCTTGTAACCATAATTTTCATTCTAACACCTTATATTCTCAAGACACTTTAGAAGGCCGGGTCATAATAGATCAAACGAAATCATGGCCAACGTTAAAGTGAATATAATTAGTCATTTGATTGAAAGTATTCCATATAACGAACATGATTGGGAAACGACGCTCCAAGACGCGTCAATTCCGTGCAGCCTTCACCAGGAGTGACTGCCCGCAGCGCGGACAATAACGTGTTTTTGGCGGGCACTGCGTGTCGCACGCTAGGCAGTTTAGCGGACTCTGGACGTCAGCATCCTCTTCCATCGCATCGTCTATCAACCGGTCCGCGCTCAGCGCCGGATTCAGCAGCGTCAGCGCTTGTATTTCTTCCACTGTACCGGAACGGATAAGCAGGAATAGCAACAAGAGTCCAGTTGCACCTACGGCAGCCATGCCAGCCACCCTAAGCGCTCCGCTTGCGAACTGGAAGTCCCATAGCGTGTGCAGCAAAATACTCGCGCTAACCAGTCCCGCCACCTTTAGCCATACACTTAACTTGCCAGACGGTGGCGAGGCCTTCGACAATCCTATCCCAATGCCTACTGCCGCAATAGCCGTCCAAGTCCCGTGCCCAAATGGTGATAGCAGAGCTCTCAACCATAAGACAGCTAGCATACTGCTGGTCTCTCCCGTTCTGAGAAAAGTCCAGCCATAGATCATGTTTTCAACGGCAGCGAAGCCCATACCCGCTGCGGCGCCAAAGACGACCGCATCCATTCGGAAACGCTGCCTCTTGCTGCGCAGGAAGAAATAGCAAATCAGCAGTTTCGATGCCTCTTCGATTAAAGCGACGGCAATCGGTAGATGAAGCTGAGTAAATGTATACGCGTCCAGCCCTTTTGCGAACAACCAGCTTTTCTCCAGCAGCATGGCCAGCGGTAAGGCGATGGCTGCTGAAGTTACAAAAGCACTAAGCAGCCAGCTTATGCGATAGCCCAACAGTTGCGAGCTTCTGGCATAGGCGACGAAGGTAACCGGTCCTGCCAGACAGCCCGTCACCAAAGCGGCATATGTCCATATCGCGCCCTTCAGCCATACGGCCAGCAGCGTTACGACCAGAAACAAGCCGCCCATCGCCATTAGCACATCGACCCAGCGCTGCTGTGCCGGCGGCCGAAGCCATTTCTGCCCGGTAGAGGCAACTTGTCCGGGTTGTTCCGAATCCGGTATCCATTGCCGGATGGCGATTTCTGCAATATCTGGCTTGCGTATACGCAGGGCCGCCAGAAACTGCCGCTTCACCGGTTCGTGTCGCATCAACGTAAATCGGAATTCCTCTTCTCCAAGTGCTAACAGCTTGCCGTCCTCAAGCGCTGTAATCGTTGCCGTTGTTGATACACCCGTCAGAAGTGCAATCTCACCGAAATAGTCGCCCTGGTGAAGCACGGCTACACGCTTCCCTGACGAACGGACTTCGAAGCTGCCGGAGCCGATTGTACAAAACATTTTCGAGGCATCACCCTCGTTAACGATGACTTGGCCTTGCTTCACGTTCCGCAGCACCGTGACCTCCGCCAACCCCCGCAGTTCCGAGTCGGGGATGCTCGACCAGATCGATGCCTTGCTGAGCAGGCCGTGAATGTCTCTAATACGAGCCGAATAGGTTAGGCTCTCGTAAAAAAGCGGACTTAGCGCTGCAAGCGTCCGAAACGCTTCACGATCAAGGCGCAGTGCTCGGACCTCGCCTACGGCGCGTATCGTCGCCGTACGCCGCTCAGATGATAGTAACGCCATCTCTCCGATGAGCGCGCCAGGGCCTAGTGTAGCCAAACGGACGCTGCTTCCTATCAGACCGCGGGCCGTTACGCTGACCTCGCCCGATAGAATGAAAAAGCAGTCATCCCCAACAGCGCCTTCTTTAAGGATCGTTGTCCTATCCGCGTAGGACACCATCTGCATCGTTGAGGTGGCTGCTGCTAATTCATGCTCCGGGACTCCGTGCAGCAGTGTATGATTTCTTAATTCATCAGGGATATTCTCCATCAGTTACGATCTCTCCTTGTAGAAAACAGGAACCCGCCCCGGCGGATTCCTGTTATTTACGTTACCTAATATTCTATTATCTCATATTTCCGATGTTTGAGCTTCTGGATTCTTGCATTTTCTTGATTGAATTGGTTATAGTCTCAAAACCTTCGTTGCGCTTGTTGGTTAAACTTTGCATTCTGAGCATATCCATCTGCTGAGAGTTATTTAACGAGTCGATTATACCTTTTATCTCATCTATCGTTGCTTTCAATTCGTCAGCAGTTAAGGTCGCTTTGGAAGCGTACTTAGCCCCTGCTTGCTGCAATTTCGTTTTTAATTCTGCTGCCAACGTATAGGGAGCATTTCCTGATTGCAGTGCGATCACCTTCGCCAGTGTATCGTTCAATCCGGCGATGTCCTCATTCCGCTTTTTTATTGAATCCATTTGGTCTTTCAGCTGTGTTTCCAGCATAGCAGCGCGATGAGATTGCACAGCCTGAATCGCTGCGTCCAGATCCATGCTAGACACATTGACTGCCGTAGTACCACCTACGCCAGCTGCAGCCGCATTGCTCGTAGCACCTTGCCCGATTGCCTGCTTAACGGAATCGTGCGCCGTATCATTGAGCATGATGCCCGCCCCCGCTACGACTCCCACCAATAATCCTAAAGTTGTTGTTCCAATGATTGTTCTTTTCATGGCTGATTCCCCTCGTACATTCAATTTTCCGTTCATTAAAGGGCTACGAAAACCTCGAATCCCGTAAAGCGGTTCTGAGAGCCCTTATTCATTCCATTGCCATGTCCTACCTAGACGAAATCAACTTGATCATAACGGTTCTATCCCTCAAAATATGAACAGCGGACGGAATAATAACGTTCTAATGTAAGTGTAATACAGTCAAATAAAAGAATAATGAAAGAATCGGCCTTACCTTGAAAAAAACCGCATAGCATCAGGCCTTCGCGTCTTTTTCAAATGACTTATTTTTTTTCGGTAGGCGAACCTCTCACCAACGAATCATGACTAGCTTCCATACGACTTTGGACTTCTTCCTCCATACACTTGTAAGGCTCATCTAAATCTAGCGCCCGAACGATCTCACCGAGTAAATTAGGATTAAATCCAGCCTGAACTTCAATTCCGACGTGTTGGGCACGAACCGTGAGGGGAGATGAAGGTGAGGAAAACTCGGCTGAACGGCTATTGATGGCAAGAGGCAGCAAATTAGAAGATGAGGATGAAGGCTCCATTCGCCTAAAAACATAAGATGTTCATTCTGTAAAGTTCTGGATTAGACCTACTGGTACCCAAGAATTTGAGGCTTTTGGTCTCTCCGGCTATACTTCAGAATTATTAAATGTTACAAGAGGAACAGATCCCGGTACTCCCTAATTAATGTAAATAAAAAGAAGCCCCATGCTGGGCTTCTTTGATACATTAGTAATTAAAAAACCAAGATAATTCCCATTTTCAGTTACAGGTGAACTATTATAGTAAAGACTCCTCATATAATATTTATCTTTATTTTGATCTGCCAAATATTTCGTGCCTAATTGTTGCATTTCTCCACTGTGAGTATCCCACGTGGCCACAGGCGATGTAAGTTATCTCTAGCTCTGCTAGAATTGGAAGGGTTTAATCTTAACGCTTAAGTTGTCTGTTGTGCTAACGCAGTTTAAGCCTCTATTTAATAAGCAGTTTGAATTTTTGACGACTCCTACCTTCAGGACCATTTGGAATTGACTCCTCTTGAGGCACAAATCCGAACTTCTGATATAACTTCCTTGCAGGTCGTCCGTCTGGAATTTCATCGCCAAATGTAATAACTGATACTTCTGCTGGGACATCAACAAGTTTCAATATATTTCTTAGTAGTTCCGTTGCTATACCTTTGTTTCTCGCTCGAGATGAAACAGCTAGCCACCCAATCTTGTAGCTTGGGGCACCTGCTGAAGAAAATAAAACTCCACCGAGTAAGCGTGATCCTGGCAATCCATCGTTTTCCCTCACACAAAATGCACTGCATTGATTAATATTTTTCTCTATTGCCTGAATAAATTTTGGATCACTTACCATAGGACCAAATAAGTACTCAACTTCACAGGCCAGTTCCAACCATACGTTCAGATCATCCTTTATAGCGTTCACAACTTTCATAAAAACTCCTTTAAATTAAGAGAGATAATTTTTTTTAAATGCAATTGTTGTACCTTTAATAATACCATATAGTGGAAGTATTCTGCCCGTTACTTTAATAAACAAAAGAGGAGCTGCCGCGAAGCAAGCTATCGTTCATCGTTAGCTGCGTATTGAATACACCCTGATAGAAAAATTTGTAGGATTATTTCTTAACTTCAAATCTAACTTTTATCTGTTCAACATCTTTTTCCAACAAGGTGTATTGTTCTTTATCTATCTGATTGTTGGGATCGTATTGCACATCCGTTGGGGTGTCAAATGCATAAACAAAATCACTTAGCTCACCAATTTTTGAAATGCGAATAAGCTTGGCCAGTTCGATCCCTTTGGTTTCCCATTGTTCTTTAGGCCAAACTTCAACTCTAAATAATTCGCCCTTTCCAACCTTTGTGATAAATCTGAAGGCCACAATATCTTCATGCTTGAGTTCAACAACATCATAATTGCCACGCCAATTGGATGGTAACGTAAGGCCGAATTTATACTTCTCATTTTCATAAATAATACTTTTTGTTGTCGTAGTGGTATCTTTTGAACAAGCCGTTAAAATCTGTACGGTGATTAACAGTAAGAATACGGCACGAACTAACTTAATCATGGATTATTCCTCCTTTACATTAGTCCCTTTTCTAACTCTAATAAATTAGACGCAGCAAATAAGTAAGAAGTTTCCATTTTATAACTTTCTTTCATGCAGACTATTCACTAAACTCCCGTTTACTTCAACGAGGCTGCCGATTCATGTCCCAAATCTGGATAGGAAAAACCATATGAAGAACTCCTTATTTTCATTTAATTAAGATTAGATTGGTAAAGAACAACTATTGTTAAACTCTCCTCCCTTTAGTTCAATGAACAAAAAAGTGACCCACAGCAACGGGCTGTGGGCCATAATTATTTATATTTTAAAGGGGGTCAGTTTTATTATAGGCTTGATTCATTAAAGACAGATGAAAATAAGATTTCATTCATGTTACATTTATTCAACTAGCGTTTCCGTTAGCGCATTACCTAGATTTGCGTTTGAGCAAATGCCTGCCTATGAAAAAAGAAAAAGAACGCCCACAACCTTGCGGGCGCTCTCCTTTGATTCCGGCGTTCTGACAAAGTATGTTCACCATAAACACCTCGTTCGGCACATCGAATTACTATAGTTCAAAGCCGTGTGGTCTCGCTAGTTCGAAACCGAATTTTAGGTAGTACGACGGGTGCCCAATGAGAAACAGAAGCGTGCCGCATGAAGTAACAAGTTATTTTTTCTTCACCGGAATCCAAATCTCCCCAGTAACATATCCTGCCGTTCCATAATACATTTCGAAGCTAGGGCCTTCAACCTGTTCGTATTCCGATGTCGGAAACCATTCGGAATAAATCCGTCCCCATAACTTTATTAAATCACATTGCGGTTCCGGGAAAATCGCCCACGTTAATGCCGGGACAGAAAGTTTTGTAAATCTCTCCGGAATTTCAAGCCCTTTTGGCAAAAAATAACTCACCATGTATTTAAAAGATGTTCCAGTATGATCATATAAGGCAGCGTGCAAGATGGTGTTACTAAAGCGTCCCAGTAATCCATTCATCCCTTCAACACTGCCATCTACATCACATTGTTGACGGAATTGAGCAACTTCAGCATATACTTTTTGGGGATCGGAATTGACCAGACCATAAGCTCCAAACATCCCAAAAGGCCCTTTTGATTCGATACGGTAATTCATTTCGACATCTCCTTTAATTGAAATATGAAAGGACATTCGAGGATAGGCTTTTAGAGAAACGCCTGTAACGCGTGCAGATATCGGTACGATCCCATGAAGATTCTTAAACGCCCGTGCAAACGCTTCTGGCGAATCATATCCATATTTCATAGCTACATCAATAACCTTTACATCTGTTGTTTGCAGTTCAAATGCTGCTAATGTCAACCGTCGACGCCGAATGTACTCAGATAACGATACTCCAGTAATAAACGGAAACATTCTTTGAAAATGATAAGTAGAGCAACAGGCTCTCCGCGCTATTTCATCATATGAGATATTGTCCGCCAAATTGGTTTCGATATAATCCATGGCGCTATTCATCCTCTCCAACCAATCCATCGTGTTCCCTCCTTTCTAAATAAATTTTATAGCAGATATAAAATGAACACCTTGCATTTTCTGCACGAAAAAGTAAGCATGTCGATGATAATATAATTCTCCCAGCTTTTCCCCTGTTCCACACGGATTTCGTTCGTTCTGTACGAATCATTTGTGGGTCTTAAATAGGGGCGGATTCGTTTGTCTATTTCGGGCCCAAGCTCATGGACCTATCTCATGATTGTCGTAGGGAAATATCTAATCCCCGCTCGCTCATTATTTCTACGATGTCTCGATAAGCTAAGTTGCTCCAATCCCATGACTTCATTATTATCAGTTACATTATCATGAATTAGAGTTTTGCACCACAACCTCTTTATTAGAAAGCGTGTGGTGTATTCTACCAGTCTTTCACCCTAATTCCCTAATAAGATATCCTTCCGAAGGTGCTTTGTTGTCACTTGCTTGAATGAAAGGCTTGTAATCCTTTCCATATCCTTGACCTCTACCGTCCTTAAGTCTATTCATCATCTGCGTTTTGTGAATAGCACTACCTCTACTCATCCTTCATTCCCACTAAAATAAAATAGGCGTTCACCCAATGGAGTGAACGCAACTGCTGACTAAGGACAACAACAGTCCTATACATCTTGGTACTATACAATTTAGCCAAAAAGATCATTTCCTATATAAAATCGATTTACAAATTAAGTTTTGAAGTGGTGTTTTAGAGTAGAAATCCCGATTTACAAATAAGATTTGAAGTACTTCTAACAAACTATTTATAAAGAGATCCCTATCAACAAACGTATCCGTTAGCGTAATGACATTTCTTAATCAGCGAGAGCACGTTTTATGTTCGCTTTTGCTTCATCAACCAACTTTTCATCTCTATCATCAATTGCCTGCAACATTATCAAAATAGGAATAAATATGGCAATCAATCGAGCTAATAGCTTCGTTTCTTCATCTACATCCCCATATTCTTTAAAAAAATTACCTCGATTATCCTTGAATTGAAAATTCTTTGTATCTACTAAATTCCATATTTCAACGATTAATCTCCATTTTCAATACTTCAATTAAAGTCATCCCTAATTTCTCGTCTTCATTTGGATATGCCCTAACTGCAGTTAATCCAGCCGTGTAATTGACAGTTTTTCCTGGATAAAGGATTGCCACGTATTGAATGACTGGATTATTCATTCCATCGCGCATTGAATCTCGATAAGCGTGCATTTTATCGATATCTACCTTTTTCGGTTTTCCCGTTTCATTCTTATTCTCATCTTCTTCGACTAGACTATATTAGGGCTCATTTCACTTTGCAGCTTATATTTAGGGTCAAATAGCAGTACTTTTGTGCCGATATCAGGCACAGTTATTTCAATTGCGATATCTGGACGTTGGAGTTTCACATGCTGAACCGAAGCCAGTTTATGGTTAGCTAACCCCTCTTGCAGAGCCAAGAGCTCTACCTCATCAATAACTCGATAATCTCCGGATTTCTTCTTCTCCAACATATCTGCGATTAGATTTAACAGCACACGCTTGTCCATTGCGCGGGAAGAAATCTTTAGCTCTTCCACGACTTTATTAATTATTACGGAGCTCTCCAACTCGTGCAGATAGTAAATTCGAGGGACTCCCTCTGATCCATCGGGTTCAATCTCGGTCAGCTTCCCAAAGAATTGGTTTCCTGTAATTTGAACAAGTCATCTGTTATGACAATACCCTTTTGCTTTGCCTTCCTGTCATTTTCGAAAAATTTAACAGGGATATCCCCCTGGTTCACTACATGAAATGCATCCAGCACATTTACAAATCCATATTTTACAGTTTGCTGGATCAGTTGCTCATGGGTAATATCTTCAGCTATGAATTGCCGACAAGCATTAAGCATAATACTCGATTGGGAAGTGGTTTGTTTATCATTGAGCTTCAAGTGTTCAATTATATTATTAGAAAAGGGAACAGCTAATTCTTCCAAAGTGATGAAGGACTTACCACTTGGGATTAATTAGATTAAAGATTTTTCCATGGAAAATTTATACGATGCGCTGTTTCTGCCGAACAAAATTACTGCTCTACAGAACGATTCCAGCGAGGGATATTCTTCTTCAAATTTCAAAATAGATCATCCTCTATTAATTTATCAATGACTTATAGACTTGTTCAGCTATCCAAACAGAAAAATATTAAGGAGATTGGTTTATGCGGCTGATTCAATAAATTAAATTTTACAGGCATTTATCATGTTACATAACTCTTCAATACTAAGCTCCGGCTTATGCTTGTGAATGATAGCATGACAATTAGCACATACGGGTCTCAAGTCTTTAATAGGGTGTAATTTATATGTTTTTCTAATAGAATGCAAAGGCACCAAATGGTGTACTTGAATAAAACCATGTCCAACTTGTCCATAGAAAACCTCGAAATCAAAACCGCAAGCGATGCATTCTTTTCCTCCTTTAGCCTTAGTTCAATATCTTCATCTATCCTAAGAGAATTGTGATCCATAATAGGAAGAACCCTTCTTCCTTCGTCTCTCATTAACCCCAACTTTTCGAGGTGGCGGACACGTTCTTTATTTAATTCAGTCCATGAGCTTTTTTTACTTCTAGGTGACAACCTCTGAGCCAGCTCCGTTTCAGAAATTTTCTTTTTGACTCCATCGATCAATCCAAAGCACAAAGCTTCCTCGACATTCAGGAGATTGCTTTGGAAAGAAAGTACGATATTGCAATATGCCATGCCTTTTTACTTCATGTACCGAACCCAATGGTTATACTGAAGAAGATGATTGATTGTGTTGTTGATACAGGAAAAGTGATTACATTTGAACCTCATTGGATTTTCCTGACCAACAGTGAGCAACACTCCACATGTGTTGAGTGCTGTGTCTTGGATACTTCCTAGAAATAAAAACGTCTGACAACTCAATCACTTCCTTGATCTTCACCCATGCCGAACGTTAGAGCTTGCAGAGCGGTTAACCATCACGGTATCATCTAAAAAGCCAAAATAAAGAAGACCCCTATGCCTAGAGGTCTCCATATCTCGAATCCTATTCGATTTTCTTCACATGAAGCAGGTTCATGATCACCGTTACAGCTTCGGCACGTGTTACCGTTTCTTTAGGTGCGAACTGGTTACCGTCGCGTCCTTTGACGATGCCTATCTGTTTAATCATGAACACCGCTCCCTTGGCCCACTCTGGAATCTCGCTTTCATCGGAGAAGCCAGTCGCGACATCCGTTGGGATCTTCGCGCCATACGCCTTAGCAATCATCATCGCCATTTCCATCCGCGCAATGTTCCCGTCCGGGCGAAAGCTACCATCTGTGTAGCCTGACAAGATGCCGGATTCTACAGCTTGAGTGATCGCTTTCTTCGCCCAAGTAGGAATCTCATTCGTATCGGTGAAGCTTAACGTTGTGTTTCCATTTGAAGGCTTCCATGCATTCATTAGCATCGTAACGAATTCTGCACGCGTAATCGTTGCGTCCGGTTTAAAGCTGCCATCCGTGTAGCCATTAACGATTCCCTGCCGCACCGCTTGTTTGATTGTCTCTTCCGCCCAATGACCGACGATGTCGCTAAAGTTAACTTCCGTGGACTCAGTCGCTACGATGGGCAAGCCCGACTTTTTATCCACTACAAGCACCGCGAACTTCGTAAAATGGTTAACCTCTACGCGGATCTGGTTCCCGTCGATCTTGCCTCCAGGAACTTCTACCCAAGCCTTCTTTCCTTCATCATAATAGAACAAGGCTATTGTTTGATTATCCTTTACCTTGGTCGGGTCAAAGGTAAAAGTCAATGTCACCGGTTTACTAAAATTGCCCGAGTAATTCTTTAGAATCTCGAATATAGAGCTTGCCAGCACCTCATGATTCGCCAGCATGCCAGGAATCTCACTTAATTCTTCTATCGTTATCTTCAATTCTTTGTCTGAAGCATTAGCTGGAACAGTAATGAGGATCTTCCCATCCAAGCTCATCTCGCCAAGTTTTCCTAACGGAAGCGTAAGATTCCCGTTTGTTGAGCGAATCGGGTCAATGTTGGAGCTTCCGCCATTTCCACCGCTTCCACCAGAACCGCCCGAACCGCCGCTACCTCCACTGCCTCTTGGCATAACAGCCTTGGACGGAGCGGACGCTGCGCTTGATCCGACCCCATTCTTCGCAACTACCGTGAACGTATATTCCGTGCCGTTCGTCAGTCCCGTGACTGTGATCGAACTCGCGGTTGCTGAGGTTCCTGTGAATCCTCCCGGATTGGACGTGACCGTATACCCCGTGATTGCACTACCGCCATCGTTCAACGGTGCGTCGAAGCTAACCGTTGCCTTGCCATTACCTGCGCTCGCCGTTACATTCCTCGGAGCGCTCGGCACACCGACACCGATCGGCGCAACGGGTGTCACACTCGCCGATGCCACCGATGCCGCGGAGTCGCCTACTACATTTGTCGCAATTACCGTGAACGTATATGCCGTGCCATACGTCAGTCCCGTGACTGTAATCGGACTCGCAGTTGCAGAGGTTCCTGTAAATCCTCCCGGACTTGACTTGGCTGTATACAGCATGATCGCACTACCGCCATCACTGACCGGTGCGTCAAAGCTGACGGTCGCTGCTCCATTCCCTGCGGTCGCTGTTACATTCGTTGGCGCTCCTGGCACAACTGGCACACTAATCGGCGTCACACTCACTGATGCCAATGATGCCGCGGAGTCGCCTACACCATTCGTCGCAACTACTGTGAACGTATACGCCGTTCCATTCGTCAGTCCCCTGACTGTGATCGGACTCGCGGTTGCAGAAGTTCCCGTGAATCCTCCCGGACTGGACGTAACCGTATAGCCCGTAATTGCACTTCCGCCATCACTCGCTGGGGTGTCGAAGCTAACCGTTGCCGTTCCGTTACCTGCGGTCGCCGTTACATTCGTTGGCATGCCTGGTGCACTCGGCACAACAATCGCCGCAGTCGGTGTAACACTCGCTGACGCCACCGATGCCGCCGAATCGCCTGCACCGTTCTTCGCGACTACCTTGAACGTATACGCCGTTCCATTCGTCAGTCCCGTAAACGTAACGGGACTTGCGGTTATAGAAGTTTTCGTGAATCCCCCTGGACTGGACGTAACCGTGTAAAGCGTAATCGCACTCCCGCCATCATTCGCCGGGGCGTTGAAGCTAACCGTTGCCGTTCCATTACCTGCGGTCGCCGTTACATTCGTTGGCGTGCCTGGTGCAATCGGCACAACAATCGGCGCAGTCGGTGTAACACTCGCTGACGCCACCGATGCCGCCGAATCGCCTGCACCGTTCTTCGCGACTACCTTGAACGTATACGCCGTTCCATTCGTCAGTCCCGTAAACGTAACGGGACTTGCGGTTACAGAAGTTTTCGTGAATCCCCCTGGACTGGACGTAACCGTGTAAAGCGTAATCGCACTCCCGCCATCACTCGCTGGGGCGTCGAAGCTAACCGTTGCCGTTCCGTTACCTGCGGTCGCCGTTACATTCGTTGGCATGCCTGGTGCACTCGGCACAACAATCGGTGCAGTCGGTGTAACACTCGCTGACGCCTCCGATATTGCCGAATAGCCTGCATAATTCTCTACGTATACTACGAATGTATATGAAGTTCCATTCGTCAGTCCTGTCACTGTGATCGGACTCGCGGTCATAGAAGTTCCTATGAATCTTCCCGGATCGGATGCGACTTTATAGTAGAAGATCTCACTACCGCCATCACTGACTGGGGCGTCAAAGCTGACTGTCGCTTCTCCATTCCCTGCACTCACCCTTACATTCCTTGGGGCGCTCGGCGCACCGCTCGGCACAACGGGCGTCTCACTCGCCGATGCAGCGGAGTCGCCTATAATATTCCTCGCGACTACCGTGAACGTATACGCCGTTCCATTCGTCAGTCCCGTGATTGTGATCAAACCCGCGGTTTCAGAAGTTCCTGTAAATCCTCCCGGACTGGACGTGACCGTATATTGCGTGATCGCACTTCCTCCATCACTCGCTGGGGCGTCAAAGCTAACCGTCGCTTCTCCATCACCTGAAATCGCTGTTACATTCGTTGGAGCATCTGGCACGACAACAATCGGCGCAGTTGGTGTAACGCTCGATGACGCCTCCGATGACGCGGAATCGCCTGCACCATTCTTCGCGACTACCGTGAACGTATACGCTGTTCCATTCGTCAGTCCCGTCACTGTGATCGGACTCACGGATGCAGAAGTTCCTGTGAATCCTCCCGGACTGGACGTGACCGTATAGCCTGTGATCGCATTTCCTCCATTACTCGCTGGGGCGTCGAAGCTAACTGTTGCTGCTCCATTCCCTGCCTTCGCCGTTACATTCGTCGGAGCGCTCGGCACAACAACAACTTTAAACGCTTTTGAATAAGAATATCCTGCTACATGACTTGCATTCTGGTCGTCAACACGAACGTGCAAATACCACGTACCTACAGTATGAGGTGTAGTAATGGAATCTTCGCTCGTGAACGCTACCCATCCCGCGTTCGGCCACTCTAGTACCGTTTCCGTTGATGACCATTGGTAATAAGTTCGGGCTGATTGTGTGGAATCAGGAATGGCTGCCGTTACCTTTGTTGACACAGATTGTTTTCCCACGGATTCACCGTTTGGAGAAAAGCTGACTCCCGCAGACAAAATATTAACGAAAGGATACCAAGTATTATTAGCATAATCCTTCGCGGTAGAAGGATTAAACCCTATCATCGTACCTTTTCTGCCTGAATTAAATCCGAATGCTAGAGCCCCTATTGCAGTTGAATCCCCTTCAATAATAACACTTGTTAATAGGCTATTATTTTCAAAAGCATAAATACCTACGCTCTCTACACTTTTTGGAATTCTCACGCTTGTAAAACGGTTGTACTCAAATGCACTAAGACCTATACTCTTCATACTGCTTGGGAACGTGACACTCGTTAATTGGTTATTAGAAAATGCTTCCCTGCCTATACTAGTAACACCCTCCGAAAGCGTCACACTTGTTAATCGATTATATTTAAAAGCAGATTGTCCTATACTCGTTACACTGTTCGGGATTGTGACGCTTGTTAATTTATTAGTAATGAATGCACTATTGCCTATACTCGTTACACTGTTCGGGATCGTGACGCTTGTTAATTGGTTATCAGAAAATGCACTCTCTCCTATACTAGTAACACCCTCCGAAAGCGTCACACTCGTTAATTGGGAGTTAGCAAATGCAAGTTTTCCTATACTCGTTACACTTCCCGGAATCGTTACATTCGTTAATTGGGTGCCATAAAATGAAAATTGCTCTATACTCGTTACACCCACCGGAATTGTCACACTCGTTAATTGGGAGTTATAAAATGCAAATTCTCCTATACTCGTTATACCCACCGGAATCGTGACCTTCGATACATCTTTACCCATAAATACTTGCCGGCCTAATGCGACTACAGCATGCCCATCTAATTCAGCAGGGATATTAACCACTTTATCTACTCCGCGATAACCTGTAATCGTCGCCATTAGCATCGCATTTAATTCATACGTATAATCCTCATTTGCGCTAGGGATCACACGTTCTGATGGGACCGATGCCGCCGAGGTTCCTATCGCATTCTTCGCGACTACCGTGAACGTATACGCCGTTCCATTCGTCAGTCCCGTGACTGTGATCGGACCCGCAGTTACAGAGGTCCCTGTGAATCCCCCCGGATTAGACGTAACCGTATAGCCCGTGATCGCACTCCCGCCATCATCCGTTGGGACTTCGAAGCTAACCGTCGCCGTTCCTTTACCTGCGGTCGCTCTTACATCCCACGGCGCGCTTGGCCATGTCTTCGAATTGGCTGTCACGCTAGCCGATGCTACTGATGCCGCCGAATCGCCTACAGCATTCGTCGCAACTACCGTGAACGTATATGCCGTTCCAAACTCCAGTCCTCTGACTATGATCGGACTCGCCGTTGTAGAGGTTCCTGTGAATCCTCCCGGTTTGGACGTAACCGTATAGCCCGTGATCGCGCTACCGCCATCACTCACCGGGGCATTGAAGCTAACCGTTGCTGCTTCTTTGCCTGCGATCGCTTTTACATTCGTTGGCGCGCCTGGCACTACCTTCGTATTGGGTGTGACGCTAGCCGATGCTGCTGATGCCGCCGAATCGCCTGCACCATTCTTCGCAACTACCGTGAACGTATACGCCGTTCCATTCGTCAGTCCCGTGACTGTGATCGGACTCGCAGTTGCAGAAGTTCCTGTGAATCCCCCCGGATTGGACGTAACCGTATAGCCCGTGATCGCGCTACCGCCGTCACTCACTGGGGCATTGAAGCTAATCGTCGCCGTTCCATTACCTGCGGTCGCAATTACATTCGTCGGTGCGCTCAGCAGCAAGGCATTAGTAACTTTAAACGCTTTGGAATGGGAATAACCGACTGTATGATTCTCATTCTGATCGTCTACTCGAACGTACAGATACCACGTACCTGCAGCAGGAGGCGTAGGAATGGAATCCTTGCTCGTGAACGTTACCCATCCCCCGTTCGGCCCCTCTGGTACCGTTTCCGTTGATGACCATTGGTAATACGTATGGGCTGATAGTATGGAATCAGGAATAGCTACCGATACCTTTGTTGACATCGATTGCTTACCCACGGATTCACCATTAGGAGAATAACTAACTCCCGCAGACAAAATATTGAGGTATGGATACCCAAAATTATTCGCATTGTTCTTCGCGGGGGAAGGATCAAACGCTATTATCGTACTGTTTGGATTACCACTGAACGCTGTATCTCCTATTGTGGTTGAATCCCCTTCAACAATAATACTTGTTAATAGGTTCGTACTAAATGCATATTCTCCTATGCTCGTTACACTGCTTGGGATCGTGACACTCGTTAATTGGTTATGATAAAATGAAAATTTGCCTATATTCGTCACACTATTCGCAATCGTCACACTCGTTAATTGGTTAAAAGAAAATGCATGATTGCCTATGCTCGTTACACCAACCGGAATCGTCGCACTCGTCAATTGGTTATACTGAAATGCATATTCTCCTATACTTGTTACACCAACCGGAATTGTCACACTCTTTAATTGGTTATATTGAAATGCATATTCTCCTATACTCGTTACACTCCCTGGAATCGACACACTTGTTAATTTGTTGTACTGAAATGCATTTCCTCCTATACTCGTCACACCGTTCGGAATTGTCACACTCGTTAATTCATTATTAGAAAATGCACTACCCTCTATGCTCTTTACATTCTCCGAAATCGACACACTCGTTAATTGGTTATGACTAAATGCATTTTCGCCTATACTCGTCACACCGTTCGGAATTGTCACACTCGTTAACTGATTATACGAAAATACATTACCCTCTATGCTCTTTACACGCTCCGGAATCGTCACACTCGTTAATTGGTTATGACTAAATGCATTTCCCCCTATACTCGTTACACTGTTCGGGATCGTCACACTCGTTAATTTGCAATTCGAAAATGCTTCATTGCCTATACTCGTTACATTGTTCGGAATCGTCACGCTTGCTAATTGGTTATACTCAAATGCACGATCGCCTATACTCGTTACACCGTTCGGAATCGTCACACTCGCTAATTTGTTGTACTGAAATACGCTTTCCTCTATGCTCGTTACACCCTCTGGAATCGTCACACTAGTTAACTGGTTGTACTGAAATGCGCTTTCCTCTATGCTCGTTACGCCCTCTGGAATCGTCACACTCGTAAGTTTGTTTTGAAGAAATGCAGATGCTCCTATAGTCGTTACACTGTTCGGGATCGTCACACTCTTTAATAGGTTGCCAGCAAATGCAGACCTACCTATACTTAATACACCTTCTGGAATCGTCACACTCGTTAATTTTTTTAAATAAAAGGCTTCATAACCTATTCCAATTACAGAATGCCCATCTACTTTGTCAGGGATAGTAACCACTTCATCTACTCCAACATAATTTGAAATATAGGCAAATGATCCAACTAAAGAATACTCAAAATCTCCGAATGATTGAGCTTGCGCTTCCCGAACATTACCTACTGACAATGTACCAAGCGAAATCAACGACAATGTGAGTAGACAAATCATTAACTTCTTAATACCCTGTACTCGCCTTCGTAACATATCCCCTTCAACCTCCTCATTAATTTCTACCGAACAATTACACAATATTACATCCGAAGACCAAGTATATATCCTACACGTAACTCAACAGTACTAACGAAAGTTAGTTGCGCAAAAAAAAATAAGCCAATAATAGAGCAGTTGTCCGCTCCAATTATTGGCTTATCATTTATTCACGCCATATATCTGGTCCAATAATCCGATTCCCCTTGCACGCGCAATCGCCTGAGCTCGTCGTTTCGCCCCAAGCTTACCGTATAAGTTGAACACGTAACTCTTGACCGTACCTTCCGTTAACCCAAACCGATAAGCGATTTCCTTGTTAGACAAGCCATCCGCCAATGCGTACAACATTTCCATTTCGCGGGTCGTCAGCGTTTCGACGAACAGCAGCGAATCTTGAACAGACAATGTGGAAGGACTAACGATATCGTTTGAATCTCTAGTCTGTTGACGCCAATGATTCAATGATCTCACATACACCATTCGGGCGATCATGAGATCTAGCACCTCTAGTGTCTTCGTAGAGAACACGCCAGCGAGGAGGTTATTCTCCAAATACAGAACGGACGACCGCGACTGTCCCGGAAAAAGAATCGGCGTACAGAGGATGGATAGCGGGAGACTGCGATGAGCATAGACATCCGTCGTAAATAGGCTTCGTGGAGCATCGCCCTGCACAACCGGTTCCCCAGTGCGGGAGACATAACGTACGATGGTCTCTACGAATGAAGCCTCATTCCGAACATCCTTATGATCGCCCGCTTGCTCCTCTATCGTAAAGCCCTCTTCGTGACTGGTTAACACGTATCCCTTCTCCGCACCCGAATAACGAATTGCCGATTCCAGGAAATGATGCATCACATCCTCACTATTTTCCGTACTCGACCATTCCGAAATTTGTCTAATGAACACATGATCGTCGCCGATTGTCGGTACCCTCTCGCGCTCCTTTTCAAATCCATCTAATCCTTTAGCCACCATTCCGTCTTCTTGCGATTGCGATTGGGCGCCTGAGAACCGTAGATCCGGGTAATCCTCTCGTAACCTTTGTGCTTTGCGAGCAGCCCCCCACGCCGAATAAGCAATGCAGGCATCCGCCATCAACACGTCCGCTCCGTTCCTGCTTCCCGCTTCCCTATAGAATACGGAAGCTCGTTCGCAAGCTACCGCTTCCATTAATTTGTCTTTTTGGCTTCGCGCTTCGCGGATCGCATCATCGTATCCTTTGGCGGCAGCGACCGAATTCCCATCAATCCTGTACAACTCGGCCGAGACGAGCAGACAAACCGGAGTGTTCTGTCCATAGTATCCAGACCATTGCTTCATGACCGACAATAACTTCTTCAGCTTAGCCCGAATACCTGTCCGTTCCACCGTCGGCGCTTCAGCATATCTAGCGGCAAGCGTAAGCGCATGATAAACATGTTGCTTGCGAGCTTGTAACCAATTCTGTCTGGCGGTATTGAACTCCCCTTGTTCTATCCATTCCAGGGCTTCCTTGTACCGTCCGAACAAATAAGCAATCTCTATTTTACAGCTACATATATAAGAAACTTCGTTATTCATAGTCCCCTTTAATCCATCATTCTGCACCGGCAATACAACGCCCTCGCCCTCCCCGTCACCTCCCTGCAATTGGGCGATATACCACCGCGAGATACGAAAAGCGTTCTTCGCGACCTCATCTAGAAGCTGCCTTGACAGATCTTCATATTTCGTTATCCGTGCAGACAATGTATGTAAATCTCCAGTATGGGTGACCGCACATGTAAACGCCACTAGGCTAACAAAGACCAAATTCGCGGATTCCATTCCATAACGCATCGATTGCTCGAAATGCGCGATACTTTCTTCCGGTTGGTGTAGTAGTCTAGCGATTCCCCTGAAGTAGCTCAGCTTGCATAACAAATCCGTACTTTCGAAAGATGACGCTATTCGGAACGCAGCATCCATGCACTGACGACTTATTGGGGCTGCAACGCTCTTATTTCCAAGAATGATGACACCGTAAAACGCGAGGATAAATGCAAAAGCCTCGCTACTTCCTTTTCCAACCTTCAAGCTAAATCGAATAAATCTGGATAATAACACGACGGACCGTTCATTACTTAATAAAAATACCGATGTCGATATCGCCATGACCAGATTGGACATTGCGAGGTGATGGGGATCATCGCTTGGCACAAGCTCCGGTTCGTTAAGCATATTAGCCATAGCGATCTGTAACAGGTGCAATTCTTCCTTGATTAAGGCATTTGAGGGTTTCTTCGGCACCAGAAATCCGATTTCCTCAAGCGCCTTGAATCCAATAGCAACAGCCGTTCTATCTCTTTTGAGATAGGCATACATGGAGATTTGAATCAGGTAAATACGGGAGCGCTCTACCACACCCACGGTGCGGAGCAGTAGCTGATCGAGCAACTCTTCCGCGCGGTCGACGCTTCCGCACATATATTCGCACACGGGCAGCGCCAGCATTAAACGATACGCCAGCGAATTCTGCCCCTGCTCATCATTCTCGACAAGACGCAAGCCTTTTTCCAGGAAGTTCTTGGCGGTGGCAAAAGCCGTGGAAGCCTTCGACTTCAAAGCGGCTTGGAGATTATAAGCAGCTAGCTCCCTCTTCTCCGCTTGGCTTGTCATTCGTTCGCTGCCCAGATTCAAGTGATAGACCCGATCAAACAACCAATCGTCCGAGCTATCCGATGCCAGATTGCCCAATGAACGTCCGATCTTGAGGTGCAGATCTGCTTGTTGCGTTTCGTGAACCGTCTGATAAGCGGCTTGCTGCACTCGGTCATGCAGAAAAGTATAGTAAACTTCGTCTGTATCCGCTTCGTTGGAATC
Source organism: Paenibacillus marchantiophytorum (assembly GCF_014640555.1). Taxonomy (GTDB): domain Bacteria; phylum Bacillota; class Bacilli; order Paenibacillales; family NBRC-103111; genus Paenibacillus_E; species Paenibacillus_E marchantiophytorum. The sequence goes on along the minus strand of NZ_BMHE01000010.1, from coordinate 80,770 downwards.
ATTCTCCTGCGAGATTAACCCTTCTTCCTCGACTACGCGTAAAAGCCGGTTCGCATAAATCATAGAGTGCCCGCTTGCCACAGCGACCGCCGACAATCGGAATCGATGCCCGATAGCCGCCGCTACGGCTAGCAGTTCAATGGTATCGGATGGCAGCATGCGGATACGAGTACCGACTAAAAGCAGAATGTCAGGATCTTCGGATATTTGCTTAACTACTGCTGTATCCCAGGCCCAATTGGATTTCTCCTCGTCATAATATAGTTTTTTTTCACGGTACAAACTGTCCAGAAGACGGTGTAGATAGAGCGGGTTACCACCTGTTCGGTGGTATAAAGACTCCGCTAACATTCGGATGCGAGCGGAATTTTCCTTAACGATATGCGATACGAATTGTCTAACGTCGATATAGGTCAGAGGATCGAGCGCAATATGCTGCACACTAAGCGAAGTTGAAGTCTTATGCCGCGGGAATGAATTTTCTATCCATGCGGTTGCCGTTGCTCGGGGATCTTCGGTCGCTATCTGGTGCGGTGCTGCCTCTTCCCGGAATGCACCTAACAATAATAAACTATGTAAGGTGGGGTCTTGTGCAACCGTACGAAGGGCATCCATCGTAGCAGGATCCGCCCATTGTAGATCGTCCAGAAAGAGTACAAGGGGATGTCCGCTGTCCGCAAATACTTGTATGAAAATAGGAAGCAGCAGACGGAAACGAATGGCCGCTTCTGCAGGACCCAGCCGTTCTACCGAAGGAAGATTACCAAGGAGCTTCTCCGCTTCCGGTAATAGTTGTGCAATAACACCCGCTCCGCGGCCTAATGCCTCCATTAACCGTACTTTAAGTCTTGCGATGGATTCTGGAGATTCGCTCCACACTTGCCAAATCAATCTACGAAGCGCTTCTAGGATCGGCGAGAACGGAATATCCCGATTCATCAGATCGCATTTGCCCGCAATGAAGCGGCCACCTGTCCGTATAACAGAACCTTGAAGCTGATGAACGAGCGCGGTCTTACCGCTACCTGCCCCTCCAGACACCATTACAAATGCGCATCCGCCGGCACGAGCCTGTTCCAGAGCTTTGGAGAGCTGAACCTCCTCCGCCTCGCGTCCGAAGAGGCTGTTCGGGAGCTGAAAGCGGCTGTCATCGTCTGCACGGGCAATCTCGAAGGGAACAATTCCACCTGTCTCTTCTATAGAAAAGACACACCGTTGTAAATCGACTATCACACCGTGAGCGCTCTGATAGCGTTCCTCGGGCATCTTCGACAAAAGTTTCATAATCATACCTTCGAGAGGGCCCGTAATTTCCGGACGTAGCCTGCTCAGAGGAATTGGCATCATTGCAAGATGGGCATGCACCCATTGTTCCTTATTCTGTGCTCGAAATGGCAGGCTCCCTGCAAGCATTTCGTATAAAATCATCCCTAACGCATATAAGTCGCTACGCCTCTCCGGGCTACGATTGATCCTGCCCGTTTGTTCCGGAGAAAGGTAAGCGTAATCAGTTATTCGAATATCGGTAAGCTCGGCAAGCTTTCTCTCTAACTGAATTAGAACGCCTGCCGGGTTCAAATTCCCGATAATCGTATCCCGTTTGTGGTAGGTATAGACCACATTCGTCAGTGTTAGGGCGATTTGCAGAAAAGAAGAAATATCGATTGTAGTCCCATTCATCAACTTCCGTAATTCGATTCCTTCCATTGCTGGAATGTTGTCCAATCCTCCTTCGTGACCCATTCATATTTATATAAATACTATTATTGACTCTTTATCATTCTACCATTAATTATTAATAATGTAGATCGTGATGGGGTCGTGTACGGACCTGACGCGGAACATGACTTTGAGCAGTGCTTATCCGATAGGGTTGACGTAATCCCTGCTCTTCTTGTCCAATCTGATGAGAAGAGCTTTCCCTCGTTCGGGCGGTACTTAATCGATAAAATGAAAAATTCCCCAATTGATTCCTTGCTCTTCGAAAAAAGTTTTTTCGATTTGAAAGAGTTCTAGGGTTCTTGGGGTTAAATCACTAGGAACCTTGACCGTTCTAACAATATCTTCTAAGCCTTTCCCAGTTTCAATTGTGATCATAAAGTCAGTCGTTGTAATTATAGGCTCATTATCTTTATTTGCATGCTTGATATTTAGTTTTTCTGCAATTTCAATACTTCTTTCAATAGGAGTTAGAGGATACTGCTCTCTTATGTCAATAACACTATCTGACCAGCTTAATACCATTAGATAGCGACACTCTTCTTTGGACAGTGTGTGATGTATTCTACTTGTCTTCCATCCTAATTCCCTAATAAGGTATCCTTCTGAAGGAGCTTTATTATCACTAGCTTAAATGAAAGGCTTATAATCCTTCCCATATCCTTGACCTCGACCGTCCTTTAGTCTATTCATCTGCGTTTTGTGAATGGCACTACCTCTAGTCATCTTTCTTCCCCCTAAAAAAAAATATGCGTTCACCCCATGGAGTGAACGCAGCTGTTAACTAAGGACATATGTCCTGTATATCTTGGTACTATCAAATCTCGCCAAAAATATTATTTTCTATACTTCATAACTATATTTGTCACCCAACACTTCAATGTCTTCAACCATCACCCCCGCCCATTGACATTCTCCCCTCCACGTAATAAAATATTTTTACGTAACATATTCTTTGTACTGGAGGCCTTACTCTCCATGCCACAAGAGATTCAAGACAGCTTCTACATCGAGTCCCCCGAGCAGGCTACCATCCTGTTGAATCCGCTTCGCGGGGAAATCATCGCTCAGCTTTTGGAACCTGGCTCTGCCGCTGAGGTAGCGCGCACGCTCGGCGAGACCGCCCAGCGTATTAATTACCATCTCAAGGCGCTTGAGAAAGCTGGCCTCGTGCAGCGTGTCGGCACACGCCAAGTGCGCAATTTGGTCGAAGTGCTTTATCGCGCTATCGCCAAAACCTTCGTACTGGCCGAATCGCTCAGCATGAAGCCGGAAACCTTGCAAAAGCTCAAGGATCAAAGCTCGCTTGCACATCTCGTGACGACATCCGAGCGAATTCGCAGAGATGCGATGCTGCTTATGGAGCAATCCGATGTCGGTGAAGTCATTCCAAGCGCAACGCTGCAGCTTCAGGTTCATTTGAACGACGAACAACAGCGGCAATCGTTCATTGAGGAGTATGCGGCTATGGTCCAGCAGTTGGTCGAACGCTATTCGAGCTGCAACGATCAGGAAGCCTACCAAGTCTTGTTGGCCGTCTACCCCAAACCCAAAGAATGAGGAGGCATTTGTCATGAGTCATGAACAAAAATCAAGGAAACCTGCACTTGAAGCCACTCCAGCAGCACCAATTATTGCCTGGGAGCAACCACTGGAGCGTAAACCTGAGCCCGCGGGAAACAATGTCATTTCGATTGACACCTATCGTCGTCAGGGAACCCTCGTGGATTCTGAGGCAACCTTCACGGTACGCGAGTTTTATTCCGCTCAAGGAGAAGAACCCGTACGATTGATTATGGTCTCCTCTGGATTCGGTCAGAAGTCCGCCGGAAATCCTTACTCGGTACAAAGCAAAGCAGCTTAACGCTTTACCCCAAAAAAGAAAGGATGATTCCAATGAGTTTCATACCTATGGTCGTTGAACAAACTGCGCGCGGCGAGCGCTCTTACGATATTTATTCCAGACTCTTGAAAGACAGAATTGTCTTCTTAGGTACAGAGGTTAACGACCAAGTCGCCAATGCGATTGTTGCACAGCTCTTGTTCCTTTCTGCTGAAGATCCCGAGAAAGATATCTCGCTCTACATCAACTCTCCGGGTGGATCAACATCGGCAGGATTGGCAATTTATGATACGATGAATTTCATAAAAGCAGATGTATCCACCATTTGTGTGGGGATGGCGGCTTCCATGGGTGCTGTGCTTCTAACCGCTGGCGCACCAGGCAAAAGATTCGCGCTTCCGAACGCGGAAGTCATGATTCACCAGCCATGGGGAGGCACGCAAGGGCAAGCGAGCGATATTCACATTCGCAGTCAGCACATTCTCAAAACACGCAGTATTCTGAATCGCATTCTCTCAGAGACGACCAAACAACCCATCGAGAAAATCGAGCTGGACACCGACCGTGATTACTTTTTGGAAGCTGAAGATGCGCGAGTGTATGGTTTGATTGATAAAGTGATCGAGAAAATATAACGTCAATAATACTCAAAAACTCACCCCCATGACACTTGGAGGTGAGTTTTTGCATTAGCCTTTTACCGCGGAGCCCGTAATGCCTTGAATAATATATTTTTGTCCGATCAGGAATACCAGCAGCATCGGAACAATGCCAGCAGAAGTCGCGGCCATCATCCCGTTATAGTCAATGTTGAACTCCAGTATGAAATTCTGCATACCTAGCGGAACCGTATACAAATCGCGATCCAGCAGGAACACAAGCGCATTCTCATAGTCGTTCCAGTGCCAGGAGAAATCGATGATCGCCAGGGTAGCCAACGCTGGTTTAGCGAGCGGCAGCATAAGCCGGAAGAAAATACGGAAGTGCCCAGCCCCGTCCACAAATGCCGATTCTGTAATTTCGTGAGGGATCGCCATAAAAAACTGCCGCATGAGGAACACCCCGAATATCGTAAACAAGCCCGGTAAAATCAACGCCCAGTGCGTATTATAAATCCCGACTTTATCAAACAAAATAAATTTAGGAACAAATAAGACCTGCGGAGGAACCATCATCATCGATAAATAGAACATGAAGAGCGCATTTCTTCCCTTAAATTCAACCCGCGAGAAGCCATAGGCGGCCAAAGCCGAAAGAAACGTAGCCCCAATCGTACATATAACAGCGATTTTCAATGAATTCATATAATAAATCAGAAAGCTATCCTTGCCTGTCCATACTTTGAGATGATGCTCCCATGTCACTTTCGACGGTATCCATTGAATCGGATACTGAAACACTTCACTCGGAGATTTAAACGAGGTGCTAATCATCCAGAGGAACGGCATAATCATGAAAAGCCCAAGGATGAGCATCACAACAGTGCTTCCTATTTTTGTCGGTTTTATTTCCATATTGTATCACTCCGGTTTTTTACTTAATAATGAACCCAGCGCTTCTGACCAACCCATTGGATCATCGTAATCAAGAAAATGATTGCAAATAACACCCATGAGATTGCTGATGCATACCCCATTTCGTAGTAACGAAACGCATTGTGGTAAATGAAGAGGGACAGAATCGTAGTGCTGCCGCCAGGTCCACCCTGCGTAACAGCTTCAATCATACCGAACGTTTTCATCGATGTAATCAAGCCCGTAATCATTAATAAGAAGGTAGATGGACTCACTAACGGGAAAATAATTTTCCATACCGTCGTCCATGTGCTGGCGCCATCAATCTTGGCTGCTTCGAGTTGCTCCTGCGGTATTTCTTGAATCGCCGCCAAATAAATAATCATATTATAACCAAGCAGAAACCAAATCCAAATGATGTCGATCGCATACATCGAGGACGTTGTCGTCGACATCCAGCCTGGTGGGTGTTCGATGCCAATAGAACGAAGAAAGCCATTAATAGGTCCCTGCGACGGTTGAAACAGCAGCATCCATACGAAGGAAACCGCAACACCGCTTGTGATATAAGGCATGAAAAACATCGCGCGCAGCAAGCTTTTGACATACACGCTTCGATTCAGAACAAGCGCGACAAGAAAGGCCAAGCCGATCGACACTGGCACGGAAGCCAGGAACAGAGCCGTTTTCTTCAAAGAAACATAGAAGACTGGGTCATGAAAGAGTCGATTAAAATTCTCAAGCCCGATCCATGCGATATCCGGCGACGTATATTTGTAGTTAGTAAACATGATTCCCAGTGAAAATAAAGCAGGAATGACGAAGAATAAAATGACGCCCACCATATTAGGTAAAATGAACAAGTATCCTAATCTTTGTTGTTTTTTTGCCCAGTTCATGCAAATATCCACTCCTTTTTGAACAAAAAAGGGAGGTACCTCTTTCCTGATGCATCCCCCCATTTTTTCTTGCTTATTTCTTATTTTTAGCCAAGTAGTCGTTGTGGCGTTTGACCGTATTCTTCATGGTATCATCCAAGGATTGCGCCTTGAGGAAGTACTTCTCATATTCTTCTCTGCGCGCATCGACAATCTGTTGGGGAATCGTTGCTGTAAACGTAGGGAATTTACCGAATACAACTTTCTTGAGTGAATCCACGTCGTAGGTCTTTTCATTGTCGCCAAGAAGTAATTTGATCGCTTCTTCCACATTCGCATCCTTGGAAGAAGGAATACGTCCACCGGCAGCCAGCGGCATCATCCCGCCATCTGCGTACCATTTCAAGAATTTCCAAGCTTGCTCTTTATTCTTTGAATTCGGATTAATGGAGATTACATCCCCAAGGCCGCCTGGATATTTAAAATTCGTTTGATCCTTCGTTACTTTGGGGACTGTGGCAAACGCAATTTTGAAGTCACGAGGGAAATCCTTCATATTGTTGGAATTGCGGAAAATGAACTCGCCCGCTCCCAACATCGCGGTTTCACCTTTTAAGAACATCGTATCTGTCGGCATCTTGCTCGTAATTTGCTCACCCAATAATGGCATCGATTTGTCGGTATACATCATATTAAACACCGATTCATAGGCTTTGCGAACCGTCGGTTCATCGAGATTGGACGTGCCGTCAGCTTTCGTGAAGCCTGCTCCCGCATTAGCGCCATCGAAGAAACTCGGGTATGCTGAGATATGCTGGGTGAAGCCCCACCGTGTGCCTTTTTTGAGCTTGATAGCATATTGCTGCAGATCATCCATCGTCCAATCCAGAGCAGGAACCGCTAATCCCGCTTCATCGAGTGCATTCTTGTTCAACCAAACGAACGATACATTCTTTTTGGTCGGAAGGCCATAGTACTTATCCTTGACTTTCCAGTCTTTGGCGTCTGTGCCCATTTTATCGTCAATGTTATAATCCTTGAACTCGCTAAGATCGAGCGCAGTCCCCGCTTCAACACGTTTGGACAAAACGGATAACGTGTAGTTCACATATAAATCGATGCCTTGATTTGTCGTCAGAGCGGTGTCAAGCTTCAAGTTCCCTGCATCATCATTGACAAAACGCTCATATTTCACCTGAATATCAGGATTCTTTGCGTTCCAGTTATCAACAACCGCTTGCGGACCAGATTCTCCAGGCACGCCTCCCCACATAGTAAGCGTCACTGCTTTCTTCGCTTCTGTCGTAGCGTTGGGACTATTCGTCACAGCCGTTTTATCACCGGATGAACCACAACCTGCGGTAATGCTTAACACGACAGCCGCTGATAGAAGACTTAACGTTGTTTTCTTTATATTCATCATTTGACCCTCCCGTATTCCTTATGCTTGCTGGTTACAAACCAACTATATCACCAGCCCTCAGACGTTCGAAGGAACAAAATCTTGTTCTTCTAGCACAAAAGTTTGATTTCATCACTTCATAGGTTGTTGCCTGAAAACACTTGGCGGCATGCCGACCTCTCTCCGGAACATACGGGCAAAATAGTTCTCATTTGGAAAACCTACCTTAGCCCCAATCAACGCTACAGGCTGATCCGTCTGCAACAGCAGGTCACAGGCCTTCTTAATACGAATGTCCATCAAATATTCCGTCACGGTCTTACCGGTTTTTTTCTTAAACAAAACACTTAAATATTTATCATCCATCGTGGCAATTCCGGCAAGCAGGGATAAAGACAGCTCATCTTCGAAATGGCCATTCATATAGGCAATCACCTTATTGATCTCAATATGATCCGTAACCTCATACTTCGCGGCTTTCCAATGAGCCATATACCTATCTATTCTTTGTTTAAAATGACGACCTGCCTCGAGGTGGGAAACAGCCTCTGTGTAGATGGCAGGTGATTCGGCCTGCACACAGGCAAGCTCGGCAAACAAGCGATCCAAACGCAGCGCAATCTCTTTTACACGAAGTAATGACAACTGCACCTCATTCGTCCAAGCCCAGATTTCTTGCCAAGATAGCTCCAGTAATCCTAGATTCATTTGCTCAAAAGCTTGAATTAAGTTCTTTTCCAATTGCCATGGCAAACTGCTAAAGACCTGATCTTTGAGTCCCTTAGGCTGATAGAAGAAAATACCCGATCTATTGGCATACCAAAGCTCTGTGACGCGGGATACCATACTTTCCCAAAGGGCTGCCACATCCTCGTTCTCCGCCAATTCAGAGATAACCACAATATAGTTGCTGCGCAGCTCATTGTTCTGAATGTGAATCTTCGTTTCCTCTGGCATCTTGCTAAAAATGGTCGAGAAACCCAGCTTCGTAAAGATATGCACCTTGGGATTGATCTCCCATTCAAATAGAGAAAGCTGCCGCAGATCCTGCTTAGCAAAAGCATGCTGGCCATGAGCAATCAGAATAAGCCAATTTGGCTGAAACATTTCCTGCATAAAGGCAGGGTTAGCCAACAGCTCTTCCCCCTTGCTTATTCCGCTATATAGCGCCTCACAATAATCGTTGATTTCTTTGGAAATCAGACGTGAGTTGCGTTCCAGCTCACCTTTGACTTTCGTCAACGCTTCCGTCATTTTCTCCGGACTCAAATAAAGTTTGAGCACATAACCTGATGCCCCAAGCTCCATCGCTTGCTGAATGAACGCAAAATCATTCATAACCGTCAGCATGATGAAACAGGTATCCAACAGCTCCTGACGTACCTGCGCAAGCAGTTCGACGCCATTCATCACTGGCATCATAATATCGCAAATGACCAGATCCGGCTGCATTTTCCGTATGATGGATAGCGCTTCTTCGCCATTCCCGCATTCCTCGATGACCTGAAAGCCATTTTCCTCCCATGGCATGCCTTTCCGAATACTCCGCCGTACAAAGGCTTCATCCTCGACCAAGAGAACCGTCCACATGTAAGCCATCTCCCTTCACATAAGGTGTAGATAACAGGAACAACGTGCGAATCCGCACCAAGGTCCCGCTTTGCACAGACTCAACACTAATTTTCCCTTGCTTCCGGAATAGCAGTGTTAGACGTTCCTCCAGATTTTTTAAAGCAATCCCATGACCTGCCGCTGTAGAGGTATAGGCCTGTTCCAAACCTACGCCGTTATCCTCAACCTCAATCACCAGCTCATTTTCCTCTTTATGGACTCGAATCTCGATTCGACCTAATCGATCCATTTTGCTAAATCCGTGATAAATGCTATTTTCAATCAGCGGCTGCAAGCTCAGCTTGGGAACAAGCGCAAAACGCAGTTCAGGATCAAACGTAATATCCACGTGGAACTCGCGATCATAGCGAAGCTGTTGAATGCTAATATATCGCTGCGCAAGCTCAATCTCATGTTCCAAATGGATTAAATCCACGTCCAGACGCATCCCGGCTTCCAGCAATTTCCCCAAGGACTCGCAAACTTCTGGTATTTGCTTATTTCCAATTTCAATGGCAAGCCATTTCACTGTATTTAATGTGTTTAAAAGAAAGTGAGGATTCATCTGCGAAAGCAGCATTTGGAAACGCATAGCTTCCTTGTTTCGCTCCTCCTCTTTCAAACGATTCAATAAACTCTCTACATCATGCACCATGTTATTAAAAGCTTGCACAAACGTTAAAATTTCGCCTTTGTAGCTTTCTTCGGGAAGTTGGATTTTGAGGTTCCGCTTCACCACATCCGACATCTTCTTCTGCAAATGCTGCAAAGGTCTAGTAATCGTCGTTGAGATTAAAAAGGTCATCACGATAAACAAAATAGCTATAAGGAGCGTTGTTAAAAAATAGGATTGCTGCAGTTGGTTTACTTTATGAAACAAATATTTCGTCGGAATGCTCTTGATCAAATACCAATTCAAACCGGGAATTTTGGAGTAACTAACGATATGATCATTCTCAACCTGTGAACCTATCGGCTCCCAGCCAACCGTATTCAATGGATTCGGCAGCGCCGTTGCCGTTGACGTGCTGCTGCGAGCGTAGATTTCCCCCTCTGAAGAAGCTAATACGTATAACTCCTCATTGACCGGACTTGGGATGGCGCTTCTGAGCCAACTCTGATAGTCCACACCCATCCGTACAACCGCATAAATACGATTATTCTCATCCCGCAGAGCTTTGTAAATCGTCAAAAGGGAAGGTTGAATGCCGAAATCGGAATTCAGTCCGCCTTCCTCCAACTGCCACTTCGATTGCGGCTTGCCTTGAAAAGCTTCTTGCATCCTCGGCATTGCCGCTATGCCGGAGTAACTCAAAATCCGATTCGGTCCATAGGACGTATACACATGCTCTTCCAAATCAAGAACGGTATAATACACATAGGAATTAGCGATAAACACGCTATTATTAAGAGCGTTAAACTTCTCTTCAATCTTCATTTTTTGTTGGACAGAGGGGTAAGTGATACCGATTTCCGGATGCTTCAAAATCGCCGTCACGAAGGAGTCCTGCTCAATGAGCGTGAACGTTTTCTCGGCAACGCCAAGCAAATTTCCTAATGACGAAGTAATCGTTGTCATCTGTTCAAGGTTTTGACTGCTGACTTGTTCTTTCATCAAGGTTTCGAACTTTTGGACATGCGTCATGTTTAAGATGAGAATCGGCAGCAGAATGACAAGCAAAAATGTCAGAAATAGCTTGTACTTTAACGTTTGCGGTATAAAATGTTTCAACACCCATGTCCCCTTATCCGTTTTATATGGGTTTAGTATACTTGCTTGTTGTTTAAAAACAAAGAGACTGCCCTAAACGGTTGAAAACCATAGGACAGCCTCTTTTTTGTTCCTACTTGGATGTTTGGATAATACCTTCCCTGGTCAGCGTAAGCTTCTCAAAGCCGCTTTCCGTGATCAAATAAGTGTCTTCAATCCCGACTACGCCGCGTCCGGGGAAGGTGAACTTGGGCTCGATCGCGATAACCATGCCTGGCGTCAGCGGGTATTTGAAGCCCTTGGCGAGAACGGGCAGCTCGTCGATTTCGAGCCCGATGCCGTGACCAAGGAATTTCACTTGGTCGGCGCCGTACCCCATGAAGTGGGCGCTTAGCCCCGCTTCATTCACTTGATCGAGCGCGAGCAGATACAGATGCTCGGCAATCGTACCCGGCTGCAGCCTCGCCTCCGTGGCGCGGAGCACCTGCTCCGCCACGTCGTAGGCTCGCTGCAGCTCAGGGTCTAGATCGCCGATCACGAGCGTCCGCGTCTGATCGATGAGATAGCCGTCGATCGAGCAGCCGAGATCGACGAGGATCGGTTCGCCGCGCCGAATCGGCGCGCGGCCCGAGCTCTGCGGGCTGGACGGGTGAAGCCCCGTGCCCCCGGCCGGCCCGTCAAAATAAGTCGGCACCGCTGCCGACGCGCCTGCCGCGACCATTCCGGTGATCAACTCGGAATTGTACGCGCGCATGCGCATCAGCCCTTGGTGCCCGCGCAGCCGGAGCTGATGCTCAATGAGCGCCATCAGCTCGAACTCCGCCATCCCTTCACGAATGTGAGGGATGACTGCCTCCAGCGCCGCGTCGACGACGCGCGCGGCCGCCCGAATCGCCGTGACTTCGTCCGGCGATTTGATCATTCGCTGCTCACGCACGAGCAGCGATCCGTCCTCCCAGACCGCGCCGGGCAGCGCGGTCTGGAGCCGTACATACAGCTGGACGGGCAACACGTCCAGCTCCGTTGCGATCCGCAGCGCTGCCCCCGCTGCGTCCGCATCCGCGCAGCGCGCGCGAAGACGCTCGCCCAGCGTCTTCCAAGACCCCAGCGCTTCCACGTCCGCTGACGCTTCCTCCTCTGCGCGGACCAGACTGCGGCGCACGAGGTATAGCACCTCGCCCTCCGCCGGAATAAACAAATACCCCGTCTGCATCGAACCGCAGTAGTAATACATATCAACATTCTGGGTGACCAAGAAACCGGACCAGCCCCGCTTCACCATCTCCCCCTGCAACCAACGCTGTCTTTGTTCAAAAATATTCATCGTTTCGCTCCTTGCATCGTCTTAAATGTATACTTATCTGTCTATTATACATTTAATAAACCATCTCCGCAGAGGACTTAATCGTCCATGTGATTGGCTGTAAAACCGTATAGGTTCGGGGAAACTCCAAACGAATAAACATAATCACACCGGGACGGTCGAGCGTAACCGAGTAGCCATTCCCAGCGTCAACAAACGTATACGGGAATGCTTCATTATCGTTTACAACCTTAAATAACTCCACCACCACCTTGCTTTGTAAAAAGGTAGTTGGCAGCGGATCATTCGTCTCATCTAATCTAAGATTAACCTGCAAATATTGCAGCGCCACCGCTCTGGCTTTGATTTCATCAATGGAATGAATACCGCTGGCCAGCTTCATTTGGTTGCTTTGCTGCGCAGCTGCATGCACCGCATCATTTAAAGCATGTTTGCCCTGAAAAAGGGTGTGCATCGCCAATTCCTCATCGGTTTGCAGCGCAAATAAAGACATATAAACCACACTCATCAATACAATTAAAAGCAGCTTATACAAAACATTCCCCCAACCATCAAGGCACGTATTCGCTCATTTTCATTCCCATAGCCCCCATCCGAGCAGATGCAGCAGGAATCGTAATGCCAACAAGCTGATCAATGACAAAAAGGCGATGATAGGGATATGTCATATGCAGTCTCAAGCCTGTCCCTCTCCTTACAGGTTGACTAGCATCCATACCATTAACCCCTGTGGTTGTTTCTACCGAGTAAGCAAGATCTCCCGGTATGAAGCCTCTTCCTTCTAGGCGATCTCTGGATTCCTGAATCATCAAGTTGCTAATATAACCGTGCCTGCCGCTTGCTCCGATCTCCAATAAATAATCAACCTCTTTTTGCAAAACAGCTTGTCTAACAATAATGATATGTTTATAAACGGGCGCAAACATAAACCAACACAGTAAAGTTGCGAACAAAATAAATACTAAAATTTGCTTCATGGATCTATCTGTTCAATCGTCCTATTTATCCTTGCACCGCCATTATGAACCTGCTGCCGTGTCCCCATACTGCCTCCCACCACATTGTTATATAGGATGATTATCACCATAATAAGCATGGCCGTTACTAGAATTGATCTCACCTCAAAAGATCCATATTTATGGCCTTAATGCTGTAATTTCTGTATTTGCCTGCGTACCGTGCGTTGAAATATTACGTCTCATCCCTGTCGAACCGTCATTGATTATGGTTGTAAAGAGAAAGGCAACAACAATAAGCATCATGACCGTAATCAGAATATTCCGCATAAATGATCTCCCTTTTAATTAATCGTATTAAACAGCCGCTGCCCCTCAGCAATCCAAGGGTACATAAAAACCCGAAACGTATTGAGAATAGGTAACCCGGCCAGGACGAACAACAAGTAAGATACCGTCTCCTTTTTACTGTCACGAATCAGTTCGATTTTATCCTTATAATCCTGAATTCTTTGCTTGAGGAGTTCATAATAGCTGTCATGCTCATTCAACCTCAATGCATTCAAGGTCTCCCCGAAACTCACAGCCTCATCCGTCCCTAATCTTGCTTTGAAATTTATTATTGCCGTTTCTGAACCTTGATACCATTCATTCAGCAGCAATTGATAAGGTGTCCGTATCGAACGGGTTTGCGCTGCACACAAGGAAAGCTTAGCATGCAAGTGTAAATTCGAGCCTTTGTAATAAAGAAGATGATGACTGATAACATAAATTTCACGAATAATGCGCTGCGCACGCTTCTGCTTCAAGGACGCCAGCACTTTTTTATCAGCAAATAAAAAGATACTTGCGCAAATAGCGCCTATAAGCAAGTAAACAGGCTGAAGGTGGAAAATAAAAATAGGATACTGAAGCGCCGCATACCCCAAGGCTGCAAGAATAAGCGCTCCACCCATCAGAATTCTTCTTCCTCCTTCATAGAGGCTGGCATTCATCCCAATTCCGCACCCGCGCAATAATTGCCGTTTTTCTTCAATCTTGTTCTGTCGCAGCCCCAAGCAAACAAATAACCATGATGGCAGTTTTGTCTCTTGCAGCACTTTTTTCACAGCAAGAGATCGCCATCTTTTCGTGCGAACGGGCATTAACTTCAAACCATGATATGCCATCGTCATGCACAGCAGGAAAAGCAACCCATTCGAAAGGATACGGATCATCGCTCACATTCTCCGCATCGATAAATAGATGCCCATTAAGAACGAAACAAAAATCAGCAGCAGCGCATCCAAAATCATATTTCTCCCCACAGGGTCAATTACATAGTATAGGTAGGCATTGTCTGGATTGATTTTGAAATTAATACATAGAAATAAGACAAGAAACAAAATGGGTGTAAAATTGGCAATCCGGATTTCTAACAGCCGGTTTCTTTCCATTTGATCAAATCTCTGTGCCTTCCGCATATCCATCACCAGTTCTTTCAAGCTGTCGCCCACAAAACTTCCTTCGATCAGAGCAACCCGCATGATGCCTGTAAAATAATCAGCCCATGCATGGCCTAATGTAAGTGAAAATAGACGCAAGCTTTCCTCCGTTCCCCGCTGTGTCATTAAATTGCGATACAACTGCTCAAAAATAGGTTTAATCGGATACATAATTCGATTTTCTTCCAAGCAATATTTAAGTGAGATCTTAATGTTCTTGTTGTGATCCACCAAATAATATTGGTAGAACACTTCTATGGCCGGAAGAAATTCCAGTCGCGTCTGTAGTCTGATACTAACCAGTTTAAGCCTGAGCATCATATACGGAAACGACATGCAAATTGAAGTCAGGATCATAACACCCTTCACCGTTTGGAAATATAAGATTCCCACCAACAACCCAGCTAAAAATAATATCAGCGTAACCGTCAACATCGTTTTTAGGCTCCATTTTGTTTCGACGGATTCCATCATTTCCTTTATATGCTTAACTAAAACATTCTTATTTCCCAAATATTCGCTGATTCTTGTGCCGAACGTTGCGGTTTTGACATAATGCAGCCTATATCTGGCTTTACGTTTTCGGATAATTATGGGCAATATGGATTGAATACAGACAAATACGAGGACAAACAGCAAAACTAAAAAGACATATTTGGCGAAAATCATCTAGTTACTCGCCTTCTTTCTCAATAAAACCGAGCTTTGATAACAAAACATACCCATCTGGGTCAGACTTAGCGATTTTCCGCGATGCATGAAGCGACAATTTCCCGGGAAATGTCCAATCCTCTGTCGACTTGTCATAAGCTGCTAGATCCGTGACGCAAACCTCGTCATGTTGATACCGATATTCGACGATTCGCACGATTTTTCGTTTTCCCTGCACAACCGCCATCTCCAAGCCGATTTGAGTCACATATTCCGTAATTCTTTTTGTTAAACGGCTTGGATTCATTCCTCTGCCATCCAGCATACACATATCTGTAATTGCGTCAGGAACATCTTCCAACTGACTCACATGTACGGATGTGATGCTTCCCTCATGCCCGCGAGTACATGCCCTTACATATAAATTGGCGTCCTCATCACGAATTTCGGCATGAACAATGCGTTTGGGCGATTGTCTTAGAGCCAATTTAAATGCTTGCAGACCAGAATGCCTCGGATCATCCTCATCAATTTCGTATTCGACGATATTTTTCCGGGGAAAATCCCGCTTCAAATTAAGCTCGAATCTGGATTCAATCGTAATAATACGTTCGTTATCATCCATTTCAGCTATGATTGCTTTAATTAAATTCGTCTTTCCAGCGTTTGTCGAGCCTATTACAACTATATTAAAATACGAACGGATGAAACATAGAATTAGTTTCTCCATCCTGCTGTTCATCGTCGCCAATTCAGCAGTCGAAAGTGTGGCCAAATCAAAGCTTTTGACCGTATAGAATCGGATCGTCAAGGTTGGTTCGGCGGTAAACCCAAAGCCTGTCATGGTAACCCTCGATCCATCGCGCAGCATGACTTCCGCCCATCGTTTTCTAGGGTTCAACGTATCATTATTAAAAAGCACCAAATTTTGCTGAATTCGTTCTAATTCGCGCACAGATGGCAGCATATAAGCAGACGGTACGGACATTCCTCCGCGCACTTCAAAAATCTGCCTTCCTACGACCTGAATCTCTTCAAGTCCCTCCTTCTGTTTAAGTACTAATTCAAGTACATTTAACCCAATGATCTCAGCAAATATAGCTTCAGGCAGCGATGAATAACCAATTGTTCTAGGTGCTGCTCCGGAAAGTCTTCTTTTGGAAACCAAGTCATGGATGATAGCTAGCAGCTTTCCTCGATCCTCTTCATAACCCAGAACCGCTCGATTCAAAGTCTCATTGTACAGCTGCTTTTCAGCCTCTGTCCTTCCTTTCATCGTTACGAGTTCACTGCGGATGTCTTCAATCCATTGATTGAAAACCGTATCATCCTGATTAGCATGTGGCCGATTAATTGGCACATCTGAGGCATAGGCGGCTTTCATTAGACCATTCTGGCTATGTTCCATTTTGCGATCATGCATATAAGTTATAATCGAAAACCGTTCTTCGCTCACTCCCCTCACCTCTTCCATGCATAATTTAGGTTGCTGCTCGTCTGCCTGTTATCATCTTCTGCAACCAGGTTGCTTGCCGTAAACTCACCTTCCTTGGCCATTTATAGTAATCTATGAATTTGCACGAGACTGCTCCTACCTCCTCTAGCATGGGATGACCTGATGCAAGCAGATCAAGCAGCTTTCCTTGATTGCAGCGCGAGAGCGCATCTGCGTGCTTAGAAACTTGACCGATTAAATGTAGCTGGGTTTCCTTGCGAATATCTTTGATCGTGAACTCACTATGCTTGGCATGCCAATCTGTCTGAACGGCCAGAAGCTCGAAGCTATCCGCCTGCAGCCCAAAAACGGAGCCGACCTGCTTGATCCATCTTGAGAAATCTTCTTGAAAATGAGCGATATCTGCTGTCGTTGCGACGATTCTGCTATCGGCTTCCAAAAGCCCGCAAACCGTGGCCGCATTATCCCAGTATGCATTCACCTCAATAATGCAGATGTCAAAAGATCTCCTTGCTACTCGCAGCAGATGCACAATTTCGGATGGAGAAAAAAACTCCGCCTGCTCACGAAGCATATTCCCATAAAGGACGTGCAGCCCATGACCTCCTTTGGGCTTATCACATACTTGCAGCAGTCTGTCGGGAGTAAGACTTTGTGCTTTCAGCTCTGCCCTCAGACCATCCAGTGTAAAAACATGCTCTTCTCGACCCAGATAGCGATGAAGCTTAGAACTTTTTAGATTTAAACAGAGGTATCCTACCTTCTTAGAAGTTTCTAGAGCCAAAGAGTAAGCTACACCAAATGAAGCCAAAGTTGTACCGATGTTAGGAGTGGAACCTACAAAGGTGAGCAGTTTCCCTCTTGGCTGCGTATTCGCTTGATCCCCTCCAGCCCCATCGACCCATGCCCGAATGTCATCGGCGATCACCGCTGTACTCCGCCCTGGTTGAATGTAATCCAATCGCATCAACTTGCACATTTTCACGTACTTGTCATTAATTAAAGCGTCATGGTAGTTCGAAAGCATAACCATAATCCGCAACTCCGTATTCTGCTGCTGCAAGTCTTCCAGATACACTTCCAAATGACTGTAGTCTAACTCCCGATCCGAAATGATCACATGAGACAATGAGATTCCCTTTGCTTTATTAGCAAAATCTTCTGCCTCAGATGCGACAATCCAATCTAATGGTTTCATATAAACCACATTAATAATTTCATCGATTAATCGTTGGTCATTCGAAATGAGCCCCATATTCAATGCAAACGCCTCCTTTCAATCTTCTGCCAGAATCGAAGTCGAGCTAAAGGCAATGACCAGCTTCGCTTTCTTCGAGCTGCACAATTGATCGATCTCAAGCCACTCGCTCTCGGCTAAATTCAGATTAATCTGATCAATTGCTCCATTCGCTTCCAAGCGGGAGGCATACATCTTCTCCTTGTCTCCCTCTACTTTGGAAAGCAGATTTGAATTCTTCGGATTATCCACCTCGACATTAGCAGAGGACTTCACTGAGGCAACTGTAATCTCTTGCTCCTCAAAAAGTCTCCGCGAACTGCCATCCGCAGCAGACAAATAGACCCGAACTCTGTCCCCAGCACGAATGCCATTGGAAACCGATAACAAGTACTCCTTAGGCACTTGAAAAGTAGCCTGCCGCTCATTCGGAAGCAAGTGATAGCGATTCACTTTCCACCTCAAAATAGGTTCTTGCTTCCCTAGTGGAATCAGTGTCTCCTGCCCAACAACCTCATCCATCTTCGTCAGCATACTTAACGTATAACTACCTTTCTGAACCATTCTAAACTCCAACATATCCTCTCGAACGAGGACACCTGCACGAATAAAATCCTTAGGCACCACCACCCGAATCGTCATCTGCAGTTCCACTTGATTCACTTGCAGCACATATACCCCATACACCAAAGCCGCAGCTAACACCGCTGAAACCACACTAATAAGCAGGCTTCTCCTGCGATTCAACATCTCACCCCCTCCCCATAGCTGGAGTAAATCATGCTTGCCTCTGGGCACGCCTGGAAACAAAAAAGAACGCAAACCTCGGACATACATCCGAAATTTGCGTTCTTCGCAAAAAGCTATAACCTAAAAATAACATATAAATTTCCATGATTCAATATATATCTTACGAACTCAGCAACCGCTATTTCAGCAAAAAACAGCATTATGAAATTTTCACGAATCCCAGACACGCTATTTCAGCAAAAAGCTCACTATCCCGCCTACAAACTACCCAATAACGCCGACTGAGTTCATTAAAATAATAAAGATGCCAATTATTCGACTATAAAAACGATACAGTTCGTTAGAACAACACACATTACTCAGCCTGGATCAAATAAGCGGCATTCCTATGCCAAGCACTTTTACTGCACTTCAGCAAGCGTAGGGAGCGCAGGAATCGCCCCCCGGCGGGTGGTCGTGATCGCGCCGACACGATTGGCGAAGGCGAAAACACGCTCCGCCGCGCCGGGCTCCGCCAGCGCGTCAACGATCGTTCTCTGCGTCACGCCCAGCGACGCCAACTGAAAGAGCATGCCGCCGACGAAGCTGTCGCCGGCGCCGGTTGTATCCACGGCTGCCACAGGCGTGCCGGGGATTACCACATCCTGCCGTGCGGTCACGACACGGCAGCCCTCAGCACCTAAAGTGATGATCACCACTTTAGGTCCCTGCTGCAGCAGCTGCTGCGCACCTGTGGTCGCGTCCACGCCGAGGAGGAATTCAATCTCCTCCTCGCTGACCTTGACCACATCCGCAAGCGGAAGCTGCGCAAGGATCTCGGCTCGCGCTGCGTCAGCGCTTGGCCACAGCGCAAGGCGCACATTGGGGTCATACGACACCAATGCGCCAAGATCTTTGGCCCGGCGCGCCGCGTCGAGCGTAGCCGTACGGCATGGCTCGGCGATCAGCGATACCGAGCCGAAGTGATAGACCGCGGCGTCTTCCAGCCACTGCGACTGGACTTCGTCTGCGCGCAGCAGCATGTCCGCCGCCGGGTCGCGGAAAAACAAGAAATCGCGCTCACCGTCCGCGCGCAGCGATACAAACGCCAGACCGGTCTTCGCCTCGTCGGTCTGCACAACAGCCGTGTGCACGCCGACTTCGTCAAGCGTGCGCACGAGGAAATCGCCGAACGGGTCGCGGCCGATTTTGCCAATAAACCTGGCGTCGCCGCCGAGCTTGGCGACCGCCGCAGCCACATTGGCCGGCGCTCCGCCCGCCGCCCGCTGGAAGCTGGTCACATCCGCCAATGCTTGCCCATTCACTTCCGGTACAAAATCAATCAATAATTCCCCTAAACAGACGATATAACGTTTATCCATTCTCACTTCCAGCTCCTTAGTTTTGATAACCCAAGCCATTCAGCACATAGGCTGAGGTTTGTCGAATAAGCGTGTCCATATCAGGCCGCTCTTCCGTAAACATCAGTTCAAAAAACTCCCGCTGCTTGTAGAAAAAGATCGATCCCAACACAAACATCAGCGTGCTATCGAGAGAATCGAACTTGAAAATCCCGTCATTCCGACCTTTATCGAGAAAATCTCTGAGTTTTTTCCAAATGGGATACACAATTTCCCTCATATGATCCACCCGCGAGGTAATCGTAATAATCTCCATCTGCATCATCGCAATTAACTGAGGGTCCTGATTTCTGATCACAATAACTTCTGAAATGATCGAGTTAATCCCAATTAAAGGATCTTCAATATCAAATAAAGCATTCAATTTGTCATTGGGGAAAAATTGTTTGAAAATCTCATGGAAAACGCTCTCTTTTCCTCCAAAATAATAGGAAACCAGAGCCACATTGGCCCCGGCCTCCTCACATATTTGTCGCACACTGGTTGCATCATAGCCATTAATGGCGAACAGCTTTTTCGCTGCTAATAATATTTTCATTTTCATATCTAATTCTTGACCAACCACTGCAGCAGCGCCCTCCTCATTAGGTTACGCAGTTTTTTGAAGCTGTTGCCCGACAAGCGCAGCTTTCGTCTTTTTCACAAAGACAACGGCGATATCCACGACAAGTGCAATTCCTGCGATGAGGAAAAGGAACCCAACTTCTTTGGTTGCACCGGGACCGCCAAACAAAATGTTCATAGCGCCATTAACGGCATAAGTTGCAGGGAATGCGTTGCTGATTGAATGATAGAAATTTGATAAAAGCTCACGCGGAACAATCGCCCCTGATGAGACCAACTGCAAGGATAACATCGCGATGTTAAATAGCATACCTGCGTTCCCAAACAAAGTCAAAAACATTTGTGCAACGAATGCAAAGGTTAAAAGAAACAGAGATTCGAATCCCCATAGAGCCATAAAGCCTTTCTCTACATGCCCGCCTAAGGAAACAACCATAATTGCACTAATGAGACCTACAACAATAGCCGCAGCGACAGTCACGATGATACGAGCGCCTAACAGACCGCCTTTAGAAACAGACGCACCAAGCATTTTAGTTGACACGCTAAAGTTCATTCCCATGATCATCGTCCCAACGATGGAAGCCAGCACGAGCATCATCGGCAGCATTTGATTCGGCATATCCTTGACTTTATTCGTACTTTGAATATCGGAGGTTACTTTGGTCGCCAATCCTTGACCGATTTGTCCCGCTTGCTCAGCCGGCAGTTTCGGATTCATCTGGGTAAGCACGGCTGTTGCACCTGCTGCCACAGCTTCTTTATTGACGGTTGATGTGATATTACCTGCTACGGCTTGCATGACGGACTTTGTCATCGACGGGTTTGATTCATTAATCGTATACGTAATGGGCGCCGTTTGCCCTGCCGTTTGCAATTGTTTCGTAAAATCACCCGCGATTTTCATCACCATTTGGACTTCTCGATCGTCGAGCATCTGTTGCGCTTGTTCATTGGAAGCGATAACTTCCGATTTGAAAGGCAGATTGGCTTGAAGATTCTGAACGATTTTACCGCCCATCGCCTGATCCTCATTCACGATCGCAATCTTTAAATTGCCTGTGTTATCCGATACGCCTGCGTACCCTGTCATCCAAATTATGCTGAATAACAGTTGAAATGTAATGGCTGTGATGATACCAACCTTCGTCGTTCCTTGTTTGAGAAATTCGCTTATTGCCTGTTTCATGAAAAGCACCCCTTTTATTAAACAATCGTTTTAAACGTTTGTTTAAATTATAGGATGGCATCTTAATTCTGTCAATACATTGCAGGTGTGCTTTCTACGACACTCTGGTTACGCTGCCGCCAGACATGAATCTGTTCGCACCGGGGCCCTCCATGATGCCTAGCTCCTGCATTGCGGACACCGCGCTCTTCGCCCATGAAGGAATGGCCGAATCATCCGCGTAGTCGGTTGAATAATTCGCTTCGAGCTTTTTGGAAAAAGGAAATCTTCCTTCCTCCTTCCAATAACTGTCCTCTACAACATACTCCGGTCTTTACTTGGATTGACCTTGTAATATTTCTTATATAGTTTGCTGAAATAAAAGATATCTTGTACACCTATTCTATCAGCAATTTCACTGATAGTTAGCGGTGTTGTCCGCAAGAGCACTCTAGCTTGCTTCATGCGCACGCCTTCCACATATTCAATAACGGATACGCCCTGATGCTCTTTAAATAGTTTAGAGAAATGAGATCGACTTATGTTAATGTGATTGCAAATATCATCCACAGTGAACTTATTTGAATAATGTTCATGGATATAATTTAATGCTTCTACAATCTCTTTCCGATGTGTGCCCATATAATGATAGTCATTCAACCATTGCTCAAATATGATTTTATAATCATTTAACCGATACGCTTGTTTGCGGCTAATTTCTGTTTTCAAATCTTCTGTAACCGAATATCCCTTTTTCTCAATAAAAGTAATCAGGAACTTTAAATCTTCTTTTACTGTACTTGGTTGACGCTTTAAATAGCGGACTAAATCAAAAAAGGACTCGATCCACATCGGTAAATTTGAATTCATCGTGTAGTTGTTTTCGTTTTCCACCTCTATATTTTGAAAAAAGGAATACAAATCTATATCTTTGCTAGTAGACTCCTGCTCATTTGGAGAGATGAGACATGCCGGCATACAATAAAATAATTGTGTCATATCGTTGACCGAATGACGAACCTTCTCGATGAATGAATCCATCGTTGTGAATTCATATCCAGTAATTAAAGAAGCTTCAAGTTTTAAAAACTGTTGTAAAGCCAGCTGTACTCCTTTCATTTTCTCGTCATGTTTCTCCCTATTACACTCACCGAAATCCAAAAGTATGAATCTAGCGTTTTCCAAATGAAACAATTCATTTTTAGGATGAAATTGTTTGATGACCTCTACCGCTACATTCATAAAAGCATAGATGGCGAGATCCGCCTGGCAGTTAAATTTTGACGCACACCAGTCCGTAAATCGATCCACTTCCAGAAAGGTAAACATCGACTGGGTCTCCTCGAATTGAAAGACTTGAACGTTCAATTTCATTGATCTTTTGATCAATTCTGCCGTGTTGATACGCTGATGAAGCCATTCATAAAACAATGAATTCTGAACCATTAAAAGTTCATTAGAATCTAGCCGTCCTTTTTCCAAACTTTCATTTCGTGAATTTTCATAAGCGCGATTTAGTTCAGATACCAGACTCTCCTTACTGACGGTTGCTTTGAGCAAATAATTTTTGGCCCCATATCGCAATGCCAATTGCGCAAGGTCAAACTCTGCATAGTTGCTCAATACAATAGACCATAACCGAGGATAGAGAAGCTTGCATTGTTGGATCAACTCAATACCATCAATGATAGGCATACGAATATCCGTCAGCATAATGTCTATTGCCTTATGCTCTAATACATCTAGTGCTTCTCTTCCATTTTCCGCTTCCCATAGCTCAATGCCACTGTCCTCTAACATCCACTTCATGTGTTTACGGACAGGTGCCTCATCTTCAACAATCAACAGCTTCATTAAAGATCAGCTCGTTTCATCTGGAATAAATATCGTTATACATGACCCTAAAGATGGGGAACTACTGATATCGAAAGTGGAGGATCCCCTATAGTGTAGTTTCAAACGATCCTTTACATTCGATAACCCAATATTCTTTCTTGATTTTTTGACCCCGCGATCTACGAATCCGAGTCCATTGTCTTGAACCGTTAACTCCATTCCACCCTTTTTAACCATAGCACATATTTGAATGCATCCCTCCGTTTTACCTGCAAAAGCATGTTCAAAACAATTTTCTAAGAGTGGTTGTATGAGCATTCGTAAAATTAACTTATCCAGAGTCCCCTTTTGAAAATGAATGCCGACTTTATACTCATCACCAAATCTAGCATTTTGTATCTCGATATACTTAAGCAAATATTCATTCTCTTCCCCCATTGTCCAATGAGAGTCATCTTTATATAACTGCTGTCTTAGAAGAAAGGAAAGAGATAGAACTAAAGAACTTATCCTTTGTTGTGAGGTGGAGTCAGCAATAAATCGTATCGTACTTAATGTATTTAATAAAAAATGCGGATTCATTTGCTGTTGAAGCATTTGCATTTCTAATTTTCTTTTTTCAATAGAGGCGAGTTCAAAGTTTTTTCGAGAAGTTGTTAAATTGTGGACCAATTGGCGAAGAATTTCTGATAATTCAACGATTTGGTAGTCGGATTTAATCGAAATGGTTAAATTAGATGAATTCGTGGTTAATTGCTTGGATAAGAAACGAATTTGATTAAATACATTTCTAGTTGTTTGAAGTACTACAATCATAATTACAATATAGATAACAATAATCAAAGCAATCGTCATAAACACAACCAAAGTAAACAATTTCAATGGATTGTCTAAAAAATCCGTGCTCTCTAATTGGTATAAGTGCCAATTCGTTGGATTTAGCTGCTTCACGCTGCGAGTATTCGTGCTTTTCGATATTTTCTCAACGGAGTGCTCACCATCTATTTGAGTTGAAAACACACTTTCGTGCTTCTCATTTTCAATGATGTAATGTCCCCCATCGTTTTCAAGAATATTTTCTATATATGAATTAGGAATAACTATGGAGATCATACCCTTATTAGTAGCAGTTCCGGGGTTAAACAGCCATCGTGTAAACACAATAAAGCTTGCGGATTCCCCATTTATTTGTTGACTCTCCACAGTAGACCACTTGAAACTATCAAAAATATCTGCATCCTCCCAGTCCATGATCGATAGCACCCGTCCCTGCAGTTCTTCCTTTCTTAAGCCTAATCGAGAAGTGTCTGACTGATACATATTCCCGTTATTGTCACGTAGAATGACCACATATTTTTCATTGAGAAAGAAAGCATACTGCAGCCGTTCTATCGCTTCTAAATAAATTTTATTTTTCTCAATGTCGAAAGGATCCTTGACTTCAAGTGCACCCAAAAATTGCCTATCATTAATAAATAAATTAGTAGCCATAAATATTCTTTGAAATAAATCTTGAACACGAGAAGATGTTTGTTCCATCCTAAATTGATTAACCTCGTTCACCTTGTTCAACAATGTTAACTCCGTGAAACGATAAACAAAAAAAAGTACCAGGGATAAGGGAATAAAAACGGCCACTAGTAAAAAAATCAATCTGCGCTGAACCGATTTAGGACCTGAATACCGTCTACTACTCCATATCATACTACTTCTTCTCCTTGTAAAAGTTCTATGCCCGACTCTAATAAGACGGGCATAGAAGGTTACTTATTTATTTTTTTTGATCTTGGATCACTTTGTCGACTTTTTGCTTAACCGTTTTCAAAACATCATCAACTGATATTTTTCCAGTGTAGTATTGTGTCATTTGATCCAAGAAGGTTGCTTCGTATTCAGATGGCGCGCCCAATACTGGCTTTTCTTCGACATTAACGACAGCTGCGTCACCGCCAAACAAATATTTGACTTGTTCCAACGTAATTCCGTCGTCTTTTAATTTGTCTGCTAGCTCCTGGAAATACTTGTTTGCGTCGATTTTATTATACATGGGAAGAGTTCCCGTACTCAAGGTGTAATCTGCAACGTACTCTTTAGCGAATATCAACGCTTCTTTGGCATGTTTTGAATTTTTAGGAACAGCCAGGGAATCGATGCTTGACCAGTTCATATGTTTGCCAGCCATTTCTTTCGGCACAGGCATTGGGGCAATTCCAGCTTTCCAATCACGAGGGAATTTATCTTTTTTCGTAGCAGCCAACTGTGCATACCATTGGGCACCAACAACCATTCCGTAATTCCCGTTCCAATATGAGAGGAAATCCGTATTGTTGGAGATATATTCCGCTACTGGCATTGCTGCTTTCTTTACATTAATAACATCATTCATCCATTCCAAGCTGCGCTTGAATTCCGGTGCGTTAATATTACTCAAACCATCTGAAGTATAAAACTTGCCATCGGTTAATTGACTGCCGTAACCATAATAATACATGCCCCAATTGTTATAAAACATACCGTACACTTTGTCTTTCCCGCTGGCATTGTTCGTTAGTTTCTGAGCTGTGACGGCGTATTCCTCCCAAGTCATTGGAACCTTAGCATCGGGGTAAGGTACTTTAGCATCGTCGAATACTTTTTTATTATAAAACATCATCCAGTTATTTTGTTGAATAGGGAATCGATAATATTTTCCATCCTTGTCTGGTTTAAAATCACCGAAATCTTTACTCATATCTACGCCAGCTTCTTTGGCTGCTGCATCAATTGGCATCAGAAACCCCTTATTAATCGCATCAAACTGATCGACACCATTGCCCCAGATTAAATCAACGATAGAGCCACTTGCCAGCATGACATTTCTTTTATTAATGTATTGTTCATGAGGGACTGCGATTGAATCAATCTTAATAGTCGGGTATTTCTTTTGAAAGCGCTCAATAAAGGCTTTATATTCAGGCGTATCTGTATACTCAGAAATGTTTAATACCTCAAGTGTCATGCTTTCTGTTGGGCTTGAAGTTGCGCCTTTGGCATCAATTGCATTTGTACTACTTGGTGAACTGCTTTTGGAACCACAACCAGCAGCCATGAAAACTAACATACAAGAAGCAGCGATAATTGATAACTTTTTAATCATGATTATTCATCCCCTTATTTGTTTTTTGTACAATTTGATTATAGGTTGAATTGCGTTTGAAATTGAATGGAATAAACGCTTGGCTCATTTGTAGAATTATCTGTTTTTGTTCTATTATCCTTTTATTCCTGAAGAAGTCACACTCTCGATAAATTGTTTTTGTAGAATCAAAAATACACTTAATACAGGCACAATAGCAAGACATGCAAGTGCCATTTGTTGGGCATAGTCTTTACCAAATTGAGTTTGAAAACTTTGCAAGCCCATAGGTATCGTATATAAATCTTTTGATTTCAAAAAAATAAGGGGCTGATAAAACTGATCCCAGATCATAAAAAAGCTTAGTATGCCAAGCGTAATCAATGGAACTTTCGCTAAGGGCAGTGCTACTTTCATAAAAGACCGCGTAATTCCGCTACCCTCCATGTACGCAGCACTAATTAATTCGCGTGGAAAACTTAAAAAGAACTGCCGCATGAGGAAAATAGAGAGAATATCTAAGATATTCGGGATAATTAATGCCCACCTTGTATCTAATAAATGAACATATCGAAACGCGATAAACTGTGGTAACAAGGTAAGCTGATACGGTACAAACAGGGTCATTAAGAACAAGAAAAATATAGCGCCGGAATATTTGAATTTTAAAAACCCAAACGAATATCCACCAAATGCAGCAATAATCAAACGAAAAATGACAGAAAATAGAACAACAAAAACTGAATTATATAACCATGTTAGAAAAGGTGTTTTAAGCCAAATGGTTCTGTAATTCTCTAAATTCAATTGCCCCCAATGCAAGAAGACAAATGGTTTTTCAAAAACTTGGCTTTCAAATTTAAAAGATGTCGATACCATCCAGAGAAGCGGAGTGATAAAGATTAATCCAATTATGATAAATAGAAGCGATCTTACAAATTTTTGAACGTTAACCCCATTATTCACAGTTATCCTCCTCCCTTTTATTATTTTATTGATAAAATACCCATTTCTTTTGTGCAAGCCAATTGATCCATATTAACAATAACGTTATCAGGAAAAGGAACACACCGATTGCAGAAGCATAAGAGAAATCAGAAAATTCAAAAGCAGAACGATAAATATAATAGGTAAGTGTGGTTGTACTGAATGCAGGTCCACCTTTCGTCATTAAGGCCATTTGATAGAAAGCCTGAAGTCCGCCAATAATTGTGATCAGTAGAAGGAAAAAGGTAGTAGGGGAGATTAATGGCAGCGTGATATGTCGGAATCTTTGCATGCGATTCGCCCCATCAATCGACGAGGATTCATAATAGTCAACTGATACTGTTTGTAATGCGGCTAAGAATAATATGCAATGATAACCAACATCTTTCCATGCTCCGATGGCGGCAAGAACAGGCAGTGCCCAATGCGTATCAACCATGTATTGAGGAGGAGATGTAACTCCCAAACTTATAAGCAAACTATTTAAAGGTCCTTGCGTCGGGTGCAAAAAAACATTCCAAACAACTAATGTTGCTACATAAGTGGTGATGTAAGGGATAATGAAGAAAGTTCTTACCAAACCTCTCAAATAGAGTTTGGCATTTAAGATTAATGCCATAGCTAGTCCAAGTACAAGAGTCAATGGGACATAAATCACCAAATAAATGCCTGTATTTTGAACGGATTTCCAAAAATCTTCCTCATGAAACATTTTGTTATAATATTTCAACCCTTCAAAAGAAAAACTCCCTGACATGAGGTCTACTTTATTGAAGCTCAAGAAAAAAATTCCCAGTATCGGTAATAAAACAAACAAGAAAAATCCGACAATACTTGGGATTGCAAATAAGAAACCTACTTGCTTTTCGCGCCTTTCCAACGAATAACCACGGCGAAATTTCTTCATTGCAGGTTTAGTCAGTGTATTCATCTTCTCCACGGGTTACCTCCTACTAATTTATTGATTAGTAATATTATCTTCTATTTCAGAAGGACCCGGAATGGAGCAAATGCTTGACTCATTTGTATTATTGTCTTATTTCCTAAATGTTCAAGGGTAGTGATCAGCCACCATCGCTCCGTTCGCTTCGCATGCCCACATTTCAGGCGCAAGCCCGTACCCGTGAGGCCAAAAAGTGGTTGTCAGAAACCGAGTTATCCATCGAGCAAATTGCCGATAAACTCCAGTTTTCGTCAGCGAACTACACAACTACTTACTTGTGACAATCGTTAGTTATTAATTATGTTTCCGTGCCTCTTGTTTACCTATAAAAAAACGGCTTCGCCGCCCTGAGACATCAGACTCTTATTAGCGAAAAAACCGAGGGAGGGAACTCTAGTTCGCTATTTGGGCAAATATCAGGGATGCGCGGGTCTTAGCGGAACTACAGGGTCTTATTTCCAAGAAAAGCGCTGAATTTCCCATGAAATAGCAGAATAGCGTCCTATAGTTCCCTTAACCTCGCGATAATGCCACTTTTTGCTAGAATAGCTTACTGTAGTTCCCTTTCCCCCGTGCGAGGCAGGCGCAGAGGCAGCTAGAGTAACTCCGCGTTCACCCCAAATTTGAAAAAAGGCCACCGGGCAGCTTACGCCCAGTGACCATTGTTTGCCTATTGTCAACGAATTGGCTTGCGTTTGAATAATAAGTACAGGAAGAACGGGGCCCCGATCCCTGCGGTGAATACCCCTGCCGGTATATCGAGCGGCATAAACAGCATACGCCCGGCCAAATCAGCCAACAGCAGCAGAATCGCGCCGGTCAAAGCCGCAACGGGAATGATGAGCGTATACGAATTGCCTACGAGCTTGCGAGCGATATGGGGAGCCATGAGGCCGAGGAACGAGATCATCCCTGCCACCCCGACGGCCGCCCCGGCAAGTGCTACGCTGTAGAGCAGCACGATGACTCGGGTAACCTGAATCCTGCTGCCAAGCCCCATAGCCGTCGCTTCGCCTAGTGTCTGAATCGTCAGCTCCTTCGCATATAGGAAGGAGAGCGGGATAAAGACGGCAATCCAGGGGAAGATGATCTGCACGTACTTCCAGCTTGTCCCGTAGATGCTGCCTGTCATCCAGTTCAGCACCTGAGCGGCCAAGTAAGCCGGCCCGCTGATGAGCAGGAACATGGTGAGCGCCCCCATCGCAGTCGAGAGTCCGATGCCGATGAGCACCAGTCTGTAGGTCGATACCCCCCGCTTCCAGGCGAGGGTATAATTGATAAGGACCGCGAGAAGCGCTCCCACCATCGCAACAACTGGAACCCAATGAATGCTGAAGCCGGTGAACAGCGTCATGAAAGCAACAGCCGCTGCGGATGCGCCGCCGGTGACACCCAGAATGTCCGGAGAAGCGAGCGGGTTCCGAATCACCCCTTGCAGCAAGGCGCCCGATACAGCCAGCGCCGCACCGATTAAGATCGCGGCAAGGATTCGCGGAAGCCGGAATTTCATGAGAATCAGCTCTGAGCTGCCCAAGTTCTGACCGGTCAACGAGCGGACAACATCCTTTAGCGGGATGTTTACACTGCCGACAGAGAGGCTAAACATGGCAAGCACGATCATCACGAGCAGTAAACTGATGATGATCACAGCCGATCTTCTCGAGCGTGATTTAGTCATGCTGCTTCCTCCTTGCCGCATGGATCAGAAAGGGAACGCCCAGCATCGCCGTTGCGATACCGACGGGTACCTCCTTAGGCATCAGGACGAAACGCGCCGCCAGATCCGCCGCTACGAGCAGCACGGCTCCGCTTAATGCGCAGCACGGCAGCAGCCACCGGTGATCATGACCAATCAGCGACCGGCACAGATGCGGAACGATCAGTCCGACGAATGCGATCGGACCGGCAGCCGAGACCGAACTTCCGGCGAGCAGGACGACGACAAGCGACGACAGCAGCCGGATGAGCGTCACACGCTGCCCCAGACTCCGGGCACTCTCCTCGCCCAGCACCATAATATTGAGGGAGCCCGATAAAAACATCGCCAGACCTAACCCAATAGCCATATAGGGGGCTACCGACAGCAAATGGTCCAAACTCCTCTCGGAGACGGACCCGATCATCCAGAACAAGGCTGTATCCAGCGACTGTTTGTTTATCAGAATCAAGCCCGACGTGATCGACGAAGCAAAAGCGCCCATCGCCGCGCCAGCCAGCGTCAGCTTGATCGGCTCGAACCAGCTGCCCCGCATCGCGATCGCGTAGACACAGATCGAGACGAACAGCGCGCCGGCGAAAGCGATCCAAATCATCGTATTCATCGTAAGGGCCGATCCATATAGGACCAGCCCGATGACGATGAATAACGAAGCACCTGCATTAATGCCAAATATAGAAGGGGAGGCCAGCGGGTTTCTCGTCAACACCTGCATGACGGTGCCCGCTACTGCGAGACTGGCGCCTACGGCAGCTGCGACCAGAACCCGCGGCACCCGGGTCGTTCTTAGAATCAAATGCTCATTGGAGCCATCGAAATGCTTGTAGCTCATCCACAAATCGCCAAGCCCGTAGGTGTGCGCCCCTAGTAAAACGCTTGCTGCGGCGAGCAAGATCAGAAACACAGCTCCCGCTGTCAATCCGATCATCTTGCTTTTGCGTGTGTGCAGCAAAGCAGCCGTATTATTTGACATCGAAATATTTGATCAATTCATCCAGGAGCAAGTTAGCCGCTTTGTATCCGCCTGCGGAGTTCCAAATCCCTTCATCTACCTGAACTACTTTATTGGCTTTCACTACGTTTAAGTTTTTGAATAACGGGTCATTCATCCATTCTTTCACCACATTCGCAGCATCCGTCTTCCCTTTGGCTTCCGAGACGAAGTAGAACAGGACATCTCCGTCCATTTTAGCGATATTTTCTTTTTTCATAACTTCAATGAAAGAGTCCTTGTCCTGCGACTCAGGACGTGCGAAGCCCAGTTGGCCCAGCAGTACGCCAGCAAATGTTTGTTTCTGGTAAATGCGCACCTGTGTCGCCGAGAAACGCGCCAGTGAAACTTTCGTTGCTGCTTTGCTGCCGAGCTTCGCTTTCACTTCCGCTACACGTTTGTCGAAAGCAGCCATTGCTTTCTCGCCTTCATCCTTCTTGTTTACCACCTCTGAGTACAGCTTGAAATTGACTTTCCAATCCCCGACCAAATCAGCCGCGAACACCGTAGGTGCAATTTGCTTCAATTGATCGTAAATTTTCTCCTGTCTCACTTTGTTCCCAATAATCAAGTCCGGTTTCAAGCTGGCAATCAATTCAAGATTCGGCTGCAATTCATCCCCGACGACAGTTACATTCTGCATATCGTTCTTGATATGGTCGTACCATGGCTCTCCGATCCAGGACATAACGGCTCCCACTGGCTTAACACCGACCGCGAGCAGCGCTTCCGTCCCCTCATTGGTCAGG
The DNA here is from genome assembly GCF_014640555.1 of Paenibacillus marchantiophytorum. Taxonomy (GTDB): domain Bacteria; phylum Bacillota; class Bacilli; order Paenibacillales; family NBRC-103111; genus Paenibacillus_E; species Paenibacillus_E marchantiophytorum. The sequence goes on along the minus strand of NZ_BMHE01000010.1, from coordinate 48,764 downwards.
ATCACGATTCGAGATGGCGTACCCTTGATCGTCGTTTCGCCCATCGCGTGTTTAATGACCCGCGGAGCATCAGCTTCCTTATTCGCCGCGGCGGATGGAGAGCTGCTAGCGGCCGGGAGCGGCGTCACTCCATTGGTTGCAGTAGGCGTTGCCGTTGACCCCCCGGTCGAACAGGCACTTAGCAGTAATGTGAAACAGATGACGACCATCGTAGTCATCCATGCTCTTGTCTTCTTATACATTTGTGAATCTCCTTCTTTCTTATAGTGATAATGATTCTCATAACCATTACTACTATAGCGTCTTAGCCCCCCCGCCACAATGGAATATTTCGACACCGGGAATGGATTATTTCGACGCCATTCCCGATCATACGACTCTTTGAAACTTTTGGGAGAAACACCTTCCTGCTTTTTAAATATCCGGCTGAAATAGTAACTGTCCGCGTAGCCGACACTCTCCGAGATCTCTTTCAGCGTTCTGTCTGTATAGATGAGAAGCTCCTTAGCCTTGTTGACCCGCAACTGGATCAGGTACTCAATTGGACTTGTATCCATTTGATTCTTAAACAATCGGAGCAGTTGTCTGGACGTACATTCCAGCATGTCGGCCAACGCTTCCAGCGTAACTGGCTCCTGATAATGTTCCTCCATATAATAGACGGCTTGGCTGACGAGATCGGGAGGGATAACGTCGACCCCTTTTTCGTGCAGCTGTTCAAGCAATTCGTAAAGCAATTGATAGAATAACGTCTTCACTTTAAATTTATCGAGCGGACTGGGCGCCTGCCATGTTTGATACATATGCTCCAGCTTCTCCAGCCAAGATATCGGAAACTTAGGCGACAAACTATAGCGCAACTGGAACGGATTCTCGCGCTCCATCAGACTGACGAGTTCAAATCGGCTCGGGAGCGGCAAAGTTGCCTTGTACAGCACCATGAAATATTCCAACTGTTCCGCAGCCACAATGTCGAGACTGAGCCCCTTACCTACATGCAGAACATGGAATCGCTCCATACGGCTTTCGACTCCGTCCATGTACATCTGGGCACTGCCGCTGGTGACATACAGGAAAGCGCTTGTCGGCACGCGATATCCGCGCATCACTTCGCCAGGCTCCAGCATCATGCGGCGAACATCCATCACTCTGATGAGAACATGATTCCACAATACGATATGGTCGCTAATTCTCATAAATTGGCCATTCCTTTCTTTACGTTCTATTACAGCTATATTAAAGCTATCATATCACAATTGAAATTAATTCTCATTATCAATTGGAGTTCCTACTATCGGCCCCCTCCATCAAGATGAGTTCCCCTAGCCCATTAATTTCAAATAAAAAAACAGCAAACCGACCCCATAAGGCCAGCTTGCTGTTGTTTAGTTAATCCTTACATTATCAAATGGTTGGCGCAATCCCTTTTTTAGCCTTGGACCTATTAAATAGATAAGAGAACAATTTAATATATTGTCCAACCAATATAGCATTTAGTATCGTGCCTTCACGAATGAACATGATCTTGGACAAGAAAATCAGGCCGATCAATGCTGCTAAAATAAGCAATGAACAATCAAATATCGTTTTAATATTGCCCCATTTTTTTTGAGTTCTTTTGAATACCGTATTAACAAACATATCGATAGGCATAAGAACAAGGTTGGCTCGAATCATCAAAAATAAACCAAAAGCCAAGGCTGCGTCTCCAAATACAAGAAGCATTAATTTCGCAAAATACATATCCAAGTGTATGAAACTAGTCATTTTCAAATTAAAGTCCAAAAACAAAGCTAGCGCAAAAGCTGGAATTAAGGAAGCAAAGTTTTTCAATTTAAAATCTTTTGGCAGCACTAAATAAGTTAAAAAAAGCATGATAAGTTCCAGAATAAAATTATAAGTTCCTTGAGTTAACTGCGGATAAATCACCGTCATAATTCGGGTAAGACTGCTTTGCGGTGAAATGCCAATACCTGCTCTTATCGCCAAACTGACGCCAAAAGTCAACACATAAATACCAATTAAATACATGATCCAACGTTTAGTTAAGCTGCTCTTGCTTTGCATTTCGGTAATAACCGTATTATTTTGCATATGCCATCCCTCTTTCAAGAAAATTATGGTAGTATTTCACGTTTTACCGGAAGCGCTTTCAAATCAATTTCTACATGGTGGGTGATGTTCTCATCGAACACCATCCCACCCAAGATTTGGAGCGCTTTTCATATTTTCAAAGAGCTTTCACTTCGAACACATATCACTATTATTCCATGAAGCGGAAACGATGCAAAGAAATAAAAAGGCTTAACAGCTTATTAACAACCGGTTCACCTTCGTTGTGGTTCCCCATTTCCTCTAGGGCAGCGTCAATTGCAGCTACACTGGATGTTAATTCATCCACAGTCATATTCGCCATCACGCCGTAAATTTCAAGCGGCATAACGCTTTTATTCGTTTTATTTTCCGTTACAATACATGCTCCTGAATACTTATCAACTTCTTTTACACAGTAGCACATTTCTTCACTTTCCTGACCGACGATGACAAAATACGGGGTTGGAGCTGGCCAGAACGTTGCCACAGCACCGCGATCAATCGATACACCTTTAAATAAACCGTTAATAACATGCCGCTTCCCATTTGCATAACGCTGAACAACAGACAGGCGGCTTAATTGCTCACCTTCATATTCTGGCATAATCTTGCCGTCTTTCAGAGGCACCCAAATTTCCTGATAAAACTTAGCATGGCCACGGCCATACACATCAAATACATACACTTTGGCTTGCGCGCCATCTGCCGAAATTTCCAAAGGTACAATATCCAACTGCTCTGGTGTTAAATCATCTAAACCTGTTATCCCCTTCGTACACATACCTGAGTAGTCGATGTCAGCATTCTTTAACAATTTTTTGTCTTTGGCAATCAATTCACCATCTTTGAAAACGTAAAGCGGATTGATTTTCGATAAGCTGTCTGTTAACACGATATCTGCGAAGCGTCCCGGTGTCAAAGAGCCAATCTGATCTTCCATATGAAAGGATTTCGCTGTATTGTAAGAAGCCATTTTAATGGCTTTAATTGGATTAATCCCCATCTCCGCACATAGCGAGATAATCCAATCCATATGCCCCATCTTAAGCAAACGTTCAATCGATATGTTATCCGTACAAAGCATAAAGTTATCTGTTGGGAACTTCCGGTCTACAATGGCGCGAAGCAATGTTTTGATAACTTCACTACTGCCTACTCCAAACTTAATTTGTGTGGCAAAACCATAGCGAATACTCTTCTCGATATCGTCAACATTCCAAACATCGTGATTGTTGGATACGCCAATTGCTGGCAAATAGTTTAATAACATATCGGAAAGAGCCGTCACTCCCCAATGTCCGTTGATAAATCCACCTTTATCTCGTACCCAAGCTGCTTTGTGGAAATCGTCTTCATCCCCTGAGCTGTATGTAAAATGTTCAAATTCACCTAGTCCTATTACCGGTTCCATATCTAGAACGGCTTTTGTTACCGATGCGGCTGTTTTTTTGCCAGGTGCAAACGCATACAATCGATACGGCAATTGATCATAATCTTTGAATAAGTCTTTAGCAGCCTGTACACCATCCTCACCTGCCGCACTTAGAAGGTCTAAGCACTCAGCATAAATGGTCGTTGTTCCGCAAGGAACCATCGCTTCGGCCAGCGCTGTCGGATGAGCCAATTGAGACTCAAAATGCAAATGTGCATCAATTAACCCTGGAATAGCATAAAGCCCTTTCCCATCAAATACTTCCTTCACTCTAATGATTGATTCATCTGGATTGAGCGCTACAATACGCTTGTCGTAGATTAATAAAGAGCCATGATACACAGTTTCCCCATGTACATCCAAGATGTTCAAGTTTTTCATTAGCAGATCTGCTTCTTTTTTTCCATTTAAAATATCAAAAATAGCGTGAACTTTATCAAGATGATTTGTTTCTGTCTGTTTCATTCTTATATCTCCCTTTTTTGTATTTTTTATAAGAAGAGCTTTAGCTCTTAACTTAACGAAAATTCGTGTATTTCCTTGTATAGAGACAAGTTGAGAATTCTTGTTAATCGATTAACCTATAATCCTGCCTTAGTTTAGCCTATTAGTCGCCCCGGTTAATCGATTAACTAAATGACCGAACTTCAGTTAATCGATTAACTAACGTACAAAGATCTTTCCAAACATCAGGCAGATCTACGTTCAACAATGAATGGTTCCAGGACAGTTATCGGTTCAAACGCTTCTTTTCGAATTTGGCTTAAAATAATTTCTGCACTTCTTATGCCTAATTCTCGGTTCTGCAAATCAATCGAAGTAAGCTCTGGTGTAGAAATTTCTGAAATCAGTGAGTTCCCCAAACTCAGAACGGCTATATCCTCCAATATACGAATATCTGCTTGAACCAGAGCCTTGGTCAAATTGACGGCAAGCATTTCATTCAGTACAAATACACCATCAATATTGTTCTGAAGAAGCTTCGGAATACAATCTTTGGATAGGTCCATCCCCTCTTCGATTTCCATAATCATAGGCTTATTCTCATCCTTGCTCGCTTGACTATAACCTTCCAGGAAATAGGAGAGAAGATGATCCGGCAAATTTTTGTGGACGAACGCAATTCTACGCTTATCTTTCAAAAATAAATGCTCTACGCCTAGTTTGCTCGCTTTAACTAAATCTGGATACAACAATGGGAAGCCATTGTAATCCATATATCTATTCGCATAAACAACTGGAATATTCCATTCTACAACGTTGCGGATCGTTTCTTTGAAAGATACATCCGAAAATAATCCAATAAATATAATGCCAGCAATCATATTTTCACGCATAAGTTGAAGAACTTCGTCTTCACTTAAATTTAGATTGTCTACTTCATATATATAAAGATTATAGTGGTGCTTGCCCAAGATCTGACTGATACCAGAAGTCATCTCCGAATAGTAAAGATTATTAATTTTCGGTACGATTACAGCTACGTTAAAAGTTTCCATATGCTTGAGTGATTTGGCAACCACATTCGTTACATAGCCAAGCTCTTTAATGGCAAGCTGAATTTTCGCTTCTGTTTCTTTTTTTACCACAATATTGGAATTTAAATATCTAGAAATCGTACAAGCGCTTACATTCGCATGTTTGGCTATATCTTTTAAAGTAGTCATGGGGGTCCTCCCTTCCTAAATAGGTCCGTAGAAAGTTCTTGTTAATCGATTAACCTAAGTTAAAAAAATCTTATCACGCAAAAAAAGAAATTGCAAGAAAATTCTATGCAATCCCCTGAAGCATCCCCTCCCCCTGCAATACGGCCTAATCAATCTGCCATTCTAATGAACCCTATGGTGCTTATAAAGGTTATTAAGTTCGTAAAGGGGCTTTCCTCAAGGTTCATTGACCTTATGGGAGAGCCCCTTAGTTTTTCAACGAATTAGCATTTAATAATGCCGCGAGTAATGATGACAAGTAGAATGAAGAGTACGAGAATACTGCCTACGGAGTTATTATGCGAACAAACTTTAGCTACAGCTACAGGCTGCACATGAACAGGTTTTGGGAAAACATACGAGGTTTGTTGGTACGATGCGTGCAGATGAATGTCATTGTGAACTGGATTATGCATAATTGGAGCCGGCGGTTGAACGACCGGTAAAGGCATTGGCATTGGCATTGGAGCCGGCATTGGCATTGGCATTGGTTGCACCGGATAGTTTGGAGCTTTAACATATTCCATGAAAGTGCACCTCCTTAGAATTTGGCAAGACGTTTAAAGCAGATTCCAGTCAACATTTCAGATCATTTATCGTTACTGTTGGGTGAATAGCTTACAACATCAGTCTATGGGGGAGCACCTATCACGAACACGGTAAACACCCAGATGTCCTGAAAAATGGTTGGATGTCATGGGCGAACGAGCATACCTCCCACATCATTGCGGGAAAATGGTCGCTGCCGCAGCAGAGAGAACGTAGTTCCACTATTGTAGCGAAAATGAGGCAAATGGGAACCTCCGCGGATCCTAGTTCACTTTGGCTTTGCAATGACAGAGAGCGTCGTGCGAAAAGGAACAATGATCCGCTAAATGAGGGGAACTGAGGTAAACATAGCATGTAAGGGAACTGAGATCCGCTATTTATGCGGAACCTGCTAATTCTGAACGAGAAATGGCGAAATAGCGGACCGTAGTTCCCTCTGGCGTGGAATATGGCAGTTTTTCAGAATTATAGCGCACTGTAGTTCCCTCCCCGCGAGGCAGCTGGAGTAACTCCGCGTTCAATCCAGTTCATTAGATGCCACTCAAGACCGCAAACCTCCTAAGCAAAGAGGCCTGCGGTGGACGTCAACTAAAAAGGGAGTACCCCTTAAAGCCACGCAAAAAAAGACCGCCCTCATAGGGGCAGCCCACTTCGTTACACATATGGATTGTTCTCTCGTTCGAAACCAATCGTCGTTCTGGCGCCATGGCCTGGATACACAACGACGTCATCGCCCAGCAAAAACAGCTTATCCTGGATCGAATCAAGCAGCGTATTGTTATCGCCGCCTGGAAGATCCGTCCGGCCAACCGATAGCTTAAACAGCACATCCCCGCCGAATAAATGCTTGTCGTACAAGAAGCTGACACTGCCAGGTGAATGGCCGGGGGTATGGAATACCTTGAGCTTAATACCGAGGAATTCAAGCGTTTGTCCTTCGTCCAGCGCGAATTCCGCGGGATCCGTTTCGATCAGAACCCCGAGCTCGGGCCAGCGTGCGGAGCCGTTTTTCTTCGGATTCATCAGCCAGTCGGCTTCCAAATCATGAATATAAACGGGGCACTTCTTCAGCTTGCGAATCTCATCCACACCGCCAATGTGGTCGAAATGCGCATGCGTCAGGAGAATAGCCACGATATCCAAATCAGCAATGCGTTTGATCAGTGATTTGGGATTCATCCCTGGATCGATAATGATGCCCTTTTTCGCTTCTGAATCCGATAGCAGATATGCATTCGTGCCAACCGGACCTAATACAAATGATTCAATATTAATCATAGCTTCCCCTTAGAACGACTCGATTAAATCACGAAGTTCCTTCACAATAACAGCATGGTATCCGTTACCTTCGCCATATTGACGGCCCATTTCGGCTCTGGCTACTTGAATTTTTTCGTTATAATCTGCAGCTTCGCGATCTGGATTTTCTTTTTTGAATTGGTTCATTACCGCTTGTACTTTGGCTGGACGCGGTCCCCAGTGCCCAAGAACGAAACCGCCTGTATCCACAAACACGACGATTGGAATCGCCCGGCCGCCACCTGTCAGGAACTGGTCAATCACATCATAGTTTTGCTCAATGATCAGAACTTCAACCGGAACACCACTGTTTTCCAGCGCTTTGAAGACGACAGGCACGTTGCGAACAACGTCGCCGCACCATTCTGCAGCAACAATGAGACAGCGCAAATCATCGCGATTGTTCAAGGAATCGAAATATTCCTTATCATCTTCGCTTTCCCATTCAAATCCATTGTAATAAGCCAAAAATTGCTCTTGATTTTTTTCCATGCCATCAATGAATTGCTGCGGCTTCAAGCCCGTGCGCAATTTACTTGCGAGATTCGTACTCATTCGCTACTCATCCTCCTATGATCGTGATTCTTCCTTTTTTATTGTAACAAATAGAACCGAAAGCGCCAAATTAACTTGCACCTAGGCAGACTTGCCTTTGCGCTTTAAATAAAACTGATAACCGACATATAAAACAGTTAACACAATTGCAGCTATAATTAATGGTTTAATATAAGGCCCGGCAATCTCGTCGATCGTTTCCCAATTATCTTTGAGTTTCATCCCCAAAAATACGTAGAGGAAAGAATAAGGAATCAGTGCTAAAGCCGTGTACAGCGTAAATTTACCCAGAGGCATCTTCGCCATTCCGCCTGGAAGCGATATCGCATGACGTACGATCGGAATAAATCTGGCTGTGAAAATCATGCCGGTTCCATACCGGTTGAACCAATTCTCTGCCACATCAATATGGTGCTTGCTGATCAGCAAATATTTGCCGTACTTTTCCAAGAACGGTCGGCCTCCATAGCGTCCAATCCAATAGAGCACGACTTGGGCTAAAGTACCCCCGACGACGGCACAGATAATAGCGCCGATGAAGTTAATATCTCCTTTGGACACCAGATAACCGGCATAAGCCAGAAGCAGCTCGTTCGGAATGACTTCCAACATTAGGCCAAGGAAAATTCCCCAGTACCCGAGTCCTTCCAAGTACACCAAAACACTATGAATCAATTCACCCATCCACAACCCTCTTCCCCATTAAATGTACCGTTTCTAAATCTACCCAACATTCTATCACAGACAGGCTCCCGTCAACCACTTACACGCAATTCGCGTCCTGAAAAGTACGAAATAAGATGCTCCTTGCAGGCATTCACAGCCGGACTTAATTCCTTGCCTGCGCGGTAAATAAGCCCGTGCTCCAGAGGAATTGTTTTCTCCTGTGGCACCCTTTTAAGCTTACCCGTTTGCAGTTCCTCCGTAACAATCGATAAAGGCATCAACGCTAGCCCCATACCCACCATCAGGGTCTGTTTAATCATGGCGGAGCTTTCAAATTCCATCGCAGCGAAGGCCGACTGCCCTTGGTCAGCCAGAAACTGAGCCGCCATCGTTTGATACACGCACCGGCCTCCAAATCCGATGACTTGGGTATTCGCTACCGCTGCTCGTGATGCTCACGGGCGCGGGCTGGGGCTTCCTGCTGACGCCGGTGCTGCTCGGCGCTGTGCTGCTCGTGCTTGTAGCCCTCGGGTATCACTGGGCCACCCGAACCCGTTACCCCACCGCTTGGTGGTAACGGGTTCACGAATCCGAATCATGCGCTGACAAGCCTCCGCATAAGATGTACAAGTAGGTATATACAGGAGGCGGAATCCCTATGTCCCGTGTTTGGATTGTTAAACGCAAGCATCTCTATCTGGCGGCAGCCGCGCTGCTCCTGCTTCTGGTCGGCTGGCTGTACGCAAGCCGCGACACCCTTTTGCCCACCATGGCCGACACCACTTCCGAACGAACCATTCAAATGGTCGTAGGGGAATTCAAATCGACGACCAAAGAGGGCAAGACCATCGAATCCTATCGCTGGGACCCTGGCACAGTCGTCATCCAAAAAGGCGAGAAGATCAAACTCAGCCTTTATGGTGTGAATGGCGAAAGCCATCCTTTTCTCATCGAAGGGCTCAACATCAGCGGTGAAGTGCAGAAAGGCAAAGAGACGGTTGTCCATTTTACGGCCAATAAGGAAGGAACGTATCGTCTCATTTGTATGACACATGCTGATATCGCACATGGCGGTCCGATGATTGGCTACATTGTGGTGGACTAACCTTGCTGGATGAAGCCTTATTGATCACCTGATTCCCATCGCCCAGAGATCTTCTCTCTCGGCTCAGTGAAACAGAAGTGGCAATAAGGTTTTTTTTCGTTTACACTGGTGCCAAGTTCACTGATTGCAATAGATTTTAAAAGAAGAAGGTGCTTGCCTCTTGAAAACTCATATTCTGGTCGTCGATGACGATGCGCACATTCGCGAGCTGCTCCGTTTTTTATTTTCGAAGGAAGGCTATACCGTGTTTGAAGCAAGTGACGGGGTACAAGCGTCCGCGATCCTGGAAGTCGAACAAGTTCATCTAGCCGTTGTCGATGTGATGATGCCGCTGAAAGATGGCTTGGATCTCTGCTCTGACATTCGCTCGACTTATGATATCCCTGTGATGCTATTAACCGCCAAAGGCGAACTCGAAGATAAGGAGAAAGGCTTTCAGTCCGGGACAGACGACTATATGGTCAAGCCTTTCGAACCCAAAGAATTGTTGTTCCGGGCGCGCGCCCTTTTGCGGCGTTATCAGCTCGTATCTTCTGAGATCATTTCACTGAATCGAACCATTATTAATCGTAAAAGCTATGAAGTGACCGTGGGCGATGAAACCCTCCTGCTGCCGCTCAAAGAGTTTCAACTGCTTGCCCAGTTGGCAAGTCATCCCGGACGAATCTTCACGCGGGAGCAGTTGATTCAGATGCTTTGGGGCACGGATTACGAAGGTGACAACCGGACGATTGATGTCCATATCAAGCGCTTGCGCGAGCGCTTTTATGATATTTCGCATGATTTCGTTATTACAACGGTGAGAGGACTGGGGTATAAGCTTGAGGTGACCGAAGGGTGAAATCACTTTATATTCGCATCGTTGCTACTTTCATTATCATCGCTATGTTCAGCAGTCTTCTTGCTCTTCTGCTCTCCAATTATTATTACGTGGCCAAATTAAGGGAACAGAACGAAGAACAAATTTGGACGATCACGAACGAGATACGCACGCTCTATGAACAAGTGCCTGATCTTGAACCCGCTGCTTACTTCACGCATATCGCGAATATGGGTTTCCAGTTGTACACAGTGAATGGCGATATGGACGGCGTCTTCTACGGAACTCCGTTTAAACATACCGCGATGGACCCCGAGCAAATTCGACAGGTGCTGAATGGACAAACGTATCGCGGCATGCTGCAGGAGCGCCATTTCCTTATGGTGACCGGCTTTTTTGAAAATAGCATTCGAAACAGTATCGGTGTGCCAATTCAAGTAAAAGGCAAGCCTTATGCGCTCTTCGTGCGCCCGAATCTGGAACAGCAAATCGGCGGTGTCCGCATCCTCATGGCCTTCCTGCTAGGTCTGACTTTCCTGTTCAGCATTCTGCTCATTATCATTTTCTCCCAGTATATTGTTAAGCCCGTTAAGAAACTAACTACTGCGACCCAACGAATCGTTGGCGGACATTATGAGATTAAGATGGACGTCACGCGGCAGGATGAGATCGGAGAACTAGCCCGAAACTTCACATTCATGGCCCAATCTCTCCAACAGCTCGACAATATGCGGCAGGAATTCGTTGGCAATGTTTCGCATGAAATTCAGTCTCCTTTAACGTCCATCCAAGGCTTTACACAATCGATTCTCGACAAGGAAACGTCAGAGGAAGAAAAAGAGCGCTATCTGGCGATCATTTTAGAAGAAAGCAAGCGCATGTCCTCTCTCAGCAAACAGTTGTTGACTCTCGCCTCATTGGACAAAGAAAACCATGTCGTCAAACGCAGCGTCTATCGCCTGGATGAACAAATCCGCCAAATTCTCATCCTCACCGAATGGCAGTGGGTGGAGAAGTCGATCGCGATTGAGCTCGAGATGCCCGAAGTGACGATTACCGCCGACACTCAGCTGCTGCACCAAGTGTGGCTGAACTTCATCACGAATGCGATTAAATTCTCTCAGACCGGTGATGCGCTGCGCATCGAGATTCAGCAGTTGACAGGCGAGATTGTCGTTGTGATTCATGATTCTGGCATCGGTATTCCGGAGGCTGAAATCGCTCATATCTTCGACCGTTTCTATAAAGCGGATAAAGCCAGAAATCGCGCGAACGCCGGCAGCGGCCTAGGCTTATCGATCGCGCAGAAAATCATTCAGCTTCACCAAGGAAGCGTCGAGGTGATGAGCGAGCTCGGCCAAGGCACGACGTTCACGATCCATCTGCCGCGTTTGTAATCAAACATTCATCATCTGTTCATATTCCTTTCCTACAATCCTAGTGAGGTTAAGGAAAGGGGTTTGAATCTAATGAATCGTTTCTTACAGCACTGGGCTCGCCTTGTCAGCAGCTCCAAGGGCGTCAAAATTGTTTTGATTAGTTGGCTCGCCATCATTATTCTATTAAGCGCTCTGGCGCCGTCATCCAAAGAAGTCGCCCTCAGCGGAGGGGAAGGCAGCATCCATGAAGATACGTTATCCGCGGTAGCCAAACAGATTATGCAAGAGCAATACCCTGCCCAGGATGGTTTAACGGCTCTGCTCGTTTTCCATGGGCAGCAAGCAATTACTGACTCCGAGCGCGCGTCGATCGGGAAACTGAGCGAATGGCTGAACTCGGATCAGAAGCCCGCCTTCCTAACAGGCGCAGTGCCTTTCCAACGTTTGCCCCAAGCGCAGCAGGATTCTTTATTCTCCGCTGATCATACAACGCTTCTACTGAGCGCTTCCCTGCAAAAAAATTTAGAATCCGCACAAATCTACGACACGCTTGATCAAATCCGCACCACCGCAAGTACGATGGGACTAGGTTCACTCCTACTAGACATCACAGGACCTGCAGGCATCTCATCGGACACCATCATGCTTTTCAAAAAAGCCGACTTCGTCTTAATGCTCGCAACTGTCGTTCTGATTCTCGTCATTCTAATCATTATTTATCGGTCGCCATTATTAGCTTTATTGCCCTTAGTGATCGCTGGCATGGTCTATCAGGTTGTAGATCGGTTGCTGGGATTAGCCGGCAAAATGGGCTGGTTCTTCGTTGAGAAACAGTCCCTCTCCATCATGATGATTCTGCTTTTCGCCGTACTCACCGATTATTGCTTATTTCTTGTAGCCCGCTTCCGATCCGAATTGAAGCAAACAGACGCTAAACATACGGCTATGTCCAACGCTTTATCCAAAGTAGCGGAGCCTATCCTCTTCAGCGGCGGCACCGTGCTTATCGCGATGCTCACTTTATTCACAGCCGTCTTCAAGCCCTATCACCATTTCGCACCCGTATTTTCCGTTGCCATGGTCGTCATTTTGTTAGGCGGGTTAACCTTAATTCCGGCCGTATTTGCACTCGTGGGGCGCAAAGCCTTCTGGCCGTTGATTCCCAAAAAGCAATTAACGACGCAAACGGATGAACACCCCAAAGGTTTTTGGGGCGCCATCAGTGCTTTTGTCACGAAAAAACCTGCCTTTACAGCGCTTGTACTGGTCATCGTCTTACTGGTATCATCGCTTTCCAGTCTATCCATGCGCTATTCGTTCAACTTGATGAAGTCCTTCCCCAGCGATATTTCATCGCGGCAAGGCTTCGAAATTTTGCAGGAGCGCTTCCCTCCTGGCGAGCTGGCCCCGGTCACGATCCTTTTGAAATCGGATAAAGTGATCACGCTGGATGCTCCTTTCATCGATAAAGCCAACTCTCTGGTTCGTGCTCTGCAGGAACATAGCGGGGGCAGCAAAATCACGCCGAGCATGGATTCGGCACTGCTGACAGCGAATAACCCTACTGCCATTGCCATGCTCGCTGCGGATAAACATACGATCAAACTCCAAATGACGCTTACCGTGAACCCATATGATCAAGAGGCGTTGAATCTAGTGCGCGATTTGCGTGAGAACAGCGGGAACCTGCTGCGCGACAGCGGATTCGATTCTTCGCAGTTTACGCTGCATTTCGCAGGACAAACAGCCGATCAATTGGATGTTCGTACCATGAATAAGCGAGATACGGTTGTGCTTTTTGCCCTGATCACCCTATTCATTACGCTTATGCTGGTTTGGCAGGCTCGTTCCATCCGCTTGGCTCTGACCATGATGGCTACCATGCTGCTCTCCTATGCGGCAACGATGGGACTTCTCTGGAGTGTCTTCCACTTTGGGTTTGGTTATGAAGCGATCAGCTATCGACTGCCCGTTTATACCTTCGTCTTCCTTATCGCCCTTGGCGTCGATTACAACATCATTCTGGTGTCGCGGATCAAAGAAGAAGCTCAGAACTTCCCGTGGCGAGAAGCGGTGCGGCGCGGTGTTGCCTTGACAGGCGGGGTCATTTCATCCGCAGGTATTGTACTTGCCGCTACATTCTGCGTGCTGATTACTCAACCGCTGCAAGAATTGATCTTATTCGGCTTCGCCATGGCAGCCGGGGTCTTGATCGATACCTTCCTGGTTCGGGGTATGCTGCTCCCTGCTCTTATGACGTATCTAGGGCCGCGAACCTCTCTGGAGCAAACGAAATCCGTCCATCGCTAGTTTACCTCCAACTTGGGCGCTATAGGTTCTTATCTCGTGTGGCTCTCCGCTCTCTCCATGCATACAAATAGCATAGAGGGAGTGGATACAGTCATGATTAACAACAAGCCGAGTGAGAAACACAAACAACAATTCCCTAGTGCACGCGGCATCCGCAGAGCTTGCAGCAAGGAATTGTATCGCACAATCAAGCGTTTGAAGGTCTGGCTATCTCCGGAACAAATCAAGGAGGCCGAAGAACTCTATGTGAAGAAGGTCATGCTGAACCTTCCTTTCATCGTCGACAACGGCAGCAACCGCAAGGCGCTCGCGGACTGGTTCGATACGCAAGTCGGACCCGAAATTGCCCCGATCTGGCAAGTAGAGCTCGCAACCCTCAACCATGCGTTTCGAGACGCATTCGGCGGGTAATGAAAAAAGGCCATGCGTATGTTACACATACGTCATGACCTTTTTTTGTTGGCTACGCCGGCGTTACAGCTTCTCCTTGGCCCTGTCCACATTTTAGCCTCAGAAGCCGCTGTAACGCGGAGAGCTAGAAAAGCTAACGCGTTACAGAAACGTTATCTTATGTAAATAACCACCATTCCGCCTATTCGAGTCTTCATAACGCCTGTTGAGTTCGTTAGTTCTTCAAAGTAGCCAGTTTCTTGCTTATAAGCATCATGCAGTTCGTTAGCGTGTCAGTTTGATTGTGAGGGGGCTTGGCGGTGCTTGGCCGAGCCCAGCCCAGCTCGGCTCGGCCCGACTCGGCTCGGCCCGAACTGTAACGTTGTTTTTCAGCGTTACGAGCCACACTTTAACTCCAGGCTCGGCTTTAACGCTGAATTTCAACCTTAACACAACTGAATTGCCGCTCACTCTGCCCTTTCTCTGCCCTTAACGCTGTTTTTCAGCGCTAAGAGCCACACTTTGGCCCCAAGCACCGCCGTAACGCTGAATTTCAACCTTAACACAACTGAAATTTTGATGACCGGTGATATTCTGACGCCCAGCGCTCAACTCCACTAATGGCTGCCCCAAAGAGCTACCGTACCTGAAAGTCGACTACTTTACGAACCCAATACTCTTATTTGGCCAAAATCGGTCAATTTGAAAAACTAACGCGTTCCAGAAGCGTTATCTCATGTAAATGACCACCATTCCGCCTATTCGCGCCTTCATAACGCCTGTTGAGTTCGTTAGTTCTTCAAAGTAGCCAGTTTCTTGCTTATAAGCATCATGCAGTTCGTTAGCGTAGCAGTTTGATTGTGAGAAGGCTTGGCTGTGCTCGGCCGACTCGGCTCGGCTCGATTCAGCCCGATTTACCCTCGGCGTGACCTGTAACGCTGTTTTTCAGCGTTACGAGCCACACTTTGGCTCCAGACTCCGCTTTAACGCTGAATTTTAACCTTAACTCAACTGAATTACCGCTCACCCTGCCCTTTCTCTGCCCTTAACGCTGTTTATCAGCGTTAAAGGCCACACTTTAACCCCAGACGCCGCTTTAACGCTGAATTTCAACCTTAACTCAAACTGAAATTTTGATGCCAGTGATATTCTGATGTCCGGTGTTCAGCTTCACTAATGGCTGCCACAAAGGGCTACCGCACCTGAAAGTCGGCTACTTTACGAACTCAATAACCCTTATTTGATCAAAATAGGGCAATTCAAAAACCTAACGCGTTCCAGAAGCGTTATCTCATGTAAATGACCACCATTTCGCCTATTCAAGCCTTCATAACGCCTGTTGAGTTCGTTAGTTCTTCAAAGTAGCAAGTTTCTCGCCTATAGGCATCATGCAGTTCATTAGAGTAGCAGTTTGATTGTGAGGCGGCTTGGCGGTGCTCAACTCCACTAATGGCTGCCACATAAGGCTACCGTACCTGAAAGTCGACTACTTTACGAACCCAATAACTCTTATTTGGCCAAAATCGGTCAATTTGAAAACCTAATGCGTTCCAGAAGCGTTATCTCATGTAAATGACCACCATTCCGCCTATTCGCGCCTTCATAACATCTGTTGAGTTCCTTAGTTCTTCAAAGTAGCCAGTTTCTTGCCAATAAGCATCATGCAATTCGTTAGCGTGGCAGTTAAATTATGAGGAGGCTCGGTACGGCACTGCTCAGCTCTGCCTGCCCGGCTCGGCCCGCTCAGCTCAGCTCGGCTCGGCTCCTCTCTGCTCAGCTCCCACTCTCGCCCCCAGCACTACTGCATCACCACCGCCAACTAAGCCAAAAAGGCCGCCCCCCCAGGTTTTTCAACCTTCAGAGCCAGCCTCTTAGCCTTGGTAGTTCCTCAAAACCTAATGATACTCCGGCAGCCATTTGCCATGTGCTTCGATTAAATCATCACACATCGCGACGATGTCGTCCATGGACAGCTCAGCCGCTGTATGAGGATCCAGCATAGCCGCGTGGTAGATATGCTCGCGTTTGCGCGTAATGGCAGCTTCAATCGTCAACAACTGCGTATTGATGTTCGTACGGTTAAGCGCTGCAAGCTGCGGCGGCAAATCCCCTACATAGGTAGGCGTAACTCCGTTGCGATCTACCAAGCAAGGCACTTCGACGCAAGCTTCGCGCGGCAAGTTGGTGATTAAGCCGGTGTTCATCACGTTACCGCCAATTTTGTAAGGAACGTCCGTCTCAATCGCTTCGAAAATATACGAAGCATATTCATGGGAGCGCTCATGTGTCAAGTTGGCATCGTTAACGAGATCCTCACGCATCTGCTTCCATCTGCTAATTTGGTCGATACAGCGGCGCGGATACTCATCCAGCGGAATGTTGAAGCGATCAACCAGCTCTGGATAACTGCGTTTGATGAAATACGGATGGTATTCCGCATTATGCTCGGAAGATTCCGTAATGTAGTGTCCGAATTTCAGCATCATTTCGAAGCGAACCATATCCTTGTGTTTCTCTTGCTGCTTCTCAGCAGCCCGCTTCTTGATTTCTGGGTACAGATCAATGCCATCCTTCGTAACTTCGAGCAGCCATGCCATGTGGTTAATGCCGGCGATTTTGGCTTTCACGCCTTCTTTTTCCAGGCCTAGGCTTTTGAACAGTTCTGGAATACAAGTTTGCACACTGTGACACAAACCAACTGTACGCACACCCCCGTAAGTATTCATCACATTCGTCAAAACAGCCATTGGATTCGTATAGTTGAGGAACAGCGCATCCGGACAAACTTCACGGACATCAGCTGCAAAATCCAGCATCACAGGTATCGTACGCAAGTTGCGGAAAATACCACCAATTCCTACCGTATCTGCAATGGTTTGACGCAAACCATACTTATTCGGGATTTCGAAATCCGTAATTGTACATGGATCATAGCCACCTACTTGAATTGCATTAACCACATATTTTGCTCCGCTAAGAGCTTCTTTGCGGTCCGTATAAACTTTAATTGTAGAAGTGCTTCCACTTGTTTTCTTAATGTTATTCAGCATGTTGGCTGAGTCTTGTAAACGTACATGATCAATATCAAAGAGAGCGATTTCAAAGCCTTGCAGAGCGGGTGTAAGCAAGCAATCTCCCAACACGTTTTTCGCAAAAACCGTACTTCCTGCACCCAAAAAAGTAATCTTGGACATGTCTCATTCTCCTCTATTATGTGGTCGCTATTCCTATCTTCACTATAGCGCAGGATGCCGTGCAAACATATGGATCGAATGAACTCCTATATGGACATTTGTAGTTTATTAGGTTACTCTGAGATTAAAAACAGAAGAGGCTTCCATGAATGCGGACCATACTTATTTCGCCATAACAATTAATCCTCATCACAGCAGCAATGAATTATCCGTCCTTTTCAGCGGCGATGGCAAACCCGTGCCCCTTCACAAAATGGGGCCAGCGGTTCATGATTATTACCTCATTCATACGGTACAAGCTGGCGAGGGTATTTTTGAGATGAATAATCGTTCCTATCCCTGCAAAACCGGAGATACCTTCTTCATTTTCCCAGGGGAACTGTTCAATTATGTGGCGGATGCCCATCAACCATGGCACTATACGTGGGTCGCCTTTACTGGACGAGCAGCCGGAATGATGCTTTCCCAAATCGGCGTAACACCAGAGAATGCTGTTATTTCGGGGTGCAGCCCACGTGTCCTCAGGCATCATTACCGCCATATTCGCTCCAGCTTTCAGCAATCTACCTTCCCGGTTATGGAAGATATGGAAGCCGCAGGATGGCTTAGGCTCCTGATCCGCGAGCTTGGGCGGTCGAATACGCACCAAATCACAGCTAAGCCTGTTACCGAAACGGACATCGAACGCCAAATTGGTCAAGCAATCCGTTACTTGGAGCTGCAGTACACCCAAACGGTGTCCATTGAAGAGCTGGCTCACAAACTGGGTTACCATCGAACCTATTTATGTAAAATGTTCAAGCAATACACTGGCTTCGCGCCTATGCAGTATTTATTCAAAATCCGTATGGAACGCGCCAAGCAGCTGCTAGAAACGTCCATGACCATCGATCAGGTGGCCTCCTCGGTTGGCTTCAATGATGCTCTGTATTTCTCCAAACAATTCCGCAAATGGACCGGCACAGCGCCTTCTGTCTATCGCAAAGAACAGAAAAGTTAGCAAATCTTGCACCACAAACAAGCCTCCAACCCCACTTGAACAACGTGGAATCGGAGGCTTATTGTATTAGATTGCGTTAATAACCAAAGCGCTCATTGTAATCGGTCCGATAACCGTTACAGCTAAACCAGGTGTTAAAGACTCAATGGACAATGTGTAACCGTGCGATCCTTGCGGCGGGTTAACGTCGATTGCTTGCAGCGTAGGAATATAATATTTCTCGAAGCTAGCTTCGATTCCCAAACGCGCATAGTAGATTTCATGCCCGTCACGGAAAATACGGAACAATACACTTCCAGTTCCTGCATCTCCTCTTAACCCCACAGTCGCTTTCACTTCAACAACATTGGGATAAGTGCCTGGAACGGAAACTCGAACCTCCGCAATGCCGACACCAGCCGGCGTCAAGGGGACCGGAATTTGCACCCCGTCCGTCACTGGTGTAACCGTAATTCCTTGGTAACTTTCAATTTGATTAGCCATTATATAATCCTCTCCTCTCTTGTTAAGATACGATATGATATGTATCTGCTAGTTTAATAGATTGGACGAACTCCCCCATTCGTATAAAATCCGCAAAATGCCCTCTGGTTCCTAAGAAAAACGGCTTCGCCGCCCTGATAGATCCGTCTCTTCTTAGCAGCAAAACCTAGTAAGGGAACTAGGGGACGCTAATTAGGCAAAAAGTAGGCATGCGAGGGTCATAGCGGAACTACAGGGTCTTATTTCCACCAAAAGAGCTGAATTTCCCAAAGAACAGCAAAATAGCGGACTCTAGTTCCCTCAACCTCCCGATAATGACACTTTTGGCTAAAATAGCGCACCGTAGTTCCCTCCCCGCGAGGCAGCTGGAGCAACTCCGTTTTCACTCCAAAACATATAAACTCTTATGTTTTTTAAAAAAAGACGGGCAAGGACCATGTCCCTACCCGTCGCTCATCTTTTAAATTTCGATATCGACAATTAAACTGTCTTCTCGACCAACTTCTCTGATATAGGCGGCAACCGCTTGATGCTCCGGGTTAGGACCGTAAGCTTCAAGCGCTGCTCGATCTTCAAAACGCACGGATAAAACAACCTGATACCCTTTGTTCTTCTCAGAAAAGTTAATGCCGGCTTGAATATCGACGATACCTGTCAAATGAGCTTTCAGAGCTTTGAAGCGGTCTACAACCTCTTGCATCTGCGCGTTTGTCGTCGTCTCTCCGAATTTAACGAGTACGATGTGATCAATCATGATAGGAACCTACTTTCTTCTAAACGTTATACAACGTTGATAATTAACGTGTTTAATCATAGCAGGAACAAGCACTTTCGTCGATATGCTAGCGCAATAGCTGCTCCACTGTCCCTCTTATTAACCGTTCATATCTCGCCGCTGAAATCTTTTTTTGATAAACGTCCAAACAGCTCCAAGTGCAATTACGATGATAACTGCGAACTTCTTTAGAAAGACAAGAATGAGAGCGATGAAACCGACCTTCTTAGCCACCGCTAGTCCTGCTCCTCCAAGAATTAGCGCGCTAAGTCCGTATTCAGACATCTTATCTTTGGCAGGATTGAAATCTTCGTACTTCTCACCTGGCTTCATCGTTAACTTAGGCAATAACTTCTCAGCAAGCACCTTCTTATCTGCTTCACGATGCGCAGGATCTGAGACTAGAATAACGGAAATATTCCCTTCTTTCGTTAAAATTCGCGTATTATAGTTAAGAAACGTTGTTTTACTATCATCTTCTGCCAGCAAGGACCACGTAAGTCCATGTGTTTTTTCATCATAAAAAGGTTCAATATCCCAACCCTTCACATGAATTCGCTGCCCCTCTTGACGTTCTTTATTGGCAGCTTCAGTCCCTTTTTTATAACTGTTCAACAGATCTTTGGCATCGATCTTCGTCTTTTCATCATCTTTGATATGACCTGATTTCTCATATTCCAGAATGACCGTCCATGTCTGCTCCGAATTTTTAGGAAAAATACTGCCCATCTCATTGCCTGTGACAGATTCATGGTTTTCTTTACTCATTTTCTTCGTATTCTCGGCATCCAGAAACACAAATTCAGGTCCAAGATCAATCGCAGCTATCGGACCCAAATCTACTATTTTACCGCCTTCAATCCATGTGTACTTACTTGTACTTTCTTCTGCACTTGCGCTGCTGCTTGCCACCATACACAAAATAAGTGCCATCCAGCCTAATCGTTTAAGCATTCCGTTATCCCCCATACCCTCTACAATGTTGTTTATATATTACAAACTTGAAACATTGTATGAGTATATCACGAATCGCTGTATTTATTAACCATTTTTTCATTAATTCAGGACATCCGATTGAAGATAGCAGATATGCCGCTTAGGCACCGCTCCCTAAACAAAAAAACAGCGGGAACATGAATCATCCCAACTGTTTTTTACTTTACATCCGCGAGCTCGGCAATCTGTGATGACAGCATAATGTGCGCCCCCGCACGACCTGATTTGGCCGATGCGATTAATCCTGCGGCAATAACCTTCGCCTGGATAGGTCGATACGTCCGAAGCCCGCCGATCATGAGCGGCGCTATCGCCCGTGATACCAAGCTGCCAATCATCTCGCCCGCGCGGACTTCCTTGCGATCGCCCAGTATCAGAGAAGGACGTAGCATGTATAGCGCTGGGAGATTTAGCTCTCTTAGTTTCTCCTCGACCTCGCCCTTCACCCGATTGTAAAAGATCGTGGACTTGCTGTTCGCGCCCATGGCTGTCACGATCGCAAACACTTCCGCGTGGTGAACACTCGCCAACTCCGCCAGTTTCAACGGATAGGTCAGATCCACTTTGCGAAACTGCTCCTGCGAACCCGCTTTCTTGATCGTCGTGCCCAATGTGCAGAACACATGCGCGTGCTCAATGTCAGAAGCAAGAATATCCGCGTCCAAGTGATTGAAATCTGTTACAATTTGAAAGAGTTTCTCACTGCCCTGCAGGTGCTGTGTCTGTATGTTTGTGCGGACCAATGCAATCACTCTTTCATAGGCGCGATCTTGCAGCAATAACTGAATTAATTCACTGCCAACGAGCCCCGTGCCTCCCGCAACAATAGCTGTATATCCCATCCTGCTTCTCCTCTCGTCTTCCTCATACTTCCCAATCAGACCTAAGAGCTTCATAGATATTAATTAAAAATAGAACAGGATCCTGCGTACTCCAGTGATTCAGCGCTAGTTTCCGGGCAAAATGCTGCGCAATCGGTCTCGCTAACTCAGCTAATCGATCGTTAGCCATCGTAGGTATTCGCTCTACCCAGGCCTGCAAAAGCTGCCAATCCTGATCCGTAATCTCTGCCCTTTGGGCTTCTTCCATATCCAGTGCAAGGAGCGGATAATTCTTTTTGGAGATCGCCTTCTCCAACTGTTTGCGGCGTTTCATCCGTTCGAATCGCGCTTCGACAACCACGATAGTCCCCGCGACCATATCCCCGATGCGCTTATCTTTGGCGCTAAACAGGATGCTGACGGCACCTAGAAAGTAAAATGTCGGCATCATATCGAGCAGTCGAAATAGATTGCGAATGAGGATGGATAACAAGGTAGCGGATTGGCCGTTGTTTTGAAGCACGCGCAGCCCAAGCCATCTTTTGCCCCATGTTTGTCCGCCCATATAAGCTTCTGTACAAACAAAATACCCTAAATTGAGCAAGATTAACAAAATAATCGAAAATGCCAACAAGTAATCGGCTACAGCAGGCAGCCAGCTGCCTGAATATAATCGGCTTACGAGCAGCGCAAAGACAAATAAAAGACAGTTGACGACTAGCAAAATCAGCGCATCAAGGATGTGCGCCAGCGATCGGCTGCCGATGCCTGCTGTATGGAATTGCAGCTGCACCTGCTCCGGGGTGATGATCGTTACTTTTTTATCCAGAGACTCGTTCATAGCATCTCCTTGCGATTTCAAAATTATGGGAACGACGAGAATGAATATGCTAAAATGAAACAAACGATCAGGAGGGGCCGCACCATGGATATCACACGCTTTATTCGCGAACATAAATCGCAGTGGACAGAGCTTGAAGAGCTTTTGAAACAACTAACCAAACGGAAGAACAGACTGCAAGCCAGTCATATCAATCGCTTCACGGAGCTGTACAAAGCCGTCTCTGCTCATCTGGCAACCCTGCAGACACATCTCCCTGCGGATGAAACGACCGTGTACCTCAATCATCTCATTTCGCAGGCGCATAATACGATGTACCAAGAAAGCAATAAAAGCACGACGCAATTAAGGACCTTTTTCCTTCATTACTTCCCATCACTGATCCAGGCACGAGGCCTGTTCGTCGGCTTTGCCCTGCTGCTATTCTTGCTTGGAGGACTTCTCGGCTTCCTCTCCGTGTGGAAGGATCCGCTCAATCTATCCCTGATCATGCCTGGCGGAATGGCCGAAAACATTGATCCTTCCAAAACAGCAGATCCACGCGGCGACATCCATTCCCCGCTGGTCTCCACAGCCATCATGACGAACAATATTCGAGTCGCCATTCTCGCATTCATTAGCGGGGTGACGCTGGGCATCGGCACGATCTACCTAATGGTCAGCAACGGCCTGCTGATTGGCGCATTGGCTGCCGTGTTCATGCAATCAGGCAAGAGCTATGTCTTCTGGGCCTATATCTTGCCCCATGGGATCATTGAGCTGACGGCGATCTTCATTGCAGGCGGAGCCGGACTTTACATGGGTTATCGGTTTTTCGTGCCTGGACCTTACCCACGAAAGCTGCTGTTCCTGGAGTCTGCCAAGGAATCCGCCCAGCTTCTGATTGGCACCATTCCGCTATTCGTCATCGCTGGCATCATTGAAGGCTACATTACGCCGTCCACTTTATCACTCGAAATGAAGTATGTGATTGCCGGTGCGACACTGCTTATCCTGGTTTTGTACTACCTATATGGAAATAGTAAACGATCTAAACAAAAACAATTAACCCTATAAACGATCTCGTGATTTCAAATCCAGATAAGCATTAACGACGCTAAGCGTCAATTGGTCGGCAGGAACATCCATAACCGGGATGCCTCTGCTGGCCATTTTGGTTACATAGGCATACCGATCTGACCAAAATTTATGAGCAATACTTTGCCGGTAGGCCTCCTGGCTGTTCTCGGCGCGAATGCGCACCCATCCATGAAGGAGTGGATCTTGCAGCGACAACAGCAGGACATGGTGATTTCTGCGCAAACGCTGCATATAAGGCAGCATGTCTTGGTCATATAAGTAGCTCTCCATATCGGAGAACAGGACAATCAGCGAGCGTTTCTTTAACAATCGCAGGACGTGCGCAAAAGCAACCTGGGTGCTGGATTCAACAAAGTCGGTCCGCAAATCATACACAGCCTGCGTTAAGGCGTGGAGGTGAGGGAGTCCTCGGCCTGGCGGCACAAATACCTTGATTTGATTCGAGTAGGCGATGAGCGCCACTTGATCCCCCTGCTTAAGCGCAACAGCTGCCAATGTTAGCGCCGCTTCCAGCGTGCGGTCCAGCTTCACTTGACCGTCAAGTTCTATCGCCATTTGTCGGCCGCAATCAAGCACCAACGTGACGATCTTACCTTTCTCCGGCTGATACAGGTTCGTCATCAGCTTCGTTGCCCGGGCCGAGGATTTCCAGTTGATATGCCGGATATCGTCGCCCTGCACATAGTCGCGGATATAATGAAATTCCGAGCCGCTGCGCTGTTTTTTGAACAATCGGTGGCCTTCCAGAATCAAAGCATCCTGAACAGCGCCAAGCACACCGCGCACTTGCGATAAATCAGGATAAACCTCCACAACAGCCTCATGCGCAATGCGCACCTGCTTCTTCCACAGTCCTAAGCCGCCCCAGTAGCGCAGATACACATAGTCAAACACATACCTGCCTCTTTCCAGCGCTTTCAATGTATAGGAGAAAGAAGCTGCATTACCGTGGAATGCCCCGCTTAGTTGACTGCTTTCCAGGGCAAAAGTCTGCGGCACATGGTCCGCTATTTCCACCTGAACCAACGGACGATCCTTCGAGGCAAGCGCTATGGTCACCCTCGCGCTGCTTCGGACATCCATTTGCTCCGGCAGCTTGCGAAGAACAACCCAACTGCTGCGTTTGGGCAGCAGGTACAGATCTACCAAGCTTAACACAAGAAGCAGAGCATTGAAGCTCCAGAACAAAGGTTGGACGGCCTCCTTATTGATCCCCATTAATAGGATAGGAATAATAGCACCAACAGCTGCAAGTCCGATGAATCGATAGGTAGGAAGTACAAAATCTTGGAATAATAGCTTATCTAGGAACCGGAATAGCGCCGAGCGTTTCTTGGATGATGTGGTCACTGGTTCCGCCCTCCAATTCCGCTTGCGGTGTTAGCAGCAGCCGATGCCGCAGCGCAGGACGCGCTACAAGCTTAATATCGTCAGGTGTGACATAGGTTCTGCCGTCCAGCAGCGCCCATGCCTTGCTCGCCATCAATACGGCGACGCCGGCCCGCGGGCTGGCTCCCAACTGCACGCGCTTGGATTCACGGGTTTGGCGAATGATGGTTGCGATGTAAGCATACAAAGAATCTTCCACAACGACATCCGCCAGCTTCCGCTGCCATTCCGTTATTTTCTCCGGCGTCAATAGGGCAGTCAGCGGCTCCGCTTGCTCCTGATGAAACGGGACGTGTCCACGCAGAATGGCGATTTCGGCTTCTTCCCCTGGATAGTCGAGCACCAGCTTGAACAAGAAGCGGTCAAGCTGCGCTTCCGGCAGGGGATAAGTGCCCTCATATTCAACTGGATTTTGGGTCGCTACGACAAAGAACGGACTTGCAAGGGGATAGGTATTGCCTTGAATCGTTACCTGCCGCTCTTCCATAGCTTCCAGCAGCGCGGCTTGTGTTTTGGGCCCAGAGCGATTAATTTCATCTGCCAGCAGTACATTAGTGAAAATAGGACCTTGAATCGTCGTAAACGATTGATCCTGCATTTGATAAATAACACTGCCCGTTATATCACTGGGCATTAAATCAGGCGTGAATTGAATGCGGCGGTAATCGCCTCCAACCAGCCCCGCCAGCGTGCGCGCCATCTTGGTTTTGCCAAGGCCTGGGACACCTTCCAGCAGCACGTGCCCTCCGGCTAATAGTGCTGTAACCAGCAGCCGAATATTCAGCTTCTGGCCGAATAAGCGCTGTTCCATCGCTTGTATGATTTCGTTCATTCCGCTCACTCCTTCTCCAAGTAGGCGATGATCTCGCCCATCTCTCGCGTTCGCTGCACGAACGCTTTGGTGCTTACGCCCCGCTGCTGCGCAGCGGCGGGCTCCTCCAGCAGGCGCGCGAGCTGCGCCGCCTGCGCCTCAGGCATCCGGCCGCGCGCAGCTTCCGCGGCCTGCGAAACACTTGCGCTGGGGCTGAGCCCCCAGCGTCGATGCAGCAGCTGCCGCAGGTGCAGCTGCTGGTGCGCCAGCGCCTCGTGCTGGTAGCCGAGGCGCTCGTACCAAGCGGCGACGGCGTGAATGCCTTCGTCGCCGCGGCGAACCGTCCATGCCCGCGGCATATGGACAGGCCCAAAGCGCTTGCCGCGCAGCCAGAGCCACAGCAGCAGCGCGAGGCCAAGCTGTACGCTTGCGAGCACCAGCCACGCGGGATAGACGGCCAGCAGTCCGGGCTTCGTCCCTAAGCCGTGATGGGTCTCATCGACCCACACAGCTTGCCAAGACTTCGCGAACAGCGGCCAGATTAATTCGAAATGGGACGCTTCATCAATCTTCCCATTCTGCATCCATTCCGGGGTCAGCACCATCGTGATGCTGCCCGCCCCTTCCTCTACGCGGCTGGCGAGCACGCCGCGCTCATCCTCGAACAACGTGCGGCTATCCGAGCTAGGCAGAATCCGGTACTTTGTCGCCACCGAACCTTGCCATTCGCCCTCAGCTTGCAGGTAATCGGGCGAAGCCTTGATCGCTGTCAGTTGACCCGTGCCAACCGCTCCCTCTACCTGCTGGATATCCACAAGATCCCAAGCTTCCGGGTTCTGGTCAAACAGGACAGCATCATTCCCTTGTCGAACCCATCTCAGCAGCTGCTCGCGATCCGCCTTCGATACATTCAGCGGCTGCACCGCAACTAGCAGCATCGCTTGCGCTTGAGGGAGATGCTTCCAGTCCAATCGCCATTCCTTTACAGCCGCTTGCTTGGTCGTCAGCAGCTCTTTCCAAGCTTTGGTTCCGTCTAGATCTGCTGAAAATGAAAGATTAGGAGGTTGATCCGGAAGCTTAGGCTTCACCAACCAATAACCCAGCGCGAGGAAAGCCAGGATACTGAGCGCCAGTCCCACATGCAGCTTATTCAGCCCTTTCATGGAGCAAGCCCTCCTTCCTGCCAATCGCTCTTGCTACTTGCTCGTAGATGCCATTGAACTGCTCTTCTGTAACGGCTTCCTGTCCGTACCATATCCGATCAAAAAGCAGAGAACTATCCTCGAATAAAGGGATCAGCAAGGATTGGGACGCCTTCAACTCTTCCGCATATTCCCAGTTGGTCTTCCATTTCTCCACACGAATCATGTGTTCCGTTTCCATGAAAAACAACAAAGTCAGAAAAACTGATCGGACGCCCTCACGCCAATGGCCGCTCCCTCGCAGTTCCTCAGCTTGCTTCCAATAATACGAGTAGGATCGGCTTATTTCTCCCTCTGGCAAATAAGTTACGGATTTGACCCGTTTTTGCCAGATCAACTGCTTCAGGAACCAATAAATAGCAAAGGCTGCAATACCCAGCAGCACAATCATAACAGCGATGGTCAACCCATTCGTAACCGAATCGGACACCTTAAAATCAGGCAACAGACTTCGTAATTTCCGAAATAGCGGCTTCAGCCAGGACCAGAACGAAGCATGTTCCTTGATTTCATATGCGGTGTATTCCTTCTGCTCCAAAATTTGTTTTAATTGTTCTTTGTCCTCTTGCAGCGATGCCGCTAAAGATGAATTACTCATTCTTTTTATCCAAATCAATCGGTTTTGGATCGTCAAAAGGGTCAAACGGCTCCAATTCCTCCGAATTATCCAAGGCTGGATTGGCCATGGTTTGTTCCATTAAACCTTCAAGTCCCAATCCTTCATTCCGTACTTTTAGATCAAAGAAACTTACGGCATAAGGCAAATACCATAATGACATGACCACGATTGACACTAAGCTCTGCAAGAGCTGCGACCATAATCCCATCCCGAAGACAGCCGCAATAATAAGCTGAATAACGGCCAGAAACAGATACAAGATGAGTGAAAGAACCAGGTACATGCCGAACAAGCGCCAGAAGCTCTTTCTCGTCAATTTCCAGCTGCGGCCTATGCCGATCGACTCTTCACCGAGTGCAACGAAAGGGAGGTAATAAGACCAACGGAGGAAAAAATAACAGAATCCAAACAGGACGCCAAGCGTGAGCAAAATGAAGAAGACTACGGTCAAAGCGACCGCCCCGCCTCCAAAATTACCAAATGCGTTTGAGAACTTTCCACCTACAACGAATATGAGCGCGAAAATAACAATAATAATAGCGAGACCTATGTATAAACCAACCATGATGAGCCCATCAAGAAACGTACTGCCGGCTAACGGCCAGAAACGACGGAACGACTTACGCAAAAGCTGGCCCACGGAAGGTATCTCTTCACCGAAAAGGCTTGCTTTGACCAGATGTACGACCGATGCAACAGAAGTTGGAAAAAGACCAAGCAGCATAATAGGCAATAAAACCAGCACCAGAAGCAGCATTCTCCCTATGTAATTCTCATCTTGCACAGATGGATTATTTTGAAAATAGCTGCCTGTCTCAAACATGTCCTGCAGGGATTTCCCACTGCGAATTTGATCCAGAATAGAAGTTGACGTAATTGCTGTTTCTTGATACGTAAGTAATTGCTCCAAGAGATAAAAAGGCCCGTATAAGATCAGCATGATGAGTGTTAATGTGACGAAATGCTTACGGTACAATTGGAAACTGCGATCTAGAATCCGACCAATTCCCATTGGTCTTAATGACGTGTTTTGCATGAATAACCCCCCAAATGTTGGTAAATCAATGACTCTTTGACTATTATACACTAAACATCCGAATTTCTGACCAGCAAATTGGTTGCCAAAAAACTAGACCCCTGTACTCAGCGATCTAGTTCCACGCGATTTCGGCCTCCGGACTTGGCGCGGTACAGCGCATGATCTGCTCTTGAAACCATATCCTCCAGAATCATAGTTCCGTATTCCAACGTTGGCGAATATTCGGCTACCCCGATGCTTGCTGTGAGCTGCACCGTCAACTGCCCGCTGACATAAGGCTCATTCTGCAGGCACTCCCTGATATCCTCAGCCAAGGCCACACTGTCCTGGGCATTTCTGCGAAGTGCCAACAGAATGAACTCCTCCCCTCCATAACGAGCAACCAGCGTATCTCCGCGAGCGTATTTCTTGAGCAGCGCAGCCACATGATGCAGGACGCGATCACCGATCAAATGGCCATAGGTATCATTAATTTTCTTGAAATGGTCGATATCGAGCATCATGGTGGAACAGGTATGGCCCGCTGCAATATGCGCAAGCAATTGATCATTGCCTTCCAGCATCATATATCTGCGATTATGAATCTCCGTCAGTTGGTCCACCAGAGCAGAGTGTTCAAGAAGCGTAATATTCGTCTTGAGTCTCTCTGACATCAGGTTAAACGTGCTGCACAGCTCCCGCAATTCGATCGGTGCCGTTTTAATTTTATCCGGATTAATCTGATAGTCGTAGTTGCCATTCTGAATAATTTTGGTTGCCCGGAGCAAATAACGAATCGGCTTTTCAATCCGCGATGCGATGGTAATAGCGGCCAGCACACTTAGAATAAGCGCAACCAGAGAAATGATAATAATCGTTATACTTAATTGATTCAGCCGTTGAAACACTTCTTTTTGCGAAACTTCGCCAACAACAATCCAAGTTTTGTCTGCCGACCACTTGTACTGACCATAGACGCGGTCGCCATGAAATCCGGTATACGCATAATTTGCCGTACTTCCGGCCTTCGCTCGCTGGATAATTTCAGAAGTCATCTGGCTTTGCACATTGTTGGCGGATTTGCTGGAATCTGTTGAGGCTGTCACCACATGCCCGTCCGAGTCCAATACAAACACTTCTCCGGTTTCACCGAAGCTGAGCTGTTTCATCAAAGAATTCAGCATCTCCAATCGGATAATGCCGACAACAGCTCCTCGGAACTCGTTTTGGTCCCCTAGAACGGGAACAGAGAACGTGATGATTGGCTTACCGGACTCTTTGGAGAAGATAATGCCGGAGATAAAGTTCTTTTTGGCTTCCGCATATTTAAAATAATCCCGATCCCCCACATACATCTGGTTTGTCGGATTCGTATCGGAGCGTATATAGCCATCTTTCTCTACATAACTAATCATGGCAAATTCCGAATTAACGCGTTCATAATTTTGAATTTCCCGCTTCAAATCGCCTATCCGATGAAACTTGGCATTATCCGAGAGCGCGAACCGTTTGATCACATCTATTTTTTCCTGATTCCACCGTTCGATATATAAGCTTTGCAGCGAAATGACTTGCTTTAATTGGTTCTCCGCTTCATCAATCCGGTCTTTTTTCTCTATAAAGTAATAGGGGACAATAATCGAAAAGGCAAAGGCAATAATCACAATGCCGAACCATAATTGAAACCTCATTTTAAGCGTTTGATTTGCAAAAAAGGCATTCCTTTGTCCCATTAAGAATTTGACTCCCTCTTGTCCTATATATCGATATTATACCTTTATATGGGAACAAAAACAGACAAAATTCATACTTTTTTGACAAATCACACAAATAATTTGATAAAAAGTGACAAATCAGAGTTTTTTACAAGACTCTCTGACAACTAATTCAGATTGAATCAGCACTTTGCTAAATTCCTTGGAACCGTTTTCGATATGAGTGATCAAGAGCTGCGTCAAGTTTCTCATCATCGCATCGAAATCCATTTTGAACGTGGTCAAACTGGGTTGAAATCTGGCACTGAACATATGATCATCGAACCCGATGACTGAGATATCGCCGGGAACCTGGATGCCTGCCTCCTGCAGAGCGCGAATGGCTCCGAACGCCACACTGTCATTAGCTGCAACAATAGCTGTCGGCCACTCCGATTGGGAGGGACCCAAGTCAGCAGCAAGTCTAAGTCCTGCTTGATAACCGCTTTCCTCGTTAAAATCCCCTTTAAGAACCCACTTATCTTCAACTCGTAATCCGTGATGCTCCATCGCATGCACAAAAGCCTGATATCTGGCAGGGCCTGCATATCGGCTCATGTCCCCGTTGATCATGGCAATTCGCTGATGATGCAAACCAACTAAATAGTTCACGGCTGCGCTAACACTGTATTCGTAATCCAAATTAACGATGATCCGGTTAGGTTCTTCATGACCCTCCAACACTTGATCAAATACAGCAACCATATAGCCTTCCGCGACTAACTCTTCTATAAAAGGTTCATGATTGGCCGCTCCGATGAAAATTCCGCCATCAATTCGTCTTTGATAGAAAGGCTCCTTCATGCTAAGTTCTTGCTTGGGATCTTGCGGGTTCCGAATGATACTGGTCAGCACATAGTAGCCGAATGAAGAAGCATACTCGATGATGCTTGTAATCATCATATTGCTGAGACTGTCACCCGCTACATGACCCGCATCGATAAAAAACAGCCCGATCGTCCGCGTCTTCTTTCCTGCCAGCACCTGCGCTGACAAATTCGGATAGTAGTTGTAATCCTGAATCACTTTCATCACTTTCTCCCGCGTTTTCTCAGGCACATTCGTATAATTATTTATTACACGACTGACTGTGCTCCTTGAAACACCGGCCAATTTGGCAATAGCTTCACTGCTGATCTCCATCTTCTTCAATGCAGGCGGCCCCCCGTTCATAAACGCGCGTTAAACTGCGATAATTATACGACTGGCTATCTTGGGTGTCAACGCAATTGAGCTGTAAACCAACTGCTGGGCTGCTTCATGATAACGTTTTATATTTGAAAATAGGACCTATTTCCTTTATGCTACTTGGTAGGTAGAAATGAGGTCGTGATCCTAATGAAAATACTCGTACTCACTGAAAAACCAAGCGTGGCCAAAGAAATTGCCCGCGTTCTTGGCTGTAATCAGAAGCAAAAGCATCATTACGAAGGGGCCAAGTATGTCGTTACTTGGGCACTCGGCCATCTGGTCACACTGGCTGAACCGGAAGATTACGATACCAAGTACAAAACTTGGAATCTCGAGGATCTCCCTATCCTGCCTGAGCGCATGAAGCTCAAAGTAATGAAGGAAACGTCGCAGCAGTATCGGGCGATTGAACACCTAAGCAAGCGCGGCGATCTGGCGGAGCTGATCATCGCCACGGACGCGGGGCGCGAAGGCGAACTCGTCGCGCGCTGGATTATGGAACTGATCCGCTGGAAGAAGCCGTTCAAACGGCTTTGGATCTCGTCGCAGACGGATCAGGCCATTCGCGAAGGCTTCGCGCAGCTGAAGCCTGGCACGGACTACAACCGGCTGTATCAAGCAGCCGTCTGTCGTTCCGAGGCCGATTGGCTGATCGGCCTCAATGTGACGCGCGCGCTGACGAGCAAATTCGGCGCGTCCTTGTCCGCTGGGCGTGTGCAGACGCCTACGCTTTCTATGATGATCAACCGCGAGGCGGAAATCCGGGATTTCCGGTCCGTCGACTACTGGTTGATCGAAGCAGAGCTCGGGGCCTTCCGCGCGATATGGCGGGACCCCAAGACCGGCGATACGCGCATCTTCGATCGCGAGCGCGCCGATGCCCTGAAAGCCAAGCTGCAGGGCCAAAGCGGCAAGATCCTGCAAGTTAGCCAAACCGAGAAGCAAATCCCCCATCCGCTGGCTTATGATCTCACCGAGCTGCAGCGTGATGCGAACCGCAAGTTCGGCTTTTCGGCCAAACAGACTTCCAATGTGCTGCAGCGTCTGTACGAGCAATACAAGCTGGTGACTTACCCGCGTACGGATTCCCGCCACTTGACGTCTGACATGGTGCCTACCCTGCTCGGTCGGCTCAAAGGTGCAGCGATTGGCCCTTACGCGGCGCTCGCAGCTCCTTTCATACGCAAGCCTTTAACTATCACCAAGCGTATCGTGGATGATAGCAAAGTCAGCGATCACCATGCGATTATTCCGACTGGCGAAGCTATTTCCCTAGCCACCTTGAGCGCGGATGAGCGCCGGCTTTATGATTTGATCTTACGTCGATTCCTTGCCTTGTTTAGTGGTCCTTGCCGATACGACGAGACCAAACTAACCATTGAAGTAGCAGGCGAGAAACTATATGCCTCCGGTAAAGTTGTGAAGCAAGCAGGTTGGAAAGATGTGTATGGAGCCACTGATTTCACCGATCCGGATCGGGAAGAAACAGCGGATGCCGATGAAGATCCATCGCAATTGCTGCCGCAAGCCAAAGAGAGAGATGCCGTCACGGTGAAAAACGCGCGGCAACTGAGCCGCCAGACGAAGCCGCCTGCCCGCTACAACGAAGCCTCCCTGCTTTCGCAAATGGAGAAATACGGCTTAGGCACTCCGGCCACTCGTGCCGACATCATTGAGAAGCTGGTGTCATCTGACACCATCGAGCGCCAAGGTTCCCTCCTAGTTCCTACGGGAAAAGGCACTCAGCTCATCGAGCTAGCCTCGGAGGAACTGCGTTCGCCGGAGTTGACTGCACGCTGGGAGTCAGAACTCGAACGCATCTCCAAAGGCAAAGGCAGCATGGAGCAGTTTCTTAGCGGTATCCGCAAGAAAACCGTGGAGTTGGTCGAAGAGGTCAAGAAAAGCTCTGCCGCCTACAAGCCGCATAACTTGACGGGCAGCAAATGCCCGGATTGCGGGGAGTTCCTGCAAGAAGTCAAAGGGAAGCGCGGCAAGTACTTCGTCTGCTCCAGTCGCGAGTGCTCCTATAAGCGCGAAGCTGACGGGCAGCTAACGAACCATCGTTGTCCGCAGTGTCACAAAAAGATGGAGATTCACACGGGGAAAGCCGGCAAATACTTTCAATGCCGTCCCTGCAATTTCGTGGAGAAAGTGGACAGCGAGTCCACTGGCGGCGGTCGGCGCGCCTCGGCCAAGGCCAACCGCCAGTTGATCGAGCAATTTTCCGATCAATCACAGCTCGGTAATTCGCTCGCGGACAAACTCATGGCTGCCTTGCAGCAGAAGAAGGACGAGTAAAAAAAACGGCTTCGCCGCCCTGAGAGATCAGCCTCTTAGTAGCGACAAAACCTGTTAAGGGAACTAGAGGACGCTATATAGGCAAATAGCAGGGATGCTGGGGTATTAGCGGAACTACAGGGTCTTATTTCCACGAAAAACGCTGAATTTGCCTTGAAACAGCAAAATAGCGGACTGTAGTTCCCTCACCCCTGCGATATGGATACTTTTGGCTAGAATAGCGGAATGTAGTTCCCTCCCTCTGTTCGCACAGGGCGGCTGGAGTAACTCCGCGCTCACTCCAAAACATATAAACCCTTATATTTTGAGAAAAACCCTCCAATTCCATTTCACATGGCTTTGGAGGGTTTCTATTTTTATACGGCAATAACTCCCGCTATCCTTCTTGCGCGACAGCAATAATTCTTCCTTTTACCGCTAGCTGCAGCTCTTCCAAACTCGTAATTCCCAAACTAATCAGTGCTTCTCCAGCTTCCATATGGCAACTCGCTAGTATATGCATACTTGTATTAGGCACAAGTGATTTGCGGAATTCATGAAACACAACTGCATTATAGGTTCTGAGGACAGTCATGAATTCTACCGTTGGCGGGATAAAAGCACGAATTTCTGATGAACGCCAGAAAAACTCCCTCACATGCATAATATCAGAACCCGTCCGATTTAATTTGCGCACCATTGCAAAAAAATCATCAATCAATGCTTGTCTATCCGGCCTCATCTCATTATCCCCCAGTTCAACGTCAACTCGGTCAAAAACCGTCTACTAGAAGGATATCACAAATAGTACTTTTGATCTAGAGTCATAGTGTATTAGACTCATGATTATTCAATAGCTTTATGATTTCGCACAAGTTTATGCCGATAACTCACAAACATATCCAGGACAAACAGCACTACACCCAGATTAATCGCTAAATCCGCTAAATTCATAACGCCATTTCCTGAACGAAAGACGATGAAATCCGTCACTTTCCCGAATAGCAATCGTTCAATCCCATTGCCAATCGCGCCGCCAACCAACAAAGCAGCCCCTGCTTGTTTAAGCACGCCTTGAATGCGCCCCTTTTTCCAATAGTAGAAAATAACAGCCACGATAATAATCGCAAGTATGCCCAAATATCGGGCCCATCCTTGCAGGGTACTGCCTGCTGCCCCCGTATTTTGATAATACGTAAACGAAATGAAGTCTTTATAAAATGGCATCGATTCGCCAACGCTCAGAATAGAGCGAATTTTATACTTC
Organism: Paenibacillus marchantiophytorum; assembly: GCF_014640555.1. Taxonomy (GTDB): domain Bacteria; phylum Bacillota; class Bacilli; order Paenibacillales; family NBRC-103111; genus Paenibacillus_E; species Paenibacillus_E marchantiophytorum. Next base: position 13,741 of record NZ_BMHE01000010.1, on the reverse strand, counting down.
GAAATCTGATCTATCGCCGCCACTGCAACGATAATAAGATAAAATAACATGGAACGCCTCCTCTTCCCTACTAGTACCTACTTGTTCTATTTTACTAAAAGGGAACGCAAAAAACCACCTCAGACCTTGTCTGCGGCAGCCTGTTGCGACCTTCTGAACTCGGGATCAGACTAAAGTCAGCAGCGTTTTCAACAATTCACCTGGTGAATTTACGACATAATCTGGTTTGCCGCTTAGCAGTAAGCGTGGAGAATCGTATCCCCATGTCACAGCGACAATAGGTACGCCTAGTTTTTGGCAAGCTTCGATATCCCTGAGCTCGTCACCGACATAAATCATCCGTGAAGGGGAAGTCCCCCACTGTTTCATAACTTTGCGAATGGAATGGTGTTTCCCGAACAGATGCTTCGCCGAAATGATTTCTTTGAACGAGCTTTCCATTCGATTGCTTTTGAGCAGAGTACGAATATTGCTTTCCGAATTGGAGGAGAGAATGGAACTGCGGATGCCTTGGGCGGACAGTTTCGCCACCACGTCTTTCATGCCTGGCACCACATGAAGAGTGCGAATATGATCCTGATAAAGCTGCTTGCCGGCGATAACTAATTTGGGAATTTGGAGAACTGGAACACCAAGTCGAGTTACCCGCTCAGAGATCGAAAGCGATCGCAGAAGCGCCAGATCCTGATCACGAATCATTCGAAATTGATGTTGTGCAGCCATCTCATTGTATAGTTTAACGAGAAGCGCCCGCGAATCCACCAATGTCCCGTCAAAATCAAACAGGATGTGTTTTACCATTCCGTTGTATATAGAAATAAGGCCTGACCCTCGGGCGGCACTTCACGAATCTGATTATGCATGAATTCCTCGACGGGGTCTACCGCCACATGGGGGTTACTGACCACGCGCAGATCTTCCCAGACACAGGTTACGCTGCGTTCATAACCCGCTGCCTCCCCGGCATACATTTTACAACCACGACAAAATTGCTCCTTCTGCTGAGCATCAAGCTTCACAATTTTATTTCGAAGACAGCAGTAAATTTCATTGTCGGCATTACATACATTAACGTGAGTGATGAGAGCCATTAGTCAGTCAACTCCTTGCGGCACATTTTGAGTGTAATAGTAAGTTTATCGCTCTACTATTAAGTGTATGACAGTTTTTTGTAAACGGAATAACATTTTTCATGACAAGCTGCCTAATTTTGATACAATAAGGAAAGAAAATTCCGTTTGGAGGTCGTCCCATGCAACAAGATTGGTTGCACTATGCTATACCCTTCGTCATCATTGCCTTCTTTATTTATCGCCGAACGAAACGGAGCATTGGTTTTCAGAAGCTTTCCCCTGGCAGACTCAAATTTCGCGTAATCCTCTTCGGTATTCTGGGACTTCTTATTTTCCTGCTTGGCTTCGTGCATCCAATCCACTTCATTGCTTATATCATTGGGCTAGCCGCAGGTACAGCGCTTGGTCTCACGGCCATTCGCCACACCCGCTTCGAGCATCGGGCAGACGGTTGGTACTACCGCACGCACCTATGGGTTGAGATTGCTGTCTTGGTGCTATTCCTCGGCCGCGTGGTATACCGAATTGCTTTTATCAGCTTGTCGGCAAACCCGGCCAGCATGAATCCGGCTGATCCCACGCAATTTACCAAAGATCCGCTGACAGCGGGCGTTTTCTTCATCATTGTCTCGTACTACATCCTATTTTTCGGCTACCTGCTCCGCGAAAAAGCCAATCTGGATCCCGCAGCGCTAGCTGGTGGGAGCAGTAACGGTAACGGTAATGGTAATGGTAACGAAGGAACTGTCTCTCCTGCTGCAAATGTGGATATTGCGAAGTAAATGCAGAGGAGCTAGAGGCTGCCCAACAAGGTTGAAACCTGTAGGGCAGCCTTTTTGTGTGTTGTTCATGCTTAGTTGGTGTGACGCTGCGTGAATTCATTGGATATTTCCACTGAATATAGAAAACACTAGCTAGTTTGTTGGTGCTTGGTGCTACAGAGTGGAGGTTGCGAGTTGAGCAGTAGTGGTGGGCTGGGATATGTGTTGGAGAAGCAGCCAAGCGGAACCGTGGTGTTCCGATAGCTGGGACGGACGGCTTCCTAGATAGAGGAAAGACAGCATCCCCCTGTCTGGGGGATGCTGTCTTCGTCATGATCTGTGATCTCATTGGATATCTCCAATGAATTCCACTAATTCTTGCTGTAGAATACACTTTCATTGGATATCTCCAATGAAAATCTCAAAATCAGCCCTTGTAGGGCGATTCTGAGCTAAACCATTGGATTAATCCAATCAAAGGTTGGTTTTAGCCTCTTTAGTGCCTATTTCATTGGATATCTCCAATGAATGTATAAAACTAGCTAGTTTGTTGGTGCCATGGTGCCGCAGAGTAGGTGGTGGCGAGTTGAGCAGCAGTGGTGGGCTTGGATGTGAGCCGGAGGTTTCCATGTCAGCTAGGCAGCTTAGGCTGGAGACTGCCTTCAGTTCCTTCAGAAGATCCCTCAGATCCTTCATGAATCCTTCATGGCTAGCTCCAGACGCGCCTCGGTCTCGGTCTCGGTCTGTCTCAACCTAGGTCTCGATCTCAGGCTCAGCCTAAGCCTGAGTCTGAGTCTAAGCCTAAATCTAAGCCTCAGCCTCATCGGCTTTGGCGAACTGCGTGCTGTACAGTCGAGCGTACAGCCCATCCAGAGCGAGCAGCTCGCGATGCGTGCCTCGCTCCACGACGCTGCCCGCTTCGATCACCAGAATGTGATCGGCGGCCAGCACCGTGGAGAGCCGGTGCGCGATCACGAGCGTCGTGCGCCCTTGCATCAACTCCTCGAGCGCCGCCTGCACATAGGACTCGGATTCCGAGTCCAAGTGCGACGTCGCCTCATCGAGGATGAGGATGCGCGGGCGCTTGAGGATCGCGCGGGCTATCGCGATCCGCTGACGCTCGCCGCCGGAGAGCCGGTGGCCGCGCTCGCCCACCATCGTGTCGTACCCTTCGGGGAGCGACACGATGAAGTCATGGATGTAGGCTTGGCGGCACGCAGCCTCCATCTCCTCACGCGTAGCGTCTTCCCGCGCGAAGCGCAGGTTGTCGCCAATCGTCGCGTGGAAGAGGAAAGACTCCTGCGTCACGTAGGCGATCTGCGAACGCAGCGACGCTAACCGCACGTCGCGGACGTCGACGCCGTCCACCTCGACGATGCCCTCCGTCGGGTCATACAGCCGCGCGATCATGCCGATCAGCGTCGACTTCCCGGCGCCGCTCGGTCCGACAAGCGCAACCATCTCGCCGGCCTGAGCATCGAAGGTGATGTCCTTGAGCGCATATTGTCCGGGCTGATAAGCAAATGAAACCTGCTTATAGGTCACGCGTCCCTCAGCCTGCACAAGCTGCCCAGCATTCTCACGATCCTGGACTTCCGGTACCATGTCCTGGTATTCAAAAATCCGCTGAAATACGCCCAGCGCAGTCGCCACTTCCACCTGGAGGTTCAGCAGCGTCCCTACCGGCATATACAACCGGCCCAGATAAGCCGCGAATGCGATAATGGCGCCTAGTGTCATATGACCGGATATGACGGAGTAACCGCCATATAGATAAATAATGGCCGTGCCTAACGGCCCCAAAGTGCTCGTAGCCATCCCGAACCAGCGGCCCACGAGATTGAGCCGCAGCTCCAAATCCATCACTTTCTGGTTCATCGTAGTGAATTCTTTTTCCTGCTGCTGCTCTCTGCCAAAAATCCGCGTCAACAAAGCCCCCGAGATACCGAAGCTCTCGCTCAACTGCGCAGTGATATCGGAGCGCACCTTCTGCGTTTCGATCCGCAGCGTTTTGCGCAGCTTGGATACTTTTTTCACAGGCAGCATGAACAGCGGAAGAATCAGCACCGAAATAATCGCTAATTTCCAATCCAATGCAAACAAAATACCAATCGTCGTAGCGACAATTACGATCTGTGTAATGGAAGATACGACAAGTGAAGTCACCACATTTTGCACGGCCTGCACGTCTCCGGTAATTCGCTGAACGATTTCGCCCGAGCGGGCATCCGTGAAGAATGCCATCGATTGCCGCTGCAAATTATGGAACAACGTTTGCCCCAAATCCCGAATAACCCCTTGTGTAACTTTGGTATTCAAATGATTTTGCCACACGCCAAGAACGCCGCTCACAACGGGCAATAGTACCATCAACAGCGCCATTTCGGCCAAAATCCTCATATTCCCTTGCGGAATTGCTTGATCGATAATCTCTTTCATAACCAAAGGCGGAATTAAGCCCACGATTGCGGCCAGCAGCGCCAAACCGATAATAACAGCCAATTGCCCCCGGTACCCGCGGAACAATCCCAAAACCCTTTTCATCGATACATCCTTCAACTTCGCCTTAGGCCGATTCCTATCGGATAGTCGCCCCATACCGCCTGGTCCCATCCTTCATCTCTCCGTTCTGTCTTAGCTGCTTATCTTAGCGGAAACGCATGTTGAATTGCTTTCGTTACTTCAGCTGCCATTTGTAACACATGGTACAAAGAAGTTGTTTGCAAAACACTATACTGCCTAGGACCGTCCGCGTTAACGATGGCCGCAATCGTATAATCGCCCACTTGCGGCAGTACTTTCCCTACAGACTTTCCGGGTGCCAGTGGCCGATTGGACACTTGATACATCCCGACTGACAGTTTAAGCCCCAAACAAGCATCAATGGCTATAACGGCACAGTCCTGCGGAATTTCCTGCAAACGAGCCACGATATTGCTGGCATCACAAGGTGCTTCCAGCGTCCCAATCACATGCGGATAGCCAAGCTCCGCTAATTTGCTGCCTACCAAAGGCCCGAGAGCGTCTCCCGTAGATCGATCTGTTCCTATGCATACAAAAGCCAGCATTTCCGGCTTCATTCCTGACGTAATCCTGAGCGTTTCCAAGTATATGGCCAGCTGTTGGCCATTCATCTTTTTCCAATAGTGCTCCTGCGGCTCCATCCGTTTCTCCGCCATTCCGGCCTCCCTCATACGCATCCTGCAAAATTTCCCCTTACCTCGGATGAATGTTATAATGCGGTCAACTTCTATTCTTTCATAAGGAGGTAGGCCATGTCCACCCTCGGCATTATTGCGATACTCACCCTCCTCTACTGGCTATTCATCTCGCTTGATGCTCACAAAGGGATGCATCTGCTGCACAACCTAGCTCGGTCCACCAAGCTCCCGGACAAGCCTCCGCTCGTCTCCGTCATTATTGCTGCCAAAGAAGAGGAAAGCACGATCCTCGAAACGGTTCGCTATTTGCTTTCTCAGAATTATCCACGACTGGAGATCATCGCTGTCAATGACCGCTCCCAGGACGCGACCGGCGTCCGACTTGAGGAATTGCGGAGGTGGTCGCAGCGTAAGAAAGATGTTCAAACTCCCTTGCAAATTATCCACATTACGCATCTGCCAGAGGGCTGGCTGGGCAAGAACCATGCTCTCTATCAAGGCTATCAGCAAGCACGGGGCCAATATTTGCTCTTTACGGACGCCGATATCCTATTCGCTCCCCATACGATTACAGATGCCGTTTCCTATATGAAGGAACAGGATGTGCACCACCTCACATTAACACCTAATATGCTTGCACGAGGCGCTCTGCTCAATGGCTTCGTACATTTCTTCTTGTTCTCCTTCTCGCTCTTCGTGCGTCCTTGGCGGGCTAATCTGGACAATTCCCGTGAACCAGGCATCGGAATCGGGGCTTTCAACATGGTCAGCCGTACGGCTTATGAGGCAATCGGCACGCATAAAGCTATCGCGCTGAGGCCTGATGATGATCTGCAATTAGGCATTTCGCTAAAAAAAGCAGGCTTCCGTCAGAAGGTTTTGTCTGGTAAACATGTCCTGCAAGTAGAATGGTATCGCTCACTGAAAGAAGCTATCGTCGGCCTTGAGAAAAATCTATTCTCAGGATTTCGGTACAGCTACACGATTGCGTTGCTTGCCTGTATTGGGCAGCTCCTCTTTTTCATCTTCCCCTGGATCGGACTTCTCTTCCTGTGGGATTGGCGCGGTGCCCTATATGCCGTTGTAGTTGTTCTGCAAATTTTACTGTATCGCAAGCTGATGTCACACCTAATGAGCAAACGTGGAGACGAAGCTTATCTGCTGCCAGTCAGCGCTTCGCTGCTTCTGTATACCATTGTCCGATCCGTCTGGCTCACTTGGAAACAAGGTGGCATCTATTGGAGAGGAACGTTTTACTCGCTGCGCGAATTAAAGAAGAAGTAATTTCAGAGAGGATGATCCCTGCTATGCGTCACAAGCGTTACCGTACCTTCACTCACATCGCCATGCTGGGTTGTATGCTCTCGGCTGTCGCGATTTCCCCTTCGTCCGCTTCCGCTCTTGGAACGGTACAAACCAAGAGTCAGACCGTATCCTATAATGGCAAGTCTTTTACTGCGCAATGGGTGACCGTTGATCTGACTGACCCCTATTTGCGCGTTAAACCTGTTACGGCAGCCGATGGCATCGGGCACGATGAGTCCTTCGCTTCGATGTTAGACAGAAGCCATGCGATTGCTGGCATCAACGGCACTTTTTTCGATGCGTATGAACAAAATGAAGCTAACCGATACCCGAACGGGCTGCTTGTCAGCTCTGGTGAAATCGTGCATTCCGGCACGAACCCTGCCTTTCTAGTCAACGCCGACAAAACCGCAAGCTTGCAGCGCATGCAAACGGAGCAGCAAATCAGCGTTACCCATCAGGGCAAAGCCTATAAATTCGCAACCTGGGGCGTGAATAAATACTGGGGCGATGATGTGGAAGATCAAGTCGTATGGTATACCCGTGACTTCGGGGCTTCTATCGGCTTCCCCAATTCAACGAAGATTGTCTTGCGCGAAGGCAAGGTTACCAATATTACAACAGATAGCGTCAACATGCCCGAAGACGGGTATGTATGTTTATTAGGCAATAGCGCCAATAATCGCACCCATGTGCTGCCGAATATTCATCTCGGTGATTCCGTCCAACTCATCTCCGCTCTCCATAAGGAAGACAATGGTTCTGCCGTCCAATTGCCGACTGTTGATGCCGCTATTGGCGCAGGCCCGCATTTGCTGACCAATGGTGCGGTTGATTTGGATGCGCAGCGGGATGGATTTACCGATCCTAAGATAACGACGAGCGCTAACGTGCGCAGCTTCATTGGGATAGATGCTTCCCGCCAATTGGTCATGGGGACGCTGTCTACGGCCACTATGGCCGATATGGCGGAGGTCCTGCTGCAAATCGGGCTAACGGATGCAATGAATTTGGATGGAGGCGCAAGCTCATCTCTGTATGCGAACGGCACTATGCTGCGAAGTGCAGGACGTGAGCTTAGCAATGCTTTCGTGGTGGAACGTTTGGATCATCCACAGATCCAGCTAGAGGTGAATGGACAGTTCGTCCATGAATTCCGAGGTTATTTGCTGCAGGAAACCAGCATGGTTCCTTTTCGCGGGATATTAGAGAGAATTGGAGCCAAGTTTCAGTGGCAGGAAGCTACGCGTACATTAAGTGTTCAGTATGGGTCCAAACAGCTTGAACTGCAGCCGGATCATGCTGTCATGAAAGTCAACGGCAAATCCGTTACGCTCCCCGAGGCGCCAACGATTAAGGATGGTCATATTTATATGCCGCTTAGGGCCATCATGGAGTCCTTGGGCGGAAAAGTTCAGTGGGATCCTTCCCTGTACCGGGCGTCCCTTCAGTTCTAAGTTCCTAGTGAACGCGGTTCATTCGCACAACATGGTAATACAGGTAGCTGCTCACTTCTTGCTCAACTTCCAGGTAACCCTCAACATGCACGTAATCACCCAACATGAAGGTGGATGCATCCAGGGAACTCGTGTGCGTCAGGAAGAGGAGAGCAGCCTTTTCATTCCCAATCACAAATCCGGTTTGTTCTTTCACTTGGAACTTATCCAACACCTTGCCATGATGGGATCTTGCAATATGATGGAATCGCCATGATTCATTTTCTTTCATAATAAAATACAGCACACGATTTCGCTGATTGTTGCTGAACTCTCTAGTCACACCGATCATGCGCACATTGTCGCTCAAGCTCAAGTACTCATCTACGACATAGGATTTCAACCGCAATCTATGTTTATTTTTGTATTGAATATAGGCTTCCATCTCTTCAATAGATCTTTGATCTGTCGGGTCCTGCTTGGTGGCATAGAAGACTTCTTTAATAAACGTGTCCGTTTGGAGGCTGCGCGCCCCTTTGAAATGGTTGTACGTCCGAAAAAATTGTTCGATGACTTCCCGGATATCCTCCGGTATGGCAGGTCTTTGCTCCACGGTATCCATGCTATTGGTTCGTTCCGAATGTTTTCTTTTGTGAAACCAGCTTTTCCAGACGCTTAATTGCATGGCATTCGTGTCCCCCGCTCTTTCTTCCAAACATTTCTTCATTATAGGCTAAAATCCATAAAAATTCGATAAAAATCGCATCTTTTCGCACAAAAAAAGAACATCTGCCTGCTATGCTTTCCGTAGAAAGCAAACTAGCAAACAAATGTTCGATAAAGTCAATGATTACAGGACTCTTTTGGCTCCTACATACCTTGCGCTCCAATACGAGCTCGAAAGGCTCTCGACTGTAACACCTCGAGATGTTGTCGATGAAATGAACTGATCATTTCCCAGATAAATGCCTACATGATTCACCGTTTTGGCTGCAAAGAAGACTAGGTCGCCGACTTGCAAATCGGTTACTGAATTACTGAGCGCACTGTGCATTTCCGCGGATGTTCGAGGCAGATCAATGCCTTTGGCTTCAAATACATAGCGTACAAAACCGGAACAATCGAATCCTCTCGGCGTTGTACCTCCCCACATATAGGGCACACCCATGTACGCATTGGCCGTCTGGACAATCTGATCCGGCATAGAAGGAACAACGGCTGCTGCTTTCATCACAGGCGGCGCAGGTGGTGGTGCAATCCAAGCAGGTTTGTGCGACTTCCCGTCGACATCCACAATAGCAATCTGATTAGCTTCATTCCATTCTATCGGAGATCCGAAGGTTTCAGTAATGAAACGCAGCGGAACGTATGTGTTGCCTTGATAGACAGTTGGACTGCTCTCTAAACTGATTTTCTTGCTGTTCACAATCGCTTGCTGCTGATCTGTGATCAATAGAATCGACTGCTGCTTGTTCAGCAACGTAACGACAATCGCATCTGCTTGCTTCGTCCAGCTCACTTGATAGCCCAGTTTCTCAGATAAAACTCGGAGCGGAACCTGCATGACGCCTTGCTCATCAATGTAAGGCTGCACTTCCGGAAACTTGAGCAATTCGTCATTGACCTGAACCTTTACAGGATGGTCAGCTGGCGATGCCGCTGCTGCTTGCGCGGTAAATAAGGGTACTGCGGCGCAAAGAACTGCGCAGGAACCAATAAAACGTTTAGCCAAAACCTTCAAACCCTTGCCTCCTTGAAGCCTCCGAGGTTAGTTGACGGGTTCGGGAAGAGGTTCCCTAGTCCAATTGGCAAGCCAACTGATCATTCACCCCAAGTAAAGAAGTCCCCCGTACCAGAGCTTTTGCTGCTCATAGATTCGGCATTTTTTGTCTATGTTAGACTAGCACAGTTCGACGCAAGGTTACAACTTTTGCGAAATAGAAAATATTACCAGCTAGTTTAAATGATGCGGCCAGATCGCCCATTCATTGGATAAATCCAATGGATTGGTGATTCTAGCGGTCTTTCGATGACTTCCATTGGACAATTCCAATGAAATCTCCAATGGAAGGCCAAAAAAGCCGATTTCTTTTTAATCCATTGGATAAATCCAATGTAAGCTCCTGATTTGCTTCCTAAAGGTGAGTTTCATTGGATTTTTCCAATGAAACTCACTTCTAGAAAGCCCCCCTCGATAAGCACCATCCCACCCAATAGCCTGATACAGCTAAAGCTCCATATCCAACGCACAGATAAGAGCCCCCAGAGGCTCCTATTCCGCGCAAAATCCCACTTTCCCTACAAATAGGAGTCTCCAGAGGCTCTTATTCCTTCAACTAGCCCGCGCTACTACGCCAAAAACTACAAATAAGAGCCCCCAAAAGCTCCTATTCCGCTCAAACTCCCACTTTCCCCGCAGATAGCAGTCTCCAAAGGCTCTTATTCCGCTTGCAATCGTACCTTGCTTATGCCTCCACATCTGGAGCCAAGCCCAAGTACATAACAAAAAGACCACCCGAAGGTGGTCTTTTCTCATTCCTGCATGCTGTAAGCGGGCGGCGGGAATCGAACCCGCGCGATCAGCTTGGAAGGCTGAAGTTCTACCATTAAACTACGCCCGCGTAGTTTGTAAAGATCGGGACGACACGATTTGAACATGCGACCCCCTGCTCCCAAAGCAGGTGCTCTACCAAGCTGAGCTACGTCCCGAAGTGTATAAAGAGTAAAAATGGCGCGCCCTGAGAGATTCGAACTCCCGACCTTTTGATTCGTAGTCAAATACTCTATCCAGCTGAGCTAAGGGCGCTTAAAAATTGGAGCGGAAGACGGGGATCGAACCCGCGACCCTCGCCTTGGCAAGGCGATGCTCTACCGCTGAGCCACTTCCGCATGGGTCATTTTGCTTGTCGTTCTGGCTGATGTTTCTCCGAGGCGACAAGGAATAATATATCAGGATTCCAAGACAAATGCAAATGTTTTTTATCACCTTTTTTTATTTAATGAAAATTCCGCCGAAAGGTATCACTTCTTTGGCAATTCTCCGCAGTAAACTGTCGCTCTGCATATGCTCATCCAGCTTGCGATCCGGCTTACAGGGCTGCATCAGAACATGCCCCTTCCCCGTTATCTCCCAATGATAATTCATATGCTGGCTCGCCAGCGTATTCCCATACACACATAAACGCAGCTGAGCGTTTCTCGGGTAAGCTACGAGGCAGCTAATATCGACGTACAAAGGCTCTTTCGCATCCAGCGCCATCTGATACATCGGTCCTGTAGTTAGCAGTCCTAAGCTGCCAGGCCCTTTAAACTGCATCTTCACGAGATCCTGGGTGATCAGTGTGTTTTTCACATTTTGCAAATGGGAAGTGAAACTTACCCCTTCTGTATAGAACAACACGTGACGAAATTCATACAAAAGATCATCGTCAGGCCCAATCGATATCACAGACATACTGTAGCCTTCAGGCAGCCCCAGCATGACATGCGCAGGACCGCGAACACGCGATTGGATTAAGCGTTTTTTCCTATACATGCTTGGCAGCTTCATGAAAGAATCTTCTCTCAGCTCCGACTTCCCTTGAAAAGCAACAATTTGGTTCGGATGCAGCACATGCACGGACTCGTCCTTTTCCAAGCGTAATGTGGTGATCCTTGCCTGTGAACTTGATTTCTCGAAGGATACCTCCATACACGCTGACCTCCCCTTAGCTGCAATTATCTACTTCCTAAGACGCTTTTGCCTGCGCCAGACAATAAGTCGAAACACACGGCCAAGCACAAAATAAAACACAACAAGCAAAACAGCCGTCACAATCATATACATAATCTTCCGATTTCGCTTGTCTTTATCAAGCGCTATTTGCTCCATTGCTTTTATTCGCTCTTGCAGCTGCTCATTTTCCTTTTTAAGCGTATCATTCTGTCCTAGAAGCCGTTCTTCCGTTTCCTGCGAGCGCTTGATCGATTCAGCCAACTTATCTTTCTGATCCGTTAATTGCTGCTTAGTAGCGTCATAGTCCTTTTGAATTTGCTGCACATTCTCCGGGAGTTGATAGATTTCCTTCATCCGGTCCAACCAGGAGGCCTGAGCGGCAGGTGCAGGATTCATAAACCCAATCAAGATCAGTAGCATGCCTATCCCTTTGGCGATCCCTGCGAAATGACGCGTTCCTTTCTGCATCTGCCAGCCCCCCATGCGTGTATCGACATTTTCTTCTATTTTACCGCAAAAATCAGAACTGCACCACTTCTATCGCTGTTAGGGGATACCGCAAAATCGTCTTCATTCTCGAACATCCATAGCTTTACTAACGTCTCAGTCTACCCACCATAGGCCCTCTAGCTTGGCCACAGTGAAATCTTTCCCTGCTTTCTTATCAATTCCCTTTGATGCTGTAAGAAAGCGTGTAAAGTGCCTCTACCGCATTTGAAAAGGTTGTCCCCTCGTGATCCCCCTGACCTTGAATGCTTACGTATCGAATAGGCTCGAATTCCACGATTTGAGGTTTTGTGACACATCCTTCTCCTATTTTCCCCAATATATAAAAGGACTCCTGACACCTGTACGTCAGCAGACAAAAAAAACTTACCCTTCGCGAAAATTCGCGAACCAGGTAAGTTTTATCCTCATAAAATCATATGTAATTATTCCGCTGTTGGTGGCGTGAATGAACGCAGTGCAAATTCAGCATCCAACATATAGAAAGCGTTGCTGTCTTTGTCGATGCGCTTGAGCTTATTGATAATGCTGTCGAACATGGCTTCTTCTTCCACCTGCTCATCGATGAACCATTTGAGGAACTGCATCGTTGCATGCTCTCTATCATTAAGTGCCAAATCTGACAGATGATAAATGCGTTTGGTTACCTCTTGCTCATGCAGGTAGGCGTGCTCGAAAGCATCCAGAATGGATTTATATTCATTGACTGGCGTTTCCATGCCAGCAAAGCTGACCTTTTTACCGCGGTCGTTGATATATTTGAAAATCTTCATCGCATGGAACTTCTCTTCTTCAGCTTGCACCTTGAAAAAGTTGGAGAAACCATCCAAGCTCTCCCCTGCGCAGTAACCTGCAATCGCTAAATAGACGTGCGCCGAGTAAAATTCATAGTTCATTTGCTCGTTAAGAGCGCTAGTTAGTGTATCATTTAACATTGATGCACACATCCCTTCTGTATGGTTAGCTTTTATTAATTCCCCATACATACAAGATTACCAGAACTCCGCATACAAATACAAACGGAAGTAACAATTTTAACAGATCTATATTCACGCCATCACGCTTTCAGCTCTGGATTCAGCAATAATTTGCTTAATCTGAGCATAAAGTAAATCAGGCGAAGCCGCGCACAGCAAATCTTTTTTACCAATCATCGCGATACATTCTTTTTTGCAATGCTTACAGTTGCCTAAGCAATCCTTCTTTTTCTGCTTGAGGTCAGGATATTCGTTTTTCAAGGATTTGAAAATTTGCTTGGACCCGAACTTCTCGTTTCTACAGCAGTATTTAATCGTTTTCATCTCGATCACTCCCCGCCACTCACTTCAATCGCTACATTTGATATTAGTGATAATAATAATCAATGTCAACAGTAATTTGAATGATTTGCAAAAAAAAAAGAGTTTCCCCTCGTCCCTGTAAAAGGATAAAGGAAAACTCTTTGCGTGATGCGGTCAAGAGGACTCGAACCTCCACGGGGGGTTAGCCCACACGGACCTGAACCGTGCGCGTCTGCCAATTCCGCCATGACCGCATAAACAGAAAAACTTTGATCGGTGATCAAAGAATGGTGAGTCATGTAGGATTCGAACCTACGACACCCTGATTAAAAGTCAGGTGCTCTACCAACTGAGCTAATGACTCATGCCATAAATAAAAAAATGGCGGAGCTGACGGGATTCGAACCCGCGGTCTCCTGCGTGACAGGCAGGCATGTTAGGCCACTACACCACAGCTCCACACTATGTACAAAATCTTCTGTAAGAAGATTGGTTGCGGGGGC
>NZ_BMHE01000009.1 GCF_014640555.1 Paenibacillus marchantiophytorum | reverse complement strand
CTTGGCATCATCTATATGTCTGCACCCTGGATAACGTAGAGTATAAGCGTCATATCCTATTTCGAGACTATTTAAGAAGCCATCCAGAGGATGCTAAACAATATGGTGACTTAAAGGTGGAACTTGCACAACGATACCAGAACGACCGTTTGGCTTACACGAATGCCAAAGGCGACTTTGTCAGAGAGATACTACAACGTGCGGGTTTTAAATGATAAATAGTTCAGCCTAAGTTAGTACACTAACGTAAGAACGATAGCTCAATAAATTTCGAATCGGCTACCGCAGGATAAAGGACTACACTAACGGGAGACGTTTGTTCAATACACATCAACGGGAGGCTGCCGGCACGATCGGCAGCCTTTTGCTCACCTAAAAAAAGATTGACAACATAGTTACGATTTGAGATGATTGCGTAATTTCTATATGTAAATATGAGGTGATTACATTAATGGAGTCCATTCAATCTGCTGCTCAACGAATCAATTTAACTGTGCGTGATATCGTTTTAAAGCATATTAACTCTTCTTTTAGAGGATTGATAGTTCAGGGGTCGGCTATTAAAGGCGGTGTTGTTCCTGGTAGTAGTGACATCGATTACGTACTTTACGTGGATGATACTGGTCTTAATGAATTAGGAACGATACCTGCTGAAACCTGTATTAGTCTTCACAAAGCATTATCCGAAATAAACGTCCATCCGTTCCGTTATATTCAATTCAGCGTTATTACGCCAAAGACTAATAAATTTTTACCACCGATTCCTGGTAGTTATCAACTTTTAGCTGGGCAATTATTGGAGCTAGAAGCAACAAACGATCAAATTTTACAGGATGCTGTAGCCTCACTGGACAGACTAAAGCCAGAAGTCGCATTTCATCCGCATCAATTATTGGACCATGGGGAAGATCGGATTGAACGTTGCGCAAGGTTAATGTGCACGGTTGTATGGCCTGTGGTCTTTCAATTTCTGACTGTAATTCATTGTGATGGGATTCGTATATGGAATTTGAAAAAACATGACGCTGTCTTACTGCTCGCCAATGAACCCCAAGTAGGAAGCATATTGGGATCCTTCTTTCGTTCGGTACAATCTTACTATCCTCAGGAGCAATCACCGGAAAAGGCATTGCTGCTAATTGAAGAGGGTTTCGCATTTTTAAACACTGTAAAAAGCTTCTGGATGGTTCATCGTACAAGGCTCTTGTCTCGTGACGATACTTCGAACTGCTTAAACCAACTATGATTAAACTAACGGCGAACGTTAATTGAAGTTATTAAATTCATTTCATGGAGTAGTTTGTTAAAGGGCAATTAATGCGGGTTGAAGATCAGCTAAATTGGGTGGGATAACTTTGAAGTATATAATTAAGTCGGTTCCAGTTCTGTTTCTAACTATATTTTATGGATTAGTCGATACGATGATTCTGGAATATTCTATTTTTGGTGAGGGTTCTGACCCCCCAGTTATGATAAATTTGAAAGAGTTAATTTTATATCACTTAGTTTTGCCACTAATCGTTTTCTTCTTTGTTTTCATGCTCTATAGTGTGGTCTCAAAGTTTAGTATAAAGGTTTCTATTATAACAATTGCTATTTATTTTATAGTTTTTGAAATATGGATAATGAATATGGAAAATTACTACAATGGAAAAGTATGAGACAAAATCAATAACTACAAAAGTGCGGACCCTAACATAAGTAAGTAGTTATGGTTATTTCGCTAACGCGAAACGATAGTTAAACATCTGAAGGACTGCCGTGTAGTAGCCCTTTACTCCGCTGACTGGCAGTTTACTTCAATCCGCAAGTTTTATTTTGAACAATTTGATAAATGATCGGAAGTGACTAATGAACATTCGTCTATTGAATGACTCTGATGCCCAAGTGTATAGAGAAGTAAGGTTGCGTGCATTAAAAAATGACCCCAATGCATTTGGATCAACGTATGAGCAAGAAGAAACTAAACCACTGGGGCACATTATAGAAAGGATACACCATACAAAAGATCAATTTACATTGGGATGTTTTGACGACAGTAACACATTAGTTGGCATTGTCAATTTTTCACGTGAGAACAGGCTTAAGACGGCACATAAAGGAAACATTTACGGTATGTACGTAGAGCCTCAATTTCGAGGGCGGGGGGTAGGTAAAGCCCTTCTATTAGCCTTGATTGAAAGAGCAACAAAAGAATGTGAAGGGTTGGAACAGATTCATTTGACGGTTGTGTCTAATAACAAATCAGCAAAACGCTTATATGTCTCGCTGGGGTTTGAAGTTTACGGTAAAGAACCAGATGCTTTAAAGTTTGATGAACAGTATTTCGATGAAGACTTAATGATTTTAAGATTGCGACTTTTAAACTTAAGGTGAACTATAAGTGCAAAACAAGGGACAGATCGCCGCAGCCGGCAGCTGTCCCTTGTTTCATTGAAGTAAAGGGGCAGTTAACAGAGGAAGGTATAACTTCTATATTGCCGAATTAATATGATAAATACCGTAAGGGGGAGTTAGTAGCTATGGATATAGATCGATATTTCCTTGAGATTGCTTTAGAAGAGGCTGAGATAGCCTTTAGAGAGGGATCAGTACCAATAGGTGCGGTATTGGTTGATCCAGATGGTAATATTTTAAGCAAAGGGAGAAATAGAATTTTCACTAATAATGACCCCACGTGCCATGCAGAAATTGATGTAATAAGACAGGCTGGGGAGAAATTGTTAGACCCTACTTATAAAAATAAATGCACCTTATATTCTACAGTAGAACCCTGTCCAATGTGTTCAGGGGCATTAATTTTAGCCGATATCTCTAAAGCTGTCTGGGCATTAAGTGACGATTACTTGGGGGCTATGAGAATCATGAAGAAGGGAAATCACTTTAGACATAAATTCGATAAAATCTCTGTTATATCAATGCCTTATAAGGACTTGGCTATCCGTTCGCAGGAACTTCACCGCCAATGGGATGAACGTCGTGGAATAAAATATATAGTTAGTGATATTGTCTAAGTATCGTTCAACTAGGAAAATCGTTTGTTCAATAAGAAATCAGGACGAGGCTGCCAGCATGAATGGGAAGCCTAGTTAAAGTAACGGATAACGATAGTTAATGACAAAAGGAGCAGCTTTCGCGGCTCCTTTTGTCATTAAGCTATTGGGCAGTATAGTTCCAATATGTGGTATATTATTGTTATCTTTGTTAGGCAGAGGTGCTTATGACTCCTACAATAGAATTTATAGAAACTGGTTTAAAACTGTTTGTGTTTATAATAGCAATTTCACTATTCTTTAAGTTGGTAGGATTCCTAGTCAAATATATAAGTGACTTCTTTCAAGGTTTTTCAAGAATAATAATAAAAATATTTGGGTCAATTCGAAGTAATAGATAACAAAGTCCGCTATTCAACTAACGATAAACGTTAGTTCAAACAATTCTGGAGCAGTTTGCCGCGGCAGTTGCTCCTTTTGCTATTATGCTATTGGGAAGTTTAACGCTATAAGCTCTCAGGATTAGTATGTTTAAGCAAGAGAGGTGTTTTTATGAATTCTCTATGTAAATGAATACAAATGCTTCTTCAGTCAATCCATATTCTGTACATATTTTTAATGGTAATATAGGAGCCGTAGATAGTATGAAAGGAAGTTATAGGGATGAGTATTTATTACGCTTCAAGCATAGAGGATATCACTAAGGATGCACTCCAAGAGTTATTCCTTTCGGTAGAATGGGAGTCTGGCAAGTATCCAAATGAGCTTTTACAAGCAATAAGAGGGTCTCATTCAATTGTTACAGCTTGGGAAGGAGGGAAGCTTGTCGGTTTAATAAATGCTTTGTCGGATGGTGTTTTAACGGTATATTTTCATTATATGCTTATTAATCCGAGTTATCAGAGTAAAGGTATAGGTAAGGAATTAATGAATATGATGCTTGATAGATATAAAGGGTGTAAAACAAAAGTATTAATTTCTTATCCTCATGCAGTGGATTTCTACAATAAATTTGGCTTTAATACAGAGGATGGAGCCACACCAATGTTTATTTCAGAGCTGATATGATTTAACTAACGTAGAAACGATAGTTGAGCGATACGCAACAAAACACTTCAGTATTTATCAATTACAAAAACCCATTCTTACAGAAGATAATGCTATTATCAAAGCAAAAGAATATATTCAAGTAATCAACACCAAAATGAACGAAGATATAGATACACAGAAATCATCTGAATATTGTATGCTTACGAATGATACGGTTTGGAACAAAATTATAGGAAATAGGCAATGGTCTGTTATGGTTGATGGGTATGGAGTAACTATCCAGGCTAATACAGGAGAATTTGTCCAGATGATAGGACCCTTGGATGGAGTCATTTCGGAACTCCCACAATAATGGTCTCACCATTGAACTAGCGGGAGATCGATAGTTGAGGGGCTTGCCACCGGCAGCTCCTCTTTTTTTTATTCAAGTAACGGGCAGTTTGCGCAACGTAGCAGAATAATATGGTGTATATAAAGAGTAATTAAAAGGAGGGTTTTAATGGTTGGCGAATCAATTAATATTCGTGGGAAACTCTATATGTAGAGCATGTAGGTTTACAAGCGTTCTTTTGAAGCGGGAGTAAAGGCGGAATAGATATTCATCAAAACATTAGAGAACAAGATGACTTGAGTTAGGCCAGACAAGGGTTAAAGTCATTTAAATAAAAGACGAAGCCAATTATGGCTCCGTCTTTAGTAGGTTTGCATACCCTTTTAATCCTAGATAATAAGGTCCTTTTTGCAGATGAACTATTGCACCGAAAGTACGGTCTCTAGCTCAGAGATGTACTTCTTGACCATATCTTTGTCTTCCCACCGTCCTGAAACCCCAGCTGGACTTATCTATTGCCCCTTTATTGGCATCGGAATGCAGCGAATTAGGCTCCGAAGCCAGACGGTTTCCAGGAGTGGTTATGTTCATAAGAATTCGGGTCCTGTCAAATAACAACGTTGGAATATTCATAGTCACATTGCCATGGGTCACGCTTTGGTTTACGTTTGTGATGAAATCCTTGGCTTGTTGAACACCGGGATCTCCGTTTTTTTCGCCCCATAATGAATAGATTTGTCCTAGAACCGGAATTTGCTTGAATGCAACAGCCATCGCGGGCGATACAAAGCCGGAAGCAATAAGTGTAACTCCAAGGATTGCAGCGGCTGTAGTGGAAACCCACCATGAGCGGGCAATAGTTAGTGAATTAAGCTAACGGGGAACGATACTTCAATAGGGATCGCCGGCTGCCGCGCAGTCAGTAGATCTCTATTTTGCCTGAACGAAAGGGCAGAATAGTTATAACTAAAGTCTTCCCAAAATAAGGGATTACATTTGATATAATCATCTAAGAAGCAGCTGGTATAACGGCTGTCGTTTTCTCAATAGATGGGTATCTATGCCCCATAACATGATAACGAGTGTATCAAGGATAATACGCGCTACCTCATCGACAAAGAAGAAAATGGAGGAATAAATGAATATTGAACTTGAAAAGCTGATTTATGCTTTAAGCCAACGCTTCAAGACGAATATCATCTCCACCGACTGCCAAACTATACCATTACATGGCGGAACTGTGGGAAATGTGTGCCTGATAACGGGGATCGCCGAAACCGTGGATGGCGAAAAATTGCCTTACCGTATAGTGCTAAAAATCCAGAACAAATGGGAGCGTTACGGCGATCCGGATTCGTGGCGTCGGGAATATGATCTCTATTCATCTGACTTGGGAGCGACTTTCTCGCAAGCCCTTCGCTGGCCGACATGTTATTACGCTGAGTTTAATGCCGAAGTTAATGAATACCATCTGTGGCTGGAATATATCGATGGCGTAACCGGTTTAGACTTGACCGGTGACATGTATGAAAAGGCCGCGCTGGAGTTAGGGCGCTTTCAAGGCAAGCTGTATGCGGAGCAACCCGCCGTGTTGCAGAGCCTGACCAATCTGAGCCATGCGAATCTCATGAAGAATACGTATTTGCATTACCGGTCATGGCCGGTCGTCTACGATTATATACGATCGGAGGACTGCGAATTGCCTCTGCACTTACGGCAAATGCTCATCGACATCGATGAGCAAGCAGACGAGATATTCGCCCGTATTGAAAAATTACCCCTCGTGCTATGTCACCGTGACTTCTGGGTAACCAATCTTATCTATGCTGACGGGAATTTCGCGCTTATCGATTGGGATACCAGCGGATGGGGCTACCTGGGTGAGGATCTCGCAAGCCTGATCGCGGATGAACCGGATATCAATCACATGGTCGAACACTACCAGCGATGCATCCCTGCGTATTACAAAGGCTTTTCGGAGTATGCGGCTGTATCCCGAATCGCCGATCATTGTGTCTACGAGATAATCCTTCTCGTATTCGGGTACAGACTTGTAGAGGGGTATCTCCACACAGAGGCTGATGACGAGAAGACGAAGCATGTCCATACTCTCCAAAAAATCAATGAAATGAAGACCATACCCTTGTTGGTCACGTCGGGTCACATAGCCTAAACTAACGGAACGAGAGTTCAATAATAAACATGAAAAGGCAGCCAGCCCATGTGGATTGGTTGCCCTTTCTCAAGTAACGGGCAGGATTGCTCAATGATAACACTCCCGAAAGGGGATTATGAAACATATATGCCCTGTTTGTGGATATGATGATTTACAACAAGCACCATATGATGCAGATGGTAATGAATCGTTTGAAATTTGTCACTGTTGCGGTTTTGAATTTGGATTTGATGATA
Organism: Paenibacillus marchantiophytorum; assembly: GCF_014640555.1. Classification (GTDB taxonomy): domain Bacteria; phylum Bacillota; class Bacilli; order Paenibacillales; family NBRC-103111; genus Paenibacillus_E; species Paenibacillus_E marchantiophytorum. The sequence continues at coordinate 214,912 of NZ_BMHE01000009.1, read as the reverse complement.
TCCACGAGGGTCACACGTTTGAGAGTTACAGAAATAAATGGATGAGCGCAGGAGCGACGTGGTTTTATGAACAATCAAAACATGAGGTTTGGGAATTAAGTGGAGGAGTGAATACGGTCCATTCTCTCGTTTAGGTTTGTAGTTTCAGATCTCATGAGAAATACATAAGACTGTCGAAAAAAGGTGCAAATATGAAAATAAAAAAAAGATCTATATTTATGTTAGTTGCAGTATTCTCTTTGATGATACTAGTTTTTATAGGATTTAATTGGTTGAGAAATGTAACAGATCAATTCCAAAGTTTTTCAGTAACAATAAAGAACAAATCAGACTATGATATTGTTTTAATAGAGACTGGAATAATAAAAGGGGCTTCAAATGATATTTATACCAAGAAAATTATGAGTGGTGAAACTAGGAAAATTAACCCTTTATTAAATTTAAAAGGAGAAGGGGCAATATATATAAAATATACCGATTCAAGAGGAGCTACCAAAGAAGAGACTGTATGTGGTTATACAGAATATCTATCGGGAAATTCAAAGGTGACAATTAGTAATGATAAAGTAACTATTGAACAAAATTGCATGTAAAATTTTAAGTGTTTATTGATCCAAGGATATCTTCTCCTAATAGCGGATTCACATTGTGCCAGTTTTCTGGCTAGTATTTATCTGGATCTCATTAATTCCTGGTATCCATTAATGTTATTTCTCCACGGTATTAAAAAACGTGGAGAGGATATTCGTATGCTAGATGGTTACGGGCTGACTTGGATTCGCTTCAAGATCACCAGAACTATTTGCTGCTGCAGTTCCAATTTCTATTACTAAAAGATGTATCTATATGGGCTTTTCATTGTGAAGACGACGATATTGTTCCTGTTTCAAGAACAAGGGATATGGTTAAGGCTTTAATCATTGGTGATTAAGCTAACGAGAAACGATAGTTGAGCGATACGCAACAAAACACTTCAGTATTTTTTAAAAAAAGTGGTGAAAACCAATGGTCACCGTTATGCACGAGAGCAAAATGAATATAGGGCAAATATCTTTCTGGGAATATAAGAAGAAATTGACGAGGTTGTTTCTGAATATTTTGCTAAGCTTAAAAGCTAAATAATTTTCATTTTTTAGAAGGTAAATTTGAAGGTAAAAAATGTATTGACACAAAAGTAATTAGGAGCCATACTATATATATGAACAACAATAATGAACAAACAAATGACATTAATGCTATTCCCTCGCTTGTACAATCCAAGCGCCAGATTGATCGCTATAACCTAGACATAGACGCACAGGCTATACTCGTCGCGTCTAGGCTAATGGCAGCGGGAGCCAGGCTTGGTCATGCTTCGGAGATTCATTTCGCTAGATTCGGTTTATCAACAGGGCGATATCGTTTATTGGCAGACCTTGAAGATAACGAAGGAGAAGAGCTGCCTTCGCAATTAGCGGAGCATCTAGGTGTTACACGTGCTACAGTGACTGGTCTTATCGACATTCTTGAGCGAGATGGCCTAGTATCGCGACGATCAAGCTCAGAAGATGGCCGTCAGAAATCCGTCATATTGACAGAGCAAGGCGCGAAGAAGCTCCGTGAAATGGCTCCTGAGCATTTCACTCGGCTGGAAGCCATGGTGGGCTTACTTAGTATCGAGGAGCGCAGCGTTTTTCTTGATCTACTAGGCCGAGTTACACAAGGCATTTCAGCACTTACGGACGAACCGAGTGAACCAAAGCAACACATCAGTAATGAGTAGAACGGGCTAGTGAAGCTAGCCTATTTTTACCCTTATATAGTTAGGTTCCTAATTATATGTCACTGAAGCAAGCGCTGGACGATTTAAAAGAAGAAAGGAGCAACTAAATGAACAAAATGGAATACCCGAATCAGACAGATGGTGCTTACGAAATCAAGTCTGGTGGTTCTGGCGCAAAGGGTTTTGTGCTGTGGCGTGAAATACTAATGGCTTATGTTTCTCCTGCCATCATGGCAGGTATCGGGGGATTGGTTACTGCCGACAAGGGGCTCCAATTAGGGGCGTTGACCACAATTGGCGGAACATCGGCCTTGGTGGCTTGGATGCTTGGCCTTTGGCTGCGCAGCCGAGGAGTCCATAAACGGTGGATCAGCGGCGCACCTCACTTGGTTGTGGTTGGGCTGTTCGCGTTGATGGGAGCAATGTTTGGCCTATTCGCCGCATGGGCGACATCTGGTTTGCTAGAAATTATGATTCCTAGCAATGACCTAGCCTGGGTCGGTCGTGTCTGGATCGATTTCCCATTGTCTGGCTTCATAGCAAGCACGATAGTGATATGGCGGTGGCGTCTTGCCGTCACAACAAATTTTTCATCCAAAAGGAGAAGATAAAAATGATAGTTATTATTGGAGCAACAGGTACGATAGGCAGTGCGCTTTTGGAACGGTTGGTTGATCTTGGTGTACCCGCTAGGGCGCTGAGCAGAGAGCCTGAGAAATTGCGTAATCAGATCGGAGAAAAAGGCCGCTCGACTATTGAGGTCGCATCGGCTGATGCTTCCGACCCCGAATCGCTGCGCCGTGCGTTTGCAGGAGCTAGCCAGCTCTTCCTTGCCATGTCCAACAGTCCAAGACAAATCGAATTGGAAACTTCGATCATTCAGATTGCCGCCGAAGCTGGAATCAAACACATCGTAAAAATATCCAGTCCTGCCTTTGAGATAAGCTCTCCAGTGGCAGTGGCGGGCTGGCATCAAGAAATCGAGAAAGTACTGAGCGAATCGGGCCTCATTCACACGGTGTTGCGCCCTTATGCGTTCATGCAAAACTTGTTGCGCCTTGCACCAACGATCACAACCCAAAATGTTTTCTTCGGCTCCATGGGCCACTCCCCCTGTAACTTCATTGACTGTCGCGATATCGCAGATGTTGCCGCAGAAGTTCTGATCAACCGCGAGGTATCAGGCCAAGTCTATACACTTACCGGTTCGGAGATTTTCAGCTATCCCCAGATCGCGAGTCAACTATCCACTCTGCTTAATCGGCGAATAAGTTACATTAATATGGAGCCCCCAGTACTACTCCGCAATCTAATGGAGCACGGGCATATGCCTCCTTGGCTTGCGAACCACGTTGTGGAAATTCAAACTATGTCTACGGTGGTGCCAGAAAGTCCTAATGACACTGTGAAGCGTTTGCTTGGCAGAGCGCCCCGCACGCTAGACGCCTTTCTGCATGAGTATGTTGAAAATTTCCGGTAGAGACGGAGTCCATCTATTTTGAAAATTATGTCACTTAAAAGGCTACTCTTCCATCATTTAGTGATGAGAAGAGTAGCCTCTTTTACTTGATTTTTTGGATTTTACACCCGTGATACATCGGGATTTTTGGCGTATGCGGGCAGCAGGATCTCAATTTTCGTGCCTTGCCACACTTTGGATTGGACCTGGATTTCACCGCCGTGCGCTTCCACGATGGTTTTGGCGATGCTCATCCCCAGCCCTGAGCCTTCTGTGGATTCCTCGGTATTCGTTCCCCGGTAGTAGCGATTGAACAGATGATGCAGCGTTTCTTCGTCCATCCCTTTGCCATTATCGACTACGCGTATGCATGCCTTGTCGTTCATCCTGCCGACAGATACGGTGATGATCACGCCAGGCGGGTTATGCTTCACGGCGTTGGACAGCAAATTGTCCATCAGCCGCAGCAGCCAGGTTTCATCGGCCTGTATCAGCAAGGGACGCTCATCCCCAACATAGTGAAACTGATACTCGGACATCATGGTGTCGTTGACATACTTCAGTACGGAGCAGCGGACCAACTCAATCAAGTCGATCTCTCGAACCTTCATGATCGAATCACCCTGCTTGAGCTGATGAATCAAAGAAAAGTCGGAGATCAGCTCGAGCATATAATCCCCCTTCTCCCGAATCGTCGCGCCTATGATCCGCATCTCCTCATGGCTCCATTGCTCAGGCAAGCTCTCCAGCATATACCCATAACCTTGAATTGTGGCCAAGGGCGTGCGCAGATCGTGAGAGATTCCTGACATCCACTCCGCTTGCGCCTTCTCCAGCCGCTCCCGTTCCTTCTCGGTCTGAGTCAATTGATGAGTCATCTGATAGAAGGATTCGATCACTTCCTTATAGAGTCTATAGCTGATTCGCAACGTGCCGTTGCGGCGGAATACCTTGCGTACGTCCTTGGCGGTCAGTACCTGGTCGTATTGTCCCTTGCGCATACGATCGAACCAGCCTGCGAACAGAATCAGCGGCTGACCGTAGCGATAGCCATGCCAGATGGAGATCGGCAGCGCCAACAGCAGGATCAGTCCTGCAAACCAGACGAGTGCACGCGTTGCCGTTTCCATCACAGGATGCTTAAGAGGGGCTCCCGCTGTGTGGGTTGTATAGAGGATCCAGGTCATTCCGCTCAGCTTGTCCCGATGGGTGACAATATTCGTATCATAATTGCTGGGAGATTGCTGAATGGCCAGGATATCCAGCGGTCGATACGCCTTCTGCACATATGCGCCATCGCCGATGCTTTGTACGATCTGGCTTTCGGGATTGATCACCTCCAGATAACTGCCGCTTTGGCGCAGCCGCTGGTCCAAGAGGGGAACCGCCTCGCTACGCACGATTCCATGCTGTTCGTAAGCGTTGAACCAAGCCGTGAGCTGGTCAAGGTCAGGATTTTGGTAGCCCAACATATATAGAAGCGGCTCCTGGAAAGAAAAATTCAGCTGAGTGTGTACGGCATACGTCCCAAGCGTCCGTGTCTCCTGAATATCGAGCAGTTGAGCGATGGAGTAGGAGGCTGGTAGCGCATGATGCGGAGTTGTATTGACGGTGTAGATCACCGCTCCTTCGGCACTGACAACCTGCAGCCACATTCCTTTCTCCTCGATAAGCTTCTCCCACTCGGGGGAGATCTGAATCGTCCCGTCTTTGGAAGTAGCTTCTTGAGCGATCTGTTGCAGGACGCCAACCGGAAAGTTCCGGCGTATCTCATTACTCGTCATGTTCTGGAAAAATAGGATGCAGGCAACCAGAGTAATGGCCAGTATCAGCAGGGCGTAGAAAATCAATTGATACGTGAAATGGAATGCCATGCGCCGCTGGATCTTCATCGCTCCTGTGGCTCCTTCACCAGCTTGTAGCCGAGTCCGCGTACGGTAAGCAGCAGCTTCGGGTTGCCGGGGTCGATCTCGATCCGCTCCCGAATACGCCGGATATGCACCATCACGGTCGAGTCATCGCCCTGTCCGTTGATTCCCCAAACCTTGTCGTAGAGCTGTGTTTTGGAGAATACGATACCGGGAAACTTGCAGAAGTGCAGCAGCAGCTGGAACACCTGCGCTGGGCAAGGAACAGGCTGCCCAGCTACAATCAGCTCGCCCTCCGCCTCGTTGAGGGTGAAGCGGCCGAATCGGTAAACGCCCGGTTCGGTCCCCTTCACGGGACTGGTTGAGGGAGCTTCCGGCTCCAGACGGCGTATACGCGCCAGAATTCTCGCGGCCACCTCTAGAGGATTGAAGGGCTTCGTAATATAATCGTCCCCGCCCATGGCGAATCCTCGCAGGACATCAAGATCGGAAGCTTTGGCTGTCAGAAACAAAATATGCGGATTCCCGTATTCGCGGAGCTTGGAGATGAGCTCCAGACCGCTGCCATCGGGAAGCATGATATCGAGCAGGACGATATCGGGGGCTTCACGCTTTGCTACATCGAGAGCTTCGGCGCAGGTGGAAGCCGCGTACAGCTGATGAAACCCTTCCCTGCGAAGCACCATTTGCAGCATGGTGACAATCGAGGGCTCGTCGTCGACGATTGCGATTTTAATATCAGATAGACTTGTCATCATTTTCACCCTTTTCCATTTCCATAGTAGCATACTCACATGAACAGAACCTAAACGGCGGGAGCAAAATTAAGCTGATGTTTATCTAGCCGTTTAGGTTCTGTTTCATTGGGGCTGGTAGGATAGGGATGTGAAAACGATAAGGCCAACAAAGCGGGATCCTTGCATGCATATACCAACTCTTCGGATTGGGCAACCAAGGGGTAGTTCCATTGCTGGAGAAGGAAGGCTTCACGGTGGAAAGACAGTAGTACAAGCGTATCACCAAACCAAATAGTTAGGCCAATAGAGGAGGAAAATATATGATTATAACCACGACATCAACTATTGAAGGTTCCCCGATCAAACAGTATTTGGGCATTGTCACCGATGAAGTTATTATGGGAGCCAATGTGTTCAGAGACTTCAAAGCTTCAATTACCGATCTCGTAGGAGGGCGCTCGCGCGCTTACGAAGGCAAACTTCAGGAAGCGAGAGATGCGGCATTGGCTGAGATGACCCAGAAAGCTTCGGGGATGGGAGCAAATGGGATTGTCGGAGTCGATATTGATTACGAAGTTATTCGCGATGGCATGCTGATGGTCGCCGTAAGTGGGACGGCCGTGATCGTGTAAGCCACCTTACTAATGCCGCTACGTTCCAGGTAGTGGCATTTTTTATTAAAAAACATCCATAAAAGGAAATATAATCCAATAAATACTGTCAAAATGGTACCCCAGCTGCCTCGGCGCGGAGGTAAGGGAACTACAGTCCGCTATTCTAGCCAAAAGTGTCCTTTTCGCGAGGCTAAGGGAACTACAGTCCGCTATTTTTCTTTCTAGCGGGAAATTCAGCGCTTTTCGTGGAAATAAGACCCTGTAGTTCCGCTACGCCCCTCATATCCCATCTATTGCAGAAATAGCGCACTAGAGTTCCCATAGGTTTTGTCGCTACTGAGAAGCTGATCTCTCAAGGCGGCGATGCCGTTTTTTTACCTTAACAGTTATCTGAACTTGGTTAGCTAGGTTCCGCCTATTAAACTCTGGTGATGGGAAGAAATATTGGGTAACATAAATCTTGACAAAGGAGTCTGAAAGCGTAAACATCTGTTCGAGGAGGGAATGAGCATGATTCAAGCGATCCGGAGTTCATTGGAATGGAAGCTCATTCTCATTATTTTGCCATGATTTTTATGACGGTAACCGGGATCAGCACATTCAGCTTCATTAAAAGCTCTGAGGCGATCAATAATGATGTGGTGCGTTTCAGTAATCAGATTCTGAAGCAAGCCAACCTGAACTTGGGCCGATATTTAAGGGATAATGAACAGTTCTTTCATACGATTAGCGGAAGCAGAGAGTTTCAGGATTGGTTAAAGACTAGGCCCGATGATAAATATGATCTCTTCGATAGCTACCAAAAGATAGAAAAAAAATGGATTACCCCCTTTACCACCTATCATCCAGAAACTTTGTCCATCAAGTTGTATAACGAGAAGGGGAACGAGAGCACCTATCGGAACGAATATATGTGTGGGAATCCATTCTGGCACCTTAGTATTCGATGAAGAATGAATCGTGGCTGGAAAGTATGGATCTGACAGGAAAAATTTCACGCTATTATGCGATGAACGATCAGTACACCGATAAAGCAGGGAGTTCGATGAGAATCCCTATTTTAACTTATGCACAAAAGTTTCGTTTTGCCGAACAAACCGGTTATTTGGCAATCGATATTTCCCTTCATGCTAAACAGCAAATATTAAATGAAATCCAGCTGGGCGAGAACGGGCTTGGCATGATTATTGATCAATTGGGAACGATTGTATCCTACCCCGACCCTGGGCAAATCAATACAAAGCTGGATCCAGGCATTTTTATGAATATCAGCTCCAACCTCTCGGGCTCCTATTACAGCGCAAAATCGAAACAAATGTTCGTTTATCAAACGATCACAGGCACCGACTGGAAAGTTATTGTTATCGTACCTTACGGAGATTTGGCTAAAAGCATAGCGAATATTCGCCAGTTTCTGTAGAGCGATTATTGCCAGAAGGCGGGGCGCGTATTATCATTCGTTTCCCGTATCGATCCTAAGAGGGGGGTATAACATGATTCGAGTGCTTATTGTAGATGATTCCATGTTAATATGCAGCAGTTTGTCTAAATCCGTGTCGGGGTATAACGACACAACGGTCGTTTCGGGAACGGCTTCAAATGGCGTTATGGCGTTGGAATGGCTAGAAGACTATTATGCGTTGTGCATCACGGATATCCGAATGCCGGCCATGGATGGATTAGAGTTGATCGAACATATCAATCGGCTGTATCCCTGGATGAAGTACATGGTCGTTTCCAGCTACGACGATTTCCAATACGCGCAAAGCAGCATCAAGCTCTACGCGCTGGACTATATTCTGAAACCGATTGATCCGCGAGCCTTTCATGAGTCTTTGAGCTCGGCGATGGAGCGTATTATACAGGAACGAAATCATGAGGCTGCCCAATTGATTTTGCGCAAACTGCCTATGAATCGATCTTGGATGGGTATACGACTCGTATGAGCCATTTATCTACAAAGGTGCCCTGATGGATATGATCAGAGGCCGGGAAATTGGAAGAAATTATTATCAAGACCAGGTTTCAGGGCATAAAGTTATGGGAGGTATATTGCGATTGTCGCAGTCAGCACCACCCGCAGATAGCTTGAGAATGGCGAAGTCTGTGCTCAATGATTCGAATATCATTCCTAGAGGAGAAAAGGTTTTAAACGAAAGTGTATGCAGGTATGGACAGAGCTGTCCATCTGAAACCTGGCTTCGGATTCGGGGTTAGCATGTCGTCTAGCCGAATTGCTAATTATGAATCGGTTCTTTCACCGTTAGGGGATCACAGAAGGGGCAGATTTCTCTCCAACTGTAAACCTGTACTGCTTGCCCGGTACCACAGTGGATACGATGACCAGAGCCGATAATTCCAATACGAATTATTTAAGTCCCAATGCATGGACGGGGGGCAGCGAGCTTCTTAATCAATATGCGGCAGTGGGCATGGATTTGAAAGCCGTGAACAACACGCTTAAAGCGAGAAAAACCTGGTTTATGTTTGACGATGAAATCGTCGCCCTCGGCAGTGGAATTAACAGCACAGACAATCGGAAAATTGAAACGACCATTGAGAAGAGGATGCTGAATAAAGCGACCACTTCCAAAAGTATCGATATAGATTCTCCTGCTTCAACGCCAATTGCAAACGAGCCTCTGCGTCAGAAAGTGTATGCAGTAACGGACAGCAGCAACGACGGCAATGTGGCGCTGAATACACTGGACAATAATTTGGATTCCAGATGGACTTCCTTGGGCGACAATCAATGGATCCAGTATGACCTTGGCAAATCGCAGCCCATTGGTTATTTGGGCATTAACTTTCTGAGTCAGGCTTCCCTAGCAACTACATTCAATATTCAGGTGTCAAACGATAACTCCGTATGGACCAATGTATATAGCGAGAGTTCTATGGTTGGAGGAACATCTGCTGATATTAAGGTCTACGATTTTGCTGATGTGCAGGCAAGATATGTGAAAATTATCGGCCATGGCAACACGGCTAACCAATTTAAACACATTGTTGAGGTGCAAATTTATGCGCCTAATTCGCACCGGAAAGGATATTCCATTTGCTACAACGAACGCAGGGTATGTACAATTGTGGGTGAATGGAAGTACACTCAATGCGTACAGCCATTATGTGGAACTTGAAGTTTGGGCTCCTCCAGCACCTTAACCAACGCCACAGCAACGCCGCCACCACCAGCTAGAACAAGAAGCCCATCCAAACTTGAGATGGGCTTCTTGTGTGTTCACAACATTCTATATAAACAAAAGGTTAGATTATTGGTATTATTGTCATAATAGTGTGGGTGATTCCACTCATAAGGAGGAGGTCTACATGTCTATAACACCGATAAGTGTACTGATCATTGATGATGAATTGCCGTTAAGACAAGAACTCCGGTCTATGCCATGGCCTTCATTTGGGGCTGAACTGGTCGGAGAAGCGGAGAATGGAGAAGAGGCTTTGGAGCTGTGCAAGGTCTTGGAGCCTGATCTAGTTATCTCGGATATCACCATGCCCATCATGGATGGATTGGAATTGTTTCGCATCGCAAAAAAACAATTTCCACTCATCCAATTCGTGCTGTTAACCTGCCATAGCGACTTTCATTATGCGCAAGAAGCGCTGAAGTTAGGGGCTTTGGACTACTTTACGAAGCTATCGTTTGATGAAGCAGACATGAAGACAGCGATTGAAAAGGCGAGAGCGGCGATCAGACGTGAAACCGATTTAAGGGATTATGAGCAGGAACGAATACGCCGGGAGTTATCCAATCCGCAACAGACAGGAACAAGTGATGAACGGAGAATTCGAAAAGAAGTCAAACTGGCACAAAAAATTATCGTGAGCAAGCTGGGAGATCCGATTACGCTGACCTCCGTTGCGGATGAGGTGGGGCTGAGCTCGTATTACCTCAGCCGTCTGTTCCGGGAAGAAACCGGTGAATCCTTCAACGATTATGTCACTCGGATGCGCATGGAGAAGGCTGTGAACTTGCTTCAGAACACGCAGCTTAAAGTGTACGAAGTGGCCGAGCAAGTAGGGATTCCCAGCTACCGCTATTTTTCGCAGCTTTTCCGAAATTGGACCGGGGTAGCACCAACAGATTATAAAAAGGGCTGATGACAATATGAAAGCGCTTATATCCTGGTTTGGCAGTTGGGGCATGTTGGCCAAACATTTTCTTTTTTTATCACTGGGAACGCTTGTTCTGCTAGGAGGGCTTGGCTGGATCAACTTGCGCGAAGCGGAAGGATTGTTCCGGAGGCAGGTCGTGTCGGACGCCCAAATTATTATTGACCGAACCAATCTGTATATGAATGCTTATCTGGACAATGTGCAAAATATTCTTATGCTTATCTCGACCCGTGAAGATTTGTTGAACGAAGGCAAAGAGAAGGAGGCAGCGGATGTTCTGCGTTCGTATGCGAATATGAACAGAACGCTGTATAAATCGCTCTATTTGGTCGGTGAAGATGGTCATGTTATTTCCAACTCTCAAACCACCTTCGATATTATTGGCAATCCTCAAATTCCCATACTGCTCACGAAAGCCAAGCAAACCTACGGGATGTTTATCACTGAGCCCTATCAGTCCCCTATGTCGGGTAAAACTGTAGCCTTCGTTCTGCCGATTCAATCCTCTTCGACGAAATTATTCAAAGGGATTGCTGTCGTGGAAATCGATCTTGTTCAATTAACGAATCTAATCGCTCAATTCATGAATACGAAGAATCAAACATTTGCGATCATCACCAACAAAAAGAATGTTGTTCATTCGTTCGATGCCGGGCTCCCGCTTAGCTCCTACCGACTGCTTCCGTATAATACGTCTGTGTTCCCGCCGGAGCTGGATGCAGGCTTTGTCGACAAGGTGTCAGAACTTCCTCTAGGAGCAGCGGAGATTACAGGCTCGGAAGGCGATTTGGTTGCTGTGAAGTCCGGGATGAATAAGCTTGGCTGGTATTTTATTGCTTTCTATGAAAATAGTTTTTTTTATCAAAATATTCGCAGCCTTTACCGAAATTTCAGCACGGCGGGCGTTTTCTGGATATTCCTTGTCTTAATCAGCACCTATATGATAAGCCGGTATATTACGCTGCCTGTACGTACACTGGTTGCGAAGATGGACCGGGTTCGAGATATGGAAGTTCTTCACACCCTACACGCGACTGGAAATGATGAAATCGGCCGATTGGCCCGAAGCTATAACGCCATGATGGAGCGGATCCATCATCTGCTGCAGGAAACGAAGGAGGCGGAACGCCGCAAGAAGCATTTCGAGCTGAAAATGCTGCAGAGTCAAATCGCCCCCCACTTTTTGTATAACACATTGGCTTGTATTAGTTCTTTGGCCAAGCAGCACAAAATCGATGAGGTTCGGGAAACGATCAAGACACTTGTTGGCTTGCTGTCTTTCAGCTTTGATAAAAGCACGGAGTTCGTCACTTTGGCGGACGAGTTGGAAGGGCTGCGCATGTATGCGTACATTCAGAAGGTAAGATACGGTGATAAGTTCACGATGGAGATCGACGCCGCTTCTGAAACGCTATCCAAAACAATTCTGAAGCTAACCTTGCAGCCGCTTGTGGAAAATGCCATTTTCCATGGAATTGTTCCGCTCAAGCGTGAGGGAACGATCCGTATTCGGACGAAGTGCGTGAAGGATAAACTGATTATTACGATCAGGGACAACGGGCTTGGGATGAACTCAGAGGTCTTGAACAGTCTGTTTGAAGAGCGGCACAAAGCGCCGAGTAAACATAGATTCACAGGAATCGGGATTATGAATGTCCAAGAACGAATTGGGCTGCATTTCGGAACGGAGTACGGATTGTCTATTTTCTCCCGGCCAGAAAGCGGTACGTTGATTCGAATCGAACTTCCCGCTGTGGAACATGAACAGGTAGAAAAAACCAAATAAAGCGTTTGCAATAATTCGGACATTTTCGCAGGATCCCTGTATATTTTCCAAAGAAAGCGCTTGCTATACTAAATTCAACCCGTTAGTAAGCGAGTGAACAGATGGAAAAGAGGTGGCCGAATGGAACAGCAAATTGTAGCTGGGCAGAAAACAAAACTTAAATTAACAGCGAAGCAGATTTGGGCTTTTCGAGCTTTTTATCTCATGCTTTTGCCCGGTGTTATTTATTACGTTATTTTCCGCTATATTCCGATGTATGGTGTGATTATTGCGTTTAAGGATTTTCAAATATTGGATGGCATTCTCGGCAGTGGCTGGGCTGATCCATGGTACAAGCATTTTCAGACATTTTTTAATTCTCCGTATTTCGGACAGCTCATGGCCAACACTTTCATTATTAGTATCTATAAGTTGGTCTTTGGCATGGCCCCGCCAATTATTATGGCGCTGCTGCTTAATGAATGCAGGCTGCGCTGGTTTAAAACGGTCGTACAGACGCTAACGTACATGCCGCATTTCTTATCTTGGGTCATTATATACGGCATCTTAATCGCACTCCTTTCGCAGAACTCCGGGGTTGTCAACCGCTTTATCGAAGATGCCGGCGGACAATCGATAGGCTTCATGACATCGATCGATTACTTCCGGACGATTCTGGTAAGTTCCGAAGTTTGGAAAGATCTCGGTTGGGGCGCGATTATCTACTTGGCAGCGATGACAGCGATCGATCCGACCTTGTACGAGGCAGCTCGCGTGGATGGCGCAAGCCGTCTGCGGATGATTTGGCACATTACGCTGCCAGGCATTCGCAATGTGATTGTGCTTCTGCTCATCTTAAAGCTGGGTCATATTATGGATGCCGGGTTCGATCAAATTTATATTTTGTATAACATTCAAGTTTATCAAGTTGCCGACATATTGGACACCTGGGTGTTCCGGACAGGTCTGCAGCAGCTCAACTTCTCTCTGGGGGCAGCCGTTGGATTGTTCAAATCGTTTATTGGACTCGTTCTGGTACTCGGTTCCAATCAGTTATCCAAGAAATGGGGTGAGGGCATATGGTAAGAGGCTGGGAAGACCGGATCGTGAATACGATCGTTGTCCTCATTCTCGGGCTTGCTGCGCTAGCGGCCATAGTGCCGCTGATGTATGTGATAGCCGTATCCATCACACCTTTCTCTGAGGTACTGAAGAACGGCGGCTTCATCCTGATTCCGAAGTCCATCACCTTTAGCGCTTACCACAAGCTTTTCACCGAAACCAATATCCCAAAAGCTTTCTGGGTGACGATCTTCATCACCGTGGTGGGCACGCTGGTAAACCTGATCCTGACTTCGTTGATGGCTTATCCGCTTAGCCGCCGCAATCTCCCTGGCAGAAGCTATTTCCTGCTTATGGTCGTCTTTACGATGCTGTTCAGCGGGGGACTCATTCCGACCTATTTGGTTGTGAAATCGTTAGGGCTTCTGGATTCCGTCTGGTCCATGATTTTACCGAATGCGATTTGGAGCTTTAATATTTTGATCATGAAAAGTTTTTTTGAAAGCCTCCCTGAAGAGTTGTTTGAATCGGCTCGGATGGATGGCGCGAAGGAATTCCGGATTTTATGGCAAATCGTATTGCCGCTCTCTATTCCATCTATGCTCACGATTGGGTTGTTCTACATGGTGGGTCATTGGAATGAATTTTTCCAGGCGATTATGTACGTGACAGACCGCAATTTATTTCCACTGCAAGTCGTTATTCGCGAGATTCTCATGCTGACCCAGCAACCGCTGGAAAATGCCGAAAATATGCTTCCTACTGAAACGATGCAAATGGCGTCTGTTGTCTCTGCAAGCTTGCCGATCATTCTTGTATATCCGTTCATTCAAAAGCATTTCACCAAAGGCATGCTGATGGGCTCCGTCAAAGGTTGACCCCGTATGTTGAATGACTCAGGACTGCAGCCTGGTTCGTTCGGTAACGGCGACAATAGAAACATCTGTCACTTTCAAAGAAAGAAGGGGTATCTATGAAAAAGAAATTGCTCGTGCCAATTCTTCTCGCTATGACTTTCGCTGGTGGAACACTTATAGCTGGCTGCGGAGGAAAACCTGCTGCGGATAAGCCTATTGACTCAACTGCGCAGAGCAGCCCAACCGCAGCCAGCAGTAAACCGGTTAAGCTTGACATTATCGAAACGGGAAGCGGTCTTCCTTCTCCTGATCAGGATGTTATTAAGCAGGAACTGGATAAGGCGCTGGGCACGGATCTCAATCTGACCGTGTATGCATCCGGCGATGATTACAAAAATCAGTTGAACGTACGGATGTCATCCGCGAACTTCCCGGATCTATTCGCTGTAGACCGCCAGCAATTAAAGCAATTTACGGATCAAGGTCTCTTGCTGGACCTCACGCCTTATTTGGATAAGCTTAAGACGGTGCAAAACTTTATTGGGGCTGACAGTTTGAAGAAAGGGATGCTGAACGGCAAAACATATGCTATCGCCAAGTCGCCGCAAGTTCCCTACAATACGTACTGGATTCGGCAGGATTGGCTCGATAAACTGAATCTGAAAGTTCCTACCACCCCGGAAGAATTGCTCGAAGTTGCCAAAGCATTCACAGAGAAGGACCCAGACGGCAATGGAAAAAAAGATACGTACGGGCTCACTGGCGGCAAAGCGGGTGCATTTGATACTGTTTTCGGAGCTTATGGCGTAGGCATGGACGGCGGCACACCAAGCATTTATGTCAAGGATAATAAAGTAGTGAATGCACTGTATGATTCGGGGATGAAGGATGCGCTTGCTTTCGTACAGAAAATGATTGCTTCCGGCTCGGTGGATCCTGAGCTGCTGGCCAACTCAGGTCTTCAGCATCAACAAAAAGCGATTAAAGGGCAAGCGGGTATCGTCTATCTGGATTGGCCGAATGTTACGAAGGATCAATTTGTCGAGCAAATTAAAGCTGTGAATCCGAATGCCAAATGGGTACAGGTTGATGCAATCAAAGGACCAGGCGGCAAATATGCAAGCGCCTACGACATTGGGAAGGCAGCAGCGCTGTACGCGGTTCCGAAGTCGCTTGAGAAAAATCCGGAGAAGCTGCAGAAGGTCATTGACTTATTGAATTATGTTTCTTCGAAGGATGGTTCTTTGTTGGTGCAATACGGGGTGAAAGGCAAGCATTATAACCTCGATGGCAGTAAAGTTGTCCCAACAGACCTGATGGGCAAAGAAGGTGGCTATTTCTGGCTGTATCAATTCGCAGGCCGCCCGGAAATGGAGTATTTGACGGTGAAATTCGGACCGCAGGCTAAATTTATGGAATTCGCAAGCAAACAGCCGCACATTGATGGATTGGCTGGATTCGTTGATATGCCGAGTGGCTACAATGCCGCAGACGCGAGTCGCTATATTGAAGAAGAGTTCTCCAAATTCATGTATGGCAAGCGCCCGCTCAGCGAGTATGACAGCTTCCTGAAGACATTGGAAACTTCGATGAATTATAAAGCGTACTTAGATGCAGCGGACAAACGAATCAAAGAGCTCGGTTATGTGAAGTAGAAGTTGAGGAGAAGGAAGGGGAAAGTGCCTTCCTTTTCTTTTAAAAGATAAATTTACACGAGTAAAAAAGTGGCCATTATTTAATAGGAGGAGTGTATTCACATGACACAAACAAAACTGGATATTCCAGCGCTAATTCAACAATTTAACGAGAATGGTTATTTGATCTTGCCAGGTGTTCTGTCGGAAGATAAAGTTAATCGTTTGAATGCTGCCATTGACCGAATCGTTGCCGAAGAGCCGGAATCATTAGCTCATAACATCTATAACAGTGTAGAGCGTGACGATGAAATAGCTTCACTTATCGACGAGCCGACGCTGCTTCCGCTAATGGTGAATCTGCTGGGCTATAATATTCAGCTGCACATCTCACATTTGACCATACGCAAACCGAACCCGAACGATGTAAAAACGGAATCGCATAGTTTCATCAACTGGCATCAAGACGGTCCGCATCCACAGTTTCCGAAGCAAGACGGCATTACCTCTACCTATTATATTAAAACCTGCTATATTCTGAGCGACATGTCGGGGCCGGACCGTGGGAATACGAAAATTGTTCCTGGTTCGCATAATAAGCACTTTCATCCAGAGAGTCAGGATGTTCATGGTCAGATGGCAGGTGAAGTGCAAATATGCGGCAAACCGGGTGATGTGTTCATTTTCCCACAAAACCTATGGCATGCTGGGGCGCCTAATCGCTCGGAATTTACACGCCGGCAGTTGTTTCTGGGCTACAGCCCGATCTGGATGAGGCCTATTGATTATCGAACGGCTTCAGACAGGCTTTTGGAAAACGCTTCTCCTTATCGCAAGCAGCTTCTTGGCGTTATTGATGAGAACCCGTTTAAATACTATGTTCCCTCAGAATCTATGGTACCATTGAAGGAGCTGCCTCTCGGTTAACGGCGGGAATACATTTGGTATTTGATTATTCCTGTAAGATACTTATTTTAATTGATGAATAATATGGTCTGCCGTGCGGATCGCTAAGGCAACCGTTGTCAATGTAGGATTGGCGGCCCCGCTGTAGGGGATAACGCTATTGTCAGCCACATATAGGTTGGACATTCCGTGTATACGCCCATAGGAGTTCGTGGCAGAAGTGGAAGGGTCGTTGCCCATACGGCAACTTCCCATTTCATGGTAATCTTCTCCCGGTACGAATAAAGATAATTCGGGCTGGTGGTTTTTTACGGCGATGGATGCTTGTAGACTGGAAATCATTTTATTTGTAGCGTACAGCATTTGCCCAATAATGGTCTTATCCTTCTCGCTATAGGAGAAATGAATCTGTATTTCTGGTACCCCGTACGTGTCCAATCTATTGGGGGTTAGAGAGATGTAATTTTCAAACTGCGGCTCGACAACACCCAGGGTTTCGATTCCGATATCAAATTCTTTGAGGATTTGTTTATTTTCAAAAACCGGATACCATAAATATTTTTCTAGATCCGGACCATAGATGATCATTTGATAAGGATCACCAACTGTTCGAGGTTTCCAAATAAACAGCGTCCCTAACACATCTGGAAAATAGCTGCGGTCAATCTTTACGGTTGCAACTATTTTGGAGTGATTCATTAAATAATGACCGATGGCTTTTCCTGGTATTCCCGAATATAAGAGAAGGCGGGGAGTTTCCCAAGTACTCGCGGACACGACAATTGTTTTTGCTTTGATGAAGTAAGATTTTTTGTCTGGTGACATGACCCGTACACCTGTTGCGCTTCCATTGGCGGACAAGATCTGAACAGCGCGCGCATTTACGGCTAAATCAAACGGCCGCTGATTTAAGGCCGAACCCAGAAAGGCAATAGAACTGAATAGAGCGTTGGAATGGACTTGACCGAACTTCGTTGCCGAAAGGTCAATTGCCGTTGGCAGCTCTGTAACCTCAGGGAAACCGCTTCTTCTAAGTATTTCGAGCATCACCGTAGTAATCGTGGAATCTTGCGTATATCCTTTCGAAATATTCATAACCCGTTCAGCGGTATTATAATAGGGGGTCAATTCTTCGTAAGAGATTGGCCATTCCTTCATGTCTACGGGATGCATGCGAGGCGAAGCCGTCGACCAGAACAAGGTTTTGCCTCCCAACGCGAAAACTTGGGATGCTCCTGGATAGTCAGGTTGGGATTTTCCTAGCGGATGCGAAATATTTTTGTAGAAATCCCGTTTACGGGATGCATTCAACGTAGGAATATTCATACTATGCGTGGGAATTAAGAGATCTCCTCTCTCGACGATACCAATCCGTTTGCCGTTTAGTCCCCATTGCTCGCATAATCTCCATAGGACTGCAGGACCCCCGGCCCCGGCCCCGATAATAAGCACATCGTATTCTGTTTGGGACATTTGCTCTAATGAAGTTAAAGGAATCCACTGTTTTAGATCGGTTTCGGGAGGCTGAGGGGCAGCGATGGGAATAGGAATCATTCTTTTGAAAATCACCTTTTGCCCAGCGATGTAAGTATCGGGATTTTGAATGTGTGGATTGAGAGATAGTAGTTTGTGTATATCAAGCCGCAAACTATAGGCGATACTCCTTAAGGTATCACCCGTTTGTGCAATATAGGAATCCATAACAGGTCACATCCATTCAGCAATTATGATATATCTTATGAGCAAGAATTCTATTTATGAGGATGGGTTTTGCTGAAAAGGTCATTGAGAAAGGTATTTCTTTTATTAGTCAATCAGTTGGAGCTTTTAAGAATCTTTCTAGCTTGCAAGTCAACCAAGCTGAGGGAATATTATCAAATATTCGACAACTTAATCAATCGTTTGCAAGTAAAAGACAAGCAAACTATATAGAGTTGAGGATTGATTTAGAGCGTAGGATTAGACAATTGTTCATAGATAAAGGCGGTGTACCTAAGAAATCATTTCCTCATTACATGACTTTAGGTACATGCGATTGGCTAAAGGGATGGTATAAAGAAGGTGCAAGCTTGAGAATAGCGATTGAGAATCTGAATTTAAACGCAATCAGTTTTACATATGGTGACTCATTTCCAGCAATGCGCGTACAAGATGGAAAACCGTATAGGGGGCAAGTTTATACGTTTGAGGAGCTACCAAGACTACTTGAACTCTACGGTTTACCCCAAGTTTGGAATTGTGATGGCAGTCTAGCTCCAGAAAGATACATAGAGGCTCAGGTTTGGGATGATGAGGTACTTAAATACATAATGTAAAAGAGCAATTTCATTGAAAATAAGTTTAGAGGTGTTTAACAATGATTATAAGAAAAGCGGTATTAGAGGATGTATCAGGACTAGTACACGCCCATATAAACAGCTTGAAAACTTCACATAAGGGGATCTTGTCGCAAGATTTTCTTGATAACCTAAACCATAAATGGTCAACCCCACGGTTCACTGAAGCATTAAGTAATCCTAAATCTAAAGTAAGCATTTATGTCGCAGAGAGCCATAGTAAACAAATCGCTGGATTCATCTGGGGCGGTAAGCAACGAAAAGATGATGATGTTTATAAAGGAGAAATCTATGCGATATACTTATTAAACGAATACCAACGCTTGGGACTGGGAAGTAAATTAGTAAAGAGTTTGGTGAATGACTTAATGGACTTTGGAATTAACTCAATGCTTGTTTCAGTCTTTGCTGAAAATGCTTCGTCTCGTCAATTTTATGAAAGTGTTGGTGGGCAGAAAATTCTTGAGGGGACTGTTGAAGTGAATGGTCAAACTTATAAGGATATTACTTATGGTTGGACTGATATTAAATTAGTTTTCGGATTAAAATAGAATGCTATGTCAATAGAATATGGAATTTGTTTAAAACGATAGAATAATGTATTTCTTGAAAATTTTCGTAGGAGGAATTTTTATGACTAATGAAAGAAATGTTGTTGGTATTAACGAATCTAATATTGAAGATATTGATATGAATGAATTTTATTGGATATAAGCAGAATAAAATTGCATGAAGAATTGTCGGAGTTAGCACACTCCCTACACTTTCAAATAGAATCAAATGTTCCAATATTACCGTCTGAAGAAGGTATTTTGGTTTTCTATAATCAAATTACCGTGAATTCAATTGTTGCGTATTCGAATAACATACAGCGAAGATATAATGAATTACTTAAAGAACCGAGAATAATTGAAACATCACATTTTTATTATGTATTGGTTGAAGGTGATGCAAAAAGAAAGTATTTTAGACAGCAATTTAAAAATAAGTTTATTTCAAATGAATGGGATGAAAAAGGTAATATACCCAAAGCTATGATTGACAATAAACCCCTATGATTGGGGTTACAAACTAAAAGAGAAGTTTTATTAACAGGCATCATCACTGAATGGTGCTTTTTTCATGTCCATGAGAGCATCTAGAAACCTGTCAAAATGAGAAAGCAAGCTTTTGAATAAAAGCCCCCCAGGATACTTGCCTACTCAATAATCAACTTATTTTTCCTGACTAAATAAACGAAGTAAAGGAGCAAAGGAATGCCTAGCGCGCAGGTAGCATCCCAGAAAATATAATAGCTGACAATGGAATTGAAATAAACGATATTCGTGGTTATTGCAAAGGCAAGTCCAAAGATTACAAACCCAGCCGGAACCGATAGGATTCGGTAGTCGCGAAGGTTGAGTAATTGGGAAGTGCCGAGCAGTAAAGCATAGAAGTCCAAGATGCACTTAAAATAGGTGGATATAATCCAATTGATCGCAAGGATGGCTTCAACCCGTTGGACGAAATTACCGATGTTGATTTTCTGTGCGGTCAGATAAGCCGCATAAAGTTCAATGGATGCCAAGTTGGGTCCGATGACTGTAATGGTGAGCAGTATCGTTGAACTAATGGCAATACCGCCGAAAGTTACACCTAGTAGATAATCCCTTTGCGTATGATCTTTGGAGATCACTTGGGGAAAAATCATCAGAAACGTGCACAGCTCGCAAAATGTAAAGGTACTGCTGTATAAAGAGCCATGAATGATAGCCAGTATGCCTTCACCCATGAAGGGATGGAGCTTCTCGAATTTGACTTGGGGGATGAGCAAAATAAAGAGAGAAAAGAATAGCAGTAAATACAAAGGGAAGAAAGTTTCACTTGTTCGCGCAATTGTCTCCAACCCGCTTTTGACGCCCCAAACTAACAGGATGATCATCATAATATGAATGGCATGCAGTGGGGTTACGGTGAATATCTGCGTTTTCAAGAAGTCTCCTACTTCTCGGATCAAGATGGAGACAGAGGTGAGGAAATAATATAAATAGAAGATCGTGATGAAGCCGCCTGCCCATTTGCCCAGCAAGACACGGTTATATTGAACAAGAGTTAGTTTTGGGAATAAACGGCTAAACCGGAATAGGAGCCAGGCAATCGGCCATCCGACAAGAAATCCAGTGCCTCCCGATAGCCAAGCATCTTGTTTGGAAGCCGCAGCAGTTAAGGAGGGCAGGATCAGCAGCATATCACCGATAATAAAATAGATAACAAGTATGGCTAACTGTTTGGTGCTTATGATTCTATTTTCCATCCTATTAACCATCCTTTACGTTCAGTGCGTGCTTCATCCACTCATTCAGCGGTTTGTACATGAGTTCAGGCAGTTTCATTAGACTAGGAATTTGGATTTCATTTAGTGCAAATACGCTAAGAAGAGAGCCGATAATCAACACAATCGAATACGTGAATACATCTCTTCTACGGGATTGTCTAATTAATGCAGGGAGCTCGCATACAGCAGCTAGTATCGCCAACGTTGCCACGATGAGTATGGTATACAGCACGATTTATTTCTCCTTCATTCTTTTTTCCACGGAGTTGGTGATCATTCCTATGTTACGGATGTTAATGCTCGTTTGATATACGACTTTAAGATCCGCAAAATGGTTGTCCCAATCGTCTCCAATCGATTTCCATAATTTAGGGCTTGCTTCGTAAGTGGCTTGACCAAAACCGAAGATATCGACTTTATACTTTTTTTGCATCACTTCAACTGATTTTTTCATCAAGGCTTCCAGATCATGTTCAGCTTCTTTTTGCAACCACTCAATCGTTTGAGGTTCATTTAAATTGATGTGGCAGGTTACTTCGCCAATATTCACATCCATTTTAATCGCCACTTGCATATAGGGGTCCTCTTGTTCCATGAAGCTTTTGACATCCGTATGAGAACGAAGTACCTCCAAAGAGATCAATTTACCATCGGGACAGTGAATAGTGCCAACCGTGCTTTTTACTTGATTTTGGATGTAGTTATAGCCTTTGCCTTCATCTGTGGTGAGCCAACCAACCAATTTATCATTTTTAAAAGCGGCCAATCCGGAATATCGCAACTTGACAGGCGGATCAATATCCTCAACTTTGTTTTCAGCAAGGCCATGTTCAACAATCGAAATGCCGGGCAAAACCGGATTCATACCTTTGGTCATCAATTGGTCAATTAAGATATCGACGGTAACTTTCGTGATCGGAGCCCACACTTTGGACGAAGTATCAAGGGAATGAAACAAAGCTTCTGCTGGAATATTGTCCAGTGGTGTCAAGATTTTGAGAATGTTTTCGGCGGATGTCTTTCTCGCAACCATAACGTAATAGTCAACTC
This sequence comes from Paenibacillus marchantiophytorum, assembly GCF_014640555.1. Taxonomy (GTDB): domain Bacteria; phylum Bacillota; class Bacilli; order Paenibacillales; family NBRC-103111; genus Paenibacillus_E; species Paenibacillus_E marchantiophytorum. Next base: position 192,414 of record NZ_BMHE01000009.1, on the reverse strand, counting down.
GAGTTTCTGGATTTCGGACTAGAAGGTCCAGTACCTTGGCTATTCCTTCCTGGGCTATGGCTTCACTCAAAATTAACACTCGTATGTGCGCCGTATAAATTTTTCGTGGACTCGTTTCAGTCAGTTTGCGGAAGGCCTCAAATAAGGTAGGGGCAGTTGCTTGAAATAAGGTTACCGGGGCGCCATATTTTCTTGCCCGCGTGCCTACTTCACCTGGAACGACAACTTGCACAGAGAGTTGATATTGATTACCTACTTTATCGATAGCAACCCCCGCAAGAATGCCTAGTTCATTCAATTCACGTCGATCCCAACAACTGGTCAACACCATGATAAGCAATATGCCGACTACAAGCCCCCTTGGTATTCGTATCATAGGCCTTCACCTCTGAAATTCGCGTTATTTGTGTTTAGAAGCTTGCTGACGAACTTTATCTTTTTGATTAAATAGTCTAGGGCGGGTAATCATCCGTGGCCATGCCAAGCGGAACAAAGTATCTTTCTGATCTTCGAAAACAATCGGAGCCAGCGGGCTCATATAAGGAATTCCGAAGGAGCGGAGACTGTTAAGATGAAGCGCCAGTATAATAATCCCGGAGAGTATTCCAAATAAACCAAAAGAAGCGGCTAAGCCCATTAATACAAAACGGATCATGCGTACAGAAATGGACATGGCATTCGCAGGGATTACATAACTTGAGATGGCTGTGATAGAAACGATGATCACCACGGCGGCTGATATAATCCCAGCTTCCACGGCGGATTGGCCAATGACGAGAGTGCCCACGATGGATACAGCTTGACCGACCGTTCGTGGCATTCGAATGCCTGCTTCACGTAATATTTCATAAATAATTTCCATCAACAAAGCTTCGATAAAAGCGGGGAAGGGTACACCTTCCCGTTGTGCAGCTAGATTCAATAGGAGATTGGTCGGCAGCATCTCTTGATGGTAGGTTGTAATCGCAATGTACATGGAGGGAACGAGCAGTACGATCAAGAATGACAAGTAACGAATCACTCTTATCAATGTACTGATGTCAGCCCGTTGATAATAATCTTCAGAGGTTTGCATGAAATGAACGAATAACGCCGGGACGAGTAATACGAAGGGGGTCCCGTCGATCAAGATAGCAATTCTACCCTCTAACAGGCCTGCGGCGATCGTGTCCGGTCGCTCCGTGTTATACACGGTAGGAAAGGGGGTGAACGATTTATCTTGAATAAACTCTTCGATGTAGCCGCTTTCCAATATGCCGTCTATATTAATTTGGCTCAGGCGGTGTCGAGCTTCTTGGATAATATGATCATCCGCAATTTGGCTTATATACATAATCGCGACGCTTGTTTTCGTAACCTCGCCAATTTCATGCACTTCCAGCCATAAGTGTGGATTTTTGATTCTACGGCGAATCAATGAAATATTCGTTTTGATATTTTCAGTGAAAGCATCCATGGGACCACGAATACTCGGTTGAGATGTCGGTTCACTGATCGTTCTCTCTTCGCGCCCTGTAACGCCGATACGCAGCCCCTCTGCATAACCGTCCATCAACAGGATGGCGTCACCTGACAGAAGATGGGTAAATAGCGAGCTCAGCTCTTGAATGGAGCCAATGTCGCCGACGGAAAGCGTTTGTTCTTTGAGGTAAGCGAGCGGGTTGTCTGCATCAATGAGATCGAACTCGGTGTTCAATTTTTTGAGATCAATTAGCGAGCCGATGATATCGGATTGAATCATGTCAATGTCTGTTAAACCATTCATATAAAACAAGGCAATCTGCCATTCATTGATCAAAACCATTTGTCTTATTATAAGATCTGGACTTCCTCCCAAGGCATTGTGAATCGTTTGAATATTCATGTCTAGGTCGATATCCAAGCAATCATGCGTAATCGAAATTGGTTGAATGGGAGCACAACTCCTATTTCCAGAAATTTATTATGGTTATATTGACCAATTGGAGGAAGAAACATACATGTCTGTTTCTTGTTTCTTTGTTCCCAGAGAGAATCGTGGACACCAGATAGAGAAAAGTGATATCCTGTTTTTGGTAGAATATTGTCGAACTACCCCATAAAATGGCTCGACAGTTCATAGATACATGAGGAGATGAGGCATGGACACGAAACAATGGATGTCGGTAACGCTTTTTATCGCAACAGCTCTGATGCTGTTCATCTCCTTCCTGTCTTATCGGAAACGTCATCTTCCTGTTGCCAAAACGATGATTTTTATTATGCTGGCAGCAGCTTGCTATGCGTTTGGTTATGCTTTTGAAGTGTTGAGCGGAAGCCTGAAAGAAGTGAAGTTGTCTCTTCAAATCGAATATTTGGGCATTCCATTCGTGACCACGCTTTGGCTCTTTCAAGTCATTCAGTTTACGGGGACTGCCTCACGTTACCGCAAGCAGCTCGCATTAGCGCTATTCCTTATTCCCATAACCGTCTTTGTCCTGCATGCAACGAATGAATGGCACCATCTTGTCTATAAGCGCTATGTGTTGAATGTGGAATCTTCGATTCCTTTGTATACGACAGTCAAAGGGCCTTGGTATGAAGTGCATACCATCTATAATTATTCTGCTTTACTGTATGGGATGCTGCTGTTTATTCCTATGTATTGGAAAGCTTTGCCGATTGTGCGCAAACAGATTGTAGTTCTTCTTTTGGGCGCGATTGCCCCGATGTTGTTCAATATGTTCTTCTGGTTCGGGGTGACCGTCGATTTGACGCCGTTCGGCTTTGCTGTTTCGGGAGTTGCTTATGTGTGGGGAATTCTTCGGTTTAATTTGCTCCGCCTAACACCGCTCGCTTACGCCAAAGTGTTCGAAACGATCCGTGACGGCGTCATCTTGTTCGATTATGAGGATCAAATTATCAGTTACAATAGAGCAGCGGAAAAAGTTTTTCCTGAGCTCGGTTTGACGAAACGCTATCCCGCCGATATGGCAATGGTTCTGTCAGCCAGTCCGGCTCTGATCCAACATATTCGTGCCGCTGGTGACGGGGACGAACGTTTCCCATTTCACCGAATGTATGCAAACCGAACCAGGCATTACAGTTGTAGTTTGTCGCTCATTTACGAATCCAGTACAGTCTTAATCGGTAAGATATTGATGTTCAACGATATTACGCAGATGAAGGAAAGCGAGGACCGACTCAGGGAGAATGCCCGGCAGTTATCCGACCTGAACGCTTTCAAGGACAAGTTGTTTACCGTCGTGGCGCACGATATTCGGGATCCGATCGCTCTGCTCGTCAGCTTGACTGAGCTGCTTGGCGACGAACTCACAGCGTCAGACTTTGAGCATGCGGAGTTAGTGCGGGAGCTGAAAGGGCAAGTGCAAAGTACGTTCCATCTAGTCGAAAATTTGCTAGACTGGTATCGTAGTCAGGAAGGGAAAGTCGTGTTTCGTCCGCTAGGCTGGAATTTGCAGCAAGTCGTGAGACAAGCCTTGCTGCTGGCCGGAACGAAAGCGGGTATGAAACAAATTCGACTGACAGAGCATATAGACGAGAAGCTCGGAGTTAGAGCAGATAAAGAGATGCTGGATCTGATTCTGCGGAATCTGCTTTCCAACGCGATTAAGTTTACTGGCATCGGTGGCAAGATTGAGATCGAAGCCAGGTTGGAAGGTAAAATGGTTATCGTATCCGTAAGCGACAATGGCGTGGGAATCGATGAACAGACCATGGAATTGCTGCTTAAGGAGGAACCGTTCCTAAAGGTTATGGTGAATGGAGGAGACTCGGGGGATACGAGGTTCGGACTGGCCCTGACACGGGAATTCGTCCGTATCCACGGCGGCAGTCTCTGGTTCGAGAGCCAGCCAGGCATCGGCACGACCTTCTCATTCAGCTTGCCTGCAACGGCAGGCTGGGTGGATGCATTCGACGATGGAGGATTGGAGGAAGACGGATATGAAAGTGATTATGGTGGATGACGAGCCGACAATGCATTTGATACTGCGCAAAATGCTAGCCAAGATGCCGGATGTGCATGTGGCGGCTGCGTTCACGAACACGAAGTCCGCAGCCTCCTTTCTGAGCGAGAATGCGGATATCAACCTAGCATTCGTAGACATTTCTATGCCGGGGGGAAACGGCATGGAGTTTGCCGCGGAGATCGAGCTTGCGGAATCTCATGTACAAATCATCTTCATCACGTCGCACAAGGAATATGCCTTGAAGGCTTACGAGCTGTCCGTACTGGATTATTTGGTCAAGCCTGTAACCCAAGAGCGGCTGGAGCGGGCCGTCAATCGTGCGCGGATGAACCAGAGAGGCGTGCTCTCTCCGTTACTTTCAACTGCCGCACCGACGAATCCGGGAAAGGTCGTTCTTAAGATGCTGGGGGATGTCGTCGTGAGCAATGAAGCGGTCCGCGTGAAATGGATCTCGCGGAAGTGCGCGGAGCTGTTCGCGTATTTGCAGCTGAATCACGGCAAACGGATTCCCCGTTCCAGACTGGTTACGGAAATATTCGGAGGAATGCATCAATCGAAGGCAGAGAGCTATCTGAATACGACGGTCTATCAATTGCGCAAGTCCCTGGAACTAATTGGCTTGCGCGAAGTCGTACGATCAGAGAATGATGGCTATGCGCTGGAATTAAAGGATCCTATGATCGATTATATAGAGTTTGAGAAGCAAGTGGAGGAACTACAGGTCATTGATATTGGCAATATAGAGAGAGCGCTGCAAATTGAACGTCTATATACGGGCGATTTGTTTGGGGATAAGGCGTATGTGTGGGCAATTCATGAAACGGAGCATTATGTGGAATTGTACGCATCATTCGTCAAGCGGCTAGCCGCGATGCTAATCTCATTAAAAGACACAGCCTCGGCGGCGAGATTGCTGCTCAAGCTCAACGAGCGCAATTCGTTGGACGAATCCGTCATTCACCTCCTTATGAGGATCCGGGAGATGACCGGAGACAAAAAAGGATTGACGGCTCTATACACGGATTATGTTCGACTGCTCAGCCGAGAGCTTGGCATCCGCCCATCCGAGGATTTGATTCATCTCTATAATCGGTTGGTAAGCCGATTCTCTGATAGAAAATGACCGCAGGCATTGCTTGCGGTTTTTTGACCATAAAAGGGATTATATTACACGCCATAATTTATATGTTTTGGAGGGAGTTCCACCAGCCGCCTCGCGCGAAAAGGAAGGGAACTACAGTGCGCTATCTACCCCTACTATTTTCCAGAATAGCGTCCTACAGTTCTCTTTGGATTATGCGTTGACACAGAGCGCAGTGTGAAAGGGAACTACGATCCGCTAATTGGCGGGAATCGGGGTAAAAGCAGCATGAAAGGGAACTGAGGTACGTTATTTTAGCGGAAGATGCTGATTCCGACGGGCAATTGGTGACATAGCGGATCGTAGTTCCCAGTGGAGTGGAATATGGCGGTTTTCAGCAATATAGCGGATTCTAGTTCCCTTTGGGCATAGCGATGACGCAGAGCGCAGCGTGAAAGGGAACTACGATCCGCTAATTGGCGGGAATCGGGGTAAAAGCAGCATGAAAGGAACTGAGGTACGTTATTTTAGCGGAAGATGCTCATTCCGACGGGCAATTGGTGATATAGCGGATCGTAGTTCCCAGTGGAGTGGAATATGGCGGTTTTCAGCCATATAGCGGATTCTAGTTCCCTTTGGGCATAGCGATGACGCAGAGCGCAGCGTGAAAGGGAACTACGATCCGCTAATTGGCGGGAACCGGGGTAAAAGCAGCATGAAAGGGAACTGAGGTACGTTATTTTAGCGGAAGATGCTGATTCCGACGGGCAATTGGTGACATAGCGGATCGTAGTTCCCATTGGAGTGGAATATGGCGGTTTTCAGCCATATAGCGGATTCTAGTTCCCTTTGGGCATTGCGATGACACAGAGCGCAGCGTGAAAGGGAACTATGATCAGTTCCCTTTGGGCATAGCGATGACGCAGAGCGCAGCGTGAAAGGGAACTACGATCCGCTAATTGGCCAGAACCGGGGTAAAAGCACGGCGTTCTTTTCCCTCCAAGTTCCTATAGGCAGATGAATGGCATTGAAGTATCATTTACTTAGGGTGATAGCCGATGTTCATTTCTCCTATGTTGCTGCAAGAAGCGAAGGATAACAAAGCTTTTCGCAGTAAAAACTATATTGCGGAACTCAAATTAGATGGTATGCGGTGTATTGTTTCCAATATGGATCGACTGTATGTGTATACGAAGCAAAGTGACTTGATTACCAATAAATTTCCAGAGTTACATAATTGTCCTATACCTGAGGGAACCGTGCTCGACGGAGAATTGGTTGTTTTGGATGATCAAGGCAGATCGGATTATGAAGCGATGACAGCGAGATTTTACGCCAGGAAAAATAAAACGCCAGTGATATTTTATGCTTTTGACATCATGAGATACAAAGGAATTGACGTGACCGCCCTCCCCTTGCTCAAGCGCAAAGAGCTGCTCGATCAGGCTTTCGTTGAAAATGAGAGCTACCGGAAGGTTAGCGTGCATGAGGGGAACGCCGTTGATTATTTTGAACAGATCTGTCGTGAAGGGCTTGAAGGCATCGTGATGAAGTCCAAGAAGGACAACTCCCGATATCAAACTCGCAAGCGTTCCAAACAGTGGCAGAAGGTGATTAACTGGACTTACGCGGATGTCTATATTTCAGGCTACAGGAAAAATGAATTTGCCTTGCTGGCTTCTATCGATTCAGCGAATGGCTCCAAAATTCCGGCCGGCGTGATTGAGATCGGTGTCACCGCGCTTCACAAAGAAACGCTAGAGCGGGTGAAACATCGCCTGGTGTTCAAAGAGGATCAGAATTTTGCTTATATGGAACCGCTGCTCATGGCGAGGATCAAGACTAGAAACTGGACGAAAAGCGGGAAGCTGCGTTCGCCAGTGTTTATGGAATTTGTTGTTTGAAAAAAAAGACTGGATCTCCTTGGATAGGTGGATTCAGTCTTTTCGTTATTATCTATCGTGGATGTGGAATTAGCGTCTTATTCCGCCGGACAATTGTTGTTCCGCAATCTGAATCAGTCTTCTCGTAATATGGCCGCCGATTGCTCCGGTGTCCCGAGTCGCCATGTTGCCATAGTAACCGTCCTGCGGAATTTGGATGCCTAATTCTTGCGCAACTTCATACTTCATTTGATCAAGAGCGGCTCTTGCTTGTTGCACCACTAAGGTATTGCTGCTTCTATTTCTTGCCATTTGGAATCACTCCTTTATTAGGTTAGGAGTATTTTGTGGATTATTTGGATTTTTATTCATTCATCGTCCAAAGATTTCAAGATCAAAGCCAAATCTATGCGAATATGTTGACAGGACAAGTGGATGTCGAATAGTTCTTCCCAACCTTTATCGATCTCGGCAATCATCTGGTCAATATCGCCGCTAGTGATCTTTCTTTCCTCTGTATGAGCTAGCACGGGAGTCCTCCTCCATCATGAATCCTATATTTCTTTCCTATAGAATTCGCTTTTGGATCCTGGTATGAGGGTGTGGGCAGCAATTAGGAACTTTTTTTGCGAATAGAGGGGAAGCGGATCATCACTTCTGTACCGACATTTTTTTGGCTGCTGAAGCGGATCGTGCCTTTCATAGCTTCAATGATTCGGAAGGTAACCATGAGACCTAGCCCAGTTCCTTTTACTTTCGTTGTAAAATAGGGCTCCCCCAGCTTGGATAATTGAGCAGGTTCAATTCCGCTCCCATTATCCTTAATAAGGATAATAACCTCATTCTGCTCTTCATAGGCCTTGATATGAATCTGTCCATCCTTTTGAAAAGCTTCAATGCTATTTTTGATGATGTTAATCAGCGCTTGCTTTAATTTGGGGGAATTCCCCTCCATGAATAAGTCACGAGGGATATGAAGATATACGTTGCCGCCGTGTGAAGTGGCTAAGGGAACGATGATGCCTTCAATTTGTTTCAATTCTTTGGATATATTGAGCTCGGTAAACTCCTCTTCTTGCGGTTTTGCAAAAGTTAAAAAATCGGTAATGATATCGGAAGCTCGATCTAACTCCCCGATAGCGATGCTAATATGGCCTTTGTTCTTCTCATTCGAGCTTTCTGCGACCAACTGTAAAAAGCCGCGGGTAACTTGAAGTGGATTTCTTACTTCATGAGCGACAGAGGCGGTAAGCGAGCTTATCATTTCCATTTTTTCTGACACCTGTACATGCTGGTTATAAAATTCAAGTTCTTTGGAGTAATTCATCAGCAAATCTTGAGAGGCTGCTAGTCTTCTTCCCAATATGACGATTAGCGTGCTGTTGAATCCGAGAATTCCCCATTTCCATAAAAAGAGCTGATGCGTCTGCGAACTGAGATAGTACCAAGTAAGATCGATCGTTGCTAACAAGGCGAACAGAGCAAAACCAAGTGAGAATATGACGGCATCTTTATTCCCTCTTTTCGCAAAGAGCACAGAAAGGGTGATCAGTAAAACAAATTGTATAATCATGATAAAGCCCAAGACAGTAGATGTCATAAAGTAATAAGCATTATTATACTTATAATCACTTAATCGATTAATAATCATGAACAGCAGATAAAAAGCGGAATAAAAAATTTGGAATTTTCGAAAACTTCGAAAGCGATGAAGTTGACCATTTTCGAAAACTTTTTCGAAGTAGTAACTTAGCGTAGGTAAGAATACAGCCAGAGCGATGTCGAACATATCCGAAAAAATAGCCCCGAATTGAGCAAAATAAATATAAGTCAGCGGTGTATTCGTAATAAAAATAATGCCCATAGTGATAAAAATAAGGCTTAGCGAAATCCAACTTGCGATTTGAATTCGCTTCAAATAAATGGCGCAAATGAACATAATGAAAGCAATAAAAATAAACGAACAGCCTATAATGACACTGACTAAGTCCTGCTTCAGAAATTGCCGCATTAACTGAGTATGATTGCCAAGTTGAATGTCAGAGTTAATGCCCAGGCGATCAAGCGTAGTTTCCAGTTTGAGATAAATACTCTTCCCGGCATCTTCTTTGTTAACAGGGATTAATATGCGTTGTACATCATATGGAAATTCGTAATTTACCTCTTGTACAAGTTCCTTGCCTAAATAAACCATCATATGTTGAGCGTATATTTCGTTTATTAGAATACTGTATTGACCGGGTAATTGGGAAGGTAAGTCCACTTTGGCCCAAGCGGTTGAGATCTCTTTGGGTTTCTGAGGAAACGCGCGATAGTCTGGGATACGGAGCCAATCGGAATGATTCGTCTTCAATATGCTATCAATGGAATTTGGTTCATTCCCCCAAATCAAGTTCCATTCGGTGATAATTTCTTTTTCACCCTGACTTTGAGCCTGCAGCTGGGATGAACTGAAACCGAGTCCAATGATCATCATAAGCACTGCGATCCAAAGCGTTCTATGTATGAATGTCATGAAACGGAAGTCACCTCTCCCAGTAATATTATTCTTCTAATTTCTACAAAATTCGACGTTTTCCTGCTTTGTGAACCTTTCCTTTTTTTGAATAATTTTGAGAATGTTCTACAATCGTGACAAATCTTAATTGACTCTAAGCTACATCGTTATATAATGCAAGTGTGAATGTCATTTTTTACAATCTGCTTGGCTGAAAGACATTTTAGCGGGGGGTGAACCGTCATCAAAGCAAAAGACATTATGGTTCGTCAAGTTTACAAAGTGAAGGAATCCGATCCTGTGCGTGTCGTGATTGAGAAATTCATTGAACACAGAATCAGCGGATTGCCTGTCGTTAATGACCGTAATGAAGTAGTCGCTTATATTAGCGATGGCGATATTATGCGTTACATCGGCAAGCACGATGATCATGTTTTCGCTTCCTATTATTACACAGCCGTGTTCAAAGGTGATAATGAAGAATTCCATGAAAGAGTTCACAGTCTGCTTCCTCTAAATGTTATGAAAATGGCCAGGAAAAAGGTCATTGCTGTTGACGCAGAAGAGGACATTGAGCAAATTGCGGCTATTCTGGGTAAAAAAAGAATAAAAAAACTGCCTGTGCTGCGCAGAGGCGTTCTAGTCGGCATCATCAGTCGAGGCGATGTAATCAGGCACTCTTTTCAGTTCATTTTATAACCGTGCTAAGATCAAGCAGTTCGAAGATCTGCTTGAGGACGATTTGAAGAATTAAGAGATGTGTCCATCCTAAGGTTGCCCAGCGGGCAGCCTTTTTGGTTTAAGCATTTTGGGGATAAGTAGGCTTAATTAAGGTTTTTCGAAGAAAGTTGATCTTTCTGCGGCATTTGCTAATTTACGGGCAAGTGGGCGTTTTTTTATGATGAACAGGAAGAAGGGAGGGAAGAGTCGTGTGCAGGAAAGCAGCGGAGAAATCACCTTGTCAGTAGGTATAGGAACAATCGTCTCAATCCATGAAAAGGAGCTGATTCATTAGAATGATGAGTATAAGATTACAAAAGCGAACGGCAGTAGGAATCGTATTACTGTTGATTCTCGGTCTGCTCGGTCCATGGTCAACAGCAGGTACGCCTATAGCCCAAGCAGCGTCCCCCTGGCCTCCCGCTGTGTTGTCTGGACTTCATATGCCATTCGGACCAGCGGATTCGCTGGTCACCTCACAGAACCCGCCTGATTTCAAGTGGCCAGCAGTTAGCGGCGCCGACAAATACGATCTTCAAGTCAGCCGCAGCGCGACCGTGTCGGAAGTGGTTTATGAGAATCAAACGTTGACGGTGAATTTTTATAATTTTCCTCATACTTTTGATGACGGCACTTGGTATTGGCGGGTCCGGTACCACACCGCAGCAGGCGGATGGTCGGAATGGAGCGACATTCGGAAGTTTCGCATCCAGGAGCATAATGTGCCCTTCGTTGTACCGTCAATAGAAGAATTGATGGGCCGAATCAGTGCACAGCATCCGCGGATATTTACGACACCCGATAAGCTTGCTGAATTTCGGAGTCTTTCCCAAACGACAGGGAAAGCTTTTTACGATGCGAAGCTAGCATCGCTAACGAATGTCGTCCCTGCACAGCCGACGTTCCCCTACGAATTATCACATCCTCGTGATGAGGAGTGGGCGAAAGCAACAACCACGCTAAGGAGTTATTCCGATAATGTCGTTAATCAGATGATGGATGCGGCATTCGTTTATCTGGTGTCGGGTTCTGCTGCTGTTGGACAAAACGCCAAAGATCGGCTATTAAGCATAGCGAGCTGGGATCCGAACGGCTCGACAAGCTATGAGATTCAGACTCAGGTTCACCGATATATCGCACTTTGCTCGGCCATGGCCTATGACTGGATGTATGATTTGTTGACACCTGTAGAACGAGCAAAGATCAAATCCATGATTCAGGTCCGGACACAAACCTTAGTCAATGACTTAGTTGTGACGCATTCTATTGCAAATAACCCTTACGACCCGCATGGTTGGACTGGCATAGGGTTCATCGGCATCATCGCCACGGCGATGCTTACCGATATTCCGGAAGCCGAGCAATGGTTCAAAGATGTTGTTCCGGCCTATATCAATATTTTGCCTCCCTGGGGTGGCGAGGATGGCGGTTGGGGACAAGGAACAGGCTATTGGCAGTGGTCATCCTTTTTCAACAAACAGTTTATGGATGTCCTTATGGCAGCAAGCGGAATGAACTTATATGCCAAAGCTTATTCGCGCAATGAAGGGATGTATCCGCTATATGCTTTCCCGAACGGAAGTCCAAAGGGCAACTTCGGAGACGATAGCGAACAAGCGCCTGGCAGTTCAAACGTAACGGTGTATAACCGTCTTGCTCAGATATATGGAGATCCGCATCTGAAATGGGCGGCGGATGCGATCGGCATGAAGCCTACAGCAGATTTGAACAATTATTTCTACGGAACGGAAACATTAACGCCAAGACCTCCTATGGACCTGCCAGATGCCAGGTGGTTCCAAGATGTGGGGCAGGTCGCGATGCATTCCGAGCTGTACGATCCGGCTCGGATTTCCTTCTATTTTAAATCCAGCCCTTACGGCAGCTTCAGCCACAGTCATGCTAATCAGAACGGCTTCGTCCTGAATGCTTATGGCGAATCGCTCGCCATTGACAGTGGATTCTATGATTCATATTTCAGCGATCATGATGCCAAATATGCGAAGCAAACGTTTGCTTCCAATGCCATTACCTTCGACCGCAAGCAAGGACAGCCCATTGATAACTTGAATGCCGACGGCCAAATCTTAGGATTCGTCACCAGTCCTGATTTCGACGCCACGAGTGGGGATGCGTCTGCCGCCTATATGGGCAAATTGGCGAAAGCTGACCGTCATGTCATCTATATCAGACCGGATGCCTTTGTCGTGATCGATCAATTGCAAAGCAATGATCCGAGCGGGAATGAATTCGAGTGGCGGCTTCATGCCGAAGACGAGCTCGATATCGATGCCGATCAGGCTGGTGCGACGATTATGAAACGGGATGCCGGGCTCAAGGTTCGGATGTTGGCGCCAGCGAATCTTCACGCGGCAACGGAAGATCAATTTCTGGATCAATACGGCATTGAACAGAAGCCGAAGGGGAGTTTCGCGAATGAAGAGCAGAAGCATGCGGCTTTCATCGCTCCCCGCACGACAGCAACGACGTTCGTGGCGACGCTTAACCCCTTCAAGCGAGGGACAACTCCGCCCAATGTGGTCTCCGAAAATCATGGCAATTATATGAAATTGACGTATGAAGATGGTTCAGTCGTGTATGTCAGGCTGACAATGAGTGGGGAAATTGACGCCGGGACGATCCGTTTTAACGGAGCGGCTGTGGCCACAAAGGGAGATACCGTGCTGCTTGTGAACGGCACCAAAGTGGTGAAGAACGGGAACACGCTGATCGAGAGCAGCCAGCCTTCCACGATTGTATATGGAAACGACCGCTTATCGGTATCCGGTTTGCAAGAAACGGAGGTTGCCGTGCAGGCTCCGGGACTAACGCGGCTTCGCGAGAGCAGCAGTGGTGAGGACATTCCGCGCGGAGGAGCCGTTGCAGGTGGGATAGCGGATCGCGGCGTTTATTGGGAGTTCGCCGGCAGTACGCTGACCCTACGTGTGGAGAAGGGTCAGCGGGCTTTCAAACTCAACAACACGCCGATGCCTCATCCGTTGAACGCTGCAACCCTGCAGACTTTGATCGGAGGCGTATCGGACACCGTTACGCTTCAAGTTTACAGCGATACGGAAGACGTCCCTGTCGCTTGGGGGAAAATCAACAACCCAGCCGGCCTTTACGAAGTGGAAGCAGCGCCTGCTGGATTCATTTTCGAAAAGCATGGACGCCCGAACAGTTTGTATTTGGAACAGAATGCGGCCATTATCAACCGTGGAGCAGGCGGGTTGCTCAAGCTGAAGCGCGTTGGCGATGGAGGTGCTGCAGAGACTTTGGTGTGGACGGATCCGGATGCCAAGCGGTCAGCGCTTTCTATGCAGTGGCAGGAAGCGGAGAATTTCGTGGCTTCAGGCGGTAAAACCTTCTCCAAATATACGACTAGAGCCTTCCTATCCGGAGGGATCGGGATTGGTGATTGGGATCAGCCCGGTCAATGGGTCACGTGGAAGTTTGACGTTCCCCAAGCAGGTAATTACGATTTCTTTCTAAAGTATGTAGCTGGCTGGAACCTTCCTGCGGGTCAGCAAACTGCTCGTTATGCAATGATCGGAAGCCAGCCTTACTATTTTGAGGCGCCAAAAACGCAAGATTATGGAACGCAATCTGAATATTGGCGAGGACTCAGGCTGAAGACTGGGCAGCCACTGCCTGCTGGTCCCATCGAAATAACGATGTGGAACGCGGCGGGAGCGATGAATCTGGACTATGTTGGGATCATACAAGTCAAGGATGATGAGTATGTTCCTACAGTCCCTGGCAACTTGGCGTCTGCCGCCCAAACGGAAACAACGGCAGCATTGTCTTGGAGTGCTTCTACAGATAATGCAGCTATCAAAGCATACAATGTCTATGTGGATGGTAAACAGAAACTAGTAGTTCCCAGCGGTACGCTTTCTGCCACAATTACAGGACTAGAAGCAGGGCATACGTATTCACTAACAGTCAAGGCAGTGGATACGAGTGATAATCTTTCCTCGGCAAGTGCTGCGCTGAGTGTGACGACCAATGATTCGGCAGCGCCTGAATGGGGAGCGGCTGCAGCCATCCGCGCACCGCAGCTATTCACGCAAACAGCAAGGCTGGAGTGGGATCAAGCGACGGATAATTCCGGTAAGGTCGCAGCCTATACCATCTACCAGAAACAGGCCGGGCAAGCAGCTTTCACGCAAATAGGAACTTTCAATGAACAGCATAATGATGTATCAGGCTTGCAGCCTGGGGAGACGTATACCTTTATGGTGAAAGCGAAAGACCCCAAAGGGAATGAATCTGCAACCGGACCGACGACTACCGTGACGATGCCTGCAACTTTGACTAACAACAGCTACTATGAAACTTTTGATAACTGGACGAATGCCAATGTGACAAGCCCGACCGGCAATTGGAGCTTCTACAAAGAGCATGGCACGACGATTGAAATTGTGCCGCTGCCAGGCTCCAGCAGCAAGGCCTTGAAGATGTTGGATAATTGGTACGATACTGCGAATGAATACGGTGAAAGCACAGCCATCGGCAGAGACAATACACCGCTTAATGGCAAAGTGACTTTCGAAACCAAATTTATGTTTAGCAAGGTGGATGAGTACAACTACGGAAACGTAGAGATGTATCTGAGTGGAGGCGGTAAAGATGCGGTGCGCTTCACTATTTTCAGCGACGGGACCATAGGTTATCGCAAAAAGGTGAACAACGCAGATGTGAATGTCAAGATTCCAATGGAAAAATTTCTGATACCCAAAGACCAATGGATCACATTGCGTTTCGATTTGGATACGGCTTCTAAGACGTATGTGATAAGGATGCAGACGCAGGCACTTATTAATGAGGGAGGCTTGGCTTTCAGCGGGTTAGACCCTTCCACAGGTGTGTATCAGTCTGGAGTAATTCCATTCTTTGAAAGCAATTTTACCGGTACGGCATTAAATAAGTTCTCTATTCGGCAGTACCGGTACAAGAGCAGCTTCTTGTTTGACTATATAACGATGTACGAACGGACAGAGCCCGTCCTGCTAGCTCCGGGGAATGTGCAGTTGGTCTCCCAAACCGATGTGTCAGCAACCGTGTCTTGGAGTCCTGCGACAGGTAATACGACTGTAACGGAGTATCAGATTTATGCGGATGGTACGCAGAAAGCGATCGTCCCAGGAAACACGCTTTCCGCCACATTGGATGGTCTCGAAGGTGGGCATACGTATGCCGTTACGGTGAAGGCGATCGGCAGCAACGGCAGTCTGAGCGCCACGAGCAGCCCGTTAACGGTGCTGATGAATGATAGTACGCCGCCGACATGGAGCGGGGCAGCTTCGCTCCGCTCGGTCCAACTATTCCCTAAGACGGCAAGGCTGGGCTGGGATCAGGCGACGGATAACTCAGGTACAGTCACCGCGTATTCGTTATACCAACTGAACGGTTCTCCCGCCACAGCTGTGAAGCTGGCGACAGTTTCCACCAATACGTATGATGTGAAAGGGCTCCAGCCGGGGGCAACGTATACCTTCAAAGTGGAGGCTGCGGATGCCAAAGGCAATGAATCGTTGAATGGACCGACGTTAACTGTAACGCTGCCTACAGCTAGCAGCCATGGGGAATATTATGAAACGTTCGATGACATGGCGATTGGGAACTTAGGAAACAGCGGCAGCTGGTCGACGAATACGTCACCGGGCTCGACGGTAACCATTGAGCCGCTGCCCAGCGGAGGCAAAGCGTTAAAGCTGGTCGATAATACCTACAGTTCTACGAATGAATACGTAGAAATGCCTATGGTGAAGAGGGCGAATACCCCGCTAGGCGGGGCAGTCACCTTCGAGACCAAATTTATGTTTAGTCCCTTGAATCACACCGGAGGAAATCTGGATCTTCTGCTGCGCAGTGCTTCATCGGATGCCGTCCGGTTCACGTTATTTTCCGACAGTTCGCTGGGCTACTATAAAATGGTGAATGGCGTCAATACCGCTTTCCGAATTCCCAAGAGCGGATTCACACTGCCGAGCAACCAATGGGTCACCCTGCGTTTTGATCTCGATATGACGGCCAAAACGTACGCGGTTGCCATGCAGTCAGATGCCTTCCAAAGCTACACGGGAACGGCGGATGCTCCTGGCACACTCGATCGTTCAACCGGGATTTACCGGATCAATGCTATCCCGTTCTATAACAATAATTTCGCGATAACGGAGATCGATGCCGTGCGGATTAGTGCTTATCGGTTTACGGGGAACTACTGGTTCGATGATCTGACGATGTACAACACGGAGGCGTCATTGCCAGCCT
The DNA here is from genome assembly GCF_014640555.1 of Paenibacillus marchantiophytorum. Taxonomy (GTDB): domain Bacteria; phylum Bacillota; class Bacilli; order Paenibacillales; family NBRC-103111; genus Paenibacillus_E; species Paenibacillus_E marchantiophytorum. The sequence goes on along the minus strand of NZ_BMHE01000009.1, from coordinate 176,007 downwards.
CAGTGCCGATATCGATCAAGTAACGCTCACTTATCATTGCTAAGATCACATACTTAAGGGTTATCCCGAAGTCCGCAAGGATGAGGGATAACCTTTTTCTTTACAACAATTATATTATTTGTTTTAATAGGAACTAGATAGGTACCAGACAACATAATGTGGCGAATCTAACATAAGAGGTGGAGGCCCGAATGAAGAAGCTTCAACCTATTTATTTATTAATTCGTAATCGGTCGAACTCTTTATTCCTGCGATTAGTTGCGGGTTTTTTGTGCATCATCATCCTTTTAGTTTCCCTCACACTGTATTCCATTTCCGTCTCCAAGTCCAACGTCCGCAAGGAAATTGTGCAATATAACACGCTTATGTTGAACAGTACGATGGACAGCTACGAGAAGCATTTCGAGATGCTTAATAAGCAGATGCATCTATACCTCTATAACGAAGAAGTCCAACGGCTTCAGTACAACCCCCAATACATCAATTATCCCATTCTTCAACGTGAAATGAATACCTGGGTGTCCAACTCCTATTTGTTCATCGATAATATCGTGTTGTATGCCAAGCGTGATGCGTTCGTGCTGGAGAAAGGCACAAGCACCGACGCGTCCACCATGTTCAATGTGTTCCATGTCAGTCCAGACTATCCGCTCGAATTCTGGCAGAAGCAGTTCGAAGAGAACTATAGCAGCCGCATATTGCCATCCGCCGTTTTCTATAATGAGATGAATAGTTACCGCGCCGCAAGCAGCAAGCTGATCCCGATTGTGTATAAGACGAAGGGAAACAACGAGTTCATGATCATTGTGTTTCTGGATGCGGATAAAATGTTCAAGGCTTTTCACGTAGCGCCTAGCGACGACTTCGTCATGTACAATGATCTGGGACAAACCATTTTCAACAGCGGAGGGCCAAAACCCTTCATTGCATTAAGCGATTTGCAGAAGGATAGCAAGGCATTGATTCGTCATGGCGATTATCATTTCTATGGCTCAGGCAAAGTGAGCGGATTTACCTACATTCATCGTGTTCCGGTCGACAAGATTGTATCCCAGACCCGGCTGAATATCACACTTGTTGCGATTCTCGTGCTCTCGGTGACGTTGAGCATCATCGCCGCTCTGCTTATTGCCGCCCGGATTAACAATCCGCTGCAAAAAGTGATTAGATCAACCCAGGAAGGCAGACCGCTTAGGTCGAGCATTCGGGAATTCGATCTCATCAGCCATCAATTGTACGATAAGAAAAAAACGGATCAGCAGCTTGCCTTATTCAACCATTTGAAGGCGATTCGGCAGGACGATACGACTTCAGCGCTGCTGGATTTCAGGGAAAGAAGTTATGTATTCGTACTCTTTCATGTAATGGGCAAGAAAAATTACGACTGGGAGCATGTCTCATTCCAGAAATGGCTCTATTATATGAAAGCCTTTATTGAAAATGAACTGAACCAAAGTTTCCCGGATTCCCTGACCTTCCAGATTGAACATAATCAAATCCTCAGTCTTGTATTCAACGAGCGCAGAGATCAGTTGGACACTTTACTTGAACGGATGAAGGAGACTTTCGGACAAGATCGGGAATATGGCTTGATGACCATGGCTGTATCGAGCGAATACCGTCATTCGGAGCATATCGCAACTGCGTATCAAGAGGTGCAAGGCGTGCTGGGCAAGCGGAGATTAATCGACGCTGTTCAAATCGTATCAGCCCCGCTCGATATGTATCCTTCGCCTGTTTTTACGACCAATCAGGACAAAGAATTTTGTGTGAATCTGCGTGAAGGCAATGTTGAACAGTTGGAGACTTTCATGACGCGCTATTATGCTAGATGGGAAGGGGAGCAGATGAGCGCTGCGACGTTAGCCCGCTTTGCTGATATGCTGCTGGATAAAATCAAAAGCGAAGTTTCCAATGTGTTGGACAACCCTGGCACGATGCAAACCCTTTTGGAGCAAACGCAGAATAAGGTGCAGGAATGTGTCGCCGTCAGCGAATTGGAGCTGCTGTTGCAGCAAGCAGTCGCCCAGGCTGCCCAAGCGGTCAGGGAGAAGAAGCAGCAAACGGAACAGAAAGATCCAGTCACAGTGTTCATCATGGATTATGTGAACGAACGATACGCCGAAGATTTGTATTTGGATGTGCTTGCCCAACAGCTGAATTTGAGCGGCGGCTACCTATCCTCCTATTTCAAGGAGAAAACCGGCATGAACATTGTCGATTATATCAATGAAATTCGCATTGGCAAGGCGACCGGTATGCTCGAACAAAACAAGTTGAAAATCCATGATGTCGCCGAAGCGGTCGGTTATCGGAATATCACTTCATTTAACAGGATGTTTAAAAAGTATACAGGGATCACACCAAGTGAATTTCGCAAAAAACCATCGCCCAGATCCTAGTCAGAAGCTTCGCGCCAGCGGGGCTTTTCTTCATTTCTGCGCCATATGACTCTGAGAAACTAAACACTTTTATCGAAACTTAATCGTATTTTTAGGTATCTGAATAAAGTTGATGTTTTCGCGGCTTTCATTTATTTACCGAATAGCAGCCTTTCCCTATGATGAAGGTGTCAAGGATCGCAAATGATTTCACACACAGAAAGGGGTTACCAAATGAAACAAATGAGGAAAAGTACGCTAGTCCTGTCGGTGATTGCATCATCGCTCTTGATGGCCACGGCGTGCAGCAGTGAAACGGGCAAAGGGACAGACAAGGCAACCACTCAACCGAACACAGCGTCTGATGCTGCAGCAAGCAAGCTGCCGGAACCGGCGACCCTTCGAGTATTTACGGAAAATCAGACGGCATGGCCGGCCAAAGCGGACTGGGGCACCTGGAAATGGGTCAAGGAAGAAACGAACATTACGGTTAAACAGGAACTGGCTACAGGCCCGGAATCACTCTCGCTTTCCGTATCATCGGGAGACATGCCGGATGTCCTGTCTGTTTTTCCAAACGAGGTTCAGAAGTTCGGTCCACAAGGAGCGTTCTTGGATTTATCCAAATACATGGATAAAATGCCGAATGTCAAAGCCTATCTTAAAGCGAATCCCGACATACGCGAACGGATTACGATGCCAGGCGGAGAAATTTACAGCATTATTAACGACGGAGCGGGCGCTGGCAGTCAGATGGTGTGGTTTTATAGGGAAGATATTTTCAAGAAGAACAATTTGCAGGTACCCAAAACATGGGATGAGCTGTACGAAACGTCAAAAAAGCTGAAAGAGCTATATCCGGACAGCTACCCGTTCGTATTCCGTCATGGCATTGCCACTCTGGATACGTTCAGCCCTTCTTTCGGCTTCTATCCAAGCTTCTACCAAGATCCGAAAACAGGGAAAATGGACTATGGCATGAAACAACCGGCTGCCAAGTCGATGATTACGTATTTAAATAAATTTCAGAAAGACAAATTGATTCCGCCAGATTGGCTCACAATGGACTACAAAGCATGGACACAATTCATGTCCTCGAATAAATCGTTCATTACTGTACAATTTATCGGTCAAATCGAGATTATGAACAACCAACTTAAAGAAGGCAATTTGAAATTCATGGCGCCGCCAGTCGGAGTGGGAACTCAGCCGTATTTGCCAAGAGGCGGTACGGAGGAATTTGGATTCGCAGTCGCTTCCAAGACGACGAAACAAGATGCCGCTCTTCGCTATCTGGATTACATTTATTCGGAGAAAGGCAAGGACATTCAGAGCTGGGGAAAAGAAGGAGAGACGTATACGATCGAAGGCGGCAAGCGAAAGTTCAAGCCTGTTTACAAAGAAGCCAACGATTTGCGCCGAGAATCCGGGATTCAAACAGCAGGAACCTACGGATGGTTTGATTTTAACGCCTGGCTTGCGCTAGTCAAGGAAAGCGAGCAGTTCTCCTATCAGGAGGCTCCCAAATATCGGTTCCCAACCTATAATAGAATGCCTGTTCTGACCCAGGAGGAAGCGGCTTCTATCGCCGTACCGGGCGACCAACTGTTCAAATTCTACACGTCTTCGCTCAGCAAGTTTATTTTGGGAGAAACACCGCTGACCGAATGGGATAAATTCACCCAGGATCTGGATAAATATGATTTGAAAAAAATGCTGTCAACGTACCAGACTGCCTTGGATCGGCAAAAAGCAAATGCAAGTAAATAAGCAATGATCGATAATCGTTGGGTCATATTCCCGCTGAGACAGGCATATGGCTCAACCATAATAAAAGAGGAGGCACCGTCTTGAATCAAACGATCTTCCAGAGATTGATGCGGGACCGAGTCTACTTTCTGCTGCTTGCCCCCGCACTGCTCTACTATATTCTGTTTCGTTATGTGCCTATGTTCGGGATTATTATTTCCTTCAAGGACTATAATCTGTTCAAAGGCGTTTGGGCGAGCGAATGGGTGGGGCTTAAATATTACCGGATGTTTATTAGCAATCCCGATGCGTTGATCATTATCAAGAATACGATTGTATTAGGCGGATACCGACTGCTTTTCGGTTTTCCGGCGCCTATCATTCTCGCGCTGTTATTTAACGAAATGAGATTTAAACGGTTTAAAAAATTCGTCCAGTCTGTCAGCTACATGCCTTATTTTCTTTCGACTGTCGTTGTTTCCAGCATTCTCATCATGATCTTGTCGCCAAGTACCGGCGTAGTGAACAATATCATCCAGTCCTGGGGGCTCGAGCCCATCAGTTTCCTGCAGAAACCGGAATGGTTCCGGGCTATCTATGTCACCTCGGATATTTGGCAATCGGCTGGCTTCGGCACGATTATTTATCTAGCCGCCTTGGCTTCGGTCGACCCTCATTTATATGAAGCAGCGGAAATTGATGGCGCGGGCAGGTGGAAGCAAACGCTGCATGTTACAGTGCCATCCCTTATTCCGGCGATGGTCATTATTTTCATTTTACAGATGGGCCAAGTACTTGATTTGGCTTTTGATAAAGCGTTCCTGCTGGGGAATGCAGCGAATTTGGAAACGGCCGATATCATTCCTACTTATGTGTACAGGATTGGTATCTTGCAAGGAAGCTTTAGTTACGCGGCAGCCATTGATCTTGCCATGGGAATTGTAGGATTTATTTTCGTCTATTCCGCGAACCGGATTGCCCGCAAAGTAGGAGATACCAGTTTATGGTAAAGGAGATGAGCGATTGTCCAGGCGCATAGGCGTTTTTGATATCATCAATGTTTTGCTGCTCGCTCTGGTTGCTGCAGCAGCGTTGTTCCCTTTTATCCATATGGCTTCTGTCGTGTTAAGCACGCCTGATCATGTGGTCAAGAATGAAGTTGGTCTTTGGCCAAGAGGCTTTCAATTGGATGCCATCAAAGCGGTGCTTAGCGATCAGCGTATCTGGATCGGTTATAAGAATACACTCATTTATGTCGTTCTTGGCACCATCATTTCTATGTTTATTACCGTAACGGGCGCTTACGCGCTATCGAGAAAGTCGCTGGTATTCGGCAAAAGCATCATGCTGATGATTGTCTTCACAATCATGTTTAATGGCGGTGTTATCCCTTTTTACATTGTGGCACGTGGATATGGCTTGATGAATACAATTTGGGCGATGGTGCTGCCTAACGCACTGAATACGTTTAATCTCATCATCGTCCGCACGTTTTTCCAAGGATTTCCTAAGGAGATTGAGGAGTCTGGCAGGATCGACGGCTTGTCCGACATCGGGGTATTGACGCACATGGTTATCCCATTATCGAAGCCAGTTCTAATGACAATCGGCTTATTCTATTCCGTTGAAATCTGGAACTCTTTTACCGGTGCGCTGCTTTTTCTGCGCGATGCCAGTTTGCACCCGCTTCAACTCATCATCCGCAACATGGTGATCGTGGGCCAAGTTGGTGACATCGTGGAAACCTCCACAGCGAGCGGACAACATGTTGTATTGGAATCCTTACGGTACGGCGTTATTCTGATAGCTGCGCTGCCCATTATCTTGGTGTATCCTTTTATCCAGAAATATTTTGAAAAAGGCGCCTTGATCGGATCTGTGAAAGGATAATGACAGGGTTGTTTTGCGAGAAAGGGTACAATTTTTAGCTTTAAGCAAAAAAGTTGAGTCTTTAACAAAAATGATAGTACCCAGGCCGCTCCAGTGCCGCTACTATGAATGAAGGAAACGAACAGAACCAATGAATTGAGGTTATCCACACATGGCATACAACTTATCGCAGTTGAACCAAACGGGCATGCCGCCGCTTCTGCAAGGCATCGAGAGCATCATGCAGTGGGAAGAGAAGCTAAACGGTATTCGCAGCACTTGGCTGGAATATATAGGAGAATTGCCCCAGAGGGAGCCTGTGAAGCTGCAGGTTCGTTCCCAGAGCAAACAGTCTGGTCATACCCGTCTGCATGTGGCCTATGATACGGTTTATGGCGACACGGTTACAGCTTATCTGCTCGTTCCAGAGGCACAAGCGCCAGGGCCAGCCGGATATCCGGCCGTGCTCGCGCTGCATCCGACGCATGAGCAGGGGAAGGACGATATTGCCATGTCCTCAGGTCGCAAGAATCGGATCTACGCCCTCGAATTGGTGGAACGGGGGTATGTTGTGCTCGTTCCGGATGCACTTACGGCGGGGGAACGCATTTACCCGAATAAGCCAGCGTTTAACAGCGAGCCTTTCTATGAGCATCACCCGGGCTGGTCGACCGTTGCCAAAAATATAACGGACCACATGCAGGGCGTGGATGTGCTGTGCGCGCTGGATTATGTAAATCCATCAGCTATCGGGGTGATCGGCCACTCGTTCGGCGGCTACAATTCTTACTTTCTCGCAGGCATCGACAAGCGTGTGAAAGCCGTCGTTTCCAGCTGCGGTTTCAGTCCCTTTACGGGTGACCCCTATCCAGCACACTGGAGCTACCGGAACTACCCCTATACGCACATTCCGCAAATATCGGCAGATTTGGCTATAGATCAAATTCCATTCGAGTTCCATGAGATCGCTGCGTTATGCGCCCCGGTACCTTTTTTCAACTATGCAGCTCAGGCGGATACCATTTTTCCCCATTGGAAAGCTGTAGCAGAAGGAATGCTGGAGCTCTCGAAGCTGTACGGCTGGTTAGGCAAAGCGGACCGTTTCCGATCCTATCTCGGGGATGGGGGTCATGATTTTCCTGCGGAGATCCGCCTGTTGGCTTATGCCTTTTTGGATGATTGGCTAAAGCATTGAGGGCTCCTCATGCTCTGTGACGGTACAATGTCACGGGGCATGATTTTTTTGCTCATGATGCAGCATTTTTGTGGAATAGGCCATTTCTGCTCAAAAAAGCAGCAGTGGATGACAAAAAGAAAGGAGCTGCATACAAGCTGCTTAGCTCCTTTTTTTGCGTGAACGAGGAGTTACCCCCCGGCTTATCCCCGGCTATCCCCGGCTACCTCGGCTACCTCGGCTACCCGGCTACCCCGGCTACCCCGGCTATCCCCGTCTACCCCGACTATCCCGGCTATCCCCGCGCGGAGATAAGGGAACCGTAGTTTCCCTCTGCACTATGCGATGACACAGAACCTAGCGTGAAAAGGAACTACGATCCGCTAATTGGCGGAAACGGAGGTAAAAGTAGCATGAAAGGGAACTGAGGTACGCTAATTAAGCGGAACATGCTGATTCCGGGCAGGAAATGGTGAAATAACGGATCGTAGTTCCCACTGGCGTGGAATAAGGCTGTTTTCAGCATTATAGCGGATCGTAGTTCCCTTTGGGTCTCACGAGGGCTGTTTCACCCGACTAATGAAAAACGAAAGAATCAGCGCCACAGCAGTAATCCCCGTCGCTATCAGAAAGGCATCATTGATGCCGTTAATCGTTGAATCCTTCACCGAAGTGGCATACAGCAATGTGGAAACAAGCTTCGTTCCCGCAGCTACCGGAATATGCGCCATAGCCGCTATGCCGTTGCCTAATCGGCTGAGCTCGCTCAGGGTGAAGGGATTCGTTGAGGTGAACGTGCTGCTTTTGTTGCCCAAATGGAAATCAGCCCTGGAGCTCATCACCGTGACCAGAAGGGCAGTGCCCAGCGAACCGGCCACTTGCCTGAGCGTATTCGACATCGCCGTTCCATGGCTGTGCAGATGCCGCGGCAGTTGATTCATGCCCTCTGTCATGATGGTCATCATCATGAAGGACATGCCGAACATGCGCAGACAATAGAGCAGCAAGATATGATTGTACGTGGTGTCAGCCGTCAATTGGCTGAACTCCCAGGTCGTGGCCGTGGTGATGAGCAGCCCAACGATGGCTAGCAATCGAACGCCAATACGGTCGAAAATCATCCCGGCAATCGGCTGCATGACCCCCATCAGAATAGCGCCCGGCAGCAGCAGCAAGCCGGAAGCCAGCGGGGTGAAGCCGCGAATGTTTTGCAGGTAGATGGGAAGCAGGATCATAGCTGCGAACATCGCCATATTGATAATGGAGCTGACGATCGTCGTCAACGTGAAAATGTTGTAAGTGAACACACGCAAGTCGATCATAGGTTCTTTCACTGTCAGCTCCCGCCAGACGAAGAGGATAAGACTGACGATGCCGACAAGCATCGTGCCCAGCACCTTCACACTCAGCCATCCGGCAGAGCCTGCTTCGCTGAAGGCAAAGAGCAAGCCGCCAAAGCCGACAGTGGAGAAGAGGAAGCCCCAGAAATCGAACTTCACCTTCGACATCTTGGTCACATTCCCCATGAGAAAGAAAGCCAAGATGATATCGATCAACCCGATCGGCAGAACGATATAAAATAAGAGTCGCCAAGTGTAGGTTTGCACGATCCACCCGGAAAGCGTAGGGCCAATCGCCGGTGCGAAAATCATGGCAATGCCCATCGTTCCCATAGCGCTGCCCCTTTTTTCAGGAGGAAATACGGTCAAGAATACCGTCATCATCAGCGGCATAATAATTCCAGCACCTGATGCTTGTACGACTCGGCCTGCCATGAGGATGGAGAAGTTAGGTGCAACAGCGCAAATGACGGCTCCGGCAGTGAATAAAATCATCGCAGTGAGGAACATAAACCTGGATCCATAGCGCTCGATGAGAAAGGCGGTAATGGGAATCATCACCCCGTTCACCAGCATATAACCCGTCGTGAGCCACTGTACAACATTGGCCGAAACGTTGAAATCCGTCATGATATGGGGAATGGCAACGTTGATCAGCGTCTGATTCAGAATCGAGACAAAGGCGCCCAGCATAAGCACGGTCAGCAGCTGTCCGACTTTGATTTCTGCCTTCTTTTCTAGATCGGACCGCACCGCGGATTCACCGCCAGATTCGAATTGACCACTCAATTCATCGGACATTTCGACGAGCAAGTTGGACGGTTCTGGAATCGGGGTATAATGGCCAACCGGGAGCGGGCTGCGTTTCTTTCTATTTCTGACGTAGATCCAATTCACGGCGAAGAGAACGAGCAAACTGAATAGTCCGTAACCGGCTGCATACATATTCATCATGGTGCTCCCTTACTTATGGATACGTGCCGTAACACTCATGCCTGGAATAATCCCCAATCCCCGATTGCCCTCTAACGAAATGGTAACAGGAATAACCTGTGTCACTTTCGTATAGTTGCCATTTGCATTGGACGAGGGCATCAGCGAGAAGGTCCCCGCTGTCGTTAATCCCAGCCGCTCCACTCTGCCCCCCAAGGTAGTTCCTGGAAAGGCGTCCACATACACGTCTACGGCTTGTCCAACCTTTACGTCATTTAAATCCGTTTCTTTCACATTTGCGGTCACCCATAGCCGGTCCAAATCGTAGATGTACGCTAGCGGTAAACCGGGTGATACCATCGCATCGACAACGGCGCTTTGTTGAACGATCGTTCCCCCCTTAGGCGCTGTGATATCAACAGAACCAGTCGAAGTTAATACACTTCCTAGTCGATCTCCGGACGAAGCCTTCTTGCTCACATCTCCTGACCAACTCGTCAGTTTGCCGGCAGCCGAAGAGCTGACGACAATCTGCTCACCACTTACCTGAGCATTATTCGTGCTTAAATAGTTAATCGACCGATTGTAAAAGTAATAGCCTAACCCTGCCCCTCCGATAAGAATGATCAGGAGAACAATATTGAGAACAATCATCTTGATCGTACCCTTCATGGATCAACCGCCTTTTCTGTGAAATAGGTGCTAACACAAATAATATTCCCCTATAAAAAAGGGAATATGTGAGGGGGTTATGAAGAGGGATAATAAATCAAAGTTTTGTAAATGGCTTTGGTATCAGATACATTTCGATAGGTATGAGGCCGATCCGCTGAGAAATGAATCGCATCTCCGATGCCAAGCAGGTAGCTTTCTTGCGCAATGGTCAGCTCCAGCTTCCCTGCTACCATGAGGATGTACTCCTCAACGCCGTCGTTATGAGGTTCGGATGCATGCGAGCAGCCTGCTTCCATTTCGACCGTGTATACCTCAAAGCTTTTTTGCGGATGAAAAGGGAACAAAGGATACGCGCGGTACGCGCCGTCTTCCTCTTCGAAGGGTGAGAGCTCCGCAGCTCGAACCACCGTAATTTTCGGTTCATCATCTTCGATAAGGCTCGTAAAGGAAATTTGCAGTCCACTGACAATTTTCCAAAGTACGGATATCGTAGGATTGGAATCCCCTCGTTCGATTTGACCCAGCATCGCCTTGCTCACTCCGGTCAATTCCGCCACCTGATCCAGGCTTAATCCCCGTGTTTTGCGTATGTTCAAAAGCTTTCTACCAACCATTTTATGTATGGGCTCGTTCATTGTACATCCTCCTAGATCATGGGAAAATTATTTCCTGGTTTTTGAAAAGTGCCTATTTACAATATAACATACATTCGTGTAATATCGTATACATAAGGATTAAAACGCACAAATGTATGTTATAACAAACGAGATAGGGGGGGACGGCATGGGTGGAACGATGGTTGGATTAGTGAAAGAGCAGAGAGGGCCTGGTGCTGTTCTGAAAGAAGTTCCTGTTCCGATCTGCGGAGAGGATGAGGTGTTGGTTAAGATCAAAGCCACATCTATCTGCGGAACGGACGTGCATATTTACAAGTGGGATGCATGGGCAGATCAAACGGTGCTTACACCTAATGTGTTTGGACACGAATTTGCAGGCATTGTAGTGGAAACGGGCGCGAGGGCAACCGGCGTTAAAATAGGTGATCACGTATCGGCTGAAGGTCACATCGTATGCGGCATTTGCAAAGCTTGTCGAACCGGTAACGCTCATGTCTGCCCGAATACCAAAAGTTTTGGCATAACGGCACCAGGCTGTTTTGCTGAATATGCGGTGGTGAAAGCCAGCAACATTATTCACAACGATGCCACTTTGCCTTTTGAAATCGCTTGCTTGCAAGATCCGCTGGGCAATGCAGTGCAAACCGTGCTGTCTGGCGATATCGTGGGGAAATCGGTCGCTATCATTGGCGTAGGGCCGATTGGACTCCTCGCGATTAAAGTGGCCAGAGCCTGCGGAGCAGGGACGATCTATGCGGTCGATATCAATGCCAATCGGCTGCAGATGGCGATGGATATGGGAGCGGACCACGGCATTCATGCTCTGGAAACGCGAACATCAGAAGCGCTGCTCGCTTTGACGGATGGGGAAGGCGTGGAAGTTGTCCTCGAGATGTCCGGCAGTCCGCAAGCGATTGCAGAGGGTTTTCAGGCTGCAGCCAAAGCAGGGCGTGTTTCCTTGCTGGGCATTCCGACCCGTGAGGTAAGCTTGGATGTGACGAATCATATTATCTTCAAAGGATTGCGGGTTGAGGGAATCACCGGTCGCAAAATGTATGATTCCTGGTATCAAATGAAAGGCTTGCTGAATCAAAAGCGCATCGACCTTGCCTCTGTGATTACCCATCGATTTACACTTGATCACTATGAGGAAGCATTTCGTTTAATGGCCGAAGGGCAATGTGGGAAAATAGTATTTAATCATTAATCGGTTAAGCGATTGGAGGAGAAACTTATGGGTTATTTGGACGATTTAGCTTCGGATATTGATGGTTGGAAAAGGGATGGACGATACCGCAAGATCAAAGTCTGGGAGAGCGGCTCAGATACTTGGATGACGCTGAATGGAAGACGAATTCTGCAGATGTCATCCAATAACTATCTGGGACTTACTCATCATCCTAAGCTGAAGGAAGCTGCTAGTCAGGCTATTGACAAATATGGCGTAGGCAGCGGCTCTGTACGGACAATTACCGGTACGCTCGATATTCATGAGGAACTCGAAATCGAACTGGCCACATTCAAAGGAACAGAAGCAGCGCTTGTATTCCAGTCTGGCTTCACGACGAATCAGGGGGCTCTATCTTCGATTCTCGGACCTGATGATGTGGTCATCAGCGATGAACTGAATCATGCGAGCATCATTGACGGTATCCGGCTGACCAAGGCGAGCCGCAAAATTTATGCTCATAAGGACATGGATCAGCTGGAAGCAGTCTTGAAAGAAACGCAGCACCACCGCAAACGTGTTGTCGTTACTGACGGTGTATTTAGTATGGACGGTGACATCGCTCCGCTTCCAGCAATTGTTCAACTGGCGGAAACTTATGACGCAATTGTCTATGTCGATGATGCGCATGCCAGTGGAGTTCTCGGCAAAAATGGCAAGGGTTCGACCGATCATTTCGGTCTCCACGGGCGCGTACACATTCAAATTGGTACGTTATCCAAAGCAATCGGTGCTGTCGGCGGCTATGTAGCTGGCGCCCAACTGCTGAAGGAGCATCTGATTCATACGGCGCGGCCGTTTCTATTCAGTACATCGCAGCCTCCGGCTGTTGCGGCGACTTGTTTAGCCGCGATTCGAGTGCTGCAGGGGAGCGCGGATTTAGTTACCCGGCTGTGGGACAATGCCAATGATTTTCGAACGCAGTTGAAACAGCTAGGCTTCGATACGGGAGCGAGTGAAACGCCGATTATTCCGATTATTGTCGGTGATCCAGCCCGTACGATGCGCTTTTCGGATCGACTGCTGGAAGCAGGCATCTTCGCCCAGGGAATTGTGTATCCGACGGTTGCTATGGACAAAGGCCGTGTGAGGCTCATCGTGACAGCGCAGCATACGAAGGAAGATCTTGCCTTTGCGCTTAATGCCTTGCAGCAGGTGGGGCGGGAGTTTGGATTGATTTCTTAACACAAGAAAAGCGACAAAAACAAAAGACAGTCCCAGAAGGCCAGACAAGGTCTAAGGGATTGTCTTTTTTTTCTTCATAAATACAAAACATGCAACCAAAAGATACGCAATGTACATAAATCTGGTATAATTGGTGAAATCATCAATATGTTGAAGAGGATTTGAACGAGGTGAATAAAAATGATCATGAAAACCAGTGTTGATGCTTTGAATATCCATATTTATTCGGATCGCAGGACGATGGGAGCGGATGCTGGCGCTGATGTAGCTGCCAAGATCAAAGAACTGCTGCTTGTTAAGCCGACGATTCGGATGATTTTTGCAGCAGCGCCATCGCAGAAAGAACTTTTAAGCTATTTGACAGAGGATCAGGAAATAGAGTGGTCGAGGATAACCGCGTTTCATATGGAAGAATATCTGGGATTGCCCCAGGATGCTGCGTATATGTTTCGTCACTTCTTACACAAGCATCTTGTCAGCCAAGTCAATCCGCAGATTGTGAATTGGATAGACAACGCTAACGCAAGCGATATCGAGTGTCTTCGTTACACGCAGTTATTGCAGGAAGCGCCGATTGATATCGTGTGCCTCGGAATCGGTGAGAATGGACATCTTGCTTTTAATGATCCACGGGTTGCTGACTTTAAGGACCCTGAACTTGTGAAACAAGTTCAATTAGATGATGCCAGCCGGCAGCAGCAGGTCAATGACGGCTGCTTTCCATCCTTTGATGACGTTCCTACACATGCCATAACCTTAACGATTCCCGCATTGCTGGCAGGCGAATTTCTGTTTTGTATGGCGCCCAGCAAAAGCAAGCATCAAGCTGTGAAGCGGACATTGAATGAACCGGTTTCTCCCAACTGTCCATCCACCATACTCCGTCATCATCCTAATTGTACGTTATATGTTGATCGCGATGCCTACGGGCATGTCTAGTTCATAGCCATAGCAGAAGGATCAAGATGATCCTTTGCGATTTCGGTACTTGGCCACCCCCCACATCAGGAGGGGCAAGGCAAGCATATGAAGGGGAAAGAAGAACGGATTCGCGATCTTTTGCGGGAAGAAAATGGAACTGTCGATAAAATCACGAGGAACAAGTGCTAGCAGCAGGACAGCTGGCGCAACGAACCACATCATTTTGCGCCATTTCTGAATGCCAATCCATTGCGCTGTTCCGTAGGTGCATACGAAGAAATAAAGGGATACTTTAACGAAAACACCGACAATCCACATGGCGATCACGATGGAATCCAAGTTCTGAAAGAAGTCAAAGTAAGAGATATATCGAACTAAATTAAAATAAGGATAGGTATGGAGAGCAGCCGATTCATTACCAAAGACGGAAATAATTAAAAAAGTAGAAACACAGGTCAAGAAACCCGCGGTACCTACCCCAAGTAATGCCGGCTTAACAGCGGATCTAGGTACGGCAACAAAACCAAAGAGCATGAGCAACATGATGCAGTCACCTAGAAATGTGGAAGAGGGCAAGGCGCCTTTCAGAATGATCATAGGGCTGCTATCCGCGTAAATCGGAAGAATATTAGCAATTTGGATATTCTTGATGGAAAGCAGGAGCGGGATGGTTATACCTAGCAAAGCAAGCGGACCCATTAGTTCGCTGCTCCTAGCGATGGCCTCAATGCCCGAGTAGGTCACATAAACAGCAACTAACAGCATGCCAATCATTGGGATGATGACAGGTGTTCTAGGCAGTATGGTCGCTAGAATGAACTCTGCGTACTGCCGTAGAATGATGGCAAGGACAGAATACCAGAAAATGAAATAAATAAAGATGATCACGTTTCCCAGCGCACGGCCAAACAAGATCTTGGCATATCCTGTGAACGTTTGCCGAGGATAAATCAAGCTCATCCGAGAGCAAATAAAAGCCACGCATACGCCTACGACAGCCGCGCAGCCCGTTGAGATCCAAGCATCCTGTTTGGATACTTGAATGCTTGGATTAATTGTTAGCAGGATGGTCATGCCGAGTTGCATCGTAACCATCAGCCAGAAGAGTTGTTTCCCGTTAATCCTCATGTCCATAGAGGGGCTCCTTTATTTATCGATGAGTTTGCCGATCGGACGGAAGAGCGAATCCACCATCTGGGAAGGGCCGGGCAAGGTGGGGTTTACGACCAAGGAAATGGCAAGAATCCAACATAAAGCTAGGATAGCGATGTACGTGATTTTTTCATTTCTCGGAGTGCCTTTTAGCCGGAACCACTGATATAGGGTGAGGACCAAACACCCTGCCATGAATAAGGGGATACCTTTACTTGTCATTTCGCAGTCTCCTTATTCAGGTTGAGTCGCTCTAATACTAGAGAGGCCGGGGCGAAGCATTTTGGCATCGGAGTGGATCGCAACCTCGACGGTGGGAAATAATTCGTCCCAGCGTTGTTGATTTTTTTTCCACTCCTTGGGATATGCGCGATGGAATTCTCCGGCAAAACCGAAAATATCTGCTTGTAAATCATGCTGCACTTTATCCAAAGCGGATCGAACACGGTTCTCAATGTCATCGTTCAAGGCTTTCTCCACCGTTTTTACAGCGTTCGGATCTTCTACTAAATTGAGCTTTGTCGTATTCTGAAGCGCGTCGTCTTCGGTATGAATCCAAACATTCATCCGCCATTTCCCATTTTCGATGATAGGTTCAAGGGTTGTCTTGCTTTTGATTAAGTTTGCCGAAACGGTTCCTTCAGTGCCCTCGGGCACAACGGTGACCACAGCTTGTTTGATCTCATTTCGCAGCCACAAGGCGCCCCTTGTCGTGCTATCGTCAATTTTACCGATCATTTTGTCATTTTTAAAAATAGCTGTAGCATTAATGAAGCTCTCGCTTTTATCCGGATTATTCAATGATAAGGGGGCTGTTAACTCCATATAGGGCAAAGCAGCCGCATGGGAACCACTCCCGAGCATTTGAGCCAGATCTGCCAAGGTTACGCTTAGCGTGAGTTTGCTTTTTGAGATTTCACGCAAAGACTCCGCTGTATTGCGTTCAAGCTTGGTATTCAGTTCGAGAATGTTACGCGCTTCCCCCTTGCTGACATACATGTAAGCTCGTTCCCTTGGCTGAGGGGCTCGCATGAAGTAATCGAGATCGTCGCGAATACCGCTTCGTGCAATGGCTTCTCCGAAAATAATAACCTCGGCATGTCCCCAGAAGAGTTTTCTAGGCAGCTTTTCTTGCAAGTGGGAGAGGGCGTCAGCAAGATTTACGCCAACGGCTGATTTGACATACGATGACTGACTACTGCCGCCGCTGCCTTTTAATCCGTTATCCATCGAAATATTGCTTGAACCCCGCGGCACGAAGATCTGTACGGTCAGTTCAATCGTTTTGTTGTCATGCTTATCAATGGCAGCCCCCGTAATTAATGCTAAATCATTGACCTCGCTCCGATCCCAGCATCCCGTGAGCAGAAGTGCCAAGAGTCCCAATCCCCAGCTTAACCGCATCGTATGTCCAAAGCTCCAGATGATCATCGTTTGAAAGCCCCTTTAACTGTAACTAGAAGGAACAGCATGCTAGGAACGACGACTTGCAAAAGGAGTGAGAAGAAAGGCAAGCTGGTTCCAAGATAGTGTTTCAGCTGCTGGAAATTAGGTGATACCCAGATACTGAATAGAATAGTGAGAATTCCGCAAGGGATAATCAGCGGACGATAATCGGCAAGCTTGAGCAATTGGGCAATCCCCAAAACGGTTGCATAGTAGATAATGGCTACTTTAATGAATATGCCAATAAGCCAGATAGCCATAAGGAGTGATTCTACATGTTCCAGGAAATCCGCAATGGAAATGTAACGAACCGCAGCCAGAAAAGCATAATTCAATCCTTCGGTTAGTGTCCCGAATAAGAACAAAATGGAAAGATTGATTGCTAAAAGAGTTAGCAGCACAGAGGCAACGCTGATAAATCCCCATTTCAATATCTTCTCTCCATGACTCACATAGGGAAGGAGATAGGCAAGAACGAAAAATTGAGAAAACCAGGAAGAGGGGACGATTGAACCCAGCAAAGGCGGAATCAGTCCATTTCCGAAAATCGGAAACATTTGTTTAAGTTCGAAATCGGGAATCATCAAAATAACCATAACGAAAATAATCAACACAGCCACAGGGATCAAAATCTGCGCTGTGCGGCTGAGAACCTCGAGTCCCGCGTGAATAGCGTAGGCACAGACGCTCACCATGCAAATAATAACAATCAGCATCGGCGTTTCTTGCAGGAAGCTGCCACTAATGAATTCGCCGTATTCGCGGAGCACAAGCCCATTTGTAAATAGGAGTGCCCCTAAGAAAAGAATCCCAATAGCTTTTCCGGCATAGGGGCCTAGAAGCGTTTGGGAATATTCAATAAAAGTAAGACTGGGATATGCCTTGTTCAGTCGGACAACAACGTAGACCATCCAGAATCCTACAAGTGACGCAATGAGGGGCGTCATCCACATATCGATGCCCGCTGTGCGAATGGTAATCGACGGAACCGAAAGGGCTGCCGTAGCCAAAATTGTAGGATGCATCAGAATAGCTAGCTGCAGAGGCGATATTTTACCTTTTTCAATCATCAGATTCATTCCCTTTGGGCTTTTCCGGCTTTTGTTTGGCAGGTAGTCGGGTTGAATTCGATTTCCCGGTAAATTTCGGACGTGTTCGCATAGCCCAGATGGGGGCGCGAATTAGCACATCCTTCAGCTCGGCTCCCTTCATTGGGGCAATTGGCTGCAGGTAAGGGACCCCCAGAGAGCGCAGAGAAGACAGATGAATCACGATAACGATAAATCCGAGCATAAGCCCAAGCAGTCCTAGCATGCCGGACAGGAACATAATCGGGAATCGCAGCATCCTCAAGGCAATCCCTGCCGAATATTGCGGCATCATGAAAGAAGCGATTCCTGTAATCGCTACGACCATGACCATAGGCGCGGAGACCAGACCGGCTGAAGTAGCTGCTTGTCCGATAACTAAAGCGCCTACGATACTGACAGCTGCACCGACTTGCTTCGGCAGTCGAACCCCAGCTTCGCGGAGGGCTTCGAATGAAACTTCCATCAGCAGCGCTTCGATAAGTGCAGGAAACGGGATGTCCTCTCTGGATTTTGCGATACTGAGCAATAACGATGTAGGGACCATTTCTTGATGATAGGTCAGAATGGCCACATACAAGGAGGGCAGCAGGAGTGTGATGAAGAAAAATAAATAGCGCAGCCACCGGATAAAAGTGCCAATAATAAACCGTTGATAGTAATCCTCTGGCGATTGCAAGAGCGAGAATAACGTTGCAGGCGCTACAAGGGCAAAAGGTGTCCCGTCGACTAAAATAGAAACTTTTCCTTCCAATAAGGCTGCGCAGACAACATCGGGTCTTTCTGTCACTTGAATTTGTGGAAAAGGCGAGAAGGGATTATCCTCGATCAGCCCCTCGATATAGCCGCTTTCCAGAATTCCGTCAATCTGGATATCTGCAATCCGCTGCGAGACTTCTTCAACTAGCGAGGCATTCGCGATCCCTTCCATATAGATGAGAAGGACTTCGGTTTGTGTATGTTTGCCTACGGTGTAAGCGACCATTTTCAAGGAGGAACTCTTGATTTTCCTGCGAAGCATAGACGTATTCACACTCATCGTTTCTGTAAAACCTTCACGAGGTCCCCGAATAATGGACTCAGCGGAAGGTTCTTCAATGCTTCTTTTTTCCCATTTGGCTAAACCTAGAGCGAACCCTTTGGCCACACCGTCAATGAAAAGCCCTACGGATCCTGAAGAAATAGGGGCAACCATTTCTGTTAAAGTCGCCATCTCCCTGATATCAGAAATACTAATCAAGGAGGACAAGTCCTTCTCCGTGTACTTCCACTCTTCTGCGGATTCTGCAAGTAAAGGAGTCAGGACATTTCGATCCAATATCTCCAGATTCACCATGCCCTCGAAATGTACCACGAAAGCTTTGGTGGTCCCCCCAATGATGAATTCGTGGAAATGAACATCCTTGCATTTATCGTAAATGCTTTTTAGCATCTGAAGGTTAATATCTATCGAGGAGGAAACGGCTTCTGATGAATCCGAAGAATATGTATCCATAAGAGTGCTCCTTAGCAGTGATAATTATCTGTTTGTCCAATAATGTGATTAGCTAAACAATTGCCAATATTTGAAAACGGATAGTTAATCATATAAACTGAGGATATAGAGCTATTTTGGTGAAAAATGTAGCCTATAGTCAAAGTCTGTAACTAAATCATATAGGTGGTGCCCAAATGAGTACATTTAAATCTTGGTTTTCAAGTGCCAAAACAGGCTTAACGGATCAAGTGAAGAAATTTCAAAACAAAGATTTCCTGGACGCGGTCGTTGCGGGATGTGCGATTGTAGCCGCTGCTGATGGAAGTATTGGAAACGAAGAGAAAGAGAAAATGGTCGGTTACATTAGCCGCAGCGAAGAATTGAAAGTATTTGAAGTGAGTAACGTGATTGCTCGTTTCAATCATTTTGCCGGCGGTTTTGAGTTCTCCAATCTTATTGGAAAACAAGAAGCGCTTAAAGTGATTGCCAAGTTCAATAATAAGCCGGAAGTTGGCCGTATTATTATTGCTGTTTGTTGTGCCATTGGTGCTGCAGATGGTGACTTTGATGAGAATGAGAAGCGTGTTGTAAGAGATATTTGTACCACACTGAACCTGAATCCTGGCGAATTTAGTCTGTAAAGGTCGAAAGTATAAATATTTCAGTAGAATTGTGAAACGTGATGGACATTCATCCGTATCAGAATAATAGGCAAGACAAAAAACAAGCAAAACTGCGAAAGGAGGTGACCACGTTGACAATCAATCTGGTCAAAGGTCAGAAGATCGATTTAACGAAAGGAAACGCTGGTCTATCTAAAGTAGTTGTAGGGCTAGGCTGGGATCCTGCTGTCGTTGAGAAAAAAGGTTTTTTCGGAACCAAAAAAACAACCGTAGAGATTGACTGCGATGCTTCCGTCATTATGTTGGATGAGAACGGCAGATTGACAAAAGAGAAGAACGTCGTATTCTTCGCAAATCTGCAAAGTCCAGATGGTTCCATCGTTCACTCCGGTGATAATCGTACGGGCGAAGGCGATGGCGATGATGAACAAATCGCTGTTAATTTGGGTCAAGTGCCTGCGGATGTCAGTAAAATTGTATTTGTTGTCAATATTTATGATTGTGTAAATAGAAAGCAAGATTTCGGACTCATTCAATCTGCCTATATCCGGATTTTGAATGATTCTAACCAAGCTGAATTGGTTAAGTTCAATTTAACCGACAACTATTCAGGTAAAACGTCTCTGATCGTTGGTGAGATGTATCGTCATAGCGGAGAATGGAAATTTACTGCAATTGGCGAAGGCAGCACGGATACAACAATTGGACAATTAGTGAAACGCTATAACTAAAAACAAACCAAATCCCAATTAAAAGTGAGGTTAACTACAATGGCAATTTCTCTATCTAAAGGTCAAAAAGTAGATTTAACAAAAACAAACCCAGGTTTAACAAAAGTGATCGTTGGTCTTGGCTGGGACACGAACAAATATGATGGCGGTAAAGATTTCGATCTAGACGCTTCTATCTTCTGTGTGAATGCTACGGGCAAGGTTGGATCTGAATCCGACTTCATCTTCTACAACAACCCTAAGAATGCGAATGGTTCTGTTGTTCACACAGGTGACAACCGTACAGGCGCAGGTGACGGAGACGACGAGCAAGTTGTTATTGACTTGGCGGCAGTTCCAGCTGAAACAGAAAAAATTGCTTTCTGCATCACGATTCATGATTCTGAAGCAAGAGCGCAAAACTTCGGACAAGTATCCAACGCTTACGTGCGCATTTTGAACGATGCTTCAGGCGCAGAGTTGATCCGTTTTGATCTAGGCGAAGACTTCTCCGTAGAAACAGGTGTTGTAGTAGGCGAGTTGTACCGCAACAACGGCGAGTGGAAATTCAGCGCTATCGGCAGCGGATACAGAGACGGTCTAGGCGGATTGGCTCGTGACTACGGCTTGCAAACTTCTTAATCATTAAACAGTAAGGAGATGCCCAAATGACAATTAGCTTGTCCAAAGGTCAAAGAATTGACTTAACCAAAACGAATCCAGGTTTAAGCAAAGCCATTATCGGATTAGGCTGGGATACGAACAAATATAGCGGCGGTCATTCCTTTGATTTAGATGCATCGGCGTTCCTGCTTCATGCCGATGGCAAAGCCAAAGGAATTGATGATTTCATCTTCTACAACAATCTCGTGGGTGCTGGTGGTTCTATTCAGCACACCGGCGATAACCGAACAGGTGACGGAGATGGAGACGATGAGCAAATCAAGGTTGATTTCTCCAAAATACCGGCGCATATTCACCGAGTCGGCATTGCGGTAACGATTCATGACTCGACTAATCGGAACCAGAACTTTGGACAAGTGTCCAATGCGTTCGTTCGGCTAGTCGATGAAATTACGAATCGCGAAATTCTGCGTTACGATCTAGGGGAGGATTTCTCCGTTGAGACGGCGGTTGTTATTTGTGAGTTGTACAGAGACAGCCAAGGTCAAGATTGGAAATTCCAAGCTGTTGGCAGTGGTTTTCAAGGCGGTCTTCAAGCGTTATGCAAAAACTATGGGCTTGATGCCGAGTAGTGTTTAGTACTACGGGTGGTGCGTGCAAGGCATCACCCTTCCATTTTGGCACGGAAAGGTGACCGTCCTTCATGCACATCTCTCTTATTAAAGGCCAAAAGGCCGATCTTACAAAAACAAATCCGGGACTTTCCACGATTGGTATCGGTATCGGTTGGCAGGCTCCTGCACATGTGGACCTGGACACATCGGCATTCTTATTAGGTGCCAACGGCAAAGTCGATCATGATGATCAATTAGTCTTCTATAACAACCCAACCAAAAATGGCGTGAAATTTATTGATCAACCTTCATCTGGACAAGATCAGAAACAATTCGCAATCCAATTCTCTGAGGTGCCAACGAATGTTGAGAAGATAGCGATCACCTTGACGATTTATGAAGGGGAGAAGCTGAAACAACAATTCGGTTTGGTTAATCAAGCGTATATCCGGATTTTCCACCAGGGTACAGGGCAAGATATTTTGCGATATGACTTAGGAAATCAATTCTCCGTTGAGACAGCGATTGTTGTTGGAGAAATATATAGATACGGCAGTGAATGGAAATTCAGTGCTATTGGATCTGGTTTTTCGGGCGGCCTCAATGCGTTGTGCGGTAATTTTGGCATCGAAGTGAAGGACGAGCCTACTGCTCCTCCGATAACGAATCCGACGCCTGCGCCGACACCTGCCCCAACTGCAGCACCAATTCCTAGCAGTACGCCTCCGCTTATCCCTCCCGCTCCCATTAATCTGAACAAGATTGAGTTGAAAAAGAAGGGAGATCGGATCAGTCTAGAGAAGAAGAGTGCCGGTCAGCTTGGAGAAATTCTCATTAATTTGAATTGGAATCAGAAGAAGTCAACAGGCTTTTTTGGCAAAAGCAAAGGGATTGATTTGGATCTTGCCTGTTTGTATGAACTGAAAAATGGTCAAAAAGGTGTCATCCAAGCGCTTGGCAATCAATTCGGTGCATTAAACAAAGAACCGTATATAGCCTTAGATGGTGATGACCGCACTGGCTCAGTAACCACAGGTGAAAATATACGAATCAACGGTAATAAGTTGACGGAATTTGAACGAATTCTTATTTTCACTTTCATTTATGAAGGAGCAACAACGTGGTCTGAAGCCGATGGTGTCGTCTCCATTAAGCAGGATGGCGGACCTGACATCATCGTGAAATTGAACGAGCATGATAATCGTCAAGGGATGTGCGCTATTGCTCTTATTCGTAATCAGAATAATGAAACATTCAGTATTGAACGTCTTGTCCAATATTTCTCCGGTCATAAACAGCTGGATGAAGCCTTTGGATGGGGTATGAGATGGGTCGCAGGCAGTAAATAATGGATTGAAAAATGTTACAGGGGGTCACAGGCATGGTAGATTTTTTTCAGAGTTTTATTAACAACTTTACCAACTTTTTTAACTGGGAAGTGCTTTCAGCCACGCTTTCAGACCCGGTCAACTGGGGAATTATCGGTACGCTGGTTATCCTAGAGGGCTTATTATCCGCAGATAACGCTTTGGTCCTTGCCGTTATGGTTAAACATTTGCCCAAAGAGCAGCAGAAGAAAGCTTTATTTTACGGATTGCTAGGAGCTTATATATTCAGGTTCATCGCTATTGGGGTAGGTACTTTCCTCGTACAGATTACCTGGATTAAAGTGCTCGGTGGTGGGTATCTCTTATGGATTGCCATCAGTAATCTCTTCTTCAAGAAGCATGAAGAAGAAGGTGAAGTTAAGAATAAGGGACTTTCCTTCTGGCGCACGGTGCTAGCCGTAGAAATCATGGATATTGCTTTCAGTGTGGATAGCGTACTTGCTGCCTTCGGTGTCAGTGACCAGGTTTGGGTGTTGTTCCTTGGTGGTATTATCGGCGTATTAATGATGAGAGGCGTTGCGCAAGTCTTCTTGAAGCTCATTGACAAGATTCCAGAGTTGGAGAAAGCAGCTTTCATCCTAATTATCGTCATCGGTCTTAAGATGATTGCCGGAGCCTTCGGGTTCCATGTCTCCCATGTTATTTTCTTTAGTATCCTTATTGTCATCTTTGGTGGTACGATTATCCTAAGCTTACTTCGCAAGAAAAATAAACCAGAGTCTGCTAACTAAACTTAACATTCACAATCCCTCCTATATGGAGGGATTGTTCTTTCACCAAATGAGGGAGGGATCGGATTGCGATATTTTAATTATTTAACAGCCGATGAAGAAAAAGCTTTATTTTATATTCCGCCCACCTCTTTTTATAATCATTCGAACCAAGATATTTTAGCTCATTCTATTGGTGCCGCACTTTATATGCCTGCTACACGTCCTACCTTTGCTGAAGATATTGCTTTTGGCAAAATTGAAGGGCTTGTCTCCGTCGTCCTTGATTTGGAAGATGCGGTAGGGGAGAACGAGGTGCATGACGCTGAAGAATCGTTAGTGAGTCAAATGAACAAATTGGCTGCATTGGTTGAAGTCGGTATTCTGAGCGCGAACAACCTCCCATTATTATTTGTTCGAGTCAGAAGTGAGAATCAATTGAATTATTTGATAGAGCGTTTAGAAGAGAATGTCACACTGCTAACCGGTTTTGTATTTCCTAAGTTTACGATGGCGAACGGCGAGGCCTACTTTCATATTTTAGAAACTTATAATGATGAGAAACCAGTGTCTGCTCCTAAGTTATACGGTCTTCCTATTCTGGAAACCGGCGCAATTATTTATAAAGAAAGTCGTTTTCAAACGCTGCAAGGAATTAAAGATATTTTGACCAAATACAAAGATCTCGTTCTGAATGTTCGGATAGGCGCTACCGATTTCTCCAGTTTGTTTGGCTTGAGACGAAGTTCGGAAATGACCATCTATGACATTACGCCGATCCGTGATTGTTTAGCTGATATTATAAATATATTCGGTCGTGTGGACGCTTCGTTCGTTATCTCTGGTCCTGTATGGGAATATTTTCCTCAGAAGGGGCTAATTCGTGAAGTGATCATGGATAAAGAAAACGGGCTGATTGGCAAAACCATTATTCATCCAACACATATCAAACCTGTGCAATCGCTGTATGCCGTAACGCATGAGGAGTATGCGGATGCGACAAGCATTATTTCCAATAATAATGGCGATCATGGTGTGATCAAGAGCGCATATGCGAATAAAATGAATGAAATTAAACCTCATTTAAGCTGGGCTAGACGGATTCTTTTACGATCACACATTTATGGGGTGCTGAATGAACAACAACAATATTTCGGATTATTGTCCAAACAAGATCGGGCGTACGTATAGCATTGCCGGAGATTTAGAACTTCAAGTGAACGTGACTTCAAACCCCTATAATATTCCTCTCGATCAATTGTTTGCGATGGCGGCAAGAATCAATAAGAAACGCTCGTTTCTATTCGTCAGTAAGGTGCTCGGCAAACACATTCCTGTTCAACCGTATGTTTCTTTGTTAAGTGGAGTTTCGCTGGCTCTCATGCTGCAGCAGGCTCTTCATGGTGAAGTGGCGAAAGATTTGCTGCCGCTTGCGATTCAAGGTATGACGGAGCCACTTCAAGCAGAAGCCGCGTATAAAGAAATCATGTCCCATCGTTTATCTCTGCCTCAATCTGTAGCTTTTATTGGTTTCGCCGAAACGGCTACAGCGATAGGACATGCTGTCTTTCAGACCTTTGGACATAACGGAAGTTATATCCATACAACGCGCGAGGTGATTGATGGATTACCGTCCATCATCAGCTTCAGCGAGGAGCATTCCCATGCGGTTGCACATTACTGCTATGCGCTGGATGCTGATCTGCTAACCCAAGCTGATCTGGTAGTCCTTGTGGACGACGAAATAACCACGGGCAAAACGTCCTTGAATATCATCAGAGATATGCAAGGGAAATTCCCTAAGAAGGCTTATTACGTTCTGGCGCTGCTGGATTGGCGCACAGAGAAGGATCAGGAGCAATTCAGGAAGCTGGAGTTGGAACTGGACATTTCGATTCACGTTATCTCTCTGATCAAAGGTGAGGTAGAGGTTCAAGGTTCATCCGAAAGCATCCCACGGCAGGAACATGCGCGTCTGCAAGCAGCAAACCAAAACGACAGCATTGATTTTATTTATGTGGATCAGCTTTTTAGACATGTTCCGCCTGCTGCGAATGAGCGCCCTTATTTGCGGGATAGCGGCCGTTTCGGTCTTACATCAGAGGACTGCCAACAATCCGATCAAGTGGTCACACAAGCTGCTGAGCTGTTGAAGCAGGCTCGGAAAGGCACCACGACATTGTGCGTGGGAACCGGCGAATTTATGTATCTGCCAATGCGAATTGCCGCTGAGATGGGCGAAGGCGTTGTCTACCAATCGACGACGAGAAGTCCGATCCATTGTATTGATCGAGAAGGCTACGCGGTTCAAGTAGGCTATCCGTACCCAGCGCCGGAAGATCCGGACGTTACGTATTTTCTTTACAATATCAAAGAAGGCCAGTACGATGATCTTTTTTTATTCATGGAAAGAGAAGTGGACCACGCGGCGATGCAGCCACTGCTTGAGATTCTTCTGACGCGGGGGCTGAAACAGATCCATATTGTGATGTTCTCGCCCCAGACGACAGCTTGGAAGGAGCATGCTACATGGCAGACTGGCGCACTCGGCCAATAAACGATCCTGTCCGTTTGGGCAGTTACCCCACATCCGATGTAATCTTTCTGCTCAAGGATTTGAGCGAGGTGAACCTAGAGAAGTCGCTTGATGCCAGAGAACGCGCGATTCAGTCGGGTACGCACTATTCAGAAATGCTTCCCGAAGAGAAGCAGCCTACGGCTGCCTATTTGGAGCTATATCAAGAGACGCTCAAGCAGTCAGCCGAGAAAGTTGCACTCGCTGTTGGCATAACGGCTGAGCTGATTCTGCATAGAAAGGGACCTGGTACCGTTCTGGTTTCTTTGGCGAGAGCAGGGACACCGGTTGGGATTCTGATTAAGCGCTATGTAGAAGACATTCATCAGCACGTGCTGCCACATTACAGCATTTCAATTATTCGTGGCAAAGGAATAGATGAGAATGCGTTATTTTACATTCTGCAGAAACATCCAGGCGCCAAACTGCAATTCGTTGATGGGTGGACCGGCAAAGGGGCTATCCGCAACGTGTTGACGGAGGCTTGTCAGAAGTTGGATCAAGAGCATGGGATCAAGCTGGACGACGAGCTTGCGGTGTTGGCGGATCCAGGCCACTGCACGGATATGTTCGGAACGAGGGAGGATTTCTTGATTCCGAGCGCATGCTTGAATTCCACGGTATCCGGCTTAATGAGCCGAACGGTACTCCGTGAGGATCTTATCGGACCGTATGATTTTCATGGTTCCAAGTTTTATCAAGATTGGCTGGATCAGGATCTATCGAATCATTTTATTGCTGAAATTACGCCGTTTTTTGGCGGAATTGTTGAACAAGCCGAGCGGGGAGCCAATGAATTCCTAGCGAATCCCCCCGAAGTTACCTGGAAGGGTCTGCACGATATCCAGGCAATTCAAAGGGAATATCACATACCAGACATCAATTTGATCAAACCTGGCGTCGGCGAGACGACACGTGTACTGCTCCGTAGAGTTCCGTGGAAAATCCTCGTTGATCGCCTGGATAATCCGAATATCCGCCATATCCGCCTCCTGGCAGAAGCGAGGGATGTGCCGGTGGAAGTATACCCTGGGCTCACGTATTCATGCTGCGGCATTATTAAATCAGTGAAGGGAGATGCCGAATGATTTTTGCAAGCGACTTGGATCAGACGCTGATTTATTCACAGCCGGCAGAGCGAGCGGAAGAGCTGGGCAGTCGAATTCTTTTGGCGGAGCTGATTGACGGCAAAGCAAGATCGTATATGTCTGCCAGCGCCTTCCAGCGGCTTCAGGCGTTGATGGCGGAGCTGATCTTCGTTCCGGTGACGACAAGAACGATTCAGCAGTACTTGCGCATCCATTTGATTAGTCAAATGGTAAAGCCCCAATACGCCGTGACGAGCAACGGCGGGAATATTGTTGTGGCTGGGCATCCTGATCCCGACTGGCAGGCAGCCATCGCAGCCCGCGTCAGTGAAACTAGCGTGCATGTTCAGGATGTCCTTACGCTGACGGACAAAGTGTTGAATCCAGCATGGGTCATCAGCTCCACATACTGTGATGATTTTTTCTTTTCCCACATCGTGCATCGGGATAAGATGCCTTTGCAGGAAGTGAGGGATATGAGCGCAGAGCTTCACCAGATGGGTTGGAGCACTTCCATTCAGGGAAGGAAGGTTTATGTCGTACCGCATGCGGTGAATAAGCGAGATGCCGTAGCCTACATCAAGCAGCTCCTAGGCGAAGATAAAGTTGTAGCTTCCGGTGATTCGCTGCTGGATCAAGTGTTGCTGGACTTCGCTGACTACTCGATCGCGCCTAGACATGGCGAGTTATTCCGGCAGCAGCAGCATGCTCCGACAGGGAACTATACCTTTACTGAGGAATCCGGTATTTTTGCAACCGATGAAATTTTAAGCTACGTACAATCTGTCACTTCAGCTCATCTCGAGATAAAGGAGTCCTCATGAAAAAAGTATGGTTTAACCGTTGGTTTTCCGTTGCTTATCACTATATGAACAGCATTCGCAATAACGAAGATGGCGTGCAGTTCAAGATGTATGGCACACATCCGGATCGTTCCCACATGGCGCTGCAAGCAGCTGATTTCGCAGATACAGAGCCAGTCTTAGGGGATGACGACTATGTGGAATTTGCTTTGAATTTCTGCAAAAAGCACGGCATTGATGTCTTTATTCCACGCCTGCACATGTACGCTATCGCCAAACATATAGATGCTTTTGAAAGCGTAGGAACGAAAGTGACCGTTTGCCGGGATTTGGAGCTGCTAGAGAATTTGCTAGAGAAGCAGAAATTCTATGAAGCCATCCGGGAGAAGAATATTCTCGCGATTCCGGACTACCATGTCGTGAACACTGCTGATGAATTCATTTCGGCTTACGAAGTTACAAGTGGAGCTGGACATCAGGTTTGCATGAAGCCGACGAATGCGGAAGGCGGAATGGGCTTTCGGATCATCAGCAACAAGCGCGACACCTTGAGCGATTTGTTCGGAACGGTGACACCGTATCTGTCTACGGATCAGGCTTATCAAATTTTATCATCCGTGGATCGTTTCGATGATCTTATGGTGATGGAACTGCTGAATGGGTACGAATACAGCATTGACTGTTTGGCTACTGCATCGGGTGAACTGCTGGCCGCTGTGCCCCGCAGAAAGGCAGATGGACGCCTGCGTTTGCTGGAAGAAGTGCCGGAACTTATCGAAATCGCTAATCAAGTCGCCGCTACGTATCGAATTCCGTTCAACTACAACATCCAGGTGAAATACAACGAAGGTGTTCCCAAGCTGCTGGAAATTAATCCGCGGATGTCCGGTGGCCTGCATGTCACGTGTTTATCCGGGATTAATTTCCCTTATTTAGCGGTTAAATCGATTCTAGGCAGGCATGTGGACGTGCAAAAGCCTAATTACGGCATACTGGCCAGCCATATCGAAAAATACATTA
Organism: Paenibacillus marchantiophytorum; assembly: GCF_014640555.1. Taxonomy (GTDB): domain Bacteria; phylum Bacillota; class Bacilli; order Paenibacillales; family NBRC-103111; genus Paenibacillus_E; species Paenibacillus_E marchantiophytorum. The sequence goes on along the minus strand of NZ_BMHE01000009.1, from coordinate 146,617 downwards.
TTATGGATCTTGGTGAATAAATAAGGCTGCCCATCATATCTTGAGTATAGATGTTCAAATCTGTCGAAGAAGGTGCAGAGTATGATGGTAGGCAGAATTATCCTATTCGGCATAATCGTCGTTCTCATTGTCATCGCCAGTGCTGAAAAAGCCGAAATTGTGTCCAAATATATAGATAAATAGACAACTTTGAAACCTGAAAAGGTTTCTTTTTTTTGATCCGATTTGGTAGAATGGAAGATAGGGTTTGCATGCTCAGGAGGGGGATGTACATTGCTAGATTTTAGCTTTGAAATTATTGATGCCTACACGATTAACACCAAAATTTTGTACGCCAATGAATGGTTTACTTTCAATATATATGAAAAAGATCAGGTTTGGACGCTCCATCCGTTTGATGGCATGTTGATTCGCAATAAAGATATGTGTCAGCTTGTCATGAACGAACTGCTCAAGAACAAATATTTTCATGTGATGTGCGCCAAGGAAAACATTCTCTTGTCTGAGATTAGAACGACTGTAGATTTGAGTGATCGACCAAGTCCAGCCATGCCGGAGCGCAATCCGCGCGAAGAACGACCTCCCCAGGACCAAGATGAGCTGGAAGACGTTCAATCTTTTATGGACTATCACAGTCTTGAAGAAATTATGGAGATCGAAAGAGCCATCATTCATAAACGATTGTCTTTTTACAAACGGATGCTAGAGGTTATGTTTATGCAAGGAGCCGGACCTGCAGATAAGGAATTCATGCAGATTCAAGCCATTTTCACGACTTGGAAAGAGGCCTATGAGAAGATGAACGGGTTCAGTGAGCCCGATGAATCTGGTGGAAAGAAAAGATGGTAGCCTTCATCAAAAAGGAGTTTAAACATGCTGCAATTAAACGATAGTCAGCTTGCCGCCTTGTGGAGTCAAGGGGATTCTAAAGCGTTCAATCGTCTTCTAGAGCTTTATAAAGACAAAATATATCGTTTAGCCTATCGTATGCTGCGCAATAAATCGGATTCGGAAGATGTCGTGCAAGAGACGTTTCTGCGCGCTTACCTGCACTCCCATCGGTTTGACACTACGAAAAACTTTTCCAGTTGGATTTTCAGCATTGGTAAAAATGTGACGATTGACGTTTTGCGCAAAAAGAAGTCTGAGCTGTCCATGGATACGAATCCGAATCCGTTTCAGGATTCCCTTCCTTTTTATGAAAAGCTCACCAGTCAAGAGAAAACGCCAGAGCTTCAACTAATCGAGTTGGAAACCGCGGCGCAAGTAGAGCGGATGATTCAAGATTTGCCTGATAAATACAAAAACTTGATTGTATACAAGTATTACTTGGATATGTCGCTGGAGGATATTAGCAAAGAAGTCAATCTGCCTGTATCGACGATCAAAACGAGATTATTCCGCGGCCGGAATTACATCAAACGAAAATGGGGATCCTTGTTTTTCTTGGTGCAAAGCCTGACTTCTGTCATAATTTTCTAAAAGCATGATCACATTATTTGAGGACAGAGGAGTAACGGAATGAGCCTTCCCAAAATTGAAGCACCCAAACTACCCAAAGAATTACCCGAAATTAAGCTGCCGTACGAGGAACTCGAATCCGAGGAAAGCTTTCATACAGGAATAATTAGCGATTGCACGATTGACAATCAATCAGGCTACAAAGTCGCTTTTGATAAAATTATTTTTCGCAATGTGACGTTTACGCGCATTTCAATGAAGGAAATTGAACTGACCGATGTGATTTTTGATCGCTGTGATTTATCCAACGTTGATTTTGGAGAAGCTACTATACACCGGACCGAATTCCGTAATTGCAAAATTATCGGGATGGATCTGACGGGTGCCACGGTCCGGAATGTGTTGTTCCACGCTTGTTTAGCTGATTATGCCACTTTCCGTATGGCTAATTTCAAGCAAATTAATTTCCAGGATTGCTCGCTGTTAAGCGCCGATTTCTATGAGTCAACGCTGCAAAAAACGCATTTTGAGGCTTGCCAACTGGATCGGGCGCAGTTTACTGGAACGAAGCTTGCAGGGATTGATATCAGCAGTTGCGAGTTCACGAGTCTCGGTGTGAGTATGGATGACTTGCGTGGTTGTATCATTTCCAGAGGACAAGCTTCCGTGTTTGCAAATTTGTTTGGACTCGTATTGAAGGAATAACGAGATATGAAATGAGGACGTAACGGTGAAATTTGGTTTTGATATTGATGATACGCTCATCAATCTGAGGGAACATGCTTTTCATATTTATAATGATAGATTGCAGCAAAATGTTGGACTCGATGTCTTTCACGCCTTGCCTTCGATGGAAATCCACAGCGCCTTTGGTCTGACCAAGGAAGAGGGCGGGAAGCTGTGGTCAAGCCTCCGGGATGACATTTATTATTCCAAATGTGGGGTATTTCCTCATGCCAGGGAAGTTCTGCATGCTTTAGTCGACCAAGGCCATGAAGTTTATTACATAACGGCCAGAGCCAAGGAGCATACAGATCGAACCCGTGAATGGCTTATTGCCAATGATTTCCCGGTAACGGATGGCCATTTCTATTGTGGCATGAGCGATTCCGAGAAGGTTCATATTATTGATGAGCTGAAGCTGGACTATTATTTCGACGATAAACCCACGGTCTTGGAGACCTTGTCCCATCTGCCTGTGAACGTCTACGTCAAAGACAGATCCTACAATCAGCATCTTCAAATACCGCGGATCACCGCTTGGGATGAACTTCTCGACATTATAAAAACAGAGGCAGGATAGGCTTCCTGCCTCATAGATGGATGATGTCACCGGGCTGTAACGACAGCAAATCACGATAACCTTCCGACTCAAGCTGCTCAAGCAGGATATCCGTATCCCGTTTGGGCGCATGAACCAGCAGTGTAAACTTGCTGTTCATAGCTTGGGTCATTTTGCGTACATCGGGTTTACCCTGATGAATCTTGTATCGAACAACCTCCATGCGACAGCCGCGTTGCGCTTCACTGAGAGCCAACAGCCGCTCGGCCATCGTCCCCTTGGCAACGTGGCCGGTAATTAGGATGCCGCTCCCGGCATGAGCCCGTAGCTTTTCATAGTACCACTGAGATTTAGCTGACTGCATCATGCCATCGTTCGTAAACCATATGGCCGCTCGCCCAGCAGCCATGTCCTGCTCTAGCAGATGTGCGCGCTGCTCATCACCGTGCACAATCTCAAAGCTGCTGACACGCAAAGCATCAGCAAGCACATGATCCATGCCAGGCCTCAGCCAGCTGGCATGTTCAAGCATGAGCTCCATCGCGTCGATGAGCTCGTGTTCGACCCGGATCGGCGTATCAGGGAACCGCCGCCGCAGAAGCAGCAGCAGTTCCTGCCCTCTGCCGGAAACGGGAACCGGCATGAGCAGCTGCCCGCCTGCTGATAGGATATTCGCAGCAGCCATATAGAGCTGCTCCAGCTTTTCTGGTTGATGCTCCGCATCTGTGCTGTAAGCGGCATCTACGATGGCCCCATGCAAATGCGCAAGCCCGCGAATTTCATCCTCCGGCGTGTCGGTTCCCAGCAGGAACGACTCCTCCGTGTAATCCCCTGAATAGAATAAGCGTTTCCCTTCTAATTTAATGAGCAGCCAGATGGACCCTAACATATGACCGCTGCGCCCCCAGCAAATCTGCAGCGCTGGCGACAACGCTGCCCATTGCAGCGGCGGAACTTCATCTTCGATATAGGCGTATTGGATGGCTGCGAGATCTTCCTCATCATAAGGAAGCATCCCTCCTTGCTGACTGACATAGTTTGCCCAGGACGCAAAATACCCTGGCAGCTGCATGGCCGTAAGGCTCGTGGTCCACACCTTCCCGGTATAGCCCATTTTATATAGCCAAGGGATCGTGATCGAATGATCTTCATGGGCATGCGAAAGAAAAACGGCGTCCAAACGAGCAATTCGCGTAGGATCCAACAACGGATACTCACCGCATCCTTCTCGTTTTACGCCGCAATCGAGCAAAATGCTCGTATGATCGTTACCGATCCAATAGCAGGAGCGTCCGTGTTCACCGGCGCCGCCCCATACATGTAGTTCCATCATTACGCATTCCACTTTCTGTTCGAATTCATGTTGTTGACAATTAACAGCAGGCCTGTGGTGAGGCCGACTGAAACGACGGCCATCGCCATCCCAAGTGACAGTTGCCCCTGTTCAAACTGAGCGAAGATGTAGGTGGCTGACGTCTGCATGGACGGAGGCAGCACCATCAGCGAGGCGACCAGCTCTCTAAGCGAGATGGTGAAGGTCATCATCCAGCCGGCCAGCATACCCGGCAGGAGCAGTGGCAATACAATACGTCGGAACACGTACCAGGGCTTCCCACCGAAAACTTGCCCGGCTTGCCGCAAGGATTCGTCCAACTGCCCGTTGCGGGCTTTGACGTATTGAACGGTGTACGGCAGGAAGAACACCACATAAGTGAGGACGACCATGCCGTAGGTGTTGTAGATATGGATCGGCATCCATGGCGCGTTCCATACCATGATGAGTCCGACGACCAGGACCATATCAGGCACCGTGTTCGGCAGCAGGCTGAACATATCCGTCATGCGCTGCGGCAACTGCTTGGCGCGGCCGATGCTCAAGGCGAACCAAGTGCCGAGCGCGACGGCTAGGCAGGCGGCGAGCAGGGCGAGCCCCATGCTGTTCGTCAGCGCCTTCATGCTCGGTGAGCCCCATGTCAGAAGCTCCCCATAATGGTGCAGCGTCAGGTTGGTCCAGGCGAGCCCATTGCCCCGGAGCTTCATCAGCGAAGCGGAGACGATGGAGAAATAGGGAATGCCAATGGCTGCACCCAATAGCAGTATGACGTACACCCAAGCAAGCGCTTGCTGCCAGCCGCGATGCCCGACGATTTTCTCACGGGAACCTTTGCCGCCTACAAGGTTATACGAATGCTTGCGGACGACGATCGACTGGACGTACCAAAGTGCAAGGCAAGCCAGAAGGAGAAGGGAGGCCAGCGAGGTAGCTTTGCCGAAATCCACAGGCCAACTGGAGATTGAAGCTTGAATTTCCGTCGTTAACACGAAATAACCAATGCGCCTACCGAAAGTGGCGGGTGTGCCGAACTCGGCCAAGGTTTTCACGAAGATCAGCAAAGCGCCCATCACATAACTTGAAAAAACAAGCGGCAGCATAACGCGCCTTACCGTATACATGAAGCTGGCCCCATGCACAGCAGCGGCTTCTTCTTTATTTCCGCCGATTTGTAGAATCGCATTGCGCAGAATCAAGTAAAGAAAGGGAAATAAATGAAGGCTCATGATCGTAATCATGCCGAATAGGCTAAAAAAGTGACTGCTGACCCACTTGGCCCCTGGAAACAGCTGCTCTAGATAACCACGAGGCTGCATGAACAAAATCCAACCCATAGAACCTATGTATGGCGGTGTCATGAAGGGGATGAGCAGCACAATATCAAGCCAGCGGTGTTTACGCAGCGGTGTTTTGGCCATTAGCCAGGCCAGAGGCAGAGCCAGCAGCGTGCATCCTGCAACGACACTGACGCCTAATATCAAAGAGTGACTGAACACGCTAGTTAAATCTTTTTCCAAAACAGTTCGAATAGGTGCCAGCAAGTCCAGCGTCCCATTGATCCAAATACTTTTGAAAGATACCCATAAAAGAGGAAGGACGACTAGCACAGCCAAAAGCAGCAGTGCCAAGAACGTCCCCATACGTTTGATTCTCATCTGACAGTCATCCCCGTCCGGCGCTTACTTTTTGAACAATTGGGTGAATTTCTGTGTAACGGCAGCCTGGTTGTCATTCATCCAATTCCAGTCTACTTGAATCGTAGGAATATCCTTCGCGCTCATTCTACCTTGGACTTGCACATCACTGCGACCGGAAAGCAAGTAAGCATCCGTCACCATTTTTTGAGCTTCATCCGAAAGTAAATATTCAATAAAGGCTTTGGAGCTATCAACATTTTTACTTGTTTTCATAATCATGGCAGGTCTAGGGGAAATAACCGTTCCACTTGCCGGATAGATCAAATCAATAGGTTCTCCTTTTGCTTTGGAAGCGTAGGTCATATAATCCACACTTGCCATAACAATGCTTTTTGCTCCGGAAATAACGGGATCCATGGCTTCTTGGTTCGCTCCGGCAATGATAGCGCCATTTGCTTTCACTTTACCGAATAAATCCCAAGCAGCGTCGCCATTTTTGTTCGTATAGCCTGTCATGAAATCAAGCGCAGAACCGGATTGAGCGGGATCCGGAATATTTACCATGTCTTTCCACTCCGGCTTCGTTAGATCGCTCCACTCTTTCGGAGGATTTGTAACCGTTTTGGTGTTATAAGCAATTCCCAGTGCAGATAGGCTATAGCTAAAATAGTTGCCATCCTTATCGCTGTAGGCAGGGATTAGCTTGTCGGCATTTTTCGCTTCTTTGTAAGGGAGTGTCAAACCACTTTTTGTCATCCCAATCGCGGAAGGTAGGGAGGCTAGTACCACGACGTCAACAACGGGGTTAGCTTTTTCAGCTTCCATGCGGGCAAGAATTTTACCAGTCGTACCTTGGAACATTTCAACTTCTACACCTGTTTTGGCTTGAAAGGCTTTTTGGATTTTCAAAGCTAGATCAGCCGGTCCAGCACTATATACAACAATTTTACCGCTAAGCTTTTTCGCCTCTGGTGTTGCTGTAGTTGTGACAGCAGTAGCAGCAGCAGCGGGAGTTGCAGTGGCTGCATTGCCATTCGAAGCTGGTTTTGCTGTTCCACAACCGGTCAAACTTACACCTACCAGAACAGTCATTAGAGCCAAGGAACTAATATTTAACGATTTTTTCATTGATGTTTTCAATTACGAGCACCCTCTCTGAGTTAAAATTAAAGTACATGAATCTGATCTGATGAAATATAAAGCCTAACTTGATCTCCTACTGCCAGTCGTGATGGATGGTAGGCCATCCAAACATTTCCATCCTCTAAGCACACAGTAATTTCATAGCGTTCACCGATGTAACTTACCGTTTGAACTGCACCAGAATAAGCAAGGTCATTCGCTGAACTAGATGTCCATCGGACATGCTCGGGACGAACGAGCCGCTTATCCGCTTCCAACCAATTCGTTTTTCCGATAAAGCGTGCTGTGAAAGCGTGAGTGGGTTTACTGTAAATGATCTCAGGCGCATCTTTTTGTAAAATGCGGCCGTTTTGCATGACGACAATCTCGTCGGACATCGACATGGCCTCTGTCTGATCATGAGTGACATAAACGGCCGTAAACCCAATTTGGCGAACCAGTCTCATCAGCTCTACACGCATTTCTTCTCTTAAAAGAGCGTCCAAGGCACTCATAGGCTCATCGAAAAGGACAAGCTGTGGGCGAACAACAATCGCTCTGGCCAAGGCAACACGTTGTTGTTGACCTCCGGAGAGTTGGTGTGGAAACCGCTTCTCCATACCTCGCAATTGGACTAGCTCAATGGCCTCCATAGATCGAGTACGCCAGTTGGTTGTGTCCCCTTTTGCTTTCAAACCGAAAGCCACATTCTCCAGCACCGTTAAGTGCGGCCATAGAGCAAAATCCTGAAAAACCATTCCGAAATCACGATGATGAACAGGACGATTGATCCTGCGGGATTTGGAGAACAGGCACAACTCTCCTAAGTGAATGTCTCCCGCATCCGGCGTTTCCAAACCGGCGATGATACGCAGCAAAGTTGTTTTGCCGCATCCAGATGGGCCAAGCAAAGTTGTGAATTTCCCTTTTGTCACAGTCAGCTCGATAGCTTCCAACGCAGGCGACCCACTAAATGTTTTGTTGATACCGCTAAGGTGTAAAGGCATTTTAGGCATCCTTCCGTTCTTAGGAACTCAACTTTAGTTTAGAATCTTATAATCAGCAGAGTGTCAACGCAAAGTAAATAGATTGTTAAGTTTTTGTTTGTAATCTATTCAATTGCATAGATTTTTTCTATAATGGTCACGAACGATACCCAAAAGGAGAATCATGCCGATGAACTGGAATTTGATTAAGCTTCAAATCATTGAATTAATAGATAAACACAAACGAATTACAACCGTTGCTGATGAATTGGGGCTGAAACAACCGACCGTATCCTTTCATATGAAAAATATGGAACAAGAGCTGGGCGTCGGACTGTTTTACTCCAAGGCAGGGAAAGTTCATTTGACAGACGCAGGACAATCCTTGAATCATTACGCCAAAAAAATTAACGCACTTGCTCAGGAAGCAGAAAGAGTAGTGAAAGAATTTGATGAGAGGGGAAGCGGACATTTGAAAATAGGGGCCAGCTATGTGCCGGGGACTTACGTCCTGCCAAGCATTCTTAGCGCATTTTCCAAACGTTATCCGCATATTTCCATTTCACTTACCGTGAGAACCTCCCCTATTATTCAGGAAATGCTTCTCAATCATGAGATTGATATCGGTGTGATGTCTGCAGAACCATTTCAATGGGCACCTTTAATTGGTGAAACCTTATGTGAAGACGAGCTTGTTTTCTTCTTCAGCCCAGATCATCGTCTGGCTAGGTATGAAACTCTTTATCCCGAATTTCTAAAAGATGTGCCATTCATTCTACATGGTCAAGAATCCACCACGCGCACAATGACATTAAAATGGGCAAAAAACTTGGGGATCGAACTTAGACCTGTCATGGAAATGGATTCACTGGAAGCTATTAAACAAGCTGTACTTACTGGAGACAGCGTCTCCGTTATTTCTAAGATCGCTATCGCCAAAGAAATAGAGCACAAAGAGCTGGTCTATCATGTAATTCCGCATAATCCGTTTAAACGCTACATCTATTTCACATACAATGAGGACCGAATTCGTTCGTCCTTTTTCGGTAATTTTTTTGATTATCTGCGCGATTCCGTGAGGACATACTGAATTTTTTTACAAAAACTACACGTGCAGCTGATCATCCAAAAACAAATCTCATTTAATCTCAAGTCTGTAGGGAAAACCTTTCCAGATGATGAGGAGATGAATTGATGTTGAAAAAGAATGTGTTGAACATCGTTATGGCTGCCGTAGTAGGAACCACATTAGTAACTGGTATCGGAAGTGCGCCGCAACAAGCAGAGGCTGCCAGCAATATGGTGCCGAATTATGAAGTGAAGCTGCTGCTGAATCCAAGTGTCGTTCTGGGATCAGACTTCAAGCTTACAAGCAGCGTGAAAACGGCTTTTGGCATGCCGGACACGGTGACCAAAATGAACGTCCAGTTCCTGGATACGAATGCCAAAGACATTTATAACAATGGTTGGAGCACACGGATTCGTAAAACAGAAGGTGAAAATGACTTCGAACTCAGCTACAAGAAGCGCTATGCAGTGACAGGCAGTGATATTAACGGGGCTTTGACCTTAGCCAATCAAGAAGGTTTCAATTCCGGTGACACCGGGTACGAAGCTCAGATAGAGTGGGGATATCAAAAGAAAACGCTCAGCATCACACGGACCAAAAGCGGCAGCAAATCAGGCTACAGCGGTATGGATTTAACAAACCAAAGCGATTCCAGAAGCCTTCTTATCAATAACTCGCCGGATAAATTTAATAATTGGGTGTCCAGTGGTTGGGGGACAAGCAAACTGTCTTCTTCTCGTATTTATGGGCCTGTTTTGGCCAAACGCTCCATTGGTACCTGGAGTGGTCAGCAGCTTTACATCGAAGTTTGGCCAATACTTAATGCTGCTGGTACAGGCACAGAATATGTTGTGGAAGCTTCTTTTAAAACAGACAGTCAAACAACAGCATCTACCAAGCATGATGAGCTAATTACCTATTTGCAGAACAAAGGATGGTTCCTGGCTCAAGATTCTTTAAAAACACAACTCATTATGGATCGATATTAGACTATTTAAGGAGATGAGCGAATGTTTCAAGCACTGAACAAAACATCCAAACTGGTTCTGGCAACAACAGCCGCAGCAGTTCTTTTGGTAGGCGGGGTTTTCTCCCCGCAGCAGGCTTCAGCAGCAAACGGTACGCCTAGCTATGAAGTTAAACTCAATCTAGCTCCCGCAATCGTAGCTGATGCCAGTCATAACCTTGTCAGCAGCGTTCGCAGCCAATTCGCTACAGGTTCTTCGGCGAAAAGCTATCGTGTACAGTATATGGATACAACTGCACGCTCTTTGGATGGTCTGGGATGGAGCGATCGTATTCGCAAAAGAAGCGACCAAAACACCCATCAACTGCAATTCAAAAAGAGATATCCCGTTTCAGGCGGGGATATTAATGCTGCTTTGACTACTGCAGCGGGGGATGGCTTAAATAGTTCCGCTGCCGGCTTTGAGTTTCAAGTCGATTGGACATTCAGCAAACAAACCTTGAGTGTACAATACGAGAAAGATGTCACCGTTTCTGGGTACAGCGGAACCGGCTTGAATGTGCCAAATCTAGCCACCTCGCGTTCCATTTCTATCGCCAATGCGCCAAGTAAATTCAGCAATTGGACCAGCGCGGGCTGGGGAACATCGCAATTAAACAATGCAGTTATTTACGGACCTGTCGATTTCAAAAGATATAAAGGCGAATATAAAGACCTAGAACTAGATATCGAGATTTGGACAATACTCAACGCTGCAAAAACGGGCACGGAAGACATCGTCGAGGCTTCATTCAAAACAGACAGTTTGAGTGAAGCGACAAGTGTGCGTACTGATTTAATAAACTTGCTCCGTTCAAAAGGTTGGCTTGTTGAATCAGATATCCTTAAAACAAGCCTAATCATGGAACGCTATGCGCCAACAGCGCCAACACCAGATACTGTTGCGCCAACAGTCCCGACTAACGTAACAGCAACCCCTACCTCCAGCACACAAATTCAAGTGGGGTGGACATGTAACGTGAATGGAAGCTCCGTTTCGTATATTGAAGCTTAAACGTATACGTCAAAAAATGGAACATTTATAGTTACGGCATGTGCAACCTGCTCAGGTTCCAGTTGCATGGAAAAACCAAATGTTTCAGGTGATAGCGATACGAACAACCTGAGATACGAATTTAACATTGCAGTTGATTCCGGCAGCAGCAAACAAGTCACAACAGGCGGCTCCAGCTGGGCATGGAAAAAGCCGAAACGGGTATACACACGCTGTATATCAAAGTAAGAGGACGGTGCACGTGTGATAAAATCGCCCTCAGCAAAACAAGCAGCACGCCAAGCGGTCTTGGCGGAACCTCGCTGGTTCCTGCTTCTCATTAAAAGCATCCACATATCTTGAGGTCCAAGCCCTTTAAAAGCTTGGAGCCACCTTCATTGAAGGTGGTTTTTATCTGCTTATATCAACCTCAATCCCAACCCCAGGCCGACGCGAATTGACCGCCTCCGCCTCCTGCTATACTTTATTCTTGCGTGCTATAAGGACAATCCCATCCCCTCAGAAAGTGCCTGAACTTAATTAATTAGATATGGTCTTTTTTTGAAATGCTAAGTAAGAAACGAGATAATAAACAGAAGAAGTAGGAAGGGGAAAATAGTAGAAAGCAATAAAGCAAATGGTAAAAAAGTGAAAACAAACAGAAGGATGTACAGCAGAATGGAAAGAAGAACGGACAGAGAATGAGCAAAAGAATGGACAGAAGAACGGACAGAAGAACGGACAGAGAATGAGTAAAAGAATGAGCAGAAGAACGGACAGAGAATGAGCAAAAGAACGGACAGAAGAACGAACAGAAGAACGAACAGAAGAATGAGCAAAAGAATGGACTGAAGAATAACAGAACAACAGAACAACAGAAGAACAGAACAACAGAACAACAGAAGAACAGACAGAAGATTAAGCAGTAAAAATGAGCAAATAATAAACATAACAACACAAAGTAACGCAGTCAAAAGAACAAACTGGAAGTACAAACAGCAGAATAATTAAAACAAGTTGTTGTTGTTGTTGTTGTATAAAGATAAAGTATGAAGTCGTGTTCAAAGTACTCGAAGAATACATAGTAAACCTAAGGGAGACACAATGAGCGCACAACGTACATATTTTCAGGGATATATGCTGAAACAAAGCTTTACTAAGCGAGGAAATAGGGAAATATTTTTAGAAAAAAGGCTGAAACGAAGAATAAATTCCTCAAGGTATAATTGGAGATGAGTGGCGCCAAGACCATGGAATGTCGTATTAATCCATTGGGAAGCTTGTTTAGTAATTGAAAGTAAAGGTCGGAGTCGCTTGGGAGTATACAGTCCAGTAGTAATTGAAATATTTTGTGCGGATGAGTCAATATGTTGGGTTTGAAAGTTAATAATTTCAGAACGTGTAATGTGTCTGGATGTGGGATTGTGAGGGATAACATGCTTAATTTTGAGGAAGGTGGTAGTTTCTTCTGTGTGGTTAGGAGATGCAGCGATAAGAAGAAGGTGCTCTCTTGGGTGTTTGTGAACGGAGGGATTGAAGGGGCGTCCATAGACGGCTGAGTTAATGCTTATGGAACCAGTCAGTGGAATTTGATTATTTGATATATGAATCATAGAGCGGATTTTGTGCAAGATTGACCATGCTGTTTTATATGTAACTTGAATGATTTTGGAGAGCTCAACTGCGGTTGTCCCCTTTTCTTGACGGGCGAGCAGAAAAAAAGTAAGCATCCATTTGCGTAGCTCCGTTCGACTGCCTTCCATCACGGTACCGGAAATAAGGGAAACTTGAAATCGACAATAACAACATTCATATAGTGGAAGTCGACGAGTAGAAGTTACATAAGCATGACGATGAGAACAACGAGGGCATACGAAACCTTGAGGCCACCTAACACTAAAAAGGTAATCGACGCAGCTATTTTCAGTTGTGAATTGATTGTTAAATTGCTCAAGTGACATATTGGAAAAGTCCATGAGAGCCTCCTGGAAATAGGTTTTAGAACAAATGTTCTTATTTATATTATACCTAATAATTAATCAATTATCAAGATAAAATACTATTTATTTCCAACTAAAAAGCAATCTTTCTGAACTGAGGGATGGGGATAGCAGGCATAGGAGGTTGTGAAGCAACGATAATAAGATGGAAGCAGGAGATCGTCTGCATGGGATAGCAGGTCGTGGAAAGTGTCCTTCTTTTTCAATTCATGTCCGCATAAGGTAGTACTAATGAACAACGGGCTGGGGGAGGGAATGAGATGCTGCAAAGGCGACGGTGGAAAAGCAGGCCTTCAGGGAAAACGAACCGCAAGAAGGTACTGTTGATTGCTCTTGTCATCTTTGTCTTATTTGGTGTGCAATTTTTCATTTTCGTTGAACGCAATCTTAGGCCGCCATTGATGAATTTGGCCAAAGTGCGGATAAAGCAGATTGCCACACAAGCTATTAATACGGCCATAGCGGACCATGTGGCTGGGAGTACGAATGCCGAGCAGTTGATTGACTGGAAGATGGATAAAAATGGGAAGATTACAGGCTTTATGCTGAATTATAATGAACATATGCGGATTACTTCCGAGACGATTAAAACGGTGCAGGGAGAGCTTAATAATTTACAAAGTATTTCTGAACATATTCCCGTTGGGCAGGCGATGAACAGTGCTATTCTATCTTCTTTTGGCCCAGACATTCCGATTCGGCTGCTGCCAGTTGGCAGTGTGAAGGTTGATTTGAATACTCGTTCGCAAAATGCAGGAATCAATATGGTGATGTTTGAGGTGTATGTCCGAATTATTGCAGAGGTTTCTGTGATTATTCCGTTTGATTCGGATACTGAAATTGTGGAAACGGAGATTCCGATTTCTTACTCATTAGTGGTTGGCGATGTGCCTACTTATTATTATGACAATAAAGGTAACCCTGTTGGAGGCAATAAAGACTCCGGATTACCCAGTATATCCATTCCCCAGCTACCCAATGCAGGTAAACCAATCACGCCGACGGTTGAACCAGAGGCAGGGACTACCCATTAAGGGCTTATCCATGCTTAGTTTTTTCGTTTACTGCGTTCTTCACGCTCCCATTTACGAAGAGAAGGGTAGGGATCGAAGCTCCACTCTGTGAGTCCATTGTCCCGATAAAGTCCAAAGTGAAGATGAGGCGGGAATTTCCCGGACGTCCCTGGTTTGCCATAGCCGGAGCTGCCTACCCAACCGATGATTTGTCCGGGTTTTACGACGTCGTTTTCTTTGATTTCTTTTTGAAATCCGGAGAGGTGGGCGTAGTAATGATAGATATTGCTGGCATCTCGAATGCCTATCCGCCAGCCGCCGTAGGGATTCCAGCCTTTTACTTCAATTATGCCATAACAGGTGCTTCTTACAGGCACGCCATACCTGGCGAACAGGTCGGTTCCTTCATGAGAGCGATGCCCGCCCCATCCACGGTTATCTCCCCATGTGCTGCGATAAGAGTAATCTGCATTCACGGGTAACGGAAATGCATGCTCTCCGACATCAAGTGTGTTTAATGTGCCAAAAATGGTTGCGAATTGTTTGATGCGCTCAACACTGCGTGAGTTTTGATAATAATTCCAAAGGTTGATTTGTAAATTTTCTTCCTGTGTACCGTTTTTGGTCATGAGTTGAGCCATAGCTGCAAGTAGGTCTAGATCATTGTTTCGGTCTGCGATGCCGTCCCCTGAGCCATCACGGCCAAAGCCATGAAAGAAGGAGATGCTCTTAGGACTGGTATCTTGCTGATCTGGATTTAATAAGCCAGTCCACTCAGAGTCGGTAAAATAAATGTTGGTTATTCTTTGATGAACGTTTCTTTTTTTGGCAACATTCATTGTTCGTTCATATTGATCAACAGCTGCAAGGTAAGTCCATGGAATACCGGATACGAGACTTGTTTTCTCGAAAAGTTCTTTCCGCTCCGCGTTAAGGTTCTGAGGTGGTTTGATATCTGCAATGGATGCAGCTTTGCTTGAAAGACTCCCGGATTCGGTTGCTGATAGGAGGAGGCTAAGAACAAGAACCCGCGACCAAAACGGTGTGCTTTTCATCTCTATCATCCTTCCTGAAATGTTAGTTCTTAGGATGTGCTCTTCTGGGAATGTTTATCCACTTGGTCTTCCGTTGAGTTCTATTTTTTGCTATGATGCCAGTAAGAGGTGAGGATTTTGAGTTTTAATCACAGGGATGAGCATATTGATGAAAATATGCTGTTAATTCAGGCGAATTTGGATGATATGAATCCCGAGTGGGTTTCTTATATTATGGATAAGCTCTTTGAGGCTGGCGCTAACGATGTGTATGTTGTGCCGATTATTATGAAGAAGGGCCGTCCCGGAATTATGCTGAATGTATTGGTAGAAGACGGACGCTTATCCGATATCGAGGGTATTATTTTTAGCGAAACGACAACGCTTGGCATACGCTATATGCATGCTTCTTGCCATAGATTGGCTAGGGAATTTGAAAGGGTAGAGACTCAATGGGGAACAATGACTGTGAAGGTGGGTTACCATGGAGGGAAATTGGTTCAATTCGCACCGGAGTTCAAGGAATGTGAACAGATAGCGAAAGAATATCAAGTTCCATTGAAGTTGGTTTACGAAGAGGTTCGTGCGAGTTTCAGGCTGCAAAAAATAAAGAACGCCTCCTCCTGAATGATCAGGAAGAGGCGTTTTGACGTTATTATTGATCGTGATGATGATGGTGATCATCATGGGTGTGACCATGACTGTGTCCATGCTCTTGGGCAAGATGTTCGTGGCCTACTTGCCATTTGCCGATATAAGGATCGACCTTCCCTACTACGACACGAAGCACGTTAGGCTGGTTAGGTAAATCTCTTGTACCAGCACCATAGCCAATTGTATCGACGATCATGGGAGGAAAGCTTTTGGAAAATTCGTCGACGATACCGGATATAATTCCGGCACCTGTCGGGGTCGTCATTTCTAGGCTATAGTTGGTTGAAGCGATAGGCAAGCCTCGCATCATTTCTAATGTAGCCGGAGCGGGTACCGGATAAGTCCCATGATCGATATGAATGGTACCCGAACCTAAGGGAACCGGGGAAGCAAAGATACGTTCAATTTGCAAAGAATCAACGGCAAGAGCAACACCGACGATATCAACGATGGAATCGATCGCTCCGACTTCGTGAAAATGTACCTTTTCAACCGGGATGCCATGGATTTTGGCTTCGGCGATTCCGATCTTCTCGAAAATAGCTAAGCTTAAAGCTGTTACTCGCTCATTAAATCCAGCTGACTGAATCACTTTGACGATTTCCGAGTAATGACGATGCTGTTTGGGCGGATGGCTCGGATCTAGGATGACATCAAGCTTGAGGGCTGAAATTCCGCGTTTGACGACGCGTTTCCATTCCAAGTGATAAGGTTCCAGCTTGATTTTGGTTAGTTCTTCTTCAATGTAAACTCGATCTGCCCCTGCATCTACTAACGCGCCGAGAGTCATATCGCCGCTGATACCTGAAAAGCAGTCTAAATATAGAATGCGCATTGTGGGAACCTCACGCTCGTTTCGACATATTTTTGTTGATGAGCCCGGCATAGTAACCGGCTCCGAAGCCGTTGTCGATGTTAACGACGGATATACCCGGCGAACAGCTGTTGAGCATCGACAACAAGGGCGCGATACCTGCAAGATTCGCGCCATAGCCTATACTCGTCGGCACAGCGACGATGGGCTTGGACACCAGCCCGCCAACAACGCTGGCGAGCGCGCCTTCCATGCCGGCGACGACCACAATTGCGTTAGCACCGCGAATGAGGTCCAGCCGGCGGAAAAGCCTGTGAATGCCTGCTACGCCCACGTCGAAAATTCGTTCGACGTGGCTGCCCAGGCATTCTGCTGTAAGAGCGGCCTCCTCCGCCACAGGGAGGTCGGAGGTGCCTGCGCACACGACGGCAATGTAGCCGTCGTGGACTTTGAGCAGCGGTCGCTTGAACCAAGTGAGCGACCGGGCGGTTTCGTGGTAGGTGACGCCTTCCACGGCAGCGACAACATGGGCGGCTTTGACAGCGTCGACCCGCGTAGCGAGTACGCGATCGGTGTGCTCTGTCAGCCGCCGGAAGATGGTCTCGATCTGCTCGGCGGTCTTGCCTTCTCCGAATATGACTTCGGGGAAGCCCGTTCGCTTCTCGCGATCGATATCAAGCTGAGCAAATCCAAGATCAAGGTTGCCTGGCCCATGGCCGACGCCATCCTTGATGATTTGCTTTTTGGCTTCTTCTACGTCCAGATCACCTGTCTGGACAAGCTTTAAAATCTTTTCCAAGTCCATCATAGGGATGCTTCTTTCACCTTATCTTTAGTTTCTTTGGACAGCACTTCGTTCATACTGCCAGTGCGATAGCCTTGCAAGTCCAGCGTGACGTAGGTAAAACCGAGCTTGCTAAACTTTTCATAAATGGCGTCACGGTGTTCCACGACTTTATGTAGTTCATCCGGCATGACTTCAATCCGGGCAATTTTTTCGTGGTGACGCACACGTACTTGATACAAGCCAAGCTGAGACAGGAAGTATTCTCCTTCATCCAGTTGGTCAATTTTCCATTTCTCGATCTGTGTTCCGTAAGGAATGCGCGAAGACAGACAAGCAAAAGACGGTTTATTCCAAGTGCGCAGACCCAACTCTTTGGAAAGTTGTCTGATCTCGTCTTTGGTCATGCCGGATTCCTGAAGTGTACTGCGAACGCCTTGCTCGTTCTTGGCTTGAAGTCCCGGTCTATAGTCACCGAGATCATCCATGTTGGAGCCGTCCAGAATATAAGGGTAACCTAACTCTTTGGCTAGATCCTGCAAGTGAGAATAAAGTCCCGTTTTGCAATGATAACAGCGGTCTGGATTATTGGCGACGAAGTTCGCGTTCTCCAATTCTTTGACCTCTGTTTTGTACAGTGGGACACCAATTTGTTCTGCAAGTTCAACGGCTGCATCGAATTCCCGTGAAGGGAATGTTTCGGATGCGGCGGTGACGGCTAGGACTTGATCGCCAAGTTCTTGCTTTGCGCGTTTGAGGACAAATGTACTATCGACGCCTCCTGAGAAGGCGATTAATACACGGCCCATACCACGTAAAATTTCTCCCAGCTTGCGGTCTTTCTCTCGTGTTACTTCTGGTATGCTCAAGTTTCTTCCCTCCCATACAGCCTTTATGTCATAAGCTGAGCTGTTTTGGTGCATCTAGATTAGTGTATCACAACTGACTGGCAAAGTGGATTGTTTTGTCAGTCATTCATGTTATAATAACAACAATGAGAAACCAACAAAAAAGGCGGGATTTATAGTGCCTACAAAGCCATTAGAGAGAAAACCGGACTGGTTAAAAATTAATCTCAAGACAGACGAGAATTTCAAAGAAATAAAGTCAATGATGCGTTCCAAGACGCTGCATACGGTTTGTGAGGAAGCCAAATGCCCGAATATTCATGAGTGCTGGGCCAATCGCACCGCAACTTTTATGATATTGGGAGATATTTGTACCCGAGCTTGCCGCTTTTGCGCCGTGAAGACAGGCCTTCCCACAGAACTGGATTTGGAAGAGCCGGAACGTGTTGCTGATGCTGCTCTCCAAATGGGATTGCGTCATTGCGTCGTTACTTCTGTTGCACGAGACGATTTGAAAGATGGCGGCGCCATGATCTTCGCAGAGACGATCAAAGCAATCCGTCGTAAATTGCCGCTGTGCACCGTTGAAGTGCTGATCCCTGACTTCTTGGGGCGTGAAGAATCACTAGTGACGGTTCTGGAGGCGAAACCGGATATCCTGAACCATAACATGGAGACCGTTGAGCGCATGTCTGATCGCGTCCGCTCCAAAGCTAAGTATCATCGCTCGCTGGAGCTGCTTGAACGCTCCAAACGTATTGCTCCGAACATCCCGACCAAATCCAGTATCATGATTGGCGTAGGGGAAGAGTGGGACGAATTGCTGCAAACGATGGACGATTTACGTGCCGTGAACTGCGATATTATGACGATTGGGCAATATTTGCAGCCGTCAACCATTCATTTGGCTGTATCTCAATATTATACGCCTGAGCAGTTTGCCTTGCTGAAAGAGGAAGGCATGAAGCGTGGCTTCAAGCATGTGGAGTCAGGGCCATTGGTACGCAGCTCTTATCATGCTCATGAACAAGTGCAAGCCGCAACTCATGTTTAGATGAACTTAACGGATCATAAGAAAGGAGAGCTTCCTACCATCATGATTCATATCGCTAATAAAACATACGAGCTCGTAACAGATCACAAGAATGGCTGGAATTTTGAAGTGTTCAAAGAACGATTCAGTGAAGTGCTGGAACGTTATGATTATATCGTAGGTGACTGGGGATACAGTCAGCTTAGGCTGAGAGGTTTTTTCAAAGAAATCCACCCCAAAGCGACGAAGGAGTCATCGATTGCTTCACTACAAGATTACTTGAATGAATACTGCAACTTCGGCTGCGCATATTTCATAATTGAAAAAGTGAATGGCGCAAAGCAACAAGCGCCTTCTGAAGTGGCTGCAGCTGCAACGACCCCATAACATACTAGTGTTCAAAAGCAAAGACGCCGCTCTCTCTTCCGAGATGGGGGCGTCTTTGTTTACTGTTATTTGACTTCTAACCCTACGAAAGCTTCACGAACCCTGTTCCAGAAGGGGAACGGGCGGAATCTGGCGAACTTTACTTTCACGTTAGAAGCAACACGGCACCGAATAGAGACGACATCGCTGCGCTGCATGTACAAATGATCGAGGGAGAGGAGCATGTTCTGCTGCGCTTTGGGGTAAATATCACAATGGTGATGTTTGGGCAGAATCATTGAAGAACCTAGCGTTCGATAAACACGGTTGTTGATCGAAGCGATTTCTGCAATCTGGATGGCCTCCAGCGAAGGGTGAACCATAGCCCCGCCTAAACTTTTGTTATAGGCGGTACTGCCCGCAGGAGAGGAGATGCAGATGCCGTCTCCGCGGAACATTTCGAACATCTCATCGTTGACGTGCAAGCGAGCGACCAGGGAAACCTCGATTCCCCGCAAGGTGAATTCGTTGAGAGCAAGATGGGTCTCAATGCCTTGTTCTGTCGTGATTTCAATTTCTACAACGGGGTACTGAACGACATGCAGCTCCTCGGGTGTAGTTACGCTAAACATTAAGGAAGCAAGGTCATCTAATTCATGAGGTTTCCAATCCGCGAAAAAACCAAGATGGCCAGTATGAATGCCGACAAAAGCGATATGATCTAATTGCTTTGTATATTTATGAAAAGCTTGCAGCATCGTGCCGTCTCCGCCAATGGAGAGGACGATATCGGGATTCTCTTCATCCCTAGGCATGCCCTGTTGTGCGGCGAGAGTGTGGAAGCGCTCTGTCAGTTCCTTGGAGATGTCATCTCCACGTTCAATGACGTTGTATTTCAATGGTGTTCCTCCTAATCCAACGAACAGTATTTATCAATTTCTTGCAGAATGGAATCAGGTGTATGACGGAACTCTGTCGCGACACGATAGGAGTCATTGCTGAAGTTCGACACTCTGACAATCTCACCATAAGCGGTAATGGGATGTGGAAACCCGGGCAAGATGAAGCTGAATTCTAAGAATAAAGGGTAAAATAGCCGATTTGTTGTGACAAAAGAAAGACCACCCGCGCTAATATCAAGCAGCTGTCCGGAGAAAGCGACGCCTTTGCGTGCAGATAGGCCGCGAATGCCGACAATTTGAAGTGTAATCGGTGTACGAAGGGAGAGTTTAACTCGGTTATACTGTCTATTCTGATGCTGATGAATTTCTTCGGGAATGGATAATGTGAGGTAGCAAATCGACTTTTTTACCTCAAGCTGGAGTAAATCGACATACGTGTAATATAAAATTCCACGTTCTCGGAAAGAAAATTCAATGAATGAAACGTGTTCAAGTTTGTCAAATGGAAAGAACACGGATAGTTCTAAAAAAACAGTGAACGAATCTTCACCAATTTTATCGATCGTGAATTTTTCTTCGTAACAGAAGGGTTGTCCATCTTTGGATTCTCCTACAACGATCAATTGACAGTCTGTATTCTTAGTCCAATCCATAGCATCACCAATTGGTTAGATTTGCATTCCCTTTTCATAATAATTTATAAAAGAAAATAAGAAAAGCCCCAAACGGGGCTTTATGTCGGAAAATCGGGATTTATTGCCAAGATAAGGTGCTTGTGACGAGCGAAAGCTCAAAGGAATGGGCGAAGTTTGCGGAAATCGGTCGAACACGAATCGAAAAATGCGGGCCGTGTACTAAATGACTAGGAATCGTGGCTTTGAAGCTTTGCTGTTGTTCAATAAGCTCACCAATAGGTTCCATAGAAATAATTTTTTGCTCCCAAGAGTCGCCATGTTCTTCATAATAAATGACTTCAACCGCGGTATCTTGCGGCCAAATAGGGCCGAAGTGGATTTGGGCTGTGACGTCCTTCATTGATGGTTTTATTTCATGAAGCGGTACCTCTGTGGACAATTTAGCCGAGCGATCATCAATCCCGATAATTTGGACGTGATACCAGTTATTGCGGATGAACTGTTTGTAGTCAGCAACTTTGGTGGCCACATCATATTGGTTCGTGACGAAAAGTCTGGCTCTTTCGGCTGTGGGGAGGTAAGCTTTTTCCGTGTAATCCTGCACCATACGATGTGTGTTGTAGGTGGGACTCAACGATTGAATCGAGCGTTTCATACGACTGATCCATTGATGAGGAAGTGCCCCTTGATTGTAATAGAGTGGAATGATCTCCTTCTCTAAAATGTGATAGATGGCATGTGTGTTTTCTTTCTCTTGTGTGGCCCAATCCGCGGCTCCCGTTGACCCAATGGCCCAACCATTGGTCCCGTTGTAGCCTTCCTCCCACCAACCATCAAGTACACTAAAATTAAGCACGCCATTCATCGCAGCCTTCTGACCGCTGGTACCGCTGGCTTCGAGCGGTCTGCGAGGATTATTCAGCCAAACGTCTACGCCTTGGACGAGATAGCGAGCCATATTCATATCGTAGTTCTCAAGCATGACGATTTTGCCGACGAATTCTTTCATCTGAGAAACACGGTAAATTTCACGGATCAGTTCCTGGCCGGGGTAATCGGCGGGATGAGCCTTGCCGGCGAATATAAATTGGACCGGTCTTTCCGGGTCATTAATGAGCTTCTTAAGCCGGTACAAGTCATTGAAAATCAGATTCGCCCGCTTGTAGGTGGCGAATCGTCTTGCAAATCCAATAGTCAGTGCTTTGGGGTTCAAGTACTGCCTGACTTCCTGAATCCGCTCTTCAGATTCGCCGTTGCGCCTGCGTTGTTCCAGTAAATTCTGACGAGTGAAACGCACCAAATCGTCTTTCAACTGCTGGTGGACCTTCCAGATGGACTCATCGGGAATGACCTCAACCTGCTGCCATTGATGCTGGTTGGCTTGTTCCTCGCGCCATGTTCCAGGGAGGAAACGATCGAACAGCTCTTTCCACTGCGGGGCTGTCCATGTATCCAGGTGAACACCGTTGGTGATGGAGCCGATAGGGACTTCACTGGCATCGATATGCCCGTGAAATTCTTTGAACATTTCACGGGATACTTGGCCGTGAAGCTTGCTGACGCCGTTGCGCATGCCGGCTGTATTCATGGCTAGATGGGTCATATTGAATTGACCCGAATGATGGTCCAGACCGAGAGCAACGATCTCTTGCTTATGGCGCGAAAGCTCTTGCAGCAAAGGGCCGAGATAATGCTCCACCATCTCGATAGAGAACGTATCATGGCCTGCTGGTACAGGCGTATGGGTTGTGAAAACCGTTGCAGAACGAACCGTTTCGACCGCTACGTGAAACGGAAGACCCAGATGCAGCAGCTCTTTCAGCCGCTCCAGCGTGAGAAAGGCTGCGTGGCCTTCGTTAATATGGTACACGTTGGGGTAAACACCCAGCGCGCGAAGCGCTTTGACGCCGCCGATGCCAAGGACCATTTCCTGGGCAATCCGAGTATCTTGATTGCCCCCGTACAGCTGAGCGGTCAATTCTTTGTCCGCCGGCTGGTTCGCTTCATGATCCGCATCAAGCAGATAGATGGGATTACGTCCAACGCGAACTTGCCACACCTGCAGGGTGATGGTGCGTCCGGGCATATCAATCGACACGGTAAGCTGTTGATCATTGTGGATCACTGGCTCAATCGGCAGCTTGGCGAAGTCATACGGATATAATTCGCTTTGCTGACCGCCGGAGGCATCGATTTTTTGGGTGAAATAGCCCTTCTTATACAGGAGGCCTATCCCGATTAAGGGGATGCCGAGATCACTGGCTGATTTCGTATGATCGCCAGCCAAGATACCCAGGCCGCCCGAATAAATAGGCAGTGATTCATGGAAGCCGAATTCTGCGGAGAAGTAAGCAATTTGCGCATAGCCGCGATCGGCATAGGTTTTTTGAAACCAGGTCGTGCCGTTTAAATAAGAATCAAAGGCGCTAATAACTTGATGATAGCTTGCTATAAATTCCGTATTCGTACTTAGGGCTGCTAGTTGGGTGTCTTCCAAGTCATGCAGTAAACGAACGGGATTATGGCCGGACGCGGCCCATTTGACAGGATCGATTTGGGCAAAAAGCTGCAAGGCTTCATGGTTCCAACTAAACCATAAATTGGCGGCCAACTCGTTCAATCTTTCAATGGTCGGAGGCAAATGTTTCACTGTTTGCGGGAAGGCTGCTTGCATATCCTGAGGTTCTCTCCCTTTATTAGCGTGATCGTGATTACCCATATTATCTTGTTCCACCAACCTTTTCATACACGAGTTTAAGTAAGGAATATGCAGCGAAGAGCCCTGCGATGACAGTAAAAGCTCCAAAGATGACCGATACGCTGACCGGCAGCATGAGCTTTAAATAACTGAGAACCGGAGATGAAGGCTCATATTGCGGGAAAAAGGCCGCTTTGGCATCGCGGAACGCCTGCATAGGCTCCCAAATTACGAGCACAATAGCCGCGGAGAGCAAGGCATGAATAAGCCGAGCAACGAAGAATGGCAAGTAGCGCAAGTTCGTATGACTTAGCAGGCTTACGATTTGAGCGTGAACAGACATGCCCCCCCAGGACAATATGAAAGCGCCGATGGCGACTTTGCTGGAAAGCGCCAGCGCAGCCGGGGCGTTACCGGCAGCTTTGGCCCCTAGCGTCACCTCAAACAAACCATTCATGACCGCTTGCGATAATTCGCTGGGCAATCCAGTAAGCTGTAGAACGGATGAGATGAGAACATATATCATATTCATAACGTGAGCCGAGGTTAGCACTTCCAAAACAACGGAGAAGAAGACGACAAGACCGCCTACAACGAAAATGAGGTTAAGGGAATGTTTAATGGATTGGCTGAGCAGCGTTCCGAGCGACCTGCCATCCTGAATTCGCGCAGTATGCATGGCATTAAAGGCTCTTTGCAAGATCCAGCCGCCGCTCTTGCTTTTCTGTGGCGTCGGCAGACTCTTGCGGCCGTGGAAGCGCATCATGAGACCAATCAGCAGGGAGCCTCCGTAGTGAGCTACAGCGAGTATCATGGCCAATGAGGCATCGTGGAAAAAGCCGATAGAAACGGCCCCGATCAAGAAAATGGGATCGGAGCTTGTGGTGAAGGCGACAAGCCGCTCGCCTTCCTCGCGGTTCACCAACTGCTGCTCCCACAGTTGGGAAGTTAATTTGGCGGCAACAGGATAGCCGGCTGCGAAACCCATCGCCATCACGAACCCGCCGATGCCGGGAATGCGAAAGACAGGGCGCATCATCGGGTCGAGCAGTGTCCCGAAGAAATGGACGATACCGAAGCCGAGCATAATTTCCGATATGACGAAGAACGGGAACAGCGCGGGGAAAAGCACATCCCACCAAATGGAAACGCCGCGCAATGCGGCTCGAAGGCCGTCATGAGGGAACGCAAATAAGCATAGAATAATGGCAATCACCACAAAGGCCATCAGCAGCGCAGCAGTGAAGTTTCGTTTCTGCACGGATAAGACACCTCCTTCTCTTCAACTATATGAAGAGAATGGGACATACATGCCGTCCCAAAAAACTTGGACTTTGGTACTGTGCATGGCATGATTTTATGGTAAAATAGAACTAGTCAAAGTCTTATATCCTAGGCAGTGGGAGTGATTCTAATGACAGGTATCATTGCCGGTTTGTTCGTTTGTATGTTTGTGTTTGTCATTCGGGAAACACTTATGCATGCAGGGGATGAGGATTTAGAAAACTATTAAGAACCAAGAGTAGAGAGGTCTTTCACATGTCAGATCGTGAACGCAGCACGTTATACGAATTGATGGGGGGCGCAGAAACCGTTCAGCGAATTGTTGATGCCTTTTATCCAAAAGTGCAGCAGCATCCTTTGCTAGCGCCACTGTTCCCTTCCGATATAGAGCCCGTAATTGAGAAGCAATACCTATTTTTAAGCCAGTTTTTCGGTGGCCCAACCTTGTATTCGGATGCCCATGGACACCCGATGATGAGAGCCAGACATATGGCTTTCCCTATAACAAAGGATCGAGCAGATGCTTGGTTAGGCTGTATGGCTGAAGCTTTGGCAGAGGTAGGACTACCCCCGGATTTACGGGATTTTTTATTAGAACGGCTTAAAGGCTCTGCCTATCATTTTATTAATACAAGCGAAGAAGAATAGTTCTTAGCTCCTATACCATTTTTTTGAAAAAAGGCGGGGTTGCATGATGGTTGAACCTTTATATGAAATTACAGTCAAGTGCACATTTTGCGATAAGGCCTTCAAGACAATGAAGGTTCGCCCCAGCTTCAAAAAAGCGAGTAAAACGGATGCGGATTTCTGTGTTCATTATAAAGACATCAACCCCGATTATTATGTAGTGAGGATCTGTCCGTTTTGTGGATATGCGCATTCGGAGAACTTTTCGGATAAATGGAAGCCGGATCAAAAGCAAGCTTTCTACACCGATGTGTCGCAGAAATGGACGATGCGCGATTATTGCGGAGAAAGAACGAGGGAAGATGCTTTGCAGAGCTACAAGCTTGCTCTCCTCAGTGCGCAGATCAAAGATGAGAAAGCGCGTGTCATTGCTGGACTCCTTCATCACTTGGCATGGTTGTACCGGGCGTCTGGAGATTGGGAGCAAGAGAAGCGGTTTCTGGCTTTTGCCTTGGACGCCTATGTCAGTGTGTTTGAGACGGAAGGAATGGACCTGAATAATGCCAGGCTCATGTATTTAATGGGTGAGCTGAATCGCAGATTAGGGCGCTTCCATGAAGCCGTGAAATGGTTCTCGCGGATCATCAATGATCGCAAAATCATGGATGCCGCCATGATCAGAGCAAGCCGTGAACAATGGGTCATCGCCCGTGAGGATATGCTGGCCATTCGTATGGAGCTCCCGGAAGAGATGAAACAAGCTACATAATGTACGCCTTTTAATTTAAAATGAACGCTTAACTGTTCTTGGGAAAAGGTAAATCCCTTGAAAGGTTTAAGCGTTCTTTTTGTGATTGGCTATAGGTGCGCTTGCTGTTTGCATGTCGGTGTAGAGTGTTGAACGATTCTTACCGGAATGCTTGGACTCGTATAGAGCTTGATCCGCTTCGAAGATGACTCGTTTCAGATCGGCCTCAGGCGATTCAGCCGTTGAGATGCCGATGGACACAGTGATCGATGTTAAATCATGTTGGCGCTTATGGAGAAACGCTTCAATTACAACGAAGCATAACCGCTCTCCATATGCTTGAAGCCGCTGAGGATTGGTTTCGGTGCTGAGCAGGATGAACTCTTCCCCGCCATAACGGGCAATGTAATCCTGTTCATCAATATGCTGCCTAAGAACACTACTGACGTCTCTCAGCAGTTGATCGCCCTCCAGATGGCCGAACTGATCATTGTATTGTTTGAAATTATCCAAATCAATCATCATGATAGAGATTCTTCGTTTGTGAAGCGCATTCGCAGCGATCGGCATAAAGCTGCGCAAGTTAGGCAGCTTCGTTAAACTATCTTGATTCGCCTGCAGTTCCAATTGGCGCTGCAGACGCCAGCTCTTGTTCTCGTCATTGACCATGACGGTGATGACGATGAAGGCAGCTGACATAATAGCTAGCATAAATAACTGATCAATTGCGTAAAGCCATGTTAACTTGCTCGCAAGGAATCCATAAATGACAAGTCTAAGGAGAAAAACGTAGGAGCAGATCTGGAGTGCATGGCGGATAGGGATGTCCAGGAAGCCGCTGCGGTATTCTTTATTATGAAATAATGAACTGATTAACGCGGGAGCAAGCAGGTCTTGAGCGATGATGAACCAGGCATGGTCTTCGTGCGAAATGAAACTAAATCCAGAAGGCAACACCGTGGACAACAAGGCAACCGGCAGCCCATAGCGCAGCCCCGCCATGAAGATTGGCAAGGAGCGTAAATCGATCAGCCCAAGCGCCTCTGGCAAAGGTTCGAGCATCATAATAATGCAAGCAAGACCTGTGAGCAAGGGGGCAAGGAACTGCTCATAGGAATCGAAAAGCATCCTGCTGCGCACTTTCATGGCAATGTAATTAAGTGTGACTAAAGTACATGCGCTTGTCAAAGGAACGAGGTACTCATTCATAAGGGATCTGTTTACTCCTTGCGCTTGAAAGCTACGATTGATGATTCCGAACTGCGGTATCCGCCAATAAATAATCGCGGTCTGTATCAACGAGCGTCAATTTACTATGACAACAAGGGAACACAAGCAGCTTTTTCTTGCCTTCGTGAATGGACTTCAGTTCGTGGAGTTTCAGCGGCAGCAGCACATTAGGGCTTTGGCAAAAAGGACATTCGGCCACATAAATGTCCTTCATGATAATGTCATAGGGCCAAGTATTAGCAAATGGGATCAAAGCTTACTTCGATTCTGGATCGCTAGTTTCCGTTGCGGAAGATTTCGCGAGCTCTGCTAATTTTTGAAGTAAAATATGTTGTGGCATATGCATGAGATGTTCTAAAGGTACTTTCAGTTGCTCAGCCAGTTTGACGGCTGTTTCAGGCGAAATTTGTAACGGTTTCATACTTGTCATTCACACCATTCTGTTCCTATTTATGTGGAAGGAACTTACTTTATTGAATCATACTTTTTAGCTAGAAGCAATGAGGAAGATTACGATCGTTGCCGATCGCATATCGTTTATGATTTAATAAAAGAGGAAAGGAAAGGTGATCACTTTGCTGCATGTACCGCTTAATCAAACATGGGATTTAGAAAGCTTTTTCCCAGGTGGGAGCGAGTCTCCCGCATTCGCAGCTCATTTGAAAGAGCTGCAAGCTTCCATCGCTTCTTTTCAAGAGCAAGTATTGGCTACACCTTCCCCGCAGAAGGCAGCAGATTCAGATTCGTTAGTGAAATTAGTTGACTTGCTGCAGCATAATTTGACACATATTCTGGAGGCTGATTCCTTCGTTGGTTGTTTGCTGGCAGATAATCAGAAGGACAAGAAGGCCCCTGTGCTCAGCGGCCAAGTGAAAAGCTTGTTTGCTGAGCATTTGTCATCTCTTACGCGCTTCGACCAAGTGCTGACAGGAATTCCGGATGAGGTATGGTCAGAAATTCTCAGACAAGAGCCATTTGCAGCTATTGCCTTTTCACTGGAAGAGCGTCGTACTCTAGCGCAAGAAAAGCTGCCGCCCGAGCAAGAGGCTCTAATCAATGATTTGGCCGTAGACGGCTATCACGGGTGGGGAGATTTGTATAATTCGACCGTTGGTCAATTTCGCATGCCGGTTGAAGTCGACGGTGAACAGGTAGAGCTGTCTGCCGGTCAAGCTTTCAACAAGCTGCATACAGAGAACCGCGAAGAACGCCTTGCTTTATTCGAAAAATGGGAAAAAGCATGGACGGATAAAGAAGATTATTGCGCCGAAGCACTCAATCATCTGGCCGGTTTCCGTCTTCAAGTGTATAAATACAGAGGTTGGAAAAGCATACATAAAGAACCGCTCGCGATCAATCGGATGAAAGAGAAAACGTTGAATGTGATGTGGGAGGTTATTGACCGCAACAAAGGGATTTTCGTTGATTATTTGAACCGCAAAGCGAAGCTGCTTGGTGTTGAGAAGTTAGCTTGGGTCGATGTGGATGCGCCGCTTGGGGATTCCTCCAAGAAAATATCGTACGATGAGGGCGCAAGTCTCATTATCGAGCAATTCGAGCGCTTCAGCCCTAAGCTTGCGGCTTTCTCCACAACAGCATTCGAGCAGCGCTGGATTGAAGCGGAAGATCGCGCAGGCAAACGCCCCGGAGGCTTCTGTACGTCCTTCCCTGTAGCGGGAGAGACCCGCATATTCATGACGTATGGCGGAACCTTAAACAACGTCTCTACGCTCGCCCATGAGCTTGGGCATGGCTACCATCAGCATGTCATGACGGATATGCCAGCTCTGGCGCAGGAGTACGCGATGAATGTGGCAGAGACCGCTTCTACTTTTGCTGAGATGATTGTCGCGGACGCGGTAGTAAAAAGCGCCTCGACAGATGAGGAACGAATTATTCTGCTCGAAGATAAGATCCAGCGTGCGATTGCTTTCTTCATGAACATTCACGCCAGATTCATATTCGAAACGAACTTCTACGCAGAACGCAGTCAAGGCCTTGTAAGTGTAGAGCGATTGAATGAACTGATGGTGGATGCCCAGAAGCTGGCTTACAAAGATGCTTTAAGCAGCTATCATCCGCATTTCTGGGCGGCTAAGCTGCATTTCTATGCGACGGACGTCCCTTTCTATAATTTCCCTTACACGTTTGGATACATGTTCAGCGCGGGAATTTATGCTAGAGCGGCACAGGAAGGCGCAGCTTTTGAAGACAAGTACATTTCTTTGCTTCGAGATACAGGCAGCATGAACGTGGAAGAGCTGGCGCAAAAACATCTTGGCGTTGATTTGACGGAGTCTGATTTCTGGCAGAGCGCAGTCGATATGGCAGCGCAAGATGTGAAACAGTTCATGGCATTGACCGAATCGAAAATCAACGGCTAAAAAAAAGGCTTTCCCTCGCATGTGTGAGGGAAAGCCTTTTATGGTTTGGAGGAGACGGTTTATAATTTGAAAACTTGAATCGTTTGCTGCAGTTGCGTGACGACGCGGGTCATTTCTTCAGCCTGGGAGACAATGCCTTGTACCGTGGCAATTTGCTCATTCATGGAAGCTGACACTTCCTGTGTGCCTGCTGCTGATTCCTCGGTAATCGCCGAAATGTTCTCCATTGCCGAAGCGATTTGTCCGGAGCTGGCTAACATCTGCTCGCTCTCTTCCGCGAAGCGGGTAATCTCTTCAGAAATAAAGCCTACGCTGCCAACGATTTCTGCAAAAACAATTTCGGTTTGATCGATCAAAACCGTCTGTTTCTTAACAACATCTTCATTGACTTGAATGCTGCGAATCGCTTCTTGGATTCCTTGCTCAATGCTTTTGACGAATCCGAATACCTCACGGGTGAGGGAGGTTGATTCCTCAGCAAGCTTGCGAACTTCCTGAGCAACCACCGCAAAGCCGCGGCCGTGTTCGCCTGCTCTTGCCGCTTCGATGGAAGCATTGAGCGACAACAGATTCGTTTGTTCGGCAATTTCAGAAATCGATCGGGTTACCGTCGAGATGCCTGCTGCTTGCTTGGCGAGCATGTCGATTGTATCAGACACTTGCTGCGTGACTTCTACATTTCGCTTCATGCCAACGCCCTGGCTTTCCACAGATGTGCGGCCTTTATCAACCAGCGTCATCATTTGATCTGAACGCTCTTTCATTTCTTTGGCGGAGCTTGCGTAGTTGACGATGCGCACTTCAATGTCTTTGGATGTAATGGAAACGCCGGATACTTCCTCGGAGATTTGTCCGGCACCAGAGGCAAGCTCATGGGCCGAAATGCTTACTTGCTCTAGGACCGTGCGAAAGTTTTCATTTTTCACATAAATATCGCGGCTGGTTTGAAAGACTTGCTTCGAAATAGAACCTGTATCTCTCAGAATATCGCGGAGCTTATCAATCATTTTGTTGAAGGATTGCCCCAATTGTCCGAGTGTATCATCGGAGGTGATGGTCACTTTTTGAGAGAAGTCACCTTTGGAAATATTAAGCGCAATGCGGGAAAGATCGGCCACAGGCTCTGTTAGCTGGTTCTCGAACCACCTAATGAAAGGATAACTTAATGCAAGAATCACAATCAGGAAAATAATTCCTAGTAAGCGGTTCCAATCCGATGCAAACGTTAGAATCAGCATGAAAACACAGTTTAATCCAATCAGTGCATAGCAACCTAGCTGCAGCTTCTTTCTAAACGATAGGGTTGACATTTTATCCAATCTGACCGACTCCTCGCGAAATTTGTTTATTTATGCAGGAAAATGCGGGTTATGTTTGAAAATTATAACACTGAATTTGGAAACATTCTACATGATTTCGACAATAATCGTCTGTTTTATAGGATAAATTTGGGATTTATAAAAAAATAACCTAAAGAATAGCCGGAATTGGCTGAAAATTGGAAAAAAACCTGTTGAAAAGTGTAATTTGAATGGATATAATAGGTCTACAGTCATATAATTTACACATTTAGTAAAAAATAATAATTTAAGGAGGAAAGTAATGAATTTGGAGCATATCCCATTAGCGCGGCAGATTGATTTGGTGTTTAGGCAGATTAAAGAGGAGTTGTCACATGTCAACTCGGGGACTGTATTCGTACATATTCGCAACAATGAAATTGGAAAGTTTGGTATCAAACATCTGCCGTTCGAGAGCAAAGACGGTGAACTGCCAACAACTCCGATGAAAGGTTTGACGGAATTGCAGTATCAATCTTTTCGCAAAATGGCGATTGAATCTTTGAAACGGAAGAAAAGCTGGACGCATGGTGAAATTTTGTTTGATTTTACGATTAGACAGAACATGGTATCGGCAAGTATTATGTTTGAAAGCAACTATAACATGGCGAACATGGCAAGAACGATTTAGCACTTATACCTCATATCGCAAACAGCCCTAGTCAGTTGAATGACTGGGGCTGTTTTGTGTAAGTATAAGAAAATCTGTTATCTGCTGCTACGGTTAGCACTACCGCCTGCAAGTTGCTGTTCAGCAATTTGAACGAGGCGACGAGTAATGCTTCCGCCAATGGAGCCTGTGTCACGGGAAGTCATGTATCCATAGTAGCCGTCTTGAGGAATTTGGATACCTAGTTCTTGAGCAACTTCATATTTCAATTGATCCAAAGCTTGTGAAGCTTGAGGAACAACGAGGGAGTTGCTGCTGCGAGATTGTCCTGATGCCATCTGATATCACCTCCAGTAATAGGTAGTATAATCGTTTTTCGAAAATATACTCACGAATTAATTGGGAATTTTCACCATGCAATTGAATGCCGAAAGCAGAATGAGGCAGTCTTTGTTATAATAGGAAAAGTGAGTACATGGAAGAGATGGAGGCGGGGATAATGTTTGATGTTTCCATAAAGGGCTGGTCCCACGATAAGGATTTGCAAATTATTCAAGCGGATGTCCTTATGGCGGTGGATGACAGTGTTCTTGTAGAAGAGCCGCTTTGTGTGGATGTTGGGCTTCCGGCTTTCCTATATAGCGCACTGCACGATACAGCTCCGAATCGGTTTGCGCCTCCCGATCAATGGGAACGGATGCCGTTCTTTGTGTGCGGCTGCGGAGATCCCGAATGCAGAGGGTTTTCGTTTGTTGTGCATCATCTGGCAGACGCGCAAGTTGAACTTATTGAGGTTGAAGAACGCACGAACGGCACCTACCGCGAGCTCGAAACACACCTAATTTCGAGCATCGATTATACGAAGCAAGTGCTCGCTGTTGGCGAAACGTATCTTCAATTTATTCAAGGCCTGGATTACAGACCCTTTCTGGCGGATACGGTAAAAGTCGTGGAGGGATTAGTGGATCAATTACATCAACAAGTACGGAGTGAATCAGATGGCGGCAGTTAAATTTTATGTGGTTTGGGTAGGACATAAGCCAGGTATTTATAAAAGTTGGGCGGATTGTCAGGCACAGACGAAAGGGTATCCGCAGGCGAGATTTAAATCCTATGAATCGGAGGCGGAAGCTCGTCAAGCTTTGGAAAAAGGCTGGCAGAAGTCGCTGAATTTCTCGGGCAAAGGAAGCAGCGCAGGGAGTTCAGCCAGCAAATCGGCTACGCCTGAAACTGCGCCGGAAGTTGATTATGACAGTATTTCTGTCGATGTTGGCTGCTCCGGAAATCCAGGCATTGTGGAGTACAAAGGGGTTGATACGAGAACGGGTGAAATCATTTTCTATCAAGGCCCTATTTCCAAGGGGACGAACAATTTAGGCGAGTTTTTGGCGATCGTCCATGGGTTAGCTTATTTGCAGAAGCAAGGAAGCGATAAAACGATTTACACGGACTCGGTGACAGCTTTGAGCTGGATTCGGAAAAAAGAAGTATCTACAAACCTGGTTAGAGATTCATCCACGGAAGACATTTGGACGCTTGTTGACCGCGCTTTGAAATGGCTGCACAGCAACCGTTATGCAAATAAAATTGTGAAATGGGATACGAAGAAATGGGGAGAAATTAAGGCTGACTTCGGACGCAAGTAGAAGAATGTCGGAAAATAGCGTCGAAAATAGCAAAGATCACTCCAAAACTATTGACGAGATATCCTTCCGATGCTAATATAAGTTAATTCCTACTAATCAACTCGGTATATTAATCCGATAGATTGGGTGGGACATAGAGATGAGCATGGATCGGGAGGGTAATCATGAAAAGAACAAGATTGATTAGTTTGTTTGTTATTTTGGCGGTATTTGGAAGTTTACTTGCAGCCTGCGGACAAAAAGAGAGCAGCAGTGCTACAGCATCGCCAGCGGCAAGTGCGAAAGCGACAGAAACGGCGAAAGCTGCTGCTGATTTAAGCGGAAAGAAAATTGCACTTATCATGCAATTTAATACAGGCACTTTTTCTTCTCAATATGTGGAAGGCGTGAAAGAGCAAGTTGAGAAGCTTGGCGGTAAAGTAACGGTGTTCGTTGCGGACACGGATCTTGCCAAAATGGCTTCCAATCTGGATGCAGCAATTAACCAGAAGTTCGATGGCATCTTGATCGACCATGGTACGGCAGAAGCGCTTGAAGCGGGTGTGAAGAAAGCGCTGGAGAAGAAAATTCCGGTTGTCAGCTTCGACTCCATCCTGACGGTTCCAGGTGTAACTTCCCTGGAGCAAGGCGACAAAAAGATGGCTGAAACCACGTTGGAGCAACTGGCTAAAGATGCTGGCGGCAAAGGGAATATCGTTAAAGTATGGGTAGCAGGCTTCGCTCCTATGGAGCGCAGACAAGAAGCTTACCAAGCTTTCCAGAAGAAATATCCGGATATCAAAGAAGTAGCGGCTTTCGGTACAGCCAAAGATCCTGCGTTGGATACACAAACGCAAATGGAAGCTATTTTGAAGAAATACCCGAACAAAGGCGATATCACAGCGGTATGGGCAGCTTGGGACGAGTTCGCCAAAGGAGCATCCCGAGCGATTCAACAAGCAGGCCGTACAGAGATTAAAGTATACGGCATCGACTTGAGTGATGAAGACTTGCAGCTTCTGCAAGATCCAAAAAGCCCATGGGTAGCATCTGCTGCTGTTGATCCCAAAGATATCGGACGCGTTCAAGTGCGTTACCTGTACCAAAAGCTGCATGGCGATCAAACCCCTGATAAAGTCGTTCTGGATCCCGTGTACGTTTCCAGAGACCAACTTCCTAAGGACAAGCAAGTGAATACAACGCAGCTAAGCGAATTCGTAAAAGGCTGGGGCGGAAGCCAACAAGGCTACACGGATTGGTTGAAAGCAGCAGAAAAAAAATAAGAGGAACCCTGGGGTCCCATCGCCTAATCTGCGATGGGACTTTCAGATTGCCGAAAGAGGTGAAGGCGGATGTCGATGAAGGATCGTGCAGCTTTATTACAGATGAGTGGCATCTCCAAATCATTTGCGGGTGTGAAGGCGCTGCAGGAGGTTGATTTTGATCTGCATGCGGGTGAAATTCATGCCTTGCTGGGTGCGAATGGCGCTGGGAAGAGCACATTGATGAAAATCTTGTCCGGTGCTTATACCTGCGACGTCGGTCAGATTGCGATAAGCGGTAAGGCACAATCGATTCAAACACCTAAGGAAGCTATGGCTCATGGCGTCTATTGCGTCTATCAGGAAGTAGATACAGCACTAGTTCCTGAACTTACGGTTACCGAGAATGTGATGATGGATCGAATGGTTCAAGGGGGAGCCTGGATCAGTTGGCGCAAGCTGCATAGCGAAGCCGAAGCGATCCTTGCCAAGATCGGGGCGACGTTCTCTGTGCGTCGCAAGGTGGATGAGCTGAGTATTTCGCAGAAGCAGCTTGTTTTGATTGCCAGAGCGATGGCGCACAAGGCGAAGATCATGATCTTCGATGAGCCGACAGCCCCACTCAGTCTGGAGGAATCGGAGCGGCTGTTCCAGATTATGGACAGCCTCAAGCAAGAGGGAGTGGGGATTATCTTCATCTCCCACCGCTTGCAAGAAGTGTTCCGGGTGTCGGACCGGATCACGATCATGCGCGACGGCCGCCAGGTGCTCACGCAGGCGGCCGCTTCGATGGACATCGCCGGCGTTATCGAGGCGATGCTGGGCAAGACCTTCACCGAGGAGTTTCCCAAAGCCAATGTGCCCATTGGCGAAACGCTCCTCGAGGTGAAGGGCCTGCGCCGCGGCACGAAGGTGCGCGGCGTCAGCTTTGCCCTCCGCCGAGGTGAAATCCTCGGCGTCGTGGGGTTGGTCGGCGCCGGCAAGACGGAGCTGAGCCGGCTGATCTTCGGCGCCGACGCCGCGGACGGCGGCGAGGTGTGGCTCGGCGGCCGCAAGCTCGCGCTGCGCCAGCCGGACGATGCCGTGCGGGCGGGCATCGCGCTCGTGCCCGAGGAGCGCCGCAAGCAGGGCGTCCTCGTGGAGGAGACCGTGAAGCGCAATTTGTCGCTTCCCATACTGCGCAAGCTGAGCTCGCTGGGCTTCGTGCGGCAGCGCGAGGAAAGTGAGCACGCGACTAAGATGGTGTCGCAGCTCGGCGTGCAGCCCGGCGATCCGAATCGCGTCGTCAAGCATCTCAGCGGAGGCAACCAGCAGAAGGTTGCGGTAGGCAAATGGCTGCCGACGAATGCGGATGTCTATATGTTCGATGAGCCGACCAAAGGCGTTGATGTAGGCGCCAAAAGCGATATTTTCCGCCTCATCGGACAACTGGCTGCAGAAGGCAAAGGCATTATTTACTTGTCGTGTGAACTCAATGAAATTATAGGAATTGCTGATCGCATTCTAGTGATGAGCTATGGTTCTGTCGTGAAAGAGCTCTCCCGCGAGGAAGCGACGCAGGACCTCATTTTAACGTATGCAAGTGCGGGGGAGGCCGAATAACATGAAAGAAAAAAGCTTGGATTTTTCCTTTAAATACGGCGCGTTGTTCATTATTGCTTTGGTCATCGTTGTTTTTTCCATTATTAATGAAAATTTTATGACCTATGACAATATCGCTGACATTTTGCGGTCGATTTCGATTGTTATGTTCGTCGCCATTGGGGTTACGTTATCTCAGATTGTAGACGGCTTTGATTTGTCCGTAGGTTCGACGGTTTCCATGTCAACGGTGGGTGCGGCAGCTTTGATGGTGTGGTACCAACAGCCTTTGATTATCGTTATTATCGTGCCTCTAATCATTGGGGCTGTGATTGGACTTTTGAATGCACTGTTGATCGTCAAGATTCGGATACCGGATCTGCTGGCAACGCTAGCTGTTATGTACATCATCGGCGGTGTCCAAAAAACCTACACCAAAGGCTTCTCCATCTATAACAATATGAGATTCCAAGATGGAACGGTGGCCAAGGGGAAATTCACGCCTGAGTTTCTCTGGATCGGACAAGGCAAGTTTCTTGGCGTGCCAGTGCCGGTTATTCTCATGCTCGTAGCAGTTATCGCTGTTCATATTTTCCTGACCTATACGCGCTGGGGCAGACAATTGTACATGACAGGCGGCAATCGTGAAGCGGCTCGCTTGTCTGGTATTTCCGTGAACAAAATTCGTATGGCCGCTTACGTATTATCCGGTATATTTGCTGCATTCGGTGGCATTCTATATGCTTCTCGGGTAGGTTCCGGACAGATTGACGCGGGGGCGCCGCTCTTGATGGAAGCTGTTGCCTCCGTGTTCGTCGGGTATTCCGTGCTTGGCGCCGGGAAGCCGAATGTGATCGGTACGTTCTTCGGGGCTGTTCTTATTGGTATCCTGCTCAACGGTTTGACGATGCTGAATGTTCCTTATTTTGGCTTCGATATTGTCAAAGGTGGCGTCCTGGTGCTCGCTTTGGCCATTACTTTTGTCCATTTGAACCGCAAGAAAGCTTAGGGTTTTCTATCAATTCCTAACACATTGACGCGTCAACACACTAAAGGCAGAATTTTGCCGAAAAGTGTGGTATGATAGATTCATTGTTGTCTCAAACGAAAAGAATTCTAGGAGGAATTGAGTATGGCTCATCCAAAACAGCGCAGCGACATGATTAAAAAAGGTTTCGACCGCGCTCCGCATCGCAGTTTGCTGCGTGCAGCCGGCGTTAAAGAGGAAGATTTCGGCAAGCCGTTTATTGCCGTTTGCAACTCTTATATAGACATTATTCCAGGACATGTTCACTTGCAAGAGTTCGGCAAAATTGTGAAAGAAGCGATCCGTGAAGCTGGCGGCGTGCCTTTCGAATTCAACACAATCGGGGTAGATGACGGGATTGCCATGGGGCATATCGGAATGCGTTATTCTTTGCCAAGCCGTGAAATTATTGCCGATTCCCTGGAAACGGTCGTAAATGCGCACTGGTTCGATGGACTTATTTGTATCCCTAACTGTGATAAAATTACACCGGGTATGATCATGGGGGCTCTTCGCGTCAACATCCCAACGATGTTAGTCAGCGGTGGACCGATGAAAGCCGGTAAAGATAAAAACGGTAAATCCATTTCCCTTTCCTCCGTATTCGAAGGCGTTGGAGCTTTCCAAGCGGGGAAATTGGACGAGGCTGGTTTGGAAGAGCTTGAGCAATATGGCTGTCCGACTTGCGGATCTTGTTCCGGTATGTTCACGGCGAACTCCATGAACTGTTTGGCTGAAGGTCTTGGACTGGCTATGCCTGGCAACGGTACGATTCTTGCTGTTGCTGAAGAGCGCAAGCAATTCGTTAAAGACTGTGCGAAACAATTGATGGTGCTGATCGAGAAAGACATCAAGCCGCGTGACATCGTTACGATTGATGCGATCGATAATGCTTTTGCTCTGGATATGGCGATGGGCGGTTCCACGAACACGGTTCTTCATACCCTTGCTATTGCACACGAAGCTGGCGTGGATTACCCGATTTCCCGTATTAACGAAGTAGCAGAACGCGTGCCTCATCTTGCGAAAATTGCTCCGGCTTCCGATTACCATATCGAAGATGTGCATTTGGCAGGCGGTGTGAGCGCGGTTATCAATGAATTATTGAAAAAACCGGGCGCTTTCAACGGTGATTGCTTGTCTGTAACGGCGCAAACACTCCGCGAAAATGTCGCTGGATGCGAAATTCAGAATACGGACGTTATCCGTCCTCTGTCGGATCCGCATAGCGAGCGCGGCGGTTTGGCTGTTCTTTTCGGCAACCTGGCTCCAGAAGGCAGTATCGTTAAAGTTGGCGCCGTGGATAAATCCGTTGGCGGACGTCA
The DNA here is from genome assembly GCF_014640555.1 of Paenibacillus marchantiophytorum. GTDB lineage: Bacteria > Bacillota > Bacilli > Paenibacillales > NBRC-103111 > Paenibacillus_E > Paenibacillus_E marchantiophytorum. Next base: position 107,903 of record NZ_BMHE01000009.1, on the reverse strand, counting down.
CGTAGGTCCTGCGATTTGCTTCAACTCCCAAGACGAAGCGTTGTACGGAATTGCGAACGGTAAAGTCAAAGAAGGCCATGTTGTCGTTATCCGCTACGAAGGCCCTAAGGGTGGACCTGGTATGCCGGAAATGTTGGCTCCAACGTCCCAAATCGTCGGTATGGGTCTGGGCGCGAAAGTCGCTTTGATCACAGACGGACGTTTCTCCGGCGCATCCCGCGGTATCTCCATCGGGCATATGTCACCGGAAGCAGCTGAGGGTGGACCTCTGGCTTTCGTAGAAGATGGCGACATCATTGATGTGGACATGGATGGCCGCAAAATCGAGCTGCAAATCAGCGACGAAGAGTTTGCGAAGCGTCGCGAGGGTTGGAAAGATTTCGAACCGAAGATCCAAACTGGATATTTGGCGCGTTATACTAAAATGGTAACGAATGCTAGCGCAGGCGCTATCTTGAAATTTTAATCATTGGTTCGAAAAAAAGGAGTCTCGCGATGGTTGCGAGCTCCTTTTTTTCGATTTGAGGGAGCGAGGCTTCCCTCTTGCTTGGTGGGGATGAAGGGAGCCTCGCTACCTGACCAGCCGGACCTGCCCCGATGCGTCAACTGGCTGAACTATCTTCGCTGCCCAACTGCCCCGACTGCCTCAACTAGCTGACCTCCCGACCTGCTCCGACTCCCCCTGACTTACATTAACCCACGAAAGGGAACTATGTTCCCTTATTTTTAGTAAAAGCAGACATTTGGCTAGTCAGGCGGAACTAGGGTACGCTAATTTGTCTAATTTGGTGGATTTTGTACCTGTAGAGGTGAAATAAGGGATCCTACTTCCCTTTCGACTGCAAATATCCGCTTTTGAGACAAATAGAGGATTATAGTTCCTTTCCGCAGGAGGTTACGGTATTTTAGTTGATTGGCTTTTGCTTGATTAGGTTAAAGAGAAATGCATAAATAGCAAGGAGCCAGTCAAGACGGTAACGGCAACGAGTATGGATAGGGTGAGAACGAAACGCGCTTTAAAGATGGATAACAGCATCAAGGTGCTTTTGACGTCAATCATGGGGCCGAAGACTAGGAAAGCGAGCAGGGAGCCTGGAGAGAATGTTTTGGCAAAGGAGACAGCCACGAAGGCGTCGGTCGTGGAGCACAGTGAAAGCATGTAGGCAAAGCCCATCATGAAGACATGAGAGATGAAAGCTCCTTGGCCAATGCTCGAAAGGCTGTCCTGCGCTACGAAGGTTTGAATCAAGGCGGTTAGGAACGCGCCTAGCATCAAGTATTTGCTCATTTCGAGCAGTTCCGTCGTACCGTGGCTTAGTATTGTCATGGCTCGACCGCCGTGCGCGTGGTCGTGATGGTCGTGATGGCCGTGGTGTTCGCGGACTTGGTGGTGGCCATGATGCTGATGTTGATGATCGTGGTCGTCGTCATGGTGGTGGCCATGATGCTGATGTTGATGATCGTGGTTGTCGTCATGGTGATGGCCATGATGCTGATGTTGATGATCGTGGTCGTGGTCATGGTGGTGGCCATGATGCTGATGATGATGGTCACGGTGGCCATCATCATGCTTATGCACATGCGTGCGCCTATGAGCATCACCAGCATTCGATTGGATTTGAATAGGGTGGCGAAGCGGATTGCTCCTCAGGAAGCGCGTCAAAAAAAGTCCAACGACCAAGGCGACGCCAAAGGTTAGTCCCATGCGTGAGTAAGCCATAGCTGGATCACCGCGGAAGGCCATGAAGGTCGAAGCAAAGACGATCGGATTGAGGATCGGCCCGACCAGGATGAAGATGACGGCGATGTACACGGGCATTCCTTTTTGCATCAGACGACGCACGAAAGGAATCATACCGCATTCGCAAAGTGGGAACATGATCCCTAGAACACAGGCAAATAGGATGCCTCCGATGGGATGTTTGGGGGTCATTTTGCGGATGAAGCCTTCCGGGATGAAGTTTTCGACGACGGTGGATAATAAGACACCCAGAATCATGAACGGTAAAGCATCCAGGAAAATATCCAGAAACGCTGTGAAAACCTGCTTTCCTTGAAACATGACCAAGCCCATTGGCGGCAGCTCTCTTGTTGTGATGATTAGGAAGAGCAGCAGTGCGCATATCATCGTGGAGATCGGTAGGCTCCATCGATATAGAGTTGATGACAATTCGTCGACACCCCTTTGTCCATAGATTGTATGATCTATCCTATGTACAGGTTGTGCCAGATAGGACAATGTCCTTGGTTGACATTAGGAAGTCAAGGTGTATAATAATAGAAAATCAATAAGCGATGATAGGAACAAGTAAATTTGTCTCCCGTTTCTCAGAGAGCCGGTGGTTGGTGTGAACCGGTGGAACGCGCAAATCGAATGGATCCTTGAGCTTGAGGCTGAACACAGTATGTAGGTTGCCGGAACCTAGGCCGGTGAACGATCTGCAACTGACTAAGTATGCCAAACGGTAGCTCTCCGTTATCAGAGCCTGAAGGTCTTAGAACGTTGCTATGTTCACAGACAAATTAGGGTGGTACCACGGTCTCTCGTCCCTTGCGGGGAGAGGCCTTTTTGCGTTTTCCAAAATGAGGAGGGTTTTTCAGATGAAACGAGTTTTATCCGGCATGCAATCCAGCGGCCAGCTGACGATTGGTAATTATATTGGCGCACTTCGCAATTATGTTAAGCTGCAGCATTTGCACCGCTGCTATTTTATGGTGGTCGACATGCATGCGATTACGGTTCCGCAGGATCCTGCGGCTTTGAAGGAGCAGACGGAATCCGCTGCTGCGCTGTATATTGCAGCGGGGCTTGACCCGAATAAGGCGTCCATTTTCCTGCAATCCCACGTGCATGCGCATGCGGAACTTGGCTGGATTATGACGACTTTAACGAATATGGGTGAACTGGAGCGCATGACGCAGTTCAAAGATAAGTCCGAAGGCAAAGAATCCGTAGGCGCAGGCTTGTTCACTTATCCTTCTTTGATGGCTGCCGACATCCTTCTGTACAATGCAGACCTGATCCCGGTCGGTGACGATCAAAAGCAGCATCTGGAGCTGACGCGTGATTTGGCGAACCGTTTCAACCATCGTTTCGGCGAAATGTTCGTGATGCCGCAGCCGTATACGCCGGAGATTGGCGCGAGAATCATGTCCTTGGACGACGCGTCCAAGAAGATGAGCAAAAGCAGTCCGAATGCAGGCAGCTTCATTGGAATGCTCGATGAGCCGTCTGTCATTCGCAAGAAGCTGAGCCGTGCGGTAACGGATTCCGGGCGCGAAGTGAAATATGATCCTCAGAACAAGCCTGAGGTTAGTAACTTGATCTCGATCTACTCCCACTTTGCAGATATGAGTGTGGCTGAGATTGAGGCTAAGTACGACGGCCAAGGTTATGGTCCTTTCAAAAAGGATTTGGCGGAGCAAGTAGTAGCCGTCCTAGAGCCGATTCAGCAGCGTTACCATGAAATCCGCAAGTCGGGTGAGATTTTTGATATTTTGAAAAAAGGTGCCCAGGAAGCAGCCGAAGTGGCTGATCAAACGCTGCTTGAAGTGAAGAAGCGGATGGGATTTGTTGTTTAGCTTAGGTGGCAGAACTAGAAGTGACGAAAAACCCTCCACTCCGATTATGGGGTGAAGGGTTTTCTGCGTTTAAGGCCGACTATTTCTTTTGCGAATTTTGGCTTTGACTGCAAAGCCGTATCCGATGAATCCCAAAGAGACGATGCAGCAGAGAAGCACCAGCCAAGGCTGACGAAGGGCGATAAATAAGCTGATACCGGCGAGCAGAAGCGTGCCGACTACAGCGAACAGAAGCGCGAGAGGTTTGCTCATGAATGTGACCTACTTTCTAGAAGATTGAAACATATCTTCTTATTTTAAACTTTTTTCAGCGCTATGCATATAAGTTCATTTTCTCCACATACTATCTTTGCAAGCTTGCAAATACATCAAAGATCATAGCTGACTGAAAGGAGTCTGATCCTTATGGGTACAGGACAATCTCGCAACAGCAATACGCTGGTAGTTCCACAAGCCAACCAAGCTTTAGATCAATTGAAGTATGAGGTGGCTCAAGAACTGGGCATCCAAATTCCTCAAGACGGTTACTATGGCTATATGGCAACTCGTGACACCGGAGCAATCGGTGGACACATTACTCGCCGGTTGGTACAAATCGCCGAACAAACGCTAGCAGGTCAATCCGGCTTCCGCAGCTAGGCAACCTGATTTCGTTCATAGCTTTTACCGAATATGGTGAAATAAAACCTAGAGGAGCAATCCTCTGGGTTTTTTATGTGTCACAAAACAGGCAGCTCTGTCGTTACATGGGTAATTCGTAATTAAGGAGCTGATTATATGCGTGAACAAACGTGTGTTATTGTAGGTGGCGGCTATGCTGGCATTCATACGATTAAAGCATTGCTCAAAGGATTTCAAGGGAAACCAACCGGTAAGAAACTCCGTATTCTTTTAATCGATAAAGAATCTTATCACCTTCGTAAAGTGCTGTTATTCAAACCGGCTGCTGGAGGCGAGAATATTACGATTCCTTTGACGGATCTATTTCCGGAAGGAGTCGAATTCATTCAAGGGACGGTAACGAAGGTGGATAGCGAGAGCAAGCAGCTCCATTACACCAGTGCGAAAGGTATTGCGTGTTCGCAGAATTACGATCAGCTTGTTATCACGGTTGGCAGCATAGTTCGGCAGACAGATCCTGATCTGGGAGGGATTGCGTTGACGAATCTGCAGACGGCGGAACAGATTCGTGTCCAGTGGAGAACGAATTTGCAGAAAGCTATTCATTGTCAGGATGAGAAGGAACGTGAACGCCATCTCAGCGTAGCTGTAGCAGGTGCAGGGATAAGCGGAATAGAGGCTGCTGCCGAATTGGTGTACACGATGAAGCAAGAGGCAAAGGAACAGGGGCTGGACCCGTCAGCGGTGAAAGTGTATCTTTTGAATGCGCAAGAGCGGCTTTTTCATGAGGGACCTGCTAAGGTGGGGCGGAAGATTGAACACATACTCAGGAATGCGGGTGTAATCGTGCGGCACGGCTTCAAAGCGCTATATGAGAAGGACGGCAGGTTAACTCTGTCGAATGGGGAGCAGCTTGCTGTAGGTCTATCCATTTGGACGCTTGGGTTGCTGCCGAATCCAATTCTGCGCACGCTAGGCCTAGCCACTACCAAGGAGGGGCAATTGATCGTGGATGCATGCTATCGGGTTCAGGGAACAGTCGGCATCTACGCGATTGGCGACTGCGCTCTCATCATCGATCCTACGACAGGGCAAGCGGATCGGTTGACTTGCAAGGAAGCGACCGCGCAGGCTGCGCGCTTGGCTAAGGTCATTAGCGCTGACCTCGAAGGGACGCGAGCGCCTGAGCATGCTTCGTTCATGGATTTTTTCTGTATTGGCTTAGGCCCAGGGCGGGGCATGGTGTGGACCCGCAAATGGGGCTTGGATCTCATGATTACGGGCAAACTTGGTTGGAAAGTGCGAAAGTTCACCTGGGATCAAGCGAGTTTGTTACAATAGTTAGGTAGGCGAGCTGGCATGCCTAGTACTCCATTTGATGAAAGGACTCGATCATGGATACTTTTTATGCGCAATATAAACCTCTGTTATTTACACTTGCTTATCAGCTTTTGGGCTCATCGGCAGACGCGGAGGATGCTGTTCAGGATGTCTTCGTTAAGGCTTATGATGTTCATCTGGATACGGTTGAGCATCCCAAGGCTTATCTCTGCCGTATGGTAACCAACCGTAGTCTGGATCAACTCCGATCGGCCAAACGCCAGCGGCGTCATTATGTTGGGCCTTGGCTGCCGGAGCCAATCCCTACATCGGATGAAGATGCATTGGAATCTGTTGTGCGCAACGATTTGTTGTCTTATGCGATGTTAGTGATGCTGGAACGTTTGTCGCCTCGGGAGAGGGCTGTCTTTGTACTGCGAGAAGCACTTATGTTCGATTACCCGACCATAGCAGGTCTCCTCGATCTCAGCGAAACGAACTGCCGCAAACTGATGAGCCGCGCCAAAGCGAAGATGGGGATTACCGAGGAAGAGACAGTCTCAGCGATGGCTGAGGCAGGAGAATGGGTTGGCCGCTTCATGTCAGCCCTTGAGCAGGGCAATCTGGATACGTTGTTATCTCTGCTCTCTGAGGATGTTGTGTTGTTCTCGGATGGAGGCGGTAAAGTGACAGCGGCCATTCAACCGGTAGAAACGAGTATGCGTGTTGCGCGTTTTCTTATTGGGATTAAGAACAAGTTCGCGCAAAGCGATGAAGCTATTCAAGCGGAGTTTAAGGAAGTGAATGGGCAGGCAGCACTGCTGATTCGCACTGAGGCTGGTATCGACTCAATTATTCTTCTCCATGTAGAACGGGAGCGGATTCGTCATGTGTATCTCATCCGAAATCCAGATAAATTGAGGTTGTTACGCTAAGAAAGAAGCAACAGACCTGATGGCCTGCTGCTTCTTTTTTGTTTGCCCGCTAGTAGAGATCGACACGCAGTTTCTTCTCCAGTCGGGTATCATTCACCCAACCGACATACGAATCCAACGTTTGATAGTTGTGATCCATCAGTATGACGCCGACGAAAGGATATTGCTTGCGGTGGCGATAACGGACATCCGCCCATCTGACTTCGTAGCCCCAACGATGCTCTTTGACCTCGGCGCAGGTGAAGGATGAGAAGTAGAGGAGTGCTTGAATGTCCTCATGCTGCTTGGACGCTTCGATTGCTGGATGATCTTCACATTTGACGGTATCAATCCATCTAAGCTTTGCGTTTTTGAGTTCACCCAACTGATAGGTGCCATCCGTCCTCCGTTTCACAACATTCCATACATACAGGTTGAATGTTACAATAAGCGTGTATTTATCTCCGGGCTGATGGGTTGGATCTTTGCGGTAAAGCCCTTTTTCAACAATGTAATGATCAAGTGAACGCCATATATAATAGAGGGCAAGGACTCCGTACAACGACGGGAATACCAGCTTGGGACTTGCAATGTGAAAGGACCACATGAAGATCGCCGCGATATGGCTTGAAAAGATAAAAGGGTCAAATATGTGAATAATGTTCCACGACACCCACTTTTCTGAAAAAGGCCGTATCGCTTGTGTCCCATATGTGTTGAAACAATCGGTGAAAACGTGAAAGCAGACTGCGATGCCTACCCACATCCCAAGGTGCAGCAGCGGGACTCCGTGGAAGAATAGCGCGAGTGCTCCGGTAATAAGCAGCGTCCAAAGCAATAGCGCCGGTAAAGAGTGCGAGCGACCGCGATGATTGCGAATGTACGTGGCGTTTCCTTTGAAACGAAGCAGCCCGTCCACATCCGGAATCTGTGAGCCAATGACCGTTCCGATGAAGACCGCTGTAGTGGCTGCTGAATCCGCCGAAACGCTAGGATCAATTTGCGACAGTCCTGCTAACCCTAAACCAATAACTAGGTGAGTTCCTGTGTCCAACTTGGTTTCCTCCTAAGCGTTTTCCATAGGAAAACAATTCTCGTAAACAAGGCTGATAGTACGGTTGGAAAATGGGCTTCCGTTGAAACCACTTTTTCCGTCTTCTTATTAGTTTACCATTTTAGAGCAAAAAATAAATCGGAGGGAGATCTAAAAATGTCTAAAGTTTTTGTAGAGTATGCCATAAAATCGGCTTTTCGGGAGTCATTTCTCATCTATATGCAGCAATGGCGGCAGAGGGAAGGGCGTTTGGAGCTATTGGAGGGAACGGACCAAGAGGGGCTTTATGTAGAAATTTGGCATGACGTCACCTATGAAGAGTATACCCAATTCAAGCAGGAACGACTCCAAGATGTGGAAATAGGCACGCAGCCAGCGTGGGAGGACTGGGTAGAAGGCGGTTTGCGCAAATTGCATATGTGGCATTTCGCAGAGGTTCCGAGCACATAGCGAAAAAACCGCTGCTCAGCAAGCGAGCAAGCGGTTTAATCCTAGTGCGATTATCTTTGTGGGCCAGCGCCGCCCGCGTATGGATAGAAGTATTGAAGCTCCTGGTCGAATGTAATGTAGTCTAGATTAACCATAAGCAGTAAGTAGCGCATGCCTGTCGCTGGATCGCTGATGATGATATGATCACGTCCTGCAGCTTCTAGTTTGCCCTTGAAAATCTTGGCATTCCATTCGGAATTGTTCTCGTAGGTCATGTAGATGGTAGCAATTTTGCCTAAGTTCAGCCGAAGTATGTTTTCGATGTAGGATTCTTCCAAAGGAAGAAGCCCGGGAGGGTTCACGCCTGCGGGTCCAGGATTGCCAGTTGGCTGCAGGAATGAGCCATTGGGTGTTTGCGGTACGACTTTGTTCGTAATCGTCGTGGGAACCGGATAGGCAGGGTAGGGATACCCGTACTGCGCTTGCGGGTTGGCTTGGTTGCCGATCTTGAAAGGGTTATTCAACATAAAAGTAAATCCTCCTTAAGCTTTCCTTGTGAAAGCTTTCTTCTGATCTTCTTAGATATGCGAAACTATGCTTTTCCTAGAACCTTGTGCGCCGCGATTTTAGCTTTTTGAAACGGCCAGCTTCAGCAAGGTCATTTTCCATAATCATCATATTGTGCGTTTGCCTATATGGTGACTGTTTTTCAGCATTTTTTGGCAAACAAAAAAGCCTCAGAAGAGGCTCAGGAGAATAAAAATTTATAGCCGACTCCCCAGACTGTCTTGATGTACTTCGGTTCTTTGGGGTCTATTTCTATTTTTTTGCGAAGGTTGGCGATGTGGACATCGATAGCACGTTCCGTTACATAAGAATCGAAGCCACGAACCCGGTTCAGAAGTTCCTCGCGGCTGTATACGCGTCCTTGATTTTGCCACAACAGCTTCATAATTTCGAATTCAGAGAAGGTCGTTTCGATCAATTTATTTTGGACAAACAGACATCGTTTCTCGAAATCCAAATGGACAATGGGGTCAGGTGATTCCTCCGTCTGAGCCGTTGGCGGCACAAAGACATGGGAACGGCGCAGTAGAGCTTGTAGGCGTGCCGCTAGTTCTCTCATTGAGAAAGGTTTGCATAAATAATCGTCAGCGCCGGTCTGCAAGCCTCTAACACGGTCGGAAACTTCGCTTTTCGCAGAAACCATAAGAATAGGAATCATCGAGGCGGATCGAAAGTGCGTACATAGCTGAATACCATCCACATCAGGCAACATAATGTCCAGCACGATGACATCAGGCTCAAAGTCACGGAATAGGGTTTCACCTTGGCGGCCAGTTTCTGCCCGCATGACTTGATAACCTTCTTCGTACAAATAAATGGACATCATTTCACCAATGCTTAAATCATCTTCAATGATTAAAACTTTAGACATAAACGTTCCCCTCCCTTTCCTTCAAAAGGCTTGGTCCTCGATATGCCGGACGCAATAATTGTTTTCTATAGTCATGTTATCATTATCCATTTTGTGACGTCCAGTGTTATGCTAATAAATAGGTCATTTTGCAGAAAAAAAGAAACTGGGGGGTACTTGATACCTACTGCCTAGGTCAAGTATTCCAGCTTCTTCGTATAGGATGGGTCATAACTACCAAAATCATACAGTCAAATGCTTCCGGACTTGATCTTCACTTAGATGCTCGGCCTGGCCTTCTGCAGCAATGGTACCCCGATCCAAGACATAATAATAGTCGGCGATGCTGGTTGCGAATTCCAAGCTTTGTTCCACGAGCAGTACGGCGATTTCACGATTTCGCTTAATGGACGCAATGATCGCCTCAATTTCCATCACAATGGAGGGTTGAATGCCTTCCATCGGTTCATCGAGCAGCAGCAGCTTAGGACCGGGGGCAAGAGCGCGTGCGATGGCTAATTGCTGCTGCTGTCCACCGCTGAGGTCGCCTCCTTTGCGATGAAGCATCTGTGCAAGTACGGGAAACGTCTCGAAGAGGGAGTCAGGCAATTTTTTTCGGCCATCGGTTGCAGCTTCTAGGCCGAGCAGGAGGTTTTCTTCTACACTAAGCTGAGGGAAGATTTCACGTCCTTGCGGTACGTAGCCGATCCCCGCCTTGGCTCGCCGATCCGGGGGGGACGCTGTGATATCCCGTTCATTGTAGGAAATTGTGCCAGACTTAGGCTTAATGAGCCCCATGATCGTCTTCATCAGCGTAGACTTCCCTACGCCATTACGTCCCATGAGACAGACGATTTGCCCAGGCTTTACCTGGAGATTGACGCCCCGCACAACCATGCTTTCGCCGTAACCGGCTTCCAACTTTTGAAGTTTAAACACCGCGCTCCACTCTCCTTCCCAGATACACTTCCGCAACCTTGTCATCATGCTGGATTTCTTGCATGGTGCCTTCCCGCAGGACAGTACCTTCATGCAGCACAGTAACGGTTCTGGCGAACTGCCGAACGAACTCCATATCATGCTCGACAACGATGATGGTCTGAGTGGCCGCGATTTCGTGCAGCAGCTCGCCTGTTTTCTCAGTTTCACTGTCTGTCATTCCGGCAGCCGGTTCATCGAGCAGGAGCAGATCAGGCTCTTGCATCAGCAGCATACCGATTTCAAGCCATTGCTTCTCTCCGTGTGAGAGGGAGCCTGCGCGCTCCTTGCTCTTGTTGTGCAAACCAATCATCCCAAGTCTGAGATGCAATCGATCCAGTTGCTCACTCGTAGTCTTCGCCCATAACGCGCTGAGAAGACCGCGTTTTTGCTTCATGGATAGGGCCAAATTTTCGAAAACGGTGAGGGTCGAGAAGACAGAAGGCGTCTGAAATTTACGCCCGATGCCGAGCTGAGCGATTTGATGCTCTTGATGCTTCGTTAAATCAATGGCATCTTTGAAATAAACATGGCCGTGTGAAGGTTTCACTTTCCCGCAAATGACATCCAGGAGCGTTGTTTTTCCTGCTCCATTCGGTCCGATGAGGAACCGCAGTTCTCCGTATTGCAAGGAAAAGTCCAGGTTCCGTAAGGCTTTGAAACCATCAAAGCTGACCTCAAGTCCTTTTACGCTCAGGATCTTCTCGCTGGCTGCAGGTTCATGCTTCGCTAATTGTCCTAGCATGGGGAATTTCCTCCTTCATTGTTCAGAAAACGTTGATTTTACAGGGCTAGCTGACTTCTTGCGAGGAAGAGATCGGCTTGGGAAGCACGGGCTTTTTCCAATTGGATGTGTAGTGGGTGATCGTTCCCACAATGCCTTTGGGCAGCAAAAGTACGACAATAATGAACATGGCTCCTAACATAATCGGCCACCATGCGGGATAAGCTTCACTGAATGTAGTTTTCGCTGCATTGGTGACCAGCGCTCCGAGAACAGCGCCTCCGATCGTAGAGCGCCCACCGATAGCAACCCACAACACCATCTCGATGGAGGGAACGATGCCCATTTGCGCAGGGGAGATAATCCCTTCCTGGAGGACGAAGAGCACGCCGGCAAGGCCGGCTAATCCGGCAGATGCGCAGTAAATAAATACTTTATACGTGACCGGGTTATAGCCGATGAAGCGTACGCGATTCTCTCCATCGCGAATGGCAGTCAGGATGTTGCCTAGGCGGCTGGTGACAAGGATGCTGCACAGGATCAGGACGAGAGCAACGATGGCAAGTGTGAGATAGAAAAATAACAGTTTTGTGGATTGTGCTTGCAAATCTAAGCCAAGGAACGTGCTGAAATTCGTGAGTCCATTCGTCCCTCCGGTATACCCTTGTTGACCGACGAACAAAGTGACCGTAATGATGACGAGCGCTTGGGACAGAATGGAGAAAAAGGCGCCCTTGATCCGATTTCGGAAAGTGAAATAGCCTAAGATAAAGGCGACAATCATCGGTACGATGAGGGCGAGCAGGAATGCCGCTCCCGCATTGTGAAAGGGGACCCAGAACCAAGGCAAGCTTTCGACACCGCTCCAGGACATGAAGTCCGGCAGTTGGTCAGGTGTAGCAGCCAGCTTCAGATGCATAGCCATGCAATAGGCGCCTAGTCCGAAGTAAACGCCATGTCCGAGACTTAGAATGCCTGTGTATCCCCAAATGAGATCAATGCCCATGGCAATAATGGCATAAGCGAGAAATTTGCCGAGCAGTGAGAGACGGAACTCAGACAAGAAGAGTGGGGCTAGTGCGATAGCAATCAAGAAAACGGTATACACGATAAGTTTGAGTTTGGATTGTCCGGCTAAGAGCATGGAGGCGGCACATCCTTTCTTAATCTAAGGATCTGGAACGGATCGTTACAAGTCCCATCGGTTTCCATTGCAAGAAGGCGATAATCAGCGTGAAGACTAGCACTTTGCCGAGCGTAGCGCTCGTGGTGTATTCCAAGGCTGTATTGAAAACGCCAATGCCTAATGCTCCTGCTACGGTTCCGATGAGCTTGCCAATACCGCCAAGCACAACAACCATGAAAGCATCAACAATATAATAAGTGCCAATGGTCGGGCCAATCGGTCCCAACAGCGTTAAAGCACATCCTGCAATGCCAGCCATGGCCGAACCGAAGGCGAATGACTGAGCGTCTACTCGGCGTGTGGATATGCCCAAACAAGCGGCCATTTCACGATTCTGCATGACAGCTCTCATTCGTCTACCGCCTGCGGAGTGATAGAGATACATATAAATAATGAGAATGCAAAGCGCCACTAAGGCGATGATGAAGAGTCGCTTGTAAGGAAGAATAAGGTCGGCTGTTACATGCCACCCGCCTTCCAGCCATTCCGGCGCTTTAACCGCTACGTTCGGCGCGCCAAAGATGGTGCGCGCGAGCTGCTGCAGCGCAAGGCTCACGCCCCAGGTTGCAAGCAAGCTATCCAGCGGTCTTCCATACATGAAGCGGATCAAGCAAACCTCGAGCAGCCAGCCGATGCAGAAGGCTACGGCAAAGGCGACACCCAGAGAAATAATGAAGTACCACCCGAAAGCGGAGGCTGGCAGCATTTTCTGAAACCATTGTTGAACCAGATAAGCCATATAGGCGCCGATCATAATAAATTCGCCGTGCGCCATATTCATCACATTCATAAGACCGAAGGTAATCGCGAGACCGATGGCAATCAGGAGCAGAATGGAACTAAGACTTAAGCCGTTGAACAGTTGAAGAAGCAGCAGACTCATAACAATCCTCCCCAGTGAAGCCCGAGTAAATGATGAAATCCAGGACTGCCGCAAGGCAGTCCTGGCTCCAAGTGCGATCTTCCTAAGTTGCTCTTATTTTTTCGTTACTTCTCCGCCCCATGGGTATGTTTTGAGGAATGGATCTGGTTTAAGCGGTTGGCCGGAGTTCCAAATTTCTTTGATTTGCCCATCAGCCGTAATTTGACCGATACGCGCTGTTTTGGATATATGTTGATTCTCGCCGTCGATAACGACCTTCCCTTCAGGTGCGTTGAATTCGATGCCCTTGGCAGCGGCTTTCACTTTCTCGACCTCGAAGGAACCTGCTTTTTTGACCGCGGCTGCCCATAAATAAACAGCTGTATAGCCTGCTTCAATGGGATCATCCGTTACACGGTCTTTCCCATATTTGGCTTTGTAAGCTTCAACGAATTTTTTGTTCTCTGGCGTATCCGTTGTTTGGTAGTAATTCCAAGCCGTATAGTGTCCATCCAAGACAGACGCGCCAATGCCGCGCACTTCTTCTTCCGCAATACTGACGGACATCGTTGTTATGTCTTTGGCTGTAATGCCGGCATCTTTCAATTGTTTGAAGAAGGCAACGTTGCTGTCACCGTTCAATGTATTGAAAATGACATCCGGTTTGTCTTTTTTGATCTTGCTGATGATTGTGTTGTAATCCGTGTGTCCAAGCGGAGTGTATTCTTCAGCAATGAGCGTACCGCCTTCGGCTTTCAACTGCTCTTTAATGATTTTGTTGGCAGTTCTTGGGAAGACGTAGTCAGAGCCTAAGAGGTAAAATTTCTTTCCTTTGTTTTGCAGAAGCCAGGTTACAGCGGGGATAATTTGTTGGTTCGTTGTTGCGCCAATGTAGAAAATATTCGGTGATGATTCCACGCCTTCATATTGGACCGGATACCAAAGCAGTCCTTTGTTCTGTTCGACGACCGGAAGAACGGCTTTGCGGCTCGCTGATGTCCAGCAGCCAAAGATCGTTACAACGCTGTCCTTCTGCAGTAACTTCTTAGTTTTCTCTGCAAAAGTCGGCCAATCGGATGCTCCGTCTTCAATCACGGGCTTGATTTTCTTGCCTAAGAGTCCCCCGGCTGCATTAATTTCGTCAATGGCCATCAGTTCGGCATCTCGAACGGATACCTCGCTTATGGACATCGTTCCTGTTAGAGAGTGAAGAATACCAACAGGTACGGTATCATCCTTCGAATCTGCCTTTACCTCCGCAGCTGTAGACGCCTTAGGTGTAGTTGATGTTGATGCCGTCGGAACCGATTTGGCACAGCCCGCGATGACCAACATGATAGCCATGCTCAAAGCGACTGTGAGTTTACCTTTGTTTCTTATCTCTCTCATTCCCTTACCACTCCCTTACTTACAAGATTTGGATTACAAGGCCTATGATAAGTGGGAAAAGAAGATGGTGTCAATATACATGACACAAATGAATTTTTTTTTGTGTTTCATGCACAAACGTCGTTAAATCCTTTGGGATAATCACATAAAAGCGAAATATTTTTTCGGAATACCCCGTTTTCATGTAACTATATATGACATATAAGATTTACAATCGTTAAATACACGAATATAATGAGTGTAAAGGATTACCATCATTCGGTTTTTGAAGAGGTGAAGATGTGCATTTAACGGAGAGAGAGAAAGAAAAATTACTCATTACAGTCGCCGCAGACTTAGCTCGCAGAAGACTTGGAAGAGGCTTGAAATTAAATTATCCGGAAAGTATAGCGCTGATCACATCGGAAATCATGGAAGGAGCCAGAGACGGGTTGACCGTTGCAGAATTGATGTCGTTCGGGACAACGATCCTGCGGGCTGAGCAAGTCATGGAAGGAGTGCCACAAATGATTCACGAGGTTCAAGTCGAAGCGACATTTCCTGATGGTACGAAGTTAGTGACCGTTCACGAACCAATTACCTAGATGATGAAAGGAAAGGGGCGACAACATGGTTCCGGGAGAATTTCGAACAGGTAAGGGCTATATTGAACTGAATGTAGGCAGACAGACGGTCGATGTGATCGTAACTAATACAGGAGACCGTCCCGTACAGGTAGGTTCCCATTTTCACTTTTTTGAAGTGAATCGCGCCTTGGCATTTCCGAGAGAACTTGCCTATGGGATGCGGCTTGACATTCCGGCAGGTACTGCGGTCCGATTCGAGCCTGGCGAGCAGAAGCCTGTCCAGTTAGTTGAATTAGGCGGAGCCAAGGTTTCCTATGGTCTGAATAACCTGAGCAAGGGCTCGGCTGTCAAAGGGCAAATGCCCGATGAGGTGAAGGATAGATTGCAAACATGGGAGGGGAATCCCGGTGAATCGAATAGATCGTAAGAGCTATGCTTCGATGTTCGGTCCTACAACTGGAGATGCCATTCGATTGGCAGATACAGAATTATGGGCACAGATTGAACATGATTACACGGTATACGGGGATGAATGTAAATTTGGCGGCGGTAAAGTGATTCGTGATGGCATGGGGCAATCCAGCGGCGCTACACGCGATCAAGGCGTTCTTGATACCTTAATCACGAATGCCGTTGTTATCGACCATTGGGGCATTGTCAAAGGGGATATCGGTATCCGAGACGGTCACATTGTTGGCATCGGCAAAGCAGGAAACCCGGACATTATGGATGGCGTTCATCCCAATATGATCGTAGGAGCCAGCACGGAAGTGATTGCTGGAGAAGGTAAAATCGTGACAGCGGGCGGCATCGATGCCCATATTCATTTCATTTGTCCGCAGCAAATCGAGACAGCCCTGTCCTCTGGCGTGACAACGATGATTGGCGGTGGAACGGGGCCAGCCACGGGTACCAATGCCACAACGTGTACACCGGGCGCATGGCATATGCAGCGAATGTTGGAAGCGTCGGAAGGATTTCCGATGAATTTGGGTTTTACGGGGAAAGGGAATGCCTCATTTCTTGCTCCTTTGGTGGAACAAATCGAAGCTGGAGCTATTGGTCTGAAGCTGCATGAAGACTGGGGAACAACACCGGCGGCGATTGATACATGCCTGGAAGCAGCGGATCAATACGACGTTCAAGTAGCCATTCATACGGATACATTAAATGAAGCGGGATTTCTGGAGGATACGCTGTCGGCAATCAAAGGCCGTACAATTCATACGTATCATACAGAAGGAGCGGGCGGAGGCCATGCGCCGGATATTATCCGCGCGGCTGCTGAACTTAATATTCTCCCTTCTTCCACGAACCCGACGAGGCCATATACGATCAATACGATCGAGGAACATTTGGATATGCTGATGGTTTGTCACCATCTAGATAGTCGTATTCCGGAGGATGTCGCTTTCGCGGATTCACGGATTCGCCCGGAGACGATTGCAGCGGAAGATATCCTGCATGATTTGGGCGTATTCAGCATGCTGAGCTCGGATTCGCAGGCCATGGGCAGGGTTGGCGAAGTCATTATCCGGACATGGCAAACAGCGGATAAGATGAAGAAACAGCGTGGACCGCTGTCCCCGGATACGGAGGAAGGCGACAATTTCCGAATCAAGCGCTACATTGCCAAATATACGATAAACCCTGCGATTACGCATGGTGTCTCGCATCTTGTCGGTTCGATTGAACCTGGCAAGTTCGCGGATTTGGTTATTTGGAGTCCGATGTTCTTCGGCGTCAAACCGGATCTCGTGCTTAAAGGAGGCAGCATTGCCTACGCCCAAATGGGGGATCCCAATGCGTCCATCCCGACGCCGCAACCTGTCTTTGGCAGACCGATGTTTGCTGCTTTCGGCAAAGCGTTGACACAAAGCTCCATTACATTCGTATCGCAAGCCGCCTATGACCGCGGGATAGCGAAGAAATTAGGTTTGCAAAAGCGGGTGGAGCCTGTGAAAGGCTGCCGTGATATTTCGAAAAAAGACATGATTCATAATAACGAGACACCTTCCATTGAAGTGAATCCCGAAACGTACGAAGTGAAAGTGGACGGCGAAGCCATTACCTGCGAGCCGGCGACGGAGCTGCCGATGGCGCAGTTATATTTTTTATTTTAAAAAGAGAGGGGAAGTCCCTGGTGGAGGTGAGCACAAATGACGGCAACTGGAACGACTTCACAGCAAACGACCCCAAAGTTCCACTGGCTCGCTTATCAACAGCTGCTTGACTCCGCTCTGCCGATTGGCGGCTTCTCTCACTCCTTTGGTTTGGAAACGTTAGTTCAGCAAGGTCGTTTGCAAACGGTGGATGAGCTTGAAGCTTACATCGGCACGATGCTAGCGAACAGTTGGGCATCCTCAGATGCGATGGTGATCAAAGCCGCGTATCAACATATGCCGAACGAGTCATGGGAGCAGCTCTGGGAGATCGACCACATGCTGCATGTGCAGCGGGCGTCAAGCGAAGCCAGAATCGGTGTTCAGAAAATGGGGCGCAGACTGCTTCAGCTAGCTAGGTCCATATATCCGGATCTGCCTTGGCAGCCGCTCGACGAGGCTGTGAAGGCAGGACGTTGCAGTTCCAATCATCCGATGATTCATGGATGGGTCAGTTATCAGCTTGGAGTGCCGCTGGATCAAGCGGTGGAAGGATATTTATACAGCTGCATCATGACCTGCATCAACAGTGCGCTGAGACTCATGTCCATGGGTCAGACGCAAGGACAGATTCTGCTTGCCAAGCTGGTTCCGTTGACTGAACGGGAGTGGCAGCGTGTGGCTCACTTAGATCCGTTGGATGCGTATACGAACTCGCCAGCCGCTGATTTGGCTATGATGCAGCATGAAACCCTATATTCGCGATTGTTTATGTCTTAGGGCTAACACCCTAACCCAATTTGAGGAGGAATGGCTATGTGTCAAGGTCAAGGTCATCATCATCACCCGTGGGAAAAGCCAGCTGTGGACCGGAGTCGTCCGATGCGTATCGGGATCGGCGGTCCCGTAGGTTCCGGCAAAACAGCTTTAGTCGAGCGATTAGCCCGTAAACTGAATGACCGCTACAGCATTGCGGTTATTACGAATGACATCTACACGAAGGAAGATGCTCGTATTCTGATTAGTTCTGAGGCGCTGCCAGAGGATCGCATCATTGGGGTAGAGACCGGAGGTTGTCCGCATACCGCCATTCGTGAGGATGCTTCGATGAACTTCGAAGCGATTGAGGAATTGGAGCAGCGATTCGACAATCTCGATATTATCTTTATTGAAAGCGGCGGCGATAATTTGGCGGCGGCGTTCAGTCCGGAATTGGTCGACCGCTTCATCTATATCATTGATGTGGCGCAAGGCGAGAAAATTCCGCGCAAAGGCGGCCCTGGCATCATGCGTTCCGATATGTTGATCATTAACAAAATCGATCTCGCCCCTTACGTGGGCGCCAGCCTGGAAGTGATGGATTCGGACACGAAGAAGATGCGCGGCGACCGTCCTTATATTTTCTCCAACCTGATGGGCGGCACAGGGCTTGATGACATTGTTGCATGGGTGGAAACGGAGTTCAGCCATGCCTAGCGTGACCGGGGAGATTCAAGCGGAATTTGCGGTGCGCAGCGGCTTGACGCAGCTCGTACACAAATATCACGCCTCCCCGCTCAAAATTGCCAAAACGTTTCGATATGAGAACGATTCGCTCACTCTGGATACACCTCCCGCGGAGCAGTTGGGCGTCTATATGATGGACTGTTCCCCAGGCCTAATGTCTGGGGATCATTACGAAATCACGATGCGCCTGAGGGAAGGTGCCCGTGTATTTCTCACGAACCAGTCGTTCACGAAGGTTCATCCTTCGGTTGCCGGTTCGGGGAGTACACAGCGGCAAACGCTGCATTTGGAAGCGGGTGCGCTGCTGGAGTATATACCGGAGCCGCTGATGCTGTACAAGGAGGCCAATTTGGCTGCGGAGATGGAAGTTCATCTTGCTCCGGGTTCTGCGCTTATCTTATCGGATGTTCTCTGTCCTGGACGAACGCAGCGCGGTGAAATCTTTCACTATACCCGATATACGAATCGGTTGAAGGTTTGGCACGCCAACGAACTCATATTTTATCAAAATCAGAGAATTGAACCGGCGGCTATGCCATTGGCCGCGCCGGGTTGTTGGGAGCACGAAACGCATCTTGGCAATCTGTACGTGTATTCGGACCGTCTCAAACACCAGCATCTCGAGGCGCTGATGGAGTGCCTGGTGACGCTGAATGGCGAAAGCAGCCATGTGCGTGTTGGAGCCAGTCTGACCCATAAATATGGGCTGATTGTCTCGGTCTTGGGGCGGCATGCCTGGGAAGTGCAAGTCGCGTTGTCGAAAGCGTGGCACGAGATTCGCCGCACCTTGTTTGCCTTAACCCCATTAATGGTGCATAAATAATCGTTGTTCGCTGAAAGGAGCCCTTGGGCTCCTTTTTGCTTTGATGGCGCTGTGGATCGGGAGAATCTATGTTGTTCCCGACTCTGTCAAAGGATTTTCGAATGGCAGAGAATGGCAAGCGCTTTTTCCACGCATACTGGTAGGAGAATCGACAATATGATGACAACTGGCTGCACTTCATTGTCAAACGTTGTATGGGTTGGTATGATGAAAGTGGTCTTAATTCAAATAGCTCGGAAGTTCGACATAGAGGAGGGCAATAACGTGGAAAATCAAGCAAGCTATGACAGAATAACTAGCGGCTCGACACAAGGATCTGTAGGGACCGAATCCATAGATGCTAGCAATAAACATTCATCTGCAGAGCCTGTAACGGCAAAAGAGTTTTATCGCTTGGTGAAACCAGGCATTATTTATTCGAATCTGATGACCGCATTTGCCGGATACTGGATGGCGGCACGCTGGGATGTCAGCTGGATGCATCTGATTTGGACGATGCTGGGTACAGCGCTTGTGATGGCAGGCGGCACGGTGTTGAACAATTTCCTGGATCGTGAAATGGATGCGAAGATGGAACGGACCAAGAACAGAGCCTTGCCAAGCGGTAGACTTAGCGCCAATGTCGTTCTGTGGTATGGCATTATTTTGGGCATAATCGGATTGTCCGTTTTATATTTTGCTGCTGCATCACCGCTGGCAGCGCTTATTGGCTTGCTTGGATTGTTCTTGTATGTATGGCTCTACACCGCCTGGTTCAAACGAACCTCAGTATGGAGTACATTTGTAGGGGCATTTTCCGGGGCGACGCCTCCGGTAATCGGGTATTGTGCCGTTACTGGCACGGTGGATGCGGGAGCTGTTTTACTATTTGCTTTCTTGTTCTTGTGGCAGCCGCCTCATTTCTGGGCGTTGGGTATTCGCCGGATGGAAGAGTACCGCGCAGCTGGTTTTCCACTGTTACCTGTGGTTAAAGGTTCTTATGTAACCAAGATCAGCATGGTACGTTATGTCGTTCTGCTCGTACCAGTTACCGTGATGTTAACGGCCTATGGTTATCTAGGCTATGTATTCTTAATTGGATCAACAGTTCTTGGTTTAATCTGGGTGTTGATGTGTGTCAAAGGGTTCAAAGAGAAAGGCGAAGCTGAAGTACAATGGGCTAAGCGTACATTCCTATTTTCAATTATGTATTTAACGTTTTTATCGATCCTCATGGTCGTTGATACTGTGAATTTAAGCTAGAATAGAGGGCTAACAGAATGAATACTTTTTTTGAGAAAAATTGGTTCAAATTAGCGCTTGGTGTCATTCTCATTGCGATGATCGCGTCATTCGCCTACAAATTGTGGGCGAACAGCAATGAAGCTGACCCTCGGTTGACGGCAATGAAACAAGCGCCTGCTTTTCAATTGCAGGATCTGGATGGCAAATCGGTAGCTTCCCAGGATACGGACGGCAAGGTTCGCTTGGTCTATTTCTTTTATTCTTTCTGTCCCGATGTTTGCTTGCCTACAACATTCCGTCTCACGCAAGTACAGGAAGAACTGAAGAAAAAAGGTTTGTTCGGAACGAAAGCAGAAATTTTATCCATTACGGTGGACCCAAACCGCGATACGCCTGAGGTGCTGAAGGAATTCAGAACCAAATTTGAGTCCAAGCCGGATCCGAGTGGATGGATGTTCCTCCGCGGCGAAGAAGCGAAGATTCACAAGCTTGCTGAAGATTACGGCATTATGGTCATTAAAGAGAAAGACGGCAACTTCTCGCATTCCAACGCCATTTTACTCGTTGATCCCAAAGGGAAAATCCGCAATTATTACGATGCAAGTAGACCGGAATTAGACGCTGACCACATTGTCAAAGACGTGGTGACCTTGTCTAAAGGGAAATAACGCGCAAAACGCAATCATTAATAGCATTAACTATTCAGCAGCAGGTTCTGTCGAAGGGTATATAATATACTCGTCCAGGCCTGCTTTTTCTAATTGCTGGATGATATATTCCTCTGGCGTTCCTTCCACTCCGGCATATCCTTTGCGGGTATAGATTTGTTCAGCGTCTGGGAACGTATCCCGCAGCAGGGATCTGATTTTTTTGCCTGAAGCGTCATTATCCGTGAATAAATAAACATGCTTGTGCCCTGCTTTTTTCCGCAGTTCGTCCAGCGTTAAGGAACTGGGGGTGCCGAATGTACAGAGGATGAGAACACTGTCATCCACCACGCGTTTTAAGCGGCTTTTGTCGTTTTTACCTTCTACAATGATAGCGATCGACATCGGATCTCCTCCAACCAGGTTTTTTTGTAGTATAACCCGTTTTGGCATGTGTTCCAAGGATTTGATTCGACGTTTGCCAAATAATCCGTTTCCATTTCCCGGGAAATGACACAGATTGACAGCACAAAGACGGCCTGATTGGCTCAGGCCGCCCGATAAAATGGCTGTTTACGTCGTTACGGGTGCTTTAAAAGAACGCAGAGGGAGAAGGGAAAGAGCGAGCATTAAGATAAAGAAAGCGATAAAATAGGAGGAAATATGGTCGCGGAGCTGCCCAGCCATCATCGGACCAATAAAAGCTCCGACAGAATAGGAAATCGACAGCAAAGAAAAGACGCGGCCATAGCGATTGCTGCTCGTTATGCTGGCTAACAGAGCAGCTAATGCCGGATAAATGACGCCTTTGGCCATACCGATCAGGAAGAGAGAGACGGTAAGCGGAATTGGCCATTGAATCGCTAATCCGAAGAAAACGACGGCAAGGGATAAGCTGCCGCAGACGGTGCGAATAAAGGGCGGCACTTTATTAAGGAACCAGAAACTGATGCTTAATAATGCGCCCAAGCTGATTAAAGTGAAAAATACGCCGGAAGTAAGAATCGATTCTCTGGCAGATTTCATTAAAGGCAGCTCAAAGAAAAGGATGCCTTGCGAACAGGAAAGAGCCATTGGAATGAGGAAAAATAGCCATGGCATGGACACGCCGTCTGGCACATCGGAATCTTTATCCGGCAGTTCATGTCCATGAGGATCCAATAAGACGGACTTATTGGCTGTTTGTCCCAAAAGCTGCTTCTCATTTACCCCGAAAATTGCTAAGATTCCTGTAATAATAAGGACCCATCCCAAGACAGAGAAAGCCGTTGTGAACCCGATTTTGGCAACAAGGACTGCACCAGCGGCTGGGGAAACGACAGATGCCAAGGTGTGAACAAGCCCGTTGCCTGCCATTAGCTTGCTCTGATGGATGCGGTCTTTGGCGATGCGAGCGAGCAGAGTTAAGCAGGCTGGCGATAAGAAGGCGAGCACAAAGCCGCTGATGGAGCGGATGTATAGCAAGTGCCATGGATCTTTGACGTTGGATTGAAAAAGCAAGATGATCCCTGCTACAATCAGGCTAATGACGATAAAAAATTTACTGCCGTATTTATCCACGCCGTAGCCCGCAAGCAGATTGCCAGGTAAGTGTGTGAGGGAGTAAACTCCCATGATAAGCCCGATAAATGAAGGAGCTGCGCCCAAAGATAAGGCGAAGGGGGAAAGAATCGGGTACTGCGCGTGCAAATCAAAAAACGCCACAAACATAAATAAATACAACCATATTGCTGTTCGCATGTTCTTGCCACCTCGATTCATTAACTTGTCTCTTCTTTAGATGTACGCCGCTCGTCCTATAGATATAACCTTTCCAACCAAATGACACAATTCATCGCAAAGGAGGATTTCATGGATACGTATGTCATTGTTTTACTTGCTTGTGTAGCGATATTTCTTATCTTCCGGTTGAGACAAGCTTTTCGCAAGACGAGGGGCAGAATCGATAAAACGGAAGAAATTGAGCAACGATTAGCCCAGTTAAGGAAAAAAAGAGATGAAGACTAAGCAGCCTGTGTAGTATGATAGGAAAGACTTTTGGATAATTAGGAGGGGTTTGTTTGGATCAGTGGATTACTTTTGCACAGGATCGTTGGTACTTAATTGTAGCTGCTATTATTGTGCTTTTTATCGTAGTTGGTATTGTGAAAACCGTTGTAAAATGGGTCGTTGTTCTAGCCATTGTCGGGGCTTTGGTTGTTTATGGAGCGAGTTATAAGGATAAAATAAAGGATATTGGGGCAAGCGTGGTTTCCCAAGTCGGGAATGAAGTTACGGAGAAGGCAGTCAGCACTCTGACAGAAGAAGCCAAGGATGCGCAGTTCAAAGCCAATCCGGACGGCTCCTATCTCATAACAACAAAGAGTTTGAAAGTGGAAGGAAAGTCAGGCTCTGATGAAGTGCAGGTTACTTTCCTCGGAAAAACGTTCAAAATGAATGCCAACGCTGCGATAAATACTTTTATTGAGCAAGCGAAGAAGAATGCCAAGCCATAAGTAGCTAGATAGGATGGTGAGAAATCATGACGGATATGACGTGGTTCCAAGCAACTTCAATAAATCTGATATCCATCGTGATTGTGCTCCTATTCGCAGGTTCCATCATTCAAGGATTTAGACGGGGAGGATCAGGATCAGCGAAGCATCTGATTTCTATGCTTGTGGAAGCTGGCGTCGCTGTTATCTCGATGTTTATCGCCTGGAAAGGCGTTCAACTGTTGTCTCCCTTGATTCAAACCTGGCTTAAAGCACAAAACTTACAAATTCCAAGTGCTGATATTGGCATTCTGAAACAGACCTACTATACGGCAATAACGAGTATTCGCGATTTTCCGCTGTTGCGATTTGGCGTGCTGTTCTTGCTTGGCTATATGATCGTCAAACAATTGCTTAACCTGTTGGTGTATCCGTTAATCGGCACTTGGTTGGCTGAACGCTATACGTCTCAGGAACGCAGGAAATCCATACTCAGCTCCGTTTCGGGCGGAGCGATAGGTTCTGTTGCAGGCTTCGCCAGAGCACTCATGCTTATTGCTGTTCTGTTCATTTATGTGACACTGTTCCCGCATTCCTCGGTTACAACGTATATTGAATCTTCCCAGATGTATCAAAAAGGGGCTAAAGAAGTCATTGCTCCCTTTACAGGTGATTTCATAACCGAGAAGGTGCCTGTTTTCACGCGTGCTGTGGAAGATGAATTCACGAATATTTTACAGCGTAAATATGAAGTGCTTGATGCCAAGATCCCAGGCAATATTGCCGATGCCGCCAAGGAAGTAACGGCCAGCGGAACAACGGATGAAGAGAAGGCGAAGCTGCTGTATAGCTGGGTAGGCAGCCGCGTTAAATATGATTGGGACAAGGTTAAGCTGTATGAAGAGAAACGAATCTGGAAGGAGCAGACGCCAGAGGATACCTTTAACACGCGCGAAGGCGTTTGTATTGATTATTCCAGACTATATGCCCAAATGGCCAGATCGATTGGCCTTGATGTGAAAGTCGTGACGGGCTTGGGCTATGATGGGCAGGGAAGCTATGGACCTCATGCTTGGAATGAAGTTTATTTGAAGGAAACGAATCGTTGGGTACCACTGGATTCCACATGGGTGGCAAGCGGAGGCAATTGGTTCAATCCGCCGAATTTCGATCAAACCCATGTGAAGGACGCTTAGAAGATTATTAGCATAAAGCATGCAGAGAAGCCTTTTCTTTAGAACGTTAAAGAGAGGCTTTTTACATTTGTGAATAATCATTTGGCTGCTTTTTCTCATCCCCAAATAAATGTGGTACACTAAGTAGGTGCCATTCTGATGATTGTGAAAAGGAGAAAGTATGCGCAAAGCAATTCAGGACTATCCCATGATTTATCTGGATGCGGGGGACACGTTGCTCACCATTCCAGCGGCTCAAACGATTTTGAAACAATATCTGCAACTGAGGTCCGTGGATCGCGATGAATCCCATATCAATGAACTTTTTACCGAAGCTTTTCGTCTTTTTTATTACGTGAATAAGCAGGATAATTTCGTTGTTTGCAGTCCGGAATCGGACCGTGAATTCTGGGTTCAACTATATAAATATGTGCTTCATAAACTAGGGATTCACGAGGAATGGACAGAGGAAGAGATTTTCGATTGCTGTCATGAACTCTATGATATTTTTACAGCACCGGAGTATTATGAACTATTTGACGATGTGAAACCATTCTTGGAACAGTTGAAAGAACGAGGCTTTCGAATCGGAATTATCAGTAATTTCGCGCCTACGCTTAAAGCGATTCTGGCAGATAAGGGGATCCTGCATTACTTTGATCCTGTTCTCGTATCGACTGAGGTGGGACTGGAGAAGCCGGATCCGGCGATCTTCAAGTTGGCTTTGGAGCGGGCAGGCATAGAGGCTAAGGACGTTCTCTATATCGGTGACCATGAGACGAATGATGTTTGGGCGCCAAATCAGGTAGGGATCGATGCGATTCGCATTATCCGCTACTCCTATCATACCGGGGAAGGTATTCGTACCCTGCTCGAACTTTTTCAAGATCAACAAGCAATTGGGTAAGAAAGGATCTGAGAAGTGATGAAGTCATCCATTATGGATGATCCGAAGAAAAAGGAAATCACCAAAAAACGGCACTTTTCGTTTCGGATCAATATTTTTTTCTTTGTAACATTCGTGTTGTTTTCCGTGTTAATCGTGCGGTTAGCCATTTTACAATTCGTGCAAGCCAAAGATCTCAAAGCGGCCGAGAATACAAACACGAATCAGACGAACAAAATTGCGCCTATCCGCGGCAATATTTATGATTCAACCAAGTCCCCGCTCGCTTATACGATCCCTGTGCAGTCTTTATTTTTCCGGATTGAGCCAGGTCAGCAGGATAAGGCAGAAATTATTAATCTTGCGCGTCGACTCAAGACGGATGTTTTTGATAAATACGGCAAGAAGACGTCTGTGCAGCCTACACCGGAAGAAATTGTGCTAGCCATGGATTTGGGTTATGACATTAATCAAAATAAAGTAAAGGACCCCAGCTATTACTGGGTTCCCCGTAAAATCAAGACGGACCTGTCCAAGGAAGAAATTGCGTATTTATTAGAGCATCGCGATGAATTCAAATGGCTTGAAGTCACGGAAGAAAGTATTCGTACCTACGAAATGGACGATGACGGCACAACGACAATTGCCCCGCAGTTGATTGGATATCTCAATAAGTACTCGACACAGTCTGCACAGGAGATGTACAAAGATAACCCGGAAAGCAAAGAATATTTGCCTGCGGAAAATGTTGGTTTTGACGGCATCGAAAGAATGTACCAAGATGATTTGCGCGGTAAAAATGGGTACAAAGTGTATCCCGTAAACGCGGCTATGAAAATTATCGGCAGAGCGACAGTGACCAAACCGATCAAAGGCAACAATCTATACCTATCTATTAATAAGGATATTCAGAAAACAACGGAGAAAGCCATCCAGGATCAAATCGCTTTCCTGCATACGCCTTATGCGCGGAATGATGCTTTTATCAAATTTGGAGCAAATGCGGAAGCCGGTTATGCGGTAGCGATGGAAGTCGATACAGGGCGCATCGTGACGATGGCCAACTTCCCCGACTACGATTCGAATGTGTGGACGGGCGGGATTTCACAGGTCAATTTGGATAAAGTAGGGTCCTTCATCGCCAATGGCTCGATTACGACAGCCTATCCGAAATACACCGATAAAGAACGGCCGAAGCACCCGTCCTCCATCGTGTTCATGGGATCTACGATCAAGCCGTTGTCGGTACTAATCGGATTAACGGAGAAACTGATTACGCCTTCGAATCAATATTATAACGATACCGGAACATTTACGTTCGGTAAAACCGGATCGACGAGCTCGATCTCAAATTCCGGGAAAGTGGCTTACGGCAATCTAGATGCCGCTGGCTCTATCGAGCATTCCTCGAATACGTATATGTCGGCCAAAGTGGGTATTCCCTTCTATTCGAAGTATGGCGGGGAGAACGTCAAAGTCACCGATAAATGGGCGGAATACTTAGCCAAGTTCGGGATTGGCGTTAAAACCGGAAGCGGATTGCCGAGTGAGAACGCAGGCTCTAATGATTTTGCGAAAAATGCCAAAAAAGATAGCTATCAGTCCGCCATGGTTTACGCTTCCTGGGGGCAAAATGAGAAAACGACCACACTGCAGCTGGCTCAATTCGCGGCGACATTAGCAAGCAGAGGGAAGAAAATGAAGCCTTTGTTCGTTGATGAAATCCGCAGTT
Organism: Paenibacillus marchantiophytorum; assembly: GCF_014640555.1. GTDB lineage: Bacteria > Bacillota > Bacilli > Paenibacillales > NBRC-103111 > Paenibacillus_E > Paenibacillus_E marchantiophytorum. The sequence continues at coordinate 80,292 of NZ_BMHE01000009.1, read as the reverse complement.
TTGAAGGGGATTTGGTCAGGAAAGTCGAACCCGAGGTCATGGAAGACTCGACGGCTTTATTCGCCAAAGGTGATTGGAACACGATCATTCACGGTATGAAGAGTGGAGCGGAAGGTATCGAAGAGCTGCCATACAATGTAGCCCGGAAGACGGGAACGTCGACGCAAGCTGTGTCAGGCGGGACGATCGACAACGCCGTATTCATCGCCTTCGCGCCTGTCGAGAATCCGAAGCTGGCGATTGCTGTCGTCGTGCCGGAAGGCGGATACGGACGTTACGGAGCGTCGCCGATTGCTGCGAAGATTTTTCAAGCGTACGATGCCGCGAATGATGGCATCCTGACGAAGCTCGGCGGCGGCAAGAAGCCGTGGTAAGGGATTAGAAGCTGTTTCCCAAGGTTGAAAACCTGGGGAGCAGCTTTTTTGCGTTGTTGGCGGAGTTGAATGAGCACGATGAACGGCAATTCAGGTGAGTTAACGCTGAGAAACAGCGTTAAGGTGGCGGCTGAGGCCGAAGTGAGAGCGGTAACGTTGAGAAACAGCGTTACCGTCACTGGATGAGCACGATGAAGGGCAATTCAGGTGAGTTAACGCTGAAAAACAGCGTTAAGGTGGCGGTTGAGGCGGAAGTGAGAGCGGTAACGTTGAGAAACAGCGTTACCGTCACTGGATGAGCACGATGAAGGGCAATTCAGGTGAGTTAACGCTGAAAAACAGCGTTAAGGTGGCGGTTGAGGCCAAAGTGAGTGCTGTAAGGTTGAAAAACAACTTTACCGTCAGTGACTGAGCACGATGAAGGGCAATTCAGGTGAGTTAACGCTGAAAAACAGCGTTACCAGCACGTCCGCCCACCGCCCACGCTGCCCCACTATCAACCTGCCATCTAATGAACTGTATGATGCTTAAAGACGAGAAATTGGCTACTTTGGAGATCTAATGAACTGAATTGGCGTTATCGAGCAGATTATAGGTGGAATGGTGATCATTTTCTTGAAATAACGTATATGGAATTCGTTCGATTTTCCAAATGGACGATTTTGGGTCAAATAAAGGTTATTGAGTTCGTAAGAACCTTCCCCGTAAGATGATTTGATATTAAGGAAACTTTATCCAACTATTTTCCATAAATTGTGAACTCTTCTTAGAATTGTTCCGTCTTTTTTATGAAATTAAAAAGGGGCATATGCCAAAGAGAGGTCTTAGTGGAATGAAATCATCCTTCATGGATGATCCGAAGAAAAAAAGACTTACCCAAAAGCAGCACTTTTCGTTTCGGATCCATATTTTTTTCTTTGCAACGTTCCTCCTGTTCTCCGCACTCATAGTTCGTCTAGCTATGTTGCAGTTCATTCAAGCCAAAGAGCTGAAAGCCGCAGAAAATCGCAACGGCAATCAGACGAACCTCATTGCACCGATTCGTGGCAATATTTATGATTCGACGAAATCACCTTTGGCCTATACTATTCCTTTGCAATCATTGTTTTTTAGGGTCGAGCCAGGACAACAGAATGAAGATGAGATTATTGCGCTGGCCAAACGGCTCAAGGCCGATGTTTTCGACAAATTTGCGAAACCGAACGCAACAAGTCCAACCATGGAAGAAATCGTGGTAGCGATGGATTTAGGATATGATTTGCACAAAAAAGAAATCAAAAAGCCAAGTCATTACTGGGTGCCACGACGCATAAAAGCAGATTTATCCAACAATGAGATCGCCTATCTGCTTGAGCATAAGCCAAAACGATCTACAGAGATAACATAAACAGTAAAGAATATCTGGCCTCTGAAAATGTAGGATTTGACGGTATCGAAAGAATGTACCAAGACGAGCTTCGCGGCCAGAATGGAAGAAAGAAGTATCCCGTCAATGCGGAAATGAAAATTATCGGCAGGGCTGCTGTCACTCCCCCCGTCAAAGGGAATAATCTGTATCTCACCATTCATAAAGATGTTCAGAAAGCGGCTGAGCGCATATTGGAGGCGCATATCAAGTATTTGGGCAGTCGATCTCATGCCAATGACGAATATATGAAGGTAGGTATGAAGGCTACTTCTGGTTTTGCGGTTGCGATGGAAGTGGATACGGGACGAATCGTCACCATGGCAAATTATCCGGATTATGACGCGAATGCTTGGACCGGCGGTATGTCGCCAACCATTTATAAAGAGATTGAACCTTATATATCGAATGGCTCGATTAAAACCGCTAAATCCAAATACCCCGATGAAAAAGAAAATGCCAAACATCCGTCTTCGATTGTTTTCATGGGGTCGACGATCAAGCCTTTGTCTGTATTAATTGGACTCAAAGAGAAGCTTTTCACGCCTTATGAGTATTATTATGATACAGGATCATTTAGCTTTGGCAAGGGGGGCACAAGCACCATCACCAACTCAGGTAAAACGCCCTATTGGAATATCAATGCGGCCGACGCTATCGCTCACTCTTCCAACACGTTTATGTCCGAAAAAGTAGGTATTCCTTTCTGGGCTAAATTCGGTAGAGAGAACCCGGCAGTCACAGCCAAGTGGGCTGATTATCTCTCCAAATTTGGTATGGGTGTCAAAACAGGCAGCGGACTTCCGGGGGAAATCGCGGGTACGAATGATTTTATTTTGAATGCCAAAAATGATAGTTATCAATCTGTCATGGTCTATGCTTCCTGGGGACAGAATGAAAAAACGACAACCCTTCAGTTGGCTCAGTATACAGCTACTTTGGCCAGTCGCGGCAAGCGGATGAAGCCCATTTTCGTAGATGAAATTCGCGATTATCAAGGTGGCTTGGTGAAAAAAGTTGAACCCGAAGTCATCCAGGATTCTTCGACTGAGTTTACCAAAGAAGAATGGAATCCGATTTTCCATGGGATGAAAAGCGGTGCTGAAGGTATCGATGAACTCCCTTTCAACGTGGCGCGAAAAACAGGGACCTCCACACAAGATGTGGCCGGTGGGAAGGTGGAAAACGCCGTATTCATCGCCTTCGCACCCGTTGAAAACCCCAAGCTTGCGGTTGCTGTCGTTGTGCCCGAAGGCGGATTCGGACGCTATGGAGCGTCACCGATTGCTGCAAAGATTTTTGAAGCTTATGATGCCGCGAATGATAGTATTTTGACGAAAATGGGCGGCGGGAAGAAGCCTTGGTGAAGGGATCTAATTAGAGAAGAAGCCATGTCCTGCATGATTCGCTATAGAAAGCCAATAAATAGGGGGGATTAATATGGGGTATATCGCACATATCCGTGAAAGTGACGGAAAAATTCAGACTGTTGAAGACCATTTGTCAGGCGTACAAGCCTTAGCGGAAGTATACGGGGAAAAGCTTGGTGTTAAGCACGTAACTGGTCTTGCAGGGCTCCTGCATGACATGGGCAAGTACACCGATGAATTTAAATCTTACTTACTCGAAGCCGTGAACAATCCTGATGCTCCGCCGAAGAGAGGCAGCGTTGATCATTCCACCGCAGGAGGAAAGTTGTTGCATATCTTGTTTCATACGGACAAGCTGTCAATGTATCCTGCGTTGTTGGCAGAAATCGTGGGAAACGCCATCATTTCGCATCATTCGTATCTACATGATTATCTAAGTCCGAAATTGGAATCCCCCTATTTGAATCGCGTCGAGAAAGCATTGGATGTACAAGAGTTTGAACGGTCCAAGGGGTGTTTTTTCAAATTGGTGATGAGCGAGGCTAAGTTGGAGGAGTACGCAGCCGAGGCAGCCAAAGAATTGGAAATTTATCTGGATAAGCCATCTCCAGCAACGATAGAATGCAAGCTGATGTTTTTGAGTAAATTTATATTTAGTGCTTTGATCGATGCGGATCGTACGAATACCCGCTTGTTCGAAGAAAATATCGCAGTAGAGTCGCAGCAGGATCGGAATGTATTATTTGAGTCTTACTATGAAAAATTGATGAAAGAAATTAATGCTTATCAAGCTCGTGAGGATGCACAAACACCTATCAATTTGCTTAGAAGGGAAATGTCGGACCAATGCGACGCATTCGCTGAGAAGCCCTCAGGAATTTATACGTTATCAATTCCGACAGGTGGAGGCAAGACGTTGGCAAGCTTGCGCTATGCCCTCAAGCATGCCCGTTTGTACGACAAGAAGCGGATCATTTATGTGGTGCCTTTCACCACGATTATAGAGCAGAACGCCAGAGATGTCCGGCGAATTTTGGATGACGATGCGCATATCCTGGAGCATCATTCCAATGTCGTAGACGATGCGGACGATGAAGATGAGGAAATCGACGGTTTAATCAATACCCGGCAGAAGTTGAAGCTGGCTAAGGATAACTGGGATTCGCCGATTATTTTTACAACGATGGTGCAGTTCTTGAATACGTTCTACGCCAAGGGCAGCAGGAATATTCGCAGGCTTCACAATGTAACGGAGTCTGTCCTCATTTTCGATGAAGTGCAGAAGGTTCCAGTTTCTTGTGTATCCTTATTTAACCAAGCACTCAATTATCTCAAAATATATGGAGAAGCAAGTCTTATCCTTTGTACCGCCACCCAACCTGCGCTTGATTATGTTGAGCGCAAGCTGGACATGAATGCTGACGCATAAATTCCTGTTTTGTAACCAGCTTTTTGCTATTGATCGAGAGTTGAAGGATGTCACATCGGAGGAACGTTATACCATTCGAATGGAGCGCAGTTTGCCTATTTTGGATGCTTATTTGGCACTGCTGCGTCAAGAGCGATCCCGAACTTTGCCGAAGAGTGCACTTGGACAAGCCATCATATATAGCCTGAACCAATGGGACAAGCTGACGGCATTCCTGAAAGATGGTCGTTTGGAGATTGACAACAACCTTAGCGAATGGGCAATTAAACCATTTGTTACCGGCCGGAAGAACTGGCTATTTGCTAATACGCCTCGCGGTGCAACAGCAAGTACGCTGACTTGTCGCGAGTTCAAATCTTAATAAAAGATGAAACAGCCCTCAACTTGATGACAAGGTGGGGGCTATTTGACGCTTACATCTAAACTAGCAAACAGCTGGGATATTTGTAATATACCCTTGCATTCCAACCAAGATCAACGACTTCATGCCAAGGATAAGACAAGATTTGTTCTATTGTGAATTCCAGATTGTAAGCGTCCTTCTGATGCTTTACAACTATCTCCGCGACCTTCATTTGTATTTGGCTCATTTAATAAACCTACTCTGCTGTTCGTTTAATGATATCAACTGGTGTAAAAAGTTCTAATACTTCAACCTGCAAAAAATCCCCTTCCTTTATTTCCAGTTCTGCCTCTTTGATTACTTTCGCAAGGCTGATTAGCATCCTCTTTTGAACCTGTACCAAACTTGTAGACATAATATAGTTATTCACTCCTTCTTGCACATCAACTTTTACCGTTATGCTGTACTTACGGTATAACAGAGTAACTGTGATTCGGCAAGGAACGTACGGCTTTGTTCGCTTGATTAATTGAGTTTACTAGCAGGTATTAATCAGTATTCACCATATATACATATTTGTAAAAATTTATATTAAAAATCTATAATTCGACAATATATTCGGAAATTCCGTGATACTATAAAATCCTATTCTAGTAATAAATGGGAGATGATAATGTTGAATTTAAAGAAATCATTAGTTACTTTATCCGCTGTCACTATGTTGGTTGCAAGTATCGCGCCTATGACTGCCTTTGCTGAATCTAGCGAAAAAATTGCTACAGCCAACGAATTGGAGCAGAATTCCAATGTACAAAATCAAAAATCTCTAACCGTAGATGACGTTCTTAATAACCCGCAATTCAAGAGTTTGACTTTTGATGATGATACAGTAAAATTATTTAAAGAGATTGAAGAATTCAAGAAAAATAATCCACAAATGACATCTAATGAAATCATTCAACATTTCGACAGCAGATTGGATAACCGTCAACAAAATAATCTCTTTAGTGCAAGGGCAATTTATGATCCTTATGTTGCTAAATGGAAAGAACTAACTAATGCTGAAAAGGTGTTAGTAATCACCACTCCTGGTCAAGCTCTGATCGTAGACTCATGTAGGGATAAAGCGGTTGATTATTCAAATAACAGTGCATACGGTTCTTTGGATGGAAATGGTACTAAAAAGGATGCATTTCGTCACGCCATATGGAATGCTTTAATGTGTAAATATATTAACAAATTATCAGCATATGCTTGGGCAACTGCTCACGAAGCACAAGATGATCCGAACTATTATACTACAATTTTCGATGGTTTTACGGGATTACAACATAAAAACATGGACCTGCATAATAATGAAAAAGGGAGAGATTGCTGGAACATTATCACAGACGGTATTCTATGGACATCAGATCAAACTCTGCAAAATCGAGTTGCAGCGAAGATTCAAGCTTGGGAAATGGTTGTTCTTAGATAAAAAGCGATAGAATTAAGTTTTTAATATAACTAGAAGAGGGAAAGAGGAAGTCTGCTTTCCCTCTTCTTTATACTTATAAGAGAGGACATCAATTAATGAGAATCATGTTATTTAGCTTGTGGATATGTTGTTGTTTGCTCCTCAGTTCCTGCGAATCGATCTTTAGCAGTACTCGCAATAAACCAATGCCTACTTCTACAGCTCATGTTGAAAACACGGATATTGCCATTCTCGCTAAATATCATACCTACCGCTGGGAAGCGGAAAAGGATTATGGCGATTCGGCAGCCATTGATGTTGATGTTGAGCCTGTCGTCATTCCGCCTCATTCAAAAATCGTCATTTCGTTCGATAGAAGTCCTAAAAAAATAGGTACAATTCAGGAAGTTTTTAATGGAAAAGAAGCAGTTGTACTGGACAATTCAAAAAATGAGATTCTTGTTCCATATTCCGAAGGAATTCATACCTACTATTACACTGCTGAATGGTCTGAAGGAAATGTTGCATTTGTAATCAAAGTGGAAGTGAAGTGATCATGGCTTTCACCATCGTTTCACCGACATGATCTAATGAGAAACTAATATTTATATTTATATTCACCAATAACTAAGCTTGTTTTTACAGCTCTTTTGATGACACTAGTAAATGTAAATGCAATTAAGTGTTGGCACTTGGTAACAGCTTCGCTGGAATTGAGCCTGAAAATACAACAAAAAAGCAAGCCACCGTTTCCTAGTGACTTGCTTTTTATTGTCCACTTGATTTGTTTAAGGTGGCTAGCAGTCGGTTAGCTTCTTCCTCTGGCGGGTGCGTGGATTGAAATGGTATGATTTGCTTTGATGACGGAAACGACACGAGTCGTCCCCCAACACGGGTGGGGGATTGAAATTGCTTCGTGGGGTAGATCTTAAATAATGGATCACTTCGCACCCTGTGTGGAACAAGCAAGTTGTGACTGCTCAAAATGCATTGGTCGATGGAGCGTAACGCCGCTTACGGAGGTTTACATCATACGGCTCACTCTTCCAATTGTTTTCATGCAAAAACCGGACCCTCACCGCTGGCTTGTTAAAAGCAATATCCAAGGGGAGGCACCAATCGGCAGCCGTAAGCATATCCTAAAGAAAGGGGAATGACCTTCGTCTACCCCGAAAGTTGCCCCAGGCAAATATTTGTGCATGAAGGAAAGGTGGTGCAGTCCTATGAAAAAGATGCGGCTCTCGGCTTCATTGAAACGACTACTCATTTCCATCATTTTTCTATAGAATTCGCCTGTTCCCGTGCTTTCATCGTATTTCCAGTATGACTGGCTGATATGGTATACTAATGTATCGGTTGTCGTTAGAGAAAGATTGATGAATGGTACGGAGGAGTGAGTTTCACCATGTGCGGTATTACAGGTGTCATGTATTTTGAAGATAGAGAACCAACGGTAGCTATGCTGCAGCAGATGACAGATGTGATTGTGCATCGCGGACCGAATGATTCCGGGTTTTGGACGGATAATCGGATCGGCCTCGGCTTTCGCCGGTTGTCAGTAATTGACTTGAAAGAAGGGCATCAACCCTTAGCTAATGAGGATGATTCCGTATGGATCATTTTTAACGGGGAGATTTATAATTATAAAGCTTTACGCAGCATGCTGCAGGAGCGTGGTCATCAATTCCGCACGCAAAGTGATACGGAGGTCATTGTTCACCTCTATGAGGAGTATGGAGAGGAATGCGTCAAGCACATGCGCGGCATGTTTGGTTTCGTGATTTGGGACAAGAAAAAGAAGCAGCTGTTCGGAGCGAGAGACCACTTCGGCATTAAGCCGTTTTACTATCATGTCAATGATCGTCAGTTCTTGTTTGGCTCAGAAATTAAGAGCTTGCTAGCTGCGGACGGCATGAATCGGTTGATCCATACGGACAGCTTGCTGAACTACTTGACGTTTCAATACGTGCCAGAGCCTAATACGATGTTTCATGGCATACATAAGCTGCCTCCTGGGCATTCCGTGAAGATCACGTTTGACGGTGAAATGACCCTACATAAATATTGGGACCCAATGTTTGAGCCGGAGGATCGCCCGTTTGATTATTATGTGGAACAAATTCGTGAAACATTGAAAGATTCGGTCAAGCTCCACATGGTCAGTGATGTGGATCGTGGTTGTTTCTTGTCGAGCGGGATCGACTCGACAGCGATTGCTACGCATATGCGCAATATTGAACCAATCCGCACGTTCTCGGTTGGCTTCGAAGGCGCCAACAACGAAACGCCGATTGCCGCGCAAACCGCAGCGACGCTCGGCACGGAGCACTACGACAAAATCATCACGAAGGATGATTTCTTCAACACGATGCCGAAGGCGATCTGGCATCAGGATGAGCCTGTCGCCGATCCTTCGGCAATCGCCCTGTATCACGTGGCGCAGCTCGCGCGCGAGCACGTGACCGTGGTCTTGTCCGGCGAAGGCGCGGACGAGCTGTTCGGCGGCTATCGCATTTACCGCGAGCCGCAGTCGCTGCGGCCGATCGATCAGCTGCCGCCATCGGTGAAGCGCATGCTGAACCGCTTCGCGCGCATGCTGCCAAGCAGCGTGAAGGGCCGCAACTACGTCCTGCGCGGTACCACGCCGCTCGAAGAGCGTTTCCTCGGCAATGCGAAGATCTTCTCCGAGGATATGAAAGCCGAAGTGCTTCGCCTCGACAGTGAAATGCTGCGTGCTTATAAGAATCCGGTACAAATTGCCGGCGATTATTATAATAAAACGAAACATCTGGATCCGGTTAGCCGGATGCAGTACATCGATATGAATTTATGGATGCCTGGCGATATCTTGATGAAAGCCGATAAGATGACGATGGCGCATTCCCTGGAATTGCGTGTTCCGTTCTTGGACAAAGAGCTGTTCGAAGTGGCTCGGCGTATTCCGGCGAAATACCGGATCGCGAATGGCACGACGAAGTACATTTTCCGTAAGGCGATGGAAGGCATTATTCCGGATCCGATCCTGAATCGTCCTAAGCTGGGCTTCCCGGTACCTTTGCGCGATTGGGTGAAAGGTTCGATGGGGAATGTGCTGCTCGAGCAAATCAAATCCAGCGGCATCGAAGATTATATCAATATGGAAGCTGTGGAACGTATGCTCCATAAGCATAAGAATGGGCAAGGCGACTACGCGCGCCGGATCTGGACTATCTATATTTTTGCCCTCTGGCACATGACATTCATGGAAGAACTGCCTAAGAAAGTGCTCACTGCTTACTAGGTTTACTACTGATGTAAAGACAGGGGATGGATGAACGTGGGAACTTACAAATTAATTGCTCTTGATATGGACGGCACACTGCTGAACGAGGATAAGAAGATCTCGGATGAGAATCGTGAAGCGATTCAACAGGCGACTGCTTTGGGTAAGACTGTAATTATGTCTACAGGCCGCGGGGCTATTAGCGCAATGCCCTATATTGAAGAGCTGGGGCTTAACACGCCTCTTGTCGTAGTCAATGGCAGCGAAGTATGGGAGTCACCGACGAAGCTGCATAAAAGGACCCTGCTGGCCACAGAAACAGTGCGTAATTTGCATACACTGGCTCAAGAACACGACTGCTGGTGGTGGGCTTATTCTGTGGATCAAGGCGTCTTTAATCGCGAAAGCGAGCAATTGGACATTGAGGGACAAGCTTGGTTAAAGTTCGGATTCTATACGGAAAATCCAGAGAAATTGCAGCGAATTCGCGGTATCGTCGAAAACTGGGGAATTCTTGAGATTACGAACTCGCATCCAAGCAATATTGAGTTAAATCCACGCGGCATTAGCAAGGCAAGCGGTGTTGAGATGGTATGTCAGCTGCTCGGCATTCAAATGTCCGAAGTCATTGCGATGGGCGATAGCGAGAATGACATCACGATGATTCGTGAGGCAGGTCTAGGCGTCGCCATGGGGAACGCTCAGGACGAAGTGAAGCGCATTGCGGATGTAACGACCGTGACGAACGAGGAACATGCGGTTGCGAAGGTCATTCGTACGTATATGCTGCAAGATTAAGCATGTTTAATGCCTCAAAGAATGAATGGAGGTCCTGACCTTGATCGCTTTAGGCTGGAGTTTAGTTATTATTTTATTTGTTGTCGGGATGATTGGCGCGGTTTATCCGGTTTTACCTGGCGTCTTAGCCATCTATGGGGCATTTTTTCTCTATGGCTGGTTAATTAGTTTTGAGCCTTTCACTGTTTTTTTCTGGATTATTCAGACCATTATTGTTGTGATCATATTGGTGGCGGATTACGCGGTAAGCGCGCTTGGCGTCAAGAAATTTGGCGGTTCCAAGGCCGCGATTATCGGTAGTACCATCGGACTGATCGTTGGGCCTTTTGTGTTCCAGGCATTCGGTTTGATCATTGGCCCTTTCATCGGGGCAGTCATTGGCGAGATCATCATAGGGACCAATTGGAAAAAGGCGGTCAGCGCCGGCGTCGGCTCTGTCGTCGGTTTCTTCGCTAGCAGTGTGGTGAAAATTGTCCTGCAATTGGCTATGATTATTGTTTTCTTGATTTGGGTTTTTTGATTACAGAATGAGAGAGAAGGAACGGACTTGACGAAGGAAACCAAAGATTCTCTTGTAAAAGGGACGCTCATTCTCACCGTGGCCGCGCTCGTAGCGCGGTTTCTCGGCGTTTTTCAGCGGATTCCGCTGGTGCATTTGCTGCATGAGGGTGGCATGGGCAGTTATTCCATTGCTTTCAATTTGTACTCCATCCTGCTTGTTGTCGCAACAGCTGGTATTCCAAGCGCGCTAAGCAAGATGGTGTCCGAGAAGTATGCCATTGGCAGGCCTGCGGAAGCAGAACGGATCTATCGCGCAGCCATTTGGTTTGCGATTGCAGCGGGCGTTCTGATGACGGTTGTGCTGTATTTCTTTGCTCCTATTTATGCGGAACGAATTTCGCATGGAGGTCCTGATGCAACACTAGCTACCCGTGCGATAGCGCCGGCGATGTTGTTCTTCCCGCTTATAGCTATCATGCGAGGATATTTCCAGGGCAGACAGAACATGATGCCTAACGGGGTGTCTCAGGTCGTGGAACAAGTATTCAGGTTGGTTACATCCATTGGACTTGCATTTCTACTTTTAAATATCAGTTTAGGTTGGGGAGTTGCGGGCGCTTCTTTCGGCGGAGTGATGGGTGGTATAGCAGCCCTTGCCGTCATGCTGTATTATGCGTGGAAAATGAAGCGCAGAGATGCGCAGTCGCTGAAAGGCGGCGCGACTCAAGCTGCGGTTAACCAAACGGCGGCAGCGGGGAGCAGCGCCTCCCAACAAGCCCCGGCGAGATATCGGGATATTTACCGCAGCTTACTTAAACTTTCGATTCCAATTGTTATTTTCTCGGTAACGGTGACACTGGTTTATGCCATTGACACATCGATCATTATCCCCCTCTTAGAGGGGGCGATTGGCCGCAGCGAAGCGCTTGGCTTGGTTGGTATTATTGGTGGACGGGCCCAATCGTTGGCAGGTATCCCGATCATTTTGGCCATAGCCTTGAGTCAATCGGTTGTACCTATCATCTCAGCGGCGTATTCTCGCAAAGATTTGAAGCAAGTTGGCCACCAGACGACGAGGGTGCTGCAACTGTCCATTTTATCTGGATTGCCTGCTGTGCTTGTGATCGCAATTGCTGCTCGCCCACTGGACTTTTTCATATTCGGACATGAGGATACGGCATATGGCATGAGCCATGGACCCTACATGATCTCTCTGCTCACTTTAGGCGCTATGTTTCAAATTGTGATGCAAACTTCAGGCGCCGTCCTGATGGGGATGGGCCGAATGAAGCCGCTAATGCTTCATGTTGGCGCGGGTATTGCGGTTAAGCTTGCTGGAAGTTTCTTGCTTGCTCCATGGCTTGGTATTTATGGAATTATCATTTCGACAGGCCTTTGCTTTATCGCGATGTCATGGCTTAATTTGCGAACTTTACGCAAGGAAGTCAAGTTTACAATCTTAGGTAGACGATTCATCGGCTTGTTCGTCACTATTCTGGTTATGGTTATTCTTGGCTATGCGGCAGAATGGCTCACCCATACCTATATTCAGCCAACAAGCTGGTATCGTTTGAACGAAGGCATTAATGCTGTGCTCGTCTGTGGCTTCACAGCTGCCTTGTATCCCGTTTTGTTGATGGCAACGCGTGTTGTTGCGAAGGACGACGTGAAGAACTTCCCTGCACCTGTTCAGAAGCTTATCGCTAAGGCTGGCAAGGTTTTGAAACGCTCCTAGGCGATCCTAAGCGCACATAGCTTTGTCTTACAACTACAGCAATTCCTTAGCACATATAGCCAGCTCTAATTTATTAAGCCCACCAAATATTTCGTTCGTCATATCAAATGGTACTGGAACGGGAATGGCCGTCAAATGGGATAGCGGCTTCGACACATCCGTGAACCAGTCGCCAGGCTCTACTGGCGCCAAAAGCCTATCTGGCCACGCTTGAGCAAGCGGCGGACTATACAGCGGTACGGCATCCGCTTTCCATGCTGAACCATCCAACCTCCTCTGATACTTCGTATCAGGGGAGGTTTTTGCTATGGGGGAGTAGTGCTCAGGCCAATAGTCGGCACGTGATCCTGTATGAGGTGTAGAGGAAGCGAACCTGACTACGCCTTGTAGGACTTCGGGCACACCGTACATAATGGCGTATAAGCTTTTCCCAAACTCAATGCGCTCTGAGAGATGTGCAAAATGCTCCAGAATCAGACCGGCAAAATGCCAGGGATTTCCCGGTTTATTAGCAGACAGCAGCTTAAAAGGAAAGGCGACTTGGTTTAGTTGCAGAAAGGCTTGGCTTTTGAAAAGCAGCTGATCTAGTACTGTTTCTTGATAAAACTCATTCTGAACGATACGTTGTTCGATGAAATTTTGCTCGTTAACAATGAGCGAAATGGTGAGGACGGCAGCATCATGGCTGCGCCAAAATTCCTCCCAAACCGGCAGCATCCATGAGGAAACTCCCAGCGCAGCGAGAAGATGGAACAAAGGCTTGTTTCTCTTTTTGCTTTCTTGATACAGAAGCAGCTGCGGGTAAGCATCGTGGAAAATTAAGCTGTTGGCTCGTTCCAAGAACGCAAACAAACTGTCAGCAAGCTTAGCAGGGAGCAAGCGCGGCAGCATATCCCCTTGCAAATCCGTCATGCACCAACCGCCATTGCGGGAAACCATGTGAGCGAGGAGTGCCCAGTGGAGCTCCGGATTCTCGGCATAAATGTGCCAATAGGCTTCGGTTCGCGTCACATTATTTCTGTTTTTTTGTTCCGTAATCGTCCGTATCTGCTGTAAGAGCTGCCTTTCTTCCTGAACAGCCTGCCTGCTTACTACACCACCTTGTGTGAGTTCAAGCTGCTTCGTCCATTCAGAAGCCAGTCGCTCAGCGGTATTTTTGGATACCGGTACAGGCTGAAAAAACGAAGGCTTTTCTTTCGAGTGCAGCTCGATGAAGTGCCATAGCTGATGAGGAAATTGCTTTATTTTGGCCCAAAGCGCTGTATCCTTCCACTTCCTCTGTTTTGATGTTCCTCCCACTGTTTCACCTCCCGAATCTCTCTTGAAGCCCGTTGTCTCTTTATATGTTTCACCCAAATTGCTTCTGCTATGTGTAGGTTTGCAAGGGATCGCTTGACACATTTGCTGTATTACGTGTATAGTACACTTCAAGGTGTATTAATCGAGTAATACACTATCAAAGAGAGACTGGGCGCAAGCAAGGAGATGGATAGATGAACCTTTCATTTAACAACCGCGATCCGGTGTATCTGCAGGTGGTCAGATATTTCAAAGAAGAGATCGCAACAGGGAAGCTTGCTGCAGGCAAGGAAATTCCTTCGAGACGTGAATTGGCAGGGATGTTTCAGATCAACCCCAATACCGCGCAGAAAGCTTACAAAGAGATGGAGGAACAAAAATTGATTACTACCGAAGGTAATTCTCCCAGCCGAATTACGACTGATGCACATATCTTGAACTCGATTCGCGAGGAGCTAATCAGAGAGGCTGTGGAGGTCTTCGTGCAATCGATCCGTAAAATGGAGCTGCCAACCGATGAACTTTTGCGCTTTGTCAAAGAGAAGTATGAATCTGAGCGCACAGGGAGGGATACCGAGTGATTGAAGTAGATCGAATAGGAAAGACTTACGGACGTAAAAGAGTGCTTGATGAAGTTTCTTTCACGGCAAAGAAAGGGCAAATTACTTGCCTGATCGGGATTAACGGCGTCGGAAAATCGACGATTATGAAAGCTATTATGGGGCTGACACCGATCCAAAGCGGTCAAATCCGGATCGACGGTAAGCCTGTGGACAAACATACCTACGAGAAGGTTGTTTTCATACCGGACACGTTGACGATGCCTCCGCAATTGAAAATTGAAGAAGCTATGCACTTTATGCAGGATTTCTACACGACTTGGAACCAACAAAGGGCAGAGGAACTGCTCACTTTTTTCAAATTGAAAGCCGACGAGCGAATTGGCAGTTTGTCCAAAGGAAATTCAGCGAAAGCCAATTTGCTGCTCGGACTCTCGCTCGATGCGGATTATCTGCTCATGGACGAACCGTTTTCTGGTATCGATATGTTTAGCCGAGAATTGATTGCCAGCGTTTTTACCAGTCATCTGATTGAGGATCGCGGTGTTCTGATCACGACGCATGAAATCCATGATATCGAACATTTGATTGATCAGGTTGTTCTGCTCGATGAGGGCCGCGTCATGAAGCAGTTTGACACAGAGGATATGCGCTTGACAGAAGGTAAATCCGTTGTGGATGTCATGAGAGAGGTGTATAGTCGATGAGCCGCTACAGGAAACTGCTGAACTGGGAAATCTTACGTTTTAGCAAAATTTATGGTGTTCTGGCTTTAATCACGCTGGTTGCCCAATTTGTCGGGATATGGTCGAATGCGAATTCCTATATGAACAATGCGCAAGAAATCATGCGGCTCCGATCCTTATCGGTGACCCAGTATGTGGCACAGTTTGGTCCGGCCAAAATGGTCAGCAACTTCCAATCCCTCTGGTTCGAAGGCTCGATTGCGGTGTGTGCCGTTACACTTCTGCTATATATCTTTTGGATATGGTACAAAGAGTGGCTTGGCAAAAATACGTTTGCGTATAGGCTGCTTATGCTCCCTACATCCAGAATGAATGTCTATTTGGCTAAATTGAGTGCCCTGATCTTATTCGTCTGGGGAATCGTTGCCCTACAATTTATCCTGCTTCCGATGGAGCTTGCGCTGTTCAATCGCATGATTCCACTGGACTTGAGACAAGTCACATCGGTCGTTGATGTTATTAGAAACAATACGTTGTTGCATATGGTACTACCAACGTATTTCACGGAGTTTATTCTGTACTACGGAGCTGGCTTGATGGGAGTTGCCGTGGTGTTTACGAGCATTTTGTTGGAACGCAGCTATCGATGGAAAGGAATCGCGGCGGGTATTGTTTACTCAGGAGCAACTGTTATTATAATCCTATTGCCGTTTCTCCTTCCTAACAATTGGGTTGATGAACACTTGTATCCAAGCGAAGTTCTGCTGTTTCAAACGATTGTGGGCATCGGCATCACAGCTCTTTCGTTGTGGTTTAGTTCCTATTTATTACGCAAAAAAGTTACGGTTTAAAGGAGGTACAGCATGAAACGTTACTGGCTGCTTATTGTATTGATTGTTTTTTCTGTGTGTTCTATGGGTTATTACTATGTGGCAGAAGCTCAATCGCCAAAACCTGAGTATTATTTGAAAACGATCGCTGGTCAGGAAGAAGACGCGGCAAAAGTCGTTGTTCAAGGCAGTTATGAAGTTGAAGCGATTTCGGTCTCAACGAAAGGTAGTTATTATCCCAGTGATCATCAAACGTATTGGCAAACGTTGGATTCCAGTACTTACTTCTTGGATGATTTGACTGCCCTGCGGGAACAGCATCGTTCTTTCATGCGAGGGAAGCGGGATGTGAATGCCTTTTTTGAGGATGATAAGGTCATTGGTTATGCTGGCTCAGAGTCACCGTTTGGTCTAGAGAAAGAGCAATCCGATATTCTGAATATTGCTCTATATGAAAAAGGACAGAAAAAGCAAAGCGCGGATTTCAAAGTACAAATCAAGAAAAACAAGGATGAGTCCATAAGTGTCACAGACGTTCAAGTGAAAGAGCGGACGATGAAGGTGGTTGTGGCTTACCAACCTAAGTTCCACAGTGAAACGGAGTTTGCAAGTACAGAGTATCATCTGTATACCATCGATCTCGACAAGCGAAGCATTGCGGCGCATGAGCGCATTGAGACAGGTGCCAAGCAGGATGCGAAGCTTAGAACGATTGTTTATAATGTGTGGGGAACTCAGCCACTGAGCGCGAGTGGATATATCATTTTTGATCAAATGACTTATGCCTTGAAAGATGTCAAAGATCATAGGCCGGATACAAGAAATGACGAACTGCTGAATCATGAGATATTTGCTTATGATATTTGGAAAGGTCAACTGACCAAAATTCAAAATGAGTCTATTCAGAAACTTTTGATGAAAAGCGGTGATGATTTAATCATCCGTCAGGCGGGGGATAATTTGTATTTCAACCTGTTTTCAGAATCAGGCCCATCAGAAGTCCTTAGCTACAGCATCTCCGATAATAAAGTGAATAGTGATGTGATCCTGGATCTCCAGTCCTTGCAAAGTGAGTGGGGACGGACGGGGATATTTCAAATTGTCAATAACCGCTTGTATATGCTGATGTTCGGGAAGCAGAATCCTGCTATTGCGATTGTTGATTTGGCGACCAAGAAGACAATTTACCAAGGTGTAATTGAGCGTAAGGATATGGTGAAAGTGGACAAACTGGCGTTTTCTGACATAACCGTTAAAGAATAAAGAAAGAAGAGGCTGCCTCAAAAGGTTAAATACCTTGTGAGCGGCCTCTGTTTTGTGTTGATGCCCTGCTGGGGATAGGTAGAAACAACGGAGAGATTCATTGCTGTTGGTCGGGATCTGAAACGGGCTGTGCCGGACCAGGTTTGGGCAAGCGTCCTGTTCGATGAAGAGCTTCGCGCAGGACGTATTCGATGTGACTGTTCACGCTGCGGAATTCATCCTCTGCCCAACGCTCCAAAGCCTCATAGAGCTTGGGATCGAGGCGGAGTGCGAAGTTTTTCTTAGGTGCCATAAAGCATCCCGTTAATACAACGAACCGGTATTGATGACCGGGCTCGCTGAGCGGTCAGATACAATTGCAACGAGCAAATTGTTAATCATAGCCGCTTTTCTTTCTTCGTCCAAATGGAGGCCTTCTGCTTCCAAGCGAGCAATAGCCATTTGAACCATGCCGACGGCACCATCGACAATGGTTTGGCGAGCAGACAAGATAGCAGACGCCTGTTGACGCTGAAGCATAGCGCTGGCAATCTCTGTGGAATAAGCCAGATGGGTTAAACGGGATTCAATAACCTCAACACCGGCAACAGATAGGCGATGCTGTAATTCAAGGCTGAGCTCAGCGGCTACTTCATCGGCATTGCCTCTGAGGGAGTAGCCTTCGCCATCGAAGCGGTCGTAGGGATATTTGCTGGCGACATGACGCAGTGCGGTTTCGCTTTGAATTTCAACGAATTTCTCATAGCTGTCTACATCGAATAGAGCTTTGTATGTGTCGACGACTTTAAAAACAACGACAGCTGCAATTTCGATCGGATTTCCTTCAATATCATTTACTTTCAACTTAACGCTGTTAAAGTTACGCACGCGCAATGAAATCTTCTTGCGTGTAGAGAAGGGGATGATCAGCCAAAGTCCGCTCGTGCGAATCGTGCCCTTGTAACTGCCGAAGAAATTGATGACTGAGGCTTCGTTGGGCTGAACGGCGGTGATATTTGAAACGAAAATAATGCCTATCACGATCAAAATAACGCCGAATGCAAAGTATTCTTGCGTAAGAAGCAGAACACCGACTCCAGCACCAATAACAAATAATAATAATCCTAGAAATCCATTGATAGACCAAGCGCTTGTTTCTTTCATCGGGCAACAACCTCTCTTAATTCACATATTGTTTTGATATTTAAATGATATCACTTATTCCTTTAAATGTAAATATGGCAAGCGCATACTCTAGAGGATTTATATTGTGTTCTTAATGCTGCATAGAGTCAGATTGGTGACTATATTTATATTGATCAACTGGAATATTTTATGGTATGTTTGCACTAGTAAACGTGTCGAAATATGTAAGGGAGTTGGATATTTTGAGAATTATGTCGAAGAAAGTTAGTTTTAGGAGATTGAAATTAATTGTTGTAAGTTTATGTTTATTTGTACTTATTCTACCTACTACCGCATTAGGCATATCAAACTTTGAAAGAGCTGAGAATTTCAGATTAGGCTCTCAGCCTAATGCGACCGCTGTTGGTGATTTTAATCAAGATGGACTACCTGATCTAGTAACTGCGAACTCGTATGAGAACCAGATTTCTATCCTACTTAATGATCGTGCTGGTCATTATCAGGAGAAACAATTTCCGGTTGGTATTAATCCCAGTGATGTAGCTGTTGGCGATCTGAATGGGGACAATATCGTAGATATTGTAACAGCTAACAGTGGGGATGGAGATAGTGATAGTAATTCTAGTACGGTTTCTGTATTGATAGGTCAAGCAGGCGGGGAGTTTAAGTCCACAGTAAACTATAATGTCTATATCAATAGTGCTGAATACAAAACATTTACGCCTAATTCAGTAACGATAGGGGATTTCAACAAAGATTCGATTATGGATTTGGCTGTATCTAACGGTGACTCTAGTACAAATGAATATCATATTGTATTGCTGCTTGGTAAACCTCCAGAATCCGATGGGACGCTTGCATTTAGTGAGCCGATCCCGATTCGAGTAGGATATAAGCCTAGTTCTATTACTGCGGGTGACATTAACGGGGATGGCAGCTTAGATTTTATTGTTACCCATAGCGGAGCTGGGAAAGTCTCTGTTTTAACAAATGATGGGAACTTGAGGGGAATGTTAACTGCTGAATATCCTGTAGGGAATAACCCCAAAACATCTGTTATTGGAGATATGAATGGGGATGGTCATGCGGATATTGTTGTGGTTACTACTGGAGATTCGGCTGGAATCTCTATTCTTCAAGGTGACGGACACGGTTTCTTTGCACCTGCCGTTAAATTTAAGGCTAGCTGTTCAAATTCATACGTACCTGCTCTCGATGATCCCTACTCGCTTGCACTCGCTGATCTAGACGGTGATGGTGATCTTGATCTGGCCGTTGGTTGTTCGGAGGCAACTCAAGTATCCATTTTATTAAATGATAGCGTAGGATCAAGGTTATCATTGCAAGCTGCAGATCGATATATTGTACAAGGTTCTTTCTCTCAAGTAGTTATTGCTGATTTCAATTCTGATAATAAAATGGATGTAATAGCTACAAATTATGATGAGTTTGGTAATAATATCAATTTTGCTGCCATTTTACTGGGTAGAGGAGACGGAACTTTACTTGCATCCGTTAATTATGATGTTAGTGGCAGTCTACCATTGTCAGTTACAAGTTTCGACTTTGACGGAGATGGTAATTTGGATATAGCAACGGCAAATTATAATTCTAATAATGTGTCCATCATGCGAGGTAATGGAAAAGGTCAGTTTGCAGCCGCCATTAAGTATGCAGTTGGGAGTAAGCCTGTTCAACTATTGTCAGCTGACCTTAACCACGATGGTAAACCAGATCTGGTCATTGCTAATTCGGGTGATAATACCATAACACGTTTATTAAACGATGGGACAGGATCATTTATTAGCAAAAAATTTGATTCTAGCATCGTACCTAATTCTAAAGCTAGAACAATTACTGTTGCTGATTTTAATGGGGACAATAATCCTGATCTAGCCGTAGCCCATACAGGATCCAACCAATTAAGTGTGATGCTTGGAGACGGCAAAGGGGAATTTGAGTTGGAGGATCAACCAGCTGATAATCGAATCGCCTCGCCCAATTCCATCGTTTCGGGTTATTTTAATGATGATGACAAGATCGATCTAGCTATAGCTAACAAGGGAACGAAGAAAGTATATATTTTGCATGGACAAGGGGATGGGACGTTTACCTCTGGTGGCGAATATGGGGGCATCAGCGAGCCAAGTGAGCTTGCTACAGGTGATTTTAATCGTGATGGATGGGCTGATATAGCGGTTGCTAATAATGGTCCGTCAGAATATTCACTTCATATTCTCTTTGGTGATCAAACGGGCACATTCCGAGATGAAGCGATTTCTTCATTGCCGAATCAGGTTTATTCATTAGCCGTTGGTGATTATAACGGGGATGAGAAGTTGGATATTGCAGTTCCTGCTTTATTACAGTCAATATCTGTATTTATGGGCGATGGTACGGGCAGTTTTAGCTTGGAAAATAGTTATAGTACCGATGTTGCGCCTCGGTCGGTTGCGGCTGGCGATTTTAATAACGATGGTAAAGATGATCTAGCAACGGCAAACGACTTTGCCGGCAATGTCACGATTATCAAAAGCTTCCCTCCTAAATGGAAAGTGAAGCTGGCTGCAACAACCTATAGTGCTAAAGAGAATAGCGGCAGCGCGAAGGTTACTGTTAGTAGGGAAGGCAGTAGTACAGGCGTAACAAGTGTTGTATATGCGACTTCGGATGGAACTGCTATAGCTGGTGTCGATTATACGGCAACTACGGGTACGTTACAGTTCCAAGATGGTGAGACTAGCCAATTTTTTATGATACCGATCGTGAACAATCATATAGTCGCGGGCAATAAATCGTTGAATGTTCAAATAAGTGCTCCTTCGGCAGATGCGGTCATCGGTACTCCTTCAACGGCAGTGCTCCAAATTGAAAAAGAAGATCGTTCATCCTCGAATTCGGAAAGTGGATCATCAGCCATACAACCAGGCAACCCTATTATATTGGATGGTGTAAAGCTAGATAACTTGACGACGTTGAAAGAAGTTGTTGTTGGAGGACAATCGACGACGATTGTGTCCATAGATGCTGAGAAATTGATTGCTGTACTGGAAGGTAAAAACAATCAAACACTCCTTATTCCAGTAACTTCTAAATCAGATGTAATCCAGACAGAATTGAACGGTAAAATGATTAAATCATTGGAGAAGACAAATACAGTTATTGAAATCCGTACCAATGATGCGATTTATACCATCCAATCGAATCAGCTGAAAATTGATCAAATCGTGTCTCAGTTTGGCAATAACGTGAATCTAGAAGACATTAAGTTAAGCATTCGAATGGGAAAACCTTCTGCTGAAAGTAAGAAATCGCTTGATTCTGCCGCTGCTAACCAAAATGTGACTTTGGTTGCTCCAGCGATTAATTTTGAAATTAATGCTACGTATGGGGATCGTACCATTAAGATCGATCAATTCGATCATTATGTGTCACGTGAGATTGTATTGCCGAATTTAATCGATTCCACTCAAATAACAACTGGTGTTGTATTAAATGGAGATGGAACAATATCCCATATACCAACAAATGTCTTTACAAAAGACGGCAAACCACATGCCGTATTGAATAGCTTAACGAATAGTACCTATTCGATTTTATGGAACTCGAAGAAATTCGCCGATGTGCAAGGGCATTGGAGTCAAAATGACGTCAATAACATGGCTTCACGCCTCATTGTTGATGGTGTTACAACAACATCCTTTCAACCTGATCAAGATGTCAACCGTGCAGAGTTTCTCGCGATTGTTGTTAGAGCATTGGGCTTGAAGTCAGTGGGGCAAATCAACTTGCCACAGGATGTGAAGTCCTCAGATTGGTATGCATCTGTTGTACAAGCGGCTTTAACGTATCAACTTGTTCAAGGTTATGAGGATAATACGTTCAGACCGTATCAGACGATTACAAGGCAAGAAGCCGCTGTGATCTTATCTAGAGCGATGGCGATCACTTCGCTTGCATCGACCGTAACAGATGCCGAGGCGAATACTGCATTAAGTCCGTTTGAGGACAGTCAACAAGTTTCTGGTTGGGCGAAGAGAGCCGTAGCACTTATGGTCATCAACAATATCATGCAAGGCGATAATCAACAACTTACAGCAGCAAGTCACCTAACACGTGCACAAACAGCTGCAGTTGTAACAAGATTGTTACAGCAAGCAAAGTTGATTAATAAGTAATCACATAAAGAGAGCCGCGGACTATTCCCCGGCTTTTAATGGGACGGCGAAGCGCCTTCTGAAGGGATAAATACTGGACATTGACTAACGAACTTTATTTCCTGAATCATTGACTTGATCTGACTTTTGGGGCATGCTAAAGGCTACAAGTTATACATTTTCCATGCAGTGAGGTGCTCGCTATGTTGAAAGTTTCCAATGACCAAGCATTCCAAGAACAAATCTCGCAGCCTGTTTTGACCGTGGCCATCTTCAAGACAACATGGTGCAAAGATTGCCATTATATCGATCCCTTCATGCCGTCTGTTGAGCAAGACTATGCTGGGCGTATCACCTTTATTGAATTGGATCGTGATGAAGTGCCGGAGCTTTGTGAACAGCTGAATATTCTCGGTATTCCTAGCTTTATTGCTTTCCAGAATGGCAAGGAACTAGTCCGTTTCGTTAATAAACTGCGCAAAACCCGCGAAGAAATCGAACAGTTTCTTGGTCGTGCGTTGGAAGTTTCGGCTGCTTTGCATACCTAAAACCGACCAAAATCTCTCTTTTCTGTACAAGGGGTCTTTGACCTTGATGTACGGGCAAGAGAGATTTTTTTGAGCCGCCAATTTGAATACGTGAATAGATGATGAACACGCAAGCCGGCTTTAGCTTGGTTTCGGAGCTTTGTAACAATTGCGAATGGATTTGCCTTGTTTTTAAAGCTATAATTGAAAACGGAACTCCCTTTTTCGACATGATGGACAGAAGTCACGACATAAAAGTAGGTGCAATCATGCAAAAACTGATTCAAAGATTAGCGAATCTTTCCGCCATCGGCATGTTTCTCATTCTTGCTATGGGCGCCTTGGTCACCAAGGCGGACGCAGGCAGAGGCTGCGGAGATGAGTGGCCGCTATGTAATGGGAAATTCGTCCCTGCGCATACGATCTCATCGATGATCGAGTACAGCCATCGCTTAGTAGTTGGTATTGTAACCTTAATTCTGGTTGCCACATTCATTCTTGTTTTTCGCTATGTGAAACGTAAAG
The DNA here is from genome assembly GCF_014640555.1 of Paenibacillus marchantiophytorum. Classification (GTDB taxonomy): domain Bacteria; phylum Bacillota; class Bacilli; order Paenibacillales; family NBRC-103111; genus Paenibacillus_E; species Paenibacillus_E marchantiophytorum. The sequence goes on along the minus strand of NZ_BMHE01000009.1, from coordinate 56,647 downwards.
ATGCTAAATTTTTTATTTCTGCCACCGTATTGATGACGCTGATTCAAGCAGCGATGGGAGCAATGGCTGTTGTATGGCCGCAGTCTTCCCTCGTACTGGCGCTTCATTTCGGACTCTCTTTGCTAGCTTTTGCTTTTTCATTGCTCTTGGCGCTTGTATTTACATCGTGGGGGCAATTCCAGCGAGATACCGCCATCCGCAGCAGCTTCAAAGCTATCGTGTGGATTACAACGGTATACAGTTATGTTGTTGTGTATTTCGGAGCATTTGTACGCCATACGGTTTCGTCGGGCGGTTGCTCAGGCTGGCCTCTATGCAATGGCGCAGTCATCCCTGAACTAAGTGGTTCTACGGGGATTGTTTTTACTCATCGCATCGCGGCGCTGCTGCTCTTTATTTGTATCCTGTTTCTGTATTTGCAAGCCAAAAAGCATTATCATGACTCGGACAAGCTGCGCTTTGGCAGCAAATGGTCGCTCATTCTTGTTTCCCTGCAAGTGGCTAGCGGCGCGGTTGTCACTTGGTCGATGGGCAACGAAGTGGCCTATCTGTTCACCGGCATGATCCATGCGGTTATTGTCGCTTGTATGTTCGGATTCTTATGTTATCTGTGCGTCTTAACTTTATATGACCGCAAAGCTTAGTGGCGTCGAGCAAGCTCCTTGGGAGCATGATGCACAGGAAGCTTTGTGGAAGAGAAGGCCTTCTTAGGGAAGGCTATTTCCTTTTATTAAATTATAAAGAGTTTATATGTTTTGGAGTGAATGCAGAGCTCCAGCTGCCTCGCGCGGACGTAAGGGAAACTACGGTGCGCTATTTTAGCCAAAAGTGTCAGTATCGGGAGGTTGAGGGAACTACAGGACGCTATTTTGCTGCTTCAAGGGAATTTCAACGCTTTTTGTGGAAATAAGACCGTGTAGTTCCGCTATTACCCTCGCAGCCCTACTTTTTGCCTAATTAGCGTCCCCTAGTTCCCTCCCTCTGTACTTAGCCGCTAAGAAGAGACTGATCTATCAGGGCGGCGAAGCCGTTTTTCTTACACGATAATTAAAGGAATACGACGATTTTGGAAAAGGGGGAGATTCTCATCGTTTCAACGAATTTGCGAGTTTTTCTGGATGTGTTGCGCCGCGAGAATGAATTGATTGAAATTTCGGTTCCCGTGGATCCGAATCTGGAGCTTGCCGAAATTCATCGCCGTGTCATTGATGAGCAGGGACCGGCTTTGCTGTTCACGAATGTCAAAGGCAGCTCGTTCCCGGTCGTTACGAATCTATTCGGAACAAAGCGTCGTGTTGAGCTTGCGTTCGGCACAAAACCAGAGCAATTCATGAAAGCGGTTATCAACGCAACAAACACGTTGCTGCCGCCTACGCCCCAAGCGCTCTGGGGCGAGAGATCATTGCTCTTCGACCTGCTGAAGGTGGGGACGAAGAAACTGCAGCCCAATCAAGCGCCCATTCTTGGGGGCTTTAAGCGTGACCACCCACTCGCTGGACTGCCCGTCCTGACGAGCTGGCAAGAAGACGGCGGCCCGTTCGTTACGATGCCGCTCGTCTATACGGAGCATCCGGATGGCCGTCATCATCATTTGGGCATGTATCGCATGCAGGTATATGATGACTCGACGACCGGGATGCACTGGCCAGTACATAGAGGCGGCGGCGCCCATTACCACGAAGCGGAGCAGCGGGAGAAACCGCTGCCCGCCACCGTGTTCCTGGGCGGCCCGCCCGCGCTCATCGCTGCGGCGATTGCGCCGGTGCCTGAGCTTCTGCCTAAGCTGATGCTCGCATCGCTCATCCTCGGGCAGAAGCTCCCCATGGTGGAGAATCCCCATGGGGGGCACCGCCTCGCAGCCGAGGCGGAGTTTGCGATATGCGGCGTCGTTCCGGCGCATACTAGACGTGCCGAAGGGCCGTTCGGCGACCATTTAGGGTATGATTCACGCGTCCATGATTTACCCATTTTCCATGTGAATCATGTGTGGCACCGCAGAGACGCGATCTATCCCGCGACGATCGTCGGCAAACCGCGCCAAGAGGATTACTTCCTAGGTGACTTCTTGCAAAGACTGCTGGGGCCCGTGTTTCCTCTGGCGTTGCCGGGGGTGCAAAGTCTGTGGACGTACGCTGAGACAGGGTACCACCCGTTAACTGCTGCTGTCGTCCGCGAGAGCTATAGCCGTGAAGCGCTTGGCACGGCATTTCGAATCTTGGGCGAGGGCCAGCTGTCGCTCACGAAATTTCTGATCATCACGGATCAGCCAGTAGAGCTGGCCAATTTCAAACAGCTGCTCGAGAGCGTGCTCGAACGTTTTGATCCAGCTCAGGATTTGCTCATTTTCAACCAAACATCGCAGGGTGCGCTTGATTATACAGATGACCAGCTCAATCGCGGCAGTAAAGCCGTGCTCCTCGGCACAGGGGTGCCTGTGCGCGAGCTGCCAAGGGCCTACACCGCAGGCGAGCTGCCCGAGATCCAAGACATTGCCGTTTATTGCGGCGGCTGTCTGGTAGTCTCAGGTGCGTCCTACGCGGCGGAGCCGGAACTGCCTCAGCGCTTGCTGGCGAATGCGGCAAGTCGTCTCACAGATTGGCCGCTGATCATCCTGGTGGATGAAGCCAGTGCCATCGTGAATGACCAAACCAAGTTCTTGGGGACCGTATTCACATGTTTTAATCCGGCCAGCGATATGTATGCTGCATCGCAAGTTAACCGCCATCATATTGCCTATGAATTGCCGATCGTGATGGATGCCCGGAGGAAGCCGGGGCATCCCGCGGAATTGTTCCCACGCGAGGATATCGTGGGATTGGTTGAACGCCGCTGGAAGGAATATTTCGCATGAATTCAGAGCGGCTTCGTTCCTTTTATCCACACATCGGCTTCGTCCTTGTTTACATACTATGGGGGATTAATTTAGCTTCGCTAAAAATCGGGGGGAGAGAATGGGATTCCCTCGTTTTCAACGGACTTCGTTTCGCAAGTATGATTCCAATCCTCTGGGTCTATACTTACTTCTATTATCGTTCCCGTTCTCTCCGGATGCAGATTGATCCCAAAGATCTTTTGCTCATATGCGGATTGGGGATTCTGAATGCAGTAGGCATGGAAGCACTTCTGCAGTATGCGCTGCAGTTTTCCAATTCAGCTAATGGAGCCGTCCTAGGCAGAGGCTTTATGCCGGTCATCACGGTGATTTTTGCTTTGATCGCAGGTCAAGTTCGCCTCACTTGGCGCATTCTGCTCGGGATTCCCCTCGCCTTAGCCAGTGTCATTATTATCGTTTCGGGTGGACCTGATGGTTTTCACCTCGGAGGGGATACGTTCAAAGGGGATATCTTACTCGTCATGCGCAGTGTGATGGGAGCCATCTATTTAATTGGGATGAATCGTTTGGTCGTGCGATATCCGCTGCCTTTGCTCATTTCCCTGGAAATGACAGCAGGCGCCCTATCCTTATTGCCCTTTGTGCTTATGCGCGCAGACGGCGCGTATTTGGCAGCGATTTCATCGACAGGGTGGATTACCTTAATCTATACTTCCCTGCTGGCTACAGCATTAGGGTTTTCAATTCATAATTGGAGCCTGTCCAAGCTAGGACCGTTTAAATCCTCTGCGTATGGCTATTTGCTTCCAATAACAGCAGCTATTGCAGGCTACTTTTTTCTGCATGAATCGATTTCGTTGAATCAAGTATTTGGCGGTGTCGGGGTACTTGCAGCTATGTATTTGGTTCAGAGGGACCGTGCGCAAGCCATTAAGCGGAAAATAGAAATGAGTGACCATGCTAGCGAGAAAGCTTGAATTTTACATTTTAATCAATGGAGGGGTGCCTGATGCTGCGCGTACTGTTTAATGAACCGAAACGGGTGGATAGCGGGCTTCTTCTAGAAGCAGGCAATGCCGTTAGAGTATATATTGAACAACTGGAATCGAGAGAGAACAACCACTTAACATCGGAATATGCCAAATATCATAGACAAGCCATCTGGAGCAAAGGTTTTATTGATGCGCTGGACGAGCTGGAACAAAGCAAATATTGCTGTGAACGCTACGCTGAGCTTATTCACAAAACCTTTCTTGAAGAAATGGATGCTCAGGAGATGGAATCGTATCATCGTTTTGTTTATTTTTATAAGAATGCCCTTATTCGCTTATTTTCCATTTTAGATAAATTGGGTACGTTTATGAATGATCTCTTCGAGTTGAAAACGGAGACGTTGAAATCTCGATTTTCGTATTTTACCGTTTTGCGTCGGATGCATGAGAAACATATTCACGGTTCATTGGAAGTTCAACTGTACAATTTGAAAATGGATCATAAAGCCGCGCTGGATCGATTGCGCAATCAACGAAATATGGAAATTCACTATATCAATGCCGAGATGCTGGATGATCTTTTGCAAAAAGAGCCGTATCCGGGAGATCGGATTCACGTTGAAAACGTCAGATCCAATGTTGTAGACCTCCAGCAGGGATTTGATATGGCATGCCGAACCTTACTAATAGCGTTTACTTATATTACGGCAAATGTGGCAAAGGGGTAAGTGGACCATGGAATTAAAAGGCCGAACCGTTCTTATTACAGGCAGTGCGAAGGGGCTCGGTAAAATGACCGCCTTGACCCTGGCCCAGCGGGGATGTCAGGTCGCTGTTAATTATGTAAATAGTGAAAAGGAAGCTGCTGAGCTAGTCCTTCAACTGGAACATATGGGTGTTCGCAGCCTAGCCGTTCAGGGCGATGTTGCCAAGCGGGAGGACATTGTCCGTATGGTGGAGCAAACCGCTTCACGGCTGGGGCCAATCGATATTCTTGTCAATAATGCAGGGCCCTTTTTCCGGGAACGGCGCTTCTTTGCTGATTATGGCGTCGATGAAATCGAATATTTGATGCGTGGGAATCTGCTCGGTGTGATGGAGCTGGATCATCTCGTTCTGCCCATGATGCGTGAGAGACGCTGGGGCCGCATTATTCACTTTGGCTTCGGCAAAGCTGCCGAGGCAAGAGGTTGGACGCATCGTGCCGTCTATGCCGCGGCCAAAGTGGGTTTGGTTTCTTTCACCAAAACCTTGGCGGAAGAAGAGGCTAGCCATGGGATTACGGTCAATATGATTTGTCCGGGAGACATTCGGGGCAAGAACAAGGAACGTACGATGGAGGAAGCGCGATTGGAAATCGATGAGGAGACTCCAGTGGGAAGACCAGGGACAGGCGAAGACGTGGCTCGTGTAATCGACTTTCTCTGCTTGCCGGCATCTGATTTCCTTACTGGCAATATCATGGATATCTCTGGAGGATTGGATCCAATTCAGCCGTTGCCTGCGCTTAATCAGCGCAGGACTTGAGCGGAATCAGAACCAGGAACCAGAACCTGCGTAAAACCAGAACTAAAGGCTCCGGCTTTCCAAGTCAACGAACTTTGAGCAGCGCCCTCTTACGAACTCAAAAACCTTTATTCGCTCAAAATCGTTCACTTTGAAAATCTAACGAATTTCCGATGCGTTATTTCATGTAAATGATCACAATTCAACCTGTAAGCTACTCGATAACGTCTATTCAGTTCATTAGGTTTTCAAAGTAGCCATTTTCTTGTCAATAAGCATCATACAGTTCTTTAGACTCTCTTTGAGGCCGAAAAGTCCATTAGATTGCTTATTTATCCCCGAGCGCATAATTGTAGATGACCTAGCCGCAGGCTAGGTTTCTTGCGTTTAACGGAGAGGTTATGGAGTGGATTCAGTTGGTTCGCCCAGAATGAAAAAAAGCCATCCAAATGCAGGATGGCTGTCATGCTCGTATTATAGATACAGACTGTTGTATGGAATTGTTGGAAAAATCCATACAACAGTTGGTAAGCTCTTATGATATAGTCGTATTAGAATACCTGTACGACTTCAGTTATACCTTCAACTTCTTCAACAAGTGCACGCTCAATACCGGCTTTCAACGTAATTGTTGAGCTCGGGCAGCTGCCGCAGGCACCCATGAGTTTCAGCTTCACGATACCGTCTTCTACGTCAACGAGATCAACGTCACCGCCATCGCGTTGTAGAAAAGGACGGAGTTTATCTAAAACCTCAAGGACTTCATCATAAATTGCTTCTTTTGTTTTTTCAGTCATTTGATTCATCTCCTTTCTTTTATTATTATAGTACAATACTGTTTAAATGAAAATGGTTTTCAACTCGAATATCAACATAAGGTGGAATTTTTATTATGAGACCGATCATTGAATTTTGTGCAAGCAATATGCACCATGGCACCGACAAAGTCATGAAAGCACTGGAAGAAGATCCAGATTATGACGTTATCGAATACGGCTGCCTTGGCAATTGCGGGCAATGTTATATGGAACCCTATGCGCTGTTGAATGGGGAAATTGTTGCGGCAGAAAGCGCCGATGCTCTCCACGAACTCATTATAGCCAAAATTAAAGAGATTGAAGCGATGTACGATCTTCTTGGTGATTAATTACCCGAAGTGGCGCTTGGATTTCCACAGCACACCGCTTTTGAGAACACGGGCAATTTTGCCGGTCATCAGCGTACGTTTACCCATAATCCCGAAACCGCTTTTCTTGCCGAGAGACCCAAGGGTGCCTCTTAGCTTTATTTTACCCAGACGCGGTGTGTCGCCTTTCCAAATCGCTTGCATGACTTCGGCAATTTGCTTGCCTTGCGCTTGCGCAGCTTGGGCACTCGGTGAGAATGGCAGTGAAGCGCAATCCCCAACCACATAAACTTCTGGATATTCGGCGATTTGGTGGTATTCATTGAGCACGATGCGACCTTGACGGTCTTTGGGCACATTGAGCGCTTCGACAATGGGATTAGGCTGAATGCCAGCTGTCCAAATCGTTGCATCTGTGCGAATAATTTCTTCTTGATTGTATAAATCCCCGCCATCCAAGCGAACTAGCGAGACTTGTGGACGTAATTCAATATGATGCTCTGTCATCCATTCGCGCACGTATTGCTGTAGATTATTCGGGAACGCTGAGAGCAAGCTTGGCCCGCGATCAATCAAACGAATGTTCAGATCAGCCCGGCTTTCACGCAGTTCTGCTGCCATTTCAACACCACTTAGTCCGCCGCCAATAATTGACACTTGCCCATAAGGGGCGATGTTGTTAATGCGTTGATAGGTAGCACGTGTTTGTGCAAGTGTTTGGATACTGGATGAATGCTCCTCTGCGCCGATGATGCCATGATAGCTATCCACACAGCCCAGCCCGACGACTAACCAGTCATAGGTGATGGGTTCTTTGTCCGTGAAATTAATCATCTTGCTGTTCAAATCAACAGAAGACACTTCTCCATACGTAAGAAGCAGCCGAGGATCATCCGGATAAGCGACTCGAATATGAGTTTCAGCGATAGTTCCTGAAGCTAAGGCGTAATATTCTGTTTTTAGTCCTTGAAAAGGGCTCCGGTCGATCAATTCCAACACCGTGTCTTCCGGCAGATCCTTTTCCAACATGTTCAAGGCTATGGTCAGACCGCCATAACCTCCTCCGAGAATGACAAACTTTTTCATGCTATCCAATATCCCTTCTGAACAATATCTCTTCTCTAGTATGACTAATAAACTTTGATTTCATTATAAAAGGTATCACGCTCAACAGGGACACGTCCTGCGCCTTGAATTAACCAAACCAACTCATCGCGCGTAAGACCTTCGGGAGATAGTGCTCCTGCTGCATGCGAAATTTTCTCTTTCACGATCGTTCCATGCGCATCCGATGCGCCGAAGGTGAAGGAAAGCTGTGTTAATTTGGTACCAATATTAATGAAGTAAGCTTTAATATGAGGGAAGTTATCGAGCATCAATCGGCTAATCGCAATGGTTTTCAGCTCGTCCCAGGCAGGAACGCGTCGCTTGAGACCCGCATTCTTGCTTGCCGGTTGAATGGAATTCGGAATGAAGACAAGGAAACCGCCGGTTTCGTCTTGCAGTTCACGCAGGAGGATCATATGGCGAATACGTTCCTCTTTGGTTTCGATAGAACCGTACAGCATCGTTGCATGTGTTTTCATGCCCAGAAGGTGAGCGTTGCGGTGAACATCGAGCCATTCTTCTGAAGAAGCCTTTTCCACGTTCATTTTCGTGCGGTAACGTTCGGTCAGGATTTCGGCTCCTCCGCCTGGAAGCGTGGATAAGCCAGCATCCATCAGCGTTTTGAGGACATCGCGGTAGCTAAGTCCGCTGATCCGGGAGAAGAATTCAATTTCAGCCGCGGTGTGCGCCTTAATGGTTACATCCGGATAAGCTTGCTTCAATTGACGAATGCAATCCACATAATATTCAAAAGGCAAATGAGGGTTATGCCCTTGACTGATATGAAACTCTCTGATTTCGGGATTGAAGTTCTCGGCTACATAATCCAACATTTGGCTCGGTGTGAGCGTGTAGGAGCCTTCTTCACCTTCATCGCGGCGGAAATGACAAAAAGCACAATGCTCTTCACACACATTCGTGAAGTACAAGCTCATATTTTGCACAAAATAAACCTTGTTCCCGTTCATTCGCGTATTTACTTTGTTTGCTAATTGACCAATAGTCAGTAGATCGTCGGACTCATACAAAAAGAGTCCATCTTCCATGCTAAGACGTTCGCCGTTCTCAACCTTCTCAGCAATCTCCGCCATCCGTTTGATGGGGTCTGTGGTGATCACACTCATCCTAACTCCTCCTATGAATACAAAATAAAGCCCATACTGAATGGACGCATAGAGCTCAGCAAGAATTCAATGCGCCTTGCGATGTGAGTGGCTCGCATACCTGTCAGCCAGTTCGGTTCAGGAATTCACACCCGTTTGATTCATAAACGTACAAACCATCCCTTCTATTATAAACCTCCGCGTTGGGAGGGGCAACATCAGGATGATGAAGATAAATTGACAATCTACGAAATGATAGAAATTTTTCATTTATTTTCAGAAAATGTTATTCCCAATATTAACAAATTCCTGTATACTATTGCAATGTGATTACGTAGGGTTAAAAGGTGATTATATCGTGATGCCATTTTTCGTGACCGAACCGCAGGAACGATTGAACATAGAAATCGAGCAGTTAAGAAGCCAGATGGTTATCCTTGGCAGCACACACGGGTTTCTGCACCCAGATGTCCAACAGTGCAGCCAGGAGTTGGATCTGTTGCTCTTACAGTACTACGCTTTGCGACCTAAGCAGTAAATAGCTGGCTATTCTGGTTACTGAACGCTGTGCAACTGCCCTTGAGCTATGCGCGGATTAGGAGTATACTTGACAGTAAGCATTACGAAAGCAAATGGATAATGCCAGTTTTCTTTTTAAAGAGAACTTCTAGGGAGGGATTTCCGTTATGATTAACATTAGTGAATCAGCAACAGATAAAATTAAAGAACTTCTAGCATCTGAAGAATCATCGAACCTGTTCTTGCGTCTTGGCGTAAAAGCGGGAGGCTGTAGTGGTTTCTCCTACGGCATGGGCTTTGACGATGATCAGAAGGCTGACGATAAAGTGTTTGACATACATGGTCTCAAAGTCGTAGTTGACGATGACAGCTCCAAATATTTGTACGGTGTAGAAATTGATTACACGGACGCAGGTATGGGCGGCGGCTTCTCCATCAACAACCCTAATGCTGTAGCATCGTGCGGGTGCGGCTCTTCCTTCAAGGTGAAGGATGAAGAGGGCTTGGTTGAGAAGTGTGACGATAAGGTTGAGGCTTAATAAACTCTTTGCAATTGAGATATTTTAAATGAGACTTTCTAATTGGTGGGCAACCACTGATTGGAAGGTCTTTTTTTTGAAATATAAGAGTTTATATGTTTTGGAGTGAAAGCGGAGTTGCTCTAGCTGCCTCGCGGGGACGTAAGGGAACTACGGTGCGCTATTCTAGCCAAAAGTGTCATTATCGGGAGGTTGAGGGAACTCCAGTACGCTATTTTGCTGTTTCATGGGAATTTCAATACTTTTTGTGGAAATAAGACCCTGTAGTTCCGCTATTACCCTCGCATGCCTACTTTTTGCCTAATTAGCGTCCCCTAGTTCCCTCCCTCTGTTCCTTGCTAAGTAGAGACGGATATATCAGGAGCATGAGCGGAACCATTTGCGAACATGAAAGAATAGAATATATAGAAAGAAGAGTTAACCATAGAAGTGGAGGAGGTGATGGAATGGCGACAAGGCAAGCGTTTATTGACCTCATCGCGCCTATTGCGGTGAAGCTTCGTTTAGAGGGTTCGCCGATTTATCCATCTGTGCGCATTGCGCAGGCGATTCTGGAGACGGGTGGAAGTGTGAACGCGTGGAATAACCTAGTCGGCTACAAAGTGGGCAGAGGGGTGCTGACCCCTTATTGGCAAGGCGCTCACGTATCGACGATTACGTGGGAAGTCATCGATGGCACAAGGCAGGATAACGTTCCTGGTGATTTTCGGGCGTACCCCACGCTTGAAGCGGGGTTTCGCGATCAGGATTTACTATTTGGCTCGTCAAGATACGCTGGTGTTCGATCGGCAGATAGTCCAAGTGAGCAGGCGCTAGCCTTATCCAACAGTGGATATGCCACGGACCCGGCTTATGCGGCAGAGCTAATGGCCATCATTCAAACCAATCAGCTAACACAATACGATGAGGAGGTTGCAAGCATGCTGGAGAAATTGCAGGAGCAAATCGAGGCGTTGCAAAACAAAGTTGCCGCTTTAGAAGGGCGAATGGCACTGGATACCATACCTGATTGGGCTGAGGCGGCAGTGAATGCAGCTATTCAAGCAGGTTTAATCGACTCGCCGCAGAATGGCAGCTATGATTTCTATCGATTGTTAACCGTGCTGCATCGCAAGGGAATTGTTTAAGGTCGCTTTAGGGTTGTTGAAAAAGTGTCAGGGGAGTAAAAAAAGGGCCGCGGGTGAAGTTAGGATACGATCCTAATACACCATGCGGCCTTTAATTTTAACGTTTTCTCCATATTTAGCTTGCATAAGTTTGCTTTGTTCCAACATAAATGAGTAGATTTCTTTCAGACGGTTTTTACGAGGTTTAATCGTTTCTTTAATTTCTCCGTTTACTACAATGTCATACACGAGCATGGTCGATTCACTCCTTTGATTTGTCTTTCTACTATCATTGTATGCGATGAATGTTAAATGACGATTAAAATTTCTTTTCAAATATGTGAACAACCTTAAGGTTTTGTTAAGTGAGAGTTAAAAGAACACGAAAAATCGATCAATTTTTTTTATCACTTTGAGGGAAGCCTAGCGTGTGTATAACTTTATACACATTATACCCTGTACTTTTAAAGAGTTTTAAGGACATATCAACAATCTACCCACAGGATATACACAATGTTCTGTGGATAACGGAACGCTTGTTCTAATTTTGCCCCCATGATAATATAATTACAAATTATAGGATAAAGGTGATTTCAGTGAGACAAATTAGCGATGAAACATTGATCGATTCCTACTACAAAGCACTGGACTTGAGATTAGAAACAGATTTTGTTGACCTGCTCCTCGCAGAAATTCAAAGAAGGAATTTGAAGCTGCAAGTGTACACGAAAGATGAGACGCCTCTGAATTAGTATTTGAATTAGCCTTGCCAACCAAACCGGACATATATAAGAAAAGGGGTATTCCTCCTAATCGGCAGATTAGGAATAGAATACCCCTTTTTATGTAGATAGATGATTAAAATTTAAGGTTGCTGCTGTGTCCAGGTGAAAGTTTAGCTGATGGATCAATGTAGACTTTGGCATTGTTAATCGCCGTAGGCGCTTCACCGAAACCTACTGCAATCAATTTCAATTTACCAGGGTAAGTTGTGATATCCCCAGCCGCAAAAATACCTGGAATGTTCGTTTCCATTCGGGAATCGACAACGATAGAGCCGTTTTCGATTTCAAGACCCCATTCGGAGATCGGTCCAAGGGAAGATACGAAACCGAAGTTAATGATAACGGCATCCACATCATGCACCGTTTCTTCACCGGATTTGATGTCTTTCAGCGTCACTTTCTCAATGCGGTCCGTCCCTTGCAGTGACGTAATTTCTGTAGGTGTCACAATGTTAACCTTGGAGTTCATCAAATTTTCAACACTGTGCTCATGGGCACGGAATTTATCTCTGCGATGAATAAGGGTAACTTTCTCAGCAATTGGTTCAAGCATTAACGCCCAGTCAACCGCGGAATCGCCGCCGCCGCTGATTAATACTTTTTGACCAGCGAATGCATTCAAATCGTTAACGAAGTAATGCAGGTTTTTTTTCTCGAATTGGGCTGCTTCAGGAAGCTCCAAGCGACGCGGTTCGAAGGCCCCAACCCCGCCAGTAACGATAACAGCGCGGCTGTAATGAGTGCCTTTGTCTGTCGTAATTTCGAACAGGCGCTCTTCGTTTTTCACCACTTGGTGAACTTTCTCTTCCAAGCAAACATTGATGGCAAAGTGCTTCATCTGAGCTAGCAAATTGTTCACTAACTCCTGTGCAGTCACTTTCGGGAAACCTGCTACATCATAGATGTACTTCTCTGGATAAAGGGCTGCAAGTTGCCCGCCGAGCTGCGGCATACTTTCAATAATTTTAACGGATGCTTGACGCATACCTGCGTAAAAAGAAGCGAACATCCCAGCAGGGCCGCCACCAATTACAATAATATCGACGATGTCTTGATTTGTTTCTTTCTGGCTCATTTGCTTAAACTCCTCCGATTCATTTCCTTTGATGTGAGTAAGAATAATTCTCAGTTCAGTCACAATCATTATACCATTATAAACGTCTCTTCAAATGAAGGAAACAGAAAAGTGTGATTTCTTTATATAAATCGCTTATATATATGATAAGTTATGCTTACAATGCATGGACAAGCTAGAATGCTCCTCACGCCTTATTTTAAGCCAAAATAGCACTTGATATTTACTTATGAAAATTATATTATATCATGAGAATCGCTTTACGCATGTTGTGACGAATTTCAGCCTGTTTCATCATAATTCGCTGCCCGTGAGTGCAAACTAGAAGCAGTATACTACTTTTGAAGCTGTTTGTGTAATTTTTCACAAAATAGAGAGATCATAGGACTATAAATACGGATATGGAAGTGAGAGAGATATGAGTAGAATACCAAGAATCGTTATTTTGGGCGCCGGTTATGGCGGGATTCTTTCTGCGATTCGTTTGCAAAAAGAGTTAAATTACAATGAAGCTGACGTTACGCTCGTAAACAAGCATGACTACCATTATATCACTACCCATCTGCACATGCCTGCGGCAGGAACGGATAATCCTGAAAATGCACGCGTGAACATTTTGAAATTAATCGATGAATTTAAAGTGGACTTCGTGAAATCCACCGTTACCCAAATCCGTCCGCACGAGAAAAAGGTTATTCTCGAAGACGGTACGCTTTCTTACGACTATCTGGTTATCGGTCTCGGCGGCGAGGCGGAAACTTTCGGCATCCCGGGACTCAAAGAAAATGCACTGAATATCCGCAGTATCAATAGTGTTCGTTTCATTCGTGAGCATATTGAGTATCAATTCGCCAAATACAAGCGTGAACCGGACCGCAAAGATTACCTGACATTCGTGATCGGTGGAGCTGGATTCACTGGTATCGAGTTCATTGGTGAACTTGCTGACCGTATTCCACAGCTGTGCAAAGAGTTCGACGTAGATCCTTCCCTCGTGAAGATTTATAATATTGAAGCAGCACCAACCGCACTGCCAGGATTCGATCCTGAGCTTGTTGAGTATGCGATGAAAGTACTGACGGACAAAGGCATTACGTTCAAAATCGGTACAGCAATCAAAGAATGCACGCCTGAAGGTGTTCTGATTGCCGGCGATGAGTTCATCAAAGCAGCTACGGTGGTATGGACGGGCGGTATCCGCGGCAACCACATGCTGGATGAAGCAGGCTTCGAAACGATGCGCGGCCGGATCAAAGTTGACGAGCATTTGCGTGCTCCTCAATTCGATAACATCTATGTGGTGGGTGACTGTTCCATCGTGATGAACGATGAAGGCAGACCTTTCCCGCCAACAGCGCAAATCGCAATGCAGCAAGGTGAAGCTGTTGCGCACAACCTGATTGCTTCCATTCGCGGATCGCAAATGAAAACATTCAAGTTCTCCAACAAAGGAACAGTAGCTTCCCTAGGCAAAGGTCAAGCGATCGGTATTGTTGGTTCCCGCAAATTGAAAGGCAACGTTGCAGCCATGATGAAAAAAGTAGTCGATATGCGCTACCTTTACATTATCGGCGGTATTCCGCTTGTAATTCGCAAAGGTCGTTTCTAGTCATCTTCAAACAACGGGGGGATCGCCATGCGGCACTGCAGTGTCCAAGTAAGAGGACTTCTTACCCGGGATGAACTGGATCGTTACAACGCCCTGATCGAGGTCGGTCATTTCTTAGAGACTGAGAAACGGTACGATCATGTAGCTGTTGTACAAAAAGAAATAGATATTCTGATTCTTCCTGCCATTGAACGTCTCAAGGAAAAAGGCCGTCAACGTGACCGGGATACGGAAGTTTATCTGGCGCGCAAAGCGCAGTTGGAAGCCGAGCTAGCGGCGGCACTGCGCGATGATGACGATGAGGAATAGAATTGAAGCGATAAGAAGCATTGCTCACTACGGGGCAGTGCTTCTTTTTATACTTGATGTATGCGATTGAACAAAAAAAAGTGACAGACCACGGGGTCTATCACTCTTTGACTATATCTTAAACTTGAATCAGCTTGGCGAATTTCTCCGGTGAAAGCAGGTTGCCGACATAAAAGTCTCCGAACTCGCCGAAACGAGCGCTCACTTCATCGAAACGCATTTCATAAACGAGCTTCTTGAAGTGAAGCGGGTCTTCGGAAAATAACGTAACGCCCCACTCCCAATCATCCAAGCCAACAGAGCCGGTGATGATTTGTTTTACTTTACCAGCGTATGTACGTCCAATCATGCCATGGCTGCGCATCATCGTTTTGCGATCATCCGCAGGGAGCATGTACCAGTTGTCATTGCCATCGCGGCGTTTGTTCATTGGATAGAAGCAGATATGCTTCGCTTTTGGCAGAATCGGCTTCAAGCGTGCTTGCAGCTCTGGATCTTCCGCAGGATCAACACCCGGTTTGGCCAGGTAACTGCTTAATTCGACGATAGATACATAGGAATAGACCGGAATTGTGAAAGCGGCGAAGCTGGATTTATTGAAAGCATTCTCCAGATCATTCAAATCTTCTAGTGTTTCACGCATTTGCATGAATACGAAATCGGCTTTCTGACCAACGATGCTATAAACGGCTGTGCTGCCGATTTTATCGTTTTCGACTTGCTGCCACTGGGACAGGAAAGTGTTCAGCTCTTCTGTTGCGTGTTTACGCTCTTGTGGGGTTGCAGCATGCCATGCGTTCCAATCGATTAGACGGAAATCATGCAGCGCATACCAGCCTTCCAGCGTTTGTACGGCTTCACTCATGAGTGGTTCCTCCATTCAAGGCTAATATCCCCTACATTGTATCCAATTCATGGGGAAAGGGCAAATGAACAAAGGGTGAAGAATGAAATGTTCAATTTGTGTACACTTTACCTGTACCATTTCGTAGATTACAATTATAAGGAAGCTGGGCAAAGCAAACGAAAGAGTTTTGACAAGTTTAAGGGGGTACATACATTGCTGCAAATGGTTATTGCCACTGTCTTGATGATGGTGTTATTTTTTGGAATCGGTTTTATTTTGAACATGTTAATGAAAACGACTTGGTTTCCACTCTATGCATTCCTTGCACTCGTCGTTGGAGTCGTGATTTATGGATCTGTAGGAACGGCTTCGGCTTCTTTTCTATCCAGCGACGCGAGCTTTACGATTGTCGATATCGTTCCGGCTATCGGTGGCTTGGCAGGGGCGATTCTTAGTGGATCGGCAATTAAGGCGCTTCGTATCCGCGGTTTCAAAATGTTTTAATTATCATAAAAGCAGGCAGAGTTGGTCAGGCTAAGGTGGGAATGCCCAACTTGATCTGATGGAGGAGACGACTTTGCCTTTCGCTTATGTGAATGGGACGATACTGCACTATGAAAGCACGGGAACCGGCACACCTCTTGTCTTCATTCATCCGCCTTTATTAACCTCACAGGCATTCGCCTATCAAAAAGAACAGTTATCCGGTCATTTCCGAGTTATCACTTTTGATATTAGAGGCCATGGGGCCAGCAATCCATCCCAAAGAACCTTCAACTATGCCCTTATTGTAGAGGATATTTGCCAACTGATGGATTACCTAAGCATTGAGAAAGCTTATCTATGCGGCTATTCGACAGGCGGATCGGTCGTTCTCGAAGGCTTGCTGGCGAATCCAGAACGCTTCCTAGGCGGCATCGTCGTAAGCGGGATGTCGGAATTAACGGATGCCTATAATAAAGGCAGGGCCTGGCTCGCATCGCGGATGGCAGGTTCAGAGCTGCTTCTGAAGCTGCTCCAAAGAGCCGTCATCTATGGCAATGCGGACAAGGAAACGACGTATCGGCAGCAGCTTGAAAGTGCTAAACATGATGCGCCAGACAATGTCAAAGCTTATTTCGAGCAGTCCATTACGTATTCATGCACGCGTTGTTTAGGCCACATTGAGCATCCAGTCCTTTTGATTTATGGTCAGAAAGACCATGGATTTCACCGGTATGCGAACATGCTGCATGAGAAACTGCCGCACAGCTCGCTTTATTTTCTCAAGGATGCCAAGCATCAAATCCCTTTCAGAAGCGCCCCTAAGATGAATGACTTGATTCGGCTTTGGGTGGAGAGCTTGGAGGATGTTGCAACGGAGCGAGTACAGTTGGATTGGACAATTGCCAGAAAGCTGAATCCCGCTATGTATGGGGAGGCAGCGCACGAACAAGACGTACAAGATGCACAAGATTGAAAAAACCTCAACGCCACTCATGTGGAATTGAGGTTTTTTTTCTGCTTGAGTGTGACTCTGTATCAAAAGTATTCTAAAACAACTTTGCCAACGGTTGAACCTGCTTCGAGGATCGCATGAGCTTTGCGCAGATTGGCTGCGTTGATGGGAGAGAACCTTTCGGCTAAAGTGCTGCGAAGGGTTCCGGCTGCGATCAATTGAGCTACTTCATCGAGCAGATGATGTTGTTCAATCATATCGGCTGTTTGGAACATCGAGCGAGTGAACATGAGTTCCCAAACAAAGGTAACACTTTTATTTTTGAGCAAAGTCAAATTCAAAGGCTGTTCGGTTTCACCCAAGCGGCTGACTCGGGACGGGAGGCCGTGCCGACAACGGTAAGTCCGACATGTTTGGCCAGTTGGGTGGCAATGGAACCGACACCTCCGGCAGCTCCGATGATGAGGATGCTCTTGCCAGCATTGTTGTCTCTGGTCTTGGACACGCCGAGTCGTTCAAATAAGGCCTCCCAGGCTGTGATAGCCGTCAGAGGCAGTGCAGACGAAAATTGCCTTGACGTGTACGAGAATTTAAATATTGATAAAGGCCCGCCGCTTTCATTGTTTCTTTTGCAATCATATGCTCATCTCCTAAAAAATCATTGTTTCTATGGTTGTTAGTTTAATCGATCCGTTCTAGAATAGTAAGTACGCACAATGATGTTATGTAGTATCAATTTGTATACCGTCAAGGAGTTGGCTCTGATTGCGTGATCGCAAAAGTGGATACGGAGATAGTCCGAATAAGGAAGCCTGTCCAGTTGAATATACATTGGATGTCATAGGCGGCAAATGGAAAGGTGTGCTTCTGTATCATCTGATCGGAGGGACCAAAAGATTCAATGAATTCAAAAGAATCTGTCCGACGATCACCCAGAGAATGCTGACTTTGCAGCTAAGAGAGTTAGAGGAAGATGGCGTGGTCCACCGTGAGGTTTATCATCAGGTTCCGCCAAAAGTAGAATACTCGCTGACGGAATTTGGCCAAACGTTGGTGCCGATTATTTTGCTCATGAAAGAATGGGGTACCAGCTACAAAAAACAAACGGAGTGCGCATCTACCGGAGATTAATAGGAATTTTTCAATTATTCGGCCAACAGCATAGTTGGTTTTTTCATTGTTTTATCTTTTTAGGTAATATTATCTTTTCTCCGGTAGATACCAAGATTGTCGATTTTTGTGGTAGACTAATAGAGAGAAACCGAGTAGCTTTTGGAGCTGTAAACGGTTGAGGCAGGATGGTGCTGTAACGGGATGCGAATGACGAATATGCTGCATTTCACGGAAAATCACAGGTTTTGTGTGAGCCGTGAGTTTTCTTTGAGCAGTTTGGATTATAAAATGTTGGCAATGATGTATCAACCGATGATAGGCGGATTGGCAATTAGCCTCTATCAAGCTCTCTATCAGCAGATGAGTGCAGAAAAAGTCGGATTTTCACCGATGGAACAACAGCGCAAATTATTCTTGCTGCTTGAGCTTGAACAAGGAGAGCGCGGCCGCAAGTATTTGATCGAACAATCCTCCAAGCTGGAGGCCATTGGCCTTCTGCAAACGACCCGCAAGTTTCTGCCAGGTGAAGAAGACTATGTGTTCGTTTACACCTTGTTCCAACCTTTGAGTCCGAATGAGTTTTTCCGCAATCAGCACTTAACGCTGCTGCTGCGCGATAAGGTTGGCAAATTCATGCTGCTGTCTCTGCGGGAAGATCTGTTATCTCCAGAGCCTGAAGAGTGCCGCGATGCCAGTGAAGAGAACCTGTCGGTACCCTTCTACGATTTGTTCCGTCTCAATACCCAAGTGGTCGACTATGAACTGGAACAAGCGCTGTACGAGGCTTCTGCGAGCAAGCAGGGGGACGCGCGAATGGATGTCACGACCAAAGGCTTCCAGTATGCCGACATCATCATGAGGTTCCCTCGCGGAGCGAGCAATCGGGTATTCGTTGAGGCGCTTAAGCATAAGCCGGATCAGATGGCGGCTATTAATATCGTCGCTAAGAAATACAACCTGTCATTGCAGGAAACATGCCGTTTGCTTGACGAGGATGGCGTGTTTGCCGAAGATGGCGAGCTCCAGATGGATTTGATGCAATACAATGCAAACCTGTTCTACAGGCAGAGCAAGAAGCGCGATGAGGACCGCGAGCGGACAATAGCGCGTTCAGAAGACAAGGCGCAAGGCAAAGAATCGGATATTTCCGAAGACACGGCAGGCGATAAGTCCGTTGAAATGGCCTATTATCTGGAAGTGCCGCAGCAGCTTCGCGGCGAATGTACAGACCATCAGTACAATTACATTATGCGTAACGAGCCGTATACCGCAGTCTTGAAAATGTTTTTCACTCAGGGCTCGATACCTGACGGTGTACTTAACATATTTGAGAAAATTGATTTGAATTATAAATTAAACGAAGAAGTCATCAATGTACTGATCCACTTCCTGCACATTGACCGTCGTTCATGGGCCAAATCTTCGATTGAAGCAGTCGCTTCAGATATGCTGGGCAAGCAAATCAGTTCCTATGAGCACGCGGTCGAGTACGTTCGCGAGAAGATCAGCTACAAACTGAAAGCCGCATCCAAGGTGGAAGCAGCCAAAGCGAGCAGCGGCTCTGTAACCAGAGGTCGTCAAGGCAAGACGCAGAAGCCGCACATCCCGATTGTGGTGCCGGACGCCGGTGCCGCAGCCTCATCGAGGCTGACGGAAGAAGAGCTGGAGGCAGCGCGCCGGATGGCGCAGAAGCTGGATGAGCGCTTTAATCGCAAAAGCTAGCCAAGGGCCAAGTGGGTCCGTGAGGTAACGGGGAGTGTCGCTCATTTTAGATAAGTAATTTTAAGTAACATGCCTGATAAATTAGGAGGTGCCGCAAGCATGGAATCCCTGTCGCACTTACTCAAATCAATGCCGAATTCCGAATGGAGACGGAAGGCAGAAGACAAAATCAGGGCAGTCATGGACGATGCCTTGGTTCACAAATTTCGCCAGAAGTACCCGTTTGTCGATGACTATACGGTCAAGATTAATATGAACAAGCTCTACCAGTACGTAACCGAGTTCAAAAACTGTTCGAATTGCCCTGGCTTGGACCGATGTCCCAATGATATGACAGGACATTATACGATGCTTACGGCTGACTTCGTGAATGAGAAAGCTTTTATTCATGAGGAGAAGGTGGCCTGCAAGAAGTTCAATGCGAAGCAGCTGCAAGATGCGATCAGCAGTCGTATTCGTACTTTTCACGTGGATCCGCGGATGATCTCGCGCAGCTACTCTTTCGGAGAAATTCTGGAAACGGATTTGGATCGAGCCAAAGCGGTCATGCAAATCAACGACTATGTCAGTCTGACGATGGAAGACGGGCTGCAGCCGCGTGGATTATACCTATCTGGATCGTTCGGGACGGGAAAAACGTTTCTGATGGGTTACATGCTGCATCAATTGGCCAAGGTCGGTATGACAGGCGCTATTGTCTATATGCCGGATTTCGCGGAGGACTTGAAGGGGATGTTCCAGGAGCCGAATAAGCTCAAGGAAACGATTGACCTCCTGAAAGATACGGATCTGCTGGTTTTCGATGATATTGGCGCAGAAAACTTGAATCCATGGCTGCGGGACCATGTCATAGGCGCCATCGTGAATCATCGGATGAACCGGAAGCCGACCTTTTTTACTTCAAACTATGCGCTTCACGACTTGGAGAAGCATTTCAGCTTCACCAACAAGGATGGCGATGAGGAGTACAAAGGGCAGCGCATCATGGACCGTATTCGCCCTTTTGTTGATGTCGTTGAGGTGACGGGGACGAATAAGCGGGGGAAATGATGGGATGGCAGGGACTGCTGGAACCGCAGGGACAGGCGGGACGGGCAGGACGGGCAGAACGGGCAGAACGGGCGGAACAGACGGGACGGGCAGAACGGGCAGAACGGGCAGAACGGGCAGAACGGGCAGAACGGGCAGAACGGGCAGAACAGGCGGAGCGGGCAGAACAGACAGAACAGACAGAACAGACAGAACATGCAGAATAGGCGGAACGGGCAGAATAGCTGGAAACACTTGACCCGCAAGACCCGCAAGACCCGCAAGACCCGCAAGACCCGCAAGACCCGCAAGACCCGCAAGACCCGCTGGCCCCGCAAGACCCGCTGGCCCCGCAAGACCCGCAAGACCCGCAAGACCCGCAAGACCCGCAAGACCCGCAAGACCCGCTGGCCCCGCAAGACCTGTAAGAACCGCTGGCCCCGCAAGACCTGTAAGAACCGCAGGACCCGCTGGCCCTGCAAGACCCGCAGGACCCGCTGGACCTGCAAGACCTGTAGGACCCGTAAGACCGCTGAAAGGGAACTAGGATCCGCTATTGAGGAGAAAAGTGGTGGATTCAAAGTGAAACGGAACTACAGGGCGCTATTTGCCATAATAAGCAGGCTTCAGAAGCCAAAATCGGCAAATAAGGGATCGTAGTTCCGCTTGGATAGCTATTTGGTTGATTTTCGACAAAATAGAGGATCGTAGTTCCCTTTAGCGGCGTTGGGATGGAAAAGTTGCTCCCGCACTGGAATAAGCATGCTATCGGCAGGATTAAGCATACTACCGCCGGTTTTAAGCACACTAATTAAAAGGACCGTCAAGAGGAACAATCCCTCCTGACGGTCCTTCTCGCTATTTCTTCAACTTCTCCAGCTCAGCTGTCACATTCT
The DNA here is from genome assembly GCF_014640555.1 of Paenibacillus marchantiophytorum. Lineage (GTDB taxonomy): Bacteria > Bacillota > Bacilli > Paenibacillales > NBRC-103111 > Paenibacillus_E > Paenibacillus_E marchantiophytorum. The sequence goes on along the minus strand of NZ_BMHE01000009.1, from coordinate 34,993 downwards.
CAATCATTTGCACGAAGGAGGTCAGCTCCTGAGCGCTGGCAGCTTGGGTACGCGCGTAGTGCGTAGTTTCCTCGGAGCCTTTCTTGACCAGGTCAAGCTTCTGCGTAATCAGCTTTAGCTTGGATTGAATCTGATCCAGCGATTCTCTGGAGTGGGAAGCGAGTTTGCGCACTTCGTTGGCGACGACTTCGAAGCCGCGGCCATGCTCGCCGGAACGGGCGGCTTCAATGGCTGCGTTCAATCCGAGCAGATGCGTCTGATCGGAGATTTCTTTCATGACGGAGCCCATCTTCGCGATGTCTTTGATCTCATTGTTGAGCTCATCGATGCGCGTGTTGGAGAGCTCTTGGGATTCAGCAGTCTGAATCGCCGTATCAGCAACCGTCTGGCTGCTGCCGCCAAGCTCAACCATCATGGAAGCAAGATCTTGGACGGCGCTGGTGATCGTCGTCAACATTTTATTTTGCTCATCTGCCAGCGTTTGGATCTTCTGTTTCTCCTCGTGCTCGTAAGCCTCGAGGACAAGCTGAGAATCCAAGTTAAACATTTTGCTCAACGAATGAAGAACTTGAGCCCAGTCATCAGGAAGATGCTGCTTGAAATGAAAGGTAGCTAAATCTGCATATTTTAAATAAGTGCCGAGGTACCAGGAAGTCGTTAAGCCGATTCGCGAATGGACGTTTCCAATAAAAAGCCGTTTTTTGATATATTCTTCATCAATCACACCGGATGCCATAGATAAGAAATACCAACGTTGTGTTTCCTTAAGGCGTTCAATGGTACTGTGTTTCTCAATAAGGGCGACGAGCTCAGGCCATCTAATAATCTCTGCATACAATTCGTCTACAAGCTTGTCCACGACAAGCTGAAAAGCGGCTTGTTTGCTTTTCAAAAGCTGTAGATCCGCATCGGTTAGGCCAATGAAGGACATAAGTTTCTGGCGTTCTGGTTGAACTTTAATCATGGAATAATTGGTCTCCTTCTGTCTTAACTGTAAGTGGTGGCCCGTTGCTTATATCTTACATCCTGTTGGACAAGCAAACTGCAAGAAAAAAACCGCTTCACAGGTGAGTGCAAAGCGGCTCTGTTGCTAGGCTTGGACGATTCTATTTCATAACTTGAATCACTGTAGCAATAGCTGCAATAATAAACAAGACTGCGAAGAATCCGCCAAAGCCAATGCCTACATCCATTAAATCGTTACGCGGTTCTTCATACACGTGAAGCTCAGGGTGTTTAGGATCGCTCATGTGGTTACCCCCTAACGTCCGACATTCGTAGTTTAAGCTTAGTATACCCAAATTCGTCGAAAGTTGTAAAGCTAATCGAGGTGACAATTATGAAAACAATCACCGTTAAGAGCGGATTCTGTAAAATAAGACTTGACTCTAACATTAGTGTCATGGTTTACAATGAGTACATCCTTACTTGATCAAGGAAAAGGTGAAGGCGATGCGGATTAGTGAATTATCCAAGCTTACCGGTGCCAGCATTCGTTCATTGCGGTACTATGAAGCCAAAGGACTCATCACGACACAACGCGAAGAAAATGGCTACAGAGTCTACAACCAGATGGTTGTGGAACGCGTGAAAACCATTCAATTCTATTTAAGTTTAGGCTTCACGACCGAGCAAATCGAAAGCTTTCTCAACTGTGTCATGAAAAATCAGGAGTCGTTGTGCGATGATTTGCTGCCACTCTACACAGAGAAGCTGCAAGACATTGAGCGACAAATGGAAATGCTGCAGCTGCTGCAAGCGAATTTGAAGGATCGTATCGCTTATATTGAGCAGCAAAGGCTTCAGGGGCTGCCTGTAGGTTTACCGACGATCTAGGAATGTTTTCAACTGCTTGTGGCTAAATGTTGGCTTGGTTGAAATGACCTAGTGGTGTGGTATACTTTACTTGTTGACGTTCATCGGTAGCTATGTCCTACTTGATGCTATAAATCAAATCCATTCTTAGAAGGAGGAACTATCATGTCAATCGTGAATGTTTCTGATAACAGCTTTAAAGCAGAAGTTGAAGGAGAAGGTACAGTACTTGTAGACTTCTGGGCGCCTTGGTGCGGACCTTGTAAAATGATCGCTCCTGTATTGGAAGAACTTGATAAAGAAATCGAAACTTTGAAAATCGCAAAAGTTAACGTGGATGACAATCCAGAATCCGCTGCTCGCTTTGGCGTTATGAGTATCCCAACACTGATCGTTTTCAAAGACGGACAGCCTGTTGATAAAGTTGTGGGCTTCCAATCCAAAGAAGCACTCAAAAATGTAGTATCCCGTCATCAATAATTTGTTAGAAACTAGAAACAATTGTTCGTGTGAAAAAGCTCTTTTTCTGCTATGCTGAGAAAGAGCTTTTTTGTTGTGTGAAAGGAGACGAGGGCATGACCGAGCAGGAACAGGAAGACCCCAAAGTCCGTGAACAAAGTTTAGAAGTGATTAAGCACAAGCTATCTTTATTGCCTGACAAACCGGGCTGCTACATTATGAAAAACCGCGAAGGCACTATTATTTATGTGGGCAAAGCCAAAGTTTTGAAAAATCGTGTGCGTTCCTATTTCACAGGAAGTCACAGTGCAAAGACGCAAAAACTAGTCAGCGAAATCCGCGACTTTGAATATATTATTACGTCCTCGAATATGGAAGCGTTAATTCTCGAGTGTAATCTGATTAAGCAGCATCATCCCAGATACAATGTCCTGTTGAAGGATGACAAGACGTTCCCTTACATCAAGATTACCAATGAAGCGCAGCCGCGTCTGGAAGTCACGCGGCGGATCTATAAGGATAAGGGCAAGTATTTCGGCCCTTATCCGAACGCTTTTGCGGCCCAGCAGACGAAGAAACTGCTGGATCGGCTTTATCCGCTGCGCAAGTGCAAGACTATGCCCGAGAAAGTATGCCTATACTATCATATCGGGCAGTGTCTGGCGCCATGCGAATTCGATATCACCGCGGAGACGAACGAGCGGATGGTGCAAGAGATCAGTCGTTTCCTTAACGGGGGACACGACGTTATTAAGGAAGAGCTGACCACCAAGATGTTGGCGGCAGCGGAGGAACTGAACTTTGAGCGCGCGAAGGAATTGCGTGATCATATCTTGAACATCGAAGCGGTGATGGAGAAGCAGAAGATCAACTCCGTGGATGCGCTGGACCGCGACGTATTCGGCTACGCAGTCGACAAGGGCTGGATGGCTGTGCACATTCAATATATGCGCCAGGGCAAGCTGATCGAGCGCCATGTCTCGCTCTTCCCTTATTACGGCGATGAATACAGTGATTTCATGACTTATGTGACGCAAGTCTACAGCGAGAATCCGGCGCTGCCTAAGGAAATCTTCCTTCCGACCATGCCTGTGCAGGGGGAAGAGGCTTCAGCCGTGAGGGAAGCGACTTCTGTCGCAGAGGAAGCGACTTCTGCCGTAGAGGAATCTGCGGAAGCCGTGCCCACGAAGGAAGCTGCTCAAGCGGAAGCGGAGGAGATTGATGTCCGCGAAGCATTGGAATCCTGGCTTAAGGTCAAGGTGCATATTCCGCGGCGCGGACTCAAGAAGCAAATGGTTGATATGGCTAAGGACAACGCGCGCAATGCGCTGGACGAGAAGTTCCGACTAGTAGAGCGGGATGAGAAGCGGACAACCAAAGCGGTTGAGAATCTGGGCGAATGGCTGGGTCTTGGAACGATACGCCGGATTGAAGCGTTCGATAATTCCAATATTCAAGGGACTAACCCAGTGTCGGCGATGGTTGTTTTCGTAGACGGTCGGCCGGATCGCAAGGAATACCGCAAATATAAAGTGAAGACGGTCGTTGGACCGGATGATTACGAGACTATGCGCGAAGTTATTCGGCGCAGGTACGAGCGGGTGCTCAAGGATAACCTGACGATGCCCGATCTGATCGTCGTAGATGGCGGGAAGGGGCAAATCTCGGCGGCGGTGGATGTACTGGAGAATGAGTTGGGCCTCTTCATCCCGATCTGCGGACTGGTCAAGGATGCGAAACATAAGACAGCACAGCTTATGATCGGTGATCCCGCAGAGATCGTTCCATTGCCGCGGGATAGCCAGGAGTTCTACTTGCTTCAGCGGATTCAAGATGAAGTCCACCGATTCGCCATCACGTTCCACCGGGAAACAAGAGCGAAATCGATGGTCGTGTCCCAGCTCGATGCCATACCGGGTATTGGTGAAAAACGGCGCAAGGCGCTGCTCAAACATTTCGGCTCCGTGCGCAAAATAAAAGAGGCTGAAGTTCAAGACTTCAAGCCTCTGGGTATCGGTGAGAAATTGGCGGGCGAAATTATCAAAGCACTTCAAGGCGAGGCGGCAATTCCCCAGGAGTAAGGGGCGGCCGTCTTTTTCCATGTATCCAAGCCAACAGTAAACCAATGAGCGCCGGCAGCAGGAGATAGAAGATACCGGCTAGAATATCGCTGATGTGCCCGAGCGAGAAGAGCGACATGCCCATCAGAATGCTGTCCATACAGGCATGTGCGAATACAGCGGTGATGAAACCGTATTTGAGGAATACATAACCAAGAATAATGCCAATAATCGTAACCTCAATTAACCTTGTATATACCGGATAAATCGGATACTGGGTATGGCTGGCTGCCCATATGATACTAGGAATCAAGACAGCAATGAAGTTGTTGCGGAACAATTTTTTGAATAAAATAATGCCGAGCAGCCGGTAGGTTGCCTCTTCCGAAATCGCCGCAACCCAGGCCATCAGCGGGAATAGGCGGGGTTCCAGCATATTGAGTACCGAATCCGTAGGGTCATTGACGGCCCAGACATCAAAGCTCGTTTCCCCGGCATAGAACAGCACCTGCTGAATGCCTAGAATGAAGAGGGCCAATAAATAGCCGCGTCCCATACCGTGGAAGACATCGCTGCCGAACCTGCGCTCTTTCCAAGCGGGCCATTTGTTTTGACCGGCAGCAGCCCACAAACCGTTGCCGGCTACTAGTGCGAAATAGAGCGAAACACCTAACAAAACCGTAACCACGTCCATGAAAATGATGGTTGCCCATGTAGCGAATTCGACGTTCACTGTACCGCTCACGGACCGAAAAGCTGGATACATATTAAAGTTGTTCGTAATATAAATGGCTAGGAATATGGCGGTTAAATATAAGCCTCTGCTGAATCTCATATGTTTTCTATAAATGATAGCGAAGACGATGGAGGCAAGGGCCATAAGGATTGTGAAGCCCATAGAAATCCAGGTCATCACGGAAGCCGAGTGATCCTGTTGGTCGATCCAGGCCTTATGGGAGGAAGGTAAGCTGAATTGAGCCGTATAGCCAACCAGGCTTTTCTCATCGAATTCCATGCGCACCTGAAACTTAGCCTCGCCCAGAGGCGCAGAGGTTTTCTCGTAATAAAGCGTTGTACCGTTATCTTCATCAGCTTCTGATTTGTCAACGTCGATGAGGGTCATTTCATCGGGATTAAGTCCCTGCGTCCGCATTTCCTGCTTGGCCAAAATATCGGCTTTCTGCTTGCTGATGAGCGCTCCTTGGGGAGAGGCGAGTATTTCGTGCCAACCGATGACGGAGGCATTCGTATAATTAACTTCAACGATGAATTGACGATTCGTTTTCTTGTCATTTACACTAACTTGATAATAATCAATCGGGTAACGTTCCCCATATGTTTTATTATAAGGTTCGAGTAATTGTTCCTTTTGCAAATAACCGCTGCGGTCTTTTTTGGACTGATACACGACGAAAGTATCGGAGGCTTTCACGCCATATCGCCCACTTATGAATTGTGTCGCGCTGTCTGCGGCGGCGGCCTTAGTGATCGAAGGATTGTCACCGGCTGATGCTTCTTCGGTTTGGAGTCCGTATAGAATGGTTATGACAAGATATAACGCGATTCCGATACTGGCAAGTAAGAGGAGATGACGATTTAAGGTTGGCCTTGGCATAGTGAATTTCCCTTCTGGTTCACAATTATGAAACCCATCTTTTCACGTTACCACAGTTTAAAAAGATTGCCAATTCAGTGGTAAAGAAACCTAAACAGTTATATAATACCTATCAATTGCATGACAAGCCGAATTTCTTCATGAGAACGGGGAATCCTACCGGGAAAGCACTGGAAATTCAGAGTTTTTTGCTTAATACGGGAGGCGTTATGATTAAAAAATTGAAATTCAGGCCAATGACACCGCCTCAAATTTTAGTGCTTGGGTTTGCCGTTATCATTTTATTGGGAACCTGCCTTTTGATGCTTCCGTTTGCTTCGGCAACAGGCCAGTCTATTCCATTTATCGATGCGCTCTTTACATCAACTTCAGCGACTTGTGTAACAGGACTTGTTGTTGTGGACACAGGGAGCACGTATACGATGTTTGGACAAGTTGTTATTGTATGTTTAATTCAAATTGGCGGCTTAGGATTCATGACAATGGCTACCTTGCTAGCTTTTGTATTTCGCAAAAAAATTACGCTCAAGGAGAGACTTGTTCTGCAAGAAGCCTTCAACCAAGGCAGCATGGAAGGTATCGTGCGATTGATTCGCAGAGTCTTGATTTACTCCTTAACGATTGAAGCTATAGCTGCAGTCATTTTCACGATTCGTTGGTCATTTGATTTGGGTTTCTCAAAAGCTTTGTACTTTGGCATCTGGCATGCCATTTCTATGTTTAACAATGCGGGCTTTGATCTGTTTGGAACGGTAGATGCTCCTTTCATTTCATTAACGGGATATGTGGATGATTTTGTGATCAACTTCGTGGCAATGGCTCTCATCGTGCTTGGGGGTATTGGCTTTATTGTCATGTCCGACGCTATTGATTTCCGCAGCACCAAGCGGCTTTCGCTCCATTCAAAGGTCGTGTTAAGCATGACTGGCCTGCTCATTGTACTAGGTGCCCTCATCATCTTTATATTCGAATATACGAATAACAGAACAATAGGTTCGCTGCATATGGGCGGGAAAATTCTAGCCTCATTCTTCCAATCTGTTGCCCCGCGTACAGCGGGTCCGAATACGGTAGATATCGGCGCTATGCGGCAAGCTTCGCAATTTTTCATGGTTATTCTAATGTTCATCGGGGCATCGCCCGGTTCAACAGGAGGCGGTATCAAGACCACGACGTTCACGATTCTTATAGCTGCAATCATCACGATGATCCGTGGGAAAGAAGATATCGTTATCTTCCGCTACCGTTTGGCTAAGGATCGCATTCTCAAAGCGATTACCCTAACGATGGTCGCCTTGTTTCTGGTCATTATGGTTACGATGCTGCTGTCAACGACGGAGGATTCGCAGCTGCTAAAAATATTATTTGAAGTCACCTCGGCATTCGCAACAGTCGGATTAACGATGGGGCTGACGCCGGATTTAACGACATTTGGCAAAATTCTCATCTCTATGACGATGTTTGCTGGTCGATTAGGCCTGATTACACTGGCGTATGCGCTTCAACCTAAGCAAGAGAAAGAATTATTTAGATACCCTGAGGGTAAAATCACGATTGGATAGGGGAAAGAAGATGAAAAAGACGCAGTATGTGGTCGTAGGACTCGGACGGTTTGGGGCGAGTATTTCCAAAGAACTTATCAAACTAGGCAACGAGGTGCTTGGTGTAGATAGGGACGAGGAAGCTGTAGACGAGATGAGTCATGTGCTTACCCATACCGTAGTAGCTGATGCTACAGACGAGGAAGTACTCAAATCATTAGGTGTACGTAATTTCGACTGTGCGGTGGTTGCCATTGGTGATGACATTCAATCCAGCATTTTGGCGGCGATTGTGCTCAAGGATTTGGGCGTCAAAAAGGTTGTTGCCAAAGCGCTATCTGAACTTCATGGGAAGGTATTGCAGAAGTTAGGGGTTGATCGGGTGATATATCCGGAGCGGGACATGGGCATCCGAGTAGCGCATCAATTAAACTCGCCGAACTTGCTGGACTATATCGAAATTTCCAAGGATTACACGATTGCCGAGCTGTCTGTACCCAAACGATTGTGTGGACTAACGATAAAAGAACTCGACCCGCGAGCCAAATTTGGCTGCAGCGTAGTCGCTATTAACAAACAAACAGGCGTCATTATTGCCCCGACCTCTACGGATGTCGTCAATGAGAATGATATGATGGTGATCATCGGAACGAATGAACAAATTGATAGGTTTGAGAGTGAAGTAATCGGGTAATGGAAAATACAACATCCCACCTTATTGAACATGTACTTATTCTGCTCGTTTTAATTTTTGGTTTGGGCATGTTTTTCGGCAAAGCTGCGCAATGGTTAAAGCTGCCTGATGTGGCTTTATTCCTTGTGGCGGGAATGTTGGCAGGTCAAGCTTTTCACTGGATTGATGAGACGAGCACCTCGTTCACGAATCAATTTATTCTTGTTCTTGGATCGTCGTTAATCCTTTTTGACGGGGGACGCAATATTAGACTGACTGGGCTGCGTAAAGTGTGGCTGACTGTTGGTTTATTAAGTATACCGGGTGTATTGCTTACTTGTGGCGCAGTCGCGGTTATAGCTCATCTGCTCTTAGATTTACCTTGGCTGTATGCTTTGCTGCTAGGGGCAATTATTGCTTCTACGGATCCAGCCACACTCATTCCGGTATTCAAACAAGTGAAGATCCGCACGAAAGTGAGGGAAACGGTAGAGAGTGAATCCGCATTTAACGATGCGACGGCATCCATCTTAACCTTCTCCTTGCTGGCGATTATTTTGGGGACAGAGAAGATTTCTATAGCCTCAGGTATTTTAGATTTTGTGAAGACTGCGCTTGGCGGACTCGCATTGGGAGCGGTCATAGGGTTTGGAATGACTTACTTGACTGCCCACTCGCGATTAGGATTATTGAGAGATTATGCGACGATTGCGATGGTTGTTACTTCTTTGGGGGCTTATATTGCGGGCGAATATGTGGGCGTCAGCGGTTTTATGGCAACCTTCACGGCTGGTTTAATGTGGGGGAATGCCGAAACCTTCAAACTGAATATGCAAGACAAACGGCATGAGATGGATCATTTTTCCGATAATATGACCGTTATCATGCGAATGTTGATTTTCATTCTCTTGGGCAGCCAAGTGAATTTTCCTTTGATTGTGGCGAATCTCTGGACGAGTCTGGGTGTCATCTTTGTTTTTATTTTTGTTGCGCGACCTCTTACCGTTCTAGCTTGTACATGGCCTGATCGTAAAGCCGGCTGGACTTGGCGGGAAATTTTGTTTATGTTTTGGGTGCGTGAAACAGGCGTTATTCCTGCCGCATTAAGTGGGATGGTTGCAGGTTTGGGCGTAGCGCATAGCGAATTAATTGCAAGTGTTACGTTTATGGCGGTCTTGATCACTATTTTATTCCAGGCTAGTACAACAGCTTATGTAGCCCGTAAATTAGGACTTGAAGTAAAGGCTGAGGGAACCGATATAAAAGGAAGTACGCAATCTGTCAGATGAAGGATATCTCAACTTTTTAGCCCTCAACTTTAGCAATGTGCACAACGAGAGAATGACGAGGCGAAGGTGGACCCCTAATGTATAAAGTATTAATGATTGAAGATGACGCAATGATCGGCGATATGGTATCTATGTATTTAGGTGAAGAAGGCTTTACAGTCATGCGTAAAGAGAATGGTCAAGATGGGGCGGAAGCGATCTATAAGTTTGCCCCGGACATTATTTTGCTTGATCTGATGCTGCCTGATATGGATGGACTTGAACTTTGCAGACGGGTTCGTCAAACATCTGGTGTGCCGATTATGATTGTTTCGATGAAGAATAAAGTCGTTGAACGGGTCAATGCACTTGGAGCTGGCGCAGATGATTACATGTGCAAACCGTTCAGCATGCATGAAATGAGTGCGCGGGTGCATGCGCTCATCCGCCGTTCCAATACGTATCAGAAGAAAAGCGATTTCCCTGCCGTTCAGTCCATCGCTGTCATGGAGGTGCAGCCCAAAGCAGCGGTGACGAAGAAGGACGGAGATAAGAGCATCATGCTCAATCTGCATACTCGTTCTATGCTGGTTCGCGGTCAGATCGTTGAGACGACCTATTCGGAGTTCGAAATCATGAAGTGCTTCGTCAACAATCCAGGCCGCGTATTCAGTCGAGAAGACTTGCTCCAAACGGTTCGCGGCTTCGATTCCTATGTGACGGATCGGGCGATTGATGTGCATATTGCTAATCTTAGGAAAAAAATCGAAGATAACCCCAAGGAACCGCAGCGAATTAGAACGGTTTGGGGAGTAGGGTATAAATATATGTAAATGAAAAGCCAACCTCGATGTGAATGCGGGTTGGCTTTTTGGTTTACCCGGACGGCCTCGAGCGGAGGGAATTCCAGTGCGCTATTTTGCTGTTAAGGGGTTCCCATTATTAGTTGGCGTCCACCGCAGGCTAGGGTTTTCTTGCTGACGTCCAAAGCAGACTTCTTCGCTTTAGGGCTTTTCGGTCTCAAAGTGTATCTAAAGAACTGTAGGATGCTTATAGACCGGAAAATGGCTGCTTTTGAGATTTAATGAACAGAGTTGGCGCTAACGGGCACTTTATTGGCGGAAAGGTGATCATTTGTTTGAAATAGGGCATCTGGGATTCATTAGATTTTCAGAATGAGCGATTTTGGGCGAATAAAGAGTATTGAGTTCGTTAGGGGTCTTGGGTTTGCCTCAAGGTTCATGGGCTGGGTGACCTAACCGCAGGCTGGGGTTTTCTTACTGAGGTCCACCGCAGACTTCTTCGCTTTAGGGCTTTTCGGTCTCAAAATGCATCTAATGAACTGTAGGATGCGTATAGACCGGAAAATGGCTGCTTTTGAGATTTAATGAACGGAGTTGGCGCTAACGGGCACTTTATTGGCGGAAAGGTGATCATTTGTTTGAAATAGAGCTTCTGGGATTCATTAGATTTTCAGAATGAGCAATTTTGGGCGAATAAAGAGTATTGAGTTCGTTAGGGTCTTGGGTTTGCCTCAAGGTCCTTTGACTGGGTGACCTAGCCGCAGGCTGGGCTTTTCTTATTGATGTCCACCGGAGACTTCTTTGTTATGGCGGATTTCGGTCTCACAGTGCATCCAATGAACTGGAGGATGCTTATAGACCGGAAAATAGCTACTTTGGCGATATAATGAACTGGATTAACGATATCGAGCAAATTTTAGGCGGAAAGGTGATCATTTGGTTGAATAGAACTTCTGGGATTCATTAGATTTTCAGAATGAGCAATTTTGGCCGAATAAAGAGTATTGAGTTCGTTAGGGGGCATGCGAAGGTGCATGGACTTGAAGACCTAGCCGCAGGCTAGGTCTTTCTAGTGATTGACCTACCGGCTGATGCAGCTATTTATGCTTCGCAAAGCAGGTGACAGCCTGGTTTATGAATTTCATGGCTTCTGGATTATCAGAAGTATGATCGGAGTAGATCAGGGATGTCGTTCTTTTGGTTTGCTCCAATTCGACCAGTTGACGCAAGATCAGCTCGTTATTGCGAATTAAATCTTCCCGCAAATAGGATTTCGGCAGCAGCGTGGCTGTTTTGCAAGTGGAAACGAGCCGAATAATGGCTTCGAAGGAGTCGATTTCCATTTGGACGTTGGGGAAAATCGTATAGCGATGGAAGAGTTCATCCATCAAGATGCGATACCAGGTTCCTTTGGAGAACAGAATCATCGGCAGCTCGTTCAAATCATCCATGGTAATCACGCTGCGATCAATGAAGGGATGTCCAAGCGGCAGCACAAGACAGAGGTGATCATCGAACAAAGGCTCGCAGTGCAGGCTGGAAGCATTGATTTGGGAGGCGACGACACCGATGTCGACCTTGTGCTCTTTGACCATGGTGACAATTTCATGGGTTTTGCCGGTCAGAAGCTTAATTTCGGTTAACGGATATTCCTTCAGATAGTCTGTAATGAGATCGGGGAGCGTTGCTTGCAAGGTAGTGAGGCTGGCTCCGATGGTGATGGAGCTGTGGCTGCCCGCAGCTTTGTACATCTGGATGGTTTGTTTGAATTTACGCTCCAGATGACGAAGCTCCAGGGCGTGATCGTAGCAAATCTGTCCTACTTTGGTCAACTCCAGTCTTTTGCCTTTACGAATGAACAGTTCTACTCCCAGCTCTTCTTCCAGCTTCATGATTTTACGGGATAGTGCCGGCTGCGAAATATTCAGCAATTGAGACGCTTTGTTGAGGCTTACCTGTTCGACAACAACCGCGAAAACGTCCAAAAGTTCCATGGCGTTATCAGCTCCTCTTTCATCTTTATATGTGAATTAGTTATAAGTGTATATAAAAAAACGGCACTTCCATTATAAGCGTGAAAGAGGTACGATGTACATGTCACTTTTTATTCACATTTATTGGCTGGCCGTGTATATTCGTTCACTGCTTTAGCGCAAAATAGGCGTGGATGATTATGGGTTGACGCTCGTTTGCGGCGAGAGTACAATGGTATGTGGCTTGTTTTGTCTAAACTTGTCAGATGGTAGTTTTAGTTTATGAATTTTGTTGAGGGGGGAATTGGTTACATTATGGGTAATTCGTATTACTTTCGAAAGATCCACTCTTTGCTAGGTGTCATTCCGGTGGGCTTCTTCCTTATTGAGCATTTGCTCACTAACTACGAAGCAACCAAAGGTCCAGCAGCCTTCGTGGATCAAATTAATTGGCTGAACGGTCTGCCATTGGTTCTTCTCTTGGAAATCGTGGGGATTTGGCTTCCGCTTCTTTATCATGCCGTTTATGGTCTCTATGTGGCTTATCAAGCCAGAAATAACGTGTCCAGCTATGGGTATTTCCGCAATCAAATGTTCATGCTTCAACGCGTAACCGGCGTTCTCACGTTCTTGTTCGTTGCTTGGCATCTCTTCGAAACGCGTTTACAGGTTGCTCTAGGCAATGTAGCGCATGAGGATCTTGGTCGAACGATGCACGATATTGCGACGAATCCAGTTATTTTCACGATTTATGTCATTGGTGTTGTTTCAGCAAGCTTCCATTTCTGTAATGGAATTTGGTCGTTCTTGGTTAGTTGGGGGATTACAGTTGGACCGCGCGCGCAGCGTTATTCTTCCATTATTTGGATGGCTCTGTTCGTTGTGATGTCCGTTATGTTTATTATGTCTTTGGTCGCTTTTACAGGTACGGAATTTTCAGTTCCGGTAGAAGCACATTCGGGGCATTAAGGGAGGGTGAACAGAAGTGGCTAATTCGAAAATCATCGTCGTTGGTGGAGGCCTTGCGGGACTCATGGCGACAATTAAAGCAGCAGAAGCCGGGGTTCATGTGCAATTGTTCTCCTTGGTACCTGTGAAACGATCCCACTCCGTATGTGCGCAAGGCGGCATTAACGGTGCGGTAAATACCAAAGGTGAAGGTGACTCCACATGGGAGCACTTTGATGATACAGTTTATGGCGGAGATTTCTTAGCGAATCAACCGCCTGTTAAAGCATTATGTGACGCAGCTCCAGGGATTATTCACTTGATGGACCGGATGGGCGTTATGTTCAACCGTACACCAGAGGGTCTTCTTGACTTCCGCCGTTTCGGTGGAACCAAATATCACCGTACGGCATTCGCGGGCGCAACGACCGGTCAGCAGCTCTTGTACGCGCTGGATGAGCAAGTACGCCGCTGGGAAACAGCAGGTCTCGTAACGAAGTTCGAGCACTGGGAATTCCTCGGTTCCGTTCTGGACGATGACAATGTTTGCCGTGGTATCGCAGCGCAAGATTTGCGCAGCATGGAAATTCTAACGTTCCCGGCTGATGCGGTTATCTTGGCGACTGGCGGTCCTGGAATTATTTTCGGGAAAACAACGAATTCCGTTATCAACACGGGCACAGCTGCAAGTGCGGTTTACCAACAAGGCGTTAAATATGCCAATGGAGAAATGATTCAAATTCACCCGACTGCGATTCCGGGAGATGACAAGCTTCGCTTGATGTCTGAATCTGCGCGTGGTGAAGGCGGTCGTATTTGGACATACAAAGACGGTAAGCCTTGGTACTTCCTGGAAGAGAAATATCCGGCTTACGGCAACTTGGTGCCGCGTGATATTGCAACGCGTGAAATCTTCTCCGTCTGTGTGGACCAGAAGCTGGGCATCAACGGCGAGAACATGGTTTACCTGGATCTTTCTCATAAGGATCCGAAGGAGCTTGACATTAAGCTTGGCGGCATCATGGAGATCTACGAGAAATTCATGGGCGACGATCCACGTAAAATCCCAATGAAGATTTTCCCAGCGGTTCATTATTCCATGGGCGGAATCTGGGTTGACTATAATATGATGACGAACATTCCAGGTCTATTCGCAGCAGGTGAGTGTGAGTATCAGCATCACGGCGCAAACCGTTTGGGTGCGAACTCACTCGTTTCCGCGATCTATGACGGCATGGTTTCCGGTCCTAAAGCGGTTGAATATATCCGTGGCCTAGAGAAACATGCCGACGACACGTCTTCCATCGTGTATGATCGTGAGAAGAAACGTCATACAGATCGTTATGAGAACTTGCTCAAAATGAACAATGGCACAGAGAACGCCTACGTTCTGCACAAAGAGCTTGGCGACATGATGAACGCTAACATGACGGTTGTTCGCTACAACGATCGTTTGGAAGATACCATCGGTAAAATCAAAGATTTGAAAGAAAGATACAACAACATCAACATCACGGATACAGCACGTTGGAACAACCAAGGGGTTGCGTTCACGCGTCAACTTTGGAATATGTTCGAATTGGCTGAAGCGATGACGCTTGGCGCACTGCTGCGTAACGAGAGCCGCGGCGCGCATTACAAGCCGGAATTCACAGAGCGTGATGATGAGAATTTCATGAAAACGACAATTGCCGATTGGACGCCGGATGGCCCGAAAATCAGCTATGAAGATATTGATGTATCTTTGATTGCACCGCGGAAGCGTGACTACTCCACGGAGAAGAAAAAGGGAGGACATTAATCATGGCTGAGACACTAAGCGCACAAAAAACAGTGAAGTTTATCGTGACTCGTCAAGAGAGTCCAGATTCCAAACCTTATACCGAGGAATTTGAAATTCCTTATCGCTCCAACATGAACGTCATCAGCGGCTTGATGGAAGTTCAGCGTAATCCGAAGAACGCCAGCGGCCAAAAGACGACTCCGGTTTGTTGGGAATCCAACTGTCTAGAGGAAGTTTGCGGAGCTTGTTCCATGGTTATCAATGGCAAACCGCGCCAAGCTTGTTCAGCGCTTGTTGATAAGCTGGAGCAGCCAATTCGCGTAGCGCCAATGAGCACGTTCCCGGTAATGCGTGACTTGGTTATCGATCGCGGACGCATGTTCAACGCTTTGAAAAAGGTAAAAGCATGGGTTCCAATCGATGGTACGTATGATCTTGGACCAGGGCCGCGTATGGCCGAGTCGAAGCGTCAATGGGCTTATGAGCTGTCCAAATGTATGACATGCGGCGTTTGTTTGGAAGCTTGTCCGAACGTCAATGACAAGAACTCCTTTATCGGACCGTCCGCGTTATCCCAAGTTCGTCTCTTCAATGCGCATCCAACGGGTGAAATGAACAAAGACGAGCGTTTGGATACGCTGATGACAGATGGCGGTATCGAAGGTTGCGGCAACTCGCAAAACTGCGTGCGCTCTTGTCCGAAAGGCATTCCGCTTACGACTTCTATCGCAGCGTTAAATGCAGATACAACGAAACATTTGTTCAAGAAATGGTTAGGCGTGTAAGTGATAAAAATAAAGCCCGATACCCTGATTGCCAGGGTGTCGGGCTTTTTCGTAGGTGAAGAGGCTAAGATGAAGAGGGGAAAGCCGTTGTTGTCGCACAATCACTGTTATTTATAGGGGCAATATAGGGAGGATGCTGGGAAGTTGGATGAGCTTCTTGCAAGTCAACTTGAATAGGATGCTCTAAGGGTGCAGAAGCTGGTTTAATTGGCTGAATATCTAACATATAAATATGGTAGTGAATCGAATACATCGTAAACACCTCCGATTAATCATTTATATGTTATATAATATTACATTAAAGGTGTATATGACAACAAAATATTTATTTGTGTTATATATATTGACATATATTTAAGTTGAAAGTATGATAAGAACAAATGTAAGACTCCGTACCAATTTCATAGCACACATGTTTTCTAGGGTTCCGCGGCAGAATGAAGGCTGTTGGTCTGGTCCAAGAGAAGACACACGATGACGCATCATCGTGCACACGGAGGGATAAAAGCCCGGGAGGATATCAGAATATGATATCATCCTGGGCTTTTCTTTTTACCAGTTCATAGGGAGAGGGAGATCAGAATGAGACAAAGAATGGTATTTCTGATGATGGCCGTGTTATTGACGTTTACGGTAGTTAGCGGGTGTGCGAGCAAAGAGGCGGCAAGTACGAAGTCAGGAGGCAGCGCAGAGCCGATCAAATTGGCGCTTAGCCCTTGGCCAGGTTGGTTTGTCTGGTATTTGGTGAAGGAGAAAGGCTTCTTTGAGAAAAATGGGGTTAAGGTCGACCTCGTATGGTTCCCGGTCTACAGCGATTCCTTATCGGCGCTAGCCTCTGGCAAGGTCGATGCGAATAGCCAAACCCTGAGTGATACGCTTGCTCCAGCGAGTAAAGGCATTAAGCTGAAAGCGGTGCTGGTGAACGATAATTCCAATGGCGGAGACGGCGTTGTTGTGAAGCCTAGCATTAACTCGCTGAAGGATTTGAAAGGGAAAAAAGTCGCGACAGAACTGGGCACCGTTGACCATCTATTAATGCTTACTGCCTTGGAAAAAGAAGGGCTTGGCGAGAAAGACGTCGCCTATACGAATATGACGGTGAACGATGCAGGTCCAGCATTCATCTCAGGCAATTTGGATGCCGCCGTATTATGGGAACCTTTCCTGAGCAAAGCGATCCAAGAGGGCAAGGGCAAGCTCTTATTTTCATCCAAAGACACACCTGGACTTATCCCTGATCTCCTCGTTTTCAAAGAAGAAATCACGAAAAATCGTCCGGAAGATGTGAAGAAAATCATCAATGCCTGGTTCGATGCGCTCGATTATTGGAAAGCCAATCCGGAGGAATCTTTGCAAATTATGGCCAAAGCGGCAGAAACGCCGGTTGACGAATACAAAGCGGGTGTGGACAGCGTGAAGATTTTCCAACTTGAGGATAACGTGAAAGCTTTCCAGAAAGGCGATTCCTATGAATCTCTTGCATTCACGTCACAGAAAACGGCCGAGTTCCTGAAAAGCCTGGATATGCTAACTTCCATTCCTAAGGCTGAAAGCTTCCTGGACAGCCACTTTGTAGAAGAAGTGCTGAAGGAGCGCAAGAAATAAAAGTGAAGTGAGGTGCTCTATGGAGACGACTATCAAAAAAAGACGCAAATCAACGTTGTTTGCCATACGGGGCGATATTGATCGTAAAACGTATATCTCAGGTGTTGTGCTGATTGTGGCGTTGGTACTGGCGTTCTGGAGTTTGCTTAGTTACGGCAATTTCGTCAATCGCACGTTTCTGCCAACGCCAGATCAAGTTCTGCGTCAATTCATCATTCAATTGCAAAACGCTGTGTTTTGGCATCATGTGGGAATGAGTATTTTCCGCGTAGGAGCAGGGTTCTTGCTTGCTTGTATAGTGGGGATTCCGCTTGGCATACTGGCGGGGACTTTTCGTTTCGCCGAAGCGCTGCTAGTGCCTCCGACTGAATTTATTCGCTATATGCCAGCTACGGCTTTCATTCCACTGATTATGGTGTGGGCAGGCATTGGCGAATGGGCAAAGGTAATCGTAATCTTCATAGGCTGCTTTTTCCAACTTATGCTAATGGTTGCTGACAATACGCGATCCGTCTCGAATGATCTGCTGCAAACTTCGTATACCCTCGGGGCGAATCGCTGGCAGGCTATTGAAAAGGTGCTGATCCCAGCGCTCTTGCCGGATCTAATGAATACGATGCGCTTGATCATCGGTTGGGCGTGGACGTATCTGGTTGTCGCTGAATTGGTTGCGGCTAGCAGCGGACTTGGCTTCTCGATTATGAAGGCGCAGCGGTTCCTCAATACCGATCTCATTTTCGTAGGGATTATCGCCATTGGCTTGCTTGGTTTACTTACGGATCGCACATTTGCCTATTGTCACCGGAGATTTTTTCCTTGGCTAGAAGGAGGGCGTTGACAGATGCAGGCATTGAATCGAGAGCTGTTGAGTGAAAATGTGGCTGTGGTGAGTAAAATTAGCGCCACCGATGTAACAAAAGTATACAGCACGAAGAAGTCTCAGTTCGTTGCTTTGGATAGAGTCTCGTTTCATGTGGATGCTCATGAGTTCGTTAGCTTTGTGGGTCCATCTGGTTGTGGGAAGTCTTCCCTGCTGAGAATTGTTGCGGGCTTGGAGACGATGACGACAGGATCGCTCAGCATCTCTGGCCTTGAAATAGATGGGCCTGGCGCCGATCGCGGCATGGTGTTCCAGAGCTATACGCTGTTCCCTTGGTTGTCCGTGAGGGAGAATATCGAGTTCGGACTGACGCTTAAGGGAGTGCCATTGTTCGAAAAGCGGGCAATCTCCGATCATTTTATGGCGTTGGTCGGTTTGCACAAGTTCGCGAGATCGCTGCCGAAGGAGCTTTCGGGAGGCATGAAACAGCGTGTTGCGATTGCCCGGGCGCTGGCTAACAATCCGGAGGTGCTGCTGATGGATGAGCCGTTCGGCGCGCTTGATCCGCAGACCAAGAATGCGATGCAGGAACTGCTGCTGCGCATTTGGGAGAAGGAGAAGACGACGGTCGTCTTCATCACGCATGACATCGAGGAAGCGATCTTCCTGTCGCAGCGCGTTTATGTGATGCAGGCGCATCCAGGCACGATTCGCAAAGAGATCGTCATTCCGCAGGGGCTTCGCGAGGTCGAAGGCGTGAGAGATTCCGAAGCTTTCCTGAAGCTGAAAAAGCAGGTGATTTCGTTGATTGGGCATCATGATGCCGACGACTAGGCCTAGAACAATCCCGAGAATAGCCCTGAGAGCAGCCCGGAAATGAGCCCGTGCGGCCGAGGGCTGCTTTCGGGTTTTTTTTGCCTGACCCAGCTCAGCCATTACTTTCAATCGGCCGTTGCACAAAATGGCGATATTTGACGAGCGAATTGCTTCTCGATAAAATGAATTAAAGCGTTCTAAGAATGAGGGAAGTCTGATGAACAAAAGTAAACAGCCCACAATTATCGATGTGGCTTCAGAAGCCGGTGTTTCCATTGCAACGGTTTCTAATGTGATTAACCGCCGCAAGGTTCCTATGGCACAGGAAACGATACGTAAAGTGGAGGCGGCGATTGTAAGGCTAGGCTATAGACGCAATGTTATGGCAACGAATCTGAGCCGTCGTCGGTCCTATGAATTAGGGCTTATTATCCCGCATTTTGGCGGCTATTATGGCCGCTTTGCGGAGAGTTTGGAACAGAAGGTGCATCGGTTCGGGTATCACTTATCCGTATTCTCGGCTGCAGGGATGGATGCTGAGATCGAACAGCGTCATCTCGAACATCTGCTGCAGCGCAGAGTGGACGGTCTCGTGAGCCACGGCTTGGCGATGAGTATGCAGTCCACGCAGCAGTTGGTCGGAGTGGGGACGCCGCTCGTTATTTTTAACGGCTGGGGCTGGCCAGGGGAAATCGTGCAGTTGGCCGTGAATTTGGACTTTGCGAAGGCTTCCGTAGAAGCCGTACAGTATTTCTTGCGAAGCGGCTGCCAATCCGTCATCTACGTCGGCAAACGCAATGGCATGGGAGCCAATGATCAGCGGATCCAAGGCTTCCTTGCGGGGCTTGGCGATTCTGCGGAATCGACGGTTCATGCGCTCCTAGACGTGGGGGAGCTGGGTATAGCGGGAACGCTGGATGAGGCGCTGCGCTTGAGCGGAGAGAGCCGACCGATCGGCATTTATACGTTCAATGATGCGCTGGCGTTGGAAATTCTGGCCTTGTGCCACGAGCGAGGCGTTCATGTGCCAGAAGATGTGCATCTTATCGGCATGGACAATGAACTGTATTCAAGGGCTAGTTACCCAGCGATTACTAGCTTCGATATGCCGGTTGATCTGCAAACCAGCCTAGTTGCGGCCTTCCTGATGAAGCAGATCGGCGAGCCCTTGGACGAGGAGAGTGCGGCGCTGCTGGAAGAACATCTGCCTCGCGTACAAGGGCATGAGCTGCTGATTGATTTGGACATGATCGTGCGTAAATCAACGATGGCTTGACGAAAAGACCGCAATCCTACTCTCTGGTGAGAGCGGGTGAGCGGTCTTTGTTCACCTATAGTTACCGTTCAGCTGCCGCTGGTGTCGCAAGAACTCCTTGCCGTATTCGCCATGCGGATTAATGTCGGCGTGTTCGATTTGGATCGTGGAATGTGCGATGCCATACTTGTTTTTCAGCGTCTCATTAATCGCAAGAATGACGCAGAACGGTTGTATGTTCGGGCTGATGAACACGTGAGCCGTTAAGGAATAGTGATTCGTGGAAACAGCCCAGAGATGCATCTCATGGACATCCTCAACGCCTTCCACTTGGCTAATCGCTGCGCGAATGTCATCGAGATTGAATTGATCCGGAACGGATTCCATCAGAATCAGGTAGGATTCCTTGATGATTTTGGCCCCGCCCGTAAAAATAATACCGCCAATGACCATCGAAATCAGAGGATCAAACCAGAGGTAACCGGAGTAATAAATCGCAATGGACGAAATAATGACGCCAGCAGAGCTGAGGAGATCCCCGAAAAAGTGCCATAGCGCACTTTTGACATTCAAGTTATCCTCTTCTTTCACACTGTTATGGAGGACGAGGGTTAAGACGAGATTCACGACGAAACCGATAGAAGCAATCACAAGCATCAGGCCCAGTTGAATCGGCTGTGGATCGATCATGCGCTGAATGCCTTCAATGAAAATACCTAGAGCAATCACACAAAGCGCTAATCCGTTCAGAAAGGAAGCGATAATCTCAAACCGCAGGAAACCGAAAGTGAACCTGGCATTGGGTTGGCGCGTAGCAAGCTGCAAGGCAATCATACTTAGTCCCAAGGCAATCACGTCAGAGATCATATGAGCGGAATCGGACAGCAGCGCGAGTGAATTGGAAAGCACGCCGCCAATAATTTCAACAATCGTGAAAAAGGCGGTCAGTATGAGTGTGACCCACAACGTTTTTCTTGATTTGCTCTGTTCTTTCACATGGTGCAGATGGTGGAAATCATATTCGATACTCATACAGGCTCCTCCTTATTTATAATAATTCTAATTAAGTTATAGTTATTATATGCCAGCATCCTCGCTGGTGCAACTAAATTTCTTGTAAAAATAATGAAGATCAAGAAAAAGCCTGATTTCTCAGGCTTTCTCCAAGTGATTATCGTACACGCCAGAACGAGTGATTGAAGAGTTACGGCAGCCGCCTCGCGCGGGGATATGGGAATGCCAAATTGTTATTCCAGCCATTCTAGCCAAAAGTGTCCCTTGTCGCGAGGCTGAGGGAACTACAGTACGCTATTCTAGCTCAAAGTGACATTATCGCCAGGTTGGAGGGAACTACAGTACGCTATTCTGTCGTTTGATGAGATATTCAGCGCTTTTCGCGGATATAAGACCCTGTAGTTCCGCTATTGCCCCAGCATCTCAGCTTTTTGCCTAAATAGCGTCCTGTAGTTCGCTTATTAGGATTTGTTGCTTATAAGAGGCTCATCTCTCAGGGCAGCGAAGCCGTTCTAATCATTAAGATTAGTTAGGCAGGGATCTGCGCAAAATGCGAAATCCGAACGGCTCGAGTTCCATGCTGATAAATCCATCAATGGGCTTCACGGGTTCACCGCTGAAAGCATCCTGCCAATCTTCCGTCTCGAGATCGGCAGGCTGGGCAAGAATTGAAGTTTCCTCCGCATGGTTCATCCAGATGGTGAAGACTTCCTTCTCATTGCTGCGTTCATAAATAATTCTGCCATCCTCCGCATCTGCTCTCAAGAAAGTGAAACGGCCGAAACGGAGCACCTCATGTTCCTTGCGAAGAGCAATCAAGCGCTTATAAAAATTAAATAAGTCCTTATCCTGTCTGGATTCATCCCATTCCATACACTTGCGGCAATCGGGGTCTTGCTCGCCCTTCAAGCCAATTTCGTCCCCATAGAAGATACAGGGAGTTCCGAGATAAGTGAGCAGAAACGTAACGGCCAGCTTCAGCCGGTTTTTATTTTCTTTGAACATCGTTAATACGCGCGGCGTGTCGTGACTGCCCAGCAAATTAAACAGGACCTCATTGGTTGGCGTCGGATAGCGCATGAGAATGTGATTCATATTTTCGGCAAAAGAGAGTCCATTGGGCTGTTCCGCTTGGAAAAATGGCAGTACGCGATCCGAAAATGGATAATTCATCACGGAATCGAATTGATCTCCTAGCAGCCAGCGCAGGGAATCGCTCCATGCTTCTCCGATGATATAAGCCTCCGGATTCGCGTGTTTGACGACTTTGCGAAAATCACGCCAGAAGGAATGGTCGATTTCATTCGCCACATCGAGCCGCCAACCGTCAATCTTCACTTCCTTGAGCCAATGCTCGGCGACATCCAGTAAATATTGCTTGACCTCGGGGTTTGTGGTGTTCAGTTTGGGCATGGAAGCGAAGAAGCCGAATGTTTCGTAGTTGAGTGGACCCTCCTCTTTGACTTCAACCGGAAAATCGCGTATATGGAACCAGTCCACATACTTGGATTGCTTGCCGTTCGTCAGCACATCCCTGAATGGAGGGAAGTCAACGCTCGAATGGTTGAACACAGCGTCCAAAACAACCTTAATCTCTTGGGCATGGCAGGCTGCGACCAATTCTTTGAGCAATGCGGTGTCTCCAAAATGGGGATCTATCTTTCTATAATCTACCGTATCGTACTTATGATTGCTGGGCGCTTCAAAAATAGGCGTCAAATAAATAGCGGTAACGCCTAATTCCGTCAAATAATCGAGATGGTCAATGATCCCCTGCAAATCGCCGCCAAAATGAGAATTGATGGTAGGCTGCCCGCCCCATTCAAGCACGCCTTCCGGATCGTTGCTGGTATCCCCATTGGCGAAGCGATCCGGCATAATTTGATAAAAAATCGCGGACTTGGCCCATTCCGGAGCCTTGAAGCCGTCGATTTCGTGCATATAGGGCATTTCATAATAACCAGCAGGAGGGTGAGGCTGTTCCTCATAAATTCCTGACTCCGTCATCCAAATCGTTTCCTCTTGGGACTGCAGACGGAATGCGTAGGAGAACCGCTTCTGCGCGGGCGACAGCTCCGTTTCCCAATAGTCAAAATAACGATCGGTCGCAATTTTCAACATCGGATAGTCATTATGGTAGTTGTCCCAATCGTATTTATCGCCAGTGATCGCGGTTACTTCGTTGACATCATTTTTCTTGGTTCGCACGCGAAGATGGAACGTACTGCTATCATAGGAATAGGCCCATTTGGTATGGGGGGAATGATATAAGCTTTCAATCTGCATAGTGGAGTCTCCTTTGTCTGCGAGATGAACGCGTGCGTGTGCGGACTATCCATGGAGTAGAGATTCAGCGCCGTCTATGTAAACGGGTGTTCCAGTAATATGACTGGCTTGCTCGGAAGCGAGAAAGTACACCAGATTAGCAACCTGCTTAGCCGATCCGGGCTTATGCTCCAACGGTTGATCGCCTTCGGGATATTCGACAGGAATCGTAATTTCCTCAAGCTCCGGCCTGCGGTCTGTATTTTCGCCAATGTTAGTGTGAATGGCCCCCGGACAAATCGCGTTGACGCGAATTCGGTAGCGGGCTAGTTCCAGCGCAGCCATTTTCATAAAAGCAACCTGCCCCGCCTTGGACGTACTGTAAGCACTCATCCCAAAATTGGAGAATACCCGGTTGCCATTAATTGAACTGGTAATGATGATGCTGCCTCCTTGCTGCTTAAGAGGCTCTACCGCATATTTGACACACAGGAACGTCCCCGTCAGGTTAATATTAATCGTCGCGTTCCAGTCGTCCAGCTCCATATCGGCAATAGGCGAAAGCACGCCATTAATTCCGGCATTGGCTACCAAGACATCGAGTCGGCCCCAGTGGTCCACCACCGTCTGAAAGGCTTGTTTCACTTGCTCTTCGAAGGCAATATCGGCGGGCAAAGAGATCGCTTCTCCGCCGGAAGCTGTAATCTTGTCTACAGCCTCATCCAGTTCACTTCCTGGGCGGTTGAGCAGGCCAACTTTGTAGCCTTTTTCAGCCAGCAATATGGCCGAAGCCAAGCCAATGCCGGATGCGGCGCCAGTGACAATGGCGACTTTGCCCGCCTCAGCGGATGGTTGTGAATGGGTTTGATCTTGAATGGTCATCGTATGGACCTCCTCAAAGTTGAACGGATTATATAGTCACTTACCCTTGCTCAGCTAGTTCGAATCGCGTTTGCTGTCATGAAAATGAATGTGATTTCTTTCAAAAGCATTCGTTTTGGGGTTATAGTCGACCAAAGCTTTGGTTTCCGTTAGATCGAGCCGCTTGAAGCGGTTGTCCGATATGGCATGCAGGATCGTGAAGGGACCTAGGTTCGTAGACAGAATCGTTTTGAAAATGAGATCGCACAAGTCCGCCGGATGGAGGTAAGCGCTCATATCCCGTGCCGTCAGGTTTTCCTCTTCCGCAGGCGAGTCATCGAAAGCTCCGATGCGGATCGCAATGCTTTGCAAATGCTCCGCATACCCGAAATAGCAGGCCAGCGACTCGGCAAAGCATTTGCTCACCCCGTACAAATTATGGGGACGCGTCGGCATATTCGCATACAGCTGCGAGTCGAGCGGGTAGCCTTCAATCGTCTGCACGCTGCTGGCCGTGAGGATGCGGCTTATGCCTTGATCTTTGGCCGCCCGGAACATGTTGAACGTTCCCTTGATGTTGTTGTCCAAGAGGGATTCGTAGAATCCCGCTTTGGGTGAAGGGTCCGCAGCCAAGTGGATGACCACGTCAATGCCTTGGCAGGCTCGTTGGCAGGCCTCGACATCCGTGATGTTGAGGGCTATGTATTCGTGATCGCCGCCAGGGTAGCGGGTGAGATTCGCTGTTTCGAGATCCGCGAGACGGAGCGTGAAGCGGTCTTTGAGGTAGTCGGCCAGGACGCTGCCGATCCGGCCGGCTGCTCCGGTGATTAGAATTTTCATGGGGGGTTCCTCCTGGGAGATGAATGGTTATCTTATTCATTAACCAATATGGAGAAAATAAACGCAGGGTGTGGGCGGAATGGTGAATTTGATGGGGGACGGATGGTGAGAGTGACAGAGACAGAGACAGTGACAGTGACAGTGAAAGTAGCAGGGACAGTGGACTGCAGCTTTCGTAGGGGATGAGGTTAGATGGAATAGCTCCTGCTATTCTTAGCTTTTCTGCTGAAAAAGACCGATTACCGGGAAAAGCTCCAGCAAATTTTGATTGTTTCTGGCTGAGGAGGGGGTTTGGGCTGTTTTTAAAGGAGCTTTTCCTGCTAATTGAGGATGTTACGCTACTTAGGCTTGAATTTGCTGGAGGAATTCCTGTTAGGGTTAGCTAGATGGGGGATTAGAGTAGGATAATGAGGTAAAATATCGCAGGAAATAAAGCGTTTTCTAATTTGTAATATAATTGAAACATTCTTGTTATGGTTTCATAATGTTTAGGAGGTATTATAATAACCAAGACCCCCTTTTTAATATAAACTTTTGAACCCGGCCCCGTTGGCTGGGTTCCTTTTTTTGTCTGGATATCTGGGATTTAATGTTTGAAAGCAAATCGGATCAGTTAGAAGATAAAGTCAGTAGATAATGAAAAAATAGAGGAGGATTTTTGCCGTAAATCTGCTGTAATAGATGCCGCCGCAGTGAGCTCGGTTCCCGCATATGTGCATGTTAATGTGATACTATTTCAATTCATACTTTATCGCTAATAAGTCTTAATCTTTTATTATATATAGTCTGATGACTGTGCTTCAAATGGATAATTATGCTTGTTTTTGCAAAGCAAAAAATGAGGGAGACCCCTGCGTAACAGGAGGTTCTCCCTCATTTTCAGTGTACTTTGAGAAAGCATCCTAGCACACCGATGGAGATTACTGAATCAATGACAAATTTTCAATATCCTCTTCTGACAGGCCCGTTACTTCAATGATAAAAGAAATATCCATCTCTTTTGCGATAAGTTTTTTTGCTAGAGCGATTTTAGCATGTTGTTGTCCAATTTCTATTCCCTTTTCTATTCCCTTTTCCATTCCCTCGGCTTTAGCTCCTTCAATCAACGATGCTTCATCATGGAGTGCTTTTTGCCGCATTTCATAAAGTCTTCGAGCTTCTTCATTTTGGCTCAAAAATTCCAACGTATCCATTGCCTTTTGTAGCGCGGGTTCATTCATGGCAAGTACCTCCCAATTTTCTTTTTCGGTTCCTTTCAAGAACAGCAGCCAGTTAACCAAGCCACCATTAATATAGATGTTTTGTTCGTTCAGTTTAGCTAATTCTAAAAAATGAATTTCAATATCTCTCGTCAAAATTATATTCGTGTGATCTTCACGAAGGTGGAATATATTGTGATAACGTTCATTGACTATATAGTTGAAATTTAAAATGTTGATTGTAATCGACTTTTTTAATTCTTTGTAGGACTGACCCTCCGTTAATTGACCAGAATAGAGTTTGCTCCAATAGAAGAGCGTTCTTTTGTCAATATCATATCGGTTAAACAACTGTATCTCAATATTTATGAGTTTACCATCGATCGTTTTAGCATGAATGTCTAAGATGGATTGCTTGTCGTGCAAAGCATCCTTATCTAAATATGGGTTCAATTGAATAATCTCGGTGAGTGGAGATTCGTTGGAATCGATCAATGTATTATTCAGAAATGCAAGTAGTACATCTTTGTTCTCATCACTGCCGAAAATTCGCTTAAATACAAAATCATTTCGAGGATCAAGCAAACGATGCATCTATGATCAACTCCATTCCTTATTATCATTATATCACAAACATGGGAACAAATAATCGGCCATGAATATGTAGGCTCTCGGATATGGCGGCTTCTTCTTGTTTGGTCAAAGCTCGCTTTGAACCAGACTAAATAGCGTACTGGAGTTCCCTTGATGGTATTTATTGGAAGTATTCGCCGCTTGTAAGAGGCTCAACTCTCAGCGAGGAGAAGCCGTTTATCTCATCACGTATGGCTGTTTGTAACCAGGGGCTGCTCTCTACGACCAATATCAAGCTGCACCTGATCCACATAGACCCGAGTACGCAATGTGTCGTTAGAAAGGGTCGAGATGTACCGCAGTAAGTGACGGCTGCCAATACCCGGAAAGCCAAAAAAACATAGCTCAGCCCCAGCATCGTACTTTTAGATAAAAAATCATTCTCCACGTCAAAGACACCCCCAATAAAAACAACTATATTGAAGGAGAGATGATCAATAAGGAGTGTTGGGCAGCGGTGAAAAATACAAAGGTCGTATTTCAGGGGCCATGGCAAGTGGAGACGGTTGAGGAGATATTTTCGCAGGAGATAGGTCCGCAGGAAGTGTTGGCCAAGAAGCTGTACACGCTAATCAGTCCAGGTACGGAGTTGGCGATGCTGTCAGGGAATGAAAGCTGGTTTCAGATGCCCGGCATTCCAGGCTATGCGGCAGTCAGCGAAATTGTGGAAGTCGGGGAAGGCGTGTCGGCTTATCAAGAGGGCGATATTATTTTCCATTATGGGAATCACGCCAAGTATGAGGTTACGGGGACAAACGGAACGTTTCTGAAAGTTCCCAAGAGTTTGAACTTGCAGTGGGTGCCCTTTACACGCATGGCGACGGTGGCAACAACGGCGATCCGGGTTTCGAATATTGAGTTTGGCGATTATGTAAGCGTCACCGGGCTAGGTCTCATAGGCAATATGGCTGCTCAATTGGCGCAGGCGCAAGGCGCGACGGTAATTGGCATCGATTTATCGGAGGAGCGGCTGCGTATTGCCAAGCAGTCTGGTTTGCACGTTGCCATCAACGGGAAAGAGCGCAATGTAAAGGAGAAAATTGCCGAGATTACACAGGAGAAGGGTGTTTCTACCCATATCGAGGCTACGGGTGTGCCCCAAGTAGCGGTGGAGAGCCTGGCGTACATAGGCAAATTAGGTGAGATCATTTTCCTAGGCAGTCCTCGCGGCGAGTATCAGACAGACATCACGGATGTGCTGAATTACTGCCATCTGTATAACCGAGGCTGCATTACGTTCAAAGGGGCGCATGAATGGCGCTATCCCGTTGAGCCTAATGAATTCGTGAAACATTCTCTAGTCCGAAATTCGACGATTGTCTTCGAGTTGATGAAGCACAATAGGCTGCAAATCGCTCCGCTGATCAGCCATGTTCTGGAGCCGAGACAAGCCAAAGAGGCTTATGAGGGGCTAAAGGTAAACAAGAATCAATACAGCGGCGTATTATTTGATTGGAGTACGGTATAGGCTTCCGTTATACTGAGAAAAGA
The DNA here is from genome assembly GCF_014640555.1 of Paenibacillus marchantiophytorum. Lineage (GTDB taxonomy): Bacteria > Bacillota > Bacilli > Paenibacillales > NBRC-103111 > Paenibacillus_E > Paenibacillus_E marchantiophytorum. The sequence continues at coordinate 6,471 of NZ_BMHE01000009.1, read as the reverse complement.
AATGACAAGCGAGGCATTAAGCCATGATGTTGCCAGAGAGAGGGAGGAATGTATGGAGACTTGGATGAATGAGCTGTCCCCTTGGGTCAGGATGGTCAAGATCCATAAATCAGTATCTCTGGCAGGGAAATGGATGGACTATGACCATGTCTATACGTATATCGAGCAAGGGGAAGCCGAGTTTTTCATGGATGGCATTACGTATCAGGTTCAGGAAGGGGACGTCTTGCTGATGCCCCCTTTTTTGACGCATCTGATTCGCTCGACGTCGCCGGAACCGTTGATTCAGTATATTGTTCATTTTGATTTATTTTATGAGGAACAACGGAGTTTATGGAAGGATCAGTCGATTACGGCTGAACGAAATGTGGTGGCCCCGAATGAAATGCCATTCTCCTACAAGCAGCCAATCGCTCATTTATCAGCAACGGACCGAATGGAGCTCAAGAAACGGTTTCTGATTCTACATCAGGAATTTCTCGCCCAAAGACCAGGGTACCCCCTAATCACCAAAGCGATCTGCTTAGAATTATTGGTTTTATACCTGCGGGCTCAGGCAGGTGTCATTGGGAAAGAGGGCAAGGTTACCAAAGGCTGGGTGTTTATTGAGAATACGATAAAATACATCAATGAGAATTTTGCTAACCCTGAGCTCGATAATGCTTCGATCAGCAGCTATGCGGGGGTTTCAACGAATCACCTGTCCTTTCTATTCAAGGATCAATTAGGTATGACGATTCATCAATATTTGACGCATACCCGGATTGAGCAAGCCAAGATTCGGATTATGGCTGGTGATCAAACCTTAACAGCTATCGCGGAACAGGTGGGTTACTCCAGCATTTATCTATTTAGCCGATCTTTCAAGGCGCATGTTGGCGTGATGCCTAGCATGTTCATGGCGATGAACGCGGACATACGGAAGCATTAAGCGCGCATTCTGCTCGAAAGGCCGCTTGAAACGCCGCAACCAGACCCATCGCCAAATCCTCACTTCATTGCTGTCATTTGCTTATGCATGCGTGCGATGCGTTCGCTCGGCTGCAAGTTCAGCCCATCTCGCAGCGCAGCCTCTATTTTGCCATAGTGAAGCAAAAAAGCAGACCTATCTTTTTTGCGCAAATAGTGCTCCAAAATTTGCTCCTGTACGTCCTCATCATAAGGAAAGTCGTTGCCCAAACGATGCAGCAGTTCTATGGCGCTGGTAGCTTTATCCAACTGTCTGTAGAACTGAGAAAGCGCCTTGGCGGTGTCTGCGAATTTGCGCTGCAATCGCTCACGCAGCGGCTCGCACCAACGGTAATCCTTGCCCCCAAACAACCCCCCTTTATAAACGCTCACAGCCTGTTCAAGGCGTTCAATCTGAATGTTTGGTTGATGATCAGTTAATCCCGATAATTCTACGGCGTTATCAGCCGCTTGCTCGAAGGTGAGCCAATCACACTTCACTTGTTCCCCGAGCGTCATACGGTAGCTGCCTCGTTGGGAGTGCCACTGCGCAGGAAATACAGACTCGGTTAATGTTTTCTTCAGGCGGTGCACGCAGGTGTGCAGGTTCTGCTCCGCTTTAACGGGTTCATTGTCAGGCCAGAGCTGTTCGCATAGCACCCATTTGGATATGTGGTTATCCACGTGTGCCAGCATGTAGGCGAATAGCTCTTCTGCTTTGGCGGTTTGAAAACGAAGGGGCTTTTCCTGACCGGTTGGGTACACTTCAAAGCCTCCCAAGCCTGTGATGTGCGCAGCTGTTGTGTCCGTTTTCGGGGGCGCTTGTAGAATGGGAGACAGCCGCTTTTTGAGCTTTTGCACGGCCCGGATGAGATCATCCGTATCCACCGGTTTGAGCAAGTAATCGATCGCATTCGCTCGGAAGGCTTGCAAAGCATATTCGTTATAGGCGGTCACCATAATAACTTCCATCGCGGGATACGTCTGCGTAAGCTCGGAAGCCAATTGGAGGCCATTCATACCCGGCATCTCAATATCCAGAAATGCGGCATCGAAGTGTTCTTTGCTTGCAGCAGCCAGCGCTTCCGATGGTTTGGTATAGAGGCCAGATACTTGCAGGTCGGTATGTTTCTCAAGAAGCAGGCGCAGCCTTTGCAGAGCGGGCTGTTCATCATCTACTAGCATGATAGTATACATGGGGGTTCACCTCGTCTTTCCAATTTATACATTCGTGATCATGCGGAAGCTAACTTTGGTTCCGATGCCTGGTCGGCTGTACATGTGCAGCCCTTCCCCATATTTGTGCACGAGCCTGCGATGAATGTTCGTAAGCCCGATGCCTTGGCGTTGTTCGGAGGAAGATGTTCGTTGGTTGATAAAATCGGCAAAGCTGTCACAGGTTGTTGGCAGCCCAATCCCATTATCCTCAACGGTCACGTGAATGTAATTTTCTTCCAGGGTTATCCGAATGGTAAGAAGACCGCCATCTTCGCGCTTCATGATGCCATGCCGCACCGCATTTTCTACAATAGGCTGGATGGTCATGGTAGGAATATGCTGTTGGGCCGCTTGCTTATCGCAATCCAAGTGGAACTGCAGTCTATCACCGAAGCGGGCTTGTTCAATAAATAAATAAGCTTGGACCAGTTCCAATTCTTGTTCCAACGTCACGGTTTGCTCACGGTTATGAAAGTCAAAGCTGCTTCTTAAATAATAGCTTAATCGTGTAAGCAGCCGCTGCGTCTTGTGCAGATCGGTGTCACTTACAGCTAATATCGTATTCAGCGTATTAAATAGAAAATGCGGTTTAATTTGCGCTTGCAGCAGAGCTAGCTCGGAGGCAACGGTCTCACTCGCTGACTTCTTCATCGCCAGCAGCGTGCGAATGCGAGTGCGAAGCTCTCGTGCATCGACAGGCTTGCCCAGGAAGTCATTGGCTCCTGCCTCAAACCCGGCAAGCATATCCTCGGGGCGGCTGCGAGCGGTTAGCAGCAGGACGGGAAGTTCAGATAATGACCACCTTTCCCGGATGTGCTTGCAGACGTCAAGTCCTGATAAACCAGGCATCATTAGATCTAGAATGACTAAATCATAGTGACCTTCCTTATTCGCTAATTGCCACAAGGCTAATTCCCCATTTTCGACGGAGGTGACGGACATGCGATCAATGGACAGCAAGTTTTCAAGCACTTTTCTATTCGTCGGATCGTCATCCACAACGAGGATGGAAGCCGTGGAGCTGTCTGCCGTCAATGGCCACTCTGATCCCCATAAGGCTGTTTCTGAAGATGATTCGATGGGAGAAGCAGCAGGAATCCTGTTTTCGGCGGTTTGCAAGGAAGAGCTCAGTTGTGCATCAGCAACAGGCAAGGAGAAAGTAAAGGTCGAACCTGCGCCCAGCTGGGATTCCACGGTTAACGTGCCTCCATGCAGCTCTAATAATTTGCGGGTAATGCTGAGTCCAAGTCCGATGCCGCTGTATTCGCCTGGGCTTAACTGTTCATAAGGGGCAAAGATAGCCGCTTGCCGGTCGGCAGCGATGCCGATGCCTGTGTCAAAGACAGAGACATAAATCGATTTGTCTCTATGCTCAGCGGAAATTCGAATGACGCCTGCGGCTGTGAATTTAAGCGCATTGCCAACCAAATTCGATAAAATTTGGACCAATCGGTCTTCATCAACTTGCAGGAGCGGAAGGTCGCCCGGAATATCTTGCAGTAGTTGAATCGGCTTGTTTGCTGCCAAAGATTGATGGACATGAAAGACATGCTGGACAATAGGCGCAAGAGCCAGAGGACGCGGCCGAAGGATTAACTCTCCATGACGAATCCGCGACATATCCAAAATGTCATTGATTAAACGAGCCAGCCTTTGTCCTGTTGCGACAATCAGGGAGGTGTTGCTCCGTTGTTCCGCATTCATAGGACCCGCAGCGCCATCAAGCAAAGATTGCGATAAATTAATGATCCCGTGCAGCGGTGTCCTCATCTCGTGGGACGTATTGGCTAAAAATTCGTCTTTCTGCTGATCCGCAGCAAGCAATTGGCCAGAGAGCTTCTCGACAGATTCGAAAGTTTCGGTCAACCGGCTCGAGAGCAGCAAAACCTGCGAATATAAGGCTGTTGCAACTGGAATGGGCAGCAGGAGGGATACGTGTGTGTTGCCAAGCACTTGCAGTCTATAGAGAATCGCTAGCACTAGGATGGACATGGCCCCAATCATCATATAGACAGCCCCTTCTTCGCGTTTGATTGCACCAACCAGCATGACGCCGACAATAAACAGGAAAGTTATACTAGTTAACCCGATGGAAAAGGATTCTATTGCGGAAAATAGGGTCATCGGTGTTACCGATATGTAAACCAGTCTGAGGACAATGCCAACGAAGATCATGTTCGTGAAATAGACAAAGACCTTATGAAGACGATGAGTCACTGTGATTTGGGTATAGCGCAAAAGAAAAAATTCACCAAAAATCCCTGAGAGGTATTGGACTCTCAAAAATACGGGATAAGGTAAACTCGGCATGAGCAGCGTCAGTAATTTTTCACCTTGGGTAAGGGAAAATAAACAGCAGGCTAGACCAAATAAGCCCAAATATAGCCAAGGCAGCTCCTTGCGGCGAAGCGGGTGAAGCGCAAGCAAGTAAATCCCTAGAAGCAGCAGGCCAGCGGAAATAGCGGTATCGCGCAGCAGGCTGCGCTCCCGCAAGGTCTGAATGCTCATCTGGCTTCCCATCAAGATGGAATGGGTAATCCCGCCGACAAAATATTCGTAATTCGCGACCTGGATGACAATTTCTACTGTATTGTCAACCGTAGAAAAGTAACGTACATAAGGCGCATTGAAAGTAGTCGTTGCGGCCAGACTGGTACCCGGCTGGCCGCTTCCGCCGATCATGGAACCGTTGATGTACAAGCTATGTGATGATTTAATATTGTTGACTTTGATGCCATACAGGGTAGGTGTTGCACCATCTGAAGGTGCTAAACGAATGTGCAGGCGAAAGGTCGCATACCCTTTGGCGGAGCGCGCCGAGCTGAAATTTTGCTGTTTGTCCCAGCGATGTGGGACGAGCGCATATTCAGGCGCAGATGTTCCGTTCGCATTCAACTGGAAATCCGCAGGCGTTAACATTTGATTCGGATAATACTCCCACTGACCATCCAGAGCAACGATATTATCGAGTGCACGGCTCGCTTTCGTAAGATCGAGGATGCCTTGAGCGGCAAGCGGTCCTTTGCGGTCAGATGCGGTTAACTGCGATGTATAGTAGCCAACGGCGATAATAAGCAGCAGGCATATCATGACGATGGAGAAACGAAACGTTTTGTTCATGCCCAATCTCCCCTATTTAAACCATCCTTTTTTCCGAAACCAGAGAAACATGCCGAACCCGATCCCGAACATAATGAACAGGATGCCGAAATACCCCCAGTGCCACTCGAGCTCGGGCATATGAGCGAAATTCATTCCGTAAATACCAGCAATAAAGGTTAGCGGCATGAAGATTGTCGTAATCACCGTTAATGTTTTCATAATGCTGTTCATCCGGTTGGAATTCAAGGAGATGTAGCTGTCTCGCATATCTGCGGTCATGTCGCGATTGGATTCAATCATTTCGGAAAGCTTGAGCAGATGGTCATGGATATCCGTGAAAAAGACAAGATGCCCGCGGATTTGATCGATCCGATCCGTATTAATGACTCTGTACAGCAGATCGCGCATAGGTACGATAGTACGACGTAATTTTAATAATTTACCGCGTATTTCGAAAATATGGCTCATCAGCACCTCGGTGGCTTCCGAGTTCAAATTGTTTTCAATATCGTCCAGCTGGTCTTCAATTTGATAAACACTGGGAAAATATTGATCCACGAGGTTGTCCAATACGAGATAAGCGGCATAAATATGCCCTTCACTCCGCAGGTTCTCTTGTTCGGATACACGACTCCAAGCATCTTCGATTTCTCGCGACTCATGCAGGTGGAATGTGACAATAAAGTTGCTCCCCAGAAACATGTCCACTTCTTCAGCAGCCAGTGTTTTGGCATTAATCGCATGCATGACGAAGAAATGAATCTGTTCATAATGATCCATTTTGGGGCGCTGCAGCAAATAAAAGCAATCCTCGATGGCCAAAGGATGGAAGTGGAAGTGATCCTTGAGGTGCAAGGCATCCTTCTCACTGGGATTATTAAAATCAACCCAATACCACTGGATATTCGGATCGTCAAGTTGGTCAAGAGGTACATTGTGAAGGACTTTGAAGTCCTTGGTTATGGCAAGGGAGCGAATCATTGAAAACTCCTACATTCGTATTTTCGTTATTTCTATCTACTGTATTTTACCATACTAATGAAAGAAGATCAGAACGTTCTGCCGATGCCCACCTTAAAAAAAACTACGACAGTATAATTAACTAACCGTTCAATAAATCCCATTTTTGCTCTAAATCATTGAGGTAACCTTCGGTATTGCGATTAAATTTCTTGCGTAATATAACGCTGGTTAAACGCTGAT
>NZ_BMHE01000008.1:179157-230141 GCF_014640555.1 Paenibacillus marchantiophytorum | reverse complement strand
CTTGGCATCATCTATATGTCTGCACCCTGGATAACGTAGAGTATAAGCGTCATATCCTATTTCGAGACTATTTAAGAAGCCATCCAGAGGATGCTAAACAATATGGTGACTTAAAGGTGGAACTTGTACAACGATACCAGAACGACCGTTTGGCTTACACGAATGCCAAAGGCGACTTTGTCAGAGAGATACTACAACGTGCGGGTTTTAAATGATAAATAGTTCAGCCTAAGTTAGTACACTAACGTAAGAACGATAGCTCAATAAATTTCGAATCGGCTACCGCAGGATAAAGGACTACACTAACTGGGAACGATAGTTGAACAAACCTAAACAGGCTGCCGCGTGCAGCCTATTGTTAACGGGCAGAATAATGGAATATTTGATTTACATAAGAGGGGAAATACATCTCCAACTCGAATATTTTTTTATTGCTAAATTTTGGAGGTGGGTCTATGGAAATTTCACATATATCAGAGACGGAATACTCTATCAAAGGTATATACTTAAGTGATTTACTGAATAAAGGATATTGTGCCTTTGACTTTGAAGCTACAGGTGCGAATCAAGAAGAAGAACACATTACACAGATCGGTGCAGTAATAATTGAAAATAACCAAATACTCGTTGACAAAGGATTTAGTTGTTTTGTCAAGTCGCCAAAAAGTAATCCAGAGCTAATTGAAAAACTTACTGGAATAAAGAATTCTGATATCGAAAGAGCACCTAGTTTTCCAGAAGTGTATAAGAAATTTAATGAGTTTATTAAACAGAATGTCCTCATAACTCAAGCTGGCTATGAATTTGATTGGCTATTATTAAGAACAGAGTGTGAACGAAACAATTTGCCTATGATTACGAACACAATTTTAGATACGAAAGTTTTGTTTTCATACTTACATCCTGAAGTACAGGAAAGGATATCTACAAATTTCCTAATTAACTTTTATAAAGTTGATGATTCAGATATCAAGAGGCATGACGCATTAGGCGATAGTGTATTGATAGCTAGAATTTTCATGAAATTGTTAGATGAATTCAAACAAAGGAAAATTAATGATGTAATTATTAACGAACCCATAATAGTAAAGAAAGTACAGCTAACTCCGTTATCATAGATTAGATTAAAGCAAAATTAAATAGTTTTATTGGTACGGAACAACTTTAGTAGGAAACTAATTGTAAGAGTAAGTAGTTGACCATTGAACTAACGCAGAAACTATAGCTTAATGAACATCAGCAGAAAGCTACCGACAGCAATGGATCGGTAGCTTTCTCCGCTCCCTCAGATTAACGCAACAAAACTCACTATTTAATGGTACAATATTCCACGCTTAACATATTGTTCGTATTTCGGAGGGAATTATGGTAACGAAAATAATCGATGGAGTATCTTTTGAGTTGAAAGAAGATTTTAGTTTTGATTTTCTGTCAGAGTATGGGCAGATCTTTACAGTATTCGACAAGCAGGATTCTGGTTACATATGCTTCGGTGTTCAAAACGGAAATAAAAAATTGTTTTTGAAGGTAGCAGGAGCCCCAACTGTAGGAAGTAATGTCAGTTCAGATGTAGCAATAAACCGACTTAAATCAACCGTATCCATTTACCAAGATTTACGTCATCCCAAGCTCATTGAAATAATTGAAAATATGGAAATCAAAGAAGGATATCTTACTGTTTTTGAGTGGTTTGAAGGCGAATGTATGGGAAAACAGTATGGTGCATTTGATAAATTTATAGATTTTCCACTAGAGGCTAAATTCAATATTTATAAAGATATCCTTTTGTTTCATCAACATGCTAATCAACGAGGATATATCGCGATTGATTTTTATGATGGATGTATCATGTATAATATTACTTCAAAACAAACCATGATCTGCGATATAGAATTTTACAGCAAAAAACCGGTAATGAACAATGTTGGACGAATGCCGGGATCAAGTCGGTATATGTCGCCTGAAGAATTTCAATTAGGCACAGAAATTGATGAAAGGTCAAATGTTTTTCTTATGGGGGCTACTGCATTTCAGCTATTCGGAGGAGGGAGTGATCGTTCTATGGAAAAATGGGAAGCAGGTGAAAAACTTTATTATATTGCATTAAAAGCTATCAATATTGAGAAAGAAAATCGCTATCAAACCATCGATGAATATTTTGAAGCCTGGAACAACGCCCGTATAGTTTAAGCTAACGAGAAAGATAGTTAAACATCTGAAGGGCTACCGTGTAGCAGCCCTTCACTCCGCTAACGGGCAGTTTAGTTATAATTGTTCTATATAAGCAATTACTTGTAACTTTTTGTTAATATTAGCTGAGTAGCACCTATAACTAACATGCAAAAATCTGTAATAGATAACGTACAGAAAAGAGAGGAATATAACCAAGTGACTCAGGAAGAAGTGTTAAAAGGCGGTAATGTAAATCACATAGTTCGTATAGCAAACACAGTTCGCCGCCCTATAGGTTATTGGAGTGCGAGTGTTCATGAACTACTCAAACATTTGGAACAACAAGGCTTTGAGGGAGCACCAAGATTTCTCGGAATCGATGACTCTGGTCGTGAAATATTGACATTTATTTCTGGAGAAGTTCCAGGTAACAATTATCCAAAACTTGAACCTTACATGTGGTCGGACGAAACGCTTGTGGATTTGGCACGGCTTTTGCATCGTTTCCATGATGCGACTAAAGCGTTCACTCCCAATACGGAGGACAGATGGCAGCTTATCTATGCCGACGATGCCGAACACGAAGTGGTCTGTCATAATGACGCAGCGTTGTATAATGTTGTCTTTCAAAAGGGGGCTCCTGTGGCGCTGATTGATTTTGACATGGCAGGACCAGGTCCGCGTATGTGGGACATTGCTTACTTCCTTTACACATCGGTTCCGCTTGCGAGTTTCGCACCTGAAGATTCTTCTGGAACAACGGTAGCATACCAATATGAAATACACGCGGCAGAGCGCCGTCGGCGAATTCATTTATTTTTTGAATCTTATGGAATTCCCATCCCTAATAATCTGCGGGAGTGGATTATTCAACGTTTGATGGTACTGTGTGATACGTTGAGAAATGGTGCAGCCGATGGGAATCCTGCCTTTCAAAAAATGGTTGATGAGGGTCACTTGGCGCATTATGAGAGTGAGATTCGTTTTGTAACTGAGCATTTCGAAAGTTGGATATAGAATGGAATATTCCGCTAACGGAGGAACGTTAGTTGAGCGATCAGGAGGAGCAGTTTCCGCGGCTGCTGCTCCTTTTGTCATTAAGCTATAGGGCAGAATATTTCCAATATGTGTTAAAATTAAATTGTTAGTGCTGTAGCGTGTAGGATGACGAATAAAGAGGTAGGTGACCGCTATGTTACTTCTGAATGGCATCACTGGATTTCATGTCGATGCTTTGCCAGAGGTCGATTCTTTACAATTCAAAAGACTCTGTTACTGGTTGGCAAACTATTCTAACGGGAAGATTCTGTCCTTTGAAGAACCACATGCATCGCAAAATTTCTATAAAACAGAGCTTGGTTTACATAACGAAAGCATTTTCATTTTGTTAAACAGTTCATACCCCTTCGTAGCGTTCGCTTCTTCAGTGCAATACTTCGAGATTGAGTTTATTGATCATACACTTTCTAATATGGTTTGTGTTATTAATGACGGATTTAGGGTACTGTCTGCTATCGAAACAAATCAACAATTAGAACTTGATGAAAGAACTAATTCCTTATTTACCGAAAATAGCCTAAACGAGGCGGAATTAAGCCAGATTTTTCATTGGAAACCTAAAACCGTTGGAGATGTCATTTTTAATTTTTGGGACTAAAAGATAAGCAAGGTATTCCGCTAACTGGGAACAATAGCGAAAGCAAACAAAATTAAGTCTTATACACCCTGACTTTCAGGAGATTTTTCTTGAATAATAAAATGCACCAAAAAATCAGGTTACTAAATGGGGGGGCTTTATGTACGCTTATATAAGCATCCATTCTGAAGATTACTCGAAGAAAATTAAGTCGAAAGTTTTGGAACAATACTTAACTTCCATGTTCGGATTCGCAACAGTGAGCCATCTCGTATTTATCAAAAAAGTCAGTGGGGAGTTTATCAGGATAACAGGAATTTCTGCTAATTCAAATGGGAATTATTCCATATACACACTTGAGGGTGTAGAAGAAATTAATTTAATTGAAATTGATGTACCAATGAAACTTGATGACACCGTAGAATTAGCAATAACGGACATCACAAACGCTATTGTCAAAGAGTTTTCATGGATAATTGATGAAGACCATGGATTGAACGATCGGACTAATGGGTAACTATAGTTGAGGGACTTGCTTCGCGGCAAGCTCCTTTTTTGGTTCATTGAAGTAACGGGCAGCATAGTTGAATATATCAACAATAAATGGATGGAATTGGTATCACAATTATTATTAATTTTTGGGAACCTGTATTGAAGGAGCTTGCTATTCGGCAGGCTCCTTTTCTCACTATAGTAATGACGGTTTGCCAGAGCCGTTTTTATTCGACTACTTCATCATCCCGCAGCGTCGCGATGGGGTGCAGGAAACGATGGTCGAAATGGTTCAGCGCGGTTCCTTCCTTCAATTTATTCACCCAATCTGAATTCACTAATGCACTTGTGCCGATCGCGACAAGGTTAGCATTATTCGCTGTCAAGAGCTGTTCCGCCTTTTCAGGCTCGCCTAGTTTGCCGTTCGCGATGACTGGCAAGCCGCCGTACTTTGCGGCGAGTTCTGCCAGTGTGGGGCCGCCGTCTGCGAATGCGGGCGCAAACGCTTTGTATTCGGTTGTATGAATGTAGGTCGGGTAAGCATTGCTCAGTTTCTGGAAAATGATTTTGGCATCTTCGATTCCGTTTGCCCACTTATGGTGGATATCGTTCACTTTGCCTTGCGAGATGCGCACGCCTACTGTATATTCCGGGCCTACAACGTCGCGGATTGCTCCCAATACTTCCACGACGATTCGGATGCGTCTCTCCGTAGAACCGCCGTAATCATCGGTTCTGAGGTTCGTGTAATTGGTAATGAATTGATCGAGCAAATAGCCGTTGGCGGCATGTACTTCAACCCCATCGAATCCGACCAGCTTGGCGCGAAGGGCGGCTTGGGCGAAATTATCGATCGCCTTCCGGATCTCCGATATCGTCATCGCTTTCGGGACGGTAAATTCCCCGCTGCCTCCGTGATCTTCTAACATCGTGCCGACCGGCTTAACAGCTGAAGGCGCTACCGGTGTAAATCCATCGTGCTGAACGAGGGCACCCGCATGCATCAGCTGCGCGATTATTCGTCCGCCTTCGCGATGTACTGCCTGTATGACAGGCCTCCAAGACTCGGCCTGCTCTTCATTGGCAATGCCAGGCTGGTTCTTATAGCTTTGGCTGTTCAACAAGTCCGGATAAATGCCTTCTGTAATGATAAGACCGAACCCGCCTTTCGCGAACCTTGCATAATACCGCGCCATCCGGTCGTTTGCCAGGCCATTTGATTCTGCGCTCGTACGTGTCATCGGTGAAAGCGCCGCCCGATTGGGCAGTGGCAGGGAACCTAACTGAAATGCGGACAAAAGCTTGGTATACGTACTCATATCGATATCCTCCTCAAATGTACAAAGGGCAGTAATTTTATTGGCTGCCGGAAGTATTGTTTTCATGACATAATTGTAATCCGGTGTATTCATACTGTAAAATGATTGTTATTGATATATATATCAAAAAAAATGATGCTCCAAGCAAAGGGGTTCTCATGGAATTAACGGATTTGAAAGTAGTGATGGCGATCATGGAGGAAGGCAGCATATCGCGCGCCGCACAGAGGCTGGATTACGTGCAGTCGAATGTCACAGCACGTGTCCGCAAGCTGGAATCGGAGCTAGGCATTCAATTGTTCAACAGACATCCTAAGGGTGTAACGCCAACTGAGAAGGGGCTCGCATTCAGCAAGTATGCATTGGACATTATTCGAATGGCCGAGGAAGCCGTCATGGCGGTGAGGGAGCCGGATTATCCGTCAGGACCGCTTGCCATTGGCATCGTGGAGACTTTTGCTTCCTCGGACCCGTTTATCAAGGCGCTGTCTGAATTTCAACGTCATTACCCAGAAGTCGCGTTATCGCTAATCAACGGAACATCGCCGCAAAATTACGAGAAAGTGTTGAACCGTCAGTTGGACGGAGCTTTTTTCACGGGTGACTTCGATATGTCCCTACTTGAAATAGAAGTTGAGATTCGGGATAAAGTCGTTCTGCTAACGGCAGCTGAAGGACAAGATTCATCAGAGATCCCAAGTATCGCGAATGCTGCTTGGGTCGTATTTCCGAAGGGATGCCCGTTTAGGACAGCAAGCGAGGAATGGCTTCGCAGCGAGGGTACACTGAACGCGAACTTGATCGAAATCAGCACTATGGAAATGATGCTGAACTGCGTACAGGCAGGACTCGGCTTTGCGCTCGTACCTGAATCGGTCATTTCCAGGGCTGATAATCGGCTGTGCGTTTATCCGGTCCCGAAACGGTACCAGTACGCGACTACGCGGCTGGTTCGCCGCAGAGAGCAATTCCGCAGCAAAGCTTTCGCCGCATTCGCGAAATGCGTGAAGGCAGAATTACGCTAACGAAGAACGATAGCTCATGAAAACAGTGGTAGTCTAGGATTATATTTTCTCGTCCAAGGCTGCCGCTGTTTTATTTATTATTGTTGGTCTAAAACTTATTTTAAGAAGGCTGTCGAATTTGTAATTTTTGAAACTCGGTAGGCGGAGGGATTGAGGGATTTGTTTGCATGCAAATGCATGTTCGTGTAATACTGTTGCTATAAACGATATAAATTCAAGGAGATGTATTATGCACAAATTAATTGGACTCATTACATTAGCGAGCGTTTTAGCACTAACAGGCTGCGGCGCTCCATCTAAGACTACCCTAGAATCGGTAAAGCCAGATTTCAGTCAAACGGCGAAGTCCTTAACCTCTCCAAAACCAACTGAAGTGGTAGCAGTGAAGCAACAGCAGGTGAATGACGAATATTATTTCACGCAAGCCAATCAACACCCGGAGAAAGCATTAATTGATGTTATTAACTCATCAACCCAGACGCTAGATATCGCCATCTATAGCTTGACGCATCCGGATATTGTAGCAGCTATCAAAGAAGCAAAGAAGCGTGGTGTTGCAGTTAGGATAATTTCTGATAAAATTCAATCCAGTGGAAAAGCACAGGAAGAAGCACTTAAGCTGTTAGGAAGTGCGGGGATTCCAATGAAGATCAACAAGCATAGCGGCCTTATGCACTTAAAAGTAACAATTGCGGATAAAAAAGTGGTCACTACAGGCTCCTATAACTACAGTAAAGCAGCAAGTACTACAAATGATGAAGTATTGATGGTGATACATACCGAAGATGCTGCAAAATCCTTTTCTGAGCAATTTGAGCGTATGTGGAATGATACTAAAGGCTTTGAAAGCATTGATAAGAAAATTGCTCAATAGTACGATAACAAATGAAGATGACCACACCAGTTTGCCTGCTGATGTTGGTCATCTTCATTTGTCGTGAGAAAATAAAGTTTTAGATTGAATAAAGTTGTATATTAGGAAAATCAGTCCTAGTTTAACGACGTGTCATTAAGCAAACGAGCAAGTTTCCTGAGTAATTCACCGAATAGAAGTAATAATTATGTAATGGTAATCCATAAGTAAATGACTCAATAACTCCGGGTCGGGTAAGAGCACAGAGCCATAGGAGATACTTTAAGGGAGGTTTATGGATGAATGTATTAAAATGGTTGGAAAACTGGTATACAGATAATTGTGACGGAGATTGGGAGCATTGTTACGGAATTAAAATTACAACTCTTGATAACCCTGGATGGGCTATTGACATCCGATTGGAAGGAACACATCTTAAGGATATCAATTTCCAAACATTTAAGGTGGATCGTTCTGATCTTGTCATACACCGGATGGACTAGACAATGCACTGTCCACTTTACGTGAGTTTGCTGAAAAGAATATCATTACTGTTTTTGGTTGTGGCGGAGACCGAGATCGAACAAAGCGTCCAATTATGGGGAAGTTGGCTGCCAAGTATAGTGATTTTGTAATCATTACATCGGATAACCCACGTTCTGAAGACCCATACAGCATACTTAAGGACATTGAGCGTGGTGTACGTGATTATCAATTTTCCGTTGGCTCGTGTGAACTGATTATTGATCGAAAGCAAGCGATCAATCGTGCTGTTGAGATGGCAGGTCCGGGAGACATTGTCATTATCGCGGGGAAAGGACATGAAACTTACCAAATTCTCAAAGACCATACCATACACTTCGATGATCGTGAAGAAGCGAAAGAAGCAATTCGTAAGAGGAAATCATTCAACTAACAGGAAACGTTTGTTCAAAGAACCTGGGAGCAGATCGCTGCGGCAGCTGCTCCATTTGTCATTAAGCTATTGGGCAGTAGAGTAGAACAAATCGATGTTAGTTTTGTGTAATGAATTTCATACTTTGAACCAATTTAGTAACTAAATAGAACTTGTTACGTCTATATATGTAAAAAATGGAATTAAGTAAGTAATTGCAGGGGAATTTCCCCCCGCACCTATCATTTTTTGAAAGAGGGTGTTTCTCATGTATAAGTTCATAAAAATGATAGTATCCATTTTATTGTTTGGATCTATTTATTACCTTACTTTAATAACTATACGCTTTTTAATATTGGATCACTTAAATGTGCGATTACAAATTCAAAGTTTAATTGAAGTAATTAGTTTATTTATTATTGCAATTACATCACTTATTCTAACGGCAACTTTATTAAGATATTTGTTGAAACATAATCGAAATTATTAGAGCGTTCCATAAATGCTTATCCCCTAAATAGGGGGCATTTTGATTCAACTAACAGATATCTTTTGGATCGCTCATCTAACGGAAAACGATAGTTCAAATAACCGCCGCTAATGGCGGTTTTTCTTTTGGATGAAATCAACAATATACAATAACAGAGCCTTGTAAAAAAGAGAAATCTTTTAGAACAGGCCCCCTCGCGGGTCATGGGCTTGGAACTTGTATTTAGCCATAATTATTAAGGGAAGGTCTCGGAAAAC
Source organism: Paenibacillus marchantiophytorum (assembly GCF_014640555.1). GTDB lineage: Bacteria > Bacillota > Bacilli > Paenibacillales > NBRC-103111 > Paenibacillus_E > Paenibacillus_E marchantiophytorum. The sequence continues at coordinate 221,002 of NZ_BMHE01000008.1, read as the reverse complement.
GTAGGTGTCTGAGTGGATTCATGATTATTGCTGCACACCTAGCAGGATAGTTCAATAAACTTCACGAATGACTAGCAGATATTTGCTTTAATGAGAAATACAGAAAACCGACAGGGGCGTAGTTTATTGAATACAGAAATAAAAGAACTTGCTAAAACAGATATGCAAGCAGCATTAAAAAGGACAATTAAAGAAAATGAAAAGCTAATTGCTGAATTCGGAATAGTAAAACGTACTACATCTCGCATAGATAAAGAAAATATCTTTTTTCGTATGGCACAGACTAATGCTATTCGCCATTTCCTTAATCTTGAGAGCTCTGAACAAATACCAGACAAATTGCGAGCTAGTGCTCCAATGACTGAAGAATATTCGAATTTAATGCATAAAATTGGTGCGACCAACTATCCGTTAAAGATAAAACGCGAAGCTGAACAACAATTATACTTTGACTATACACATGCTGATTACAAAGGAATACGACATTTTATTAACGAAGAATTACCTGAAAAACCAAAGCCTACTTTTTGGGAAAAGAGTGGTGATTTAATAATTGGCTTAGTTTTGTTCAGTGTCTTTTTTGGGTGGATTCCAGTTCAACTTTGGAAAGCCTTTATTGATGATAACTCAAATAGTCATCAAACGGTGGTGACAAGAAGCAATAATACATTCGGACAGGGAGGTGTTTCAGGTGGTAATTCATCGAATAAGTCTGTTTCCGATGCCCCTCAGGTAAAAGATGGCTCTAAACAAGTTGGATTTGGAAATGGTGGAAAAAGTGGGTACGATTCATCTGACTCCACCACTCAAACAAACAAGCAAAGTGTGACTACTAAGAGTGTCGCCGAAAAGACAAGTGCTCCGACTGCTAAAATATATAAATTAGAAGGTACAGTGTATTCTTTAGATGGTAATGAGGAGATGTTGAAAATCAATGAGGGTGAATCCGTAGGTATATTGTTAGGTCAAACAGTAGAAATTGAATTTGAACTGCCAAAGGATAGCGGAGCCAGCTTTAAGTTGAATTCAAAAGAAGTACAGGCAACATCAACTGAAAAAGGTATTAAAAAAACGTGGATTGAGTTTGTGGCAGTAGAAGGTGAGAACGACATAACCGTTGATTTGAAAGGCTACAGCTATCACTATAAATTTCAAGCATATTCAACTGAATGTTTTCGAAACCAATGCGTTGCTTTTTGAGAGTTGGGTTTGAACAATAAATATCTGTTTTTTTACGGTTGCAGCAAGTATTTTATCGCGATAAGTTAAAGATGAGTGTTTAACACTTTAAATTGATAAAGCAGGTTGCATTTTTTATTGTATACTGATAAAAAATCAAACTTGGTGGGTGATTTAAGTGATGACAATAGAAATGAAAATCGGCGAATATGTACGAATAAGTTTTGGTAACGCAGAACATATAGCTGAATAGACATCAAGAGAGAAGGTTCTGGTGCAAGGATTTAAAAAGCTCGCAGTTACCCTACAAACTTTACTTTGTCTATGCCACTAAACCAAATATCTTATTTAGCCATTCAACAGCAGTGAGGACAGTCGAATTATCATCGGCCTGTCCTTTCCTTATAATATGTAAAGCCTCAATTCCCTTTAACGTCTGATCCGCTGTAAGAAACGATTTGAAACCAAGCATTGGTTTTGTGATTTTCTTTATGAACCGATGATCTTGCTCCACAATGTTGTTTAGATACTTTGTCTGTCTAATCAAGGTTTCTTTTGGTAGGGATTTCTCATTTATTAATTCTTGTATTGCTGGTGGATATGCTGGATTGTTATCCAAGGTGATTACACGTGGGATTTGAGTATGTGGAGAGGACAAAGCCTTTGTAAAGAATCGCTTAGCTGCCTGCATATCCCGATTTTCAGATAACATGAAATCAATGGTTTTCCCCATAGAATCAACGGCTCTGTATAAATACTTCCACTGACCTTTAACTTTGATGTAGGTTTCGTCAGTCCTCCACGAGTCGTTGGTAGGTTTCAAATAGGGGCGGATTCGTTTGTCGATTTCGGGTCCAAATTCATGCACCCATCTCATGATCGTCGTATGGGAAATCCTTAATCCTCGATCACTCATCATTTCAACTATATCTCGATAGCTTAAACTATATTTCAAATACCATCTTACTGTTAGTAAAATGATTGCTGATTCATATTGCTTCCATTTAAATATATCCAATTCCATCCCATGACTTCATTATCAATTACGTTATCATGAATTAGAGCTTTGCACCACAACCTTGGTTTTGTGATTTTCTTTATGAACCGGTGATCTTGCTCCACAATGTTGTTTAGATACTTTGTCTGTCTAATCAAGGTTTCTTTTGGTAAGGCTTTTTCATTTATTAATTCTTGTATGGCTGGTGGATATGCCGGGTTTTTATCCAAAGTGATCACACGAGGTATTTGATTATGTGGCGAGGACAAAGCCTTTGTAAAGAAACGCTTGGCTGCCGTCATATCACGATTTTCAGATAACATGAAATCAATCGTTTTCCCCATAGAATCAACTGCCCGATATAAATACTTCCATTGACCTTTGACTTTGATGTAGGTTTCGTCCGTACGCCACGAATCGTTTGAGGGTTTCAAATAGCTGCGGATTCGTTTATCTATTTCGGGTCCAAGCTCATGGACCCATCTCATGATCGTTGTATGGGATATCTTTAAACCCCGCTCGCTCATCATTTCTACGATGTCTCGATAGCTTAAACTATATTTTAAATACCATCTCACGGTTAGTAAAATGATTGCTGATTCATATTGCTTCCATTTAAATAAATCCAATTTGGTTTCCAAAGTAAGTTGCTCCATCCCATGACTTCATTATCGATTACGTTATCATGAATTAGAGCTTTGCACCACAACCCGCTAAATCAGCATATAAGCCAAAAACTAGCCGCTTAAGGACATACAAGTACGTTATATGTGTTTAAACACCCCTTTAACGCATCATTTAAGCGATATAGCGGAACGCGTATGTCCGTAAGGATTACAAAATTAACTAAATTCTGCAGGCAGGGTCCATCGCTGTCAGTGAATAGGTCAGTGGTGTAGTCCCCGCGAGGTCCTTCTATATTTTAATGCTGTCTTACCTGATATACTATGATTACTAGATAAGACTTAAATATGATTCCGGTATATTCTTCTAACTGAGAAAGCAGTTATCGCAGAGTATCCTCTGTTATGACTGTTTTTTCTACTATATGGTTCGGCTTCAAGGGCAATGCTTGACTTTCCAAAATTCAACTCAATATGTGTATACGGAGGGGTTTTCATTGATTATAAGTACAAAGCTTCATATCCCCAATGTACGTAACTCTTTGGTATTTCGGCCGAGACTGATGCGTAAGCTTAATGAAGGGATGGAAGCCAAGTTGACGCTGGTTTCCGCGCAGGCCGGTTACGGAAAAACAACAGCGTTAAGTGAATGGGTGAAACAATGTAGTAGTCTTGTAGCGTGGGTTTCGCTAGATAAACAGGATAATGATTGGATTCAGTTTTGGAGTTATGTCACAGCTTCCATTCAGGAGAGAGTTCCCGGCTTTGGCTTGGTGGTCTGGTCTCTTCTTGAGAGAGGGCCTTCGGTGTCTCTAGAGCCTGCGATTACGACATTACTGAATGAGCTGAATCGATTAACCAGCGAGCTGGTGATCATTCTCGACGATTATCATGTCATTGAGCTTCCCGATATTCACCATTCATTAACCTTTCTGCTTGAGCATCTACCTCCACATATTCATCTGTATATCGCAAGTCGTACCGATTTGACGATACCTACCTCCAGGCTTCTGGTAAAAGGTGAGTTAAATCGAATCTTCATGCAGGATTTGCGGTTTCAACTGGATGAGGTGCTTGTCTTTTTTCGGGATACGACCGATTTATTATTAACAGAAGAGCATGTGACGGAGCTGTTCCATCAGACAGAAGGGTGGATCAGCGGCTTGCAGCTAGCTGCGATCTCTCTGAAGCAGAGTAATAATATAGCCGAGACCATTCAGCAATTCAGCGGTCATCAGCATCATATATCCGATTATTTATTAGAAGAAGTGTTTCAGCATCAATCAGAGCCCATGCGTGCTTTTTTATTAGAAACGTCCACTTTAAGCCGAATGAATCGTTCATTGTGTCAGGCCATAACAGGTCAAAAAAACTGTCAGGAGCAATTGGAAAGGCTAGAGCAAATGAATTTGTTTATCTTCCCTTTGGACGATCAGAGAGAGTGGTATCGATATCATCATTTGCTTTCCGACTTTTTGCAGCAAATATTGTTTAGAACAGATCCTGACAAATGGATGCAAGTAAATATTCGTGCGGCGAATTGGCTGGAGGAACATGGATTTGATGAAGAAGCGGTAGAGCACTATTTAGAGGGAAAACAGGCCCAGGATGCCGTTCGGTTGATTGAGATAAATCTTCCAACGTTAGTGCAATCGAAAAGTGTTGCGTTGTTCAGATGGGTATCTGTTTTACCAGAAAACTCCTTTGCTGATAAGCCCATGATCGAACTGTTTTATATAGCCGTATTGCTGGGAGTCGGAGATTTAGAAACAGCCTTCAGAAGAGTGGAGCAAGCCAAAATCCGTTTTCAAGCACTGCAGGTGAAACGTACCGAATTGGAATGGAACCAAGCCATGGGTAATATCTACTTTTTTAGTGCGATCACTTCCTATCTTCAAAAAGATTTGGTGCGAACGTCGGACTACTTCGAGCTGGTAGAACGATATATGCCAGAGGGAAGTTTCTTTCAAACGGTGGGGCGCAACAGGTATCAAGGTTATGATTCGTTTGATGATCTTTTGGCACTTATCAACGATCTTCATGCAGCGGACGCATTCCTGTTGAAATGGATTACAACTTGGGAAAACAAGCGAGAATATCCTTTTATCGGTTTCTTGTATGCTTCTTATAGCAAATTACTGTACGAATGGAATCGTTTGGATGAGGCAGAGCTGTATGCAAGTCAGGTTCTTGGACGCCAGGACATGCAGCCCTTTGCGAGGATTATGATACAAATTGCTATTAGCGCTTCGCGGATTCAGCAAGCTAAAGGAAATCCATACCGGGCATCAGAGCTACTCAAACAGTTGAAGTTGCAGATTGACTCCCCCGATTATGAATGGTTTATGTTGAAAATCGAAGCGGAACAAGCTTGTCTATCCCTGCGGCAAGGCTCGCTAGAGGATGCTCTTGAATGGTTGCAAAAATGCGGTCTGGCGCATACAGATGAGGTTTCATTGAATCGTATAGTAGAGCATCTCACTTTGGCCAGAGTGCTTGCAGCATGCGGACGGATGGATGAAGCGTTGGATCTATTGGAACGGTTGAATCATTTATTAAGCAAGGGAGATCGCCTCCGGGATCGAATTCAGGTATTCATTATACAAAGTGTGACACTTCAGCGCTTAGGTCAAAGAGAAACAGCGCTCCTTCAGTTGGAGACTGCCTTACACTTGGCAGAACCAGAAGGATACATCCGGAGCTTTGTGGACGAAGGTGCTATTATGGTGGAACTGCTATCTGCTTATTGGAAGGTACAGCAAAAGAGTCGTTTAAGGAATGCCTCCTTGGTTTCATCGGCCTATGTCAAACAGTTGCTTCAAGCTTTGCATATCCCGTCGGAAGATGGAGTGTCTCTTAATGAAATACTAACAAAGCAGGAAACGAAGGTTTTACGGTTGATCGCAGATGGATTGTCGAACAAGGGAATAGCCCATCGCCTGAACATCACAGGTGAAACCGTAAAGTTTCATCTTAAAAATGTGTACAGAAAGCTTGGAGTAAACAATAGATTTCAAGCGCTACAAATTGCCAAAGAATTAATGATACATGGTTGAAAGCCCCCCCTATTTTTCCAACCTACCTCCCCCTATGGGGGATTTTTTTATGTTGGGAATAGTTGTATAGTGAAATAATTGAGCAGAAAGTCGACAAGAATGGAGTTGTGAATTCCTCTATTTACTGTTGATTGTAATAAACGAAGGAGATATGGAGGAAGAAGAATGGGTATTAGGATTAATAATGCAATGGCAATGATCTTGATTATAGTAATGGTGATGGGTGGATTGTCGGGGATTATGGTGCCTGGTGGAGGAATAGCCCATGCTGCTGCGGTAGCTGAGTTTGCAGGAGGAGATGGTATAACAGAGGCTACCGCTTTTGAGATTAAAACGGCTGACCAACTCAATGCGGTGAGGAATCATCTAGGCACGGTAAGCGCGGTTACTTATTTTAAGCTGGTAGATGATGTTGATTTGAGCGCATACTCAACCACCGACGCGGGTAAGGGCTGGGAGCCGATAGGTACTGATCTTTCACCATTTTACGGAATCATAGACGGCAACGATCACACAATTACGGGGCTAACAATGAATAGGTCTACCGATTTTGTGGGGTTATTTGGTCAAACAGGTGCGGGTAGCTCTATCAAAAATATGAAACTGAAAGATGTAATTATTAAAGGTCAACATTTTTCAGGCGGCTTGGTAGGAAGCAATAATGGAGGAGATATCAGCAACAGCTACGTTACAGGAAGTGTGACTGGAGCGGAGCAGGTAGGCGGCTTGGTAGGAAGCAATAATGGAGGAGATATCAACGACAGCTACGTTACAGGGAGTGTAATAGGTGGAAATTATTATGCAGGTGGCTTGGTTGGTTCCAATTATAAAGGAGATATCAGCAACTGCTACTTCACAGGGGATGTGAGTGGGGGAAGCGTTGTAGGCGGCATGGCAGGAAACAATAATGGAGGAGATATCAGCAACAGCTACACTACAGGGAGTGTGAGTGGAAGGTATGATTTTGTAGGTGGCATGGTTGGTTACAATACAATAGGAGATATTAGCAACAGTTATGCCACAGGGAGTGTGAGTGGAAGTGGAAATCGTGGTTATGTAGGTGGCTTGCTTGGTTACAATTATCAAGGAGGTATTAGCAACAGCTATGCAACAGGGAGTGTGAGAGGAAATTATAATGTAGGCGGCTTGATTGGTTCCAATGGTAAAGGAATAATCAGCGGTAGCTTCTACGACTTAACTACAACTGGGCAACATGATTCGGGAAAAGGTATGGGCCTTATAACTGAAGATATGAAATTGCAAAGCAAATATGTGAATTGGAGATTTCCAGACGTATGGGCGATAGATTCATTGCATAATAACGGATATCCTTATTTGCAAGTTTTTCAAGTCAATTTGAACTATGATGGGAACGGAAACACCGGTGGGGATGCTCCGATTGATGGCCATTTATACTCGTCAGGAGTAACGGCTAGCGTTTATAGTGGTACAGTAAATTTAGTCAAAACGAATTACACCTTCGATGGATGGAACACATTAGCGAATGGCAGGGGTAAGAGCTATAAAGCAGCAGAAACATTTACGATGACAAGCAATAAAACGTTATATGCGAAGTGGAAGCCTATTAACTATACGGTCAGCTTTGTAGTAGATGGAGGCAGCGTAGTATCAGATGTGAAAGCTGACTATAATACTGCGATCATAGCACCAACTGCACCAACGAAAGCGAATTACAGCTTTGGCGGCTGGTATAAGGAATCCACGCTAACGACTACGTGGGACTTTACCACAGACAAGGTGCTTGGCGCTACGACGCTATATGCGAAGTGGACGCTTAATAAGTACACCGTCAGTTTTGAAGTAAACGGAGGCAGCGATGTATCCGATGTGAAAGCTGACTATAATACTGCGATCACAGCACCAACTGCACCAACGAAAGCGAATTACAGCTTTGGCGGCTGGTATAAGGAATCCACGCTAACGAATACGTGGGATTTTACCACAGACAAGGTGCTTGGTGCTACGACGCTATATGCGAAGTGGACGCTTAATAACTACACGGTCAGCTTTCTAGTAGATGGAGGCAGCATAGTATCAGATGTGAAAGCTGACTATAATACTGCGATCATATCACCAACTGCACCAACGAAAGCGAATTACAGCTTTGGCGGCTGGTATAAGGAATCCACGCTAATGAAAACGTGGGATTTTACCACAGACAAGGTGCTTGGTGCTACGACGCTATATGCGAAGTGGAAAAGTACAATTGCGACGTTGACATCCACAATAGGAACAGTAAGTACTGGTGGAACATCCAATGAGGCCATTACGAACATTCCATACGGAACAACTTTAGCCGCACTGAAGACAGCGATCACGCAAGCAACGAATGCAACGTTTGAAATCTACGAAGCAGACGGAACAACCGTAGCTACAGTATTAGCGTCGGGTAAGAAAGTCATTGTTACAGCGCAAGATGGATTAACGAAGGTAACGTATACTGTGAGTGTGAATGCAGCACCATCAAATGGTGGAAGCGGTGACGGTTCAACAACACCAATAGTAGCGATACCAACAGTAGTTCCAACTCCAACATCTGTACCAACTGTAATACCAACACCAACACCTAAGTCATTCTACAAGGAAAAGGTAAATGTCGATGTAATCAAGGCTCTGGTAGAAAAAGCAAAATCTGCACCTGCATTAACATTCAAGGATGTACCCAAAGATTCCCCAACTGCTAAAGCAATAGAGTTAGCAACTAAGCTTGGGATCGTTAAGGGGTATGCGGATGCTTCATTTCATACAAATGCTACGATAACTAGAGCAGAATTTGCGACTATGCTAGTAAAAGCGCTTGGCTTAACGTCTGAAGGTGATTCCAGCTTTAAGGACACCAAAGGTCACTGGGCGGCAGATGCAATTGCTACATTAAAAGCAAGTGGCATTATTTACGGTTACTTGGATGGAACGTTCAAACCGAATCAGACGATCTCCAGAGCGGAAATAGTGGCTATGCTTTCAAAAGTAATCAACACTCCTTTTGTAAAAAGTGCTAAGTTCAATGATGTTGCGGGTCACTGGGCAGAAGCTGAGATTGATACGTTATCCGATATGGGTATTGTAAAAGTTGCAGCGGATGGTTCATTCAAACCAAATGCTAGTGCTACGAGATTCGAGTCGTTACTCATGGTCTTACGTATGCTAAATATCAGTCTTGGTCTTTCGTTAGACATAGAGTAGTCGTTCCAAGTTACTTAAATACGGTAGGTACTGGTAATAAAGTATCTGCGGTTGTGGTGCAAAGTTCTAATCCATGATACCATGATTGAAATGAATTCATGGGATGGAGCAATTACGTTGGAAACGGAATTAGATTTGTTTAAGTGGAAGCAGTATGAATCAGAAGTTATCTTGCTAACAGTAACATGGTATTTGAAATATAGCCTAAGTTATCGTGATCTAGTGGAGATGATGGAAGAACGAGGTCTTAGGATGGCTCATACAACCATCATGAGATGGGTTCATGAGTTTGGACCGGAATTAGACAAGCGAATTCGTCCCTATTTAAAGCCGACAAATGATTCCTTCTGAACTGATGAAACCTATATTAAAGTTAAAGGACAGTGGAAATATCTTTACAGAGCAGTAGATTCAAAAGGAAACACGATTGATTTCATGTTATCTAGAATCGAGACGCTCCCGCTGCCAAACGATTTTTCAAGAAAGCATTGACTTCGACACACAATCACTCGCCTCGCGTGATCACTGTCGATAAGAACCCATCTTACCCTATCGCAGTTCAGCAATTAAAGGACGAGAAGGCTATAAAACAAGAAACATTACTACGACAAAAGAAATATCTTAACAACATTATTGAACGAAAGATCATCGGTTTATTAAGAAAATCATAAAACCAATGCTGGGATTCAAGTCTTTTGAAACTGCAGAATATACAATCGCGGGAATCGAAGTCATGCATATGCTAAGGAAAGGGCAGGTCGAATGCATTCATTCGTCTGTCCTTTCTTCAGTTGAATTAATCAACAAATTGTTTGGTTTGACAGCATAATCAAACAACGAAATCGCGGATATCTTTGATCAATTTTAATTGTTGCACCAAAACCCAAAAAGGTATTAGTTGGGGAGAAGCAAAGCAAGAGCTGTTTCAGGTCATGAATGAATACCTGGAAGAACCACGAAAAAAATACAATGACTTAATGGCATCACCCGAAACAATTGACAGTATCCTGTTTGAAGGAGCAAAGAAGGCAAGAGCTTTGGCTGCTCCTTTACTTGAGAATGTAAAAACTAAGATTGGACGGTATAGGTATTGAGACCATAAGATACGTGAATTGACTTAATATAATGACATTGTAAAGTATTTGTTATTAGTCCAAACGAGAAACGATAGCTCAACACGAGATGACGGCAAGGGGCCACATAATCGGCTGCCGTTGTCTGTTGAAGTAACGGGCGGAAAATATGATATTATTGGAATGTACATTGCTAAGATTAGAAGAGCTGAGAAGAGAAGAGTGAGCTGAGTATATGGGTGAAATAATTATACAAGAGATTAATGATGTAACTGCACTTCAAATTGCTGAAATGGATTGTTCACCACTACCAAAGGAAAGAGATTCAATTTATCTCAATTTTTATCGTTTGTTTCGTGATACATCTTTGGTGGCTGTAATTGATGGTGAAGTTGTAGGTTTTGCATTAGGAATGATTGACCAGTCTTCAACGTCACATGCTTATCTTAACTATTTATTTGTCAAAGAGGACTACAGGAAAACAGGAATAGGTAAAAGATTATTGGAACAATTTGAGATAGCCACTTCAAAAAAAGGTTGTACTATTGTAACTTTATTAACAGGTAAGAATGAGAATATCGAATACTACCAAAGGCAAGGTTACGAAAAAAACAATGATTTAGAGCAGTTTAGTCAAAAAGATGCTGTTTATGATTACTATTACAACACGAAAAAGGTGTCCTTACTGATTAAGCGTTTATAAATCAAGATTATAGCGGGTGAGACAATGGTTCTTCTTTGGCATCTACGTCTGATCGCTATGCTAACGGGTAACAGTAGGTTCAAGTAATCGATGAGACGAAGAGGGGGAAACCGAAATGAAGACGATCAAGTGCATGATGGACCACCTGTATTGGGCGGACGGACGCATCTTGGACACGCTCGAGGAGAGTGAGACGAAGAACAAGGACCTTCTGAAGCTGGTTCGGCACGTCGCGGTTGCGGAACGAGTCTGGCTTTCCCGATTGCAGGGCAAGGGCAGCGCGCAATATTCGTTGTGGGAGGAAGCGGAAGACCTGACGGCGATCCGGACGATGTTCGAAGAAAACGCCGAGCAATATCGCGTCTATATCGAAGGGCTTGAGGAATCCGAGTTGGACGAGATGATCGACTATGCAAACCAGAGCGGGGTTCCGTTCCGAACGTCCGTCCGGGACATCCTGTTGCAGGTCCTCTTACATGGGCAATATCACCGGGGACAGATCAACCGGGCACTTCGGATCGAATCGGCAGAGCCTGTCCAAGACGATTACATCACGTTCGCGAGGCTCTAACAGGGCCTAATAATCACCATTACTCGGAATGGGATTGGCATTGAACTAACGCAGAACTTTTGCACAATAGACACACCTTCAGAGGCTGCCGGCATAATCGGTAGCCTCTGCTCACGAACGGGCAGGATACTTCGACGGAAAGTTGAATAAATAATGATAAAAAGGAGTGATGTTCATGCGTAATGAACTACTTGAATTTACTCGGATTTCGGTATATAGAATGTGCGAGAACTACCTTCCTAAATTGAAAATAGCTTTGGATGGCGTGGATATAGAAGTTCTTTGGAAACATGAGAAAGAATCGCTTAGTTCAATTGGCGGAATCGTGTTACATATAGGACAGCATATTCAACGTCATGTCATCAAATATTCAAATAGTGGGAAAGTCGAGGGCGGAATAGAAAATTACTTTCCTGATGAGGTTGCTACTTCCTCAACGGACTTAATTCAATTCATAACTGAACGTTTTAATTCATGGAGAGAAGTCATGACTGATTATATAGAAGGCTACAAGGATGAGAAGAACCTCGATATGTTTGATATTTATCATTTAGTCGAACATACGGGATATCATTTAGGTCAAATAATCGACCGAACACAAAGATTGATGGACAAAAATTTTCAGTTTGTTCAAAATGGAATCAATGAAAGAAGTTTAAAAGATCTTATTTATAGAGACTAACATTAAGCTAAACATTCCTGTAAGGACTAGGATTTGGACTTTGTCAAAAAAGGAGCGCCTCGGTATGATGGGTTTGTGCACGGGTTAGAAACCCAATACCATCAAGGAGGCGCTCTTACTATGAAGTTTAAACAAAACGATGGACAAAATCAACGTATTGAACGAATTTCCACCTCTCATCTTGTAGTAGGCATCGACATGGCGAAGGAAATTCATGTCGCGCAGGCTACTAACTTTCGGGGTATCGTTCTTGCCAAGCGACATCTATCATTTACAAACGACTTAGAAGGATTCGAAAGATTACAACGTTGGATGGATGAATTGCAACAAAAGCACCGATTGAATACCCTAATCATCGGTATGGAGCCAACCGGACACTATTGGTTTAACCTGGCTAATTGGCTTGCTGACAAAGGCATAAACGTTGTCATGGTGAATCCTGCTACCACCAAACGAAATAAGGAGAACCGCGATAATTGTCCGTCCAAGAGTGATCCTAAGGATGCCCTTGTTATCGCAGACGTTGTCTGTCGAGGCTATTACTATGAATACACAAGACAGGCTACCGTCTTTCAAAGGTTACGTACCATGATGAGTGATCGGGAATTTTGGGTGACGAATAGTGTCCGGCTGCAGAACCGGATCATCCGTTGGTTAGATATTCGGTTCCCCGAGTATACCTCAGTGTTCAAAGACTGGACCTGCAAACGTTCCTTGGCTACTCTTAAAGATTTACCCTCACCGCTAGATATTCAGTCCCTGTCCGTATCCGAGGTAATTACAAGTTGGAGAAGGCATATGAAACGAGCGGGCGGTTCTACGGGTACTCAGAAAGCTGCGCAGCTTATTTCGCAAGCCAAGCAGAGTGTAGGAGATAAAACAGCTCTTCATGAAGCCAAGCAAGATTTAGGGCGGTTATTAGAAGAGTTTGAACGTATCGTTGAAATACTAGAAAAGATTGAAAAGGACATTCTAGCATTGCTTAGTGAAATTCCTATGGCCAATCAGCTTCGATCGATCAAAGGTCTGGGCACAATCTTCGCAGCAGCCATTCTATCATGTGCTGGCGACCTTAGACAGTATGCGCACGGACGTCAGTTATTGCGTAAAGCAGGTCTAAACTTGGCTGAAAGAATGTCAGGGAAACACAAGGGGCAAATCAAACTTTCGAAACGGGGAGATGCTACGCTGCGCAAATATTTGTATCTGGCGACGATCACACTCGTAGGAACGAATCCAGTATTTCGACAGATGCATGAGAATAATGTTCAAATCAAGCAAATGAAGAAACAACAGTCCATTTTTAAGTTGCTTGGAAAATTAGCTCGAATCCTGATTGGCATTGTTCAAAGAGGGGAATCATTTTTACCTGAAAAAGCTGCTCCCAACTACGCTCAGGCTGCTTAGGACTTGTAATAGATAACGTAGATTGACTCATTCGCAGGATTTTCAAAAAGAAAGCACGGAGGACCGAGTTCGTTTTCCAAAAGGGCACAGACCCATCCGCTAAACGCTATCGGCCTCCACACCTTGGTCAGGTATAACGAAGGAATGTAAGGGCATAGACCCGTTGAGCCGTGGGAGGGTGAACCTCCAAGGATTTTGTGGAGCATGCGTGCATTAGAGTAGGATCTGGGGAAATGTTCCATATGTTCCTCTATTCCCGCACGCCCAAAATATGAATCAATGGTTCTATTCAACTTACTTTCTGAACAATACTGATTTTTAAGGTAATGAAATCCTGCGAATGAGTGAGTATACGTGAGATAAACCCTTAAAACCGAGGGACGGAGAACTATAGCTTAATATACAACTAAGACGCGGCTGCTGAAATGGATTGGTAGCCGCGTTATGATATCGGGCGGGATAATTAGAACATATAACCAAAATCGAAGGTGATAAATAGGTGAATATAGATAAAGAGTTTCTAACCCAAGTAATAAACGACTGGGACCCTGTTGGTCTTTTAGCAGGAGGTGCTCCAGAAAACGAATATAGCATTGAAGTAAGAGAAATCTCTCAGAAATTCTCGTCGTGTAAGTCTGAAACAGACTTAGCGATACTTATTTACAGTGTGTTCAACGAAAAAATGGGAGTAAAATTAGATCAACTTGCTTGCTTAAAGCAGGCATTTAAAATAACTGAATACGGAAAATAAGTGCAACAAGCGTTTAAACTCTAACGTAACGATAGTATAAAAACAGATGGCTACCAGCTTACTGGCAGCCTTTTACAGGATTGAATATCCGAGTAGAAAACCATATCATGTTAATTATTGGTTAGAAGAATGACTGGTAATATTTATTAATAGGAAATTTAAAAGGACGTGAAAAGAGCTGAAGAATATAAAGAGAATCAGATTCTATGTGCTCATATTTATTTCTTTTTCTGTAGTCGCAGCAATTGCATTAATTTTCAACTATAAACAGGATAATAAGATAAATTATCTTGCTCTAGGGGATTCAATTCCAGCAGGAATTTCCCCATACTCAGATACATCATCAATTAAATATGAAAAAAGCTATCCTGATTATCTTTCAGAGTATTTAGGACAAAAAGAGAAAATAGAATATACCAAAAAATATGCAGTTCCAGGGAGTACAACGTTAGATTTATTAAATGATATTAGAAATAATACTAGCAAAGAGAATGAACCTATTAGAAATAGATTACAGAAAGCAAATGTAGTTACAATCGGAATAGGAGCTAATGACCTTTTTCAAAGCTATAATCGAAAAGTGTTAGAGACACAAAACGTAATGAAAACAATTAGTGTAAATCTGACTGATATAATTGATGAAATTAAAATGATAAATCCATACGTTGAAATTTACATTGTCGGATACTACAACTTACTACCAATGAAAATAAACGATGTTAGCGAAAAATTTAATCATGATTATCCAGAACTTAATATGAATTTAGAAAAAATAGCTTTAAAGAAAGAGGCGAAATTTGTAAGAACAGAAGAGGTTTTTAAAGATAACTACAGAGATTTTCTACCGGTGATTGGAGATGTTCATCCAAACGAGTTAGGTCATGAAGTAATATCAAAAAGAATAATTGGAATTATGAAAAAATAAATTTTAACTACCGCATGGGCAGCCGGCACACGCTTTGCCGTCGTTGTCCGTTGAAGTAACTGGCAGGTTAATGCAACTGTCTAATGAATATTTATGGTATATTTTAGTGGATAAGGAAGGAGAGATTATTGTGGGCTTTGCATTCTTGGATTTAGATTTTATCCCTGGTAATGAAGTTAGCTTAGTTATCTCTGAGAAAGTTCCAGGTAATGAAGAGAAGGGATTTGTTCCTGCTTATAAATACAACATCGTTCTTGCTGGTTCCAACGAAATCATAGGTAAAATAGATGTACGGATTGGTAGCAATGAAAATCTTTATTATGGTGGGCATATAGGTTATTCGATAACAGAGAAATTTAGAGGTAACCATTACGCTGCAAAGGCTTGCTTATTAGTAAAGCAAGTAGCACAAGCACATGGTATGGAGAAATTAATAATTACATGTAACCCAGATAATTTCCCTTCGAGAAAAACTTGTGAGCACATAGGAGCAAAATTGAATGTAATTGTTGACCTCCCTTCACATAATGACATGTACCTTGAGGGAGAGAGGGCGAAATGTATTTTCGAGTGGTCATTACTGAACTAACGCAGAACGATAGCATAACGACAACAGACTGCTGAATCAATCGGCAGTCTTTAAGCTAACGGGCAGGATTGCGTAGTAATTTCTCGAATCAATACACAGTAGATACACCTAAAATGGGGGCGGGGGTATAGAAGCTTTTATGGATTTCATAGACAATGAGTACACGTTTACGGATAATACTAAGCAAATTAAATTAGATGAAGTTTACAATTTGTTGAAGCAATCACATTGGGCTAAAAACCGTCCTATCGAAATTATTGCTAAAACAATTGAAACTTCACATTGTTTTTTGGTTTTTCACAATGATAAACAAATTGGATTTGCGAGGGTTGTAAGTGATTATGCTGTTTATAGTTTAATATTAGACGTAATCATTGATGAAAAGTATAGAGGTAATGGCTTGGGAAAGAAGCTAATTGAATTTATTAATAATCATCCAAGATTAAAAGAAACTACCAAAGTTCTTTGGACAAAATATGCTGAAGAATTATATTTAAAGAGTGGATTTAAAGAAGAGGATTGTTATAAATTTATGTTTAATAGACCTTAATCAACTTATAGAAGAACCAGTTTGGGCAGTAGCATTCCGCTAACGGGGAACGTTAGTTCAGCAATACAGGAGCAGTTTGCCGCCGCGGTGACTGCTCCTTTTACATTAAACTAAAGGGAGGATAGTTCAATCATTTCGCCGAACTCCTTAGGCATGGTGATTTACGAAGTAAGTAAAAAAATATCGGATATCAATGCTTTAAAACCTCATTTAGGTATTGCTCATAGAAAGCATTTTAGGGAGGCAAATATGGAAAACTGCTCAATCTGTAACCATATTAGAATGATTAAAGAAGGAACAAATGATCGTTTTATAACTGAACTCGAGACTGGTTATGTTGTGATGGGACGTTACCAGTATTTTGAAGGTTATACAATGTTTATATGTAAAGAACATAAACATGAGCTTCATGAACTTGATAGTGAATATAAGCAGAAATTTCTACTTGAAATGAGCTATGTCTCCGAAGCAGTTTATAGAGCGTTTAAACCAGATAAACTTAATTATGAACTTCTTGGAAATGGAGATTCTCACATGCATTGGCATATCTTCCCTAGACGCTTAACGGAACCTTTCCCTCGTTATCCTGTTTGGGCTACTCCAAGAGAAACAATGTACTCTGAAAGTGTAAAACCTAGTAAAGGTGCATTGGAGGAATTAAAGAAAAAAATACTACTTGAATTGAATAAAGTAATTGCTAATGACAAGGATTCTAATCAAGATTCATTACGCTAACGGAGAACTATAGCTCAATAAAAGAGAAGTTTCATAGGGGTGAACTGCTTGAATTGTTTAGTTCTATTGTTGACCATGATAGACTTGGCAATACAAGAAAGTACATGAACCATCGTTTGAATGGAAGAGGACGAATATTAAAACGATGATTTTAAACTATATTAAAAAATCGTCCTATATGGACGATTATATGGAAGAGATCCATGTTTTTGCTTCATCGATATCATGAAATTGTAGATACTGGAAAGGAAATTCGCCTGCATTGCTTTCCATTTTACGAACAGAGATTTGACCAATCATTTTCGCCGGGTGTACCACTGCAAAATATTTTAAACCTGATTTCGTTGCCAAAGTAATCCAATTTTTTACAAACCAATCTTGGTCATCTTGCGATATTACTCCTAGATCGTGGATATCTGAAATGAATTTGCAAGAATTATTATCTTCCATAAGCTGCAAACCTTTCAAAAGAGGATCGCGGTATTGATCACCAGTTACAAATATTTTTCTTGTGAGTATCACGGTTTTTAAACTTTCGTCGTACTGGAGGACGTTGTGGTCTGAATGTATAGTATTCATTTTTATTAATCCTTTCTTGTGTCAGTATGTTTACCCTGATAGGTATTTTCGACATATAATTACAAATTCCTCTATCGATTATCAAGGTCAGAATGAAAGTGAAGCGAATGAAAACAAGATTTCATAAGGCATCACTTATATCCCTTTCACGGTCTCGACACATGTGGAGTGCGTGGTAAGGATATAGAGAAAAAGCCCAGTAAAATAGGCGAATGACAAACAACCCTCTTCGTTGTGGAGAGGGTTGTTTGTCATTCGCAAAAATTGATATAAGTTTATTTTTGTTCGACTTTTCTTGACAATATCTCTTAAGGAATTACGGAATCAATTGCGATATATTGAAATAAACTGGCATTATAAAAAGCGATGTAACAGCGAAGAAGCTGTTACATAAACTAAAAGGGACATTCAATCATTTTAGGTAGAAAAAATCATGAATCCCTCTAGGCTTGTACCTACTTAACAACCATCACTTCCACATCTGTTTCTCCTCGTTTTTTGATCAGTACGACCTCGCCGAAAATTTGAATGCCATCGACAAGGTAAGATTCCAAATGAACGGACGGCCTGCGGTGGCAGATGACGACGATATGTTCCTCGTCGGATCCAGGCGACTTTATTTTACATGCTTGCGCATAAGTTGGATTGACGGTATCGCCGTTATACTTGTGCACGCTTAGCGATTCGACGAAGGGGGCTTCCGTTTCGCCTGGTTTTTGCGGATATAGCACGCACATCATCGAAGCAAAACCTTTGGCTCGGGTTTCATAGGCTACCGATTTGTTGGTTTCAACCGAGTTGTACGAATAGGAAATGTACCCTTCCTGCAAGTGTGCTTGAAGTGGATCGGGATGCACAGGGATGATGCAGAGGTTGGTCGCTTTTTTCTCATTCGTGAAGCACGTTTTGCTTGAGGGATCGACGACGATCTCACCCGGTGCGAAATGGAAGAATTGCGCGAAGGTATGCTCTTCCTTGCTGTCAAAACTGTCCGATAGCACCCAGTATCCAGGCTTGACGAACAAAATGCGGCGCAGCGGATAGACAGGATCATTCAAGTGATGATAGCCATCGTGACTGCCTTCCGCATAATCGAACTTCGGGCTCGAAATCCAATCGGCACCGACAGGTCTGGCGATGCGGCCGAACGTCCAAGAATCCTTGCATTCGGTAAAATCTATACCGTCCACTTGCGTCGTATTGTGGCTGCTATTCGCTTTGAGATAGTTGCGCAGCTCGAAATGATTACTGTAGGTATATCGGCCGAGATCGGTGAGCAGATCCCTTCCATAAGCGTACAGATCGATATGCAGCATATCGGCATGCCCGTGACCACCACCGAGGTGACCGCAGTGGAAATATAAGTACAGCGCTTCCTCGTCCCAACCCGAACGCATAACGAAATTGCCGGATTGCTTGAAAGCATGCGAAGCATGCGGGGGGGTCTCTGCCTTCAGCCGCTCATAAGCCTGAATGCTTTCCGGCCCGAAGCTCCATACGCTATCGAAATCGACACGCGGATACGCGCCAAATTTTAGTGCGCCATCGTTAAAATATATAGCTGCTAATGTTAGCAAATCCCGCACATCGGTATTATCGCTGTCGCCCTGCATCGGCTGATGGCCGTTTGGTTTCGCCATATACAGATCGGCGTAGGCCATTCTGTGTGCCGTTGCGCTGACGGATTTATCGAAAGGAATGTTATTTTTTTGCGATAAAATTAAATTATCGAGCAAGCAGTGAAAAACCTCGTTATGGTACATCGGCGACTGCTCCCAATGCATACCGTCTGCAGCCACCTGCAGGCGGGCCATCTCTTTCAGCCTGCGAACGGCAAGCTCGCGCCATTCCATACTATGCTTGAACTCAGGCGCAAAAACAGACAATTCGAACAAGCCATGGTTTTCCAGCACGCCCCAATTGCTAATGTTTCGCCATCCATCATTGTGTGCTGCAATGTACGAGCCGTGCTCATATAGCGACAACAACATTTTGGCAAAAAGCTTGGACGTGAAATGGGGGCTATGTTTGAAATATTGAAAAGCTTTGATCCAGTTCTCGCAGCGGATGCCGGCCTCGATCGTACGCCATGTGATCGCCTGCGCCTCAGGCGTCAGCGGGGTGCGATCAATCCAGTCCTCCAGTTGACGGGAGAATGTTTCCGCATAAATCTCATCGCCGGTAAGCCAGTATGCTTGGCCGAGCGATAACCAATATCGATGACGGTTCAGCATGTACGCCCATTCTTCGTCGTATGCAGGAACATGGTCCCATTGAATAGGGCCTTCAAATGTAACGGGAACATGCGTCCGCTCCATATCCCAACGATAACGAAATAGGAATGTTTGGCGGACGACTTCGTCTGCAATCTGCAGTGTTTCGGTAACGTCGTGCTGACAATTTCGATTAACGTACTCAATTAATTCCGGCTTATCTTCGTCACGTATGAACAGCACTGGTGACGATCTAAGCAAGAAATGCCGCTTTAATGCTTCAATCGCCCTCTCGGTGTCACGGTTCGAAGCCGCTTCTCGCACTTCTTGTAACCCGGGATGCCCAAGTTCAAGCAATTCTATCAATTTATCATAATCACCATTCATTTACTCCATTGCCCCCTATAAATACACTTTTATATACCAAACAAAGAAAGTGTCCATCTATTTTGAATATTCTACATTAATTTCTTGATGAGCGTCAAACCACCTAACAGCGGGAGCGGATTTGATATAGATGGCCTTAAATTTGGAAGCTTCGATCTGCTTGTAGTAGGATTGAAGCTCAAAGGCACGCTGCTTCACACAAATGGTGTAATTCGAATTGGCTTTTCACTCCGGTAAAATCCATACCTCGTTGTGCCGTATAAATTTCATAATCATGATATTAGAGCCATCAAATTGAACAGCAATATATGAAGGAGTGAAATTGAGGGTTGTGGTGCAAAGTTCTAATTCATGATAACGTAGCAAAGTGCTTTGGAAACGAAATTGGATTTATTTAAATGGAAGCAATATGAATCGGCAATTATTTTACTAACGGTGAGATATACGGGAATATCTGTGTTACAAAAATATGTAATGTTTATATAGGGGTATTGGTATACAATCAGATGGTAGCGTTAGAAGTTATAGGTGGTGAAATTGTTGAATATATGTAAGGAACAGTTTGTAAATCTATCTGTACATTTAAAAAATGGACTTCCTTATTGAGTGTTTCACAATTGAAGAATATCGACGCCCATCTGATGAAGTCAGTTCATTTCTCATGCCGAGGAAAATCCTGACGCCTCGTTGATTTTAGTTGCTCCGCTCTCTTGTTCGGTCAGCGAAAAAACGCATGCGTTTAAGCTGACCCCCGGTTCAAAAACGATAGGGTTTTTATGGCTCTCCTGAAATTGTTAAACAGTATGGAATTTGTAATTACGGTTTGAATTGGCAAAGTTCGTATTATGTAACTGGATCGACATCCTTTTTTTATCGGGACATTATTTCAACCTGAGCGTTCGGCGCTGAAAAATATTACTCATTGATAAAAGCATTTCATCGCAAAGCATCCTCCTCGGAATAAGAAAGTTCGTTACGCGGGTACGTTAGTTGAAACAAACTTGAGAGCAGAACGCCGCGGCAGCTGCTCTTTTTGTCATTAAGCTATTGGGCAGGATAATGGAGTAGTTTACTTAATATACACAATGATATGTCTTGTAAATATTGGAATTTTTAAGCATGATTATTCTTAACTCAATACTGTGTGTGACTGGCGTAAACATGGAGAACCATGAGGGAGCACACAGATAAATAGCCGTACGCCTGGGCAAAGTATTTGATCTTAGATCAGATGCTTTTTTTATTTCAAATAATGAAAGGTTAGGTGCTCAGGGATGAAGATGGCTTACATTCTGTTTGACAAGATGACAACATTAGATTTTGTTGGTTTTTACAATGCGGTATCTTGGTTAAGAATTCTAAAGGCCAAAGAAGGAGTATCGTGGGATCTCTGTGCAAACAAAGAGGAGATTACAGACGATCGAGGTATGACAATAAAAATAAAGCATGTTTGCCCAGATTTATCCGGATATGATTTGATATTTATTCCTGGTGGTATGCCTACTAGAGAACTGAGATATGATACGGAATTTGTTTCATGGATCCAAAGGGCACGCGATGTACAGTACAAAGTATCTGTCTGTACAGGAGCATTGCTTTTAGGGGCCGCAGGATTCTTAAGTGGGAAAATGGCGACAACGAACCCAAATGCTTACGAATTGTTGACTCCTTATTGCTCAGAGGTTATTAAAGCCCGTATTGTACGGGACGGGGATACTTTTACGGGTGGCGGTGTTTCAGCTTCTATTGATTTAGGTTTGTACCTTGTTGAATCATTAACGAATGCGGATATGGCGAAAAAGGTCCAGAACATGATGGACTACCCTTACTATCGCTCGGGCAATTTATCCAATGTTTTCATGCCGTACGAATAACAGATACATTAACTTTCTATAGACTGTAGGCCATCCTTTTAGCGGATGGCCTTTTTTAAAACTTGCCGTTACAGACAGCGCGGAGATGCGTATCGCACATACTGATACAGCGAAAAATTGAATATGTATAGAATCACTAGTGTTCAATTAATAGTTTAGTACCGTAATGACACAAGCGGAGTGCTTAATATTGATGGTTCTGAATCAATAAATGAGATGTGACAGTACGGCTCAAGACATTGAGTCCATTTTTGTCGAATGATTCTATAATTGGAACTTTTTAAGGTCAGGTGCGTATCAATGGATAATATTAGCTTTTTTACTGAAGTATATGAAATTACAGGAGAAGCAATAAACCTAATAATCAAGGAGTGGCTCGATTGAACATCAAAACATATACAGAATCCAACCGTGAAGCTTGGAATGAAGTAAATCCCATTCATCAGAAGCATAACCCGATTCAATTAAGTGAGGCTTTTCAAGCAAAAGGCTACTCCACGCTTGATGAACACATCACTCGTACATTTCTCCGACTAGGGTTGCAAGGACGTAACGTGGCGCAGCTCTGCTGCAACAACGGTAGGGAAGTATTGTCTCTGGTCAACCTAGGTGCACAAAGCGGCACTGGGTTTGACATTTCTGATCACGCCATTGAGGAAGCCAAGGGGCTTGCCACAACTTCCGGCTTGCCCTGCACATTCGTCCGTATGGATGTTTACGACATTGATAGTGTACATAGTAATCAATATGATCTGATATACATATCTATCGGAGCTCTGACGTGGCTTCCTGATTTGAACAAATTTTTTAAGATTGCCTCTACCTTGCTTAAAAAAGGCGGTTTGCTCGTTATTTATGAAATGCATCCAATGTTGAACATGCTGGCTATGGAAGATGAGCCTGAATTTGAAGATCCCATGAAAATCGCCTTTTCTTATTTCAAAAGCGAGCCGTGGATTAACAATATCGGTATTGATTATGTTGGAAACACGACCTACGAATCTGCAACCAATTACAGCTTCAGTCATACACTGGCTTCCATTTTCAATGCAGTCATTAAAAGTGGCATCCATATCACTGAATATGAGGAACATAACCATGATATTTCTTGTATTTTTACCCATTTGGAAAAAGAAGCGAAGCTCCCCATGAGCTACACTATGATTGGGAAAAAAGCATAGTCACCTTTATTGAATATGTAAATACATGTGGAGTGCTCAATATTGATGATTCGAAATTATAATGGGATGTGGCATTTTCGCTTAAGAAATGTTGGGTGATAGGTGTACAAGGCACGTTGCTAAGGGCGTTGATAAAGGAAATCCATATGGAGGCAGACAGAAAGAGTATTCTGCTGTACCAGTGAGCGATATACGGAGAACCGTATCACAGAGAAAACTCAACTCACTACGCTAATGGAGAACGTTAGTTGAATAAAGGATTCTATACAAACGATGAAGGAGCTGCCACGGCAGCTCCTTTTTACATGTTCACATAATAAGCGATTTTATACATATGTCCTCATTTAAAGCTGATACTTTATCAAATTTATTTTCACTCCGCTAATGGGAAGTATAGCTGAATAGTCAGAATAATAAAATTTCTCTTTGATTATCTCCTCAAATGGGCTATAATGGAAAAAATTATATGATTAGGTGGGATTAGTGTTTTGATGATGATGAATGTGTTCCTGACAGTAGTTTTCGGTTAATCAATTAACTGAATAACGCGTGAACCTGACCAATGAACCTTACTCTGTTTAGAGGGGTAAGCTTTGCTATGTCTTCGTTCATGTTTAATCTGTCATGAACCAAATCATCATCATTGCTCCCGTATACAATACCGCAAATGAAGTGCGTCTATTTGTGGTTATCGTTTATAGAAGCCGTGGGTGAACTATGTTCATTCAGCGGCTTTTTTCTATTTCAAAAAATAATTAATTAGAGGAGATGTTTCAATGCAAAGGGCTGACCGTGAGACTATAAATGGACATTCGAGCGGTGTTGTTTGGTTTTCGGGTCTACCTGGTTCCGGTAAAACCACATTGGCGTTAGAAGTGGAAAAAGAGCTATGTCAACGTGGCATTAGATGCTTTGTATTAGACGGGGATAGTTTAAGAAAAGGGTTAAACCGAGATCTCGGTTTTAGCGATGAACATCGAAAGGAGAACTTGCGCCGCGCTGCGGAAGTGGCTTTTATGTTCATCGAAGCAGGTTTTCTCGTTTTGGTACCGATGATATCCCCTACTGAAACCAGTCGCGCAATAGTCAGACAGCGATTTAGTAGGCAAGATTATGTGGAGTTATATGTAAGATGTTCATTAGCGGAATGTGAGCGTCGTGATCCTAAAGGAATGTACCATTTGGCAAAAGCAGGTGATATTCCATTTTTCACTGGTATTTCAGCCCCTTATGAGCCGCCAGTAAACCCTGATTTAATTCTGGATACAGAGAGCGGCGATTTACGGTATTGCGTAAGCAACCTCGTTAATTATTTAAAGATGAGAAAGATAATAAACCCACAATAGAGGAGAATGTTGAATGAAACCCAAACGTTGCTACACGATATGGTTTGCACAAAGAACAGGAAGCACCTTGTTATATAAAGCACTCGAATCAACCGGAGTCGCAGGTGTTCCAAGAGAATGGATGAATGATCTTGATCCAAAAGTAATCAATATCCAACAAATCCAGCGAATTTGGGGAGAAGGGACGACACCAAATGGTGTGTTTGGAATGAAATGTTCTTTAAATCAGGTATGGATTGAGATATTGCAAAAAGAATTACAGTTGCCACAAGGTTTGTCTCGACCGCGCATCTGGGAATCGGCTTTTCCCGAGTGCAAACATATCTATATGACTAGGCGTAACAAAGTAAGGCTTGCCGTATCTTGGTGGAGAGCGATAGTATCGGGAGAATGGCATCGTGTCCATGGGGAAAAACCGCAACAGGAGGACATTATAGACAATTATAATTTCAACGCTATCAATCATTTGCTGGTGGAATGTAACTTTCGGGAGGCAGCGATGGAAGATTTTTTTTCAGAGGAAGACATCGTGCCGCTTACGATCGTGTATGAAGATTTTGTGCAAAAATATGAGACTACTGTCCGGCAAGTATTAGATTACTTAAGTATACCTGCAGAAGAAGTTGATGTGGCTCCCCCGTTCTTTGATCAAATAGCTGACGATGTTGCTGAAAGTTGGGTTCAACGTTTCCGGAAAGAACGGCAAGCCGGTTGGGAGAACCTTGGATGGTAATTATGTTCGATATCTGAGCTACCGTTAAACTGGGATGGGGCTCGGATATTGAGAAAGTTGAGCTACTGGGGAGCGTTATTGAAACAACATAACCTGCTGCAACAGCGACTTCAAACTATTTTGGGATCGTTAGTTCCATAACAAGACATGTACACAAAAACATCAGGTTTTGTGTACATGTGAGCTGTGGCATTTGTAATCAAAATGAAATCTAGTTTTCATCTGGCGTTAATGAATCAAGCATATAATAGAACCCGACCCCCTTTTAAAATATAAAAATTAAGACCCACATCCCGTTGATGTGGGTCTCTTTCTGCTTTTTATAGATCTTCACCAAATAACGGTTTTTGTACAGATGTACTGGTGGGCGTTAAGCTAAACCGAGGGACGGGCAGTATAGTTCAAAAATTCCACCTATACAATCGAACGTATATTCGGTATTATTGAAATGGGTTAGAATTCCAAACAGGATTGATTACCAAATTTTTATCTATATAATTGGAGGTTCCAATATGATTAGCTTAGGTGAAAATACGATTCTTCGGTATAATGAATTTACAGAGTGGACGGATACCTTACATAATATACACGAAAAAATCTGGTTACAACCGATTGCTGAAGGAAAAGCATCAGTAGGAGAAATTATTTCGCATCTTAAAAATTGGGATACTTATCTCATCTCTACGATTATACCTGCGATTAAAAATGGAGAAGGAATGGTATTTCCAGATTTCGATTCGTTTAACAAAATAGCTTATGAATATGCCAGATCGGGAATTTCTGGAAATTTTCTGCTCGATGAATTTAAGCAAACTCGTACTAAGCTGGTTGAAATCCTGTTAACCGAGCCTGACGTTGTTGCTAAACATGTTACCGCGAACGGAATAGAAACTTGCCCGCACACCGGCACACCCTATTCTCTGCTTTACATCATTCATGAATTTAACGATCACGACAATCATCATAAAAATCAAATTTTAACGGTATTATAACTCTTTCCACTAACGAGGAATGGTAGTTCAATCAATAAAACACGAGGCAGCCGGCCATATGAATCGGCTGCCTTTTCTCAACTAACGGGCAGTTTAATTACAAAAAGGGAAAAATTTACATAGGAACAAATGTGCTGTATTATGATGAGGAAACATACTTTCTATATAAGGTGGTTTTTCAGTGAGTAAACAAGTTGTTGAACAGTTTGTTGACCGTATTGATGCAGTCTTTTTACCTGTGAAGAATCTTCAGGATTCGTTAGTGTGGTACCAAACCATGTTTGGGTTCGGTTTGCGTTGGAGTAATGAAAGAATGGCTGGATTAGCAATAGCCCCTAACTGCGGATTTCATTTAGTGCAAATCTCAGACTTTGAACCAATTAATAAATACACTCCATTCAATTTTGTTGTGAAGGATGTAGAAGAAGTGCGAGCTAGACTCGAGAAAGATGGAGTGACGGTTTCAGAGGTAAGGAACGGTGAACCTAAACGGTTTGATCTTACTGATAATAACGGAAATATGATCAGTGTCATTCAATTGTAACTAACGGAAACTATAGTTCAATCACGACACGATGGCAGTCGGCACACAACCAAGAGCCGTTGTCTTGTCTGTTGAAGTAACGGGCAGAGTATTATTAAGAAGTATTTTAAGCAGCCGTACCCTGCAAGGACTATTGCTCATTCGGATATGGGTTTCATGGTTCAAATTGACGCGATTGCTGAAATTAATTGCTCTAGAACTTTTAAGGAGTGATTATATGGAGAATGGGAGAATTATGGGAATTGCCTATAATGTAGTTCCTGTTGCGGATGTCAAAAAATCAGGGGAATGGTTTGTAAATCATTTTGGCTTTAATATCAGAAATGATAGAGGTACTGATTTAAGTTTATTCAAAGAGAACCGCCCAATACTTGTTTTGACTGAAACGGATAATGACACAAGAGCTGTTTTTGAAGTAAAAGGGCGAACTAGATGGGTTATTACATTCTTTACTGATGACATTGCATCAATACATAATCGATTATCTTTAGAAGGAGTTACTGTAAGGAATATCTGTGATGAAGGTATCTACGGTAAGTTTTTTGTCTTTGAGGACTTAGATGGAAACTTATTTGATGTATGGGAAAATAGAGATTGCGAGTTAACTTTTTAAGAAGGTCGTATTGAACTAACGGATACGATAGCTAAATGTGAACGAAAAATTGTAAGTAAAACTAAGTTGTACTAATGAGGAAGGGGCAAGAATATTGAGAGTGCAATGTCCTTGTTGCGACTATTTTACTTTCGCTAGCATGGAAGAGGCTTTCTTTGAAATCTGTGGGGTATGCTTCTGGCAGTATGATGGAGTAGCGCATGATAAGCCTGAAAAAATAAGTGGTGCAAATCGCATTTCTTTGAACCAAGCAAGAGTAAACTTCAATAAATTTGGCGTTTGTAAGGAACAATTCAAAGGAGTGGTAAGAGAACCTTTAGAAGAACTTCCTATAAACAACATAAAGTAATTCAGCTAAGAGTACGGTAGCAAATTATAATTTACTACCTGTTGCGCTAACGAAAAACGATAGTGAAGGAGCTTGCATCGGGGCAGCTCCTTTTTTTGATCATTCAAGTAACTGGCAGGTTAGTGCGAACAAAGTGGATTAAGTACTATTCTGATGAAATATGTCTACGTAACAAAAATTAACAAAAAACGCCACATAAATTGTGGCGCGATCTTTTTTAGACATAATTTAAGCAAGGGGGCAATTTCCAGCCCCTTACAATAATATTATAAACGACAGAAAAACATAAGTCTATATCTTTATTGCAAAAACCAGTATCCTTACATTGGGTTGGGGTAACAATCCAAACACTAAAATGTGAGGTGAATTTAATGAACAAGTCATACATTGATAAACTCCAGAAGTATGTCAATCAATACTTGGATTCGTGGGACTTTTTTGGAGTGATCCAGGTGATTCAGAAAGGGGAAGTAGTGTTCGAAAGAAGCGGCGGCTATGCCTGCCTCGAGCTTGGTATCACAAATCATGTGGAGTCGCGGTTTTCCCTAGCTTCTGTGTCAAAGCAATTTACCGCTTTTGCCATAATGCTCTTGCATGACAGGAAACAGCTGGACATTGATCAGCCCGCCAATCGGTACCTTCCACCGAACATGAAGATTTCAGACCAAATTACCGTCCATCATCTTCTCTCGCATACCTCCGGCCTTTATAATTATATAAACTTTGAAAGTAATTTTTTTGGCGAAGAGAATCGGTTGAGTTATTCGAAGGATGAGTTTTTCGCAAAGTATATTAATAGGCAGCCAACACACAATCCGAGTGAACGATATGACTACAATAATTCCAACTATCATTTGCTTGCTTGGATTATTGAGCATGTGTCCGATATGAGCTATGACGAATTTCTGAGCAGGAACATATTTGAGCCATTACATATGGCCCATACAACTGTTGATGATGGGGATAAAATTATTGACGGCAGATCATTTAACTATGTCATAGATTATGATCGTTATATCAAAGCACCATATAGCAACGAAAAATTCAGTATTGGTGCAGGTGCAATAGTGTCAAACTGCGAAGACCTATTTAAGTGGTATCAATGTTTGAGGGACCGAAAAATGTTATCGGAAGAAGCTCACAACCGATTTTTCAGGGAAAATCTCAATCATTACTGTTATGGCCTAGAACATTCATATATGTACGGTACAGACAAGTTTTCGCATGGAGGGGATAATATGGGGATTACAACCTACATGCAAAGCTTCTTCGATGAGGATCTTTGCATCATCATTCTTTCCAATAACGAATGCATCAATCAGTACAAGTTGGGCAATGTCATTTCAGATATTTTACATGGTGTTGAAGTGGATGCTCCTGCCAAGTTTCAAGAAATCTCGCTAAGTCAAAATAAGCAGGAACATTATTGCGGCACTTATTTGAAAAACAAAATTCAGATCGAGCTCATTAACGGAAAGTTTTATTTTACTAGATTTAAAGGCAATTTGCATATTGAAATATACCCGGTAGGGGAAGATCAATTTGCAAGAAGATATTACGACCAGTTTAAGCCTTACCAGATAACATTTGATCAAAATAACAAGCCGCAGTTCTTCGGGTATACATTGCAGGATCGTGCAAGGAAAGATAATTTAGCGGAAGGAACAATTTAACATGGAAGTCCCTCTCAGGGGAACTTCCCCCGATCCCTGCTATAAGACATATCACTATACAGGAATTCTAACGAGGAACGATAGTTGAGCAGCTTCCATCGCGCAGCAATCTTTATATTTACAGAAGTAGATATTTGTCTTAAATTCCGTATGCGAGTTGTTGGCAAAAGTTTGAATTACAATAAAAGGGAAGAAGGGAGAAGTCCTGCATGATTACGCTCAGAAAAATCACACTGGAAAATCGGCGTGCCATGTTTAAATTGGAAGTTTCAGAGGACCAACGACACTTTGTTGCGTCTAATCTGTCAAGCGTTGCTTCTTGTTATGTCCTTGTAACCAATGGAGGACATCCATTCCCATTTGTCATTTACGCCGGATGAACAGCCGGTCGGGTTTGTTATGTTGGCTTATGGAATCACTGGATACGAAGAACCGTCAATCGCAGAAGATAACTATTGCATCATGCGACTGATGATTGACAAGCAATACCAGAACCGGGGTTATGGTCGGGAAGCTATGAAAAAAATCTTGGAATTTATTCGCACCTTTCCAGCAGGGCCAGCACATTACTGCTGGATCCCTTATAAATCCGAAAACGTCGCTGCCAAAAGGCTTTATGAAAGTTTCGGCTTCCGTGACAACGGTGAAGTCTTCAACTACGAATCAATAACCGTTTTGTGCCTCTAATTTGCTGTCACACCATTAAGCGAGCTCAAAGGAAGGGCCATTCCGCTAACGAGGAACTGTAGTGCAAAAACAAGGGACAGATCGCCGCGGCAGGCAGCTGTCCCTTGTTTCATTGAAGTAACGGGCAGATTACTTTAGTTACAACATTGACGTTCGGCAAAATACAAGCTTTACTACGATGCTCAACCGATACATTCTTATCTAATCAAAACTTTACCTATACTCTTGGCAAGGCAGCATGTTACCATATTACTGTTGTCCGAAAATTTACCAGTACCGGAGGTATTTTAATATATGGGTATCAACTTACAAGATTGGATACATGAAGCCGATTTGGTGAGTATGCAAAAGGCAATGTCATCGGGTGAATGTACATCCGAAGCCCTCGTGCTTGCATATATCGAACGCATTCATAGGTATAATCCTCTGATAAATGCCATATTAGAGATCAATCCAGATGCTCTTGAAATAGCAAGGAATCTTGATCTTGAGCGAAATACAACAGGTAGTAGGGGGCCTCTGCACGGAATTCCTATCCTGCTCAAGGATAACATCGACACGCACGACCGGTTGCATACGAGCGCTGGTTCAATCGCATTAGCTGAGTCGTTTGCTCCTGAAGATGCGTTCGTAGCCGCAAAAATCCGGGCTGCAGGTGCTGTTCTTCTAGGTAAGGCCAATATGACCGAGTGGTCGAATTTTATGTCCAATCGTATGCCAGCTGGATACAGTTCCAGAGGAGGATATGTTTTGAATCCATATGGACCTGGCAAGCTCTTCGTCAGCGGATCAAGTTCAGGCTCGGCTGCAGCCGTAGCGGCGAGCTTGACAGCAGCAGCGATCGGAACAGAAACCGCAGGTTCGATTATTGGGCCGGCCAGCCAACACTTTCTCGTCGGAATAAAACCTACTGTAGGGCTTGCGAGCCGCAGCGGCATTATCCCAATCTCTATAAGTCAGGATACGCCAGGACCGATTTCAAAGACAGTCACAGATGCAGCGATTCTACTTGGGGCAATCGTCGGGATTGACGAAAACGATAAGGCAACTTGGACTAACCCGCATCGTACTTTTCATGATTACACAACTTATCTCGACCGAGACTTTCTGCGTAAAACTCGTATTGGGATTCCCAGACATTACTATCGGTCGTTGGATGAAGAAAGACTTTCCATCATGGAATCCGCCATTAATGTTCTGCGTGAGCAAGGTGCTACAGTTATCGATCTTGTGGACCTCCATTTGGAACAGCATCCATGGAACAATGATGTTATCTGCTACGAATTCAAAACAGGCCTGAATCGCTATTTATCTAAGTTGAACTCGGATATGCCCGTGCACTCTCTTCAAGATCTAATAGCTTATAATCAGAAACACGCTGCATCCGCATTGAAGTTTGGCCAAGATAATCTGATTCGCTCGGAACAAAATGCGCTAAACGAGATAACATATCAACTTAAACGACAAGAATATAACCATCCGGCTGTAACGCAAGGGATTGACTATGTACTCGATCAACACGGCTTAGATGCTTTAATGTTACCCGGTGACATTGATGGCATGTACATTGCTGCCCGGTTAGGGTATCCCCTTATCACGGTGCCCGCCGGTTATTCAGCAAAAGGAACAATTGATGCTGATGGCGATTCGACGCAGGGTCCATTTGGTGTTGTCTTTTCCGGGAGGGCTTTCAGTGAGCCCACGCTAATCAGCATCGCTTATAGTTTTGAGCAGGCAACACTATTCCGTCTTCAGCCAGAAATGGGCTAAGCTAACGAGGAACTATAGCTCAATAATAAAACAGCTTGCCGGCATATTCCTTAGCCTGTTCAAGTATCGTAATGAACAATAACCAATTATGGTAATATTGGTTATTTACACAAATAAGGAAAATGAAAGGGGATGGAGATTATTTTTAGAGACGCACAACATGCCTGGAATCCTACTCCGGAAGAAATAAGAGCATGGGCATACAGTGATGAGAAGATTCCAGATCAAGATTGGGAGTTGGCTGTAAATAGTTTTGAAAATATACCGATGATCTGTTCATTTATTGACGACGAGAACTGCAATGAATATCACACTTCATTTTTTCTTAGCAGCCTCTACGTTTTCACAGGAGATATCGTTAAGTCAGGAGAAATTAAAGAAACAGCGAGGCTATCTGTGTTATTAGAAAAAGTGGAAATGACAGCTAAATCGGTAAAACTAAATGACTGGATCAAACGCTCTAAGTACCTTATTCAGCAACCAAAGACCTATGATTATGCCTACTGGGGGCTTTTTTCCAAGTACGTTTACTAAACTAACGGATAACTATAGCTCAATACAGAAACGAGGCTGCCGGCACAAATGGCAGTCTCCATTACGTTAACGGGCAGAATAGTTATAACTAAAGTCTTCCCAAAATTAGGGATTACATTTGATATAATCATCTAAGCAGCTGGTTTAACGGCTGTTTTCTTCTCAATAGATGGGTTTCTATGCCCCGCAGCATGATAACGAGTATATCCAGGATAATACGAGCTACCTCATCGACAAGAGAACTCGAAACAAAACTCTCGCCATGTGGAGTATGCAAACGGAGGAATAAATGAATATTGAACTTGAAAAGCTGATTTACGCTTTAAACCAACGGTTCAAGACGGATATCATCTCTGCCGACTGCCAAACTATGCCGTTACAGGGCGGAACTGTGGGAAATGTGTACCTAGTAACGGGGATCGCCGAAAGCGTGGATGGCAAAAGATTGCCGTACCGTATAGTGCTGAAAATCCAGAATAAATGGGAGCGTTACGGCGATCCGGGCTCATGGCGTCGGGAATATGATCTCTATTCGTCTGACTTGGGAGCGACGTTCTCGCAAGCCCTCCGCTGGCCGACATGTTATCACGCCGAGCTCAATGCCGAAGAAAATGAATACCAGCTGTGGCTGGAATATATCGATGGCGTAACCGGTTTAGACTTGACCGGTGACATGTATGAAAAGGCCGCGCTGGAGTTAGGGCGCTTTCAAGGCAAGTTGTATGCGGAGCAGCCCGCCGTGCTGCAGAGCCTGACCAACCTGAGCCATGCGGATCTCATGAAGAATACGTACCTGCATTATCGGTCATGGCCGGTCGTCTACGATTATATACGCTCGGAGGACTGCGAATTCCCGCTGCACGTGCGGCAAATGCTCATCGACATCGATGAACAAGCAGACGAGATATTCGCCCGTATCGAAAAATTGCCCCTCGTGCTATGCCACCGGGACTTCTGGGTAACCAACCTGATCTATGCTGAAGGGAATATCGCGCTCATCGACTGGGATACCAGCGGATGGGGCTACCTGGGCGAGGATCTCGCAAGCCTGATCGCGGATGAACCGGATATCGATCACATGGTCGAATACTACCAGCGATGCGCCCCCGCGTATTACAAAGGCTTTTCGGAGTATGCACATGTATCCCGAATCGCCGATCATTGTGTCTATGAGATAATTCTTCTCGTATTCGGGTACAGGCTTGTAGAGGGGTATCTCCACACAGAAGCTGATGACGAGAAGACGAAGCATGTCCATACTCTCCAAAAAATCTATGAAATGAAGACCAACCCTGGATGGTCACATCTGGTTACATAGCCTGAACTAACGCAAAACGATAGTTCAATCACAACACGACGGCAGCCGGCATACTATCGGCTGCCGTTGTCCGTTGAAGTAAATTGCCTGGTAAGTTCCAAAATGTGGTATTATTTAGATAACAAAATTTACTTAATGGAGGGCAAAAGATTGTCCAATTCAAATCTTATATTTCCTGATATTGAGACAGACAGGTTGAAACTGGCTATTCTTACTTTAGACGACATCGAATCCGTCTTTAATCACTTTTCAGATGAAAATGTTACAAGATTTATGGATATAAGTCCATGTAAAGATAGAAACGAAGCTGAAGAAATCATAAGATTTCACATAGAAGATTCGGGTTGTCGCTGGGGGATTTATAGCAAGAGTGATGCTGAGTTTATTGGAACTTGTGGCTTCCATTGCTGGTTTCAGGGAGAACAACCTAGAGCTGAAATCGGGTTTGATCTAGCAAGAGGATATTGGGGAAAAGGAATTATGCAAGAAGCATTGAAGCCTGTAATAGAGTTTGGTTTCAAAGAGATGAGCTTGAATATAATTGAAGCTACGGTGGAGCAAGAAAATGACAGATCAATAAACTTACTTCGAAAACTAAATTTTGAAAGAGAAATAGAATTAAGAGACCAGTTGATATATTATTTCTTGCTTCGAGAACATTGGGGACGGTGAACGATAGCTCAATAACTCAACTTTCTCACCCTGAAATACCTAATAAACCCTTGTAGAACTTGGGCAAACTGGCTGTAAACCTATCAAATATCTCCTGAAATTGTTCTTCAGTGAGCAAAAGAACTTCTTGAATGGCTTGTTTTAACAAATCAACTAAGAGCATTAAAGTTGTGGCTAGCTTGATATCCTCAAGTTCGTCACAGCATACATAGAATAAATGACCTAAAGTGCGTTGATCTTTGTTCTCTCTGGTTTCCATCGCAAGAAAAAGATAGCGTGTAAAAACAAGGGTCGTATGAGCAAACATCATATCGTAGGAACGCCCTTGAAATTCTTTAGCCAGTCGCAAATAGGATTTGTTCATCTTGAAGAAAACCTCGATATCCCAGCGTTTACCGTAGATGCGAACTATTTCTTCATCAGTCAGGTTGATGTCGGTGGAGAGCAGGGCTAGCCATTGTTTCGACCGATTTCGGTCTCGAACAAATACGATCCTAGCGTTGACTTCTTGATCGCTCTCGTCGACTCCAAGAATGACGACGACGGAGGCTAATATCTTTGCCTTTCCTCGCTTTTTGCGCACTTCTTTGTACAGCCCATTCAAGTTGAATTTGGCTCCATTGTAGGTATAGAACACTTTGGGCATTGCTTTAAGCATACAAATAACGTGAATGCCTTGCTTTAAAACATTCATGATGGTGGATGGAAAGCTGAACCAACTGTCAAAAAGTAAATAGGAAGCCTGAACGCCAGCAGCAAGTGCCTGCTCTAACAACTCCAATAAAGCCACCGAGGATTTCATCATACTTTCTTCACGGCGTTTGTAACCAACCGTTCGTTTGTCGTTGTCCGTGCTCATTTCAACATAGCGATTCTCTTGCTTATGTGAGCTCAGCAGCGAAAAACAAAGCGGAACAAATGTATTTCCATCTGACCAGCCTAGGGTCAGCATGCGAAATCCACGAACAAACTTGCCAGTTGTATGGTCATGTACGTTAGCAAGTAATTCAACGGCTTTACTACGTGCGCGTGAAAAGAGCGAATCATCGAGAATAAGTACCTTCACACATTCGCCCGATGATAAGGGACTTAA
This sequence comes from Paenibacillus marchantiophytorum, assembly GCF_014640555.1. GTDB lineage: Bacteria > Bacillota > Bacilli > Paenibacillales > NBRC-103111 > Paenibacillus_E > Paenibacillus_E marchantiophytorum. The sequence continues at coordinate 185,399 of NZ_BMHE01000008.1, read as the reverse complement.
CTTGGTTTGAATGAGTCCACAGCTTAAACGCAGCAAGAATTTACGCCAGTTGAACCGACTTGAATTCAGAAAACGGTAGAGACTATCTTTTCCTGGACGTGCTGTGTCATCTTCCTTTTTCAAAGTTTGATACAGATTCTTGTTGCCAAAGACCAACAGAAAGATGAATTTAAAGAGTTCAAAGCATGTAAATCCACATTCTTTGAAAAAATTAGATTGCTTGAGTAATTTGCTAATTCGGTGCTGTACGAAAAATTGATCTACTTGTGAAGTTAACTGCTGTTCAGAAGCCGAGGGATTTGATACGATAGACATGGAAAACATCCTTCCTTGGTGGGTTTAGAGTGGTATCTTAATTTTACCAAAGGAATGGGTGTTTTTCTGTTCTTTTTCGTGACAATTCCTTGTTAGATCAAGGGTTCATTGAGCATTTTAAAGTGAGAAAGTTGAGTCAATAATTAATTAAAACGCGGCTGCCGGCGTAGATTCGGCAGCTGCGTTCTGCTAACGGGCCGTTATGCGAAATAAAAAGGTAATCTTGTAGCCATAAAGATTTAAGTGGTATTGTTGACCTATGGAGGGAGTAAACCATGAAAAGAAAATGGGAAATTACACCTTGGACAAACGAATGGAAGCATCAATATGAGATTGAGTCAAAAGCTTTAACGGATATTTTTCAAGCAGAAATATTTGAAATACACCATGTTGGTAGTACCTCTGTTCCATCAATTGTTTATGCAAAACCAATCATCGACATTTTGATAATAGTAAAAGATATCGAGCAAGTGAATTTGTATAACGAACAAATGATAAAAGCGGGTTAGCGAGTAAGAGGAGAAAATGGAATACCTAATAGGAGATATTTCACAAAAGGGGATTTTCCACGAACACATCATGTACTTTTTAAAGCATACTTATTAGCACATCCTCAAGAAGCTGAAAAATACGGTCAACTAAAGTTGAAAATATTAGAATCATTACCAAATGAAGAATATCAACAAGAGAAAGAAAAGAAAATAGATAAATTGGTTGAAGAAGCATTAACTTGGGGAGAACGCAGAAGGAATCAGTTGTTAAGCTAACGAAAGAACGATAGTTAAGGATCTGCTTCACGTCAGATCCTTATTTGTGTTTTTTGATGTAACGGGCAGGATAAGGCAATTTAGCATGGAATAAATTGTATTACAGAGTTTTCTGTAAAGGGAGGTGCATTTTATGACACAGCTAGATGAACTGAGGAAGAACATTGACGAAATTGACCAAAAAATAATTACTTTATTAGCTCAAAGGTTTAAATATACAGAAGAAGTTGGAATATATAAATCGAAGAATCATCTAAATGCCTAAGATACTAACCGTGAATCTCAACAGTTTCAGAGGATCATTCAGCTTTCGAATCAGAATGGTTTAAATCCTGATTACTCATCTGAAATATATAGACGTATTATAGATATGGTAATTTCTCGGCATCAAGAGTTATTAACAATGGAAAGATGATTGCGCTAACGAGTACAATAGTTTTAACAAAAAGGAGTAGTTTGCCGATTGGTAACTGTTCCTTTTAAGTTGTTATTGAAACTTTTGTAACAGAATAACGTCTAATACTATATTCCAAATTTTAGGCGATAATTTTTCGTGTGTTTTGATCGAGAAACGTTTAGAGAAGAGAAATGAAAGTTAATTGGCATTATTTTAGATAAACATTTAGGAGTTGGTCGGTTCCCGAAGTCTATTTATTGGAAAAATCATGAAGCGAGGATGGAAATCTCAATGATTAGAAATTCAATGCTTGTCATTGCCACAGCGATGCTGATCGCCGGTGTCAGCTTTACCTGCGGAATACCGAGAGTACATGCCGAGGCATTGCTCGGCGGCCCTTACGCTCCGGACGGACTTCGCATTCCAGCGGAGATTGAGCTGCTATCCGATACGCCCTATTATGCTAGTCCCCCCAATCGGTCGGACGACAAACCGGAGGGAGTATTCGCACCGCAGATGGTCAAAGTGCTGAAGACTGAGCCCTCGTGGTCGGTCAGCGGAACCACGTGGCAAATCGAGACGATGTTCGGACCACGCTGGATTATCCCGAAACCGTGGGACATCGACATCGCTCCGCCTGAGAGCGTCACGCTTCTGGAGGAGACGCCGCTGTATGAGAGCCAAAGCGAAGACGGCGGCTCGGTAGCAACACTCTCTCCGCAAGCAGTTCAGGTCGTAGGTGCGGAGAAACAGTGGTTTTACACGAACGATCCGAAGAGCAAGGCCTGGATTCAAATTCATACGACATGGCTCGGCGATCTATGGGCGCATATTCCGATCAATCGAATTGGGTTCGGTACAGAAGGTGCAACGGAAAATACATTATAACGGGCAGTACGCAAAACGCGATACTACCGGCTTGCTGGGGGTCTACTCTCCTGACGACACCAAAGCGGTTGCTCTTAAGGGTGACTACACCGTCATCGGCGAGTATTCGACGGTGTACGACCGGGGTTACGAAATCCAAACTGACGGCGGTCAGGTATGGACTCGCGACAAAGGCATAGAGATGATCTCGAAAGGCGAGACGGTGCGGTTGACAAGTGAGACTCCGCTCATCGCTGACATTTGGGATGAGAAATTGTAGGAGCTTGCCTTGCTGAAAGACGAGGAAGTCACGACTTTCGAAAAAATAGAGGAGCCGCTGTGGGTAGGCTTCGGATACTATTCAAACTGGCCTGCAGGGACATGGTACCATGTGCACAGTTCAAAAGGGACGGGGTGGATCAACAAGGGGTATGCCGAACCTGAGTCGGCGGTGCCCGTACATTGGAAGGTAGCTCTGAAGGATCAGTACGAGCTAGAGCGTTATCCTGGCGTGCCGTTTACTGGCTCTACACTGCTACTGCGACAGCAGACAGTGGAAGCGGCGGAGGCATGGGATGATCCAAGTGGAATCAAATGGCTGAGGGTAAGTGTTGATGGTCGCACGGGCTGGATCTCGCCTTCATATGGCGAGCAATTACGAATATGGGATGAGGACGCGAATACGGCCATTCAGGTTTTGCCCGGCACTATACTCGGAGTTGGCATAGTGAAGGACATTGAAGGCAAACTGAAGGTCTTTAATGAAAAGAAGATCGGGTATACCGAAGATGGAACACATTATTTGGAAGCTGGCCTGCTTGCAAATGAGCTTCGTTTTGAAGCGGTTAAGGTGCCTTATGCAGATGCCGTCACCTACAGTCAGGGAGACTATTCGTTCATGCTGGAGTCGGCTTTCGCACCGCCACGGTGTATTGGCACGGCTCCATACAGCGCATCGCCCAATTGAAGGACTTCCCTCGGCATACAGACAACGACTGGTACGTCAGCTTGCGCGATGCGCGCACATTGTTCGGACTCGAGCAAACCGTACCGGACAATGCGAACATTTTCTATTTGTATGAGAAAGACTATAAGGTGGAGCTGGGGACGCTCTCGGACCCCATAAGCGGCGGGCACATTAACCTGCAGGCGTTCTTGTACGAATGGCTTAGCCCGTCGGAAAAAGCGGCCGGGCGCATCCCGATGCTGATGTCGCTCGAGGTCGATGGCGACCACGGAGGAGACAGCCTCATATCGCTCGAGGATGCCGTCGTATCCGGGTCGAACCGCGGTCCGGATGCGGTAACGTCGCTGTTTCGGCTGACCGCATCACGTCCACTACCGCCTGGTCAGCACCAGGTGGACGTGGTTGTGAGTGTCGGTGAGCGGATCGTTTGGAAGCAGACGATCTCGGTGAAAGAAGAGTGATGGGGCGTAGCTTACTTGCTCAGCTCTACGCCATGGATAAGTTGATTAGTTAACAGGAACGAGATTTTAATAAACAAACAGGATGAGGCTGCCGGCGCAACGGCGGCCTTGTTGAGCTAAATTGCAGATTACCGGAGGAAAGATATGTTAAAGCATAACTTAAAGATCAAGATGCCATGTCTTTTGCAAAGTGGGGTTTCCCCACAAGGGGGCAATTGGTATCATATTTCAACTTACAGCGGCATCGTGTGGGTGCCAGAAAAACCGTTACAGTAATGAATAAAACAAAAAGAGGATGTCAAATTACTGAGGCCACTGAAAAACCAATGTTTTTGAAAAAACTAAGAAATTAGGGGGATCAAAAATGTCTCCCTAAATACGAAACGAGCCTTAGAAGCGATTCTGGAGGCTCGTTTTTTTCTGATATTTTATTTTCTTTAAAAAAACGGACTTTTTCAGTGGCCTCCAAATTACTGGGGAATAATTTGGAAGTATTATTTACTGACATCACCAAAAGAGGCTTGGCTAGGGTAAAAGGTAATATGAGTAGCTTATTCCGCTAACGCAAACCGATAGTGAAGGAGCTTGCCTCGCGGGGCTCCTATTTTTTGTTCGTTCAAGTAACGGGCAGAATACTGAAGTAACCATGGAGGAATTCCAGAATTGGAAATGGAATAATTATGAAATAATATTTTTTGGAGGATAACCGATGATTCGACTGGCGGAAGAGAAAGATGCTTATTTGGTCCATAAAATTATGTTACTTGCGTTCGAGGAATTTAGAAATATTGATGTTCCTTCAAGTGCTCTTAATGAGACGATTGTTTCAATTGAAGAGTCATTAAAAAATGGAACTGAAAAAGCGTTGCTTTATTTTAGTGATGAGATTCCTTTGGGTTCTGTTAGATTTAAAACTGAGGAGAAATCACTTTATTTCTCACGTCTTTCCGTCTCTCCTGAAGCAAGAGGGATAGGCATTGCTAAATCAATAATAAATTGGCTCGAAGAATACGCTGAAAAGCATGGAAAATCAGAGATTACATGCAGGGTTCGGATGTCTATGCCACAAAACATACAGTTATATAAATCAGTTGGATTTATTGTTACAAAAGAAGAAGTAGTAGATAATCCAAATGGTTTCCCAGTAAAGACTGTAGTAATGAAGAAAGCGATATAATTACCACGTTTCCGTAATCATGAGAACCTATATCTTATATATGAAATTGCTACTGACGTAAATTGGTCGGTTGCCTTCTCAATTAATGAGTAGCATCGTTCTAAATTTAAGAATGACTAACTCGTTGAGCTCTAACGGAAACAATAGTTTAATACAAGCGGCAGTCTAGACTTCATTTTTTAGTCCATGGCTGCCGTTTTTAAATATGGAGAATCAGTCTAACATTTTATTATCTGAAGAAATTTACGTTGCTTCGTGTCCATAACCTCAAAAAATTCGACAACACAGGTGAAGATTTGGAAGATTTGATCTCCATCGGCACGATTGGTCTGATTAAAGCTATCGAATCTTTTTCACCGAATAAGGGCACGAAGCTGGCGACTTTTGCTGCACGTTGCATCGAAAATGAGATCTTGATGCATCTGCGCTCCTTGAAGAAAACACGTAAAGACGTATCCTTGCACGACCCGATCGGAACAGACAAAGAGGGGAACGAGATTACGCTCATCGACATCCTCGGGAGCGAGGCTGACGATGTGGTGGATGCGGTACAGTTAAAGATTGAGAAGTCGAAGATATATAAAAATTTAGAGATTTTGGATGACCGCGAGAAGGAAGTTGTTGTCGGTCGGTTTGGTTTGGAGCTTGGCGGCGAAGAACGGACGCAGCGGGAGATCGCGAAGGAGCTGGGGATTTCGCGTTCGTATGTGTCGCGGATTGAGAAGCGGGCCTTGATGAAGCTATATCATGAATTTTATAAGGCCAAACGTTAAGACTGCTAGGTTAGGATTATCATTTTCAACACGTTTCGTATAGTCGCATTCTTCATTGTTAGGGATCTTGGGATCGCAGAATGGAGGCGAAGGATATGAGCCTAATTCAAATTGATCATGTCTGTAAGCAATATGTGATGGGTGGGGAAACGATCCGCGCGTTGGATGATGTGTCATTAGTAATTGAACAAGGAGAATTTGTCGCGATTATGGGGCCATCAGGTTCGGGGAAGTCGACACTGATGAACATTATAGGGTGTTTGGATATGTCTGACACGGGATCGTACGTTCTTGACGGCAAAGCGATTAACCAGATGAAGGATTGGCAGCTGGCCGAGATACGGAATCGGAAAATTGGATTCGTGTTTCAAAACTTTAATTTACTACCCCGATTAAGTGCATATGAGAACGTGGAGTTGCCTTTAATTTATCGGGGGATGACGCGGAAAGAACGAGAGCCACTTGCTTTGAAAGCTTTGGAAGCCGTCGATTTGGTGGATCGCAGGAAGCATTTGCCT
>NZ_BMHE01000008.1:62909-178969 GCF_014640555.1 Paenibacillus marchantiophytorum | reverse complement strand
GGATTGAGATTATGGATATATTTAAGAGGTTGAATGAGCAGGGTAGGACGATAATTTTGATTACGCATGACCATGCGATAGCGCAGCAGGCGAAGCGGGTTGTGAGGTTTCGGGATGGGCGGTTGTAAGAGAGTGTTTAGAATAAGATGGTGAAGACGGGGACTCCATGGGATATATGTGGGGTTCTGTTTTTTATGTCGGGGAAACTGGTGTTATTCTTTTACTATTCAGTGAGGGATGCCTCTTATATTGGTGAGAAGGAAATGATGACTTCGTTCAAACGAGAAATCTTCATTTGTGACAGTCGGCTTAGAAGGTTGTGGTGCAAAGCTCTAATTCATGATAACGTAATCGATAATGAAGTCATGGGATGGAGCAACTTACTTTGGAAATCAAATTGGATTTATTTAAATGAAAGCAATATGAATCAGCAATCATTTTACTAACCGTGAGATGGTATTTAAAATATAGTTTAAGCTATCGAGACATCGTAGAAATGATGAGCGAGCAAGGGTTAAAGATATCCCATACAACGATCATGAGATGGGTCCATGAGCGTGGACCCGAAATAGATAAACGAATCCGCAGCTATTTGAAACCCTCAAACGATTCGTGGCGTACGGACGAAACCTACATCAAAGTCAAAGGTCAATGGAAGTATTTATATCGGGCAGTTGATTCTATGGGGAAAACGATTGATTTCATGTTATCTGAAAATCGTGATATGACGGCACTGGATAAATGCTTTTTACTAACGCCTACAAACTCATCTGTAACTCAATTAACATATGGTGCTGCAACAAAGCTCTTATTCGGATTAATTTGAAAAAAAGTTAAACCGCAAGCAACGCGGCTTAACTCCTATATTTATTCATGCAAGGGTAGCATTAACTTGCGGTTGCCGACGCATCTTCCGCTTGAAGAGGCTGACGAACAATTTTCACATCATAGAAGGATATTTTGTTCGAGATGATATACGATGGTGTCCCTCCATGGGCATGGGATTCACGGAAAGCCTCGCTTTTGGTCCACGCGTTGAAATCTTCTTTGGAACGCCAACGGGTTACCACACTCACTTCATCATACTCTTTGATATTTTCCGTCAAATGGACCTCCAGTCCGAGAAAGCCTTCCATATATTCGACTTTACCGATTTTATCAAAGCGCTCGATCAGTTTGTGGGCCTCGCCTTTGGTGATGTGCGAAGTGTTCGTTACAATAATCATGGATAAATCCTCCTTAGGTTTGTATGTAGCCTTCATTGGGATAATGACAGGGTAGTCGTCTTCGAATCTGACCTTGGCCTCAATGTGATATACGTCTTGTAAAAACCGGTCTGTTAATAATGATTTTGGTTGACCGGATGCAACGACTTGGCCACGCTTCATGGCAATCATATGATGACAGTATGCGGCTGCTTGCTGTAGATCGTGAAGCACCATGACAATCGTGAGTCGATACTCCTGGTTGATGGCCTGCAGCATATCCATCACTTCCAGCTGATGGGCAATATCGAGGTAAGTCGTCGGCTCATCCAGCAGGAGAATCGATGTTTTTTGCGCTAAGGCCATGGCAATGCGTACTTTTTGCTGCTCACCTCCTGATAAAGTATGAAACATCCGGTCACTATGTCTGGAAGTCCCCGTCATTTGCAGCGCCCAGTTTACGGTGTCATGATCATCTGCACTCAGACGGTCAAATATTCGTTTGTAGGGTGCGCGTCCATAAGTAACGAGTTCTCGGACAGTTAGCTCGGGAAGTTGATCTTTGGACTGGATCAGCATAGCTAAGGTTTGGGCGAACTGAGAGGCGCTGTAGGATTCGACCGGTCGTCCAGACACGGTGACGCTACCGCCGTCGGGCTGCTGCAAGCGGGCGATGATGCTCAGCAGCGTCGACTTGCCCGAACCGTTCGGGCCGACGATGGCTGTCATGACGCCAGGCGGAAACGAAACAGACAGGTCGTGCAGACCAAAGGCTCCCAGGCTCAGCTCGATGTGGTTCGCTTCGATAGCACTCATCCTGCCATCCTCCTTTTCTTGAGCAAGTATAAAAAGAATGGCGCACCTAGCGCAGCGAGCAAAATACCGACAGGAAGCTCGATCGGATCGAAAGCGGAGCGCGCTATGGTGTCGGCGAAGACGACGAGCACTGCTCCGCCCGCAATGGATAACGGCAATAGAAAGCGGTAATCGTCTCCGACCATCAGCCGTACGGCGTGCGGGACCACCAGTCCGACAAAGCCGACCAAACCGGCGACGCTGACGGCGGCTCCCGCTAATAAGGAGGAGAGCAGAATCAGGAGGAAGCGCTGCAGCTCGACTTTCTGTCCGAGAAGTTTGGACGTATGCTCTCCCAGCATGAGCAGATTGGCGGGTTTGATCGCAAAAAAGGTCAGAACCAGCCCTGTCAGGGCGTAAGGCGCCATGAACGATAAGTGATACCAGCTTCTGCCGCTGAGCCCGCCGGAGAGCCACGGGAGGACAGCCTGCACTCTATCGCTGTAAATGACCATGAATCCATTGGTCGCAGCACCGATCAAGGCATTGATGGCGACGCCAGCCAGCACAATTTTGAGCGGTGAAGAGCCTTTGCTCCAAGCCAGGAAATAGATGCAAACCGAAGTAATGAAAGAACCGGCAAAAGCCAGTACCGGCAGAAGGAAACTGAACTGTGGAAACACGATCATCGACAGAATGGCCGCCAGTCCGCCGCCGGCGGATACGCCGATGATGCCGGGATCAGCCAACGGATTTTTCATAACGCCTTGCAGAAGAGCGCCCGAGGCTGCCAAGCAGGCACCGACCAACAGCCCGATCAGAACCCTGGGAAGCCGAAGGTTCATCACGATTTTATGATGAAGCGGCTCGCCGGTAGAGGTGAATACCTGCCAGATGTCATGGAGTGTTAGGGGGACCGAGCCGCTGGTCAAGCCATAGAACGTAACGGCAAGCAGGAGAAAGGGAGCAAGAACGTATCCCCATTTTCGGCGAAAGCTGCGCTGCTGCAAGTTCATAGGCTACTTCACCGCAAGCAGGAGCTTATGCAGGATATCCAGCGACTCGGTTACGCGCGTGCCCGGATTAGAACCGAAAAGGTCGGCGGGAAGCACTTCCACCCGGTTTTGCTTCACGGCATCCAACGAGCTCCAGGCACTGTTTTGCGACATTTCTTTCATAAAGCCATCCTTCACTTGATCCGGGCTTGTATGGCTCATCAGCAAAATAAGCTGGGGATCGGATTTCACAATTTTCTCCGTGTTTAACTGTGCGTATTGCGGGTAGCTTTCCAACTTCGGATAATCGGCGGCAATGTTTTCTCCGCCAGCTTTAGTCAGAATGTCCCCACTTAGTGAATTGTTGAGCGCAGCCATATAGGTCCCGGGGGCACCGTAAACGAGCAGTACTCTCGGTTTGGAAGTGCCGCCATCGGATGTATAGGATCGCAGCTTCTCGTTAAGCGTGCTGACAAGTTCCGCAGCTTTCGCTTGTTTTTGCAAAACCTGGCCGACAAGCTGGATTTGTTTCTTAATGTCTTCGATGGAATTGGCGGAAGACAGGACAACTTTGCTGCCAAGAGCCTCGAGGGAAGGAATATCCTTGCTGTTCAGCGGCTGGTTGCCGAAGATAACATCCGGGCTGAGGAGAGCGATCTTCTCCAAATCAATGCCATGGGCGGATCCGATCTGCAAAGCTTTTTCGGCTTCCTTCACCCATACGGGCGAGGTGGATGTTGGTCTGCCGACAACTTCGCTCCCCAAGGCATAGACGATATCCAATTCACCGTTGCTCAGCGTGGCGATTCGTTGAGGGACTTTGGAAAAGACGATGTTTCTTCCGGCAAAGTCTTGGATACTCCCAGTCTGCGAGGCAGTCGTCGAAATGGATTGACCTGCGGGTTGGCTGCATCCAGCCAGCAGTAGAAGTGCTGCTAAGGGCCATAAAAACGCCTTTTTCATCATGATGCTCCTTCTCCAGTAATTCGTACAAAGTACAACGGGATAATGTGAGAGCCAATCTTGAGCAAATTAAGATAATGATTCTCATTCTGACTATTAACTTTAATTGAGAATCAATCTCATTGTCAATACTTATTTTGGGAGAATTAACCAGATGACAGAGACATTCATTTTTATTGAGATTTATTCGCTTTGTACGACAGTCTCGAAAAATAGGGTTGACATCTTTCAAAATAGTAAGCTATTATCAACGCATTGGTAAAATTCAACAGTAAAATATAAATATTTCCCAATCGAAGGAGGAATCGAAGGGGGAAATACCTAAAAGCGGGTTGTTACAGGATGAGAATTCATCATTTTTTTTCAATTTTAATTGAGAATGATAATCATTGTCTTTTTTTGTTGAAACATTCAAAGGAGGAAATGCCCAACCATGAAGATAAAGTTCGTATTGCCCGTTGTTGCGCTAGCCTTGTTAGGTCAGCTGCAATTATTTAGTCCAGCGAAGATCCTTGCTGCATCCGATTTGTCAGATGGTACCTACAAGATCGATTATCTGATCACGAAAGCGGAGAACGATTCAGCTTCAATGGCGAACGATTATTTTGAAAAGCCCGCTGTCTTGCAAGTTAAAAACGGGGCGGTGACGGCTGAGCTTCAAATGAATCACAGCAAGTGGATCACAATTTTCAAAACCGCAATCGGTAGTGATTTTCCAAGTGCGGAAGTCGTTGCAAGCGACAAAACGGAGGATACTCGCGTAACTCGTTTCCAGATCGAGAATCTGAATAAACCGCTGCTAGCCAAAATTCATGTCACTGTACCGGATATCGACTATGATCACGATTACACGATCCGGTTTCTGTTTGATCTTAAGTCGCTTAAACCAACGGGAGGCGTCCAGGGGGCCGGGAAGGCGCAAGAAGCTGGGGGCAGCACTGCAGCAGTGGGTTCAGCAGGTACAAGCCCGTTAGCTAAGCCTTCTTCCAGCATAACCCAAATGACCGTAAATACCGGACAGCAGAAGACGGTCGTAAATCCGCAAACCGGCGATGATGCCCCGATCGCTATGCTCGCCGGCTTATTCCTTTTATCCGGCGTAACGATCATATACTTGATAAGAGGCAAACGGCGTCATAGAAAACCAATCAAAATCACGTCAAGCGCATCGGTGCTGATGGTCGCTTTGCTTGCCTCCGTTCAAAACCAGGCGGTTTATGCACTAGAGCCTGATACAGGGAGCAGCAAGGCAATCCATGCATCAGCCGTATCCACGAACCCTCAGGGGATTGCCGACGGAACCTACAGCGTGGCTTACGAATTTCATAAGTTCAATACGGAACAAGTTTCCGTCATGCAGGATTATGTGATAAACCCGGGCAGGCTGCTGGTGAAGAACGGCAAAATGGTTGTACAGATTACGCTGAAGCAGAGCAAGGAGATTACGGCCATCAAGCTGGGAACAACCGGCAATCTGTCGTCACCGGAAATCATCGCAGCAGATGAGCTCAACAATACGCGTACCGTGCAGTTTGAAGTCCCAGATCTGAAGGCTAAAGTACAGGGATGGGTGAAGATTTATTGGCAGGTCAGCTCCTCATTTCTTTATGACCACGAGTATGATGTGGAACTGATTTTGGATCCAGCAACGCTCAAAGCTATTCCGGGGGAACCCCGGCCTGTGCCTGTCCAGGATGAGAAGGTTTTTTCCGGCCTGAAAGATATGACGAATCATTGGGCTAAAGCTGCTGTGGAGCAGGCTGTCAATCTTGAAATCGTGAAAGGGTACGAAGACGGCACGTTTCATCCTGATGGTGAAATCAACCGTGCGGAGTTTGCCGTGCTCCTGAACCGGGCCTTGAAGCTTAAAGCGGCGTCCAAGCCGCTAAGTTTTACCGATAGCCAGAACATTCCGGAATGGGCAAAGCCCGATCTGGGCTCCGCCACGGAATCCGGGTTGCTTGGCGGTTACGAAGACGGGACTTTTCGTGCCAATCGCACGATTACACGTGCGGAATTAGCCGTTATCGTTGTGCGAGCGCTGCAATTAAAAACAGATGCCAATGCGAAGCCGTTATTTTCTGATGCAGCGCTCATACCCGAGTGGGCACAGGCTGAAGTCGCCGCCGCCTCAGAATCGGGCATGATTAGCGGACGTAATCACAACGAGTTCGCTCCCGAGGCAAGCGCGACAAGAGCTGAAGCTGTTAGCCTCGTAATGAAACTGGTTCAAAAGAAGAGTAAGGAGTGATCTCTTTCGCATGCGCATGATTAGATGGTTCAATGTTTCCGTAGTAGCGATAGCCATTCTGGCGTCAGGCTGTTCCGGCAACGATGCGGCGAGGAATCTCACGACGGATACCGGTTCCGGCGGTACGGCGACTCAGACGTCAGTACCGATGGAGAGCAAATCTCCACGAATCGTCTCGACAACGGTGGCGGTTACGCAGTTCATGGACGCCCTCGATCTCGATCTAGTCGGGGTTCCCACGAGTGTTAAGACTTTGCCCAAGCGCTATGATGGTGTAACGAAAGTGGGCAATCCGATGACGCCGAATATGGAGATCGTCAAGTCGCTCGAGCCGACGGATGTGTTGTCGGTGACAACGCTGGAATACGATCTTGCTCCGGTTTTTAAGAATGCCAATCTCACAGCCCGCTTTCTCGATTTTACGAGTCTGGAGCATATGAATAAGGCGATTCTGGATATTGGCAGCAGGTTTGGGAAAGAGAAGCAGGCCGCCGCACTGGTGAATGGCAACAACGCCAAGGTTGAACAAATCCAGAAGCAAATTGCAGGAAAGAAGCAGCCGAAAGTGCTTATACTGCTTGGCGTCCCAGGGAGTTATCTGGTGGCGACGGAAAATTCCTATATCGGCGATCTGGTCAGACTGGCAGGCGGCAAAAATATCGTGGAAGGCGAGAAGGTGGAGTACTTGGCTTCCAACACCGAATATTTGCAGAAGTCCAATCCCGATGTGATTCTGCGCGCAGCCCACGGCATGCCGGAAGAAGTCGTGAAGATGTTCGAAAAGGAATTCAAGAAGAATGACATATGGAAGCATTTTTCTGCGGTGCAGAGTGATAGGGTGTATGATTTGCCGGAAGACTTATTTCCGACGACGGGGAATCTAGCTGTAGGAGAAGCTCTCGATGCTACGGTTAAGATGCTGTTCCCTTAAACAGAGCATGAAAGAGTGCGAACAACTTGCGAAGGAAGCTGCTTGTTATGAATAAAAAAATATGGAGTATCTGGGGCGTTATCGTTCTTCTCATTGCCGTTTTTATTTACTCGGTCTGTACGGGGAGCATTAAGGTTAGCTGGATCGAACTTATTCAAGGATTATTTACAGGAACAAACAAGCAGGTAGAAGTCATCAGAGATTTGAGGCTGCCCCGCATCATTGTATCTTCGCTTGTTGGGGCGGCGTTAGCCGTCTCCGGCGTTCTGCTGCAAGCTGTCATGCGCAGTTCATTGGCGGACGCAGGCGTGATCGGTATTTCTTCGGGAGCGGGCTTTGTTTCCATTCTCGTCGTCTCGATTTTTCCCAATCTATTTTTCTGGATGCCGCTATTGGCGTGCGTGGGGGGAGCTTTGGCTTGCTTTCTCGTTTATTCTTTTGCGTGGAAATCAGGCTTGAATCCCATCCGTATTCTTCTAGTAGGCATTGCTATCAATGCCACTTTCAGCGGCTTGGGGCAGTCGTTTAATTACCGGGGCAGCTACGCCGTAACCAGCATCAATCAGGCTGTAACCTCGATCTTTACGATGAAAAATTGGGGAGATGTCTGGATCATGCTGATCTACGGTGTGGTTGGTTTCGTGCTGGCTTGGCTCACGAGTCCATGGTGCAATTTGCTGGCTTTGCAGGATAAATCCGCCCAAAGTGTGGGACTCCATGTATCCAGAGCGCGTCTGTTGATTTCAATGATTGCCGTTCTCTTGGCAGCGGTTGCTACGGCCATCGGAGGCTTGATTGTGTTCGTCGGGTTGCTGGTGCCTCATATTGCCCGTTTGCTGGTCGGTTCCAATCATAAAGTATTGATTCCGTTCTCGGCGCTTGCCGGAGCGCTGCTTATTTTGTCTGCGGACACGCTGGGCCGAACGGTCCTTGCACCTGCGGAAATTCCTGCGTCCATTATTATGACCGTTATCGGAGGTCCCTTTCTCATATTTTTGCTTAGAAAAAGCGATCGCGTTTATGGACGTTGAGCAGCCAAACTTCCGATGCAAGAAATTTTTAGAAGAAATGATAAAAAAAGGGTTGACAAATTTTGAGGCACATAGCTAAGATAGGGTTGTCGATAGATGGTGCACACATCTTCGACGAGATCACCGTGAAGAGACACAGATTATTGGCCTGATCAACGTGTCGAAGCCAGAAGCTTTTTTTTTACAGCATGATTGATAATGATTATCATTATCTGCACATATCGGATATTTTCGTGGCGTTCACGAGTCTTTGGTAGAAAGGAGGCTTGCGTAACAGCGCTGCTTCAAAGGCTTGAAAGTCCGGTTTGCACCAAATTGATCCGTTAGAAATGAAAAAATAAAAATGATGAAGGAGTGTTTCTAAATGAATTTGTCTATCAAAAAATCTTTCTCGATGATGATGTTGGTATTTGTCCTGGTTCTTGCTTTTGCAGTTCCTGCTTTCGCCGCAAGCAAATCCTATCAATTCTACTACAACGGGAGTGCCACTTCCCCTTACAACTCTCATGTTAGCGGATTTATTGTCGGTTCCGCGGACGTAACAGGAACAACGGTTACTGTCACGCTGACAGGCAATAGCTATGGCGATTTAAAAGCGGACAACGGTTCCGGCACTTTTGTTACTGCGTCCAAATCCATTAATGGCAGCGGCAACTCGGTGTTCACTTTCACTAATTCCGACCCAACGGAAGATATTGATACTCAGCTTTACGTAAATGCTGGACCTCATTCGCAAACTTATAATCTTACTATTCACTGGAATTAATACTGTGTCCAAGAGACGCTGAAAAGTCAATGCGCCGAGGTGAAACGTGATCCATCCTGATCGCTTTCGCTTTGGCGCTTGCCTTTGCTCCAAGACCGAATAAGAAGGAGTGTACATAAAGTTGAAGAGCCATTTGAAACAAATCATGGCCATATGGGTTTCGCTGGCCTTGTTCCTGTCCTCGCTTCTGTCTGCCTTGTCTATCGATACCGGGACGGCAAAGGCGGCAGGTGTGATCCCGGACAACAATTACGCAGTTACATACAGATATTTAAAAGACGGGACGACCGATTCGTCCGCTGCCAATATTTATTTGTCCGTACCAGGCTCGGGCAAGCTTATTGTGAAGGATGGGAGCTTGAAGTTCGAGCATCAAATTACACAAAAATATTACAGCTATTTCAAATACCTCGGTTTTCGCAAAGCAGGATCCGCCAAGGCGGTGATTAATCCCGACACACAGCAAATTATAGGTTTGGACGGTTATCAGAATTACCCGGTCCGGGCTTCTGCCGACGGTTCGGGCAACTGGATTACGACAATCCCAATGGAGGATATTGTCAAGAAGCCGGATGTGCTTATGCATGTCGTTATCAAAGATGATCCTGAGTATCCCCCCGGATTTGTATACGATAACTGGTACAACGTTCAGTTGGAACTCGATACAAGCGGTTTGCCGGGCAATAACTACCCTGGGAATTGCGTCTATGCAGAGCAGCCCATTACCTTACCCCAACTGCAAGATTTGATTACTGTTTCCAAGTCCGTCTATGCAAGCACGTACGAAGGAACCGATTATGGAAATTATCCGGCAGGCTCCAAGCAGCCGTTGTATACGAACATTGTACTCGCGGATAACTTTGTCGCTATGGGGAGCACGGCGCCTGAGCTGGTGAAAGCCGTCTTTACTTCACTTACGGCGGCATTGAACACATTTCAGTATGAGGTTGTTTCAAAAGTCGATAAAACCGATCTCCGCTCGCTCGTTCATACGACTTTGAAAGATCAGGCGAGTATGCATGAAGCAGGGTACGCGGAGTGTAAAGAGGGTTATAACTATCCTCCCGTCACACCAGGCGAATATACCAAAGGTTCCAAGGAGAGTACACAGCTTTATTTGGGAAAAGCGCAAACTGTGCTGTTGAACGTTTACGCGACAGCAGCTAATGTGACCAAGGCGATCAATCAGCTTAAAGGTTATAAAAGCAATGAGTACGTTGCCTCCGAACCCGTTAAGCTGATCGTCCTCGATTCGCTGAATCCGACATCGGCACCGTCGCAGAAAGCTCCGGAGATTGCCGGTACAGCTGATCTCATTCAACCAAGAGATAATAACAGCGAATATGTAAGAGCTAATCTCACGTTCAATGGAGCAGCGCCTTCCGAGGTGGTTCAGTCTACGCCTGAGGGATGGAGCCAGAATAATGGCGCGGGCTTCATTAAAGATGGATTGGATTATGCAAATGAAGCCAACCGGGCGCTGCTGCTTGCCAAAAGCTCCAATGCGCAAAAGAACGTATATCAAGTGCTCGTTCGCGGAGCAGCCGTTGACAATGCGAAATGGGAAGGCCGCTCTTATCTTCGTTATAAGCTGAATGGTGTAACGAAAGAAGTTTATATCAGCTACAATGGCAATCAACTCGATGGTTTGAACAAAGTGATTGGGGACGCACAAAAGTATGTCGATGCAGCGGTAGCGCTGGCTAATGCCGAGCAAACTTATGCGGCTGCCAAGTCCGCACTGCAAGCGAAGCTGGCCGCAGCCAAAGCAACGACGGCCAATTTGGCGGCGCCCCGGACGCAAATCGCCGCAGCCAGCGCAGCATTGGCACAGGCGCTGGATGATTTTAAAGCCACGTCCGTCATAGCTGTTCCGGGTCCCGGCGGTGGACCGCCTGCTGACGGTGTCTATCCAATCGGATTCCATATTTACAAAAAGGGAACCAGCGAACCGTCGGTCATGTACGACTACGCCGTGGCGAGCAGCGGGAAACTGATTGTGGAAGGCGGTAACCAATACGTCTCATTTACCTTAAAGCAGAATGCAGAAATTCTCTCATTCAAGACGGAGAGAAAAGGCGCATTGGTGGAAACTGACAAAATTAGCGAAGATAAGACTGCCAATACGCGCGTAATTCGTTTTCCAGTCAGCGATCTTGGCGCACGCTTGAACGGCTGGGTCAAAATTTATTGGATACTCCCGCCCCCTATTAATGTCTATGATCACGAATATGAAGTGGAGCTGGGATTCGATCAGCCGGTTATTCCCGAAGATCAGCATGAGCTGAACTTCAGTGTCCTTCATGCGACGAAAGATGAATTCTCTTCGATGGATAAATATTTCGCAAAGCCGGGCAGGTACAGCGTGGGGAGCGGGAAGGTTAAAGTCACCCTGACTCTGAAAGACAGTACGGTCGTCCCGAGCTTTAAAGTCGAGCAGAACGGCGTTTTGACAGAAACCAAAGTGATCAGCACGGATACGGCAGCGAATACGCGTGTAGTTCAATTCGAGACGGCCGACCTGACAACGCTGTTAAACGCACAAGTGCACGTTTCGACGAGCTTTAACGGTCAGCCTTACGAAATGGACCATAAAATCCGTTTGAAACTGTCCCCAACGGACAAAACTGCCTTGAACGCGCTTATTGCTTCGGCACAAAGCAAGTTTGATGCGGCTGTAGAAGGAACGGAGGCAGGTAAATATCCCGTACTGGCCAAAGCAGCTTTGCAGGCAGCCATCGAGGCAGCCAAAGCTTCAGCCTTAAGTGCGACTGCTTCCCAGCAGGCGGTGGATGCAGCTGTCTCATCCTTGCAAAAAGGGATTCAAGTATTTCGAGCTTCTATCATTCTTGAAGAAGCAGACTATTTGATTACACTGCCGACTGCGATTAAAGACGGCACCGGTGCGCCTATCAGCAACTATGTGTCATCCGAGACCAAATTAAAGGTGAGCGGTGGCAAGCAGGTAGCGACATTTAATTTAAAAGACGGAGTAATCTTGAAAAAGATTCAAAAGAAAAAAGCTGACGGCAGCCTGGAAGATGTGCTTTCACAAGTTGCGGCTGCGGCTAAACAGAAGAACGAGGTTGCGATTCTGAGCGTATCCGGCCGCTCCTCTTCATTCAGCTTCGATGTGGATCGCACGGCTAATTATTTGCTGACACTGGTTGGTGCTGATCAGATGGATCGGGTGTTCGAAATCGCTTTTGCAGAGCTGGAACCGACGAAAGTAAATCCCGGAACGGGAGGACCTGGGCCGGTCACACCGGTGAATGTGCACGGGATTTCGGACGGAACATATAGCATTTCGTATAAGTTTTTAAAATACAATGCTTCGTCCACTTCTGTTATGCATGATTACGTCGTTACACCGGGAAAACTCACGGTGAGCAGCAGCTCAATGTATTTTGAGTTCACGCTTAAAAACAGTAAAGAAATTCCTGATTTCCAAATCGACAACGGCGGCGGCTTGTCTGCACCGGAAGTATCTTCAACGGATGAGAAGAACAACACCAGAACGTATAGATTCAAGGTCGCCAATTTAGATGAGAAACTCCATGGATGGGTCGATGTGAATTGGCCGGCAATGAATTATGTGCATAATTATGATGTGCATCTGGCTTTTGACAGATCGACTTTAAAAGCTATGGCAGGCGGTGGTGCCGGAGGAGTTATAGGCGGGGAGAAACTCTTGGCCGATCGGTATACCTCTGGTGAATATGTGCTGGATTATGCATTCAACGTTCGTGGTTCTGCCAACAAGGCGGAAGTGGATGTTTATATGAAACATCCCGCGAAGTTCGTCGTCAAAGACGGCAAGAGCTATCTGCAAGTGACGGTAGCCAACCAGGAAGTGAAGTCGCTGAAGATCGATAATAAAGGATCGTTGACGGAAGCTGAGATCGTATCGACGAACGCGAAAGACAATGAAAAGACGCTACAGTTCCCGATTACGGATACCGACACCAAAATCATGGCGCAAATCACGACCCAAGGCCAATATTCAGGCTATTACAATGTGGAATTCGTCTGGTACAGTTCCAGTATTAAGCCATATAAAGAGCAGCCGAAGGACGTAGTCGTGGTCAAGCCGCCGGTCGTTGTTACTAACGTATTCAGCGATGTGGAGAAACATTGGGCCAAAGCGCTTATTGAGCGCGCCATTAAGTTGGGATTGGTAAGCGGGTATGAAGACCAAACCTTCCGCCCTGACAAGCGGATTACACGCGCTGAGTTTGCAGTGCTGCTAAGCAGAGTATTGAAGCTGGAAGCGGGTAAAGAGCCGTTAAGCTTCACGGATGCATCCGATATACCGACGTGGGTGAAACCGCAGCTTGCTTCTATTATTAATGCCGGTATAATGAACGGTTATGAAGACGGTACCTTCCGGGCGGACCGGAATATTAGCCGTGCGGAACTGGCTGTGATCGTAACACGGGCGCTCAAGTTGAAAGTAGATGCGAACGCGAAGCCGAACTTCACAGATGTGGAGAGCATTCCAGCATGGGCGCAAGCCGAAGTGGCGGCAGCACATGAGCAGGGCATACTCAGCGGGAGGGGCAACAATGTGTTCGCACCGAATGAAAGTGCCACACGTGCAGAAGCCGTCTCGTTAATTCTAGCTTTATATCATGAATAATAAGGTTTCTTGATCAGAAACGGGGATGCTGAAAAGGTATCCTCGTTTTCCGATGAAACCGGACAGCAAAGGAAGTCGTTGTTGAATGCATGTGCTGCGCATAGCTTGGATAGCGGCAGCCGCAGCCGTTTGTCTGTATGCTGTTTTACGATTGACCGCGATCGGTTGGGGATACTACGAAAACCGAGAAGTTTTAGCGGAAATACGCGATGTATATAAGGAGGCTCAATCTCAGGAAGCGGGTCGTGCCCAGTCTGCAACGGAAAGTGTCTACGGCAAAGATCATGAGACCGTTCAGCAAGTTCGTGTAGGATTCGAAGCATTGTTGAAGCTGAATCCCGATTTCACAGGCTGGATTAAGTTGAAAGGCAGCCATATCGATTATCCCGTTATGCAGGGGAACGATAACAAGACGTATCTAAACCGCAATGCGAAGGGAGAATCTTCCCGCGCCGGCAGCATTTTTATGGATTACCGCAATGAACCGGATTCGGAGCAGCGGCATCTTATTCTCTATGGACATCGGATGAAAGATGGCACGATGTTTGGCGATTTAAAGCATTTTGTGGATGAGTCCTATTATCTGACGCATCGTCAATTTCGCTTTGACACATTGACGGCTTCCTATGCGGCCGAAGTGTTTTCGGCTTATGATACGACGACGGATTTTAATTATATCGAGACGGATTTTGCCGATGAAGAGGCATTCCGTCGTTTTTTGAAGAAAATTCAGGGGAAATCTCTATTCGCCAGCGACATGACATTGACTTCCAAAGATCGTATCCTGACATTGTCAACTTGTGACTATCTTCTGGATCCAGTGAACGGCCGCTTTGTCATCCATGCCCGTTTGAAGCGATTGGACTGAATGATTTCCACATTAATAATGATAATGGGAGAAGGGTGAATTATAAGCCCTTCTCTACTATAAAATGCGGTTATGATGCAAACCTCTAATTCATGATAACGTATCTGAATGAAGTCATGGGATGGAGCAAGTTACTATGGAAACCAAATTGAATTTATTTAAATGGAAGCAGTATGAATCAGCAATTATTTTACTAACCGTGAGATGGTATTTAAAATATAGTTTAAGCTATCGAGATATCGTAGAAATAATGAGCGAGCGGGGATTAGAGATTTCCCATACGACGATCATGAGATGGGTCCATGAATTTGGGCCCGAAATAGACAAACGAATCCGCCCCTATTTAAAACCCACAAATGATTCGTACAGAACGGACGAAACGTACATTAAAGTCAAAGGCCAATGGAAGTATTTATATAGAGCAGTTGATTCTATGGGGAATACAATTGATTTTATGCTATCTGAAAATCGAGATATGCCGGCAGTTAAGCGTTTCTTTACAAAAGCATTGACCTCACCACATAATCAATTTCCACGTGTGATTACTTTGGACAAAAACCCGGCATATCCACCAGCCATACAAGAATTAATAAATGAAAAAGTCCTACCAAAAGAAACATTGGTTAGACAAACTAAGTATCTAAACAACATTGTTGAACAAGATCATCGATTCATAAAGAAAATCACAAAACCGATGCTTGGTTTCAGATCGTTTCACACTGCAGAACAGACGTTGAAGGGAATCGAGGCCATGCATGTTGGGTATTTACTGTCCTTTTTAATTCTTGCACCACAAACGATTTTATTTTAAAATCCGTACGAGGTAATCACGTGTGTTTCATTTCTTTTTCTTGTGCACTTAAGCACAATGTGGGAGAATTGGACAAAAACGAGCAAGTCGACATCAAGTAAAGTGAGGAACCCGACAATGGTACAAATCGTCGTTGCTGAAGATGAGTTATGGTTGCGTAGTGAACTGGTTGAGATGATCGAGCAAATCGGTGAAGGCTTTGAGATCGCAGGTGAAGCCGTGGATGGCGAGGATGCATGGAATATGATTCACGAGCTGTGGCCTTCGATTCTCGTTACAGATATCCGCATGCCTAGGCGGGGCGGTTTAGAGCTTATTCGTGATATTGAAGAGGCTGGGCTTCCTATCGTCTCCATCATTGTCAGCGGATACGATGATTTTTCATATGCCCAGCAGGCAGTCCGGTACGGTGTTTCGGAATATTTACTTAAGCCGCTCAGTAAGGATGAGCTCAAAGAAGCGCTCCATCGATCCTTGAACCGGATGTCCATGTTTAAGGAGATGCAAGGTTGCTTGAAGCAAATCGTGAGCTTTCTCGAGCAATTGCACGAATGGGAGGCGAAGAAACGGCTTTCGAAGCTGACCGGTATTCTGAGCGAGATCCGTATACTTCAATCTGCTCGTCCGGGAACACGCAGAACGGTATTGGAGATTTTTGCGGGGAAATTAACGGAGCTCATCAAGGGAAATAAGGAAAGCGAAAGCGTCGAGCTGCCGATCAGGCCTGCTTGGGACAATCATGACGAGATTGTGCGGTACTTTCAAAGCTTGCTGGAGACCTTGACGCTGCAATCCAAGCAATCGACCAGCGCTGAAATCCGTTCGGTTATCCGCAAAGCGACGGAATATATCGAGAGGCAATACATGCAGCAACTCACGCTGGTCAAGATGGCTCAGCTTGCGAATTTGAGCCCGTCCTACTTCGGCTATTTGTTCAAGCAGCACACGGGGCAATCGTTCGTCAACTATCTGAACGGTGTCCGCATCCAGAAAGCGAAAGCGCTCCTGATGGAGGATGATATCAAGGTCTATGAGGCAGCCGAGATGGTAGGCTTTATTTCGCTGCCCTATTTCAATCGCGTGTTCAAATCACTCACGGACATGACACCGAACGATTTTCGCAAAGGAATGGGGTTGTAACGTGCAGCTAAAAACGAGGTTTCACTCCATCAAAACACGGATGACGCTTGGTTTTTTATTGATCAATCTATTGTCTTTACTCGTTGTCCTGCTGATTTCTAACCAGATGTTTCATAAGGTCATCGCCCGTGATTTTGTCAACGTTTCTAATGATGCGGCGTCACGTTTCAGCTTTCGGATGAACGATTATATCGAGCAAATCATACAGACATCCGCACCAATGGTTGCGAACGCGCAGTTTCAAGAGTTTCTTCGCGGCCAGCAATCATTGCCGGAACAAACGGATGCCATTGAGAAGGAAATGCGTAAATTCACATCGATGAATCACCCGGAGGTCGTCGGGATGTTCCTGATGTCCACGAATATTGAAATGGTTTCGATGAATAGTTTTTATTATTCCAAGTCAGCCTACTATTGGCAGGAGCCGTGGATCTCGCTTCCTTTTGACCAGGATATTCAAATCATTCCAACCCATCTGACCAATTATCCCCAACAGCCTAAATATGCAGTTTTTTCACTTGTCCTGCCCGTTTACGATACAGCTACGCTGGATATTATTGGCCGTCTCGTGATTGATGTGCTGCCGAAAAGCATCAGTGCTTCCTTCGGCGACATTCGGATTGGAGAAACGGGGTATTTTTTTGTTATTTCAGAGGACGATACGATCATCTATCATCCGAATGATGAGTGGCTGGGCCTTCCGAGAGCGAATACGCCGCTAGCCAATCTCGAGCTGAAGAAAGGGACGGGAACCTTTATTCAGAAGTGGAATAATCAAAACTGGCTGATCTCGGTCAATAAAACGAATCGGATGAATTGGAACGTCGTTTCCATCGTTCCTCAGTCCGAACTGGAAGTCGGGGCAAGAGTGGTCGAGCGGTCGATCATCATGGCATTTCTTGCTGTGGCGATCATCATTGTGACCATTATTCCGCTCATGACCAGTCGCTTCGTCAAGCCTGTCCTGACCTTAAGGAATTTGATGGCGAAGGTGTCAACCGGCGATCTGACTGTCCGGGCGCATCTAACCAAACAGCAAGATGAAATACAAACGCTGAATCTGGGCTTTAATCAGATGGTGTCGAGGCTGGATCAGCTCATGACAACGGTTACTGATCTTCAAATGAAAGAGATGAAGCTGGAGCTTCGCCAGAAGGAAGCATTAATTCGTGCGCTGCAAAATCAAATCAATCCTCATTTGCTCTACAATACGCTGGGGATCATTAAAAGCATGGCTTTTCTGGAAAATGTGCCGCGCATTGAGACGATCTCGCGCAACTTGGCCGACGTTTATCGGTATACGGCGAGGTTTGAGAATGAGGAAGTCACGCTGCATGAAGAACTCGAAATCATGGCAAAATATTTGGAGATCGTCAAGCTGCGGTTTCCAATGTCCTTCCTTCGTACCATATCGGTGAATGAAAAATTTCACGGTTGCCTGTGCATGAAGCTTACCTTGCAGCCCATCGTAGAGAACGCTGTCAAATATGCGATAGAGCCCAACGGCGGTGAGGGGGCGATCATCGTCAACGCCTTCGAAGAAGGCGGGGATTTGATCCTGGAAATTGCGGATAACGGGAAGGGGATTCCTGTGGCGCAACTGGAGGACATCCAAGCGATGCTGCAAAAGGAGACCGAGAACCCCAACGGCATTCCGTCTGCCAACGGTTCGCTGGGTCTCTCTAACGTACATGCACGGATCGTCCTGCGCTATGGCCAACATTATGGGATTCGAGTGGACTCGTTTCCTGGACAAGGAACGGTCGTTTCTATACGGTTACCCTTCCGAAAATAGGATGGATGCGACAGATTCTTCGTGAAATTAGATAAGAAATCGTGAAAACGGAGAAGGAGTCTTTTTCTCATCTGCTTTATACTGAGATTGTAGCAACGCAACTTACTTAGCAGATATGAGGGGGAACATGCAATGAAGAAAGTGTTAACGCTTTCAATCTCGGCAGTCGTACTTGCAGGCTGCAGCAGTAACAGCGGCACGGGCGATAAGAAGGAAACTGCGCAGCCAACAGCCAATCAGAAGGCAAATGTAGATGATGGCAAGGAGAAAATGGATATCTCAATGCTCGTCAGCACGGCGGCTGGCGGCGGCTGGCCTGAGAATCACCCGATGATTCAGAAGCTGAATGAAAAGCTGAACATCAACCTGAAGTTTCAATGGGTGCCTGGCGACAACTATGAAGAGAAACTGAATGTCATGGCAGCGTCGAATACATTTCCGGATGTCTTCCATGCTACGAATCCGAACTCATACAATAAATGGCAGGAGAAAGGTGTCTTTCTAGATTTAAAACCATTGCTCCCCCAATATGCGAACTTAACGAAGGAGATCCCGCAGCGTGACTTGCAAATGATGAATCCGAAGGATTATATCTATGGATTGCCATTGTACGCACCGAGCTTCCGCAGCAATCTGTCTATTCGGAAAGACTGGCTGGATAAATTGAACTTGAAGATGCCAACAACGGTAGATGAGTTTTACGACGTGGCCAAGGCATTCGCTGAGAAAGATCCGGACGGAAACGGGAAGAAAGATACGATCGGCTTCAGCATGAACATCAGTGCAAATGGCACAATCAACAATATTGATTATTTGAAGGGCGCTTTTGGTATTTCAAATAATTGGAAACTGGTGGATGGCAAGCTCGTGCCGATGCAAACGCAAGCGAAGGAGTGGAAGGATTTTGCCACTTTCCTGCGTAAAGCCTATACGGAGGGTGTGCTGGACAAAGACTTCCCCGTGAACAAAGAGCGCGATCCGTGGAACAAACTGGAGGCGAATACGAATGGCATAGCGGAAGTGAACCCGAATGAAGTATATACTACTTCCCTTCCTACCCTTCAGAAGCTGGATCCAAAGGCGGAGATTGTACAGCTGACACCTCCAAAAGGACCAACAGGCTTACAATTTGCGAATACGGTAATCAGCACGGCGAAGATTGTCGTCAACGCCAAAACGGATCCGAAAAAGCAGCAGCGCATTATGAAGTTGCTTGACTACATGTTATCTGACGAGGGTTATACGCTGATCAAGAACGGGATTGAAGGTGTGGACTACAAGAAAGAGGGCGATAAGGTAACGATGCTGCCAGCCTTCACGACGAATCGTCCGCAAATTTTGTCTACATGGTTTTTCCGTCGTTTTGATCCGGGTATCCAAATTCGTCTATGGGACGATAAATCGTATGGGGACAAGGTGCTTGCTTGGTTCAAGAATACAGAACCCTACCGCTATGATAATCCTGGAGCCGGTCTGGTATCGGATACGCTGACGAAGGTCGGCACTGACCTGAATAAAAAATTTACGAACGCGATTATCAAAGTCATCGTGGGGCAAGAGCCTGTCGATTCGATTGATAAAGCGGTCGAGCAATGGAAGTCCGGCGGCGGAGATGACGTTGCGAAAGAGATCAATGACATTTATGCCAAAATGAAGTAGTCGGTCGGCAGGGGAAACCACGGTTTTCGTGGTTTCCTTCCTCATCATGCGCAGACTTATTCTATGGAAAGGGGGAGCGACATGACAACAACGAAGAAATTGCTTCGCCGAGGCATACCGCTTTATGCGATGATTGCACCGGGCGTGCTCTTTTTCCTTATTTTTCGTTACTTGCCGATGTTCGGTATCGCTATCGCGTTTCAAAATTATGATCCTTTTGACGGCTTTCTGCACAGTGACTGGGTTGGCCTAGAGCATTTTCGAAGACTTTTTAGCGAGCAGGACTTTTGGATTTTGATGCGTAACACGCTGGCTATGAGTTGCTTAAATCTGTTCCTCTTTTTTCCTGCTCCGATCATTCTGGCCTTGTTGTTGAACGAAGTCAGGGTAAAGGCTTATCGCAAATCGGTACAAACGATCACGTATTTGCCGCACTTTCTGTCCTGGGTTGTGGTTGTCAGTATGACCGTAATTATGTTCTCTACGCAGGACGGGGCGCTAAATAAATTGCTGATTTCATGGGGCTGGGAACGCTTTGATCTGCTGATGAATCCTGATTATTTCCGCACGTTATACTTGCTTCAGAACATTTGGAAAGAAACGGGCTGGAGCGCGATTATTTTCCTGGCTGCCCTTGCCTCCGTGGATCCAACTTTATTTGAGGCCGCTGTTGTAGACGGAGCGAGCCGATGGAAGCAGATGCTCCATATTAGTCTTCCGGCACTCAAATCTGTTATCTTCATCATGTTCATCCTGCGTCTTGGCCAAGTGTTGGATATCGGCTTTGAGCATGTCCTGCTGATGCAAAATCCGCTCAATATGGACGTGTCGGACATATTCGATACGTATGTTTACCGGACAGGGATCCTCTCCGCACAATTCAGCTTTACGACGGCTGTCGGGTTATTTAAGTCGGTCGTTGGCCTTGTGCTTGTCATTGCGGCAAATACGCTGGCGAAGCGATTTGGGGAAGAGGGGGTATATTGATGGCTGCCAAAGGGACAGACCGGCTGTTTGTCTGGATTGTGTATGCGTTGCTGACGCTTGTGTCGCTGCTCGTCATTGTGCCTTTCATCTATGTCGTCGTCGTATCATTTGCTACGAAGCATGAGGTGCTTTCAAGAGGTTTCTTCTTGTTTCCGAAAGAATGGACGCTTAATTCCTATCAGTTTTTGCTTCGCGAACGCAATTTTACAACGGCTTTCAAAAATTCTCTCATCATTACTCTCATTGGCACGACGATTAATATTACGTTGACCAGCTTGATGGCGTACGGCTTGTCAAAGGTATGGCTGCCCGGACGCAAAGTCATCAATTTTTTAGTGCTTGTTACGATGTTGTTCAGCGGTGGGATTATTCCGACTTATCTGATTGTCAAAGCGTTCGGGTTGTTGAACAGCTATAGCTCTCTCTGGTTGTCAGGAGCGATTGCACCGTTCCATTTGATTGTCATGAGGAGCTTTTTCCAAAACTTCCCGGCAGAGCTGGAGGAGTCATCGCGCATAGACGGCTGCGGCGAGCTTCGCTTGTTCTGGAGAATCGTCTTGCCGCTCTCTATGCCGGCTGTGGCGACGTTTACCTTATTTTATTTGGTGCAAAACTGGAATACGTATTTCTCGGCGCTGTTGTATTTGAACGATACGCAAATGTGGCCGCTTCAAGTGTATTTAAGACAAATACTGATCGAATCCACCGATTCCTCCATGATGCTGATCGTCGAAGGCTTTGAGTACGGACCACCGGTCAAAATGGCAGCTGTTGTCATCACTGCGGCTCCGATGCTGCTCATATACCCCTTTATGCAGAAGCATTTTAACAAAGGAATGATGTTAGGATCCGTCAAAGGCTGAATGCGTATTGTCATAACATGAATCATGACTGTTGGGAGTGGAAGATGGAATGAAGAATCAAGAGCAGAATATTTTATTAATCTTGACCGATCAGCAACGGGTGGATACGTTAAAAGCCTATGGCGGGAAGGTGTGCCAAACGCCAAATCTGGATCAATTGTCGGAAGATAGTATTGTATTTACGAACGCTTATACAAGCTGCCCGATTTGTACGCCAGCAAGATCTTCTTTGCAAACGGGATATTACCCGTTTAACGTCGGCATGCAGTCCAATTCGTATGGCTCGCATTGTTTAATCAGGGAGCTGCCGGATCATCCGGATCTGCTCAGCAGGCAATTGCAAAAGCAAAATTATAGCGTGGGTTATACCGGCAAATGGCACCTTGGCCAAGGCAATGAGTCTGAGGAAACAAAGAATTACCGCGCTCACGCCGAGCATGCCATTCAATTCCCAGAATATCAGTATGATATTCGCTCGCTCCCTTCTGATGTTGGTTATGAAGCCGATGATTTCCCAGGTCATGGTGTTGGCGGCTATGGCTATAAACAGTTCAAAGACTATTTGGAGGAAAATGGTTTAACCTTTGAGACGAAGAATACGTTATCCGGGAATTTCGAGGCGCATATGGCGGCAGAGGTCATCTCACCGATCGAATCGACCGTAGAGTACTATTTGACGGAACGCGCGATTCATTATATCGACCGCTTTCGTAAACGTTCGAAGCCTTTCTTTTTTGCGCTCAACTATTGGGGCCCGCATGAGCCTTATATGGCGCCAACCAAGCATCTCGACCGGTATCGCGATATGACCTTGGAGCCTTGGCCTAATTTCTATGACGATGGGAATAAGAAACCGTCCATTCATAAAGCGAAGAGCGCAAATTCGAAAGAATGGGACGCCTTTGCTCCTTATGTGAAGCATTATTACGGCTTTATGAGCTCCATTGATGAGCAAATCGGCCGCTTACTCTGCTATTTGAAGGAGCATGATCTGTACGAAAATACGACGATTATTTTCTCCGCCGACCATGGCGAGTCGCTTGGCATCCACGGGGGATTAAGCGATAAGGCGTTCTTCATGTATGAAGAAACGTGCCGCATCCCTTTACTTGTAAAGCCGGCAGGCGTTTCAGGTCATCGCGAAGAGAGCAGGTTTGTCGGTTCGTGTGATCTTTATGCTACGATTCTGGAGCTGGCAGGCGCAGCAAGAGAGCAAGCGGAGAAACGGGATGGACGTTCGTTTGCGCCGATGCTGCGCGAGGAGCCATTGGCGTCTTGGCCGGACTGCGTCGTTACGGAATGTTCGGGATTAGAGAGCGTAATGTACACCCAACGAATGATTCGATATGAAACGATGAAGTATGTGTTCAATTGCGGCGATTTGGATGAGCTGTACGATTTAAGTACGGATCCCTACGAAATGAACAATCTGATCGATCATTTGGACTATGCCGATAAGCTGAACTTCCTTCGAGCTAAGCTGGCGGATTGGATGGTTGAGCATAAAGACGGCGCTTTAAAAATATTTAAGCGGATGCGAGATATCGCATAGATCTTAGGGAATATCGGAGGAAAAAACATGGAACATCATAAGCTGCCCCAGATTGATCATGTCTGTAAGCAATATGTGATGGGTGGGGAAACGATCCGCGCGTTGGATGATGTGTCATTAGTAATTGAACAAGGAGAATTTGTCGCGAATATGGGGCCATCAGGTTCGGGGAAGTCGACACTGATGAACATTATAGGGTGTTTGGATGTGTCTGACACGGGATCGTACGTTCTTGACGGCAAAGCGATTAACCAGATGAAGGATTGGCAGCTGGCCGAGATACGGAATCGGAAAATTGGATTCGTGTTTCAAAACTTTAATTTACTACCCCGATTAAGTTCATATGAGAACGTGGAGTTGCCTTTAATTTATCGGGGGATGACGCGGAAAGAACGAGAGCCACTTGCTTTGAAAGCTTTGGAAGCCGTCGATTTGGTGGATCGCAGGAAGCATCTGCCATCGGAGTTGTCTGGCGGGCAGCAGCAGCGAGTGGCGATCGCACGAACGCTGGCAGGAGATCCTGCAATTATTTTGGCGGATGAACCGACTGGAGCACTGGATTCGAAGACGGGGATTGAGATTATGGATATATTTAAGAGGTTGAATGAGCAGGGTAGGACGATAATTTTGATTACGCATGACCATGCGATAGCGCAGCAGGCGAAGCGGGTTGTGAGGTTTCGGGATGGGCGGTTGTTAGAGAGTGTTTAGAATAAGATGGTGAAGACGGGGACTCCATGGGATATATGTGGGGTTCTGTTTTTTATGTCGGGGAAACTGGTGTTATTCTTTTACTATTCAGTTTTTATTTCTTTTTTGTCATCGGTATATATGGCATGAATGTATTATAACTGTTCAACTTACTACTTCGCTAACGGGACACGATAGCACAATAACAACAGGCTGCCAGAATGATCGGCAGCCTGTTGAAGTAACGGGCAGGATTGTTGAATGATACAGTCGAATAATATCCGAAGCAGTAGCCTATTGGTATTTTACGGAGGGGGATAAAATGTACGGAGTTGTTGCTCATTTTGACTCGAATACGGAACTCTATATAAAGCAGATTTGGAAAGAGTTGAGTGATAAAGCTGTATCCAAATATTCTGAGGAAGTACAAGATAGACGACCACATATTACGATAGCGGGGTATGATTCTGGCCTGAATATTGAACGATTTATCGCTGAATTTGACAGCTTCTATGAATCAAAAAAACAGATTTCAATTACGCTGAGTTCATTAGGGACTTTCTTAAACTCAGGAGCATTATACCTTGCTCCTGTTCCTTCCAAAGAGTTCTTAGAATTCCACGATAATCATCATCATTACTTTCAAATATATCAAGCGAGTGCTGAAATTCAATATCTTCCGAATAATTGGATACCTCACTGCACAATAGCTAACAGACTGAACGAAGCGAAGTTAAAAGAGGCGATTGTATATTGCACTAAAAGAATCGAACCATTAACAACTGCAATCGTTGAAATATCAGTAATAAAAGCTATATATGAAAATAATAAGTGCATTAAAGCACCATCAATACACACAAAGGTTTTAAGGTGACATCCAAAGACAGAATTATAACAGAAGCTCACTTAAATGCGATAATTTAGTCTTGGAGTAGTTTGCAGACAGGTAACCGCTCCACTCTACGTTCAACAAACGGTGAACTATAGCGCAAGAGCTGCATTGAAGCAGCTAAGCAGCTCTTTATTTCATTTCATGATTAAAGTAACGGGCAGAATAACGCAACAAATGCGTCTAAATAGTCGGTACCTCAGTTAGGGTTTACACTGATTTACAGAGAACCGTATCACAATTAGTACGAATTTTTTAGTAAAGAGCGTGAGAAGATATGTCTTTTCGTGTTACTTGTACACATGCACCCAATACACAGATCTCATTCCTCAGACGGAGAAAGTATCCTTCCGAAGCCAGTTAAATAAATTGAGATACTACAATAGAATTAATATATTAATTGAATCGCTCTTTGTATCGTACGGGAGAGGATGATTATGAAGTTGGGAAAATTATTGAAGTACGAGAGGTTATCGGTTTATTAGGGCTCAATCGTGCTGGGAAAACAATAACGATAAAGATGCTCTGTGACGCGTTAGATGCGGATGCTGGTCCTATACATATTGATGGCTTAGATATTGGTAACAAAAGACTTAGTAACTGGAGGGAGCAAAGAATGCACAAGACGGATAACAAGCTTAATAGGGTTTCAGAGAATATTCCCTGCCATATTGATACTATTGAAGCAATCGAAATTGGTGGCACTCAACAATGGATTGCTTTAAGGTCAGAAAGCACTTCCAATCCAATTATACTGTTTTTACACGGGGGCCCCGGTACGGCGCAGATAGCTTTTTCCCGAAAAGCACAGCACACGCTGGAAAAAGACTTTATTGTTGTAAACTGGGATCAGCGCGGAGCAGGTAGGTCATATTCATCCAAAATAAAAAAAGATGATATGGTAATTGAACGGTTCGTTTTAGACGCAGAGGAGCTTGTGGAAAGCTTATTAAAACGATTCAAGCAAAAACGACTTTTTCTTGTAGGCCATTCATGGGGTAGCATCATCGGCGCGCATCTTGCGGCCAAACGACCTGATTTGTTGTGGGCGTATGTTGGTATCGGACAAGTTGCGGATATGGCACGTGGAGAATTGTTGTCCTATAAATTCACAATAGACGAAGCAAGGCGTATCGGCAATAACAAGGCTGTCCGAGAATTGGAAAGCATAGGTGAACCTCCTTATGCAAATCTGAAAGCTAGCGGTATACAACGAAAATGGCTTGGAAAATTCGGCGGTCAGACAGTGAACGGAACGACAATCGGTATGGTCATCAAGAATATAACCGCCCGCGACCTTGGCCTGTTTGGGTTAATTAGTTTTGTCAAAGGCGCTGCATTTTCTCTGAAAAGTCTGGAAGAACAAGCGAACTCTGTGGATCTCTTTCGGGAAGTTCGTGAGATAAAAGTTCCAGTTTTCTTTTGCTGTGGTCGCCGGGACTATAATGTTCCATTTGAGCTTGCTGTCGAATATTTGGGAAAGCTGAGTGCCCCCTATAAGGAAATCATCTGGTTTGAACATTCAGCCCATTCGCCTAACTTTGAAGAGCCAAATGTGTTTCATGAGTTCTGCTTAACAAAACTAAAAAGCTGTATAGTATAAGCATTATGGACTAAGTGCCTTTTCCTTAAAGCTAAAATGGCAATGGACTTTATTGGTCATTCCGCTAACGGGTAGCATCTGCGCTCCTTGAAGAAAACACGTAAAGACGTATCGCCCAAGGCGAATTTGTCGCTAATGTGGAATTGCCATAGATCGCGGATTTTCGAGAAAACAGCGAGAGCCGCTTGTTTTGCAGGCGTTGGAAGCGGTGGATTTACTGGATCGTAGGAAGCACTTTCCGTCTGAAGACGGGTATGGAGATTATGGATATTTTCAGGCGGTTGAACGAGCAGGGTAGGACGATTATTGTGATTACGCATGATCGGCAGGTTGCGGAGCAGGCGAAGCGGATAGTTAGGTTTCGGGATGGGCGGTTACAGAAAGATAGTTAGTACTTGTAAGACCGGGACTCCAGGGAAAATAGGGGGTTCTGGTTTATTTTATTTATGCTGAGCACATCACTCAAATCGGTTCTGGTGCAAGGATTAAAAAAGTTTTCAGTTACCCGACATACTATGCAGCAAACCATCCCATGACTTCATTATCAATTACGTTATCATGGATTAGAGCTTTGCACCACAACCATAAAAACAACATCTTCATTTTTCAGCAAATAATTTAAATAAAGGTGAAGAACATATTTTAAACGAGTATTTACTTTAGTAGCATAGACAAAGTATAGTTTGTTGTGAAACTGCGAACTTTTCTAATCCTTGCACTAGAACCAGAATAAGTGTGTGGTATTTCTTGGAATACTTTAATTAGGGCGAAGAAAGCACACAGAAAGAAGATGTAAATGATGGATAAAATCATTCGCATATTAGTGGTTGAAGATGACAATGACATCAATCAACTGCTATGCAAAATATTAAAGAAAAGTGGCTATTCTCCTCAAGCTGCATATTCCGGAACGGAAGCAATGATTTATTTGGAAAGACAGGAATGGGACATGGTGCTGCTTGATTTGATGCTTCCCGGGCTGTCAGGGGAAGAACTTCTTATGAAAATAAACGAGCAAAGCTCGATTCCAGTTATCGTAATCTCAGCCAAAGAGGAGAAACAGACGAAAGTTGCAACCCTTCGTATCGGTGCAGATGATTATATAACGAAGCCATTTGATATCGAAGAAGTATCGGCTAGAATTGACTCCCATTTAAGAAGGTACAGCCGGTTGGCTAGCATTGTTCCTAGCCATCTAGTCAAGTACAAGAATATTAGTTTGGACAAGGATACGAAGTTAGTAACCATCAACCAAATAGAAGTGATACTGACAGCAATAGAATTTGCCATTCTTGAGTTGTTCATATCCTATCCGAAAAAAGTGTTCTCTAAAGCGAATTTGTTCGAAAGTGTATGGGGGGAAACTTTTGTAGGCGGTGATAACACAATCAACGTACATATCAGCAATTTAAGAAACAAGCTTTCCAAAGCAAACCCCGAAATGGATTATATAGAAACGTTGTGGGGGATGGGGTACCGGCTCAAATAACTACTAACTTTAGGTATTCTTAATAGTCCCTTTACGTTCGCTTATTATCTTGCCTCCCATAATGAAGCTATCAAACAGAGAGGCCGTGAGAGCATGAGTGAATATGTGTTACAGTCTAGGAATTTAACTAAGATCTACAAGACAGAATTTGCGCTTAATCGCGTGAATATGTCCGTCAAAAAAGGTGCGATTTATGGTTTTCTTGGACAGAATGGTGCCGGTAAATCGACTTTGTTCCGAATCGTCACTGGACTTGCTTTTCCGACAGACGGTTCTATTGAATTGTTTGGCAAGAGGGAAGAACAGCTGTGCGAGGCTAGAAAACGAATCGGTTCGAGCATTGAAAGTCCGGCGTTATTCCCGCATATGACAGCAAGCGAAAATTTAGAGACGCACAGACTTCTAAAAGGAATTCCAGGAAAAGCCTGCATCGATAAAACATTGGCATTAGTCGGACTTCAGGATACGGGTAGCAAGAAAGCGAAAAACTTCTCATTAGGGATGAAGCAGCGATTGGGACTCGCTATCGCCCTGCTTGGAGATCCAGAGCTCCTCATTCTAGACGAACCGACGAATGGCTTAGAGCCGATGGGGGTTGTTGAAATGAGAGAACTCTTAAAAAAACTCAATCGCGAACAAGGGATCACTATTGTAATCTCAAGTCATATATTAAGCGAGGTTCATTTGCTTGCTACTCACTATGGCTTCATTCATCAAGGGAAGCTGCTAGAACAGTTGTCTACTAATGAGTTGAATAAAGTGTGTCAGCACTATCTGCATATTAAGGTAAACGATGTCGGCATGGCGGCTATCGTTATCGAAGAGAAGTTGGCAACTTCTGAATTTGAAGTGATGCCAGATGGGGCGATTAAACTATACCAGTTCTTAGACAATCCTGGAAAAGTTTCTATGGCACTGACAGCAGCAGGACTGATCATTGAACAATTTATGCCTATGGGTGAAGATTTGGAAGCGTACTTTACTAAGCGTATTGCAGGTGAGCGGAATGAATAATCTCATCAAGTCAGAATGGTATAAGCTGCGTATGGACCGGTCTTTCCGAATGCTCATTCTAGTTTACTCAGCTCTATCTTTAACTATTTCAATTATTCAGTATTGCTTCGAGATGAATGCTTCTGAGAAGCCTCAGGCAATAGGGGTAGAGGTATGGATGAGTGCATTCTCGGGCAATAAATTTTTTTTAATCATTGGGCTGTGCATATTAGCTGGCTCCTTTATTTCCAGTGAGTACTCGATCGGTGTTATGAAAAGTATGGCTTCAAGTGGCAATAGAAGAGGAAGCATCTTTAGGGCAAAACTATTCGTTTACGCTCTAGGGGGGACTATTCTTGCTCTACTATTTCCTGTAATCAATTTTGCGGTCGCGACAGTGCTATCCGGTTTTGGGGAACTGCCGAATGAAGTAATATATATATATGTATTCCGAACACTTGGATTAACAGTGCTCTACGCTGCGGCCTATGCTTCGATCGTTTTATTGTTTGCTACGCTTATGGCGGAAAGCGGTAAAACAATTGCTATCACGCTGGTTTTCTTTTTGGTTATAGAAATCTTTTTTAGTTTAGTAGGGCAATATATTCCCTTCGTTCAAAAGATTTACGATTATACGGTGTTCAAGTTACTGAATGATGTGGGAAAGGTTACGCTTGATGACTACCTACTAATGTGGATGATATTTATCCCGGTCATTACATTTGTTTGCTTCAGTATTGTTGGCGCTTGGGTGTATTGCCGCAAAGAAATTAAGTAACTTGGGAAGCAGGTGAGAACAGGTTGACATCTTTCTTTTTGGCTACTATCGCCATAGCAGCAGTTGCTCTCATCCACTTATATCTGATAAAGAATGAAATGAAGCGAATTCATGCTCAGCTTCACGCCTACAATCAGGGACTAACTGGGAAAAAGATCGATCTTGTTTTTTCGGATCGCAACCTCGAACAATTAGCCGCTGAAATTAACAACCTTATGGATTTTGTTTCAGATGCGAAAGCTCTCAGAAGACGGACGGAGTATGAACTTAAACAGAGTATTTCCAACATTTCGCATGATTTGCGGACGCCATTAACATCCATTCTCGGGTATATTCAACTTCTGGAATCAGATCAATTGTCCGAAGAGGAGAAGCGAGAATATGTGTCGATTGCCAAAATCCGAGCGAAAAGGCTGCAGGTGTTGCTGAATGATTTTTTCGAGTTATCCGTTATCGAATCTATGGATTATGAGTTAAAGAGGGAGATGGTGGATATGTCCGCCTTGGTCCCTGATATCTTATTTGGATTCTACGACAGGATGAACGAAAGAAATAGAGAAGCGATCATTCAACTTCCCGATGAAAAAATAGACTTGATTGGGAATGAATCTGCCATAAAGCGTGTTGTCGAAAATCTGGTGACGAATGCGATTCATTATTCCGATGGACCTATCTGGATCAGCATGGAGAGTCTTGATTTGACGGTAGCATTGTCCATAAGTAACGAAGCTAAACATTTGAAGGCAAGTGATCTGAACATCTTGTTCGATCGGTTTTATACCGAAGACCGATCTCGATCAGACACAGGAACAGGACTGGGGTTATTCATTGCAAGAAGTCTAATGGTCAAAATGAATGGAGAACTGACTGCAGAGTTGCTCGAAAATCAACTTGTCATGAAATGCGTGTGGAGGTTGGATCGCGGTTAGAGCGAAGGGCTGAACCGTATCGCATAGTAGTGGAAAAGCGGAGAGTGAAGTACGAAAAGATGCAGTCACTGGTTGCCGGTTGGTGTATGAACACACCTTGATCGGCTTTTTTTGCGTTAAGGACACAACATTAGGGGGTGCTTCTCAAATAACAACTTAAGGTATTCTTAATAATCACTTTATGATCGCTTATGTATTGCATCCCATAATAAAGCTATCAACAGAGGGGGAATACACGGCATGAAAAAAAAGCGAATCGTCATCATTAGTATCGTCGCAATTGTATTAATTTCTGCAGGAGCAAGCGCCTTCCTTTTCTTAAACGGAGGAGAAAAGCAGCCTAGCACGGATAGGGTGACCGCGAAAGTGACGAAAG
The DNA here is from genome assembly GCF_014640555.1 of Paenibacillus marchantiophytorum. GTDB lineage: Bacteria > Bacillota > Bacilli > Paenibacillales > NBRC-103111 > Paenibacillus_E > Paenibacillus_E marchantiophytorum. The sequence continues at coordinate 147,971 of NZ_BMHE01000008.1, read as the reverse complement.
GGAGCATCGTAGTCAACGTTGCTGGTTCCGGCGCGGTCGCTCCGGCGTCAAAAGTAACAGCCAAGTCGGCGGATGCGGGGAAAATAAAAACGTTCCTCGTGAAGGAAGGCGACATCGTGAAGAAAGGCCAAGAACTTGCCACTTACGAAAGCAAGGACATGACGGAAGAAATTAAATTGGAAGAAATTAATTTACAACTTCGCCTTCAAGATTTGGAAGATCTTCAACGCAAGATGAAGGAACAGTTGAGGGAAGGGGACGCCGAGGAGCTGAAGTCAAGTATAAGCAAAATGAATCTCAATATCGAGACGGCGCGTTGGAAAATCAGTTCTTTGAAAAAGGAGCAAAAAGCGCCGAGTCCGCTTATTGCGCAGACCAACGGCGAAATCGTGAAGCTGTACGCGGTTGAGGGCGATCAAGTTGCGGCAGGCACCAATATCGCTGAAATCGTTGATTACCAAAACATGCAGGTCGTCATTACAGTTGACGAGCTTGAGATACCGAAGATGAAGACAGGGCTATTCGCCGCAATTACAGTCGATGCGCTGCCTGGCCAGACGTTTACAGGCAAAGTGACGAAGATCGCGAAGGAAGGCAAGGCTCAGAATGGCGTCTCGACGTTCGAAGTGACGGTTGGTTTCGACCAAGCCCAAAGCGTCCTGGCGGGGATGACGGCGCAGGCTAACATTGTGGCGGAAGAGAAGAAAGACGTTCTCATCGTGCCGATCGAAGCCGTTCAGGAGTTTGGGGCGGGGGCGAAAATGGTGCTCGTGCCAAGCGCGGGGCCTGCCAGCGTAGAGGGCAGACAAGGAGCGGGAGCTGATCCTGCAAGGGGTATAGGCGGCGAGCCAAAGCCCGTCGAAGTCGGCATCCATACCGAAAGCTTGATAGAAATTAAGAGCGGACTGCAGGAAGGGGACCAAATCATACTGCCAACGGTCACTCCAAGGGGAGGGTAGACCGATGAAACAAGAACAAACGCCTCTAATCCAAATTAACGGTCTTTCCAGATGGTACAAAATGGGTGGCGAGACCGTAAATGCGCTTCGTCAGGTGACCTTTACGATTCAGCATGGGGAATTCGTCGCCATTATTGGCCCGTCCGGCTCTGGTAAATCGACGCTTATGAACATGATCGGCTGTCTGGATACACCCGATGAAGGGACATATTTCCTTGATGGGCAAGAGGTAGGAAAGTTATCTGACAACGGTCTTACCAGAATCCGAAATGAGAAGCTTGGATTTATTTTTCAGGGTTTCAACTTATTGCCGAAACTCTCAGCATTTGAAAATGTGGAGCTGCCCTTGATTTACAAGGGCATTGCACAGAAACAAAGGCGCGTAATGGTCCAGGAGGCGCTGGCCAAAGTGGGGCTTGAGAGCCGCATGCATCATCGGCCGACAGAATTGTCGGGCGGGCAGCAGCAGCGGGTCGCTGTCGCTCGGGCGCTTGCCTGTAATCCGCAGATCCTCCTTGCGGATGAACCAACCGGGGCACTCGATTCGACGACCAGCAAAGAAATTCTGCAATTGATGCGAGAAGTGAGCGAACAGGGGTATACCGTCATTTTGATTACGCATGATCTGTATATCGCGGATCAGGCGAAGCGGGTCATCCGTGTTCAAGATGGGGAGATCGTCAGTGACCGGGGAGGTGCGACATGAATCTAGCCCAAGGGTTGAAGATGGCTTGGAAAAGTATCAGCACGAGCAAACTGCGATCATTCCTCACCATGCTCGGGATTATTATCGGCGTGGGCTCAATTATCGCGCTCATAACTATCGGTCAGGGAGCGGTGGGGGAGGTAACGAAACAGATCAAGGGCATGGGGGCAAAATTGCTGACGGTCAACGTGTTCGGATCGGATCTGGGAATAACGCTTGAAGATGTGGACAAACTCGGAAAGAAAAATGGTGTATTCGCCATTGCTCCTGTTCTCGAAGGCAGAGCAACAGTGAAGTATGGGACGAAAAACAAAGATGTCCCGATTACAGGCATTACGCCAGAATATGCGGCGGTGCAAAATTACAGCATCGAGACCGGACGCTTTATTGTTCCGATCGATACCAGGTACAGGCAGAAAGTCGCGCTCATTGGCTCCAAGACGGCCCGCCATTTATTTGGCACGGCGGATCCGGTAGGTAAAAGCGTGCTTATCGACGGCAGCCGATTCAAAATCGTAGGGTTGTTGCAGGAAAAGGGCAGTACGGGTTCGAACGATGACAAAATCATGATTCCGATTGCGTCAGCTGAACGTTTGCTTAAGTCAAAAAGGGTCTCGACGGTTTATATTCAAGCGAATTCTCCGGGAGAGATCGACGGATTGAAGACGGAACTCGAAACTGATTTACGGAAAACGTTCAAGCCCAGCAAAGAGGGAATTGAAAGCTTCAGTGTAGTCAGCCAAAAGGAAATGCTGAAGTCGGTGGACAGCATTACGGGAACGATGACGCTAGCGTTGGGTGGCATCGCAGGCATCTCTCTGCTCGTCGGGGGCATTGGTGTTATGAACATTATGCTCGTGACGGTTAGTGAGCGGACTCGCGAAATCGGTATCCGCAAAGCGATCGGAGCCCGAAGGCGAGATATCGTCTTTCAATTCTTGATTGAATCGATGGTGCTCGGCGGCATTGGCGGCATAATCGGCATCGGTACCGGCATCGGCATCGCGATGCTCGCCAGCAAGATAATGAACATCGAGGCATTTCCATCGATAAAGATCATCTTGCTGGCGTTTGGATTCTCGCTGGGCATCGGCGTTTTCTTCGGCTGGTTCCCAGCGAACAAAGCTGCCAAGATGAAACCGATTGACGCGTTAAAGTCGCAATAGCAGCTAAACTACGAAGGAGGTATTCAACAACATGAACATCAAGTTCAGCTACAAATATATGGCCATTATTGCCTTGTCTCTCACCATGGCGTTCGGCGCCATAACCCCCGTTTGGGCAAACGGAAGTCCAGTCGGAACTACGGTGGCGATAGGTAAGGTCTTGATTACAAGCAGCAGTTATTTTGAATTAAAGCAAATTCACGTATTACCCGATCAAAGCGGGAAAATCTCGACTTTCACGATTACCATTCACAATGGAGGCAGCAGTGAGCTGCAATTTATTGATTACTGGGTTAAGTTAAAAAGCAAATCAGGCAATCAATTCACAGCGCGGTTGCTGCCTGCTGATAAGGATAAGAACCGGTTAGCTCCCGGTTCAACTACCGAGTTAACGTTCTATGCGACGGTGAACTCAAGTACGAACCTACAGGATCTTGTTGTCCAATTTATCAAATGGGAGTTTAGCCAAGCTAATTTTGAACGGGTGCTAGGAGAAGTAGCTGTACCGGATGACTATACAGATGTCACGTCTTCGGATGGAACTGCAACCATTTCTGTTGGTGGAGTCAGCGTCCAAGCATCTGTTAAAAAGTTTGTCAAAAACAAGAATGAGAAATATCATGTTCCTACTGTTTATCTGAAACTAGAGAATGCAGGTAGTCAAACAGTCATTATCCCTGCGTACTTATTCTCGATAAGGACCCAGGAGGGGCTTCTGTATCCGCTTGAAGCTAAGGGGCTGAGAAATTTAAAGATTAATCCAAAAGAGAGCAAGGAAATTCAGCTCTCCGGTTCCATTCCGGTAGAGGTAGCCGCAGACGCTTGGCAGCTATCTGTTGCGGAAACCATCGCGGATCTGAAGCTTAATGTTTCTGTTGCTAATTTCCAACTGCCGGCCGTTACGCCACAGGATGGCGGATCAATTGGCAAAGAGTATTCCTTCACCAATAAGTCGGGTGTTTACAGCGCTCAGCTTGGTGGTCTTCATCGATTGCCTTGGGAGGATCAAGATTTATTGACGGCCGATTTGGTCCTAAGTAACAAAGGAGATGAATCGCTGCCGATTCCGAAATTATCTGGCTATTTCCTGTTGGATGATGCGGTCAAAATTGATACTAAGCTCATCCAAACAGCTAAAGTGATTGGACTTGGAACAGGCGCAAGCGTCAACCTGCAGCTCGCGGGCAAATTGCCGTATACATATGAGTTCTCACATGTGAAGCTGGTACTCCAAGAAAATGAGGAAGAAGCACCTGCTGCTGGTACAGAGAACAATAGCTCCGCAGCTACGGATGTGCTGGAGTTCTCGACACAAGCGGAGCTTCAATCGATTCCTATTATTAGGCTTGGCGAGTCCTATTCGTCCAATGATGTTGGACGGAAAGCTAAATATGCGATTCGGAATGTTTCGACCTACGAGGACAAGACGAGTATTATGTATTCAGCTATGGTTGAAATAACCAATCTAGAGAAACGATTCACAAACGCTGCCAAACTAGTCGCGAATTTCCGTTTACCAGACGGGACGGTATTCCCGGCTTCTGTTGCGGAAGTTAAGAATAAGATCAGCCCATCGGGAAAAGCGCTGCTTAATGTATGGGCTCCTGTGCCGAAAGGTTTCTCTATCGAAAATTTGAACTTACTTATTGGTGAAGCCGTCACCGACGGTAAACTTTCGGAAGGTGACAAGGCCGTCGCAAATGCTTATGTGAACCCGGTTGCCTATTGGCTTCCTAGTGAGAGTAAAAAAGTGTTAACCTTACTTAAAAATGTGGACTTATTTCCTTATATCATTTCAATTGATCATATCGGGACGAGTATTGCGGATCGTGTCTTTACGCTTAAGTTCAACTACGAATTAACGAAAGAGAAGTTAACCGAAATTAATACCGAAGGCCATAACTTATTGCTTGTTTTTGAGGATGGTGGTGGTGTTAAACGCTTTGAGAAAAAGTTCGATTTCAAGGACTTTGACGTTTTTAACGGTGATTCCACAGCAGATGAAGATACGAAGATTCGTCTTGGTAAGAGAGAGAATTTCAAAATTTCAATCCCGGATCCCGGTCTCATTTATAACACGAAATTTCTAGAGAAATATACACTCAGTGTGTACGACGAGTTCCAAGGGCAGAGAAAACTGCTTGCATCACAGAAAGCGGATTGGTTTATCACTACGGACTAAAACATGCATTGAAGCGAAGACCTGCCGCCTTCACTAATAAGAACTATTCTCCTTACAACAGTTATTGGGAATACCACCCAGAGATAATATGCCCTGGTTGTTGAGACTCTGTACATCATGCCTTTTTTAAAAGTGGTATCCAAAAGGAGCTAAAACGGAAAACTCACGCAACTAAATTATGCTGCCATGTTAGTTGCTTTGTTCGTCCGCGTGATGGAGCGAATTCCTACGATGAAAGACCTCATCAAAAGATTGACCCGAAGCGTAGAACTCAGCACGCAGAAAGAGACCCACATCAACGCGATGTGGGTCTAAATTTCTATTTTAAAGAGGGTCAATTTCTATTTTAGACTTGATTCATCAACGCCAGTTAAAAACCAGATTTCATTCTGATTACAAATGCTGTAGCAGCCGCACATCTATAAAAAGGGTTTAATCCTTCTGGCCCGTAGATGGACACTTTGATAAAAGGTGCCCATCCTATGGGTCATGGATATATTCAAGCGGTTGAACGAGCAGGGGCGGACGATTATTGTGATTACGCATGATATGCAGGTTGCGGAGCAGGCGAAAAGAGTAGTAAGGTTTCGGGATGGGCGGTTGGTGCATAAAAATGAGATTGGAAATATAGCAAATTGATACTTGCCTTACGAGAAATCGTGAGGCTTTTTGTTTTTTTAAGTAATCGAGAAGACAAGCGGAGACTTTTCCCTAACTATAGAACAAGATTTACACCTACGATACTATGAAAAGAAAATGTTGAACGTTGGAAAAAAATGGAGGCGTTGTTTTGCTGAAAATTTTCAAATGGATATGGACGCCAGTAGATTATGTGAAACGATCTTTTTCAGAAAAATATTGTTGTCTTTTTTACGATAATCATTATTACAGTGGTAAGTCTGGGGATCAATTTCTATGTCCCCCCCACCCGTTTGGCCACCAGAGCAGGAGGAATAATGGTATGGAAATCGACAGGGGTCAGAAGGTAAACCGAGCCGAGGAGGAATCGAGAGGACTCTCCGTTCAGCACTTGTGTGCCTTTTCCGGATAAATAATCTCCATCTCAAAAAATTCATGGCCATGCAAATCGTGAAACCGACTTATCTCATGCTCGGAGATACTGAAATGAAACGACGGAGTAAGAAATTCATCAATCATATACCGATAGGGGACTAAATCTTTTCGCATGTCTATGCTCCTCTCCATCTGCTCCTATGTGTAGTATACAATGCTGATCGTCTAGCAGTGGGGGCTGCAATGCAGTTTCTCTCACGTGCTTACCAAGGTTAGAGGAACTCACTTAATTTGGAGTTTGCGATCCCCGTTGATAAGGGGCTAACCTGCACATTTTTGGAGGAAATTACCTAGTTTATAATGTACAATTCCCAGGGCATCACCTAAAGTTGGGTTATCGACAAAGATGGCAGTCAAGATTTCAAAGCTTAGGATGTGTTGGATGGATGGTAAGAATTTTCAAGAAAATAAGAATTACAAATACAATCACGGGATATGAGCTGAGTCGAAAATTTGTAAAGGTCTATCAAACGATTTTGTTCATTCCTTACTTTATTTCCTGGATGGTTGCTGGCAGCGGGCTTTTTTCAATCGATCGTCGGGTTTTGCCTGGTTCTATGCACCAATTATATCGTGAGAAGAATCAACCCGGAAAATTCACTTTTCTAAGGAGCATCGACTATGAATCCTCCAAGAACAATTCGGTTAAAGCCTGCATTCACGACGGGTAAATTCGTAACTCATCATGACATTATCAAATGAAGAACTTTACGTTAGATGCCTACAAGGTGATCCTGCACGAACCTAAAGTGCTCGCATGGCGATGTGTATTTTGACTGCAGGGCGGATGTTGCTTGTTTTCCCACTGTTTCAGAAGTGCTTTATGAAGGTGATAACTGTATTTTATGTCAAAGTTTTATAGTTTCAGGTGCTGGAAAATCACACGGCATCTGTAAATTATATAAAGACAATATAAGGAGGTAATCCACGTGAAAGGTCAAAAAACAAAAGCGGCAAAATGATTTGGATCAGGAACATCCGTCTTGCTTGCAACTGCGATGGTGCGAAAGAAAGCGCCAGTCCCGCAGCAAGTACGGGGGCAAGTACGAGTGTTGCCAAAGACGCGGCGATCAAAACGGATTATCTGGCAGAGGCGAATCCGATCTTTACGACGGGATCCATGCCGGATTATCCGAAGTATGTTGAGGAAACGAAGAAGAAACTGGTGGACGCTGGCATCGACAAAGTGATGGCTGAGATTCAGAAGCAATATGATGCTTGGAAGGCAGAGAATAAATAAAGTTTAGGCTTGTGACTACAATGTTTCTAATCATATTCAGAAGGAAAGGGAGTTTGATGATGAGTAAAAAGCTGTTGGGCATGATCGTTACATGCTTATTTGTATGCGCTATCATTTTCGCGTTCCAGCCAACGCAGGTTAGAGCGGACGCCGCCAATCCGGAGGTGGGTTATTTGATTGACGAGGATTTCTCGTTCTTGTCAGCCTTGACGCCAGGGAATAGCCAGCCGTCCGGGTGGGATGTTCGCGCTGCAGGAGGGGCGCTGGTCAGCCTGTATAACACGAATTTCAAAATCAGCGATACGAGCACGGTACTGCCCGTTTCTATGAATAAGAAGTTTGTTTCGCAAAGCGCTGGTAATCTGACCATGGAATTTCGAATTAAGCCTTTGTCTGTCATTGACGGCTTGAAATGGCAGTTGCTCAGCGATGAGGTCGTAGGCGTTAGCTTAATTACACAAAACAATATGCTTAGTCTGGAGACCTCCGCAAACACCATAGTTCCCTTGCAAGCCTATGCTGCAAATACGGAATATGGGATCAAGGTCGTTATGAACCTGAACGCGCACACAACGGATGTGTACATCAATGGCGTGAAGAAGGCCAATGGAGCTACGTTCAAAAATGCGGTAACGACACTGAACCGGTTTCAAGTGCAAACAGGCGATGCCTCCATGGGGGAGTTCTACTTTGGTCCTTTGAAATTGTATAAAGGGTACGCCGTCAATGAGAGGCTCATTTCGGTCGTTGACGGTGGCGCAATTCCGCAGGATTGGACTGCGGTTACGTCAGGCGGCGCAATCACCGTCAGCAGCATGCTTAGTTCCTCGCAACCGGATATCAACAGCATGAAGTTGAGTGCGGCTAGTAGCACCGGCAGTATGAGTCTGTCGAAAGCGATATCGCCAATGTCGGATAATTTTACCTACGACTTCAAGGTTCTATACAAGCAGAAAGCGGATGGATTGGAAGCTGAGCTAAAAAGCGGAACGACGAGCGTCATCAAACTAACGACAGCTGATGGAAAACTGTCATATGTCAATGGAAGCGGGCAGCCTGTTCCACTGTACGATTATCTGGCAAATCTGTGGACGCATATTCAAATCAAAGTGAACTGGGCAGCATCGTCAGCAGATATTTATATCAATGATAAGCTTCAGGCGCAAGGGGTGGCGCTCGCTTCAGGCGTGACAGCTGTTGACAGTATAAAATTTACAACCCCCGCTTCGTATCGGGGAGAGATGTGGCTGGATGATATTCTCTTGTATAAAATGGTGCCGCTGCCAGCCGATTATGTGCCCGCACCTGTTGCAGTGAGTACGGGCGATCAGATTGTTGGTGTCCAAAGCTGCCCGATGTGGCGGGAAGGCCATCATCTGGGGTGGGATATGATTCAGCCTTACCCGGATCGGACGCCTCTTCTAGGGTTCTACGACGAAGGCAGCCCGGAAACGGCGGATTGGGAGACGAAATGGCTGATAGAGCACGGCATCAATTTCCAGATGTCCTGCTGGTTCAGGCCAATTGGCGGAGACACCAATCGGATGCCGATTAAAGATTCGTATTTATCTCATGCGCTGGATAACGGTTACTTTAATGCTAAATACAGTGACCAGATTAAATTTGCAATTATGTTTGAAAATCTAAACTCTAAAGTCAAAGACGCAACAGATTTCCGAACGAACTTAGTTCCTTACTGGATTGAATATTACTTTAAAGATCCGCGTTATTTGACCATTGATAATAAACCCGTCTTTACGATCTACAATTATGAGGAGATGATAAAAGCTTTTGGCAACAGTATAACGACCGCTAAGGCGGAACTTGACTATTTGCGAAGTGAAGTGAAAAAAGCGGGGTTTGCGGATATTATCCTGCTGAACGTGTATAACGGGACGGATCCACAGCAGTTGTTGAACCGCAAAGCGGTCGGCTTTGATGCGGTGTATGCCTATTCCTGGGGCTCCTTCGGCGGCCATCCAGATTTTCAAAAGCTTAAGATGACGCAAGAGAAAGATGCAGGTGCCATCGATATTATCCCCGGTTTAAGCATGGGGAGAGATGATACGGCCTGGGGCTTGAACTTCGGTTATTATGCCACGCCGTCGGAATTCCAGTCCTTGGCGCAGTGGACGAAGGATAGCTATATGCCATCGCTTCCTGCAGGCAATCTTGGTAAAAGACTAGTGATGCTTGACAACTGGAATGAGTTCGGAGAAGGTCACTTCATCATGCCGGCTGGGTTAGCTGGTTTCGGTTATGTGGATGCCATTCGCAATGTGTTTGCAAGCAGCGCACCGCATACGGACAGCGTGCCAACGCAGACCCAGAAAGAACGGATCAATACCCTGTATCCAGCTGGGAGAGTGGTTTCTAATTTAAACCAGGCGCAGCCAGTGATGACTAATGTCTACGGGAACAGGTGGGAATTCAATACTCCGGGTGACGCCGAGGGCTGGACGGTAGAGAAGCAGATTGTGGGCGTGACCGTACAGGACGGCAGTTATTCGGGGGTAACGAATAATACCGATCCTGGCATTCGTTCCTCGGATCACCTTGGGATCAAGGCAGAGGATATTCCTTATATTGTTATTCGCATGAAGAACAGTGCGAATGATATTGACGGCCGCTTCTTCTTTACGACGGAGGCAGATGGAACGTGGAATGAGGCTAAAGCTGTCGGCTTCTATGTAAATCCGTTGGATAGTGGTTATACAGAATACATTGTCGAGGCATGGAGAAACAAGAACTGGACGGGGACTATCCGGCAAATGCGGATCGATCCGATCTCCGCTGTAGGACCGATCAGTATTGATTATATTCGAACGATCTATTCTCCACAGCCCGGTATTCGGGCTTACGTGGACGGCACTTACAAACCATTCAGCCAACCTGCGCTTCTACAAGATGGCATCGTCATGCTTCCAATGAAAGAGATGTACCTGCAAATAGGCGCAAAGCCGGAATGGGACCCTGTGACGAGTACTCTGTTGGCTGTTAAAGATAATGTCGTTTATAAGTTGAAGGTTGGCGATGGCATCGCTTACAAGGGAAGTCAGGCGATTACGTTAGAGCATGCGCCTGTCAAGCTTGCGAACGGAACGGTGATGGCGCCGCTCAGCTATCTTCGTCAAGCTTTTGGCGCGATTGCCAATTGGGATGCGCCTTCGCAAACCGTCCGTGTGTATCCGACAGCGATCACATGGGATTTTACGACGAGCAACGGTTGGACGGCCAACAGTCAGATCGCGAATCCCGTCGTTGCGAATGGTGTCTTCAGCGGAACTTCAAATGGGACTTCGGGAAGTATCCAGCCTGCGATTCTTTCACCGGATGATTTGCAAGTTGCAGCTTCTGATATTAAGCGGATTCGCGTCCGAATGAACAATATGACAAGCGGCGACGAGGCGAAGATTTACTTTACAACGACCGGGGATACCAGTTGGAATGAGGTGAAAATGATCTCTTCCTATATCCTCCCGAACGATTCCGTCTATCGGGAATATGTGTTTGATACGTCAAGCTTAGCTGCTTGGACGGGAACCATTAAACAGCTCCAAGTGGTGCCAACTACGGCTTCCGGAGACTTCAGTCTGGATTCCGTTCAATTGGAAATAACGCCAACAGTTGCGCTAAAAGGAGATAATCTCATTGAAGATCCGGGATTTGAAGGAAGTAAAACTTCACAATATGGGCTGCAGAATGCGACTGCTGTAAAGGATACGACACAATCTCATAGCGGCCATCAGTCCATCAAGATCACGAAAACGACACGTTACGGCAGTATTAATTTTCCATTGAATGTGGAAAAAGGCAAGCCGTATACGTACTCAGCTTGGGCAAAGTTGGCTGCAGGTAAGACGACCAATGAACCCTTGAGGGTGGGAATCCAATATAACTTGGACGGGGTTACCAAGCAACTCATTATGTTCACAAGCCCTGGCCTGAAAGCGGGAGATTGGACACAGATCGAAGGTACTTACACCATTCAGGAATCAGGAGTCGTATCGAATGTTCTGATGTATCTCTATACGGAGATTGACAATCCAGGCGGCGTTTACTATGTCGATGACGTTGCGGTTAAGCCAATAACATATTCGGGAAGCCCGGTTTGGGTTCATCCATCAAATATAAGTTTAGGTGTGACGTCACTCACGGTAGGTGTTGATAAAATCAAGGCATTGGTTCCTGGGTTCACACCAGCGAATGTAAGCAACAAAGAGTTAATATGGCGTTCGAGCAATCCGAGTGTTGCAACCGTGGATGTGAACGGAATGGTGTATGGTGCCAGCTTGGGCACAGCAACCGTAACGGCAACAACGGTAGACGGAGGGAAAGCGGCATCAGTGCTCGTCACCGTGGATGCAACGGTTGCGGTTACGGGTCTGTCGCTAACGCCAACCACACTCAGCTTGACTCTGGGCACTAAGCAAACGATCGTAACGAACGTTACCCCGGCAAACGCAACGAATAAGCTGATCAAATGGGAATCCGTGAATCCGATTGTGGCTGTCGTCGCTGCCGATGGAACGGTTACAGGACTGGGTACGGGGACGACGCAAATTAAAGCAACCTCGGATGATTCGGGCATTGGGGCCATCGCAACGGTTACCGTAACAGAGCCGACGAATGCGGTAAGAGCCACCAATCTTATCGTAGATTCGGGCATGGAAGGAAGTACGTTAGCGGCTCCTAACTACGTTTATCAGGCCGTGCCTTCGCTGACTTCGGCGGAACATCATTCGGGCCAGCAGTCCTTACTGTTGACGAAAACAGATCGATACGGAGGTGTTAAATTTCCTGTCCCACTTGTAAAGGGGAAACCCTATTACTATTCAGCCTGGGCGAAACTAGCATCTGGTTCTACCACAACCGAGACGATCAGGATCGGCTTGCAATATAAGGTAGACGGTAATCCTACGCCTAACCAGTATATTTTGTTCATCAGTCAACCGCTCAGTGCTACCGCATGGAAACAAGTTCAAGGGAGCTTTATCATCAATGAAACCGGGGTTGTGACAGAGACAACCATGTTTTTATACACGGAAATTCCAGGTACCGGCAATCCTTTTTATGTCGATGATGTTGAAGTCAGACCGCTAACGATTGCTGCAACGGGATTGAGTTTGAATAAAAGCACACTAAAGTTATCCAAGGGGCAGTTCGAAACGATTGTGCCCAGTGTGTTGCCAACGAATGCAACTAACAAAGGGATCAGTTGGGTTTCAAGTTCGCCGACTGTGGCGACAGTTAGCGCCAGCGGCACGGTTACAGGCGTTACCTATGGGGTGTCAACGGTAACGGCTACAACGGCAGACGGCGGTTATCAGCAATCAGTTACCGTGTATGTAGATGATGTGCCTCCCGTTACGGTCAGTGATGCGCCATCCAGTTGGCAGACGACGAATCAAGTCGTTCATTTGACGGCCAGCGACTTAGAAAGCGGCTTGGCAGGTACGTTCTATAGCCTGGATTCTGGGGCTTACGCAACAGGGAATGTCGTTTCAATTGCAGGGGAAGGCGTGCATACACTGAACTACTACAGCAAGGATTTGGCTGGTAATCAGGAAGCGACGCAAACCGTAACTGTCCGTATCGACGGAACGGTTCCAATAACAACGTCCGTCATTGTCCCATTAGCGCCGGACGGATCAAGCGGTACCTACGTCAGCCCTGTTACGGTCACATTAAGCGCTTCTGATAACGTGTCTGGCGTTGGGCAGGTCGTCTATAGCGTGAATAACGGAGCGACATGGACGCCTTATACAGCTGCGCTCACCTTTGATAAGCAGGGGGTATATACACTCCTATACCGAGCGACTGACTTAGCCGGCAATAGCGAGACAGCCAAGAGCATAAGCTTCAATCTCGCCGCTACAACGGTGAAGGTTCGGCTCAAGGACAGTACCGGAAATCCGTTCAACGGCGGAGTGGTCAAATACTATGACGGAGGATGGAAAGATTTTGGCGTAACGGATGCCATGGGAAATGTAAGCAAGTCTTTACAGGATAAAAGCTATACCTTTGGCATCACGTATGAGGGAACGTATAAGGAGATTGTACAAAATACAGGAACGGACGCGGTAGTCGCATTTCAGACCGTCAAGGCCAAGGTACAGTTAAAGGATAGTCTGGGGAACCCGTTGGACAGTGGTACGGTAAAGTATTATGCCGGAAGCTGGCGGACCCTCGGCAATACAATCGGAGGCGAGATCAGCAAGGAGGTACTGCCTAGCTCCTATACCTTTGGCATGACTTATGGGGGAAGATATAAGGAGATTGTACAGAATACAGGTACAGACCCCGTAGTCGTATTTCAGACGGTCAAGGTCACGGTACAGCTGAAGGACAGCCAAGGGAATCTGTTAGACGGTGGTGTGGCATCCTACTACGCGGGAAGTTGGCAGACGATTGGCGCTACAACAAGCGGAGGAGTCAGCAAGGAATTATTGCCTGGTTCTTATACCTTAGGCATGGCTTACAATGGGACTTACAGAGAGATCGTCAGAGACATATCCACAGATCCAACGGTTGTATTTCAATTGTAAAAGGAAGATTGAAAGCCTCCCCTTTATGGGGAGGCACATCATACGAACAAAGGAGATTGTATGTTGACCAAGATAAAAGTAGGCATTATCGGTTTAGGGGAAGTCGCGCAAATGGTTCATTTGCCGATTCTGGAGTCCTTGTCTGAGCTTTATGAGATGGTGGCATTTTGTGATATTTCACCGAAGCTGTTAGCCAAGATCGGTGAGAAATACCGGGTTAAGCAATTATTTCTAAACTATAATGAGATGCTTGAACAGTCCGATCTTGATGCTGTTTTTGTGCTGAATCATATGGATTATCATACGGAATGTACGATTGCGGCATTAAACAAGCATATACACGTATTTGTAGAGAAACCGATGTGCTGTACCCAACGTGAGGTTAATGAGATTATTCAAGCGCGTGACGCTTCAAGTGCACATGTCATGGTAGGTTATATGAGACGGTTTGCTCCCGCCTATCTTCGGGCAATCGAAGAGGTCAAGTCACTGGGACCGATTATCTATGCCCGAGTGCGGGATATCATCGGCCCTAATCAGTTCTTCACGCGTCAATCCAGCCCGGTCTATCGTTTCGATGATATCCCTTCTTTAGCAGTACAGGATCGCAAGGAGCGGACCGCCAGACTAATGAGAGAGGCAATTGGCGAATTGCCAGATGAGATGTATGTAGCCTATGGCTTGTTGCTCGGACTGAACAGCCACGATATTTCGGCGATGAGAGAGTTAATCGGGATGCCGATCGGGGTGAAAGCAGCCTCCTCTTGGCTGGACGGAAGATTCAAGAATGCCATCTTTGAATATGAAGGTTTTAACGTGACTTTTGAGACGGGGATAGATCAACAAGGCAGATTTGATGCTCATATCGAGGTGTATGGCGAGAACAAGTCCGTCCTTATCCAGTACGATACCCCGTATATCAGGCAACTGCCAACGACACTGCATATCAGCGAGACGATTGGGGACAATTTCAATCAATCAACGGCTCGAACGACCTACAAGGATGCTTATGTGTATGAACTGGAATATTTCCATGAAGTCGTCACGAAGGGGATGCCGCCCAAGACGACACCAGAGGATTACTTGCAGGATCTCGTTATCTTTCAAATGATGATGGACGCTATTCAGCATGAATAGTAAGGTGTGAAGACGATGAAACTACTTTGCTGGCAACAGAGCTGCGACGGCATGAGGACCGGGCCTCATCATCAACATTTGGAAAAGGGTGTGTAGGGACATGAAAAATGAGCAAATCCTGGCCGCTCGCCGGCGCACGGTGAAGGAACTGGCTGCTGCCGGTATTCAGTTGACCGATGCGGAACAAGCGAACGTGGAAGTGGCTGATTTTGGACTAGGCGAACTAGAGCTTCAAGGTCTGGAAATTATAACTTATGTGAATACGGACCGCTATTGCGCCAAAGAGCTCGTGTTATTTCCGCGCCAAACCTGTCCCGAGCACTTACATCCACCTGTCGGTGATGAACCGGGCAAAATGGAAACGTTCCACTGCCGTGCAGGAATTGTGTATCTGTACGTCCAAGGTAAGGCGACACCGGCAATCGCCGGTCAAGTGCCGTCTGGCAGCGAGGCGCACTACACGGTATTCCATGAAGTCGCGCTTCGCCCGGGTGAGCAGTATACCATCATGCCTGGCATCAAGCATTGGTTTCAGGCAGGCGACGCGGGGGCTATCGTCTCCGAGTTTTCCAGCCTGAGCCGGGATGAATTAGATGTTTTTACCGACCCTCGGATCGCCCGAATGGCAAATTTATAAAGCTACACACGAAATGGCGCTGCGCAGGGACTTGGAGAAGCTGGGGTTGGCAGGGTTGCTGAGCCGTACATTTGGCGGCGCTATCCTCATAGGCAACGACACACCGGGGTGACATAATCAATTTCCATGTGTGATTACTTTGGACAAAAACCCGGCATATCCACCAGCCATACAAGAATTAATAAATGAAAAAGTCCTACCAAAAGAAACATTGGTTAGACAAACTAAGTATCTAAGCAACATTGTTGAACAAGATCATCGATTCATAAAGAAAATCACAAAACCGATGCTTGGTTTCAAATCGTTTCCCACTGCAGAACAGACGTTGAAGGGAATCGAGGCCATGCATATGATAAGTAAAGGACAGGCGAATAATAATTCGTCTGTCCTTTCTGCTGTTGAATGGCTCAATAAAATATTTGGTATAGTTGCAAAGTTTAATTTGCAATTTGTTGGGTATTTACTGTTTTTTTTAATTCTTGCACCACAACCCTACCAAAGATTTGAGCCCTTTTTCTTGTTTCAGAGAAAGTACTTTCGAATTTCAGAATAAATATTGTAGAAAATTGTCGATTTGGGAGGGATGAGGGAGTTTTGTGATAATTTTGTGAGACCGGTTTGATAGTATGAATAATTATCGACATAAAAGCCTGAAATTCAAAGGGTTTCGGTCGTGTTCATCTAACAGAGTGGTTGAGGAGGAAACATGAGACGATGAAATTACTAATGAAGCAGATCATTTCGCTGATTCTAGTAGCAGTGCTGTTTTTATCCGGCATATTTCCGGCGGGAACCGGGGTCGGTACGGCTGCGCAGCAAGCGGATTGGGAAGAGGTAGGCGCTCGCACGCCTTCGCCGTTCTACGGTTCGGAAGATTTGTTAAACCTTCAAGTGGATCAGGGCATTCCATACATGGCCTTTATTGATCAGAGATTTGTAGGGGGCAAGATTACCTACAAGGTCGTAGTTATGAAGTATGAAAATAACGACTGGGTTGGCATCGGCAACACCGATGCATTGAAAGTAGACAACCAAAGTCGGATTGCCCTTTTTGTTGACAATGGAGTTTCCTATTTATTATTTCTCGATGCGGAGAAAAATAAGAAAATGTCTCTCGCTAAATTTAACGAGACGAGCGATAAATGGGAATTCGTAGGCGACAGAGGTTTCGGGGAAAATGTCGATATGAATCCTCACGGGACGCTTGTTGTAAAGAATGGCGTTCCGTATGTGACGTATCTCTACCAGTATCAGGATGCTTCGCATAGGACGATCTTCAAAGCTGTTGTCCAGAACTACACCGAAGCAACCGGGAAATGGCAGGAAGTATTCACAGACGTAAATGCCTCTTCGGGGCATAGCACGCTTTTTCTTGACGAGCAAGGTACTATGTATATGGGATATAACGAATATCAAGGTTTTGTTGTCAAAAAGTATAGCGGGAATGAGTGGCAGCTCGTTGGGGTGAAGGACACAAGCGTCGCGGCGAACGCTCATGTTGTGTATGTGGAAAATGGCAATGTGTACTATAGTTCTAGCGCTACTGTAAAAAAATTATCGAAATCCGGCATGAACACGGATTATTGGGCCACTTTGGGCGGAAGCTTCTTCAATAGTATTGTGTTGGATACCGATATGAAAGTAATCAATGGTACGCCCTTTGTATCTTATATTGATCGATATGGCGGAAAAATCACAGTAAAGAGATTTAACGGAGAATCTTGGTCTGTCGTAGGTACGCCTAATTTTTCGCAAGGGGATGGGTCTGGAAGTCTCGCGAAAGTAACAAGCAGAACGTCTTTGGCTGTTTCTAACGGATATTTGTACGCGGCTTATACGGATGGGCTAACGCGGAACGCAATGGTCAAAAGGATACCGGTACCCGATATGACACCGCCCAAAGTTACCGCACTTACGCCGGAAAACGGAGCGAAGCAGGTCGCGGTCGATACGGATCTGACGATGACGTTTGACAAGGATGTGGTAGCGGGAACAAGTAAATATATTAAAGTTTCCGACAATAGCACGGCCATGTACTTTCAAGTAAACGATACAACGCAAGTAACGGTATCGGGCAACAAGGTGACAATCAAGCCGAGAAACCCGCTGGCTTCGGGTACGGCCTATTATGTGAATGTTGACGCCGGCGCGTTCAGGGATTTGTCGGATAACCCGTATGCAGGAATCAACAACAACTCGACATGGACGTTTACGACGGAAACGATCGCGGATGCCGCGAAATCGACGATTGCCGCCTCGCCCCAGATGACGGTGGCTGATGGCACGACTTTTTCTACCATCACGGTTACAGTGAAGGATTCGCAGAATCGTCCGATTGAGGGCAAAACGGTGGAACTGACCGCCAACCGGGGCAGTTCGGTCATTACCCCAATTCAACCCGCAACCGATGCATCGGGACGAGCGACGTTCAAGGTGACGGACCGTGTCATCGAACAGGTTGATTATACGGCAAAAATCGGCAAGACCGCGATCAACGGAAAAGCGACCGTTTCTTTTACGGCGGGCGAGCCGGATTCCGGGAAGTCGACGGTTACGGCTGTGCCGACAAGTGTTCCGGCGGATGGAAAGACAGCGGCGATGGTGATTGTCAAGCTGCAGGATGCAAGCGGACATCCCGTTTCCTGGAGATCCGTCAACTTGAAGGCTGACGGAGGCAACTCGAAAATTAGTCCGGTGAAAAACGTCAGCGATGAGAACGGTCAGGCGGTTTTTGCCGTGACAAATACGGCGGCGGAGCAGGTGGCGTACACGGCAAGTACAGGCATCGTGACGATGACGCAACGTGCGACCGTTAGCTTTGAAGCGGTGCCTGACGGCGGCGGACCTGGCGGGCCGGCGTCCAAGTCCAGCGTCATCAATTCGACCGTTAGTGCAATTCCGGAAACGGTGCAGGCCGACGGAACGCAGGAGTCGACGATTACGGTGAGCCTGAAGGATGCAAGCGGCAAACCGGTTGTCGGGAAGACGGTGAAATTATCGGCGGATGGCGGCAGCTCGGAGATTGCTCCGGCCCAAGTCGTGAGCGATGCGGCAGGACAAGCCGTTTTCAAGGTGAAAAATGCGGTCGCTGAGCAAGTGACTTATACAGCGAAAGATGTGACCGATGGGGTCACTATCGCCAAACAGGCAAAAGTTACCTTTGAAGCTTCCTATCTAATCCCGAATGCCGTCAGTGTGCTGCAATCGACGGTCACGGCGTCTCCGTTAAAGGTGGAGGCAGACGGAAGTGCGGTCTCGACGATTACCGTCAAGCTGAAAACATATACCGGCCAGCCGGTCGCCGGGAAGACGGTGAATTTGTCGGCTGGCGGCGGCAGCTCAGCGATTGCGCCGGCTCAAGTCGTGAGCGGGGCAGACGGCAGCGCAGTGTTCACGGTGACGAATACAGTGGCGGAGCAGGTGACCTACACGGCGAAGGAGGACACCGGCGGCGTGACGCTGGCGCAGCGTCCGACAGTTACGTTTGAATCCCCGGCGGCGGGTCCGGGCGGGCCGAAGTCCAGCGTGCTGGCATCGACGGTGACGGCGTCGCCGGAAGCGGTCGAGGCGAACGGGACGCAGCCGTCCACGATTACGGTGACGCTTAAAGACGGCAGCGGTCAAGCCCTTAGCGGCAAGACGGTGAGCCTTGCAGCTAGCGGGGGGAGCTCGGTCATTACGACGGTTCGGGGCATTAGCGATGCCAAGGGTCAAGCTGTATTTACAGTGACGAATACGGCGGCGGAGCCGGTGACGTACACAGCCAAAGATGAAACGGGCCATGTCACATTGGCGCAGCAAGCGACGGTCATTTTTGAAAGTTCGCCGGTTGTTGCCGTCACAGGGAAGCCGAGCGTGACGGAGTCGACGGTGCTGGCATCGCCGACCCAAGTTGAGGCAAACGGAACCAATTCATCGGCGATCACCGTGACGCTGAAGACGGTGGGCGGCGAGCCGGTCAGCGGCAAGAAGGTAAGCCTGAAAGCGGCTGGCGGCAGCTCGGTGATTGCGCCGGCGGAAGCCGTCAGCGGCTCCGACGGCACGGCGGTGTTCACGGTGACGAACACGGCGGCGGAACAGGTGACTTATACGGCGAAGGATGAGACGGATGGCATTACACTGGCTCAGCGCGAGACGGTCACCTTTGAAAACTCGGCAGCGGGACCGGGCAGTACGAAGTCCAGCGTGGTCGAATCGACGGTGTTTGCTTCCCCGTCAACGGTTGACGCGAACGGCAGCGCGGCCTCGACGATTACTGTCACGTTGAAAACAGCCGGCGGTCAGCCAGTCAGCGGCAACAAGGTGCGTCTGACAGCCGATGGCGGCAGCTCGGTGATAACGCCGGGGGAACCCGTCAGCAGCGGGCCCGACGGTACGGCGGTGTTTACGGTAACGAATACGGTGGCAGAACAGGTGACCTATGCGGCGAAGGACGAGACGGACGGCGTGACGGTGGCGCAGCGCGCAGTGGTGACCTTTGAAGCCCCTGCCGTAAGTTCCGGTGGGCCGGCAACAAGCGATGGGAAATCGACGGTCGTTGCCTCCCCAGAGAAAGTAGAAGCAAACGGCAGTACGGCATCAAAGATCACGGTGACGCTGAAGACGGCCGGGGGCCAAGCGATTAGCGGTAAACCGGTGAGCTTGACGGCCGACGGCGGCAGTTCGAAAATTTTGCCGTCGCAGCAAGTCGTCAGCGGTGCGGATGGTACCGCCGTGTTTACGGTAACGGATACGGCTGCGGAACAAGTGACGTATACGGCCAAAGATGCGGCCGATGGCGTGATTTTGTCGCAGCGTGCAACCATTACTTTTGAAGCTCCAGCTGGCGGAGCGGGTGAGCCGAAGTCGAGCGTGACGGAGTCGACGGTGAACGCATCCCCAGAGAAAGTAGAAGCGAATGGCAGTGCGGCCTCGACGATTACGGTGACGTTGAAAACGGCCGGCGGTCAAGCGGTCAGCGATAAAATGGTGAGCTTGACAGCGTTAGGCGGCAGTTCGGTGATTTCGCCGGCGCAGCAAGTCAAAAGCGGACCCGAGGGCACCGCAGTATTTACGGTAACGAATTTGAAGGCCGAGCAGGTCACGTATACGGCGAAAGATGAAACAGACGGCGTGACGCTTGCGCAGCGCACGAAAGTGACCTTCGAAGCTCCGGCTGTCGGTACGGCGGGTCCGGTAACGAGCGTTATTGATTCAACCGTCGTTGCTTCTCCGGAGAAAGTAGATGCTAATGGAATAGCAGCCTCGACCATTACGGTAACGCTCAAGGCGACAGGCGGCCAGCCGGTAAGTGGCAAAATGGTGCGATTGACAGCCGATGGCGGCAGTTCGCAAATGGCACCGTCCTATGTCTTTAGCGGAGCGGATGGCACAGCGGTGTTCACGGTCACGAACAGGACAGCGGAACAAGTGACGTATACGGCCAAAGACGAGACAGATGGGGTGTCGGTCGCGGAGCGTGCAACCGTAACCTTTGAAAAAACGGCTGGCGGAGCGGGTGCTCCGAAGTCCAGCGTGGCGGAGTCGAAAGTGGTGGCGTCCCCTGCGAAAGTAGAAGCCAACGGGGTGGCAGCTTCAACGATTACGGTAACGTTGAACGATGTGAACAAACAGCCGATTGCAGGTAAAACGGTGCGCCTGACGGCAGCCGGCGGCAGCTCGGTAATTACGCCGGCACAAGTCGACAGCGGGCCCGATGGTACGGCCGTTTTCACGGTGACGAACACGGTGGCGGAGCAAGTGACGTACACGGCCAAAGATGAGAGCGATAACGTAACGATTGCGCAGCGTGCCAAGGTCACCTTCGAAGCTCCGGCAGGGGGTTCGGGGGGACCGGCAACGAGCATGACGGTTTCAACGGTCACGGCTTCCCCTCTGCAAGTGGAAGCGGACGGCATAACGCCGTCAACGATCACGGTGACACTGAAGGCGGCTGACGGTCAACCGGTCAGCGGCAAGACGGTGCGGTTAACCGTAAACAGCGGCAGCTCCGTCATCAAATCCCTTTATGGGGCAAGCGATACGCAAGCGGTCGGAACGGATGGCACCGCGGTGTTCAAGGTAACGAATGCATCAGCGGAGAAAGTAACGTATACAGCCAAAGATGAAACGAGCGGCATCATCTTGGCGCAGCGTCCGACGGTGATCTTTGAAAAAACGGCGGGCGGCGGATCGAAGTCCAGTGTGACACAATCAACAGTTGTCGCGTCCCCGGTGAAGGTACAAGCGAACGGCGGGGTATCGACGATCACGGTGACGCTGAAAACCGCAGGCGGCCAGCCGGTTAGCGGCAAACAGGTGCACCTGACACCAAACAGCGGTACTACGGTCATTGATCTGGTTTATGGAACGAGCGATGCCCAAGGGCAGGCGACTTTTAACGTAACGAATTCGAAGGAAGAGCAAGTGACATATACGGCCAAGGATTTGACCGACGGCGTAACGCTAGCGCAACAAGCGGTCGTAACTTTTGAAACCCTGTCGGCCGGAGGACCCGGCTCGAAATCGAGCGTGTCAGCATCGATCGTCACGGCAACGCCAGTGATCGTTGAAGCGAACGGAACGGACAAATCGACGATCATCGTGACGCTGAGGGATGCGAACAACCAGCCGGTGAGCAATAAGTTGGTGAGCCTGTCGGCCAGCGGCGGTAGTTCGGTCATTAACTCTGTTTATGGTACGAGCAATCCGCAAGGAGAAGTGACATTTACCGTAACGAATACGGTCGCGGAAGAAATAACTTACAGCGCCAAAGACGAAACGGATCATGTAAGCATCGCCGAACTAGCGGTCGTGACGTTCTTTAAAGCGTCAGGACCGGGAACGCCAAAATCCAGTGTCGAGCTTTCCACGGTGAAGGCAACCCCGGCACAAGTAGCGGCGAACGGCATAGATACGTCTATGGTAACGGTGACTTTGAAGGATGCAAATAACCAGCCGGTCAGCGGCAAGAAGGTCAGTTTGAAGGCTACCGGCGGTAGCTCGGTCATTACCGCTGTTGACGGAACCGGAACAAGCAATGCGCAAGGCGAAGCGATATTCACGGTCACGGACATAGCTGCCGAACAAGTGACTTACACCGCCAAAGATGAAACGAGTCAGGTGAGCATCGCCGAACAAGCGACAGTAACGTTCCAATCTGCCCCTGGCATGGGCACAAAGAAGTCTAGCGTCGTGAACTCTACGGTGAAGGCAACGCCGTCCACGGTGGCAGCGGACGGAACGGACAAATCGACGATCACCGTGACGCTGAAGGATGCGAATAACGATCCCGTCAGCGGGAAGACGGTGATCTTGACGGCAGGGGGCAGCAGTTCCGCCATTACCGCCGTGCATGGAACGAGCAATGGGCAAGGTCAAGCGATTTTCACCGTTACTAACAGCGTTGCGGAACAAGTAATATACCGCGCCACGGATTTGACGAGCGGTGTCACCATTGCCGAGCAAGCAACGGTGACGTTTCAAGTGCCCCGTGGGACAGGCGCTTTGCCGGCCAGTGTAGCGCGTTCTACGATTACAGCAGCACCGGTAGCGGTAGCGGCGAACGGTAAGACGATGTCCACGATCACCGTGACGCTCTTAGACAAGAACGGTCAAGCAGTGAGCGGCAAAACGGTTAGCCTGAAAGCCGACAGCGGCCAATCGGTCATCACAACAGTGCAAGGTGTGAGCGATATGCAAGGCCAAGCAGTATTCACCGTAACAAACAGCTATGCGGAGAAAATTTTCTACAGCGCCAAAGACGAAACGGATCAGGTCAACATTGCGGCAAAGGCGGACGTTACGTTCCAGACCACACCGGGAACAGGTGATCAAACGACCAGCGTGGCCCGGTCCACGGTTATCGCTTCTCCGACGACGGTCGATGCTGACGGCACGGCATTTTCTACGATTACCGTGACGCTGAAGAATGTGAGTGGCCAGCCTCTAAGCGGTAAAACCGTGAATCTGACAGCCCTCGGCGGTTCCTCGGTAATCAAGCCGGTACAAAAAATAAGCGATACCGATGGAAATGCGATCTTTACGGTAACAGATAAAATTGTGGAGAAAGTCTCGTATGAAGCCAAGGAAGTTACAGGGAATGTCAAAATCGGTCAGCGCGCCGAGGTGACATTCCAGTCGCCCGGTGAAATCAGCAAGCCGATCGATCCGAACAATGTCACCACCGATCCGGACACGGGGAAAGTGACCGTGAAAGATGTGGAGCCTGGAGCGACGGTTAAAATCTACGACAAGGACGGCAATGTGATCGGCACGGGGACAAATCCGGGCCCTGGCAAAGGACCGGTCATTATCACGATACCTGGCCTGAAGGAAGGCGACGTGATCAAGCTAACAAACAGCGAGCCGGGCAAGAAAGAAAGTACGAAGACGGACAAGACGGTGACCAAGGAGCCGAGCAAGCCGATTAATCCGAGCAATGTCGCTGCCGATCCGGATACGGGTAAAGTGACCGTGAAAGATGTGGAGCCTGGAGCGACGGTCAACGTATACGACAAGGAAGGCAACGTCATCGGCACCGGTACAAATCCGGGCCCTGGCAAAGGACCTGTTGTGATCACGATACCTGGCCTGAAGGAAGGCGACGTCATTAAATTAACAAACACCGATCCGGGCAAGAAAGAAAGTACGAAGACGGACAAGACGGTGACCAAGGAGCCGAGCAAGCCGATTGATCCAAGCAATGTCGCTGCCGATCCGGATACAGGTAAAGTGACCGTGAAAGATGTGGAGCCGGGAGCGACGGTCAACGTGTACGACAAGGACGGCAAGGTCATCGGGACCGGTACAAATCCGGGCCCTGGCAAAGGACCTGTTGTGATCACGATACCTGGCCTGAAGGAAGGCGACGTCATTAAATTAACAAACACCGAGCCGGGCAAGAAAGAAAGTACGAAGACGGACAATACGGTGACCAAGGAACCAAGCAAGCCGATTGATCCGCGCAATGTCACTGTCGATCCGGATCGGAACAAGGTTAAAGTGGATAAAGTACCGCCTGGCACGAAGATCACGATCTATGACGAGGATGGCAATAAGCTGGGCGAAGGCGAAAATCCGGGCCCGGGCGAAGGGCCGGTCGAAATCGATATCCCGGGGCTGGATAACGGGGACATCATCCGTGTGACAGCCAAGGAGCCGGGACACAAGGAGAGCAATCCGACAAACGTGATTATTCCGAACAAGCCGAAATACGATGTGATAACGGCATGGAAAGATAAGGATGTCACCGTCACGGTTACGCTGAAGCCGGGAGCAGAGCCCTACGCGGGCAAGGCGTACGTCGTGTTGCAAGGAATGCGGAACGACACGCCTGTCTTCGTGGTCGGGCAATCGATTGACGGCCGCGCTCCGCAGCCGTTCACGCTGCATATCGACCGCGCGGAAATCGGCGATCTGGTGTATGCGGTCGTCGTCACCCGTCCGGAATACAACCGCAGCGATGTCGGACACAGCTTGTCCGAAGAGCGGACGGATGTTGTGACGGCAAGAGGCGAATAACGAATTTCGGGAGGCAGGTTCGCTTGAAAATTATGAAATCAACAAGAATTGTCCTACAGCTTGTCATGCTTTTATCGCTACTGATCGGCCAAGGCGTACCCGTAACGGCCGCTCAGGCGGCTCCGGTCATTGCGGGAATCGCCGACAAGTATCAGGGTGACAGCGTTACGATCGGCGGCGCTGCCGACACCCAGGAGGTTATTTTAAAAGTTTTTGATCCGCAGGACGATGTTTATTATTTTCGGTCGCTGCCGGTTCGGAACGGGCATTTTGAGACCTCGTTCCATCTAGCGGCGGACGCCGCGCTCGGCCGGTACATGGTACTGGCCGGATACGGCTCCGATGTGGCGCGTTCTTCGTTCCTTGTGTTGAAGCGGAACGGAGGCGACAATACGGATTCCGAGTTGGAGGACGCGCTCAAGCATCTGAGTATCGGTTTTAGCAATGGCGATACATGGGAGAGCGTCACCTCGTTGCTTTACTTGCTTGCCGTAGGTAAGCACGAAACGAACGTCGTCTGGATGTCAAACAAGCCTGGGGTGATCGCTATTGGAGAGCTTCAGGGGAATGAAATTATGGGCCGGGTTAACCGCCAACCGGAGGAGCAGAGCGTCATCGTGACGGCCACCGTCTCGAAGAACGGACGATCCGCAACGCGGCCGTTCCTCCTGATCGTCAAGAGCGGCACGATCTCCAAGCAATCCGTTACGGAGCGCACGCGCACCATCAAGGTTGTGGGTGAGAACGGGGGCTACTCCAGTCCTCTTGACATTACGCGAACGGTTTTGTCCGATCTGACCCGGATCGACAAAACGATTTTGGATGAGGCTTCGGCTGACCGAATTCTAGATCGCAGCCGAGAGACGGGGGAACAGACCGCCCGCATCCTGATGGATGCGCCGGCTGGCGATGTTCCCGATGAATTTGCTGTAGAGATCGTGGCAGGTGGTGTTTCAGCGCTGGCCGGCCGCGGACTTACCCTGCGCGTTGAAAGCGAAACGGCGAATTTGACGCTGGATAACGCCATTTTGCGTCAAATGATGAATCAGGCGATGGATGTGTACTTCCGCATCGTGCCGGTTCGCGACGAGCTGAAGCGGCAGACACTGGCTAATCGGGTGTTGCAGGAGCAGGCAGTGCGGCAGGCGCCGGGGGGCGCACAAGCAACAATCGTCGGCACGCCGCAAAAGATCGAAACGAACTACAGCAGCTTCCGAACGAAGCTGACGATTCCTTTCAACGGCATTGTACCGCCGACGAATCAGGCTGATTTCCTCAATTCCTTGAGGGTATTCATCGAACATAGCGACGGCGAGAAAAAGCTGGTGACGGGAACGATCGTCAACAGGGACGGAGCGCCTTACGGGATCCAAATCGAGATCGACAAGTTCAGTACGTTCACCCTTGTTAAGCTGGGTACGCCTTCGGGAGACGGGTCTTCGACCGGGACGTCGTCTGACGGATCGAAACCGGTGAAGGTCACGCCTGCTTTGACCAAAGCGGAACTGTCGGTCGATGAAGGCCACATCGTCATTGATCATGACGGCGGGAACGAAGGACTCGACAAAGACGGCTTCAAGGTGACGGTAGACGGCAAGCCGGTTCGGATCGTTGAGGTCGTCCTCGACCAAGGGCGGATCAAGCTTATCCTTGAACCCCCCGCTAAGGAAGGCCAGCGTGTAGAGGTGACGTATGCTGGGGATGCAACAAGCGACGGCGCCATGCGCAAAAAGCTGTTCAGCGGGCTGGCGGCGCAGCGCGGTAAGCATTCCGGATTCGTATTCGGTTACCCGGACGGTACCTTCAAACCGGAGAACGCGATCAGCCGAGCCGAGATGGCTGCCCTCCTCTCGCGTGTTTATGAAGGACCGAAAGGAACCGGGACCGTCTATTCTGACATGAAGCAGGATCATTGGGCGAATGAATATATTGCCGATGCGGCACGAACCGGCCTCATGAGGGGGTACCCGGACGGAACGTTCCGGCCTTCACAGTCGATAACGAGAGCCGAAATGGCATCAATTATCGCTGTCTGGAAAGGGCTGAACGAAACAGCGGCGGCAAGCGCTTCGGATACGCAAGGCCACTGGGGCGTGCAGACGA
The DNA here is from genome assembly GCF_014640555.1 of Paenibacillus marchantiophytorum. Lineage (GTDB taxonomy): Bacteria > Bacillota > Bacilli > Paenibacillales > NBRC-103111 > Paenibacillus_E > Paenibacillus_E marchantiophytorum. Next base: position 120,718 of record NZ_BMHE01000008.1, on the reverse strand, counting down.
TCGCCCGGGTCATGGCGGCAGGCGTGATGAACGGCTATCCGGATAGAACGTTCCAGCCGGATCGGGAGCTGTCCAGAGCCGAAGCTGTTACGATCATCGATCGTCTGCTTCAGCGGGGACCGCTATCCGGCGTATCGTCACCGACATGGTCAGATGTACCTGCCTCTCACTGGGCGTTCGGCTACGTCGAGGAGGCATCGACGGAGCATCGGTATGAGCGCCTTACAGAAGGCGGGGAGAAGAAAGTGAAGTAAGAACGGAAATGAATAAGGCCTCTGTCGAAGCTACCTTGGCCAATATAGACGCGGACTTTATCGCTGTGGGTCGCTTCATGCTTAATGATCCATAATACTCAATGTTCTGCTGACAATGTTCATTCAAACCTTTTTATGGAATGTTGCTTCTATTCGATTTAGATCAAAGTATTGCTTTAAAATGCACCGATTTTCTCGAAAATAGAAAACATAGTGGAGGAGTTTGCTTTACAGCAACTCCTCTTTTCATTTATTGAAGTAACGGGCAGAACAGTGCAAACATAGTGGATTGCTAAAATATGCAAAGACCTGTAACTTTTATTTCAGGTGTTTGTAATGATCTAACGAATTGAGGCGTTCATATATGGAAGAAAACAATGTCAGGGAAATTAGGGTAACTGATTATCACGATATTTATTTGTTAAATCATGACTTTAACCCGAATCTGCATGTATTATCCAAAGAGAAAATAAAAGAGAAGATTGAAATCATTACAAAGAAAACTAAAGATATCATCTTTGTTTACGAACAAAACAACGAGGTAATAGGATATATTCATGGAAGCCCGTATGAATTACTTTTTTCCGACTCATTAGTAAACGTCCTGGGATTTGTTGTTAAAGAAAGTTATAGAAATCAAGGTATAGGCAGCATGTTAATCGAATGTCTTGAACAGTGGGGAAAGGACAATGGATTTTCTGGGATGAAACTGTTATCCCACCCAAGTCGAATACATGCTCATAGGTTCTACGAACGACGCGGCTATAGATTTACAAAGGACCAAAAAAATTTTATAAGAAAATTCGAGGACTAAACTAACGTAAGAACATTAGTTGAGCGATCCAGGAGCAGCTTGCCGCCGCGGCAGCTGCTCCTTCTGGTATTAAGCTAACGGGGAGTAGAGCGTGGTGGATGATCAACTTTAGAGTCAGATCTCGAGACTCAATTTTTATAGCTGTTTTGTACCAATCAAGACGAAAAACTTAGTGGTAAGATGAATGGGTGATTTCCAAATTGAAAGGAGTGATGTGGTATGAAAAATATTCATGCAGAGGTAGTTGCAATGAAGGATTTTCAATTATAGTCATAGAGGGATGAAATCCTCTGTGAAGTCAATTTTGGGAGGAATTCTCTTTGGGTATTGAATTAAAGCAAGTGTCCATTGAAAACTGGTATGATTGTACCAGGTTAAAAGTTAAGAAAGAACAACTAAATGTTTTTCCTGCACCTGTTGTTTATTGGATTGCAGAATCTAAATATGTTGATGATTTTGAGCTGCGTGCAATTTATTGTGATGATAATTTAATCGGATTTCTTGCTTTTTGTAAGCAGCCAGACGGGGAGGGTAACCACTGGATACCCGCAATAATGATTGATGAAAATAACCAGGGTAAGGGCTACGGAAAGACAGCAATGAAAAAACTAATTGAGCTGATTGAATCAATGGGCTGCAAAAGAATTATGATCGGGCACAGACCTAATAACTTAATTGCTGGAAGAATGTATGAATCCTTGGGGTTTAAAAAGGCAAGCGAAGAGATAATTGATGGTGAAATCATACGTTTACTTCAACTTAATTAAAAAACTGTCGGCGTAATGCCTATAGACACTGTTTACCTACGAACGTGTATTCGTTATAATATATATGGGTATATTTTCCATGTTGGGAGTGGTTAAGTAGTGGCGGAAATAAATCAGACGGACAAAATCAACGTATTGAACAGGTTGGCGAAAATAGCATGATAATCGCATTTATATAGGGTCATAGTTGAGAAATGTACAGATTAATCAGTAGAAAAATGTAGATTTAGTATGCCATACTAAGGAATGCAACCCATTCACAGCATGGTATTCAAACTGCTGGTTATTTCGGTTACTTAACAGAGGAGAGACAACGATGACACCTATTCAAAAAAAACAAGAACACAAAGAAGCTGAGGTTTGGTGGAGTTCTGAGAAAAATCCAAGAGATCGATCTTGGTTTTATCAGTCATTTCCAATCCATCATACACTTGAAGCAAGAGTGAACTTGACTATCACTTCTCCTAGCCCGATTGATATCCCAACGATTACCGTCTTTCCTGAGATCTCGTTTCAAGAAATTGTTGGCATGGGTACTTCGGTAGAAGAAAGCACGGTCTATAATTTGTCGCAGATGTCCGAAGCAAAACAAGATGAGATCTACGCTTGGTTGCTCGATTCCAGCAACGGAGTTGGATTTAATTTTATGCGCATTACACTCGGCACATCGGATTTCACGGCGCAGACTTTTTATTCCTACAATGATCTGGATGAGGGCGAGACGGATTTTCCTCTAGCGGGCTTTTCGATACAAAAGGATATTGATTTGGGGATTGTAAAAACGCTGAAGCGAATGCTGGAAATAGCCCCTGATATGCAGATATTTGCTTCTCCATGGTCTCCGCCTGCATGGATGAAAACCTCTGGAAGCTTGAAGAAAGGGCAGCTGAAGGAAGGCCAGGCGTATACGGACGCTCTCGCTCAATATTATCGTAAAGCGATTCAAGCGTACCAAGAGCAGGGTATTGAACTATATGCCATTACGCTTCAAAATGAGCCTTTACTTGAAATCGATTATCCAAGTTGTTATATGAGTCCCGAGCGTCAAAGGGAATTGGCAATTGCACTCAAAAAAGAGTTGGATGCATACCAGCTTCACACTAAAATTTGGATCTTCGATCATAACTTCAGTGATGGTTGGATGTACGTTTGCCCCATTCTTAATGATGAAAAGGGCTATGAAGTTACGGATGGGATCGCTTTTCATGATTATGATGGAGAACCGACCCTGATGTCGGAAATTAAGGGTGCATATCCGGGTAAGACCATTCATATGACGGAACGTTCGATTTGGGGAGTGTCTGCAGCAGACCGAATTGCGCAATATTTTCGCAATTGGGCTTCTAGTTATAATGCTTGGGTGACCATGCTAGATAGCACAATCGGTAGCCATCAATGGGTTGGGATCCCCGACCCGACTTTAATTGTTCAAGATGCCAACCATCGAGATGAGTACTGGATGACTCCGGAGTTTTTCCTGACCGGGCAATTCTCTAAATTCATCCAACGGGGGGCACGAAGAGTTGAAAGCAATTATGGATCTGCAGCTACTGTAACGAATGTTGCTTTTCTAAACCCTGATAACACCATAGTTGTTGTAGTCATTAACCAGACAGATGAGGATCAGCCCTTCCGAATTGTTGCTGAGAGGGAACAAATTCATGCCGAGCTTCCTCCGAAAACGGTAGCAACGTTCCGCTGGCAACGTTCTTGATTCGTATACAATCTCGATTGAATAAGGACTGTCCCATTCATGGGACAGTCCTATGTTGTTCATGAACGATCGCAAGAATCGTCCAAAAGGAGTCAGAATGAGCATGTGGGCTAAACTTCGTTCCCGTAAATATTTGCAGCGTATTTTATTATCTTTGACAGTCTTTATCGTTGTTGTACTTTGTGTATTTGCCTCAACGATGTATGTGAAAATGAAAAGCACAACACTTCATATTCAAACGGAAGCGAACCGCAAAGTGCTTGCCCAAGTGAAATATAATGTCGAATATATGGATGAAATTTTGAAAAATTTAATGATGTCACTTTATTTTGATAACGAAGTCATTCCTATTCTTTATGGTCAAACGTTTAGTTATGAGAGTATCGCGACGAAATTGGCCAAGCTGGATAAGCTAGCGGACTCCTCTACCTATTTGCATTCCATTATCTTGTATAACAACTATACTCATACTTACTTATCGACAAATCGGAAATTTCAAGATAATTTGCATGGGGAGATTGGGCGGTTCGAGCAGCAAATCCAGCAACTAGAGAACCAGCACAGTCTGCATAAGATGCAATTAATTCCTTTCAAAATATCGAATGATTCGATGACGGCTGTTGATTTCTTCTCCTATGTGATGTACAGGGATGAGGCAATGCCGACGTTGAAACAAAGTGCACTGATCCTCAATGTGAACCCGGAATGGTTATTTAATAATATTAAAGTGATCAATGATTTGGCTTACGACAAGCGCAGTTCCGTTCTGCTTATGGATGGACAGGGAAATTCGTATACGAGTGAGAATCGTTCTGCGAATTTTTTGCCGGCAGATGTTGCTGCGCGGATACAGGCTAGTCAAGCTGATTTTGAATCTTTCACTTATGGCAAAGGCAATAACAAATCGATTGTGACGGTCATGTCACTTGGCATGTATCAATGGAAGGCTGTTAGTATACAATCCTACGATTATACCTTAAGCGAACTGAAGGGTATTCGAAATATGCTGGTGATTTCGACGGTATTGTTCCTTTTATTATCCGCGGTCATTGCATATATCATTTCTAGACGGTTATATAGACCTGTTGAAAGAATGATCATGCAGCTGAAAGGGACACTCCCAGCAGGACCTAAGCTTATGAAAGAAAAGGATGAATGGTCCTATCTCTCTGACGTCTACGCCTCTATGATCGATAAGACCAATACTGCAGAAATTCAACACGCCAGGAATCGACAAATTGTGGAAGGGTTTCATATACGCAATCTCCTCACCAAGAGTAGAAGTCTGACCAAGGATGAATTCCTTCATTTACTGACCGAACATGATCTTGCGATCGATGCGGAAGGCCCCTTTATGATCGGCGTGTGCCAAATCGATGATTTTGAGACTAGAATGATGCAGGCCAGTGCGGATGACCAAAAAATATATCGTTTTGCCCTTGGAAACATAGGGGAGGAATTGCTTTCGCCTTGGTGTAAGCTCATTTGGATTGAGATGGGGGATAATCATTTCGTCTTTCTAGCTTCTCTTCTGGATAAGGATTCCTTCTCGCTCCCTGCTTTCGAAGCGTCATTGAAGGAAATACAGCAGATCATTCAGCGATATTACCAGCTTTCTACAACGATATCGTATGCAGCGCCATTTGATCATTATTTGCAGATTGCGGAGGCGTATAGTGAAGCGCAAGAACTCATCAAGTACCGTATGATATTCGGTCATTCCACACTACTCTCGTCGGAACGCGTAAAGGTAAATGAACGCCATGAGGATCTTTATCAGGCTACGCAGATTGAGAAACAAATCATCGAGCATTTGCGTAGGGGAAATAGCGATGAATTAATGAAGAACTTCCATCAATTCTTTACTTACGCGATATCGCTGACCTATACCCAATTCATGTACTCCATCTTGCATATGACGGTTACGGTCACGAAAACAATCAGTGAGATGAATGAGAATCGCTCGAGACCGATTGCGATCGATCTCAGACAATTCTATAAAAAAGTGCTGGAACAAGAGACCGTCGGCGAGATTGAGGGGTTGTTCCATGCCCTGACGGCACAGCTAACTAATGAAACCAGTCCTGGTGAGAATGATAAGACGGAAATTTTGTGCCATACAATGAAAGAGATTATCGCTGAGAATTGTAATAATCCTGATTTCAGCTTGCAAACCATTGCGCAATTATTGAAAATGTCCTCCGCCTATATTGGTCGCGTATTTAAACAAGGAACAGGAACAGCGGTAACGGAGTATATCAATCAAGTACGACTGAATAATGCCTTAGCGTTACTAGAAGCTAAAGATATCAGCATTACGGAAGTCATGGAGCGTGTAGGTTACCGTTCTCAGAGCTATTTCTTCAAGCTTTTCAAGGCGGAATATGGCACAACACCGAAAGATTACAGATTAAGAAAAGTCATAGGAACAGACAAAATATGAAATGAAAACGCCCTGGATACCTACGGAAGTTGAGATTCAGGGCCTTTTTCGAAATATAAGCCGTTTATTTGGGTAACCGCCTTCGGATGAGGAGGAATGTACGAGAATTTGACTACACAATGGAGTAAAGTGCAATTTGTTGAGTAGAAAACCCCTCGTCATTTCTGACAAGATAAGCTTATGAAATTGCAAGTAAGCAAGTCAACCAGAGGAGGTGAATGCAAATGAAAGATCAGGCCATACGGAAAGGATCGACAGGGAGATGGAAGCGCTTCAAGCAAAATAAAGAGTTGTTTATTCTTAGCTTACCAGCTCTCATTTTCAAACTTATCTTTAATTACTTGCCGCTAATCGGTTTGATCGTCGCATTCAAGAAGTTTCGCTTTGACGGCGGGATATTCGGAAGTCCGTGGAATGGATTCGACAATTTTCGCTTCTTCTTCGTATCGGATAATGCTTGGCGAATTACACGCAACACCGTGCTCTACAATCTTGGTTTTATCGCGATTACAATGGTATGTGCTTTAATTTTGGCTGTACTGTTAAATGAATTGTCCAGTAGAGCTGTTAAAATTTATCAGACTGCGCTGTTCCTTCCCTACTTCCTTTCATGGGTCGTTGTTGGGTATATCGCACTTGCCTTTTTGGAGCAAGACCGAGGGTTACTCGATCATGTCTGGACGTTCTTCGGTCTGGAACCGGTGAATTGGTACCAGGCAGCCAGTCGTTGGCCTTACATTCTGAACGCCGTTAATTTATGGAAAACAGTAGGCTTCTCGACGCTTGTCTATTTTGCAGGCATCATTGGGATCAGCCCTACGTACTATGAAGCGGCTAAGATCGATGGAGCCAACAAGTTTCAGATGGTTCGTACCATTACGCTGCCATTACTGACACCATTGATCATTGTTTTGTTCATTGTGGCTATTGGCGGTATATTCCGTGCAGACTTCGGTTTGTTCTATTTTATACCGAATAACGCCAGCTTCTTATATTCGACAACGGATGTTATCGATACGTATGTATTCCGGGCTTTGCGTACGATCGGGGATGTGGGGATGTCTGCCGCAGTTGGGCTGTATCAATCGGTAGTCGGCTTCATACTTGTCGTTCTGTCTAACTGGATTATCAAGAAAATCAATTCGGACAATGCATTATGGTAAGGAGCGTTACTATGAATTTAAAGAAGAAGGAGTCCATTGCTCACAGCGCCGTGCACGTATTATTTGGACTTGTGTCTCTTGCTATGCTGCTCCCGTTATTGTTAGTGATAGCCGTTTCCTTGTCAGATGAAAATGGTGTAGTGAAATACGGCTATCGATTTATCCCGGATCACTTTAGTCTAAAAGGGTATCAAGTAGTTTTTCAACATCCGGGTGTTCTCCTTAACGCGTATATGGTCACGATTGTGGTTACGATCGGGGGTACATTAGTTAGCTTGCTCTTCACCGCCATGGTTGCGTATACCATGTCTCGTAAAGATTATCAGTATCGCAAAGCAACGACGTTTCTCGTGGTGTTCACGATGCTGTTTAATGGTGGTTTAGTTCCTTTCTACATTCTGATCGTGAAATATCTACATATGAAGGATACCATCTGGGTATTGATTCTTCCCTATCTCATCAATCCCTTTTATGTCATGATTATGAAGGGCTTCCTGGATAGACTGCCGACAGAAATTATTGAATCGGCCAAGATGGATGGAGCAAGTGAGTATCGAACCTTCTTTACGATCGTGCTGCCGCTTTCCACACCAGCATTGGCTACCGTTGGCTTATTTATTTCTTTTGTCTACTGGAACGATTGGTGGTTGGGGCTCTTGTTTGTCGATAAGGAGAAGCTCGTGCCTTTACAGTTATTGTTGTACCGAACAATGAATACTATTGAGTTCTACGCAGCTAATTCGCAATATTTAAGTGGAAATGTCAATATATCGCAATTTCCGAGTTTAACCACCAGGATGGCTTTGGCTGTTCTAGGGGCGGGTCCCATGCTGTTTATATTTCCGTTCTTTCAACGCTACTTTGTGAAAGGTCTTACCGTTGGTTCATTAAAAGAGTAGGCGAATAAACAACAGGAGCAAACGGTTATTGCAGCATGATCACGCTTTCAATAATCGCTTTCCATACAATTAACTAGGAGGTCTGTTCAATGTTAAAGAAAAAAAAGGGAATTCAACTCGGGGTAACCGTGTTGATGGGTACGTCATTGATTTTGTCTGCATGCGGAGGAGACAATGGAAAGTCGGGTAACGCAAGTAATACAGCGACACCAGCAGCGGATAGCAAGGCAACCAGCAGCACCCTTAAACCGGTCAAGCTTACGTGGTATTACCCGCAATGGAGTGTGCAACCGGATACCAAAGCCGTCGAGGATGCGATTAATAAGATTACTACGGCCAAAATCAATGCAGAAATTAAACTAATGCCGACAGACGGCGGCAGCTATGAGCAGAAGCTAAATACAATGGTAGCTGCAAATGAAAATTTTGATATTGCTTGGACGTCATTTTGGATGTTTAACTATGCTCAAAACGCGCGTCGTGGAGCATTCGCTCAAATTGATGATCTGTTGCCGAAAGTGGCTCCCGAATTGAAAAAGAGTATGCCCGATCTCGTTTGGGAAGCGTTAAAGGTAGATGGTAAGACTTATAGTATTCTTAACTATCAAACGATTACGAACAAAGAAGGCTTCCTCATTCAGAAGCGGTTTGCTGATAAATATGGGCTTGATGCAAGTAAAATCAAGAAAATCAAAGATATTGAACCCTTCTTAGAGAAAATTAAGGCAAATGAACCTGATATTATCCCATTTGCGTTGACGCGCCTTGGTAACTTTCAAAGCATGGAAACGACCTACAACAATCTTGAATACATCTCGAATGAGGCTATTGTCGGCATTTATCGCGATGATGCGAAGACCAAAGTCGTTGATGTCATTCAAACACCCGAATACAAGGAATACTTGGATCTCATGAACAGCTGGTATAAAAAAGGATTAATCAATAAAGATGCGCCAACGGTCAAAGCGCTCGATGATCGTAAGAAAGCAGGACAGCTCGCCGTTACTTTCCATAACGTATTGAAGCCAGGAAGAGAAGTAGAAGAGAAAAATGCCTCAGGCGGCCAAGACATCGTGACAATACCTACGTCCAGTCCATTTGTTGGTACAAACACAATCATTCAGTCCATGCAGGCGATAAGCAAGACTTCAGGGAACCCCGAGCGTGCACTTATGTTTCTGAATCTGCTGAATACGAACAAAGAACTGCTAAACTTAGTTTCATACGGTATTGAAGGAAAGCATTATACACGTCTATCCGCAAATACCATTAAGTTAACAGATAACAGCGGATATAATCCAAACCAAACCTGGGTATTTGGCAATGGGTTTCTCGCTGATATGCAACAAGGTCAAAATCAAGAAGTTCGTGATCTGACGCTAAAGGAAAATAGTGAAGCGAAATCTTCCCCAATCCTTGGGTTTACCTTTGATCCAGGGCCTGTTCAAAGTGAAATTGCGAATATTCAAGCTGTGAATGATGAGTATGGTCCAGCGCTTAATACAGGTGCAATAAGCTCAGATCAGAAACTAGCGCAATACATTGAACAACGCAAAAAAGCCGGAATTGACAAAGTAGTTGCGGAAGTTCAGAAGCAGTTGGATGCCTGGAAACAAAAAACAAACAAATAAATAAATTTTGGCTTTGCTGCTTATGCTTTTTGCTAATCACTCTAAGGGGGAAAATCAGTGAAAAAAAACGTAGTAAACCAGATTTTATCAATCACCCTAACTACTGGCGTGCTCGCTTCTTCTTTCTTATTCATCCAGCCTAATCAAGTATCGGCTGCCGGAGAAACGGTTAATGTATGGCGTACGAATGAAGCGCTTTCCGAAAAATTAACGGCACAGAGTAACATCACTTTTTCACCCTACCGAAGTACGGATGAAAACACCATTTACGTGGATGAGAATGTTGCCTTTCAAACTGTGGATGGATTCGGAGCGTCCATCACGGATTCCTCCGCCTACTTAATGAACCAAAAACTGAGCTCAACGGCTCGAAATACATTAATGACGAATTTGTTTAGCCCAACGAGCGGTATCGGTATTAGCTGGCTGCGGCAACCGATAGGTGCATCCGATTTTTCCGCAAGCGGCAATTACAATTTCAAAGACACGGCGACATCCACATTTTCAATTGCACATGATGAAACGAATATCATTCCTCTTTTGCAGCAAGCCGTTAGCTTGAATACCAATCTGAAAATTATGGCTACCCCATGGAGCCCTCCAGGTTGGATGAAAGCAAACAATTCTATGCTTGGAGGAACATCGGCGACACTCAACACGGCTAATTATGGTGATTTAGCTACTTACTTCGTCAATTTTATTGATGCATACAAAGCGAAGGGTGTACCGATCTATGCCGTTTCTCCACAGAATGAACCGAGATGGGCATCTGATACGTATCCGGGGATGTATTTGACTGCACAAGAAGAGGCTAATTTTGTTAAAAACAATCTAGGCCCCGCATTGAGCGGTAAAAATGTTAAAATTTTTGGATTTGATCATAACTGGGATGTTGATTTTGTACCTGCTTACTACAGTGATTCTGCCGCAGCAAGCTTTACACCGGCTACAGCATGGCACTGTTACGGCGGTGAAGCAACGATCATGTCAACGACGCATTATCTCTATCCAACCAAAGATATTTATGAAACAGAATGCACAGGCGGAATATGGACGGACACAACGACGGGTCAGTTCGATGTGGATATGAAAAACTTAACCAAATCCCTTCGCCACTGGTCTAAAAACTTCATTGCTTGGAATATTGCTCTTGATACGAACTATGGGCCTACCAATGGTGGTTGTACCACATGTACAGGACTGGTTGCGATCAATCAAAGCAATGGCAATGTAACGTATGGACCCTCCTATTATTCCATGGGGCATTTAAGTAAATTCGTTGTCCCTGGCGCTGCTCGAATCGCTTCGACCGGATATGCTTCAGGCATTCACAATGTTGCTTTGAAGAATCCGGATGGCAGTAAAATATTAGTTGCGTACAACGAAACGAGTACGAATAATACGTTTAAAGTAAAGTGGGGTGAACAAGCTTTTACATATACCCTTCCAGCCAAATCAGCGGTTACCTTTAAGTGGTCAGGTATACAGTCTACCACGAATACGATTATTGAGAATGACAAACCGTTGAAAGCTTCTGCCTATAATGAGGCTTACTCCATTAAACCAGAAACATCCTCGGATACAGGTGGGGGTTTGGATATTGGCAACGCGACCAATGGAAGCTGGATTATGTACAAAAATGTCGATCTTAGCGGCGTGAGCGGGATTATGGCTCGTGTGGCGAATGGGGAAACGACAAGCACTTCAATCGAGGTTAGGACGGGCAGCGCAACGGGTGCATTGCTGGGTACCATTTCCGTCGGAGCAACGGGCGGATGGCAGACCTGGGCTACCAATAGTGCAATGCTTAGCGGGGCATCCGGTGTTAAAGATGTATACCTTGTTTATAAGGGCAGTGTTAATTTGAACGGGATTCAATTCACATCTACCAATCTTCTATTGAATCCGGGACTCGAGACTGGAAGTTTGACGAATTGGAGTGATTGGCATCCTACAGGTCAGGCAATCGCCCAAAGCGTGGATACGAGTACCCCTAGGTCTGGAACTTATAAACTAACTCATTATGCTTCCACGGCTTATCAACAAACAGCGTATCAAGCTGTTTCCGTGCCTAATGGTACCTATCGCGCAACCGTATGGGTACGTTCAGGCGGTGGCCAAAGTGCAGTGCGATTAGAAGTAAGCAATTATGGGGGAGCGACCCTCTATAGTGACATTGGAGCAGCCTCTATTCCTAATACTTGGACGCAGCTTGTCATTGATAATATTACGGTGACAACGGGGACAGTCACAGTCGGTGCTTTCTCCAACGCTCTTGCAGGAAATTGGGCAGCATTTGATGATTTCAATGTAGTGAAAAAGTGATTGCAGCCGAACTTATCATGGTTCATTGGTAAAAAGCAGAAGGTGCTATGGTTTGAAAACCATAGCGCCTTTTGCTTTTCCTTGTTAAAAATGAGGGTACTGTGTTATTTTGGTTAGAAGGTCAACCTATGGTAAAGCAGTGAATAATACAATTTTCTAGATTCAGAAAATATTTTTTTGGGGAGCGTGTGTTTGTATACTTTTCAATATGAGCAGAAATATTAAATTATTTCTTTATGATTACCTGACTTTAAAAAAGAGGATTATTATAATCTTCTTATTTAGCTCGTTGATTCCGTTTATTAGCATAGGTCTGATTTCTTACTATACGATCTACTCCATTCTTACAAATAAAATTCAAAGCGGCATTCAAAGTAATTTAAAGCAAGTTGAGCTCTCGTTAGAGGGCACCATCAGCAATTTGAACCATGTATCCCAACAGCTTGCATTTGAAGGTAGTGTAGGCAAGAAATTAGATCAATTGTTATCGAGTACAGATAGTCAACCATACGAACGAGTCAAAATGAAAAGCAATCTGAAGGATGAATTAAGCCTCATTACTTTCACGAATCCTAGTATCGGATTGACCCTCTATTATTTCCAAAATGATCATTCCTATGATCTTGAAAATTCGGGAGTCAAGAATAGCTTCTCTCCGGAAAAATTGCCATTGCTTGCCCAATACTCTGGAATTTCCTATTATGGTCCACATGTAAGCAACAATTCATTTGATAATCAATATGTGCTGTCTGCTTTAAGAAAAGTAGAACTGCCTAATCGGGATGATGTTTATGTTTACATTGAAACAGGGTTCCATTTGACACAGAGCATCCTTAATAATGATCAAACCGGAGTTAAGAACTCTCATATATTCCTTGACAATGATGGTAGAATTGCCTACAGCGAATTACCCAATACTTATGCAATGGATACGACATTCCCTGGCATTGAAAATGGAAAATCTTCTGGCGCACAAAATGGGTTTTACTGGTTTAGACAGGAAAGTAATCAAGGTTGGAGCATTGTCTCCGTGATTCCGAAAGCAGATTATAATAAAGAGATGAATCGATGGTTCGTTCAAATCCTACTATTTTCGTTAGTTTTTTTGGGAATGAGTCTGTTCCTGGCTTGGCTATTATGGAAAATGGTGTATCGACCATTGAGCGGCTTCAATAAAGAAATTAAGCTGATGGCGCAAAATCGAATCGAATCTGGTATAGCAAAGACAAGAATACCAGAGTTTGATTATCTCTTGGATCAATTTCGACAAATGAAAGAACAAATTTGGGAGTTGTTCGCGGAAGTTGAGCAGAAAGAGAAGCGCAGAGTTGATCTTGAAGTCGAGAAATTGCTTTATCAAATCAATCCTCATTTTTTGATGAATACGTTGGATACGGTGCATTGGCTTGCTGTCATGAACGGGCAGAACGAAATCGATCGTCTTGTAACGTCTTTAAATAAACTGTTGCATTATAATTTAGGCAAGCTAGGACAAGCTTCAACAATACAAGAGGAAATCGAGGCATTGAGGCAATACCTTATTTTGCAGCAAATTCGTTATGATTTTCAATTTGATGTGCAGATTCATGTGGATGAAGAGGTATTGAAAATGCCGATTCCGCGGTTCATCCTTCAACCGCTCGTGGAGAACTCGCTTTATCATGGCTTAAGCGATGATGGCTTCATCCGAGTTGAGGTGAAATTAACACAAACGATTAATATTTCGATTCACGATAACGGATCGGGGATGTCAGAAGAAATCATACAAAATTTATTAAATAACTCAGAAGTTGAAAATAGGAAGGTTGGTATGGGCATCGGGATGAACTATGTGAAGCGTATGATTGATTCGCAATATGGTGAGCGGGCCAAGTTGGAAATTAATAGTGTCGTAGGGAAAGGGACGAGCATTTTGTTAAGTCTGCCCCTCTCGGAGGTGGAACCTAATCATGATTAAAGTAATGGTTGTTGATGATGATAAATTAGTTCGAAAGGGCCTTATATCGGCAATGCCATGGCAGAATTTCGATATGGAGGTTGTCGGGGAAGCAAGCAATGGCGAAAAGGCATTGGAATTTTTAGAATCTAATGCTGTTGATTTACTGCTTACTGACCTTGCAATGCCTGTTATGTCAGGCATTGAATTAATAAAGAGGGTCCGTCAAGAGTTCACTCATATTTATATTGTTGTATTGACCCTCCATCAGGATTTTGAATACATCCAAGAGGCGCTTAGATTAGGTGCGATTGATTACATTGCTAAGGTTCAGCTTGAAAAGGAGCGCTTTGAGGAAGTGCTTGAAAGAATCTACAACCGGATTGCTCAAGAACAAAAACGAGCTACAAATCTAAATGAGGTTTATACAAGTGATCGAGGCTATGCATTGCTCTCATTAAATAAGGATGTTGGAGATTATTGGATAGATGAGTGGTGCGAACACGCGAATCAATTGATGATTGAAGTGGACAGTAACCTTTGGCTTTGGACACAACCAGTGGAGCAGTCTAGCGAATTATGGTTAGAAAGCCTTACACAGGAGGTGAACACTAAATCGGGGTGGGCGCTGATAAATCTGATTGGTCTCTACGGCAGGCCCCATAAAGATGTACATCGTTGGTTAAGAGAATATAGAGAGAAGGATTTCTTTTACGATTATGATTTAGATTCCAGCATGGGGCCGATTTTGTTGCAAGAATGGGGCTGTCTCAGGCAAGTACAGTCTGAAAAAAGTATAAATGATCTGAAAGAGCAATGGTCGTCTTACGAATGGATTTATCAGGACAGCTTATTTAAGCATCATATCGATGCTTTAAAGATGATGCGGTTACCTCAGGCGAAGCTTTTCGGGTTGCTGTATACGTTAATCGATAAATGGAATCTATTATTTTATCCTGTAAGCTTAGTAAAAATTCAACTGCTGGATTCATTTGATTTTTGGTATCAAGTCGATGAATGGCTTATAAACACACGGAATATGATCCGTAACGCTATGGACAAACCTACCTTTTCGCAAGAGGTTATGGAGAGTATTGTTAAAGCTGTGTATATAGCTCAGGAAGAGATGAATCAACAGATTACAGCGGTAAACATTGCTAAAAGAGTCAATATGAGTCGAAGCTACTTCAGTCAATGCTTTAAAGAAATTGTTGGTATGAATTTTGGTGACTATTTACGGCAGGTTCGTATCGAAAAAGCAAAGATGTTTCTGCTCTATACCAACAAAACAATACTTTGGATTGCAGAAAACGTTGGGTATATGGATGAAAAGTATTTTAGCCGCACCTTTCGTGAGCAAACGGACATGCTTCCGAGCAAATATCGGCAAACACTGGGTACAGGTAGAGATATGTCCGATAAATAGGGGGGTAAAAGTTGATAGTTAAAAAAAGAGTCGCAAAGTCATGCTAATTGTCGGTCATTTGGCTCTCTAAACATGCAACGTTCGCCTATCCTAGCTAGATGCCTTTGTGTGATACCCTTTAGATGTGGATTAATTTAAAAGAGAAAGAAGGGGTGCACATGAGCAAGTCAAAAAAAGGTATTCAGATTTTACTTGCAGGAATGATAATTGTAGTAACCGCATGTAGTCAATCAAACTCTTCCAAAGAATCACCGAATTCTTCAACGGCGGCAGTGCAAAAAGCTGCGGATCCATTTGGGAAATCCGAGAAACCAATCACGCTTAAAATTGGAAAAGAAGTTGATGCGTCGGATAAAAGCTTACCGGCCGGCGATTCTCCCGAGAATAACCAGTATACCCGTTATGTTAAAGAAAACTTGAACATTGATACGAAGATTGTTTGGCAGGCCGCTGGAGGAAAAGATTACGAACAAAAGGTGAATCTATCCATTGCGAGTAACGACTTGCCTGATGCGTTAGTTGTGAAGGAAACGCAGTTCAGACAAATGGTAAAAAGCGGCCAGCTTGAA
Source organism: Paenibacillus marchantiophytorum (assembly GCF_014640555.1). Taxonomy (GTDB): domain Bacteria; phylum Bacillota; class Bacilli; order Paenibacillales; family NBRC-103111; genus Paenibacillus_E; species Paenibacillus_E marchantiophytorum. Next base: position 104,777 of record NZ_BMHE01000008.1, on the reverse strand, counting down.
GATTTAACCGATGTTTATAATAAATATGCTTCGCCAACCATTAAAGGCATTATTGAAACAACGAATGGGCTTGCACTCAAATCAGTTACAGTTGATGGGAAAATGTATGCCTTGCCAAATGTAACACCGGAATCAGATATGGTACATTACATGTGGATTCGCAAGGATTGGTTAGATAAGCTAGGCCTACAGCCTCCTAAGACGATGGATGAGTTGGAAAAGGTAGCCAAAGCCTTCGTGGAGCAGGATCCCGACGGTAATGGGAAGGCAGACACCATCGGTATTGCAGGTCCGCAACTAGGCGGAAAGCTCAATGCGGATTTTATTAATCCGAATAGCAACAACTATGGATTTGACCCCATCTTTGCTTCATTCCATTCTTATCCTGGATATTGGCTAAAGGGCTCTAATGGCAAAGCAACGTACGGTTCCATTCAGCCTGAAACGAAACAAGCGCTTTCCAAGCTGCGTGATTTCTATAGCAAAGGTTTAATCGATAAGGAAATGAGCATTCGCAAAGATGCACAAGAATCAATCAAAAATGGAACATCGGGCATCTATTTTGGTGTATGGTGGTCAGGTGGGTATGGTCCGTTAGCGGACGCGTTTAAGAATAATCCGAAGGCAAACTGGCAGGCCTATACCGCACCACTTGATGTGAATGGCGAATTTACTCCGCATATGGGCAACCCATCGAACCAATATCTCGTTGTTCGGAAGGGTTATGAGCATCCTGAAGCGGCGATTCAAATGCAAAATCTCTTGTATCGAGATGAATCGAAATTCGATGTGAATGTTGCGATTGGCAATTATCCATTACGTCTGGTCTTTGCCTCGATGGATGTAATGGATGTTACCTATAAAATGTTGAAAGAGGTTTTAGCGGGCACTAAGAAGCCGGAAGACTTAAATCTTCCCGGATATAACCTATTAAAAACGGACGCTGAAAATGTAAAGAAAGTTAAGTTGGAGCCTTACGACAATTATGATATCCAGTATTGGAACCCGAATGCGGATTTGGGAGTATGGAAACGAATGTATTCTACATTCGTCGGCATCTCTCCATTGCAAAAGCCTTATAAAAAAACTTACAGCGTCACCTATTCGCAGACTAAGACCATGGAAAGTAGATGGGCTGCACTGGATAAATTGGAAAAGGAAACATTTCTCAAAATTATAATGGGGGCTGCCCCTTTAGATTCCTTCGATCAGTTTGTACTCGATTGGAAGAAGCAAGGCGGAGACCAAATTCTTGCAGAAATAGACGAAGTCGCAAAACCATAAATATCCCTAAAGGCGTCAGTGAAATCTGGCGCCTTTCTCTAAACAAGCGAGAATGGAAGTGATTACAGAATGATAACTAAGGGTTATGCCAAGCATTACTATCTCATGCTCCTCCCTGGATTTATTTGGTTGACTCTATTCAGTATCGTTCCTATGTTCGGAATCGTTATTGCTTTTCAGGATTTTAATCCTGGCTTAGGCATGTTTCATTCTGAGTGGGTTGGATTGGAAAACTTCAAGTATATGTTTACGCTTAATGATAGTAAGACGATTTTTTTTAACACGATTTTTATTGCTGTAATGAAAATTATCGCGAATATGGTCGTACCGCTTACCTTTGCCCTGTTGTTGAATGAATTACGTGTGACAATTTTAAAGAGATGGATTCAGACGATTGTTTATTTGCCTCATTTTTTATCTTGGGTTATTCTTTCGGGTATTCTTTTGGATATCTTTTCTTACAAAGGACCGATTAACGAGATTTTGTCTGTGTTTGGTATAAGCCCTACTGTTTTTTTTGCCAGAGCAGATTTGTTTCCCTTCATTGTTGTTGGAAGCGATGTTTGGAAGGAGTTTGGATTTAACACGATTATTTTTTTGGCGGCTTTGACGGGCATCAATCCCTCTTTATATGAAGCGGCTGCGATTGACGGTGCGTCGCGTTTGCAACAATTGCTAAATGTCACGCTGCCCGGAATTATTACAACGGTTATTTTGCTCTCTGTACTTAGTCTTGGCAATGTCTTGAATGCTGGATTCGATCAAATATTTAACCTTTATAATCCTCTTGTTTATTCAAGCGGTGATATTATTGACACCTGGGTATATCGAACCGGTTTATTGAATTTACAGTATGGTTTGGCAACGGCCGTTGGACTGTTAAAATCTGTTATCAGTTTTACTTTGATCACAACGTCCTATTTCTTGGCTGCTAAATTTGCAAATTATCGTATTTTTTAATAGTAACCTCTGTGACGGTTACTTTTCGAATTGATGTTTAAATAAAGGAGCATTACAACTATGGTTATAGAAAAAACATTTGGCTCCAAAGCATTTGATGTTTTGCTTGTCGTGCTTCTGGTTGGCATTGCGCTTTTGTGTGTACTTCCTTTATGGTACACGCTTGTGATCTCGTTAAGTGAGAATGCAGCAGCTTCCTCGGGTCAGGTTGGATTATGGCCGGTGGGGTTTAATTTGAGTTCATATAAAGAAATTATGGGAGACAGCAAATTTTTTAATTCTTTTTGGGTTTCAATACAGCGTGTCGTATTAGGATCCAGTCTTAATTTTGTAATCATCATTCTCATGGGCTATCCGTTATCCAAAAATGCGAAAGATTTGCCTTTTCGAAATGTACTCATGTGGATTTTGGTTTTTACTATGCTATTTAACGGCGGCCTGATCCCTTGGTATCAAACGGTTAAATCATTCGGATTAATCAATAATATTTGGGCACTCGTGCTAGGGAATAGCGTTCCGGTTTTTAGTGTTATTCTCGTTATTAACTATTTTCGCAATCTGCCTAAGGAGTTAGAAGAGGCGGCGTTAGTGGATGGAGCGGGTCCATGGTACATGCTTGTAAAAATTTATATTCCACTGGCTGTTCCGGTGCTTGCTACGGTTACTTTATTCAGCATAGTCTATCATTGGAATGAGTTTTTTAACGGTCTTGTGCTGATGTCCAGTAGCGATCATTATCCGCTGCAAACCTACATTCAACAATTGGTCGTTATCATTGATGCACAAACCATGACAGCAGAACAAATTCAAAAGATGAGCGAGCTTTCCAACCAGACGTTGAACGCAGCCAAAATCTTCATTGCAATGATTCCAGTTTTAGTCATTTATCCGTTTTTGCAAAGATTTTTTATCCATGGGATTACGTTAGGATCTGTTAAAGAGTAATTAAATAAAGGAGATACAGCATGCTACCATCACTCGCACTTCTTAAACGTCAACTGGAGGGAATTCTGCGCAATAAATTCGAGCAGGGACATCAAACCTCGGGTTACTTAGCCAAGCTGGAAAAGCTTCCCGCAAGCTATGATGCCTATGTGGAATTCGCTCACAGCTTGGTTGATATTCCAATGAGGGACAATTGGCCTTACTATGAACCCAATGATTTAGAGGAGATATGGCGGGAATGCGATCCGGCTCGACCTCTCGGACAGGTCGGAATCCTGAATCTGAAGGACAGCTCCAAGCGAGTAGAGGCGGCATTCCTCGCTTCAGTCTGCGGCTCCATGTTGGGCAAGCCAATTGAGGTAAACCCCAGCCTGTCGGAATTGCGTCAAGCGCTAACTTCCGTAGGGGAATGGCCACTGAACGATTACATTTCTGATGAAATCCTCCGTGCATTGGATCGTCGTCATTGGTCCTGGTATGAAACGACCCGGGGGCGAATGCATTACGTGGCACCTGACGACGATATCAATTACACCTTAATGGGAATGATGGCGCTAGAGCAATTCGGCACTGGTTTTACGAAAAGAAATGTAAGAGACTTATGGATTAATCATATTCCGATAAGCACAACTTGGGGTCCAGAGAGGGCTATCCTCCTTCGATCGGGGATGAGCTATTTGGAGCATGATAGGGACATATTTCATCATTCTGAAATCGAGGGTTGGCCTGACTTCATGGTCCAGGATACAGAGCTATGCGGTGCAGCGATTCGTGCAGACGCTTACGGCTATGCCTGCCCTGGTCAACCAGCCCTTGCTGCTGAGCTGGCTTGGCGGGATGCAAGCTTTACACACCGCCGGACCGGTATCTACGCCACGATGTTCATTGCTGCTGCGATTGCTGTCGCGCAGGTGCTGCGCGATCCGATAGAAATAATGAGTACTGCCCTGCAATTCGTACCTAGACGGAGCCGATTCTACGAGATTACTCAGGATTGCCTGCAGATGGTCGCGAATGCAGACAACTGGCTGGCAGCCTATCAGAGCATTAACGATAAGTACGCGAATTATTGCCATTGTCAGGTTTATCAGGAAATAGGCACCTTAATGAATACATTTCGATTTGCTGAAAATGTCGGAGATGGGATTTGCAAGCAGGTGATGCAAGGCAACGATACGGACAGCTTTGGGGCAACAGCCGGTTCTCTGCTTGGGGTTTATTTCGGCTCTGGCAGTTTGGAACCAAGATGGCTTGAGCCATTTCAGGACCGAATTTATACGGGGTTATCTTATTTTAATGAGCAAAAGCTTTCTCGTTTGGCTGAGCGGATGGGGCGTTTGCCAGAACTGCTGCACAACGGCCAACATCGGATTCAACCCAGTGAACTCTATGTGAACGAGAACGCGGATTCCGGCCATTGAATTTGATTTTATCAAAAAAACGAGTATGAATGGATGTTTGTAGGACTTAGACTTTGTTGTCGCTACTGAAAAATCATTAATATTTGAGGTGTATGCATGTGGTGAAAATTATTGTAATAGGCAGTATTAATATGGATATAGTAAATCATGTGTTGAAACATCCTCTCCCAGGTGAAACGATTAAAAGTCTAAAGACTGACTATAATCCTGGAGGAAAGGGAGCAAATCAGGCTGTAGCAGCAGCTCAAGCTGGAGCTCAGGTCATATTAATTGGTGCTGTTGGTAATGATCCATTCGCTTCGCAGTTATTGTCCGCTATTCGTGGAAGCGGTGTCCAGTCAGATTTTATTGTTCATAAAGATGGAAATACGGGATTAGCATCAATTACAGTAGATGCGTCAGGAGAAAATCATATTATTCTTTCTGAGGGAGCTAACGGTTTGTTAACAGTAAATGATATACAAGACTCTCTTGATGTGTTTGATACTGCTGATATTGTGATGCTTCAAAATGAAATAAATTGGGATACTACGAGATATGTGATGGAAGAGTCCTATAAACGAGGCATTAGCGTTTACTTTAATCCCGCCCCAGCATTACAAATACCGTCAGATATCCTTCATTTAATTGATGTGTTAATTCTCAATGAAACTGAAGCCGAGTCTGTTACTGGAATCCCCATCTCTAATGATTACGGAGCAGTTCAAGCTTCTGTAAAATTAATAAATGGAGGAGTAGGGAATGTCGTGCTGACGTTAGGAAATAAAGGATCAATGTTTACCGATAGTAGCTGTAATGTTATGCATGTTCCATCCTTCGACGTACAGGCAGTTGATACGACGGCGGCCGGGGATACCTTCATTGGAGTTTTGGCTGCATCGACAGGTTCGAAGGATATTTCGGAAGAGACTTTGCGATTTGCCTCTGCTGCTGCTGCAATAAAAATTACACGAAAAGGTGCCCAAGATGGTATTCCGAATAAATCTGAGATTGAGGCATTCTTAACAACTACAAATTCAAAGAAGTAATGATGTGGGTCCCTTAGGAAACTCGAGATATCGATATCTTAGTGCGTCAAAAAAAAGGGGATGAACGATAGAGTCCGCCCTTATTTTTTGATTACGGGCAATGCCGGATACGAAAGTACTTGCTTAAACCAGATGTCACCAAATGAAATCTGGCTGTGTGCAATTGAAACGGAGCTTCTTGTTTACTTCAGCCACGACATAGCAGTTGTCGGATGTGAGAAATATTATTGTAAGAAATTCACTTGTAACTTAAAAATAACCGTCAGGAGGATCTGACGGTTATTTTTTTGCAAGGTCATTCAATTATAAGTACTTGGATGTAGGCTTGCATATCTTCTCCGTATTGATAGAAGCTGTCAATTGAATAATTAAGAGACAACGCCCCTGCCTTTCCTCCTGCTTTCAAATATTCTGTCAGTGCTTTGCCATTTGCATATTTGGCATGTCTCCGTTTTTAATTGGTGGAATAACCTTAGCTATGTTCCTGAACCACGATTTTCCGTATTCAGAAGTATTCATCTACAGCAATTCGTTTTACCTGGGATCAATCCAGTTTTGACATGGCTTGGTCCACATAATGATGGAGAATTCTACACATACGAGTATCGTGCGCTCTTAGTTCCCGCGCTGCAGCATTTACAGGCATTTCAGCCATTAATCCCATTGCAAATGCGTCGAACTTCAGCGTAAAGTGTGACTTTGGTCGGATGAGAAATGAATAATTATGCATTAGCATGATTGTTCCCCAAAAAGTTAATTTAGCGTAAACCCCCCCAAGAAAACCCGCGAAAATAGTATAATTAATCCAAATAATACGGTTTTATACGATCACCAACTTTAGGCAATGCTTAGTCGAATATGAAAGCAAGACCAAGGAAGACTTATTAAAGCAAGAAATCGATGCTCTGTCTCAGAAGCTAGCCGAAGTCATTCAGTTGTAAAAGCAGGGCCCGAATGGATTCCTTAGAGTTTAGCATCTCTTGTAAGAAGCTGGCTCGTCTTGAACTTGTGTACAAAGTCGTTCAATACATGGGTTAAAGGGAGTAACAAGTTAGATGCAGTCTTCGTACCGGGAAAACACCCATAGCGACGCAGCATTTGGCGAATCATTTATTCAAAATGATCCTCATGCGACTCAGATCAAAACGCTGGCTCCTGATGGAGTTTACTACCGCCAAAGCACATTAGAACAAGCAAAAGGTAAAGACCAAGAGCTGAATCTATCCAATATGGCAGGACGTAAAGTTTATATTTCACTTGCCCGTTTAGGGAACAATTCCCGATGAAAGAACAGCAAAGACGTTGTATCCGCACTAAGACGGGGATTCCGAATAGACGATCTCCCTGTCAGGGGACTTCTGCTCTCAAAAATCTGGATACATGCTAAAATTTTGCCTACAACTTTAATGCATTTAAAAGGCACTCAGAGAGGCGGTAAAGAATGCCGTTTCACTTACATTTAGGAAACTGGAGGGCATTTAATCGTAATTGTTAGGTTTTCAAACTAATTTACAATTTTTATTTTATGCTTACTTTACTTACAGATGGTTTCAATTATGTAGTTTGGAAGGGGAAAATTTATGGAAGTTTTTAATGAATTAGAAGAAGGTATACCTGTTGGAATAATCAAATGGACTCCTAGTTCGTTACTAGAAACATTTCATTGGCATACTTCATTAGAAATTGGTTATTGTCTTTCTGGCAAAGGTTGGTTTTACTTTGGAGATAAAAAATTTAGTGTGAATCCCGGTGATGTGTTTATCGTCAATAATATGGAACGGCACATTGCTCAGTCTGACCCTGAAGATCCGAGCCAATACATATTTGTCTTTTTTAAAAAAGAGCTCATTGAAATTGAAAAAGAGTTATTAATTCCATTCTTCTATAGTCCAAGAAAGTTTATTAATCAAATATCTTCCGAATTAGAGGCTGCCAAAGAAATCGGACAGATTATTTTAGCTGTAAATGAGGAGATGGAAAAGAAAAGAACAGCGTACCCTGGCATGATTCGTAGTTATATTTTGCGAATTTGCGTTCTACTTTCTAGGCATTTCAAGAGCCATATATCGCCGGGGGAATTTAACCAAGTCTTTGCGCTTTATTACAAGTTAGAGCCTGTATTAACCTACATACATGAAAATTTTAGAGAACCTCTAGAACTCTCAGATGTCGCTAAGAAACTTGACCTTAGCCCTTCGCGGGCACGCCACTTATTTAAAGAGATTATGGGGGAAGGATTTAAGGATTATCTGCTCCATTTACGTGTGAATGAAGCAAGAAGATTACTGTTGAATACAAATTTGTCCATTGTGGATATATGTTATCAATCAGGGTTTCAGAGTCACAACCCATTTTACCATGCATTTCAAAAAATTGTAGGGATGTCTCCTGGGGATTATAGGAAAGCGGCTATGAGAATAAATAGCCCTTTTTGTGAATCGGATTAAGTATTTAGTGAAGAAATTTCACCTATTTAGGATTATATTTTAAGTAGATTAAAGGATATAAGTTATGTGAACTACCATTCCCGGTAAACGGGGAAGGCTTATATACAATATGAAAAGTGAGGTTCTATGAATGAAGAAACAGATGAAAACAATTTTGACATTAGTCGTCTTAGCTACGGCATTAGCAGGTTGCAGTAGTGAACCGGCAGCTAACACTTCAGCAAAACCAAAAAGCACAGGGCCGGTTAGCTTGACATTCTGGCACGCCATGGGGGGCTCGAACGAAGAGGTTGTCAAAAAGATGGTCCAAAACTTTAATGAAACTGTCGGTAAGGAAAAAGGAATTACAATCACACCGGTGTTTCAAGGATCCTACGCTGATCTGCTGAAAAAAGTAAAAGCAGCCGTTCAGGCGAAGAACGAAAAGGACTATCCGGATATCGTACAGATTCCTGCTTCGGACACCTCTTATATTAAAGATGTACCAGCGATCATCTGGGCTCAAGATCTGCTTACCAAAGATCCGTCTTTCAAAGTCACGGACATAGAGCCGAATACGCTTGCCGGCTTTAGCTTCAAAGGTAAGCAAGTAGGCATTCCTTTTGCAAATTCCACGATTTTGCTCTATTACAATAAAAACTTGTTTAAAGAGGCAGGTCTGGACCCGACTAAGCCTCCGCAAACGATAGACGAATTAGGAAAATACGCGGCAAAAATGACCAAGAAAAGTGGTAGTCAAGTTACCCAATGGGGCTTTTCCGTCACTCCTGATCAATATCAACTGTCAAGCTGGATTGGCATGCAGGGAGCCTATATTGGTAACAACAAAAACGGACGTGCCGATTATATGACGGCTGTTGAGTTTGATACGAACGGAGCGATGAAACGATTTTTGACAGAGTGGAAAAAAGTAGTAGATTCCGGAGGCATCCAGACGGGCACCGATGTCAAAGCAGATGAAGAGTTTGCGGCTGGAAAACTGGCTATGTTCGTTACATCTACTGCAGCATTAAAAGGCACACTGGCTAAGGTCGCAGACAAATTTGAAGTTGGGACCGCATTCCTTCCCAAAGTGAATGAAACGGACAAAGGGGGAGTCGCGGTCGGCGGTTCCGCACTTTATATTATGAACAGGGGAGATAAAGCGGCATCAGATGCTGCATGGGAATTCCTGAAATATGGCATTACGCCGGAATCCCAATTTGTATGGCACACTGGAACCGGGTATTTCCCTGTAAACACAAAAACGTATGATCTGCCTCAAATGAAAGAGCATTTAACCAAAAATCCATTGTTTAAAACAGCAATCGAGCAGCTCCATGCGTCGTCTCCCGAAACTCAAGAGCCGATGGGACCGGTAAGCGCCGAGTTCAGCCAGGCTATGCGAGAGGAGACCTTGAACTACGTACAAGGCAAGAAAAACATAGATCAGGCGATCACGGATATGGCAACTGCAAGCAACAAGGCTTTGAAGGATTACAACCGGGCAAATAATATTAAATGATGCTGAGGGGTAACTATGCATATTTCTTTGATGACTTATAACTTGAGAACCTGCTTGGCACAGGACGGCGATAATGCTTGGGAGTACCGTTGCGATAAAGTGGCAGCCATGATCAGAGAGCATAGTCCGCTGCTTTTGGGTACTCAGGAAGGAAATACCAGTATGCTGGAGGATCTGCAGTTAGAGGAATATCATTGGATCGGCGAGGATCGGCTTGGAGATCGAGGAGATGAGCACTGCGCTATCTTTTTCAAAAAAGACGAACTGGACATTGTGGAACACGGCACCTTCTGGTTATCCGAGCAGCCGGAGATTCCGGCAAGTATTAGCTGGGACAGCTCTCTGCCACGTATTTGTACCTGGGGGCACTTTCGGCATAAAGGCACAGGTACGGAGTTACTATTATTCAACACCCACCTAGATCACCAGGGGCAGCAGGCAAGGGAACAAGGTGTTCGGCTTATATGGGAGCGAATTAAGGAACTGCGAGCTGCAAAAGATGTCCCTGTCTTATTGACAGGGGACTTCAACTCACAACCTGATCATGCGGTGATCCGCTTTATGAGGGGAGAGCCAGTTTGGGATGAGGCGCTTGTGGACATGTCGGATGCTTACTCCGTGATGGCTGGACCCGTAGGAGCAACGTTCCATGATAACTATTCCGGAAGAATGGAAGGAGAGCCGATCGACTATATTTTTGTTACTCCTGACGTGCAAGTGTCATCCATTCAAATCGACCGACGGATGATTGACGGACGGTATCCTTCGGATCATTATCCGGTCGTCGCTCAACTGATTGCTATTGAAGGAGAATGATCCCGCGTGAATATAAGTTCAACTCAACAAGTGAAAAGCAAAGGATTAAAATATCATTTCACGAAGAAAAGATGGAGAGAAGCCGCCAAGCCATATTTGTTTATGCTGCCGTGTTTAATTTTTGTTTTCTTATTCACCTATTACCCATTTGCGAAAACCTTTTATTTAGGATTTACATTAGTGGATTTGAATGGTAATCCAATTGAATTTGTGTGGTTTGAAAACTTTATAAATATATTCAGTGATCAGAGAATGCTGCAAACTGTTTTTCATACGTTGAAATATACCGTCATCACAATTCCGGGAACCATAATTATCAGCCTTTGCATGGCATTATTGGCGGAAAAGAAACGGAAAGGGACAAGTATTTACCAGATTTTGTTCGCTTTGCCCATGGCTGTATCGATGTCATCGGCGGCGATGATTTTTCAACTGATCTTAAATCCGTCGATCGGCGTATTCAACGCTCTAACCGGACTCAGCATCAACTGGTTCGGTGATGAAAAGTATGCAATGGTTGGCATTGCTATTGTGTGCATCTGGATGGGCATTGGATTCAGCTTCTTGTTTCTTTTGGCAGCCGTCCGCAATGTCCCCGAAGAATTGCTGGAGGCGGCGGATATGGAGGGAAGCAGTTATTTTCAATCTCTGATTCATATTAAGCTTCCATTGATGTCCCCAACTCTCTTTTTTCTGATCGTCACGGATATTATTCATTCACTGATGGTTTTCGGTCCTATCATGGTTTTGACAAAAGGAGGACCTATGGGGTCTACCGAAACGATGATATACCGAATGTACATTGAAGCATTCGAGAATGGCAAATACGGATATGGCAGTGCTGTTGGTATTATGATCTTCATCATTGTTATGTTATTTACTTTAGTTACCTTTGCGTATGAAAAGAAAGGAGTGCATTATTCATGAAGACTGCCATGCAAATGCGCGACTTTCTATTCAGTACGATGTGTATCATCATTGGTTTGATCGTCATATCCCCGGTTATTTATTGTGTAAGTGCCAGTTTTATGAGTTCCGGCGATTTAAGCTCATATCCGCCTAAATTTATTCCAAGCCAATTATTTCTAAAAAATTATGAGATCGTATTTACTTCAACGCCGCTTCTCCGATTTATATGGAACTCTTTTTTGATTGCGATTATTGGAACCGTAGGCAGATTAATTACGAGCAGCCTGGCTGCATACGCATTTTCATTCCTGGAATTTAAAGGAAAGAAAATATGGTTCTTAGTTATTCTCGGTACGATGATGATTCCTGGAGACATGCTTTTTATAACCAATTATATTACAGTGGCAAACATGAAATTAATAAACACTTATTCCGGAGTCATCATTGTCATGATGGCATCCGCGACTTATATGTTCATACTGCGGCAGCATTTCTTGAGCATATCAAAAGAATATAGAGATGCAGCTTTTATCGATGGTTGTGGCGATTTCCGGTTCTTTACAAGCATGTTGGTACCCATGTCGAAATCCATATTGTCATCCATTTTTATTGCATCTTTTATCGGTTTGTGGAACGCCTATTTGTGGCCGCTGATAGTTACCAATTCAGAGAATATGAGAACGGTGCAGGTCGGGATTACGATGCTTCAATCTTCCGAAAGTATTATCTACGGTCCTATTATGGCGGGAGTAACCATCATCCTTATTCCTTCCGTTTTGGTCTTTATCATATTCCAAAAGCAGCTGGTACAAGGGATCACATTAGGCGGATTAAAAGGATAGTTTAATCAAATACTGGAGGCACTACATGAGCAGGATAAAATTGATTGCACTTGACTTGGACGGGACGCTGCTGAACGAGGATTCCCAAGTATCTGAAGAAAACCGGAAAGCGATCGCTGAAGCACGCTCTCAAGGAGTTACCGTCATTGTGGCAACGGGGCGGGAGGTACAGACCGCCAAGCCTTATTGGCAAGAGCTGAATCTGGAATCTCCGATGGTGACCGTTAATGGAAGCGAAGTGTGGAAGTCTTCCGGCGAGCTGTATATGCGACAAAGGTTAAATGTCGAAACTGTTAGGGCGCTTCATAAAATTGCCGTTGATGAAGATTGTTGGTTTTATGGTTATACGACAGAAGGAATGATTGATGGTGACAATTGGAGCCGAACTACCCCTGAGTCCCAATGGCTGAAGTTCTGTTACTCCTCGGAAAACCGGAACCAACTGGAACGGGTTCGGGCAAAGGCAGAAGAGGTAGGGCTATTCGAGATCACCAATTCCCATCCGAGCAACATCGAGCTCAATCCATCGGGTATTTCCAAAGCGAGCGGAATCCGCGAAGTATGCGATCTGTTGGCATTATCCATGGAGGAGGTGATGGCTGTGGGCGACAGCTTGAATGATAAAGCAATGCTTCTTGAAGCCGGTATAGGTGTAGCTATGGGCAACGCTCAGGACGAGGTGAAGCAATTGGTGAATGCCGTCACGGGCAGCAACAGGGAGGATGGAGTGGCGCAGGCGATTCGCCGGTATGTTTTGGAGGCAGATAAATAACGGAATCAGATTTGAATCTTCCTCAAGTTCATTTATCCACGAATGCGTTCTCAGGCGATGCTTCAGTTAGTAGGCAGCTTGTCTCTGAATTCTTGAGGAGAGACACCAAACATTTTTTTGAACAAAGGCTAGACACTTGGCCTGCCAATCGCTGACCGTTTGAAGTAGGTTTGAATCGTCACCTGATGTAATGAATTTACGGGTTTCTTCCAGCCGTTGCAATGCTTCTTTGCCATTACGGGCTTCAGCGGTAACGACGACTTGCTCAAAGGAGTTGGCAAGCAGATCGCGCAGATGTTGCGGAGCAGGCGAAGCGGGTTGTACGGTTTGGGGATGGAAAGAAAATCTCATAGTAATCCAATAGTATGTGCATTCACTTAATAAGTGAGTGCTTTTTATTTTAGTGTCACAAAGAATGCTTTTAGTGGAACCACACCTAATATCGTTATCCCAAGCTACCTAACCTAAACATGCTGAGGGATTACCTAAATATTTTTATATATTCTTCAGATTGAATATGTAATTTGGGTTTAAATGGGAAAAACTACTGAAAATCTAAACAAATAATCTAATTTTCATTTCTTCACGAAAAAGAAAGCGCTATCTATAATAATGAAGTAGGCCAAAGCAATTCAAACGCAACACTAGAAAGCACATTAGGGGAGGTTGTATAAAGTGAATGTTAAAAAAGTAACAGCTTTATCACTGAGTACGGTTATAGCAGGAGGACTACTAGCAGGGTGTGGCACGTCGGACAAGCCAGCCGCAAAAGAAACAGCCAAAGCAATAGGTACATCAACATCTAAGGACACAGGAAGCAAAGAACCAGTTAAACTGACGTTCTGGTTTCCAGGCGCAGATAAAGCGAATGATGAATACTTCAACAATGCGGCGAAAGAATTTGAGAAGCTGCATCCGAACGTAACGATCGAAACAACCGTGCTACCATCCGCTGCGGAAGATATTGATACGAAGCTGAATTCCGCGAAGCTTAGTGGAACAATGCCTGACATTTTCTCAGCGTACCTAGCTTTCATGGGATCAAGAGGAGCGAGAGGTGATTTTGCCCAACTAGATGCTTACATGGATAAATGGGACCAAAAAGCGGATATCATGGACAGCGCGTTAAACGCGGGTAAATATCAGAATAAGACGCTTGGGTTAGGCTTCTTCCCTGCACCGGAAATACTGACTTACCGGAAGGATTATTTCCAAGAAGCAGGTCTGGATCCGAACAAGCCGCCAGCGAACTGGGACGAGCTAGCCAGCTATGCGGAGAAGCTCACGAAGCGGGATGCGAACGGCAACGTAACTCGTGCAGGCTTTGATATTCCACTCACTTCAGCAGACGTTTTCGTTGAACCTTTCCTTCGTCAGAATGGCGCGAAGTTGATCGACGAAGGGCAAAGTGTTCCGGTTCTGAATGATCCGAAAGCGGTTGAGGGTCTGAAATATTTGGTTGACCTCAACAACAAAAAAGTGAGCATTCCGTACAACTATCAGAAGAAGGATGAAATTCCTTTTGTAAGCGGTAAATCGGCGATGTCTTTCCTTCAAACAAGTGGAATTAGTAATCTGATTAAAAACAATCCGGATTTGAAAGACAAGCTAGGCTTTGCTCCCGTCCTGCAAAAAGAAACAAAAGTCGGCTTCAACGGCTACCGTCTTTTCACAATTGGAAGCACTAGCAAGCACAAGGATGAGTCTTTTGAATTTATTAAATTCATGATGTCCAACGATCAAGTTTGGAAGCGCTATAAAGATTTGAAAATTCCGGTTGTGAAGAAGTCGTTGGGTAAACAATTTACTGACGAAGATCCGGCATTTAACAGCGTGCTCTTGGATTACGTAAACAATGGTAAAGGGAAGCCAGTTGTTCCTTGGTTAGCTCTTTACAATAAATACATCATCCAATCCTATGAGGAAGCGATTAGCAAGAAGAAAACACCTGAGCAAGCACTTAAGGATGCACAGGATAGTCTACAAAATGAACTGAAAAATATGGCTAAATAATGTTCCTTAAATAAGGAAGCGGCAAGCGAGCTTGTATGACACGACATTCAACAATCGTCTACAGGCCCGCTCAGCCAGCTCCGTTAATAGGGCTGGAAGGAGAGTCACCATGAACGCAAGCCTAGCAACTCGTGAAGTGTCACAGGTTCGTAAAGTGAACAAGGGGCAGCTTGATCGCGATCCCATTGGATATGTATTAATCGCTCCATTTTATTTCTTCCTGCTTATCTTCGTTTTAGTTCCGATTCTCATGAACATCTATTTAAGCTTCACGAATTATGATATGAACAGTATGGATTTTATCGGGTTGAAAAATTACAAAATATTGTGGGGAGATAAATTTTTCTGGATATCACTCAAAAATACGTTTATATACACGGTGTTTACACTCTTGTTTACACTTGGACTTGGCTTGATTTTCGCCAGCTTATTGAATAACAAACTCATTGGACTTTCTTTCTTTCGGACTGGATTTTTCACACCGCATGTGACATCCATGGTTGCTGTATCGATGATTTGGTTATGGATTTATGAACCATCACGCGGAATCGCGAATAGCGTACTCGGTTTTTTTCATATTGGAGGTAAACAATGGTTGTATGATGCCAACTGGGCGATGGTTGCCCTGATCATCATGGGGATTTGGAAGTTCGTCGGCTACAACATGGTTATCTACTTAGCGGGTTTGCAAGGGGTGCCGCGGGATTTATATGAAGCCGCTTCGGTAGATGGCGCGCATACGCTTCATAAGTTCTTTTACATTACAATCCCCATGCTAAAGCCGATCACATTCTTCCTACTCATCACAGGGCTCATAAACAATTTCAATGTATTCGAACAGATTAAAATTTTAACTAACGGCGGTCCAATGAATTCGACGACGACGATTGTTCATCAAATTTATAACCGTGCTTTCGGGGAATTTCAGCTAGGTTACTCATCCGCAATGGCAACGGTATTACTGGGGATTATTGCGGTTATTACCATCGTCAATTTCAAATATGGCCAAGGTAATGACATCGATTAAATAAGGTGGTTGATGAATCATGGAACAAACAAAACCTAAGATCGCTCTTTCCATCATCGTACTGATATTTACACTTCTGATGATTTTTCCTTTTCTGCTTATGGTTCTGACATCGCTCAAAACGATGGGAGACATCATGTCGCCAAGCTTCATCTTTTTCCCGAAAACGATTGTATGGCATAACTATGTGGAAGCGATGAGCCGTGGAAACTGGGGTAGATACTTTTTCAACTCACTTTTTGTCACCATCATTACAGTTATTGTCAGCCTGTTGCTGAACTCGATCGCTGGCTACAGCTTCGCTAGATTGAATTTCAAAGGCCGTGATTTGCTCTTCCTTATCTCTTTAATCGGTCTGATGATTCCTCCGCAAGTTACGATGATTCCCGTGTTCTTGATTCTGAGACATGTTCCTTTTGCGGGTGGTAACGACTTCCTCGGGCAAGGCGGCTTAGGATGGATCAACTCCTACATGGGCTTGATTGCGCCATATGTGGCCGGTTCCTTCGGGGTGTTCTTGTTTAGACAGTTTTATCTCGGCTTTCCGAAAGAACTGGATGATGCAGCTAAAATTGATGGCTTGACGCGCTTTCAAACCTTCATGTACATTTATGTGCCTGTCAGCAAGCCGATATTTGCCACGTTGGTTGCGCTCAAGGCTACACAATCTTGGAATGAGTACACATGGCCGCTTATCGTGACGAACGCAGATTCAATGAAAACCGTCCAGCTTGCGCTGACGATGTTCCGTGATGAGACGCAGGTACAGTGGAACCTCTTGATGTCGGCAACAACGCTCATTATCTTACCATTGCTTGTACTCTTCTTATTTACACAAAAATATTTCGTCGAAGGTATCGTCACATCAGGTATTAAGGGCTAATCAACGAGAACTAGAAAAAGGAGAATGAGGATGAAAGCAATCGTATTGCTGATGGACTCGGTAAATCGGCATTATCTTAGCGCTTATGGCGCAAAAGGCGTAGAAACGCCGAATATAGACAGAATTGCCGAAAAATCGGCTATTTTCACGAACCATTGGGCAGGCTCGTTGCCCTGCATGCCGGCACGCAGAGATATGATGACGGGACGTCTTGGGTTTCTAGAGCGAAATTGGGGACCGATTGAACCCTTCGATCAGTCGCTGCCGCAGGTGCTGCGGGATCATGGGATTTTTTCACACATTTCAACGGATCATTACCACTATTTCCGCGTCGGCGGAGAGAATTATTGTCAGCAGTTTAACACGTGGGATTTCATCCGCGGACAGGAGCTAGATTCCTGGGTGTCTAAGGTTAGTGAACCGGAAAAGCCAGAGCAGATCGGCAAATACCTTCCACAGTATGCGCTGAATCGGACACAATTTCATACCGAAGAAGACTACTCATCACCTAAGACGATCAAGTCAGCGTTGAACTGGTTAGATAACAATAAAGATGAGGATAACTACCTTCTGTGGGTAGAGGCATTTGATCCGCATGAGCCTTTCGATTTACCTGAAAATGAATTGACGAATTACGGGGATGATTACGATGGTCCCTCCTATTACTGGCCAGAGTATGGGCAGGTCAATGTGCCGGACGATGCGCTTAAGCACATTCGCAAACGGTATGCCGCACTGCTAACGATGACGGATCGTTGGGTTGGGAAGCTGCTCGATGCGATGGACACGAACGGGATGTGGGAAGATACCATGCTGATCTTTACCTCTGATCATGGTTACCTGCTTGGCGAGCACAACTTTATGGCCAAAAATGTGATGCCTGCATACAACGAGATTTGCCATATTCCTCTGATGGTGCATGTGCCAGGAAGTAATTGGGCAGGTAAGCGTATTGATGCATTAACGCAAAATATCGATGTGTTTCCTACCATTATGGAGCATTTCGGTTTGGACGAAAACACGTGTTGTCGGAATAAACTTCACGGTAAATCGTGGTTGCCTTTGCTGCGCGGGGAGTCTGAGACGATTAGGGATAGCGCGATTTACGGCTATTTCGGGAAAAATGTGAACATCACGGACGGGGAGTACACCTACTTCCGGGCTTCACTTCTTGCGGATAATTCGCCTATTTATCTATACACAGCGATGCCAACGACGATTGGCCATTACTATGGCACCGAGCAAATTGTGGATCCGAGTCGGATTGAAATGGGACCTTTTCTCAAATGGACCAACTTTCCGGTCTATAAAATTGCCGGAAGTAATGTGCAGATGAAGGACCAAACGCAATCCTTCCATGTGAACAGTGAATTTATTCGAGAAAACTTGCTCTACCATAACGGTAAAGACTACGGACAGCATCATCCGATACAGGATGAAGAGGCAGAGAAGCGGATGATTGAACTACTGCGCAAAGCCTTGGCAAATCATGATTCGCCGGATGAGCAGTACGTACGTCTAGGTTTAGAGTAGCATCGTAGGGAAGGTTCAGCTACACCATGCAGGTAAGACCTTCCTTGCGTTTACTATATAAAAAACAAGCTTCAGGGAGGTTACGATGATTAAATTAAAGAAAAATGTAAGCGGATTCACAAGTCTGGTGCTAGGTACTTCAATGCTCATTGGAGGAACGATCGCTCCTTTCAGCGCTGCGGCTGCGGATGCAACGACGACACAAATTACCGTAGATCCAAGCGATGTCATGCATGCAATTCAACCTGGCCTTTTCGGTGTTAATCACCGCTATTTCGTTGATGGTGTCGGCATGTGGGATGCGAAAGAAAAGCGTGTGAACCCCAAGTTTGATAAAGCAGTCAAGGATATTGGGCTTAAAGCGGTTCGTTACCCTGGGGGGACGACAGCGAATTTGTTTTGGTGGAAGCGCTCTATTGGACCTACCGAGCAAAGAATGAATCAAATCAATCCTTATTTGGGCAATGGTCCAGAAAAGTCGAATTTTGGATTAGACGAAGGGATGCGCTTCTCCGAGAGTAATGGCTACGTGACGCCGTATGTTTATAATGTCGGTAATGGGAATCCACAGGATGCTGCCGACCTAGTTGAGTACCTGAATGCACCGGCAGATGCCGCACATCCGTGGGCAATGAAACGGGCCGAGAATGGGCATCCAGCTCCTTATAACATAAAAGATTTCGAGATTGGAAATGAGATTAACCTGTTTCCGACTATGAGATATTGGTTGGATGGGAAATTGATATCCAATAACCCAGATCTAGTTGCTTTAAATAATAATACCAATATGAAGATAGCCTATTTGTATGTAAACGGGGGCACGGTGAAATTTACGCTTCAAAAAACCGGGCTGATCGATGATTGGCGGGATGGCACAATGGCAGGAGATCCGATGGATGCTTCCCAAAGCAACGGCAGCTCAAACCAAGTAAAGTATGCGAAGTACGCTCCGATTGATCTGGGATCGCAGGTGGACGTATCGGTCGGCAATGATGTAAACAACCCGAGCAGCGGTAAGTCAGACTGGGTTGGCGAAACATGGACGAGAGTAGCGTCTTTATCTGGGGCAGGCGCAATAAATGCGTACGAGCTGGATTATAGTACCGGTGTTATTAAATTTGGCAGCGGCGGAAACAATGGGAATATACCTGCCTCAGGCAAGGAAATCCGCGTCACCTATCAGACCACTCACGCCGGGTTTGGTGAATACTATAACAAGATGAAAGCAGTAGATCCTTCCATAAAAATTTACAGCGCCATGGATCAGGATTACGCAATAACCGCATTTGGTAAAAATGTTCCATACGATGGACTTGTGATTCATCCTTATAGTGGTGGTTTTGCAACCCCTTATGATCCTAATAACGTTCCTAAGTACCACTATGCTTCTATCCTGGATGCCGAACTAAAAATCCATGAAACCAAGGAAAAAGGAGACGCGTCCTCACAATTATCGGGGCGCAGCATCAAGCCTATTGTTACTGAATTTGGCCCACACGATCCTGAAAGTAAGAAATATCAGGAGAATGGCGTATCCAAAACTGCCCTTTTATACGAAGGGTCTTTGGGAGCAACCCTGCAAACTGCGAATATGCTCATGCACTTCATCGATATGGATATGGAATACGCATTGCGGCATTCTCTAATTGACAGAACGTTCGAGAATAAGTCAGCCGTACCTATGGCGCTTTTTGACACGTACACCTTTTTGCCGTCGGCTTCCGCTAACATGTATAAAATGTTTACTCATATGAGCGGTGAGAACGAAGTGAAGTCATCTATCGTTAATAATCCAATAAGAACTATAAACATTGACAACAAAGATCAAAATATCAATAAATTGATGACAGTGGCTTCAGCAACTGGAGATGATTTGTATTTAATTGTTCTCAATCAGGATGCAACAGATGCGGTTAGTTCCAATGTTCAATTGAAGGATTATAAAGCGGGCACGGCAGAAGCTTGGACCTTGAATGGTGATAAGCTGGATTCAATTAACACGAACGAGAAGCCAGATACGGTGAAAATTGACACAGCAAAGATGAACATCCAAGGGGATCACTTCACCTACACGTTCCCTGCGCATTCCTTGACTGCATTTAAATTTAGCTCCAAGTGGAAAGACATGAAGGGTCACTGGGCAGAAAAGCAACTGCAAGAAGGTGTTACCAAAGGTATCATAAATGGCTATGATGACGGATCCCTTCTTCCGGATCGTGCGATTACACGCGCTGAATTCGTAGCCATTATGTCTAGAGCCCTGCATGTACAAGGAAATACAGCAAATGCTGCTTTCGCCGATGCGAGTCAAATTCCAGCATGGGCATTAGCGGATATGAACAGAGCTGCAAACGCAGGGTGGTTGACTGGCTTTGAGGACAATACCGTTCGTCCTAATCAGCTCATTTCCCGTGCGGAGATTGTAGCTATCCTAGGACGCGCAATGAAACTGGATGGGAATGGTACAGCAACAACGAGCTTCGTTGATGATGCTTGGGCGAAAAGCTTTGTCGCACAAGCCGCGGCAAGTGGCATTGTGAACGGTCGCGAAGGAAACAACTTCGGACCGAATGAGAAAGCTACAAGAGCAGAAGTCGTCGTTGCTGTCCTTCGTATGTTGGCAGCAGCTGCGAAATAACAATCATTTAACTGATTGATAAACAGGGGGGGAAGCGATGCTTCCCCTCTTTTTTTCAGTGGATTTAAGGGATTCTCCCTTTTTAGTTTTTTGGTACATGTAGAGTATGAAACAGGACATCCTACTTCTTTGATGAGAATCGCTACTATGAAGCCAATAAAAGCAAGCATGGCAAAAAGATACGTCCCGTAGTGCTGAAAGAAATCTGGAAATTTCGAGATTGTGGAGACCCGAAAAAAAGGGTTTAACCTGCTCACATGTGAAGGGTGCCACGATCTTTAAGGTGGGTGCCTTTTTGGTGCAAGGGGTGTTTCTGCACGACGTGTTCATGCGGAGAAACGGAAGAGCGGAGCCGTGTCTTGTCTGAGGACGTATCTCAAGTCAACCATCGACATGTTAGGTAGCTGTGAACGTACTTATGTGTTCGAATTGGTGCTGGTGTGGAGGTATAAACAAGCTATTTGGCAGAATGAGATCCTCTAGCTTTGCAATCGCGCGGAGATAAGGGAACGTCAAGCCGCGATTATAGGAAAATGTGTCATGATAGAGATCCAGAGGGAACTACAGTGCGCTATAATTCCGAAAACCGCCATATTCCACGCCAGAGGGAACTACGATCCGCTATTGCACCATTTCCCGGTTGGAATCAGCAGGTTCCGCTTAAATAGCGGATTTCAGTTCCTTTTCATGCTACGTTTACCCCAGTTCCCGCCATTTAGCGGATCATAGTTCCTTTTCACACGACGATCTCTGTCATTGCGAAGCCCAAAGGGAACTAGGATCCGCTATATTGCTGAAAACCGTTATGAAGATGCTCATCCCTCAGGGTGGCAAAGCCACTTTTCTTAGTGTTCCTATGAGAGAAAATTCTCTTTATTTGTGATACAACTTGCTGTACTCCGAGGGCTTCATCCCAACGATTTTCTTGAACACCTGGCCGAAATAACTCGGATTGGGATAGCCGATCGCTTGGCATACGGTATAAATATTGGGATTAGACTCTCTAAGCATGGCCTTTGCCTCATTGATCCGCAGATTAGCTAAGTAGTTATTGAAATTTCCTCCTGTTTGAACCTTGAACAGCTGGCTTAGATAACTTTTATTCAGATGAAATTGATGCGCAATCGACTGAAGTGAAATATCCTCACTGAAGTTCTGTTGGATATAATCGAGAATAGCTTGGATGGTAGGGCTTATCTGAGCATTTCGTTTATGCTTCAATTGGTTCTCGATCTCCATGAGAATGTGGTGAGAGATTGCTAAGCATTCGTCTAAATGGCGGGAGTTTTCGATATTTTTGAAAAAAGCAAGCTTCTGTTTATGCAGCTCTTCAATGTCGAACGCTTTCTCATCGAGCCGGTGGATCACATAATATAACACTTCAATAAACCCATTTCGCATGGCATATGGATCAACATAACGTTGTTGAAGCATACTCTCTTGGACAACGGTATCAATGTGAGCATAAAGTCCTTGGAAATTTTGTATATCTATGAAGTCGTTCAGCAACTTAAACTGTAAATCCAAGCGGGTGCTGCGCTCACGATAATCAGATCCTTGTAAAAAAGTGCCGGATGGCATGTAGAACCGGAAGTTGGAGATCGCAAGCAACTGCTGATAAACGGAATGGATTTCCTCAAACCCGGAGAAAACGTCACTGACACAAAGCCAGTACTGAACGTCATATGAGGTAAGAATAGTTGTCATCCATTCCAGATTTTCAGGATCCGAGTGATTCTGGAGGATGAGGACTTGCTCGGGATTCACAGCAAAGCAACAGCCATTCTCTCCCCCTCTGAATTTACTCTGCAGATCCTCGACGATTGTTTGAGAGATCTGGTTAACTGGCGAATCGTCAAGAATGGAATCGCCTTCCTCGTATTCAATTTGCACTAGAATAAGGCGTAGGTGACTTGATTGCAGCGAAATATTGAAATCATCCAGCTTATTTTGAAGGGCAACGGAACATTCAATAGGCTGTGCCAATAGGCTCTTCAAGAAGCTGAGCATGGATTGGCTTTTTGGTTTATTAGGTCTAGTAGGAGGCGATTGCTGCAGATTGGTCAGCTTGGCTTTGTTCATAGCGTTCACCAGGTCTGTATACTGCATCTTGGGCTTCAAAATATAATCAAGCGCACCAAGCTGCAGTGTATCCTTTACATAATCAAAATCATTGTAAGAGCTTAGAACAATGACCTGAATATTCGGATAAGATTGCTTCAGGATGCGTGTAAGCTCAATCCCATCCATAACAGGCATGCGAATATCGGTAACAACGATATCTGGGTGAAGGCTTTCCACAAGGGCTAACGCTTCAACGCCATTCGCCGCATCCCCAACAATTTCAAAGCCGCTTTGGGTCCAATCTGTCATATGGATAAATCCCTGACGCAGGAGCTTTTCGTCGTCAACAATGATGACTTTATACATGATCTTGCACCTCATTACATGAATGTACGATTGGTAGTGTTAGGGTAACCGAGGTTCCCTTACCAGGTTGACTAGTGATTGCTAGACCGTATTCTCTACCAAAATTTAATTTCAAGCGTTCGTCGACGTTGCGGACACCGATGCCGCTGAAACGTGAATGAAGCCGATCGCCAGAATCGTTAAAAATAGCCTCAATTTCTTGCTCCGTCATCCCAACGCCGTTATCGATGATTTCAATGCGGATACCATCCCGATAATGAGAGCCATAGACGGAGATGCTGCCTTCACATCCGCTTGGTTCAAGTCCATGAAAAATGGCATTTTCAATAATGGGCTGCAGCAGCAACTTAGGCAGCTTGTACTGTAAGAGTTGTTCATCGATATGGTAATTCATCGTAATCGTATGGGACGTCCGAATTTGCTGAATATAGATGTAGTGATCCATATTTTCAATTTCATCTTGGATGCTAATGAGCTCATGACTTCGGTTAATCGTTTGCTCCAGCAAATTAACTAGGGCGTTGATGGTCGGCTCGATGAGATGTGTCTTCTGGACCCAGACCAAGCATTTTATCGAATTGAGTGTATTGTACAAAAAATGTGGATTAATCTGCATCTGCAGGGCATGTAGCTCAGCCATGCGTTTCTCCTCTTGATTTTTGACGAGTTCATTAATGGTTCGCTCTAACTTATAGATCATTTTATCGTATTCAGTTGCTAGCAAGTTCATCTCATTCACAGGAGAGTGTTGTTTAATTGTTTGGACGTTACCTTGCAGGAGATACGTCTGAATCCGTCTAGATAATTTGCGGAGCGGCATTGAAAACGTGCGTGAGATGAAAATAGCAGCGATCAATGACAGCAAAATGCAGATACAGGCAATATAGAATATTTTGGATTTTAAAACATCGATATCCTTGTAAATTAAGGACATTGGAATTCTCTCGACAATATACCAATTCATACGATTTACTTTTGTATAGAGCGTAAGGTACTTTTGATTATTTATGGTAGAAACCTTGTAATTTTCATCGTTTTTGGCTAAAAAGGTTATAGGTGGATCGCCGGAAATCCTACTTCCAACCAGCTCCCGGTTGCTATGTGAAATTATATTCATGTCCTCATCCAGAATGAAAATTTCTTTGTCTTCATTTAATAGCCCCTTATAAATGTTATATAAGCTAGTCTCTTTGACGCTGAGTACGAACACGCCATAGGATTTATTGGTGTTATCGGTTTGTAATAATTTAGCAGCAGTAAATACGTTGCTATCTTCATTGTTTTTCAGAAAGCTTTTATGCGTATTTAACCAGGTAATACGATCAGGTGTTCTCTCTAATAAATCCTTCCAATTATAGCTGAGTAACCGGACAGGATCTACAATATTGTTCTGATAATTCTGGGTGTAAATCAAGCCGTTCTGACCGATCAGAAAGGATTGGAAATTGAGCCAATCGAAAGCGAAGGAATAGCGCAGCATGTTGTTTTCCACTTTGGCCTGATCTAAGAGCTGTTCATAGATATTGGTATAGGTTTTGGTGAGATTAGCTTCCAGCTCGTTGTTCATATTGTAGATGTTGACGATGGCGGTCACTTGGTCGAGCAATACGCTAATATTTTTGTCAATTTGTTCTAGAGTATCGGTATTAGAGCGACTGGCCTGTGCGTCAAGAAGCTTCTCGGATACCTTAAAGGAAACCAAGCCGATGGCAATCATGGGGATAATACTGAGTAAGATGAACGTGACAAAAAGTCTGCCGAAGATGCTGTTTTTAAACGAATTTAGTTTTCCCATAGGGTGTCCAATCCTTTAGAATGATAACGATTTCAATTGATGGAAGTATTGTAGACTGTATGCTTCAAATAAGCAAGGAAAACTATGGACGAAAAGTAACTCATTTCTATCGAAAAATGAGATAAAAAAAATCCACTAATGAGCGAGCGTCGATTAGATCTTTCCCATACGACAATCGAGCTATATGAGAATAGATCAATAATCAATGAGAATAGGTCATTGTTTTGAAAAAAATGATATCTTATAATTGCTTTAACGAAACAGAATGAAAACGCTATCAACATAAGGTGCGTCCTCTAATTCATCGATGACTTTCTGCGCTGCAGTAGAGGAGACTGCCATTTCGGCATTCCATATATTTTTATAGATATCGTTATGTGTCAATAAATACGTTGAATATACCATAAAAAAAGGGAGCGTTACATGGTGCAAATACAAAAAAACAGCATAACAAGCAGTTCATTTAGAAAATTTCTCTTTATACTTCCTTTTATGATTTTACTTGGTATCTTTGCCTATTACCCGCTATATGGTTGGGTTTATGCATTCTTTGACTATACGCCGCCAATTCCGCTGTCCCACTCGCCGTTTGTTGGTCTGCAGTGGTTTCATACCTTGGTCGAAAACCAAGTAAAGATCGATCAAACCCTTCAAATACTTAAGAACACGTTTGGGATGAGTGGCTTGAATCTGCTGTTCTCCTGGCTTCCAATGATTTTTGCCATATTCCTAACTGAGATCAAATC
This sequence comes from Paenibacillus marchantiophytorum, assembly GCF_014640555.1. Classification (GTDB taxonomy): domain Bacteria; phylum Bacillota; class Bacilli; order Paenibacillales; family NBRC-103111; genus Paenibacillus_E; species Paenibacillus_E marchantiophytorum. Next base: position 78,784 of record NZ_BMHE01000008.1, on the reverse strand, counting down.
CGTACGTTTCCGGAGGTTTATACAGACGGTAACAACCTTGCCGAACTTCATCAGTTGGGTATTGGTCTATTCACTGGCATTTTCAATGTTCTCTAGTGAAGGTATAGTCAACGGCCTTTTGAAACAACTTGGATTTATCGATTCCCCGATATTACTTCTTCAAAACTCCGACCATGTTTGGATTATGATGTGGATGTGGACGACTTGGAAAACATTGGGCTGGTCAGCCATATTGTATATAGCAGCGATTATGGGGATAGATGATTCTCTATATGAAGCGGCTTATGTAGATGGCGCGACAAGAATGCGCGTGATCTGGCATGTCGTATTGCCGAGTATGGTGCCGACCTATTTTGTTTTGTTGATGCTGCAAATTGCGAGTTTTCTGAATAATGGCTTGGAGCAATATTTCGTATTTCAAAATGCATTTAACAAGGATTCCATACAGGTTTTAGACTTATATGTTTACAACCTTGCAATGGGGGGCGGCAGCTATTCCGTGTCCGTCGCGATCAGTATGCTAAAGAGCTTGATTAGTGTTGTGCTTCTCTTTTCTGTGAACGGACTGTCAAAAAGATTAAGAGGAGAGAGTATTGTATGAGTGATACAGCAGCAGGGCTGGCGCCGAATGATAAAGTGCCGGGCAGCCATCTCACCAGAAAAATTAAAGTACAAGTTAGCCCAACAGACAAAATGAGTACTGTATTAATATATGTGTTGTTTTCCCTGTATGCGCTTATATGTGTATATCCATTTTACTCCATCATTATTAATACCATAAGCGCAAACGATATCAGTGCCAAAGGTGATGTTATCTTTTACCCGATAAATATCCAATTTCATAACTACGTGGATGCGTTTAAAATACCGGGGTTGTGGGATGCAGCCCTTGTATCTGTAGGAAGGACCGTGATTGGAACCACTTTGACGGTAGGTGCTTCCGCCTTTCTGGGATTCATGTTTACCCAGGAGGACATGTGGAGGAGAAAATTATGGTATCGCTATACGGTTTTAACCATGTTTTTTAATGCCGGGGTTATTCCATGGTATTTGACAATGAGGTCTTTGCATCTGACAAACAATTTTTTGGCCTATATTCTGCCGACAATCGTAGCTCCGTTTTTCATCATTCTTGTAAAGACTTTCGTGGAATCAACGCCGAAGGAATTGCAACATGCGGCAAGTATCGACGGGGCCGGGACCATGACCCTTTTCTTCAAAATCATGTTGCCGATCTGTAAGCCCATATTGGCTACAGTTGCCATATTCGCTGCAGTGGATCAGTGGAACTCCTTCCAGGACACGTTGTTGTTGGTCACGGAGAGCAAGCTTTATAGCTTACAGTTTATTCTATATAACTATATGAATCAGGCAAGTTCCATATCCAGCATGGTAAACCTGCAGAATGCCGGTTCGACAGCGATCACAAGTCTGGCAACAAAGCAAACCAGTACTTCAATTCGAATGACGGTGACCATTATTGTTGTAGCGCCCATTTTGTTGGTTTATCCGATTTTCCAAAGGTTTTTTGTAAAGGGGATTATGATCGGTGCAGTGAAAGGATAACTTTCACTGGTTTAATAAATTGAAAGAATATGGGGGTTGAGTATGAGTAAATCTAGTAAAGCAGTAAAAAAACCGATGTTGTTATTATTTGCTAGCCTCTTCATGGTTTCGGTAGCATTGACCGGCTGTGGAGACGAATCTAACAATAAGGCTGCATCAATGGAACCAAGTAAGTCACCAAACTCCGGTACTGAAGCTACATCCAAGGCTAGTACAGCACTAGATCACAGTAAACCGTTGACCATTACCGTTTTTGACAATGCAGCAAATTATCAAGGAGAGCAGAAAGGGTGGTATGGAAAGCTTACTAAGGATAAGTTCAATATCACATTGAACATTCTTGCTCCGCAGGTTGCCGGCGATCAGCTATACAAGACAAGATCGGCAGCAGGAAATTTGGGCGATCTCCTGATCGTCAATAACAGTCAGTTGGAAGAATTAATTCCAGCCGGTCTGATTATGGACCTCACGGGTAAGATCAAAAGTACCCAGAACCTGTCCAAATATGTGGACAATCATTTCAAACCTTTCAATGCAGCATTCCAAAAAGTAAATCCGGATGGCAAGATTTATGCTTTGCCGACTTTTGAGGCAGATACTTCACCAACGACATACTCGGAGCAAATCCCTTACTCAAGCCCAATAATGCCTTGGGATTATTTCAAGGGAGTTGGGGCTCCCAAGCTGAACAATCTGGATGATCTTTTGAATGTACTGAAACTTATGCATGAGAAATATCCGAAAACTCCGGACGGTAAACCGATAGCTCCGATCACCTTGTGGAAGGATTGGGACAGCAGAGGCACTATGGAAAATGCACGCTGGTTGAGCAATTGGTACGGTTATGAGCAGCCAGAAGGAACCACGACCATCCAGTTGAATGCAAAAGGCGACATCGTTCCACTCATCGATGACAACAGTATGTACAAGAAAATTCTACAATTCTATTATAAAGCAAATCAGATGAGTTTGGTTGACCCTGACTCGCCAACCCAGGATTGGAACAAAGTATCGGAAAAGCTGACCAACAAGCAGGTACTCCTCTTGTGGTACTCATGGGAAACAGGGTTCTACAATACAATTGAAAGAGGTAAAAAGGGTGACGGGAATGTTGCTATTCCGATCGCTGACACGCACATCATTCAGGCAAGCGATGCCTATTACGGAAATGGAAGAGTATTTGCTATCGGTTCCAAAGCCAATGATCCCGATCGGATCATGGAATTCATGGATTGGCTGGCTTCTCCTGAAGGCCTGCGCTACTATGTGAATGGAATTGAAGGCTTCAATTACGAAAAGACGGCAGACGGTAAATTTAAGCTGACCGAGGTAGGTCAAACCGCATTCCAGAAAAATACACCTGTTCCGGAAGAGTACGGAGGCGGCGGATACCAGGACGGACAAAGCAAGCTGAACACGATGATTATAAGCGATTTTGCCAAAGATCCAAAGACAGGGGAGTTCTATAACAGCAATTACTGGGCCGCAACAATAGAAGCGAACAAGACAGCGCTAACGACGGATTGGCAGAACACCTATAATGCAGAAAACGCAACAGATTACTACCTGAAACATAAGATGATCGATATCGTCCCCAATATCAATACAAGTTTAGGAAGCGATTCATCCGATATTAAAAACAAACGCAGTCAGATTTCTGACTATGTAAAGAACACATCCTGGAAAATAGTATTTGCAAAGAATCAAGCAGAGTTCGACAAGCTTTGGGAAATGATGAAGAAAGATGTGATAGGCCTCGGTTGGAATGATGTCTTTGCCTCAGATACGGAAAAAGCGCAAAAGATTATTAAAATGCGTGCCGATGCAATAGCTAAAAAGTGAAAATTATAATTCTAATGAATGAGGGATATGTATGATCTTATATATCCCTTATTCATTTTCTAATTCTAGACGACGGATTGGTACAAGGGAACGGCCTCTTTCAGAGAGCGATCGTGCAGAGTGGGGTATTCACGGAGCTCTACCCGGGAGTCCGCACGCCCAAGTTTCTGCGCGATATAGCGGAAGCCGAACAGGAAGGTGTTCAATTCTTCGAATTTCTCGGCGTTTCCTTGCTTCGTTGACTGTTTTCAATCAGTAATATATGCTAATAAATAATTGATGCAATGTTATTTTTTGGATACTGGAGGATCATGATGACCAACATTTTTTATGTTGAGTATGATGCCGCGCACGCAAGCAATTTTGTGTTCGATATCCCAGAAGGCCATAACTGTTGGCTGCTCGTCGTGACCCATACACCCGCGCTGTTCTGGGTGAATGGAGAATTGAAGGAGTACCCAGCATACAATGGAGTTTTATACCATCCCCATCAAAAAATTTATTACCGGGCATGCGCAGAACAATATAAGAACGACTGGATTCGTTTTGAATCCAATGAATCATACGTAATGGAAACTTCGCTTCCATTCGGAGTGCCATTTTCATTGAATGACCCTGAATACTGCCATAAAATATTCCAACTCCTCGTCAGCGAACACTCTTTCCAAAAAGATTATAAAGAATCATCCATCGACTGCTTACTTAGAACCCTGTTTAACAAGCTGCTGGAATCTTACTTTCAAGAAGTAATTACGCCCCAATACTACAATTTGTTGACGCTTCGGACCGCCATATACAGTAATCCTAGCCAGGATTGGGCGGTTCCGAGAATGGCCGACTCTATCCGCATCAGTCCTGGGTATTTGCAGTCAATTTACAAGAAGACTTTCGGGGTTTCTTGTATGGATGACGTGATTACAAGTCGCATCCGCCAAGCCAAGGAATATTTATTGCACGGCTCACTATCCATCGCGGAGGTCTCTTTGCGCTGCGGGTACAACAACGTGGAGCACTTTTGCCGTCAATTCAAGCAGATTACGGGCTTTACACCAAGAAAGTTTCACAAGCAGATGGAATGGGCATCTGTTGAGAGGGCCGCTAAAACTTAACTTGCACAACAAAACAGAAGACTCTTCGCCAAACGTCTTTTTAATCTATTCAGGTAAATACCAAGGGAAGAAAATCGCTGGTTTATAATATAAAACAAAATTAGGGGAGTGAGCAATTTATGAAAATTATCCGTTTATCGAAATGAAGTTGGTCGTAAACGGACAGCCTATCTAAAAAGCACGCTCTCTTGGGGGCTTGTGGTACGCCCCCGACCGGGTTTTCGATTGCATCAATGACTTTCTCGTCCATGCTTTGCTCGACATCGGATTTTGTCCGGTAACCAAATTTCCATCACGCCGAAGAAATCAGTTTACTTTTTGCCCCAGACAAAAAAATTTCCCCTCTCCGTTAGATCTTCAGTCTTTGTCCGTTCCAGAGGTAATAACAGGTTGGAGAGAGCATATGAAACGAGCGGGTGGTTCTACGGGTACTCAGAAAGCTGCGCAGCTAATTTCACAAGCCAAGCAGAGTGTAGGAGAAAAGACAGCCCGCCAATCTTCACAGCAGCCATTCTATCATGTGTTGGCGACCTTAGACAGTATGCTCATGGACGTCAGTTATTGCGTAAAGCAGGTGTAAACTTGGCTGAAAGGATGTCATGAAAACACAAGGGGAAAATCAAACTTTCGAAACGGGGAGATGCTACACTGCGCAAATATTTGTATCTAGCGACGATCACACTCGTAGGAACGAATCCAGTCTTTCGACAGATGCATGAGCATATCCTTTTTACCTGAAAAAGCTACTCCCAACTACGCTCAGGCTGCCTAAGACTTATTGACGATAACGTAGATTGACTCATTCGCAGGATTTTCACAAAGAAAGCACGGAGGACCGAATTCGTTCTTCATAAGGGCACAGACCCATCCGCTAAACGCTATCGGTCTCCACACCTTGGTCAGGTATAACGGAGGAATGTAAGGGCATAGACCCGTTGAGCCGTGGGAGGGTGAACCTCTAAGGAATTTGTGGAGGATGCGTGCAGTAGAGAAGGACCTGGGGAATTGTTCCATATGTTCCTCTATTCATTCCAGCATGCCCAAAATGTAAACCACCGGTTCTAAACAACTTACTTTCTGAACAATACTGATTTTCAAGGTGATGAAATCCTGCGAATGAGTGAGTATACGTGAGATAAACCCTTAAAACCGAGGGACGGCGAACGTTTGATCAATAAGAAACCAGAGGACGAAGCTGCCGGCATCAATCGGTAGCCTCGTTGAAGTAACGGGCAGTATTCTTATAAAAGTGATTGTTTTTAAGTAAGGGAGCAGGATATATAATTGGGAATAGGTTTGAGAAAAGTTGAGTTGAGATGAGAGAGGGAGCTGAGTTGAGATGAGCCGATTTAAAGGTATTTTTTTTGATTTGGACGGTACTTTAATTAATAGTGAGGGACTGGGTACAGAAGCGTATAATTACGGGATTAAAAAAGTCTTAAATCGAGAAATAAACGAAACTGAAAAACAATTCTTACTCGGAAAACCGTTTAACGCTTTAGATATTTTATTCCCATTTTTATCATCTTCCGAAAAAGAAGAGATTATTGAAGAAACATTAGTCTATTATAGAAAGTATAATCATCTGATTGAAGAATATCCTGGGATTCGGGAAATGATTAAAATCCTCTATGAAAATGGATTTAAACTTGGGATTGTCACTGCTAAATTAAAACAAAATGCAGAGACAGAATTACGAAACACTGGGTTGTTTTCTTTCTTCGAGGCAGTTTTGGCAAAGGAAGATTGTCTTGATTTTAAACCAAGTCCTGTTCCTTTACTACAATTAGCTGAAAAACTTGATATACAGCCAAAGCAGTGTTTGTATGTTGGAGACCAGCCGACAGATATACAAGCCACACATGCCGCAAACATGACTAGCGTTGCGGCTCTTTGGGGAGAAGGTAAACTTGAAAGGCTTTCCCCACTAAACCCAACATTTTTATTTAATAATCCAAACCAGTTGATTGAAATATTATTAAACTAACGGGAGAACTGATAGCGTAACAGCGGATGCGGATGCATCCGTTTTTTGTTCGCTGAGCTAACGGACAGAATTCTTCAGTATTCCTCATTTTTTCAAGGGATTTCCAATCACGATTATGTTCCGTGAGGAGCAACAGCGAGTAACAAAATTAACAACATGGGAGGTAATCCGGAAAGCAGCCGGATAGCATAATAATCATCACTTTCTGAGAGAATTTGAGAAGCGGGTATTGGAGAAGCCGATTGAGGAAGCTGCTATCAATCTGCGAAAGAAGGGAAAAGAATGCTGAGTGGTACCCTCTTTTTGTTTGAGAATTTGTGGACAGTCCTTAATCCGTTTAAAGGAGAGAAGATGTTTGATATTTTGTAGGGCTTCGCACACAATGATGACGCTTACATTACAACAAGATTTGGTAAGTAAAGTAAAGAGTTGTACATTGTCTGGATGTTTCGCCAACCCTATAATGAAAACATAACCAAGTCACTGCAGTGATAGCTTTAAATACTTAATATAGGGGGATGTACATGAAGCTAAACCAACACAAAATGAAAGCGTTGTCTGTTTCCTTACTTGCCATGACAACGCTCATATCGGCTTGCACCAGCCAAAACAATTCAACGAGTACTGGAAAGAATGAAGCAGTGAGCACTGCCGGGAATACCGATGTGAAAGGTGCAAATATAGAACCGCTTGGCAAGTATGATCCACCAATTGAGGTGTCGTTTGTCCGGAACCTCAACGATGTTGTTGAAAATAACGTACTCGGTGTGCTAAAAGGTGAATCGTTTGAAGACAACAGATGGACACGTCTATATAAGGAACAGCTCGGCATCAATATTAAAAATAATTGGGTCGTAAAGGGAAGCGATACTTCTGATCAGTATTTACAGAAACTGAATGTAACGCTGGCCTCTGGCGATCTGCCTGATGTTATTCCAGTGAACGCGACTCAGTTAAAGCAATTAGCAGATTCCGGCCAAATTGAAGATATGACAGCTTTGTATGAGAAATATGCGGCTCCCCTAACCAAAGAGATCTTATCGCAAGAAGGGAAAAGCCCATTCGATGCTGCTACGATCGATGGCAAACTGATGGCGATCCCGCAGGTTGACTCCTCACTTGAACGTGCTATGTTTATCTGGATTCGTACGGATTGGCTTAACAAATTAGGATTGCAGCCGCCAAAGACGATGGCAGATGTACAAACCATTTCAAAAGCTTTTTCCGAGAAGGACCCGGATGGCAACGGAAAAAAAGATACGTTTGGTCTCGGTTTAAACAAAGCCTTGTGGGGAGGAGCTATAGGCTTAGAGGGGTTCATGGCAGGGTATAAAGCTTATCCGAATATGTGGATTGCCGATGCATCCGGAAAGCTGATGTTTGGCGGCGTTCAGCCGGAAGTTAAGAAAGCGCTTCAAGCCCTTCAAAGCATGTTTAAGAATGGAGAAATTGATCAGGAATTCGGAATTAAAGACGGTGGTAAGGTATCTGAGCAAATAGCTGCTGGCAAGATCGGAATGGAGTATGGCGAACAGTGGAATTCCATTTGGCCGCTTCAATTGAACCGTAACAATGACCCGAGAGCACAATGGCAGGCATTCCCGATCGTTTCGGAGTCCGGCGATACACCTAAAGTTCCATTGAGGTTCAGTACAAGCAAGTTTTTTGCGGTTAAAAAGGGTTTCAAGCATCCTGAGGCGGTTATCAAGCTGTTTAATATGCATCTGGAGAAAAACTTTGGCAAAACGGCGGAGTTTGACAAATACTATGCACCGCCGGAAGCAGAGAGCGTATGGCAACTGTCACCGGTAACCCCGAGCCCGGTAAAGAAAAATGTAGAGGCATTCAGAGCGATCGATGCGGCACGTAAGGCGAACAACTTCTCGACCCTGAATGGAGAAGCCAAAACCATTCAAGAAAAGATAGAGGCTTTCAATTCGGGTTCAAAAGAAGGGTTTGCATTGTGGGGATGGGAACGCATTTATGGCCCGGAAGGCTCCGAGGGGGTTGTTGACCAGTACGATAAAAATAATCAATTCCTGATGGATAAATTCGTAGGCGCACCTACGCCAACGATGGTTGAGCGGAAATCGACGTTAGAAAAATTGATGAATGAGACATACACCAAAATCATTATGGGCGGCTCTGTAGATGAATTCGATAAGTTTGTGAAAGACTGGACTAAGCTAGGCGGAGAGCAAATTACGAAAGAAGTTAATGAATGGTATGCAGCAACGAAGAAGTAGATACGGGCAGAGGGCGGGTTAACCATCCTTCCTCTGCTTTTTATGCTTTAAATAATGGAGGTTATTTTATGGGTATCAGGAAAATGTGGAGAGAGCTTCCGCTGCATCTGATGATGTTACCGGGATTAGTACTAATTGTGCTATTCTCATATGTCCCAATGGCGGGAATTATCATTGCATTTCAAAAATTCATTCCTGCAAAGGGATTGTTTGGTGACCAGCGATGGGTGGGGTTGGATAATTTCAGATATGTCATGAACCTTCCTAGCTTTAATCAGGTCCTGTGGAATACTCTCTTTATTTCAAGTCTTAAACTTATTCTAGGCTTAATTGTGCCGATTATTTTCGCCATTCTTCTTAACGAATTGAAGAATGAGGTCATTAAAAGAAGCGTGCAAACTACCATTTATTTACCCTATTTCCTCTCTTGGGTTGTTCTAGGAGGGATACTTATTGATATTTTATCGCCGTCTAGCGGTATTGTTAACCAACTGTTGGGTGCTTTCGGTTTGAATAAGATATTTTTCCTTGGTGACAATAGCTGGTTTCCGTTTACGCTCGTTTCATCGGATATATGGAAAAATTTCGGATATGGAACTATCGTCTATCTAGCGGCTATCACGGGCATTGACCCTGGCTTATACGAATCTGCCACGATTGACGGCGCAAACCGCTGGGATAAGATATGGCATATCACGCTTCCCGGCATGCGAATGGTCATTGTATTGTTGTCAGTTCTCAGTTTAGGACAGCTTTTGAACGCAGGCTTTGATCAAGTGTTCAATTTATATAGCCCTCAGGTGTATGAAAGCGGCGATATTCTGGATACTTTTGTATATCGGATCGGATTATTGGATGCTCAATACGGCGTTGCAACGGCCGTTGGACTATTCAAATCACTAGTTTCGCTTATATTGATTTCAAGTTCGTACTTTGTCGCTTATCGGTTTGCAAAATATAGAATCTTCTAGGAGGAGGGAAAACAGTGGTACAACCATCACCCAGTTCTGTGTCTGATACCTATATCCGGGTACCCAACAGTCGATTCCGATTCGAGTGGTTTTCCGTTCTGAATGTGTCCTTTCTCATCATCATATCGTTAATTTGTGTCCTTCCGTTAATCCATATCGTTGCCGTTTCGTTTAGTTCCAGTACGGCTGCGGCAGCAGGTCATGTGAAACTGTGGCCGGTTGACTTCACATTAGCATCCTACAAGTTTACGGCTAGTCGGGAAGCATTTTGGCAATCCATGCTTGTTTCCTTGAAGCGCATTGCGATCGGGACGCCATTAAATTTGGTTTTAACCATCCTCGTCGCATTTCCTTTATCCAAGGAAACGAAGTCGTTCCGCATGCGAATGGTTTACGCTTGGATTTTCTTCATAACGATGCTCTTTCACGGCGGTTTGATTCCTTGGTACTCTACACTTAAGCAGTACCATATGCTTGATACGATTTGGGCGCTCGTGCTGCCCGGTGCGGTTCCAGTATTCAGCGTGGTCCTGCTGCTTAATTTCTTTCGAGAGGTGCCAAAGGAACTGGAGGAGGCAGCAGTCATGGACGGTGCAGGCTACTGGACGACACTCTGGAAAATTTATGTGCCGATATCCAAGCCTGCTCTTGCAACGCTTGCCTTATTTTCCATGGTAGAACATTGGAACAGTTGGTTTGACGGTCTCCTGCTTATGGGGAACCCTAGTCATTACCCGCTGCAAAGCTACATTCAAACGATCGTCATTCAACAAAATTTAACGAATATATCACGTGATGAAGCCTTAAATATGGCCCTCATTTCTGATCGGACGCTGAAAGCTTCACAGATCTTCTTGGGCTCCCTTCCCATTATCTTGGCGTATCCTTTCCTGCAGAAGTATTTTGTTAAAGGGATTGTCCTTGGTAGCGTTAAGGGGTAGAGGATAGATGGCTTCCTAATGAAAATGCTTGGGAAACTTACAAGCTTCAGGCTATAATGGAAGAAAAAAGTTGGGGGCTTGTACCTTGATCAACCGTCAGCCATTCACTTTGCGGAACACGATTTTCCTTCGACTGCTCAGTACTTTTTTGCTTATCATGCTGCCCATTTTATTATTTGGCGTCTACCTGTATAACTGGATCGTCCATACGGCAAGCGAAGACATCTCCAAAACGGCGGTATCGCAACTAACCTTCTATGTAAACGATCTTGAGAAAGAGATAGAACGGATGAAGTTGCTGCAGTTTGGCGTTATCGAGGATGAAGATCTCAATGAACTGACGCTGACCTGGGACACGATGGATGTGTTTAAACGCACTGAAAAAATTAACTCGCTGCGAAAACGTCTCTATGCCATTCAAAACAGCTCTCCTTATATTAAAAATGTAAGTGCTCATATTTATCCGATATTCAAAACGATTTCATCCGCCAATGGCCCAAGCGAATTTGATACCGAACGGTACAATGGCTTGCGCTCGGATTTAAGCAGTAGGAATAACCAGATTATTGAGTGGAATGGCGGATTATTTGTAAGTGCCGCGAAGCTTGGAGTAACCAATGGGAATCAACCATTGTTCATTATTGAAATCGAACTGGATCAACAGAGACTACAGGAGGCGTTAGACCAGTTCAACACCTATCCCGGAAGCGGAACTTTGATGACTAAGGAGAATACCAGTGTTATTCTGACGAGTGGATCTTTAGAGCGCTTATGGAAGGATATACCAGCAACCATTGTACAAATAAAACAAAATCCAGTTCATAGTACGGGGACCTTTACCATCTCGGGAAGCCGATATTATACCGCAATTGCAAGCTCTGATTATTTAAATATGTCTATTTACCGGTTTATTCCAGAGCAAATTATTAAGAAGCCGCTGGACAAGTTTTATCTGTGGGCATGGTTATTTATTTTCGTTGCTATTGTCATCATTGCCATTTATGCATTCTCCACCTACAAATTTATTCACAAACCGTTGTTAACGCTAGTTAAAAGCTTTCGGCGTATGGAAAATGGGGATCTGGATGTGAACATCCAGCACGAGTCTAAGGATGAGCTCGGTTACTTGTATGGCCGATTTAACCAAATGGTCACCAATCTTGGCTCTTTGATCGATCAAGTGTATAAGCAGAAAATCATGACACAACGGGCGGAGTTGAAGCAGCTTCAATCGCAGATTAATCCACATTTTCTATACAACAGTTTCTTTATCTTGAGAACGATGGCGAAGATTGGAGATGTTGAACGAATCGGACAGTTCGTCACACAGCTTGGTGAATATTTTCAATTTGTTACCAGGAATGCTTCAGATGAAGTGCTGTTGAAACAAGAAATTCACCATGCCAGAATGTACACGGAGATTCAGGAATTACGCTTCTCACGGCGTATCCGGGTGCAATTCGACGCTCTACCGCGGGAAATTGAACAGGTGTCAGTACCACGTTTAATTGTGCAGCCCATTATCGAGAATGCATTTGAACACAGTTTGGAACAAATGAAACGCAGTGGATACATTATGATTCGCTTCGAGTTGGAAGAGGCTGAGATACGTATTATTGTGGAAGATAATGGTGATAGCTTGACGGATGAGACACTGGAGCGTATCTCTGATACGCTGGATAATGGTGATGAACATGCGGAGACAACAGGCTTAGTGAATATTCACCGCCGTGTCAGAATGACATTCGGTGAAGCATACGGTCTGCGAATAAGCCGAAGCGAGCTCGGGGGATTGAAAGGTATCATTTCTCTTCCTTCTAAAGGTGGTTATGCTCATGATTAGAATGCTGATCGTTGATGATGAGGAAATCATTACAGACGGGCTGTTTGACGTATTTAGCCAACTGAATCTCAATCTTGATTTGTATAAAGCCTATTCCGGTGAAGAAGCGCTGGATTGGATGAATACGACAAGAGTGGACATCGTGTTGTCCGATATTCGTATGCCTGGGATGGATGGTCTCGAGCTAATGAGAAACATACGGAGTAGTTGGCCGCATTGCAAAATCATTTTTTTGACTGGGTATAATGATTTTGATTATGTCTACCAAGCAATTCAATCACCTGGAATTAGCTATCTCCTGAAGAGTGAAGAATACGATAAGATCATCAAGGCAGTAACAGATGCGATTCATGAACTGGAAAGCAGTTTAAAGTTCCATGATCTAGTCAAGCAATCGCGAGAGAAGCTTACTACACTCGAAACCCTTGCTCAAGGGAATTATTTCCGTTATTTGCTTCAAGGGACACGAACAACGGAGGAGTTAGAAGTTGATTTCCGTAATCTGGGCATTGCTCTTGATCCAGCTTTGCCCATCCTTGTTGCGGTAGCTGACATTCAGCGTACGAACATGCACCATTCCTTTGCGGAAAGCCAGAATGCGGCACTTGCTGTCAAATTTTTGGCAGAGACATTCCTGGCAGAACGCACAGATAGTCTTGGAATCATTGATCATTATGGCGGCCTCGTCTGGCTTGTTCAACCGAAGCATGGCCAAGTAAGGGAACTGGACGAAGCCTATGCCCGCACGGTCAAATTTCTAGAGGGACAATTTGAACTTATGCAGCAAGCTTGTCTTGATTCTTTGGGAATTACTTTTGCCATAACAATTTGCGCAGATACCTGCGAATGGAAGCAACTTTCAGAGATATACGATCGATTGAGAAGTGAGCAGTACCGGCGAGCGGGAGACGGTGCCCAGATGGTACAAACAGTCACTTTGGGAACCATTGGAACAGCGGCCAACTCAAGAACGCTGAGAGAAAAGGCGGAGTCCTTGGCGATTCATCTAGAAGGCGGAAATAGAGAGGGATTTCTCCATTTGTTCAACGAATTAATGAAAACGGCTTTCGATGAACGAGGAAATGGAGGCCCTTTTGCACTGGAACTGTATTACACGATTGCACTCTTCTTATTGTCATATATTAACCGTTGGGAGCTGCACGATAAGGTTGGAACAACCGGGCTTATGCAAAGAGATAGGCATTCATCTTGGCAAGATAGCTACGAGTTTTTGAAACAGATCGCAGAGTCCTTGTTCAATCTTCGATTGAGTGTAGAACGCAATAGAGCAGCAGCGGTGATAGAGAAGATCCGATTGTATATTGAGGAGCATCTGGGTGAAGATTTGTCTCTCGTACGTTTAGCTAGCGTGATACACTTCAACCCGTCCTATTTATCTCGGCTTTTTAAACAGGAAAGTGGCATTAATCTATCTGAATATATTGATGAAGTTAGAATGGAGAAAGCCAAAAATTTGCTCAAGAAAGATGAACTTAAAATTGCTGAAGTGGGCGTTCAGGTAGGGTATGAAACCCCACACTCTTTTACTCGATTTTTCAAAAAATCAACCAGCATGACTCCAGCGGAGTATCGTGAGATTGTAAGGAAATAAGCGTATTGGGATCGGCTTTTAAGTATTAGGAGAGTTAGCGATGGGGAATGTGACGATAACGAACCCAATCATCTGGGCGGATGTTCCGGACCCTTGTGTTATTAGAGTAGGAACAGCCTACTATATGGTTAGCACAAGCATGCATTCAATGCCTGGATGCCCGATTATGAGGTCTGAGAATTTGATGGATTGGAAGATCGTGAACTACGTTTACGATACCTTAGAGGATAACGACGCCAACAATTTGCTGGATGGGAGAGGCATTTACGGCAAAGGATCATGGGCTGCAAGTTTACGGCATCATAATGGCGTGTTCTATGTGTGCTTCTCAAGTAATGATATGAACCGGTTCTACATATACCGGACAGCAGATATCGACAACGGGAAGTGGGAGCGCTCTGTCATTGCAGGAATTCATCATGATCCGAGTCTGCTGTTTGACGACGGCCGTGTTTATGTGATTCACGGCAACGGGAGTATTCACATTAGAGAGCTGACATCTGATGTAATGACTGTAAAATCTGGAGGTATCCATCAGGAGCTCTTCGAGACGGAACGTGACGGTATCATGTTACGATGCGAGGGATGCCATGCATATAAGCTGAATGGTTATTATTATTTGTTTTTCATTGAATGGCCCAGTACCGGAAATAGGCGTCGTAGACAACTTTGTTATCGTTCCAGGGAGTTGCTCGGTCTTTATGAGCATAAAGTGATTCTTGATGACGACATGGGTTACCGTAATCATGGTATCGCTCAAGGAGGCATTGTTGATACACCGCAGGATGAGTGGTATGCCTTATTATTTCAAGATCATGATGCTGTGGGGAGAATTCCTATTGTGCTTCAAGTTACTTGGGTGGAGGACTGGCCGGTCATTGGGATGGAAGGTAAAGCGCAAGTTTCATTCCGGGCGCAATTGCCAAGCACCGCACCTATTCAATTGGTGATTAGCGATGAGTTCGACTATAACGAAAATAAATTGCTGCTTAATTGGCAATGGAATCATAATCCGGATAACCGCCTTTGGTCTGCGATCACGCGCCCTGGCTGGTTGCGATTAGAGACAGGAAATAGTACCAGTAGCGTCCTATTTGCACGCAATACATTGACGCAGCGGACAGAAGGTCCTGTATGCATTGGAATTACGGCAATGGATGTTTCCCATATGAGGCCGGGTGATCATGCTGGAATGGTAGCACTTCATAATCATTTCGGAACAGTCGGTATTCAAGCCGCAGCGAACGGAAAGCGATATGTTGCGATGTGTGTCAATGGAGGCGACGGTAGTGAAGAAACGGTCGAGCGTTTTCCATACGAGGAAAGTTTGATTTATTTGAAAATTCATTTCAATTTTAACAATAGCATTGATCTTGCAAGCTTTTACTACTCAGCCGACTGTGAAGAATGGAAGCAAATCGGGGCTCCTTTGAAGATGAAGTATACCCTGGATCATTTTATGGGCTACCGGTTTGGGTTGTTTAATTATGCGACTAAGCATGTTGGCGGGCATGCTGATTTTGATTTTTTTCGATTTAATGTGGAGAATAATGTATAGAGGAGAGGCAGATCTAATTTTATTCCATCCCTATGATCGATGGGGCTTCAGGAAACCTTTGTGATTGAACTAACTTTTTATTGATCCTCGATGCCTACCTCTCTGGCAACTTCGTATTTGCTATCCATTTTATATGCTTGCACCATAACCGGAAATATTTTCGTTAAATGATAAAGCCATGCTTTCTGCATGGTTTTTTG
>NZ_BMHE01000008.1:0-62899 GCF_014640555.1 Paenibacillus marchantiophytorum | reverse complement strand
AATATAAGAATTTATATGTTTTGGGGTGAGCGAAGCTTACCCCTTATTTATGCAGGGGGTGTTTCTGCACGACGTGTTCATGCGGAGAAACGGAAGAGTGGAGCCGTGTCTTGTCTGAGGACGTATGCCAAGTCAACCATCGACATGTTATCTTGACCATCGACGAAGGTCTAGGAGACATGTTTTTGGGTTGGGGTGAGTGAAGCTGGCCCAGAATTTAAATGTTGGAGATTGACGCCAGTCTCCAGGCTTGGGTTGTAGGCGGCCCCATCACGATGGAGGGGTTCGATGCGATGAGAACAAGGTAGCTGTGAACGTACTTATGTGTTCGAATTGGTGCTGGTTTGGAGGTATAAACAAGCTATTTGGCAGAATGAGATCCTCTAGCTTTGCAATCGCGCGGAGATATGGGAACGTCAAGCCGCGATTGTAGGAAAATGTGTCATGACAAGGATCCAGAGGGAACTACAGTCCGCTATAATTCCGAAAACCGCCATATTCCGCGCCAGAGGGAACTACGATCCGCTATTGCACCAATTCTCGGTTGGAATCAGCAGGTTCCGCTTAAATAGCGGATCTCAGTTCCCTTTCATGCTACGTTTACCCCAGTTCCCGCCATTTAGCGGATCATAGTTCCTTTTCACACGACGATCTCTGTCATTGCAAAGCCCAAAGGAAACTAGGATCCGCTAGATTGCTGAAAACCGTTATGAAGATGCTCATCTCTCAGGGTGGCAAAGCCACTTTTCTTACATTCGAGCAAGGAGTCTCAATCCTTTTCCAAAAAAAACGGACACTCACCCAAAAAATAAGCACATTATGTAATTAGGGGTGAACTAGCTATAATACCTGTATACGCCAAAAGATGAGGGAGGCACAATATGAATAAAAGGTTGCGGTTTCTCTTATCCAAATTTCGTTTACAACGGCTTAGAAGTCGGTTTCTAGTTGCTATGATTATCATCTCCTTGCCGCCGCTCTTCCTATTAGGATATTTTTCTTTCGATATTGCTAAGAACACATTGATGGAAACGAATGCCCAAACCTATGAGAATCATTTGGAAACATCGAGTGAAGTGGCGGATTTACTATTTCGCAGCATTATTAATATGAATCGTTCGATTGTGGTGAACAATGAGGTGAGGGAGGTTCTGTCCAACAGCAACGCGGCTCAGAGCAGCGGACCTAAATCTGCGGATTCAACGGAATCGACAAGTGAATGGACTTCAAATAAGCTGCAAAAAGCGATTAACAACAATCAATTTGACACCAAATTTGTAAACTCCATCTGTGTGTTTAATTTGGAATTCAAGGCCTTCTGCACGGGACGCTCTGATGATGCGGGTGTATATGAGAAGCCGGATAAGATCAAGCTCATACAACAAACGGATTGGTATCAAAGTGCTTTACAGGATCAGGGCAAGGTTGTTTTCCTGGGCTATGATATACTCGATCACTCGAAGAATTCCTTTTCCACGGTTAAATTATTTCGGGATGCGTCAAGTCCGAGCGGACAGACGATTGGTCTGTTAGTCGTGAATATTTCAACGGATATTTTCACGAATATTTTCAATGAAAATAACAATGCCGGCGGTTTCATGGCGCTGGATAATTCCTCTGACAGCAGTAA
This sequence comes from Paenibacillus marchantiophytorum, assembly GCF_014640555.1. Taxonomy (GTDB): domain Bacteria; phylum Bacillota; class Bacilli; order Paenibacillales; family NBRC-103111; genus Paenibacillus_E; species Paenibacillus_E marchantiophytorum. Next base: position 61,269 of record NZ_BMHE01000008.1, on the reverse strand, counting down.
AATCGTGTTTAATAATGGTCTGACCGACAATTCCGTTCTCAAAGAGGGGGACAACCAATTCCTGATTCAGCAATTGCAGCAAAATGGTTATCTCATTAGCCAATTCCAGAATCAAACGACGGATTGGACCTTTATACATTTGATTAAAGTGAATGAACTGCTCAAACAATCGAATCAAATTCGCACACTCACAACACTCATTGCTGTATCAATGGGCATTATTGCGCTGATGTATGCCATCTTTATTTCCGGCAGTATTACCCGCCCGCTTCTACAAATCAAAAAAATGATGGTGGATTGGACGATGGGGGCCCGCGAATTCGATGAGACGTTCGAACAGGACGAGGTTGGGACGATCGGGGAAACCTTCAAACGTGTTGTCTCTGAAAATAAACAATTGAATGAACGCTTGGTTCATTCTGAGTTAAAGGAGCGGGAGGCTGAGCTTCGCGCGCTGCAGGCGCAAATTAAGCCGCATTTCTTATATAACACGTTAGATTCCATCTATTGGATGGCAACGTTGCAGAAGAATCACGATGTCGCTCAGATGGCGATATCCTTATCGGAAAGCTTTAAATTGAGTTTGAATAAAGGAAAGGATACGATCTCCGTATTTAAAGAACTAAAGCATATTGAGCATTACATGACGATCCAGAATATTCGGTATCATAACCGGTTTCAATATGTGCAAGAGGTCGAGCCAGCCTTAATGGGTATGGAGATTATGAAGCTGCTGCTTCAACCTCTTGTTGAGAATGCGATTTACCATGGGTTAGAACCCAAGGTGGGAGAAGGTACAATTCGACTTACGGGCAAGAGGGACGAGGGATTTCTTGTTTTTACAGTGGAAGATGACGGTGTAGGCATAGCAGATTTAACTGTGACGGAACAAGGATATGGATTGAAAAATGTGCGTGAACGACTGACTCTATACTATGGAACGACGAGTTCGTTAACGATTTCGAGTGTGGTCAATCAAGGTACTCAACTCCAAATTCGCTTTCAACTATTCGGTGAAAAGAGGGATGAAGATGCTTAAGGCCGCGGTTTTCGACGATGAATATATTGTGCTTCAAGGCCTGCGTGAAATGATAGACTGGTCAAGCTTTGGCATCGAGCTTGTTGGCACAGCTGACAATGGTCTGTCAGCCCTAGAGCTATTTCGGGCACATCGGCCCAAACTTATTTTCACGGATATTCGGATGCCTGGCATGGACGGACTTCAGCTGATTGAAGAAATTATGCGGGAAGCGCCAGAGACATTATGTATCGTGTTTAGCGGGTTTAATGAGTTTGAATATGTGAAAAGAGCGATTAATCTCGGGGTTGCTGATTATTTAGAGAAGCCCATTACAATTCCAACGATTGAGCAAGCGATTCGCAAGGTGTTGGACAAAATCAGCCAGGAGCAAGAAGTGCTGGAGCTTAAGACAAAAGTAAAGAGTAGTCAAGGCGATCTTTTGGTGAAGGCAACCTTCGATTTGCTATTTCTTGGAGAAGAAGCTGAAGAGAAGTGGCGAGAAATTTATGGGTCAGGTGCTGAATCCATTATTGGCGTGACCGTTCTGGCGACGGAATCAGATCAGTTGCGAATGCTTGAGCAGACGGACTTTACAGCGATTCCGCTACGTCATGGCCAAGAGAGATTATTTGTATGTGTGCATGCCCAGCAGCCAACCCCTGAGTTCTGGGAGAAACTGCAATTGGACTCCGAGCAAGCTGACATCTCCGTTGGGAGCGGTCGGACTTATACGGAGCTGAAGGATGCCGCACACAGCTATAAAGAAGCGCTTCGCGCGTTACGGTCCGCACATTTTTTGGGGGAGAAAGGGATCGTGCGGTTTGAGGATTTAGGCGATTTGATTACCCGGCCAGAAGGTTTAAGCGAACGTGAGGAAGCCATTATTCTGAGTTTGCGTTCCGGTAATAAGACCGGCATGCTCGAGCAGATTGATCGCTATATTGCGTGGATCCAAATGGAAAAGCTTGATAGCGAAGTTGCTGAACATGAAATGCTTAAGCTGCTTTATTTGGCGCTCGAAGAAGCGAAAAGGTCATCTGGGGACAAAGCCAGTCGCATCGCTGAAACGTACCGACCGCATGTAGAGTTACGCGAAATGGCAGCAAGAGGGAAAGTGACGGAATGGTTTCGGAGTCAACTTGACATGCTCATAGACAATACGATGTATGCTCGTGAGCACGCAAGGCATGCTTCCGTCACACGAGCGCGCAATTATATGGAGCTTAACTATACACGTGATGTCACACTGCAGGAGGTAGCCGAGCATGTTGGCATGAATCCCACGTATTTCAGTGTGTTATTTAAGGAGGAAGTGGGCGAATCGTATATTAAATATGTGACTCGTATTCGCATGGAGCTTGCCAAGACACTGCTTAGCCGCGGTTTGAAAGTAAATGATGTAAGTGAGAAAGTTGGGTACCATACCTATAGACACTTCTCTGAAGTATTTAAAAAATACACAGGCTGTACGCCTGGGCAATATAAAGATCAGTTAGCGAACCCTGCAGGAATCTAAAAAATACGGACATCAATCAGAAGAATGACGCACTGCCTGTGGTTAGGAAAAACGATTAAGATTAAAGCACGGGGATAACGAACTCGTGGTAAACATAGGAATCGATTCATCCTAACCAAGATGACTAAGGGGGATTTGAAGATGAATAAAAAGACATCAAAATGGGTTGCAGGGATTTCCACTTCGGTACTATTGGCAGGTGTGGTAGCAGGCTGCGGAACGACATCCACATCATCTGGCGGTACGAAAGGGCAAGCGACAGACAGCAGCTCCAAAAAAGCGGATGAGAAAGTAACCATTTCACTATTAATCGATAATACACAGGATTCTGTCAATATTGCAAAAGGGATTGTTGCAGCATTCGAAAAGAAATATCCGAACATCCATGTTGAACAAGAAACACGCCCAGGCGGCGGAGAAGGCGATAACATTGTCAAAACTCGTCTAGCAACTGGAGATATGACAGATGTTTTCTTCTATAACAGCGGATCACTTATGCAAGCGCTTAATCCAGAACAAAACCTGCTTGATCTTACGAGTGAACCTTTTCAAGCGAATGTGATTGATTCCTTTAAACCGACGGTCTCTTCCAAAGGTAAAGTCTATGCAGGCCCGATTGGCTCAACGATGGCCGGCGGATGGTTCTACAACAAGAAGATTTATGCTGATCTGGGTCTCTCCGTACCGAAGACATGGGCCGAATTGATGGCGAACAGTGAGAAAATCAAAGCAGCTGGCATCACACCTGTCATCGGTTCTTATAAAGATGATTGGACGTCACAACTCGTTGTATTAGCGGATTATTACAATGTGCAGGCCGCCAATCCGAAGTTTGCGGATGAATATACAGCGAATAAAGTGAAATATGCGACGGATGCAGGAGCACTTAAAAGCTTTGAAAAGCTGGAGGAAATTGCGAAAAAAGGATACATGAACAAAGATTTCTTAGCAACAACGTATGATGCGGGCTTGAAGATGCTTGCGGAGGGCAAAGGTGCTCAATATCCGATGCTATCCTTTGCAACGCCAGCGCTTGGGCAGAATTTCCCAGACAAAATGAAGGATATCGGCTTCTTTGCACAGCCGGGGGACAGTGCGGCAACGAATGGGTTAACGGTGTGGATGCCAAGCGGTGCCTACATTTACAAAGCGACTAAGCATGCGGAGCAAGCGAAGAAATTTGTCGAATTCATCGCTTCCTTGGAAGGTGTAGCCGCACAGTCGGCAGCGTCCATGCCATCAGGCCCTTATGCAATTAAAGGTGCCAAACTGCCGGATAATGTTGCACAAGCAGTGAAAGATATGACGCCATATTTTGACGGCAATAAAACAGCACCAGCTTTGGAATTTGTTTCCCCAATTAAAGGTTCCAGCTTACCGCAAATTACAACCGAAGTCGGAGCCGCTATCAAAACAGGTAAACAAGGCGCTGAAGTGTATGACAAAGATGTAGAGAAACAAGCCAAGCAACTTGGTCTTCAAGGATGGTAGTAATTAAAGATTAATCAGAGAGGAGTCGGCGATGCGAAATTCATGCAGGACCGGCTCTTTTCTTAAACTTAGGGGTGATCTCGGTGGCCAAGGTGTTCAAACGTACGTACTCATATGCTTTTCTTATTCCTGCAGCCATTATTTACTTATTGATTTTCATTTTTCCAACCATTATGTCTTTTTTCTTCAGTTTGACAAGATGGAATTTAACGAGCTGGACGTTTATCGGTTTGGATAACTTTACAATGTTTTTCCAAGAAGCTTCACTCCTAATCGGATTTAAGAATACACTCATTTATGCTTTAGTCACTTGCGTTTTAAAAGTTGTTTTGGGCTTGTTGCTAGGCGTATTTCTAACTTCAAAAATAAGAGCCAAGGGTTATCTGCGGTCTGTCATATTTTTTCCAACCTTGCTTAGTACCATTGCAGTTGGCATTACCTTTAGCATGATGATGCATCCAACACAAGGATTAATCAATACGGCATTAGCGGCAATCGGTATTGCTGGCCCTGACTGGTTAGGTGATACACGCATAGCACTGCTGTCCGTTGCCCTCGTTGATGTATGGAAAGGCGTTGGCTTCGCAACCGTCATCTATATCGCTGGAATTCTCTCTATTCCTCAAGAGTATTATGAAGCCCTAGAGATGGATGGAGGAGGAGCATTCCGTAAGTTCTGGCATATTATTCTCCCGTTAAGCCGTCCGGCAACGAATTCCGTTATCATTTTATCGTTTATCGGTGGATTGCGATCCTTCGACCTCGTTTGGGCAATGACCAAGGGGGGGCCTGGATTTACGACTGACCTTATCGCCTCCATCATCTATAAGCAGTACCAAGGTGGTTATTATGGTCTGGCTACAGCAGGAAACGTGATTTTATTTATTGTGGTAACGGCGCTTGCCCTTCCGCTGTATTCTTACCTGAACAGAAAAGAGGCGGAACTATGAGCAGGAAAATAAAAGGCTTAGGCATTGAAGTCATTGCCATTCTTCTGACCATTGTTATCTTCTGGATTCCATTCTACTTTGTTATTGTCAATGCACTCAAGGACAAGAAAGAATCTTCCTTGTTGAACTTAGCTTGGCCTTCAACGATTCATCTTTGGGACAATCTGAAGGAAGTAATCACTGCCCGGGATTACATGTTATTGCGGGCATTTTACAACAGTACTTTGCTGACGGTCATATCCATTACCGTGTTGATTCTTGTTTGTGCGATGGCAGGGTTTGTGATGCAGCGCAGAAATGATCGTGCGACGCCATGGCTCAACTTCCTTGTCCTGTCTGGATTAATTATACCGCCAGCTATCGTACCCACGATCTGGGTCTTGAATGGTATTGGTTTGTTCAAAACGCTGCCAGGTCTCGTTCTCGTCGAGGTGGCACTCGGATTTCCTTTCGGGGTCTTGCTGTACAAAGGGTTTATGGCAGGCATTCCGCGTGAAGTAGATGAAGCTGCTGTGGTGGATGGTTCCAGCGGATTGGGATTGTTCTATAGAATCATTCTGCCACTACTGCAACCTGTAACAGCAACCATTATTGTCACATCGTCCGTAGGGATATTTAATGACTTTACGAACCCCTTGTATTTCTTCCCAGGAGCTAAGAATGCGACAGTGCAATTAACGCTTTATAATTTCCAAAGCCAGTTCGTGACGCAATGGAATCTGCTATTTATGAACATTTTATTGATCACCTTACCGCCTCTTGTATTATTCATTGTTTTTAACAAAAAAATTGTAGCAGGGATGACAGCAGGTTCGGTTAAAGGCTAATCATGGGGTCGTTAATGAGGAGGATAACTATGGGGAATTTACAGGTTACAGCGTTGAAATGTGAATATAGAACGAATCCGCTTGGCATTGGAGCGAAGCATCCACAACTAAGCTGGCAAATTGAGTCCGATCGCCGCGGCACGCTGCAGCGAGGGTATCAGATCATCGTAGCTAACGAAGTGGGTGATTTTACAAAACCAGTGTGGGATACAGGCTATATGGAATCCGATCAGTCTATTCAACTTGTTTATGGGGGACCTGAGCTGCTATCCAGAGCTCGTTACCACTATAAAGTGAAAGTCTGGGATAACCTTGGCCGTGAATCCGCATGGAGTGAAGTCGCTTGGTGGGAGATGGGCTTGATGGATCAAGGGGAATGGCAAGCTGAGTGGATCACACCTGATGAAAGTGAAATGGATCCGCAGTCCGAGCCTGCATTTCTGCTTCGCAAGCAGTTTGAGGTTGGAGGGGATGTCCTGTCTGCACGTATTTATGCGACGGCTGCAGGCGTCTATGAGCTGTATGTAAATGGAACTCGTGTTTCCGATGAGCTGCTGGCGCCAGGCTGGACGAGTTATCCAACTCGGCTGCAGGTTCAAACCTATGATGTAACGGATATGCTTCAACGTGATGGTAACGGGATAGGTATTCTGCTCGGGGATGGTTGGTACAGGAGCGGGATGGGATTTGAAAATAAAAACTTTAAATACGGTGAACGCCGGGCTGCCCTCGCACAGCTGCATATTCAATATAAAGATGGCACAGAAGAAGTAGTGGCCACAGATACGACCTGGAAGGCTTCTACGGGAGCGATTCAATATGCAACGATTTACCATGGTGAAACGTATGATGCGCGTTTAGAGCATTCAGGCTGGAGCTCGGCCAATTTCCGAGATGACAAGTGGTGTGCCACTCAGGTTTGTACAGATGTAAGCTTTGATGTTTTGGTGCCTCAAGAAAACGCATCGACTCGTGTAACTGAGGTAATACGTCCGATTGCTTATTTCGTAACGCCTGCCGGCGATCATGTACTGGATATGGGACAAAATATGGTAGGCCGCATGCGCTTCACAGTATCTGCCCCTGCAGGTACGCGGATTGAGCTTAAACATGCCGAGGTCTTGGATAAGGATGGGAATATATATTTTGGTAACCTGCGTCCGGCGAAGCAGGTCGTGACCTATATCGTGAAAGGGAGTGGTCCCGAAACCTATGCACCTTATTTCAGCTTCATGGGCTTTCGCTATGTAAGGGTCGAGGGCTTTCCCGGCCAAGAGAATGGCCTTCCGCTGGATGCTTTCCTCGGTGAAGTCATGCATACCGATATGGAGCCGACAGGTGAGTTCGAATGTTCGGATACTAGAGTGAATCAATTGCAAAGCAACATTCGCTGGGGCCAACGTGGCAATTTCCTAGACGTACCGACAGATTGTCCACAGCGTGACGAACGGTTAGGGTGGACGGGGGATGCTCAGGTTTTCATCTCCACGGCGTTATTTAATTACCAAGGCGGACCCTTCTTCACGAAGTGGCTGCATGATATGAAGGCTGAACAAAGACCGAATGGCGGCATTCCTTTTGTTGTTCCGGACGTTGTAGGCGGAGAGAACTCAGCTGCATGGGGAGATGCTGCGGTAATCTGCCCGTGGACCGTTTATCAATACTATGGGGATAAGCGTCTGCTTGCTGAACAATATGAAAGCATGAAAGGATGGATTTCCTACATCCGCTCCCAAGGCGATCAAGAATTCCTATGGAACACAGGCTTTCATTTCGGAGATTGGCTTGCGCTGGATGCGAAGGAAAACAGCTACATTGGTGCGACACCTGTCGCTTTGATTGCAACGGCGTATTATGCGTATTCGACGCGTATTGTTCGTGATGCTGCAAGAGTTCTTGGGCATGAAGAAGAAGCACTTGCTTTCGAGGAGCTTTATCAAGGCGTTATTCAAGCTTTCCGCGATGAATTTATGACGAAAAATGGGCGCGTCGCGGCCCCAACGCAAACTGCGCATATCCTTGCGCTTGTCTTCGATCTAGTCGATGACGAGGTACGTGCAAGAGTGGCGAAAGATCTCAATGAACTGATTCTGGATAATGATTATCATTTATCAACAGGCTTCGTGGGCACACCTTACTTGTGCTTCGCGCTTTCGAATAACGGCTATCACGAAACAGCGGTTAAGCTGCTGCTGCAAGAAAGCTATCCAGGATGGCTGTATTCCGTTTCCAAGGGAGCGACAACCATCTGGGAGCATTGGGACAGCATTAAATCGGACGGTTCCTTCTGGAGCGATGATATGAACTCTTTTAACCACTATGCTTATGGAGCCATCGGAGACTGGATGTACCGCAAAATAGCCGGCCTGGATATGGACGTTACAGTACCGGCCTTCAAGCGTATTCATATCGAGCCGATGTTTGGATTGAATCGTCTCTCTTATGCCAAAGCAGCGCATACCTCCCTATATGGACGAATCGAGTCCGGTTGGCAGGTGGATCAGGGACAAATTCAAGTGACGGTACGTATCCCAGCAAACACAACCGCAGATGTCATTCTTGCAGGAGCTGCAGTTGGCAGCGTGAAAGAAGGGGGGAATTCCCTCGACACCTTGATCCCTGGCATTCAAGCCATAAGTGAAGTTGCACAAGGTGTGCGCGTCCTTCTAGGATCTGGAGACTACACATTCACATATGGGAATAGTGATCTCTTCCGCGTTACATTTAATGAGCATTCGAGAATCGATGATGTGCTGGATCATGAAGTGGCGACGGCGATTTTCCAGAAGCATATGTCATCCTTATTCGAAGGCCCCTTTCTTAACTTCGTTCGCAAATCAACGATTAAGCAGCTGGGTGAGAATACGATGACAGGCGTAACGAAGCAACAAATCGAAGGGCTGCTTGAAGAATTGATTCTCATATAAGGCATGTGGCCATTTGAAAAGGAGTGTGTAGTTGTAATGGGAATTCATCAAAACTTCGTGGAATTAGCGGAGAAATTGACCCCTGATCTGTATGAGTCTATTGTTCTGCCAAGATCCGTCATTGAGGTCGTAGCGGATGAAGAAGCTTTCCAGGGATGGAGAACGCGACAAACGGGTAGTATCGCAGCATTACAAACGCAATCCTTCGGCAAGGATGACAGCTTCATTCTGGATTTTGGCGATCATCTCGTTGGTTATATCTCCCTTTCGATCAAGTCTGTGGGTAGTCCTCAAGATGCCCCGCTGGGGCTGAAGCTAATCTTTGGGGAGATGCCTTGTGAGGTGGCTGAACCTTTCGACAGTTATGAGGGCTGGTTGAGCAAATCCTGGCTGCAGGAAGAAACGATCTTCGTAGATGTGCTTCCTACGGTTTTACAGCTGCCCCGACGATATTGCTTCCGCTATTTGAAGGTAGTAATTATCGATACATCCCGTAAGTATACGGTCTCGTTCACCGATATTCATTGCACGGCAGTTACCTCCGCTGATGTGAGGGATCTAACACCGCTTCCTGCTAATGTTCAGGAAGATTTACAAGTGATGGATGCCATTAGCATCAAGACGCTTCAGGACTGCATGCAAACGGTGTTTGAAGACGGACCGAAGCGGGATCGCAGACTGTGGATCGGGGATTTAAGGCTCCAAGCGCTGGCGAACTATCAGACCTTTCATCATCATGATTTGGTGAAGCGCTGCTTATATTTGTTTGGCGGCATGACGCTAGCTGATGGTGCAGTTGGAGCCTGTGTTTTTGAAAAACCCAATCCGGTCGTTGATGATACGAGGCTTTATGATTATTCACTCTTCTTCGTTGCGACGTTATTCGATTATTATGAGGCTTCCGCGGATCGCGAAGCACTGGTAGATCTATGGCCTATTGCCCTTGAACAAATCCACATCGGCTTAGCGCGGTTGGATGAATACGGTGTAGTTCGTGATGATGAAACCTGGTGGTGCTTCACGGATTGGCATCCGGAGCTGAATAAACAAGCATCTGCGCATGCGATACTGTTGTATTGTCTCAAAAGGGGTCTTGGACTGGCTGAAGTGCTAGAGAGAAAACAAGAGGCAACTTTCATTTCTGAACAAATTGATCGTGTGACGAGAGCGGCACGCCACCATTTATGGGATGATGAGCTAAGCTTCTTCGTGAGTGGCGCGAATAAGCAGGTTTCATGGGCGTCTCAGGTGTGGATGGCTTTGGCAGGTGTGTTGAACGAAGAGCAAAATGGTCAATTGATGGATCGGCTATTCGACTCTTCGCCAGAAATCGGGATGACAACGCCGTACATGTACCATCATTTAATTGAAGCTTTATTTGAAAGCGGCAGACCCGAGAAAGCCTTGGAGCAAATGAGAGCGTACTGGGGAGAAATGGTCAAAGACGGAGCGGATTGCTTCTGGGAAATCTACAACCCCAACGATAAGAAGCTGTCTCCTTATGGCAGCAATTTAATTAATAGTTATTGTCATGCATGGAGCTGCACGCCTACGTACTTTATTCGTAAGTATTTGCTATAACGGGAGGGCGTACACGAAATGAAAGAGGATCAACTTAGACAAAAACCATTTTATTTATCAGAGTCAGATGTTTCTTGGGTGAAGGAAACGCGAGATGGACTCAGCTTGGAAGAAAAAGTCGGACAGTTGTTCGTTGTGGTTCAAAAACCATTTTCACCGGAGCCGGAGGATTTATTGAGCATTAAGCCAGGTGGGATACATCTCTTTGCTTTTAGTCCTGATGCCACGAAGGTAAATCAACAGGCGAAAATTGTGGAAATGCAAAGTTGCAGCAAGCTGCCCTTATTGGTGAGTGGAGATTTAGAATCTGGCGGATTTGGCGGGGCAATTGACGGCACGAATCTCGGCATGAATATGCAAGTTGCAGCTACATGCAGGCCAGAGCTAGCGCTAGCATTCGGTAAAGGCATTGAAGCAGAGGGCTCTGCAATTGGATTTAACTGGGTATTCGGCCCAGTACTGGATATTAACTATAATTATCAAAATCCGATTGTAAATACACGCGCGTTTGGAGATACACCTGAGGTCGTGGAATCGTACGCGATTCCCGTAATGGAGGGTGTACAGGACGGCAGGCGAATGGCAGCGTGCGTTAAGCATTGGCCAGGTGACGGGATGGATGACCGTGATCAGCATAAAGTGCTGACAGTGAACGCCATGCCGATGCAGCAATGGCGCGAAACCTACGGCCGCGTTTATCGTTCAGCTTTCGATGCCGGCGTGAAAAGTGTAATGAGCGCGCATATCGCGCTTCCTGCATATTATAAAGAGCTTGGGATTGACGATATTAGAAAACAGCATACGCCGGGATCGCTTTCCTATGAGCTGAACGTGAAGCTTCTAAGAGAAGAACTGGGCTTCAATGGGTTGATCATTTCCGATGCGTCATCCATGGTAGGCATGACCAGTTGGGGGCCGCGCAACGAAATCGTTCCAGCGTGTATCGCGTCCGGTGTCGATATGTTTCTTTTTACGGAAGATCTCAAATACGACTATGAAGCGATGCTTCAAGGTGTTAAGGCAGGCATTATTACGGAGGAGCGCCTGAATGATGCTGTTACGAGAGTGCTTGCTCTGAAAGCTTCTTTGGGGCTGCATTTGGAAAGAACAGCTCTGCAAGATTTGGCTAGCGTAGGCTCAATTGAGCATGTGACATTAGCCCAAGAATTAGCACGAAATTCTGTGACGTTAGTGAAGGACACGCAAAACTTGTTACCTATTTCACCTGAGAAGCATAAAAGAGTTCTTCTCATCGCCTTAGGAAGTGAAGGCTCTTTATTCACAGAGAACGGTGCAGGAGGCAGCGGATTTGAGAAAATGCTGGTGGAGGAAGGGTTTGAAGTGGTTAGAAATTACCATCTCAAACAGGATGAGAATGACATTGATTTGGTCATTTACTTGACGCAGCGATCGCCGGGCTTTATGCAAAATTCCCTTCGTTTGTCTCCAGAAGAAGCAGGCGGGATCTTCACTTGGTATCCTACTTACGTGCCAACGATGTTCATTTCGTTAGGTAACCCTTATACCTTATATGAAATGCCGACCATGCCAACCATGATTAATGGTTATAATGCCTCGGCCATCGTTCAAAGGGAGATTCTAAACTGTTTGCTAGGTAATCAGCCCTTCTTAGGCACCTCGCCTGTGGATGCGTTTTGCGGCTCGGCGTGGGCTCAGCTTTAAAATAAGCTCGGCTCGTTGGTTAATATTCATCAACCATTTCGCTTTGTTTAATTTCTCGAAAACCAGTGTCGACCCATGTAGAGGCAGGTGCATTTGTAGAAGCTGCGAGTAATTGATTAATTATTTCATCTCCCCATAGATGTTCATTCTCAGAAATCACGGAGTTTATTTGACCATTTAATAAGGCTTCTTTGACATCAGGAGTCATGCCGAATGTTATGGCATAACGCTTTAAGCCTTGGGATTTCCAAACGAGGATTGCATTCGAACTGGAAACAATATCCAAAGGCACCAGTGCGTCAAAATGAGGATGCTCATTAATCATTGCTTCTAGGTCCGCAATTGCTTTCTCGTTATCACCATCATGATATCTCATTTCGAGAACTTGTATTTCAGTATTCTTTTTTAAATATTGCAGTAAACCCTCAAGTCGGTGGATGATCTGAGGAGATTTGGATAAGCTCCCCTCAATCATGATCATGCCTCTACCTTTCAGATTTCTTTCAATAATTTGTCCCATGAGAGTACCTTCTTTCAGCGGATCACTTCCTATAAAGGTATATCGTTTACTGTCAGGAACATCGGAATCGAAACAAATAACGGGAATACCAGATTGTACGGCTTTATTAATTAAAGGTGCCAAAGCAACCGGATCGATAGGATCAATGGCAATTCCGTTTACCTTCTGCGTAATCATGGTTTCCATCATTCTCATTTGCTGTTCCAGATTAATTTCATCAGGTGCCTTGACAATTAACTGAATGGAATAAGGTTTGCTTGCTTTTTCTATGGAATCGGTAATCATCTCATAGAAGGGGTGTGTCATCGGATAAATGATACCAAAAATGAGTTGATCGGAATGTTTTGTGTTGGACATCGTTGATTTTGGCGTGCTTGACGTAGAAAAAGATAATTCCGGTGTGGAACGCGTTGATCCCTTACATCCAGATAAAATAAGCATCAGGATACTGCCGATCGTCAGCCATTTAATCATCCTCATGAAGAGTATCTCCCTTCAGGATATTGAGTGTTTCATCGGCAGTTCCATTTTTTCTAAATTCTTTTGGTGTCATTCCTGTCAATCGTTTGAATAAATTCGAGAAATAATGGGGGTCATTATAGCCCACTAGAAAAGCGACTTCATATGATTTTGCTGATGTACTCTTAAGCAGATCCATCGCTTTTCGAATACGTACTTGTGTTAAATATTCAATAAAGGTTTGGCTTGTTTCCTGACTGAATACTCGGCTCAAGTAGTTTGGACTCAAATTTACATACTCGGCTGAATCTTGTAAAGAGAAGTTATCTTTTTCAAAATTCAATTGGATGTATTCTTTGACTTTTGCAATCATATCGCTATATTTATCGTAAATACGAGAACGCCATGTCCAGAACTGTTCAATTAAATGGATTAAATAAGAACAGGTTTCCTCCCAAGTACGGATATTACCTATCATTTGCTGGAATTGTTGAAGCGATTTTTCAGGCTCTGTAAGGTGACGATACATATCTTTATTCGAACGAAAAGCTTCGATGGTCACATCATTTAAAATGTAGAAACCGATTGAAGATGTATGCCAATTTATATCGACTAACGCAGCGGCATAATCTGCGACAAACGAACCTAATTTGTTGTGTGACCCAATTTTCAAGAAATCCATAAAAGCACCACGATCTAAAAAAAGAGTGGGATCTAAGGTTGCTGTGTTCATCTCACTTAGCACATTCCGATTCTGACGGGATAACCTTCTCCAATGAACATCTTCCATGGCATCAAGAAAGGAGATATGTACTTTTTGAAGACGATCTTGTACACTGCCAATGCCAATAGAGATAGGGAGTGAATGGGCTTCTTCTGAGATTGCTTTTTGCAAATCCTGAAATAGTTGTAATTCCAGCTTTAAATTCTCTAAGGTATCGCCTTTAATAATCCAAACACTTTCAGAGCGGCTGCGCTGAAACATCAACTGTTTATGGTTCTCCTTTAGTAGATTGCATTTGTCCAAAAGTAAGCGCTCATTGTCATGCTTAGCATTCATCTCTTCATGCTTGTTTGCTTCTGCTTCACGTAAATCTAGCACGGCAACTACATAATAATGAGCAATAATGTTCAATTGAATGGAGGCACTATGATGCATGGCTTCTGAAGTGGTCATGAAACCACTGCATAGATCATTCAATAGCTTGTCTTGTGAAATTGTACTACTTTCATGTTCTTTCGCTTTGAGCAGTTGGAGTTGCATCTTTATTTCTCGTTCTTTGTCAATTTCAGCGCTAACTTTATGGAGCACCTTCAGGAGCTCAGCGGGGCTAATTGGTTTCAAGCAGTATTCTTGCACACCAATTTGCATAGCTGATCTCGCGTACTCAAACTCGGCATGGCCGCTAATAATAATAATCTTCATATCCGGAAACTGCTTACTCATAATGCTGCTCAGCTCAAGACCGTTCATGAAAGGCATCAAAATATCCGTAATTAAGATGTCAGGCTGGACTCTTTCAATAATAGGAAGTGCAACCTCTCCATCTGATGCATCGCCACTGTAAATAAACCCTTCCTTTTCCCAATCAATACTATCACGTATGATTTCCCTAATTAATATTTCATCATCGACAAGCAGTATTTTTTTCACGCAACATCATCCCCAATCACACGGTATTCGAATGCTAACAATGGTTCCTTCACTTTCAATGCTGTCTACCTGTACGCCGTAAGATTCTCCATAATATAAGCAAATCCGTCGATGAACATTGTGCAATCCGAACCCTCCGGATACTTCATTCCCAGTTTCCTTGGGCGTATGTGGTTCCAACAAATCTTTCCGCAGCTGCCCAAGCCGATCTTCAGAAATGCCCTTACCATTATCCTCTATCACAATAAGAAAATTATCTTCATCCTCAATCCTTGCAGTAATTCGAATGAGTCCTTTGCCACGCTTGTTTTTAAGCCCATGATAAAGAGCATTTTCAACAATCGGTTGTAATGTCATTTTGAGGATAAGTAAGGAATATAGACTTGAATCTATGGCAATTTCATAATCCAAAATATCGCGATATCTCATCTGTTGAATGGTTAAATAGCTCTGAAGATGCTCGATTTCTTTCTCAAATGTGATCGAATCCTTTCCTTTGCTCAAGCTAATACGAAACAGTTTGGATAAAGCCATGACCATCTGGACGACTTGCTCTTTTTTTTCAGATTGCGCCAGCCATAGAATGGAATCCAATGTATTGTATAAAAAATGCGGGTTAATTTGTGCCTGTAAAGCTCTGAGCTCCGATTTTTTGATTTCTTGCTGTTCATTAATACTCTGGTCAAGCAGCATCCGAATTTTCCCCAGCATAATATTGAAGCTGTTTCCCAAATCTGAAATTTCATCTGTACCAGCCAGTACGACTTTAGCTTCAAGAAAGCCAGATGCAGCGAGTTGCATTTTATTTTTGAGTATTCGAACCGGTCGAGTCAAGCGATTAGAGACAAAGAAATGCAAGGTTATAGCAAAAATGATGCTGAGCATAACGCTAATGATGATGAGCTGACGAATGGAATTGGCTTCCTCAACAATCTCTTGCAGTGGTACCACACCAACGATATTCCAACCCGTGGACATGGAAGGGGATGTCACAATAAATTCAGGTTTACCTTCGGAAGAATCAACATATTCTTTGTTTTTGTTTTCGATAATAGAAGAAATCGTTTTATTCTGAATCCACTTCGTATTGTGAGCGGTTTTAGATGGTAAGAAAATGGCATTTCCTTTGTTGTCTGCGACATAGAAAAAGCCGCTTTTTCCTATAATGACGTTATCACAAAACTGTTTCACGATACTGTCATCAACATCTATAATGATGAATCCGATGACTTCGTGGGTAACCCGCTGTTTCACTGTGGAAACAATCGAGATAATATTATGATTTTTGTATAGGAATCCGTCCAATGGATCTAATGAAGATGAATCATCAGGCGGTATATTCAAGACAGCCTCGGGGTTCTGAATCAGATATTCAAAATGCGGATTACGCAATGCGTTTTTATTAAGTTGAAACACACCCTTCCTCTCACTAATCCCCCGGCCATACAGATTAATCATCGTTATGTTCAGCACACTATCATATTGATATGTCTGTCTATAAGAGGACATGGTTTGTAAAATTTCTCGTGCATCTAAATTCGAATCTGTTTGTGAAAATAAAAAATGCAAAACATTGGGGTTTTTCTCGAGCTCGAGGAGTTTCTTTGTATCTGTAAATACATTATCCATGTCTGTCGCGAGCTGTGTAGCAAGCATCATCGTCGCGGCTTTGTTGTTATTAAATACGGTATTGTAAGATTTATTATATGAAATGAGACCAACAACTATTAATGGAAGACATGTGAGTATAACAAACATCGTTAAAAGTTTGGCTCGAAGGCTAGAAGTTATTTT
The DNA here is from genome assembly GCF_014640555.1 of Paenibacillus marchantiophytorum. Classification (GTDB taxonomy): domain Bacteria; phylum Bacillota; class Bacilli; order Paenibacillales; family NBRC-103111; genus Paenibacillus_E; species Paenibacillus_E marchantiophytorum. The sequence goes on along the minus strand of NZ_BMHE01000008.1, from coordinate 44,846 downwards.
CCGATATAAGCCCATAGCAAGATAACCTTTCATTGGTTCCGTTTTGTCGAATTCTTAGTACAAATTATGAATCAATCGTTTTGAAAACGCAATCATCAAACAAAAAACTACACTTTTGGCATAGAAAATTTAAGTTTTAAATCGTGTTGATCAAAAAATGAATAATAATTTATAAGAAGTGTTCATGAAACTCCGTATACCCTCCCACGATTCGTATCCTATAATTTAGTCACACCGAAGCAAACAGGTGAAATAAGGGAGGAAAAATAAATGAAAAAGTCTCTAGGGGTAGTTTTAGTAGCTTCAGCAATGATGATGTTTACAGCAGCGTGTGGTAGTTCAGGAGATAGTAAGACAGCGAGCAGCACTAGTGCGGCAGCGGCTGTAAGCCCAAGCACAGCAGCAGCAGCTACAGCTAAAGCGGACAAGAAAATCACAATGGGGTTTGCTCAAGTAGGTGCTGAGAGCGGCTGGCGTTCAGCGAATACGAAATCCGTTCAAGACTCTGCGAAAGAAGCAGGCATTGAATTGAAATTCTCCGATGCTCAACAAAAACAAGAAAACCAAATTAAAGCCATTCGTACATATATCCAGCAAAAAGTTGACGTCATCGCTTTCTCTCCGGTTGTTGAATCCGGTTGGGATACGGTATTAAAAGAAGCAAAAGATGCTAACATTCCAGTTATCTTAACGGATAGAGCCGTAGATTCCAAGGATACTTCGCTGTACAGAACGTTCATTGGTTCGGATTTCGTAGAAGAAGGCCGCAGCGCAGGGAAATGGTTGGTTGACAAATATAAAGATACGAAAGAAGCCGTTAATATCGTAGAGCTTCAAGGAACAACAGGTTCTGCTCCTGCGAATGATCGTAAAGCTGGATTTGATGAAATCATTAAATCGAATCCCAATCTCAAAGTTATTGCTTCGCAAACAGGTGATTTCACACGTGCCAAAGGTAAAGAGGTTATGCAAGCCTTCTTGAAAGCCAATAAGAACATTAATGTTCTCTATGCACATAACGATGATATGGCACTTGGCGCTATCCAAGCTATTGAAGAAGCAGGTCTTAAACCAGGTAAAGATATCATCATCATCTCCGTTGATGGTGTGAAAGACGGCTTTGTAGCGGCAAGCGAAGGGAAAATTAACTTCATCGTAGAATGTAACCCACTTCTTGGTGGGCAGCTGATGCAAGCTGCTAAAGATGTACTTAGCGGTAAAGAGCTGCCGAAACGAATCGTTACGAAGGAAGGCGTATTTACTTCCGAAGATGCGAAACGTGAATTGCCGAACCGTCAATACTAAGCGTTTGTCTACCTCATTGTTATCATAAATAAATAGAGCAGAGCTGCTCCATCTTGCGAGTATGAGGCAGCTCTAGTTCATATAGGAGAGGAGTGACTCTATGAAACAGGGTGGTCCAGTACTGCAGATGACCGGAATTCATAAGCAGTTTCCGGGTGTTAAGGCGTTGACAGACGTTAATTTTAGATTGTTCCCAGGAGAAGTTCACGCATTAATGGGTGAGAATGGAGCAGGTAAATCCACATTAATTAAAGTGCTTACAGGTGTTCACTCTATCGATCAAGGTGTCGTCGAGATGGATACAAAGCCGATTAAAATTCTTAGCCCGCTTGATGCACAAAATGCAGGTATAAGTACGGTTTATCAAGAGGTTAACCTCTGTTCAAACCTGTCCGTAGCTGAAAATATTTATATTGGGCGTGAACCACGCCGCTTAGGTCGTATTTTATGGAAGAAAATGAATGAAGATGCTGCGCAATTATTGAAAAAGAGAATGAATCTTGAAATCGACGTTACGCAACCCCTGCATGTGTATTCGGTAGCTGTTCAACAGCTTGTAGCTATTGCCAGAGCCTTAAGCATTTCAGCCAAAGTGTTAATTCTCGATGAACCAACCTCCAGCTTAGATAGAGGCGAGGTTGTACAACTATTTTCCGTCATGACCAGATTGAAAAATGAAGGGCTTGCGATCCTATTTGTCACTCATTTCTTGGATCAGGTTTACGATATTTCAGATCGAATAACCATACTCCGCAATGGAGAATTTATTGGGGAATATTTAGCCAAAGAGATTCCTCGTATAGAGCTGGTTTCCAAGATGATTGGGAAAGACCTTGAGCTGCTGGAAGAGCTGCCTAAAGGTGATGCGGCTGCTCAAGTTCATAATGAAGTATTAATTCAAGCAACTGATTTTGGGAAGAAAGGTTCCATTGAGCCTGTTGATCTCACGATTCATAAAGGAGAGATTGTAGGTTTAGCGGGCTTATTAGGTTCTGGAAGAACCGAATTGGCTAGATTATTTTTTGCTGCAGATAAGGCCGATTCTGGTGAAATGACAATGGCCGGTTCAAGTGATGCGATTCATTCACCAAGACAAGCGATTGATCAAGGCATCGCATTTTGTTCCGAAAATCGTAAATTGGAAGGTATTATCGATGATTTAACGGTTCGAGAAAATATTATTTTAGCCCTTCAGGCGTCGCAAGGGTGGTTTAAAACCATCTCAAGAAAACGTCAAGACGAAATGGCAGATGAATATATTCGCGCATTAAACATTAATCCACCTAACCCAGAACATCTAATTAAGAACTTAAGCGGCGGGAATCAACAAAAGGTATTGCTAGCTCGCTGGTTGCTTACGGATCCTAATTTATTAATTTTAGATGAACCAACAAGAGGAATTGACATTGGGGCTAAGGCTGAAATACAGAAATTAGTGTTGTCATTAGCCCAAAAAGGGATGTCAGTCCTATTTATTTCTTCTGAACTAGAGGAAGTTTTACGGGTCAGTCATAAAATCGTCGTACTACGAGATCGTCATAAGGTTAAGGAAATGGTTGGCGACGAGATTAGCCAGAAAAATGTCATGAAGGCAATTGCGGGAGGTTAATAAATATGGTGAAGCATCATTTGTTTTGGCCACTAACTTTTTTATGTGCGTTATTAGTATTTAATCTAATCTACTCCCCTGATTTCTTTGCAATAAAAATGAGGGATGGACACCTATATGGAAGTCTAATTGATATTTTAAACTTTGGATCACCACTAATGATTGTATCTATTGGCATGACGTTAGTTATTGCAGCTACCAAAGGAGTTGATCTCTCCGTAGGTTCAGTAGTAGCGATTTCAGGAGCCATTGCATGTCTTATGATCAGTCATGGTGATGGCAGCTTAGTAAGTGTGGTCATTGCAGTTGGTACCGCATTACTGACTTCGATTGTATTAGGGGTTTGGAATGGCTTCTTAGTTGCTAATATTGGGATGCAGCCGATTATCGCGACGCTTATATTAATGGTTTCTGGTCGCGGTGTGTCTCAGTTAATTACGAGTGGACAAATTATTACCATTTCCAACCCGCACTATAAGTTCATTGGTGCAGGTTCCTTGCTGACTCTTCCTTTCTCCATATTCATCGTGGCTATCGTATTCCTCATTGCTTATCTCTTAACTAGAAAAACTGCACTCGGTTTATTCATTGAATCCGTTGGTTGTAAACCAACGGCAAGTAAGCTTGCTGGCGTGAAATCGAAAACGGTTATGTTCTTCGTATACATGTTCTGTAGCTTATGCGCCGCAATCGCGGGTCTGATTCTAAGCTCGAATGTATCAAGCGCGGATGGAAATAATGCTGGATTATGGTACGAATTAGATGCGATCCTAGCTGTAGTTATTGGCGGAACAGCACTAACAGGCGGACGCTTCTACCTAGCAGGAACACTAGTTGGGGCGTTGATCATTCAGACGCTGACTACGACGATTTATATGATTGGTGTGCCTCCAGAAATAACTTTAGTTGTAAAAGCATTCGTTGTTCTAATTGTATGTCTAATTCAATCAGAATCTTTCCGAAAATCGATCGCTTTCCGTTGGAAAACGCGCCATTATCCTGCTGAGAGGGAGGTCAAACAGCATGCTTAAGAAACAGCATATTCCCATTCTAGTGACCATTGGATTATTCGTTCTCATGTTCGCTATCGGTTCTTTCAGATATACAGGATTCTTTTCCTTACAAGTGCTGATGAATCTACTAATTGATAATGCTTTTTTATTAATAACTGCCGTTGGAATGACATTTGTTATCGTATCTGGAGGCATTGATTTATCGGTCGGCTCCGTCATTGCTTTAACCACGATGATCTCAGCTAGTTTAGTCCAAGCCGGTTGGCCGCCTGGCCTTGTCATACCAATGGTATTGTTAATAGGAGCTTTATTTGGTTGGGGAATGGGGGCCATCATTCATTATTTCAAGATTGAACCCTTCATCGTGACATTATCAGGGATGTTCCTTGCAAGGGGATTGTGTTACATCATTAGCATTAATACAATTACGATCGATAATGCCTTCTATACAAGTGTGGCTCAAACGAAGATAAGATTACCAGGGGGTAACTTTGCTTCCATTAGTGTCATTATTGCTTTATTGGTTGTGTTTCTAGGGTTTTATATTGCACATTACACGCGCTTTGGCAGAAATACGTATGCATTAGGTGGAAGTGAGCAATCTTCCTTATTGATGGGATTACCCGTCGGGCGTACCAAAATGTTAATCTATGCTTTCAGTGGTTTCTGCTCAGCGCTAGCGGGTGTGGTCTTTACCTTCTACATGCTCTCCGGCTATGGCTTGCACGCAATGGGGATGGAATTGGATGCGATCGCAGCGGTTGTCATCGGTGGCACACTTCTCACAGGAGGCGTTGGATACATTGTAGGAACTTTCTTCGGTGTTATGATTCAAGGTGTCATTCAAACGATCATTAGCTTTGAAGGAACTTTAAGTTCCTGGTGGACGAAGATTGTGATTGGCGTTTTATTGTTTATGTTTATTATCTTACAACGTTTACTCAGTCAACGAGGCTGGGCGCAACGTAGATAAAAGTTGAGGGAAGGGCATTAATTGACAAGTTTTGTCGAGTAATGCCCTTTTTTTTGTTCACATATAAGAGTTTATATGTATTCGAGTGAACGCGGAGTTACTCCAGCTGCCTCGCGCGGCGGGAGGGAACTACGGTGTGCTATTCTAGCCAAAAGTGTCATTATCATGGGCTAAAGGGAACTACAGTACGCTATTTTGCTTTTTTATGGGAATTTTTACGCTTTTTGTGAAAATAAGACCCTGTAGTTCCGCTATGACCCTCACTTCCCTGCTTTTCGCCTAATTAGCGTCCTCTAGTTCCCTTACTAGGTTTTGCTGCTAAGAAGAGGCTGATTTATCAGGGCGGCGAAGCCGTTACTCTTAGTTTTAACCTGATATCTATTGAAACGCAATGATTTGGAGGAACTTACATGCAAAAATTAAAAATCATGGGGCGTATGCTCTTTCAACTGCCAAGTCGATCTATAGGCACAAAACTATTCCTCATCTTTTTTTGTTCCCTAGGTATCTCTGTTGCAGGTATGGGCGTGTTTTCTTCAAGTATCGCTGAAAACGCAATCATAGATTTAATGAAAAAAAGTTCACAGGATTTAGTCACAACAGCTGGTGAAAAATTAGATATGAAGCAACAGTTTTACATAGATTTGTCGAATCAACTCATAAGTGACAGCACGTTTACTAAACATTTATTTCAAATTTCTAATGCAGGGATTAGTAAGGCTGAGTTGCAACGAAGAACTTCCGAAATGAGAGATCTATTCGACCAGTTAGCGTTATCTGATCAGAGTATTCGGGATATCACACTCTTACCCATTCATAATTCACTTGAAATCATTAGTACGGAACGAGAATTGTTGAATCCAGAGCTAAGAACGGTTAATTGGATTCAAACTATTCGTAGTGCGAACGGTAAGCCTGTCTGGATGCCCATTGAAGAAAAAGGGTATTTAGGCGATTCGCCCAAACCCCTCTTTGCTTATGGGAGATTGCTGGGGAAAAATAATGTTGGCTCCGACGATTTCATCTTACTTGTTCAAATAGAAGCTAACGTTTTACAATCGATGGTAAACGGCTTTAAACTTAGTGAAGGTGCTGAAACCCTTATTACAACGCAATCTGGCAAGATGATCTTGAGCAATAACAATGTGTCGAACCTGCATACTGTTTCTTTACCTGCGAATTCAACAGCTTCAGGTAGTTTCATAGATAAAAGCACCAGCGGGTCGAATAATTTGCTTGCTTATCGCCAATCTGCAGTCAGTAATTGGACCTTCATAGCGATTGCACCGTTAGGTGAGTTAACCCATTCTGTTAGTAAAATTCGCAATATGACTTACTTATTTATTGGGTTGAACATTCTCGTCGCATTGATGATTGGGTTTTGGATTGTGTTTATGGTGGGTAAGCCCTTATCACATATGATGCGGCTTATGAGGCTTGCTGCCAGCGGCAATTTAACTGGAAGAATATCCGTCCATAAGAGAAAGGATGAAATTGGACAAGTAGAAATGGCATACGACCAGATGATGGAGAATATCGGTGTTCTCATCCATAAATCCAGAGAAAGTGTAAACGAAGTAGCCGAATTTAGTCGACGTATGACCCATGCAGCAGAGGTAACTGTAACGTCAGCAAGAGAGATACATGCAGCTGCAGATCAAATTGCGAATGGCGCCATTGACTTGGCTTCCAACGCGGAGGAAGGTACTTCACGTATGGAACAAATGGGTAGTTCCTTATCGGATGTATTGTCGCTTCAACATAAAATGGCAAGTTCAGCGCAAGAGGTAGATCATGTTTGCAGTGCGGGAGGAAGCACGGTAACTGTTCTTTTACGTAAAGCTGAGGATACCGAAGCAAGTTTTCGTAACGTAGCACGGAAAGTTACCAGTCTTCAGGAATCGGCAAGTTCCGTTCGCTCCATTCTGAAATTATTGAAAGAGATTACAAACTCCACCAAAGTATTGTCGCTAAATGCATCGATAGAGGCAACCAGAGCGGGAGCCGCAGGTGCAAGTTTCAAAGTCATTTCGAACGAAATACGTCAGCTGGCAGAACGATCAAATGCCTCCATAGGTGAAGTGGGGCAATTTACGGATAGTATACTACAAGAGGTAGAATCCACAGTAGGAGCGATATCGAATACACTTCCATTTTTTCAAGATATGAATCAAGAGGTATATGATGTATACAAATTATTTGCAAGAATTCAAGAAGAAATGAATCTGTTAATAACTCGTTCATTGGATGTTACAGTTTCCCTGAATAAATTAAACGATGTACAAACGATGCTTGGTCAAGCTATATTCGAAGTATCTGCCGTATCGCAACAATCATCAGCTTCAACAGAGCAAGTCGCTTCACTTTGTTCAACGCAGTTAACAATTGGTGATCAATTGTTGGAACTCTCCGCCAGGCTGAATCTGATATCTGGCCAATTAGAGAGACAAATGTCGTACTTTCAGACGGAATAATTTTGTAGGGGGAACATGAATTTATGCATTTCAGTAAACTGAAAACGACGTTATCAGCGCTTGCGAAGCTTATCATGACAATGAGCATTGTAGGGCTGTTCTTTGGCTGTGAGCAAGTTCAAGTGAAGGAGTCTACTAATCATGTGGCGGAAGATAGTCATGTTGTTTCCATTGCGACTCCCATCCGTAAGGAACCCGTCTTAGGATTTTCACAACTAGGTTCAGAAAGTGAGTGGCGTATTGCCAATTCGTCCTCCATTAAAAATTCCGCCATCGAATCAGATGTTAAACTCATATTTCAAAATGCAGAGCAATCGCAAGAGAAGCAAATTGAGGCCATTCGAGAGTTTGTCAAACAGAAAGTCGATGTCATCGCTATTGCTCCTGTTGTCGAAACGGGATGGGAGTATATATTAAAAGAAGTTAAACAAGCAGGAATTCCAGTCATTATTATTGATCGGCTTGTCGATGTCACGGATCCATCGCTGTATGTGACACACATTGGTTCGGATTTTTATGAGGAAGGTCGGAAAGCAGGGAAGTACTTATTAGATAAACTTCCCAAATCGAATAAACCTATAGGCATTGTTGAATTAAAAGGTACGGAGGGATCAACGCCATCCATTGCGCGGGGGAAGGGATTCCGTGACGTTATCTCTTCACGCACTGATTTACAATTTTTGAAGAGTGAGAACGCGGATTTCACCGTTGCGAAAGGTAAAGAAGTGATGAAGAAGTTTCTGAAAGAAACAGGAAGGGACATTCGCGTCTTATATTCCCATAACGATGATATGACGTTTGGTGCCCTAGAGGCGATTGAAGAATACGGGTTAGTTCCGGGCAAAGATATTGTAGTCATCACCGTCGATGGAACTCGGAAAGCGCTTGAGAAGATGAATGAGGGTAAAATTAATCTAGTCGTTGAGTGTAATCCGTTGCTGGGCCCTAATCTTATTCAAGCTGTGAAGGAAGTTGTGAAAGGCAGCACACTGCCTAAACGAATTGTTACGCCAGAAAATGTGTTTACACAGGTAACTGCGGCGGGTGAGATTGCTGCTAGAAGTTATTAGAGTAAAAAAGGAATGATTACATTAATTTTGTGTTGTTTTTTTATAGTAAATGTATACTTTTCAACGATGAAATAGGGGGAAAATCTAGCACGTTCAATTCATAGAAATCTTCACTTTTCTAATAAGAAATTACATTCTGAAGTGCTTGCGTTTAAGTTAAACTAATCACACAGTAATTATCACAGTACAGTAAATTGGATAATTACAAATGACTGAAAGGAGTGTGTGGGGAATGCCGCTATTTGTGGGTCCGGGGAAGGGATATTATGCATTCTAAGGAGATTAACATGAGAAAAGGGAAATTAACTTTCGTAGTATGTGTTATTGCAGTGATGATAGTTGCTTGCTTCCCCCGAGCAGGATATGCAGAAGGGGGGACCGCCTTCACGCTGAGCAAAAGTGTTGAAAGCGCTTTACTTGATCAAGAGCTGGAAGTTACGGTGAATGGAAACAACTTAAAAGACCTTTATGCCTATGAAGTGCTGATTACATTCGATCCTGATATCGTTGAGTTGGTTAAAGGGGAGTCGAAGCTGGAGGGTTTTTACATACCTCCAAAGGTAGATAACGGGAAAATGACGATAGCCTTTACACAAGTTGGGAAGAAGGCCGGAGTGCAAGGGAAATTAGCCCTGAGTACCATCATCTTCAAAGAAAAGGCCCAGGGAAATGCCAATATTAAGCTGGTATCCGTGAAGGCTCTGGATTCGAGTCTTGCAGCAACTGTATACAGTTATGGAACTGCCTTCGTCGATCTCCAAGGCTATGAGTGGGCAAATACGGAGATAGAGGCGTTAGCATCTTCGGGAATCATCAAAGGAACTTCGGCTACTACCTTTAGTCCAGGGGACAATATTACCAGGGCAGACTTTATTTGCTTGTTGGTCAGAGCTCTACATCTTAATGCAGAAGTAGATGGCAATTTCAATGATGTAGAACCGTCCGACTATTATTACCAAGAGGTAGGGGTAGCCAGGAAACTTGGCATTGCTCAGGGAACGGGCGACACCCTGTTCGAGCCGAGACTAAGTATATCCAGGCAGGATATGATGGTGGTGGCTGAACGAGCAATGAAAATAGCCGGAAAAATGCTGGACGAGTCAGTTTCAGACTTAAGCAGCTTTAGTGATTCGAGTGAGGTAGCAGCTTATGCAGCAGGCCCTTTGGCTCAATTGCTCAAGGAAGGAATCATTCAGGGCTACAATGGCATGATCAAGCCAAATGATACGGCGATAAGAGCGGAAGCAGCCGTTATTATACATAGGGTATTGAACATGTAGATTAAGATGGGGGCATCCGGAGTCGAGTCAAATCTAGAATTAATTGAAAATTCAAATAATAAAGCGGAGGTTGTTCTATGAAGAAATTGAAGAAAATGCTAGGAATGACGATGGCTTTAACTCTTGCATTCACATTAAGCCCAGTTATGGAGAAGCAAGCAGCAGCTTCGACGCTCACTCCAGCGCTGGCCAAAACACCTGGTAATAACAATCCGCTATTCACGCAAAAGTTTGGTGCCGATCCCTATGCTATGGTTTATAATGGCAGAGTTTATGTCTACATGACCAATGATGTATTGGAGTACAATGCTGACGGGACAGTTAAGGATAACGGATACGGTAAGATTAATAAGATTACGGTTGTTTCGTCCGATGATATGGTGAACTGGACAGACCACGGGGAAATCCTTGCAGCAGGGGCGCAAGGTGCGGCAAAATGGGCCAACAACTCCTGGGCGCCGGCGGCTGCACATAAAACGATAGATGGCAAGGAGAAGTTCTTCCTTTATTTTGCGGATAATGGAAGCGGCATTGGTGTGCTTACAGCGGATAGTCCGATCGGCCCATTTACAGATCCAATTGGCAAACAATTAGTAAGTAGAAGTACTCCAGGGGCTAGTGATGTCACGTGGCTGTTTGACCCAGCGGTACTGGTTGACGATGATGGAAGCGGTTACTTGTATTTCGGCGGCGGTATTCCGACGGGGAAAGATGCTGACCCGGGAACCGCACGTGTTGCAAAGCTTGGGGCGGATATGATTAGTTTGGATCTGACTGCTAGTGGCGGAACGCTTGGACGCATCAATCCGCCGTGGTTGTTTGAGGATTCAGGTATCCACAAATACAACGGGAAGTATTATTACTCCTATTGTACGAACTTCTCTAGCGGGCATCCGTCGGATATACCTACAGGGGCGATTGGTTATATGGTAAGTGACAACCCGATGGGGCCATTTACCTTTGTCAAAACAATACTGCCCAACCCTGCTACGTTCTTCGGCGTTGGAGGCAACAACCACCATGCGATCTTTGAATTCAACAACCAGTGGTATGTTACCTACCACGCACAGACCGTTGCAAAGGCAATGGCTGAAAGCGGTATGTATCCACAAATGGGTGGGCAACCGCATGGATACCGGAATACAAACATCAATAAGGTAAGTTTTGGTGCAGACGGAGTTATCCAGCCTATTACTGGCGATTACGCAGGTGTACCGCAACTGAAAAATTTGAATCCCTATACAAGGGTTGAGGCCGAAACCATTGGTTGGAATGGCGGAATATCCACTGAAACCACTACTCAGCCAGGAGGCATGGTAAGCAGTATTAACCTTGCTGTCAGCGACATCAATGATGGGGACTGGACTGCAGTATCCAAAGTTGATTTTGGTGCTGCAGGCGCCGGAACTTTCAAAGCTAATGTTGCGAGTGGTTCGGGCGGCGGAAACATTGAACTTCATCTTGACAGTGCTACTGGCACATTAATCGGGACACTTCCCATTTCCAACACAGGTGGAGACAATGTTTGGAAGACAAAAACAACAAGTGTTTCTGGTGCTACAGGAGTCCATAATGTATATATGGTATACACGGGAGCATCAGCAGGTAATCTCTTCAAGGTAGATTCTTGGCAATTCGAACAAAAGACAGCTGCTCATGATCTAGTTGCAATCAACGCATCCATTGATAAACAAAAGATTGATATTGTTTCCGGAACCAATCAGGCTAACATGAAGGTTTCAGCCATATATGCCGATGGAACAAGTGCAGATGTTACTGCTCAGGCCGTTGCAACACTGGCACAAAGCGGTATTGTAAGCGCTAACAACGGAGTTGTCACTGGGGTGGGCTATGGCTCCGCAAGCATTGATATAAGCTATGGCGGAAAAACAGATACACTTCATATGCTTGTAAAAGACTTGAACAGCGAACTGACGGTGAAGAAGATTACCATTGACAATGGTTCAGTTGCGCTGGATTCTGGCAAAACGGCAACATTTAAAGTAACAGCAGAATATGTTGACGGACACACGGAAGATGTAACAAAAACAGCAACGTATACCAATCCAAGTCCTGCTATTGCCGAAGTTGCGGGCGGTACAATAACGGCTAAAGCAAGCGGAACAGCCAATGTTACTGTAAGTTTTAAGGGAGCATTAGGCGCTGCTGCAACATCGCAAATTAGTGTACTTGTCAATACCCCTGCCGTAGTGGCCATAGAGGCCGAGACAGCAGCAGAAAACACAGCCAATGCCTATGTAAATGGCACCATAAGTGGTCATACCTGGTCGCTTGTTGACGGACAGACCACGAAAGCTATGTTTTTTGGGCCTAACAATGGGTTTACTGCGTCAGGTACGGATGCAGCCTCTCTCGCTGCCAATTCGAGACTTGGGTATAAAATTAATTTTACGACTGCAGGAGCTTACAATGTTTGGATACTTGTCAAGACGCTTGGTTACGATTCGGACTCCGTCCACGTTGGATTAGATAATCAGTATAAATTCACTACCAATGGAATTGAGGGAGTAACCCTTGGTCAGTATAAATGGGCGAATATCAGTGGTACTAGCGGCGGTATGTTTGGTGGAGCAACATTGAATGTAACCGCTGGCGTACATGAATTGAACTTCTGGGGAAGGGAAGATGGACTTGCAATTGACAGAATCTATCTAACCACAAGCAATGCAGCGACAGATCCTGTGTGGCCTCAGCTGCTTGTTCCTACAGCTGCACTTTCAGCAGACAGCACTGTGCAGCCTGGAAGCAGCTTTACAGTGGGAGTTAGTGTGGACAACGTGACACAAAGTGTTTATGCCCAGGACATCACCTTGTCTTATGATTCCAACGTATTTGACTATGTGAACGCGGCAGGTGCCAATAGCAACATCCAGATCGTGACAGAGGACAAAGCTGCTGCCGGAAAAGTTAGACTCATAACCGCCAGTACCGGAGTTGGGATATCTGGAGTCAGTACACCGGTGCTGAATCTAACCTTCAAGGTAAAAACCGGTGTTCAAAATACCAGCGGAACGATTGCAGCTACGCAGGCAAAGTTCGGTGTGGCTCCGGAAGGAACCGTGATTGAGGCGGCTCTGGGCAGTAAGACCATTTCAGTAGGCGCTATTGTAGTGGTAATAGATAAGACGGCTTTGGCAACAGCTATTGCGAGTGCACAGAGTATGTATGACAGTGCAGTTGTAGGGACAGCGACCGGTCAATACCCGCAAGCAGCCAAGGATGCATTCGGTGCAGCCCTCACTGCAGCAAAAGCCGTGAATGGCAACCAAAGTGCGACGCAGTCCCAGGTTGATAATAGCGTAACGCTACTTGGCAGTGCTGTTGCTGCCTTCAAGGCAGCCGTAATTAAATCTGCAGATCTCAATAATGATGGAAGCATCGATGTAGGTGACCTTGCTATAGTAGCTTATTATTACGGTAAGGATTCCAACAGCACAGAATGGACAAAAGCCAAGAATGCTGATATGAACAACGATAATAAGATCGATATTAGTGATCTTGCGTATGTGGCATCCAAGATACTTCAATAAGTGACCCGCACATTCGTAGTAGATCGTAATCGCTCAAAATGACTAAATCCAAGAAACGAGCGATGGGAGACGCTTGTCCCCATCGCTCGTTTCTTATAATGAGGGATCGTGAACATGAAACTCAAATTTCAATTTTTCTTCCTAGCTATTCTGTTCATTGCCATGCAACTCCCTTTGACGGTGGCAGCACAATCAACTGATGAAGTTGTATTGCGCTCTTCGGCTACAAGTGTCGAGTTTGGAAACAACGTAACGATTGTCGTTGCAGGTGAAGCCCTTACAGACTTATATGCTGCCGAGATGGAATTAACGTATGATGAACAGCAACTGGCGTATACGGGCTACACAAGCAGCCTTGGTAATCAAGCATACGTGCTTGAACCTAAAGTACAAGGTAACAAAATATTGCTGGTGTTTACGTTAACAGGAACCAGGGATGGACTGATAGGGAATAAGGATTTATTTGCGCTTTCGTTTAAAGCTTCCAAAGCAGGGGCAGCTTCCGTTTCCTTCAGTTCTTTGACAACTATCAATAGTCAGTTGGAAAAAACGAATGGGAAGATGGGTAACGGAATGACGTTATCGGTCAGTAATAATTCAAACTCTGGCTCCAATTCCGGTTCCCAACAGGGGGGGATTTCGTCAACGCCGAGTACCTCAGGTACATCTATTTTGTTAATTGACGCATGGAATGCTACCAATGGTGTTGCTTCTATTCATGTAGGGTCAAAAGCTCTTCTTGAAGCGGGCAAAAATTCCAAAGATGAATCGGTAACGATTAAAGTCAACTCAGGTTCTGACGTTAAGGAACTCCAATTGAATCTGCCGGCAATGCATTTTCAGCAGCTCCGTTCAGAATCGGGTGACGTCAAGACGCTAAGGGTTGAGACAGCGCTTGCTACAGTTTCCATTCATCGAGCTGTTCTTGATACAAGGACCCTGTCGGATACATCTAATTTGCAATTAAGTATTGCAAAGGCAGACCCTGCTAACCTTTCGCAGGATATAAGAGACCAAATCGGAAATTCTGTTGTGTACGATTTTAATCTGAGTTTAGATGGCAGCAAAATCACAACCTTTATCAAGAACAGTGTCATCGTAGAATTACCTTATAAATTGGGACCTAATGAAAATCCTTATCAGGTGGTCATCTACTATATTACAGAAGATGGCAAACTGGAAGTAGTGAGGAATGGTAGATACAACACCGATACAGGTAGCGTACAATTTCTACCTACGCACTTCAGCAAGTACACGGCTAACCATGTTCAGGTTTCCTTTAGTGACATGAATGGGTATACATGGGCAAACGAGGGTGTTCTTGGCTTGGCAGCTCGTGAAGTAGTGAACGGTAGAAGTAAGGGCCATTATATGCCGGCTGGGGAGGTAACAAGAGCAGAGTTCGTTAAGATGTTGATTCAACTCTTCGATCTAGCAGATTCTTCAGCAACTGCAGCCTTCACAGATGTTGACGCGGGTGCATGGTACTACAATTCCATAGCCTCAGCACAGAAGATCGGCCTCGTTCAAGGCAAAGATGACGGCAGCTTCGGTGTGAACGACCAGATTAGTCGTGAAGATATGGCGGTGCTTATTTATCGGGCTTCCAAGATTATGAGTTCTATGACTGTACAAGCAAATGGTGCAACTTCAAATTTCCTTGATGGGGATCAAATCTCTACATACGCCAAGGATGCTGTTTGGGCTGCCACACAGGCAGGCTTAATGGACGGAGTGGCAGAGGGCTATTTTGAACCAAAAGGGAAATCGACGAGGGCACAAGCAGCTGCAGTCATCTACAGACTCTATCAAGAATCATTTTAAAGAAGGGAAGAGAAAAATGGAGAAAGAAAGAGTTGGATCAAGAGCTGGTTTACAAATTTCACTTTGTCTTAGTCTTATTTTAACAACCATGCTTAGTTTTCATAAGAGTACTCATGCCGCCTCCATCCCAACGGTTAATATTGATTATAATATTGAAAAGCAGGAAATCGACGGCTTTGGTGCATCCAACGCTTGGTCGACAGGGATTGTACAGAATCTCGCAAACCCACCACAGAAGGAAATACTGGATGCGCTTTTTAGTACTTCGAATGGCGCAGGACTTAGTATGGTAAGAAATAGGCTTCCTTATGACATCGTTTCGGAATCAGGCACATGGAATTGGAATAATTGGGATATTATTGGTACAACCTGGCTGTTTAATAAAATAAAAACGGATTATAACGTAACCAAATTTTTCACTACTCCCTGGACGCCTCCGCCGTTTATGAAGACTGGCAGCACAGGAACATACGGAGAAATCGGTGGGAAGCTCAGAACTGATAAATATCAGGCATATGCTGATTTCCTAGCTGACTATGTGACTGGATTTAAGACCAATAAGGGAATCGATATCTCAGCCGTATCTATACAAAATGAGCCAAACTGGGCGCCGAATTATGAATCTAGCAGTTGGACAGCGGATGATTTCCATAATTTCGTAAAGAGCTATCTCAAACCTACTTTTGCACAAAAAGGTGTGACTGCGAAGCTGATTATGCCAGAGGGGTTGAATTTCAGTGAAGAGCTGGCTGTTCCAACATTGAATGATGCCGATAGCAGGGATCGCGTAGACATTGTTGGTGTACACCAATATGCCGTAACTCAGCAGGACCCTAATCTTGGCGCGAAGTGGCTGACGCAAACAAAGCTTTATAATAAAAAATTGTGGGTGACAGAAGCATCTATTGGTGAACCCAATGATCCAACCATAAATGACGGTATCTATTGGGCGAAAATGATCCATAAGGATATGACGGTAGCAGAAGTCAATGCGTTTAACTACTGGTGGCTCTGGAATAACACAAAAGACAGTGTAAATTCTGTTGGGGATAAAGGCGCACTGATTACATTTCATACGGATGATAATGGTGCTGTCAAAAGTTACGATTTGAATAAAAGATTGTTTACTCTTGGTCAATACAGCAGATTTATCAGGCCGGGTTATAAAAGAGTCAATTCGGATGTAAGCCCAGCAACGGGTGTATATACAACAGCGTATAAAGACCCTACCAATGGAAAGTTAGTTATTACAGCTATAAATGACAACGACACTGACACTGCATTAACGTTCAACGTAAATGGTAAAGCTGTAAAATCGTTTACTACTTATAGAACTTCGTCTAGTGAGAATATTGCAAATATAGGCGATACCACTGTAAATGGAAGCTCACTTCAAACCACGCTTAAGGGGAAAAGTGTTACAACTTTCTATGCAGACGTTGATACACCGATTGCCAAGAACCCAATCATATGGGCGGATGTACCGGATGTTGATGTGATCAGAGTAAAGGATACTTATTATATGACCAGTACTACCATGCACGTGAATCCTGGTGTTCCTGTTATGAAATCCAAGGATCTCGTAAATTGGGAAATCGTCAATTATGTGTATGATATTCTTGCGTCTACGGATAAACAAACGCTTTCGAATGGGCAGAACATATACGGGCAAGGCTCATGGGCAAGCAGCATAAGATACAATAATGGCAAGTTTTATGTGGTATTTGCTTCCAATGATACGGGTAAAACGTATATCTTTCAAACCACCGACATAGAGAAGGGCACATGGGAGAAGTATGAGCTTGCCGGTGGTGTTTATCATGATATGTCATTGCTGTTTGATGATGACGGACGTGTATATCTGGTATATGGCGGCGGAGCCATTAAGATTATTGAACTTACTTCAGATGCCACAGCGATCAAAGCAGGCGGAATGAATAAAACAATCATTCAAAATGCAAGCGCTCCCGGAGGCTCCGGTGGGCTTGGAGCTGAAGGCTCGCACATTCATAAAATTAGTGGCAAATATTACATCTTCAATATATCATGGCCATCTGGGAGCATTCGTACAGAACTAGTACACAGGGCTGATACAATAGATGGCACTTATGAAGGGAAGATTGCTTTAAGATCGGGTAGTACTTCCAACAGTGCTGGTGTAGCACAGGGGGGAATTGTTCAAGCGGCTGACGGAAAATGGTACGGCATGTTGTTCCAGGATTATGGGTCCGTAGGACGTATACCTTACATTATGCCGATGACATGGAGTCAGGATGGATGGCCAGTATTCGGGGATGTCAATGATACGGGAATTCCTGCCGTACTCTCAAAATCCTGGGTTTCATCAGATAACTTCGATCAGAGAAATCAGAAAGTTGGCGCTTATCATACAGAAGTAGCTAGTGGAGAAAATGACTACAATGGATCCAATCTGGCATTCGTATGGCAATGGAACCATAATCCTGATCATAGATTCTGGTCTCTTACCGATCGGTCAGGGTATCTAAGACTCACTACCGGAAGAACGAGCACTAGTATTCTTGATGCCAGAAATACGCTTACACAAAGAACCTTCGGACCGGAAAGTTCAGGAACCATTGCTATCGATGTTAGCCATATGAAAGACGGGGATTATGCAGGAATTGCCGCATTCCAACAGAACTACGGGTTTGTCGGTGTTAAAATGTCCGGTACTACCAAATCTGTTGTTATGGTGAATGGAAGTTCAGGATCAGCAGTGGAAATAGCAAGTGTCCCTCTCACTCAGAACACCGTTTATTTAAGGAGTGAGTTGGACTTTAAGAATAGGACAGATAAAGCAAAGTTCTATTACAGTCTTGAGGGTGAGCGGTGGGCATCCATAGGAAATACACTTCAAATGTCATATACACTACCGCATTTTATGGGCTACCGTTTTGCCTTATTCAATTATTCAACAAAGACAACAGGTGGTTACGTTGACTTCGACGATTTCAAATTAGATGACAAGTTGGTTGGTTCAAACTTTGACACGAATTTGAAGTCACTCCAGGTAAACGATATACAAGTGAATGGGTTTAGTCCAAGTACATACACCTATTCTCTAGATGTTCCTGCAGGATCGGTTCCGCCGCAAGTTACTGCGGCTTCAAATGATCCTGGCGCGAGTGTTACGCTTACACAAGCATCGGCAGTACCTGGAAAGGCCACGGTGACTGTGAGCAGGGAAGGCTTACAAGCTACGGTATATACCATTAATTTTAATACACCAGCCATCGTGGCCGTTGAGGCAGAAACTGCAGCAGCAAACTCAGCTAATGCCTATGTATTTGGCACCGCAAATGGCCATACTTGGTCGCTTGTTGACGGATTGTCCACGAAAGCTATGCAATTTAGTCCAGATGATGGTACTGCCGTCACATCAGGTACTGATGCTGCCAGCCTCGCTGCGGGTTCCCGACTGAATTACAAGATCAACTTTACGACTGCAGGAACCTACTATGTCTGGATACTTGCCAAGAGTCATAGTTTCCAAACGGACTCCGTCCACGTTGGATTGGATAATACATATAAATTCACTTCTAACGGTATTCAGAACGTGAGTAACAGTCAGTTTAAATGGGTCAATCTCAGCAACGGGGGTACACTTGTAACTGGTGGCACGCCATTGAATATTACCGCTGGTGTGCATGAATTGAACCTATGGGGAAGGGAATCTGGCTTAATCATAGACCGGATATATGTCACCACAAGCGATGCAACCACAGATCCTGTTTGGCCGCAGCCACTAGTACCTACAGCTGCCATTTCAGCAGACAGCAGTGTGAAACCTGGAAGCAGCTTTACAGTGGCAGTTAGCCTGAACAATGTGACACAAAGTGTTTATGCCCAGGATATCACCCTGTCTTATGATTCCACCTTATTTGATTATGTGAGTGCGGCAGGTGCCAATAACAACATCCAGATCGCGGCAGAGGACAAAGCCACTGCCGGGAAAGTTAGACTCATAACCGCCAGTACCGGAGTGGGGATATCTGGAGCCAGTACGCCAGTGCTGAATCTAACCTTCAAGGTAAAAGCCGGTGTTCAGAATACCAGCGGAACCATTGCAGCTACCCAGGCAAAGCTTGGTGTGGCTCCGGAAGGAACCGTGATTGAGGCGGCTCTTGGCAGTAAGAGCATTTCAGTCGGCAATATTGAGGTGGTTGTAGATAAGACTGCGTTGACATCAGCCATTACGAAAGCACAGAGCCTTTATGGCGCAGCGGTCGTTGGTACAGCGGAGGGTCAATATCCGCAGGCAGCCAAGGAGGCATTCGGTGCAGCTATCCATGCAGCGAATGCTGTAAAAGACAACCAAAGTGCAACACAGTCCCAGGTTGATAATAGCGTAACGCTACTTGGCAGTGCAGTAGATGCCTTCAAAACAGCAGTTATGAAGTCTGCAGATCTCAACAAGGATGGAAGCATCAATGTAGGTGACCTTGCGATGGTTGCTTACTATTACGGTAAGAATTCCACCGACACAGACTGGGCGGCAGCCAAGATTGCAGATATGAACAACGATAATAAGATCGATATTAGTGATCTTGCGTATGTGGCATCCAAGATCCCCCAATAAAAACTGAATGCTAGTTAGGCCCTATCCCGATAGAAATCTTCATAGGGATAGGGCCTGTTCGTATTTGTCGATTTTTATTGGAATTTACGAAGTCAATTCATAGAAATCTTCACTTTTCGAATAAGAAATTACATTCTGAAATGATTACGTTTAAGTTAAACTGTAAACAGTAAATATCACATCATAGTAATTTGTTGCCTACAAATTACTGAGAAGGAGTGTAACAAATGGCAGTAAAGATGAAACATGAGAGGGGTCTTATGCATATGAGCAAGAAGCTAACCGTATTTTTATTAGCGCTTACATTATTACTAAGTATTGTACCAAGTGCTTCGATATATGCACAATCCAATGAAGACACCCTAGAGAACCCATTTATATGGGCTGACGTTCCAGATCTCGATGTCATCAGAGTAGGTGATGCTTATTATATGAGTAGCACAACCATGCATATGAACCCTGGTGTTCCTATTATGAAATCATATGATCTCAAAAATTGGGAAATCGTCAATTATGTTTACGATATGCTTGCTGATAATGATGAACAAGCACTTAGAAATGGAAAAGACAATTATGGGAAAGGTTCATGGGCAAGCAGCTTAAGATACCATAATGGCAAATATTACGTGGCATTTCCTTCTTATGATACTGGCAAAACCTATATCTATCAAACAACAGATATAGAAAAGGGTCCATGGACCCATTCAGAGCTTGATGGCGTTTATCATGACTTGTCATTGCTGTTTGATGATGATGGACGAGTCTATATGGTTTATGGCGGCGGCGATATTAAAGCAATTGAACTGACTCCAGATGCAACCGCCATCAAAGCAGGCGGCCTTAATAAAGTCATTATTCCTAATGCAAGCCTAGTTGCAAGTACAGCGGAGAATGTCAGTCTTCAAGCTGAAGGCACGCATATTCAAAAAATTAACGGTAAATATTACGTATTCAATATAACATGGCCTAAGAATTCTGGTCGTGTTGAAATCATGCATCGAGCAGACCGTATTGATGGTGTATATGAAGGTAAAGTTGCCTTAAACAATGCTGGTATTGCACAAGGCGGTTTGATTGATACCGTTGATGGCAAATGGTATGCCATGTTGTTTGGAGACCGTGGCTCAGTCGGACGGATACCTTACCTAGTGCCAGTTACATGGAATGATAGTTGGCCCGTATTTGGCATTAACGGTACGGTTCCACCAAGTATGGCGATTCCCGTTCGTGGTGTAGCATCTAAGAACAATTTGGTAGCTTCTGATGAATTCTATCAAAGCTCCCAAAAAATCGGGGCTTCGCATACCGTTATCAATACCTCTACGCCTTCAACCACATCACCGACAGTGCCAACACCTGTGACACCACTGCCTGTAAATGAAGGAACCGAACTTTTGATAAACGGTGGGATGGAGAACGGGTTAACACCGTGGGAGAAGCATGATACTGCAACGGTTGCGGTAACAACGGATGAGCATTTTAGTGGAACCAATAGTTTATATATTAGCGGCAGGGGAGCTACTGGTGCTGGTGTGCAACAATTTATTACTGGAAAAATAAAAGCGGGGGCTACCTATAAATTTTCCGCAAAAGTGAAATATAACTCAGGTCCTGCTACGAAGCAATTCATTTTCGATATCCAAGATGGAGATTGGCAGACGATCAAGAATCTTGGATCTGGCGTCATAACCAAAGGTGTATGGGGCACAATTGAAGGCACCTATACAGTGCCGACTGATGCAACTTTCACACTACCGCGTATATTTATTGAAACGGTCTGGACATCAGCGCAAGATCCCACGAATGATTTAATGAATTTCTATGTCGATGATATTTCTTTCGTTGATGTTACACCTGACGGGAATCTTTTGACAAATGGTAAGATGGAAAAGGGGATAACTCCTTGGGAAAAACATGATACGGCAACGGTTGCGGTGTCAACGAATGAGCATTTTAGCGGAACCAATAGTTTATTTATTAGTGGAAGGACAGCAACTGGAGCGGGTGTGCAGCAGTTTGTTACCGGAAAAGTAACGGCTGGCAGTAAATATAAGTTTTCTGCCAAAGTGAAATATAACTCAGGTCCTGCTGCGAGAACATTTAATTTCGATATCCAAGATGGAGATTGGCAGACGATTAAGGTTCTTGGATCTGGCGTTATGACCAAGGGTGTGTGGGGCACAATTGAAGGAACCTATACAGTTCCTGACAATGCTGTGTTTAATCAACCGCGTATATTTATTGAAACTTCCTGGACAGCAGCGCAAGATCTGACGAATGATTTAATGGATTTCTATGTCGATGATATTTCCTTAATAGACGCAACGCCCGCTGGCGGTTTGGATAAAGCGAAGAACGGGGAATACGATTACAATGGATCAAATCTTGGATTCGCGTGGCAATGGAATCATAATCCCGATAATAACCACTGGTCCCTTACGGAGCGTCCTGGCTATCTAAGACTTACTACCGGAAGAAAGAGTACAAGTATTCTTAATGCCAGAAATACACTGACTCAGAGAACATTTGGTCCAGAAAGCTCAGGAAATGTTGCACTGGATATCAGCAAGATGAAAGATGGCGATTATGCAGGACTAGCTGCATTCCAAAAAGAGTATGGATTCGTTGGAGTGAAAATGTCCGGGACTTCGAAGTCCATTGTTATGATGGATGGCAGTACTGGAACGCCAGTTGAAAAAGCTAGTATTCCTGTAACTCAGGATAACGTATATTTCAAAATTGATTTTGATTATAAAAATCAGACAGATAAGGCTTATTTCTATTACAGCCTTAACGGCTTTACGTGGACTGCGATAGGGAATACGCTGCAAATGCATTATACATTGCCTCATTTTATGGGCTATCGTTTCGGTTTATTCAACTATGCAACGAAAACAACAGGCGGTATTGTTGATTTTGACTATTTTAGAATAGATGATAAATTGACAGGAGCGAATTCGCCTGCAACAGTACTTCAAGCAAATTTAGCCAATGTACCGAATGTGATCGGAGTTCAGAATATCGAGCTGCAAGTTCCGGTCCAAATGAATGCCTTACCGAATGGGAATTATTCAGCAATCTCAGCTTCCTTCAATATACCGAAGGAGCTTACAGTAACGGGTGTAGACTTTAATGCGGCTAATATTGTTGGAGATACTTCCTATACGTTTGCCAACAATCAGTTGCTTTTACATGTGACTGGAAATACCGTAAACTTTGCCAACAATCAATCTTCTGATGTGTTCGCTACGATTAAGCTAAAGGTGAATGGTTTTGTCCCTGCTGATCAAACCGTTCAAATGAAGACGGATTACATCAAAGTTGATGGTGGAAATGTTCGATACAATGTTAACAATGCCGTATCAAACATTGGATTAAAGCAACTGCCTACAAAAGCATATGCCAAGATTCCAGGGTATGCGAACCCGCTTATGAGTCATAAATTAGGAGCAGATCCGTTTGCGATGGTTTATGACGGCAGAGTGTACATTTATATGTCAAGTGACGATTATGAGTATGATGCAAATGGAAAAATCAAAGATAATTCATTTAGCAATTTGAATCGAATATTTGTGATATCATCTGCTGATATGGTCAACTGGACAGATCATGGTGCAATCCCGGTAGCTGGAAAGAATAATGTGAATAATGGCGCAGGTGTTGCCAAATGGGCAGATCTATCTTGGGCGCCAGCAGCCGCACATAAGAAAATTAATGGTGTAGATAAATTCTTCCTTTATTTCGCAAATGGTGCTAGTGGAATTGGTGTGCTCACTGCGGATAGTCCGATTGGTCCGTGGACTGATCCTCTGGGCCAAGCTTTGATCACGAGCAGCAGCCCTGGAGTTCCGGGTGTAGCATGGCTGTTTGACCCAGCCGTATTGGTTGATGATGATGGAACTGGTTATCTCTATTTTGGTGGGGGTATACCTGGAGATCCGAATCCAACCCCAGAGCAAATTGCACATCCGAAAACGGCTAGAGTAGTGAAGTTAGCTGATGATATGATTCATATGGCAGGGGCAGCTGTTACAATTGATGCGCCTTATATGTTTGAGGATTCAGGTATTCACAAATACAATGGCAAATATTATTACTCGTATTGCTCTAATTTTTCTGGTACACACCCGGATGGAACACCTCCCCCTGGAGAAATTGCTTACATGGTAAGTGACAGTCCGATGGGTCCGTTTACTTACGTTTCACCAATCTTGAAAAACCCATCTGTATTCTTTGGCGTTGGCGGTAATAACCATCATGCGATTTTCGAATTTAATGATCAGTGGTATGTGGTTTACCATGCTCAAACGGTCAGTAAAGCTGTCGTAGGAGATGGCAAAGGATATCGTTCTCCTCATATTAATAAGGTCGAGTATTACGATAACGGATTAATTAAAGATATTAAGGGGGATATGAAAGGTGTATCCCAGATAGCGAATCTTGATCCTTATACTAGAGTTGAAGCTGAAACAATTGCTTGGAACGCAGGTATTCTTACTGAGGTGAGCACAGCGCCAGGCAACCCGCTAGCAAGCCTTAACCTTGATGTTACAGATATCAATAATGGAGACTGGCTTGCTGTGTCGAACGCAGACTTCGGTGACAAAGGAGCAGCTTCATTCGAAGCGAACATGGCATCGACCGTAGGCGGCAAAGTAGAAATACGTCTGGATAGTCCGATTGGTGAAGTGATTGGTACCCTTGATGTCGCTCCAACAGGTGGAGATCAAGTGTGGCAGCTGCTGAAAGCGGATGTGGAGAATGTTAAAGGTATTCATAATATCTTCTTCATGTTCTCTGGATCGGGAAGTAAGTTATTTAATATGGACTATTGGAAATTCAACGTGAAGGCACCAGGGCCTGTGGTCATTCCGTTAGAATCAGTCCATATCACAGGGGGAGCCCAATCGGTTACGGTGAATGATCAATTGACTTTTAACGCCATGATCAATCCATCTAGCGTAACGGGAGCAACTTATCTATGGGAAGTTAGTGGCGGTATTAGCATCATAGGAGACAACAGCAAGGATTCGGTAACAATCAAAGGAACCAATGCGGGGACAGGTACACTTAAATTAACAGTTCTTGCGGGGGGGACGGAGAAGAAATCCGAAACGACGATTACGGTGTCTCCATCGAGCGTCGACCCTGTAGATTATTTGCAATCAGTCACGATCACAGGCGGATCGCAATCGGTTACAGTGAATGATCAATTAACCTTTAACTCTATGATCAATCCAACTAGTGTAACGGGTGCAACGTATCTATGGGAAGCAAGTGGTGGTATTAACATTGTAGGTGAAAGCAACCAAGTTACGGTTACAATCAGAGGAGTTTCTGCCGGTAGGGGAACGCTTAAATTAACAGTCAATGCCGGAGGCATAGAAAAGACTGCTGAAACGACGATTACGGTGTCTCCATCGAGCGTCGACCCTGTCAATCCTTTACAATCAGTCACTATCACAGGCGGATCGCAATCGGTTACGGTGAATGATCAATTGACTTTTAACTCAGTGATCAATCCACCTAGCGTAACGGGTGCAACGTATCTATGGGAAGCAACTGGTAGTATTAGCATTGTAGGCGAAAGCAACCAAGATAAAGTTACAATTAGAGGAGTATCTGCCGGTACGGGAACGCTTAAATTAACAGTCAGCGCCGGAAGCACGAAGAAGACAGCCGCAACGATGATTACGGTGAGTCCTCTAAGTAGTGGTGGTGATGACAATCACAGCGGTAACAACGGTGGTAGCAGTACTACAACAACACCAGATTCTAGCCGTAAAGAGGCAGACATTCTAGTAAATGGTAAGGAAGAGAGTGTAGGAAGTACAGCTGAAACCCAAGTTAATGGCCAAACGGTCACGACGATTACAATCGACCAGTTGAAATTGGTTCAATTGCTCGCAGCGGCAGGGGAGAAGGCTAACATTACTGTGCGAGTTACTGGCAATTCCGATATTGTGATTGGGCAACTGAACGCTCAGATGGTCAAAAGCTTGCAAGAAAATAAAGCTGATCTGGAGATTAAAACAGATCGTGCAACGTATACCTTGCCTTCACAGCTGATCGATATTCGCGCGATCTCTGGTCAAGTCGGCGATTCAGTGGCTTTGCAAGACATTACGATCCAAATTAAAATCGCGAAGCCAACAGATGATATGGTGAAAGTCGTGGAGAATGCGGCAGACAAAGATCAGTTTACGCTTGTTGTGCCTTCGATCGACTTTACAATTGGAGCTGCATACGGAGACAAGATCATCGATCTATCTAAATTCAACGCCTATGTGAAACGTACGATTGGCATTCCGGATGGCGTAGATCCGAATAAGATTACAACAGCAGTTGTTATAGAACCAGATGGAACTGTTCGTCATGTACCAACTAAACTTGTCATTATAGACGGCAAGTATTATGCAGAGGTTAGCAGCTTAACGAACAGTACGTACTCTCTGATTTGGCATCCAGTATTATTCTCTGATGTCTCGGCGCACTGGGCGAAAGATGCTGTGAACGACTTGGGTTCAAGAATGATCATAGGTGGGATTGGCAATAGCTTATTCAATCCCGAGGCAGATATTACTCGTGCCGAGTTTGCTGCCATCATAGTTCGAGGATTGGGCTTGAAGTTGGAGAATAGAACACCGAACTTCTCCGATATAAAGGCTGAGGATTGGTATAGTAGTGCAATCATGACGGCTCAATCCAGCCATCTTATTGACGGTTTCGAGGATGGCACCTTCCGTCCTGGAGACAAGATTACCAGGGAGCAGGCCATGGTTATTATTGCTAAAGCGATGGCGATCACCGGTTTGCAAGCGAAACTTACTAACCACAATGCCGCTGATGTATTACGTGCTTACACAGATGCAACAGAAAGCGCACCTTGGGCACTGAGTGGCATGGCTGATAGCATCCAAGCAGGCATTGTAAGTGGAAGAGACGAAGCTAATCTTGCACCGAAAGCTTATATTACAAGAGCTGAGGTTGCTAAGTTGGTACAACAGTTGTTACGGAAATCTGCTTTAATATCATGATCACATAAACTAATCTTGCGCCCTATCCCTTAAACATTGCTTCCGAGCAAGGGATAGGGCAAATATGGGAGGGACTTATATATGTTGGAAATGGATACTATTAAAAAAAAGCATCAATATACCGTATCAGTCAGAGTTGATAATAGTAACGCGAAAGGGCTTCTTCTCAAGATGAAGGAAAAGCTGATAAGTGAAAACGAGCTTTCCTCGGAAAACGGGCTCTCTTTTACTGCGTATGCTTGTATGCAAGAGAATATCCTTGTAATCGCGGCCGATCAGATATAGTGCTGACTCGAATTGTGCCTCACAGTTACAGGATGCTTAGGAAAATCATAAGAAAAACTGCTGCAATGATTTGATCGATCAAGAGAGAAGTTATTCACAAAAAAGTCATCTTTGCAAATAAAACTGCAATGATGACTTTTTCAGCGTTTTCTTAAGTCGTACGTTTAAGCGTACGAAGAACGCCATAGATGCCATTCTCCATTTCGCGCGGCATGAACTTGATGGTTACGGCTTCCTTACCTGCAGTTAATGAATCAGGAAGGACGAAGATTCGCTCGTAGAACATCCGCTTCCATTCTTTCGTGAACATCTCGGTGGCTAATAGCTCTCCGTCAATAAAGATGTCACAGCTTCTATTCGTGTGAAGTTGGTTAAAGGTCACGGCTAACTCAGCTCCTGGCTGAACCTTCATCTGATAGCTGAACCATCCACCGGCTGCAACCATTCTTCCGTTCAATCCTTCCCACGTACCGCCGTATGTTCGTTCTCCCTTTACCTGATGCTCTAATTCGTATTGGTCATTTCCGATTTGTATCGCATCAAGGGTAGCCTCTCTCATGTTCCGTTCCCGTTCCTCTTTCTCCACATGCCTCTTGAGCTCTTCAGACCCTAGGTCCAGTAGGCTCCAGTAAATGCCGTATCTTTCACGATGCTGCTTGTAGTGAGGTGTAAAGACAAGCCGCTCATCTTCGTCTGTATGCTTAAGAGCAAACGCCAAATCTTCGCCTAGACGAATCACATGCTCATCGAAACGGCCAAGCCATTCCTCGACACGCATGCCTTGCGGGACGATATAATCTTTGAGGATCATTCGCCTGGTCGCAACGCTGACGATAATACCGGTTTTCGATTCGACCATATCTTCGGTGCCAAGTGCTGCGCTTAGAACAACCGGGCCATATTGGAGCCCAATGACATGAGGTGAATCAGGCAGGCGGGAATAGGCAACCTTCATCGGAATTCGCAGCCCAATTGTATCGCCATCCTGCCAAATCCGGTTGATAATCGCATAACCCCGCTCGACAATAGGTGAAACACCTTCTCCGTTAACTGTCATTTCAATCGCTTCTGCCGCCCAATAAGGGATACGAATGTGCAAGGCAAGCTGCTTTGGCTCCATCGTTTCGACTGTTAGATGAACCCTATCGGTTTGAGGGAGTGAGGTGGACTGCGTAATCGTCACATGTTGCTCTTGCCAAAGCAGTTTCGAGCTTACGAACTGATTAACATATAGCTGGTTATCGGCATAGAAATAAATACTATCATTTAGTTTGGTGAAACTTTCCATACCGGTACCGGTGCAGCACCAGAAATGTTCAAACGGGGAGCTGTAGAGTTTGAAATATCCGGTTGCCATGGGCTGAAAATACATCGTCATGCCAGTGTCCGGATTTTGGGATGATAAGATGGCGTTCAGATAAGTTCGCTCGTAAAAATCAGCGTATTTGATATCTTGCGTAAGTTTGAACAGCTCTTTGGTCAGTTTCAACATATTATAGCTATTGCATGTCTCGCAGGTAACATCGGAACGTTTGCTGTCCAGCTCATCAGGTTCGCCGAAATGCTCGCACTCACTGTTTCCGCCCGTGATATAGCTGTGGTGGTACACAACGGTATCCCAGAAGTTAACGGCCGCTTCAAAGTAGCTGCGTTCGCTTTCCCCAAGTGTCAAATACCGGTTCAATGCTCCGATAAACTTCGGAATCATCGTGTTGGCATGTTTGCCCTTCAGTACATCTCTTCCCTCCCGAAGCGCATCGAACAGGCTGATCTCATCGAACCGGTGGGCGGCCTCAAGATGCCGGTTGTTTCCTGTCAGATTGTAAAGATCGTACAGGCAATCGTTCATGCCGCCATATTCCACAGCCAGCACGGTAGTTTGAACTTCGGCTGTCCATGCGAGGGCCCGGTTCGCCACCCAATCGCCCAGACGGTTCACGACATGAAATGCTTGCTGCAGCTTTGTAGCATGATAGACGGCAATCAGGCCTGCAATAATTTTGTGCAGGGTATACCAGGGCACCCAAGCGGGTTTGCGATTCTCTACATTGTCAAATAACGTTTCGGGGAAAGCGGATAGATAGCCGCTTTCCTGTTGGCATTGGGCTAATTCTGCAACAAGGTATTCGATTCTTGCGAGCATATCCTTATCTTTCTTTTGCGAATAAGCTTGTGAGATAGCAGTCAAATAGTGGCCTAATGTATGGCCCCGGATTTCAGTGTTCTCCCACCCCGGGTATTTTTCTGCTTTCGGCTGCAAGCCCTTTGTTTCACGAAAGCTGGCAAGAAGGCGGTCGGCTTCGTAGCTGGTCAAATAGTTCCATTCTTGCTTAAATGCATGAGTAAGAATATCATCCGATAATTGGACTTGATTAAGCCCGAAATGCCTTAAAGTGGTAGGGTTGGTGAGTGCTTTCATTAACCATCATCCTCTCGCTCTTGTAGTAATAGCGTAATACTAGTACGCTATGGACGTAAATAGCATAAGGTTTGATTAAGTGTCAAAAGGGAAGTTGTTTTTTACCCATCCTTTAACTTTTGCTTATTTTATTCTAAGATTACTAGTGAGAAAGGATGAAGGCTTATGACCTGCTACAGCTTCCGTGTTGATACACCCGTATGTCTCGTTATGACCGGCAAATTCGTTGCTCCCTCTTCAGAGTGGAAGCATATGTACCGTGTATTGTCGGAATTCGAACTTTTTATTCAAACCAGTGGCACGTTATATATAGAGATGGACAAGGAACGGTATGTCCTGAATGAAGGAGACTTCCTGCTCATGCCGCCACAAGCCGTGCAACACGGTTATCAAGAATCGGACTGCAGCTTCTACTGGCTTCATTTCAATGTTCAAGAAGGCTATGAGACGTTACATAGCGACTCGGTGTACGAGCCCTCCGTATTAACGATTCCTCAAAAGGGGACACTTCGAAATCCCGATAAGCTGATTGTGATGATGAAGCAGCTTCAGGATTCCATCCGCAGCTACAGGGAACAAACGCTGAACAATTATTTGACGACAAGTATTCTATGTGAATTGGTTAATCAGTTGTTTCTTGCCCACCAATCTGGGAAGAATCGCAAGCAGCAGCTGTATAACGACATCGTGGATTATATAAAGTGGAACCGGAATGAGAATATGAAAGTGAACCAGCTAGCCGAGCATTTCGGCTATAATGCCAAGCATTTATCTTTTTTGTTCTCAGAGATTGCGGGAATCTCCATTAAGCAATTTATGTTGCAAGAGAAGATGGATGCCGCAAAAACGCTATTGGTGGATACGAATCAAAGTATAAAGGAAATATCTTACCATTTGGGTTACTCGGAAAGTCAACAATTTACGCATAGCTTTAAGAAAATCACAGGCCTTACACCAACCGATTACCGCAATGCATACGCTAATCGGTTGCTATATTTTAAGTGACACCGGAACTACTAAGCAATGAAATAGAAGGGGTTTGGCATGCAATTGTTAAAAAATTGCAAACGTTTTTAAATGTGTGCAGCAATTGTGCCTAGTGAAGGGAGTTAAGGCACTAATTGGCGTTTATGCTATTACCTGAACACTGCTGAGGGGAGTGGGGAAGTGACTGTAATTCGTAGGGGTAATACCTATATTTTGTGAATTGTAAGCGCATTCTTGATGCGTATAATAAATAGTGTAAGCAACAAATGATTAACCTATACAAATATGTATTATCATGGAGACAATAAGGGAGGATTAGAAAAATGGTTAAGAAAATAAAACGACCTGTTTTAGTAGCAATGGTACCTGTTCTAGCTCTAGGATTAGCACTGACAGGCTGCAGCGACTCGAAGGATGCGGCAAGCAGCACCTCTTCGCCAAGCGGTAGCCAGACAACGCCTGCGGCAACGCAGAGCAATGCAGTTAAACCAGTCACTTTGTCCTTATTCATTGACAGTCCGTATCAACAGCCGACTCCTGACAACAAGATATACAAGATGATTAAAGATAAGACAGGTGTTAGCCTTAAAATGGAGTTCTTGGTCGGTGACCTGCAGCAGAAGCTGGGCGTTATGATTGCCGGAGGCGATTATGCGGATATAATGACAGGGAACGATAAGCTAATTGCGGCCGGTGCTTTTGTACCTCTCGAGGATTTAATTGAAAAGTACGCACCGAATTTGAAGAAGCACTACGCAAGTGTGTGGAATCAGATGAAGGATCCTGCTAGCGGTCACATTTTTGCGCTTCCAAACTACAACGTGTTTAGTGGTCAATTCAACGAAACGGCTTATGAAGGCCCAGGCTTTTATCTCCAAAAGGATGTCCTGAAGGAAATGGGGTATCCAACACCTAAAACGTTGGATGAGTATTTCGATATCATTGCTAAATACAAAGCGAAACATCCGGATATGATTGGGTTCGAGACGTTAAACTTCGACTGGAGAAACTTCCCGCTGCTTAATCCACCTGAGCATTTAGCTGGTCACCCAAATGACGGCGGAGTTATCGTCGAGAACGGGAAAGCGCAAATCTTTGCGGATAAGGACATCGCCAAGACATACTACAAGAAGCTGAATGAGATCAATGCGCAAGGCCTGATGGATAGGGAAGCTCTCGTGCAGAACTACGATCAATACTTGGCGAAAATTGCTAGCGGTCGTGTCATTGGGATGTTTGACCAACACTGGAATTTCGGTGATGGTGAACGCTCGCTGATTTCACAAAACAAAATAGGCAGTACCTACGTGGGGTTCCCGCTCTTATACCCAGGCGCCAAAGAGTACTATCGTGACCGTCCAGTCTTGAACATCAACCGTGGATACGGGATTTCGACGAAAGCCAAGGATCCGGTTCAAATCATCAAATTCCTCGACTCACTAATGACCGAAGATTGGCAGAAGACACTCCAATGGGGTATTCAAGGCGAAGACTATTTGGTGAAGGATGGCAAGTTCGCTCGCACCCCTGAACAGCGCAGCAAAGCGGATGATAATACTTGGAAACTTGCTAATAAAGCAGAAGCGTTCTTCGCTAATTCACCTAAGATGCAAGGGACATATAGTGACGGGAATGCAACCGATCCAGGAACACAGCCACAGGAATTCTACGATAGCTTGAAGCCGCAGGATCAAGAAGTATTGAAAGCTTACAACCATAAGACATGGGCAGAGTTCTTCAAAACACCAGCAGAGAATCCTGTCTATTATCCAGCGTGGAGCATTGACCTGATGGATGGATCACCAGCCAAAGTGGCCAATACGAAGCTGAATGACCTTGCCGTCAAATATTTGCCGAAAGCCATTATGGCCAAACAAGACGACTTTGAAGGTGTATGGAAAGAGTATGTGGATCAGATTTCTAAAAGTAATTTCAAAGTTTATGAAGATCGTATCAATGATCAAATCAATTGGCGTATTCAGAACTGGAGCAGTAAATAAAAGGATAGAATGTGTCGTAGAGCGGGGAAGATTTAGGTCTTCTCCGCTGTACTTCCAAGGAGGAAATGTCGATGGCCGAGACCATACTGTCTAAAAAAGCAAAGAAAAAGCAAAGAATTGATCCGGAAATCGGCGTCGGTTTCAGTTGGAAAACGATGAAAAACCAGAAACAGTTGATTCTGATGTCGTTTCCCATCGTGATTTATATTCTGATCTTCAATTATGTGCCGATATGGGGATGGCTGATGGCGTTCCAGAATTATCGCCCGGCTTTGAAATTTTCCAAACAGCAGTGGGTGGGGCTGAAGCATTTTAAATTTCTATTTCAAGATGACACGTTCTTGACGGTGCTTCGCAACACGCTTGCTATGAGTGTAATTAATTTGGTTCTAGGCTTTGCAACAGCCATACTGTTAGCTCTTTTGCTGAATGAGATCAAAGTTCGTTTTTGGAAGCGTTCTATCCAAACGATATCGTATCTACCTCACTTTCTGTCGTGGATTATTGCTGCGGGTATTGTAGCGACTTCACTATCCGTTGATGATGGAATCGTTAATCAGTTGCTGTTGAAGATGCATATCATCACAGAACCTATCATGTGGCTTAGCGAGGGGAAGTATTTTTGGGGGATTGTGGGCTTGTCTAATGTATGGAAAGAAGTAGGGTGGAATACGATCATTTACCTTGCAGCCATCACCTCGATTGATCCATCACTGTATGAGTCTGCCGGAATCGACGGTGCCAACCGTTACCAGAAGATCCTGCATGTCACACTGCCTGGGATCAAGTCCACTTTTATTATTCTATTAATTATGAACGTTGGGCACATCCTAGATGCAGGCTTTGAGATTCAATACCTGCTCGGCAACGGGTTGATCGTCGACTGGTCACAAACGATTGATATTTTCGTTCTAAAGTACGGAATTTCTCTAGGAAATTATTCACTGGCAACTGCGGCAGGTATTTTCAAAACAGTTGTTAGTATAATCCTTATTCTGATTGCAAATTCTACCGCCAAGCGTCTTGGTGAAGAGCGGTTGATATAAAGGAGAGATGATGATGGGAACAACGACTGTTCGCAGAACTCGGATCGAGCCGATTCTGTTCCATACAATTAACGGCATCTTCATGCTCGTTCTTGCTGTAGTTACGCTTTATCCTTTCCTTCACACCTTGACGATTTCATTCAATGAAGGCAATGATGCGCTTCGTGGGGGCGTTTATTTATGGCCGCGTTCCTGGTCATTGCAAAACTACAAGGCAATTTTCATTTCCGGTACGATCTATCATGCGGCTTGGATTTCTGTAGCACGTACAATTACAGCAACCGTAATAGGTGTGTTTCTCACCTCCATGCTTGCCTACACACTGGCGCAGCCCCAATATATTTTCCGTAAAATAATAGGTTTAATATTCGTGTTGACGATGTATTTTAATGCGGGGCTAATTCCTAATTACTTTCTGATTAAAAGCTTGGGATTGTTGAACAACTTTTGGGTATATGTGTTCCCAGGGATGGTAAGTGCGTTTAATCTAATTGTGATTCGGACGTATATTCGGACCCTCCCATCGGGATTGGTTGAATCTGCGAAGATAGACGGCGCGGGTGATTTTACCATATTTGTACGAATTGTTCTCCCGCTGTGCACGCCTGTTCTAGCGACCATCGCCCTGTTTATTGCAGTTGGCTCTTGGAATTCGTGGTTCGATACGTTCCTCTATGCTTCGTCCGAATTGAAGCTGAGTACACTTCAGTACGAAATGATGAAGCTGCTTGGATCTACGATGAACAGCAACAATGATCCCGGTTTGATGGCTGGGGCCAACACGAATCAAACAAAGGCCATGGTTACGCCTGCTTCCATACGTGCGGCGATCACGATTGTAGCTGCGGTTCCGATTCTATTCGTATATCCTTTCCTACAGAAGTATTTCATCGTCGGAATGAATCTTGGAAGTGTCAAAGAGTAAGCCGTAGTATAAACCATGATGATAATCATTTTCCGTTTCAGCTCGGAGCTGGGACGGTTTTTGCTTTATTTAAACACAACCTATCCTTTATAATAGCCATATCGACTCCCTGAAATGAGGTGTTTCCCATGTTAAGGGTCATGTTTGCTGATGACGAGCCCTACATGCTAGAGGGACTGCGGTTAATGATTGATTGGCATAAGTTAGGCTTTGAAGTATGCGGGGAAGCGTTGGATGGCGAAGACGCATTAGCCATGATGGCGTCGACACGGCCTCATTTGGTGCTGACGGATGTTCGTATGCCTGTCATAGATGGATTGGAACTGATTGAACTAGCTGCCAATCTACACCCTGAGGCGGAGTTTATTATCTTGAGTGGATACGCAGATTTCGAATACGCCAAAAGAGCTATGCGACATGGTGTGGCTAATTATTTGATGAAACCTTTCAATGAAGGGGAGCTTGTAGCTGCAGTGGAAGCGGTCGCAAATACGATTCAGGCGCGTGAAACTCACAAGCAATACGAAAGTGCTGCCTTGGAACGCTTACGATTGGAAACGATTTCAAAACTTATGCAGGGAGAAATCGGGCAGAAATGGATTGATCAGGCGAACGCCTTGTTGAATCTTCATGAAAGTTCCAGCATTCGCTGCATCTTACTTGAACCTGACGTTCAGGCTCAGGTCCAATTGAATCTGAAGCAGGTTATTGAGGATATGTTCAAGCTTCCTCAAGCGACATTGTTTCCATTTGGCGTTGGCAAAGAACGTCAGGGATTCTTGCTAGTCTCGGGAACAGAGGAGCCTGATCTTTCTCCCGCAATCATTATAGAGTTAGTTGCTAGTGTCCGAAATAACTGGGGCAGTTCGCTCTCGTTTTCAGTAAGCGGCGAACACAAGGGACCTCTTGCGTTAAAAGAAGCATTTCGTGAGGGACTTATGGCCGAAATGTGCAAGTTCCCTTCTGGAACTGAAGGGATTTACATCTATCAAGGAGAGCAGTCAATTGAGACGCTGCCTGCATTTGTTGGAATGACGAAATCCATCTTAGATGCCGTAGGGAGCGGGTGTTCAGAAACGGTGCGAGCCCACGTGCACCACTTATTCGTCGCGCTTTCGAGGCAGTCTGTCTCTGAATCTTGGGTGAGAGCTTATTTAGGCAATATTAAGCTTGAAATTCTTAAGGCTATTACCCAATCCAGCGGTGAGCCAGTGTGGGCTCCCACTTGGTTTGCTCCCACCGTTCCAATGGATATTGGCCTCTTGGAACGCAAGGTCATGCGGGAATTCCTGCAAGCTGTAGAGTGGATTGGCCTGAAGAAAGGTTTAGGGCAAGATGCCGTCATATCTGCAGCGGAAGACTACGTCAAATCGCATTACAGCGAAAAGCTGCAACTCCAGCATGTTGCAGAGCATTTTCGGCTGAATCCGGCCTACTTTGGCCAGAGGTTCAAGAAACAAGTCGGCCTCACCTTTAATGAATATTTACATGTCGTACGAATTGACGAAGCCAAAAAATTACTTCGTCGTGAAGAACTGAAAATAGCCGATGTCGCTGATCGTGTCGGTTACTCAGATTCCGAACAGTTCGTAACCAAATTCAAGGCACATACCGGCCTGTTACCCTCATCATACAAAAAGGGCTAATATACGACTGACAAGGAGAACGAATATGAGCCGGAGATGGAATCTGTTGCGTATAGTCAATGATATTCCGCTGAAATTCAAGTTTTTGATCATTTACTTGATGTGTGTGCTGCTTCCCATTTTGTGTATAAACAGTTTATTTTACCTGCAGGATAGCAGGAATACGGAACGTAGAGTGATGGACAACTTACGAATTTCCTTGGATCGTGTCGGAAATGAAATTATGCAAATGGTGAACGAAGGTGTGGTGATCGGCAACGCTGTATCCGCTGACCGTATCTTTAATGAAATGCTTGAATATACGTACTCGGATAATGTTGCCTATTACGAAGAATATGATAGTTACCTCCGAGACAAATTAGGACAGTATCCGAATATTTATCCCTACATCTCTTGGATTGGCGTATACACCTCAAACCCAACACTATCCAATGGTGGAAGCTACTTTATGTTTAAGCCCAATGATTTGAAGAGTGAATGGTATCAGAAGATGAACGAAAAGAAAGATAAGGTCACAGTGACCTCTTATTTGGATACGAATCCCATGAATCCCGAGGAGAAAATGGTATATGTCAGCATCATTCGAAAGCTGGACAATTTCCCTGACCTCATGAAATTCTCCAAATATCTGCGTATCGATATTCGGATGGATAAGCTGATGGAGCTATTTGATAAAGAACACAATTACTTGCTAATCAAGCTAGTGGATGAGGAAAATCGGCTTGTTCTGGAATCGGCAGGTAAGTTTAAAAGTGCTGACCCTCTGCTGCCGACCCTGCCTGTCTCAAAGGAATTTCAGTTGACAGGCTTACCTGAGAAGAGCTTCATCATTCCACTTGGTACGGCCAGTTACGTGTTTAATTGGCGACTAGTCGGGGTACCAGAGGGGAGTCGAATCGCGGAGGAGAGGAAGGGGGTTATCCACTTTTTTACCTGGCTGACGCTCATCTCTACGATCATTCCGACGATATTGATTTATATCATTATGCATTCCTTTAATTTCCGGGTAAGAAAGCTCTCCAAGCATATGAATTTGTTGAAAAATGAAAGGTTTGAACCCATCACGATGTATGAAGGGAAAGATGAGATTGGCAATCTGCTTCGCAGCTTTAATCTAATGACAGGGAAAATTCGCAACTTAATCAATGACGTTTACAAGCTCGAAATACAAAAAAAAGATTTGGAGCTCGAACGGGTGCAGGCAGAGCTGAAATATTTGCAAAGTCAGGTAGATCCTCACTTCCTGTTTAATACGTTAAACGCCATTCTCGTTGTCTGTAAGAAACATCGCTATGAGCATGTGACGGAAATTATTCAAAATTTGTCTCAGCTTCTGAGAAGACTGCTAAGCTGGAAAGAGGATTTGGTGACGGTAGAAGAAGAGTTAAACTTTACTGCCATGTACCTCCAAATCGAGAAGTTCCGATTCCAGGATCGGTTTCATTATGAATTGTCCATTGACGAATCTGTTCTGTCGTATCGAATCCCGAAGATGAGTATTCAATCGCTCGTTGAGAACTCTTGCAAGCATGGGCTTCAATCGGTCAAAGGAAATCGCAGAATTCGGATATCTGTAGAGAGAGCAGAGCTGAACATGCTCATGAAGGTCGAAGATAACGGAATCGGAATGAACAGTGAGAAGCTGGATGAGATTGTTCAGAGTCTGTTTAAGGGAGAAGATAACGGCAAGAACATCGGACTTCGCAATGTGTACCGCCGCTTAAATCTGTTTTACGCGGAACGTTCTCTTTTCCATATTGAAAGTGTTCCCTTCGAAAAGACAAGTGTTACCATACAAATTCCTCTGAGTTTAATCAAGAATCAGGAGGAGGCCCGTGGACATGTATAAGGTTATTTTTGCTGATGACGAGCCTTTCGCCTTGGAAGGAATAAGGCTCATGGTTGAATGGGAAGAGCTTGGCTTTGAAATCGTGGAAATGTGCGAGAACGGCGAAGAAGCATTAGCCTGCATTGAAGCCTATAAGCCTGATCTCGTGGTGACCGATATTCGGATGCCGGTAATTGACGGGTTAGAATTGATCGATCGGGTGCAAAAGGCTGGCAGCGATCCGGTATTCATCATCTTAAGCGGCTACAATGATTTCGAATACGCGCGCTCCGCCCTGAGGTATGGGGTTAAGCATTATTTGCTTAAGCCGGCTTTGGATAGGGAGTGGGAGGCTGTCATTGAATTAGTTATTGGGGAGCTGCAGCACCGAGAACAGCAAAGGGTACGCCATGACCTCGTTTCCGACCGTCTAGTACCGACTCTGCTTGCTCAGATGCTTCGGGGAGAAATTTCGGCAGCAGACGGGAACGTTGGCGAGATACTAGATCCCTTGGCACAAGGAGATCAGGGCTGGAGGTATATTCATGTCGAATGGCTTGGTAGCCCAGCACAGGAGCTGGATGCCCGTTACTTCCTTTCGCGCAAAGCTTATGCAATTGACTTGTTTGGGAGTCAGGACGGCCTTGTCATGGAGTCTTTCTCCGGGATCGAGGAATGGGCTCAACAGGTATACGAAGACCTGCGCGAGCAAGGTATCGAATGCTGCTTGTCGATAGGTCCGCGGGTGGACGCCCTTC
Source organism: Paenibacillus marchantiophytorum (assembly GCF_014640555.1). Lineage (GTDB taxonomy): Bacteria > Bacillota > Bacilli > Paenibacillales > NBRC-103111 > Paenibacillus_E > Paenibacillus_E marchantiophytorum. Next base: position 6,216 of record NZ_BMHE01000008.1, on the reverse strand, counting down.
GTCATATTGCAGACTCGTATGCAGGTTCTTTAGAGACTTCGGTGCATCATTTCTTTCATGTATCCGGGGGTCCACTCGATTACGAAACGATCCATCACAAGCGCATCAACTACGATTTCCATGCGGTTTCTATCGTAGACGACATTCACATTGCGATTGAGGCGCTTCAGGAGAAACGAGTTGGGGAGCTGATTAAACAAATGTTTGTGATGATATCTGATCATAAAACGGCTCGGGAGGTCGTCCATTTGTTGGTCATCCGCATTATTCTGAAGAGCGCAGCGGTCATGCGGGAGATGGGCATCGATTCAGAGGAGCTGCCTCGTATTCGCGATTTTTTGAGAAAGGAGCATCGGTGCTTAAAAGAAGTAGAAGAATCCCTGCAGGTTTATATGCAGCATTACTTGAGCCAGTTGAAGCAGCATAAAGACAAATTCTCAGGCCATCCTCTTCGGGTCATTGAGCGTTATATTCAAGAACATTATCGGGAAACGTTAACAATTAAAGATATCGGAGAAAGGTTCTTCATGAACCCAGTTTACTTAGGCCAAGCGTTCATGAAGCGGTGCGGCGTAGGCATGATTGAGTATATTCATGACCTGCGCATTCATGAGGCGAAGCGAATGCTGTGTGAATCGGATGAAACGATTCGCGTGATCTCGGAGCAGATTGGATATGCTAACTATCATCATTTCCTCAAAGAGTTTGAGAAACGTGTATCTGACAAGCCAGCCGTGTATAGACAATTAAGCAAAACCTAACAGAATAGGGAGAGAATCCCACGGTCTGCATTGCTTCTGCGAAGGACGTGTATTTCTTTTCTAAGAGATACACGTCTATTTGCTATGAGTGCGACTGAAAACATCGCACACAACCTTGAAAGATTTTAGGAATAGGGGGGAGAGATCTTTAATCTGTGAATGGTAAGTGTATTCAGATTCTATATGATATAAGATAGAAGGCCTGTTTAAACAGGGGATGATGAGGAGGTTTGCCAATCTATGAACAACAAGGTACCGAACTTGCATGAGGCTTATAATGGCATATTCAGAATCGGGGCTGCTGTTAGCACGAAGACCATCCGTTCCGAAGGGGACTTCATCGCCCGGCATTACAACAGCATTACCGCGGAGAACCAGATGAAGTTCGAGGAGATCCATCCAGAGGAAGATCGATATACATTTGAGGCAGTGGATGAAATAATGGATTTCGCCTTGCAGAACGGGATTTCCGTTCGGGGGCATACGATGGTCTGGCATAATCAAACCTCCGATTGGGTGTTTGAAGGCCCCTCTGGCGGTCCTGCCGACAAAGAACTGGTTCTCTTGCGGATGAAGGAGCATATCCGTACGGTTGCCAGTCGTTATAAGGGCAAGGTTTATGCGTGGGACGTGGTTAATGAAGCAATCGAAGACAAGGCGGACCTGGTGATGCGAAGTACCAAATGGCTGGATATTCTCGGGGAGGATTATATCTCCCATGCCTTCGAGGCAGCACATGAAGCCGATCCGAATGCGCTTCTATTCTATAACGACTACAACGAGACAGAGCCGGTCAAACGGGATAAGATTTATAATCTGGTCCGTTCATTGAAGCAGAAGGGGGTTCCTATCCACGGAATCGGCATGCAGGGACATTGGAATATCTATGGTCCTTCCTTGGATGAAATACGGCAAGCGATCGAGCTTTACGCATCCCTCGATCTGGAGCTTCACATCACCGAGTTAGATCTATCCCTGTTTCAATTTGAGGACCGGCGGACCGATCTGTTGGTACCCACTGAGCAGATGGTGGAGCTGCAGGAGCAGCGGTATGAGGATATCTTCAGGCTATTTAAGGCATATCGAGAAGTCATTACGTCGGTAACTTTCTGGGGAGCGGCTGACAACTATACGTGGTTGGACAACTTCCCAGTTCGCGGCAGAAAGAACTGGCCGTTCCTATTCGATGGGGAATTTCAGCCTAAAAAAGCATTCTGGCGCGTAATCGGATTAGTAAATACGCCATAATTGAGGGGGGGTTATTCTTTAGTTTGAGTATGTGATGCCAATGACCTAAGTTGTAGAATGAAATTGGAATAAAATTGTAAGCGATTGCAGAAAGAGGAGGATGCTTGTGAGAAAAAATTTTAATGTATGGATGGTCATCGTTCTGCTGTTCGGGATGATCGCTCCCCATCTGCTAGTGCCTTTGATGGCATCTGCTGCCAGTCATACGATTGTTTTGTCCCAAAGCTTTGAAGACGACCAAACTGGCGGTTGGGTTAAGGTATCCTGGATGGGAGACGGAACGATTGCCGTAACATCGGCAACAGCCTCCGAAGGCTCCAAATCCTTGGCAATGACGAACCGTGCTGCGAGGAACAGCAGCCCGTTCCTGGATTTGACTTCGTATACGCAAGCCGGTCATACGTACGATTTGTCACTGAAGCTTAAAGTCGGAGCAGGAACCGATAGTTTCCATATTGCTTCCAATGTCGATGCCGACTCGCTAACCAACAAGTATCCTTGGCTGGTGGGGAATAAATCGGTTAGCTCCACGGATTGGACCACCTTTGAACTGAAGGGATACGAGCTTCCGGGCGATACGAAGGCGTTCAAGATATGGGTGGAATCGGATCCAGCTTCCACCACTACGGAGGACCTCTATATCGATGAAGTGAAAGTAACGGACGTCACGCCGGCTGCACCATCGGATTCGGGAGTTGTTGACCAAACGGGCATTCAATCCTCCTTTGAGGACGGGCAAGGGAATTGGGTACGCAGAAACGGGTCCGGCAATATCGATATATCGACGGCTGACAATCACACCACAGGCGGCTCCAAGAGCTTGCTGACCACGGTATCAGAGCAATATGACGGACCCTTGTTGAACGTCCTTGGTAAGATGTCCAAGGGTTACAAGTACGATTTGTCCGCATGGGTAAAATTGGCTTCGGGGCAGTCTCCCACTATATTGCGACTCTCTGTACAGAGCGGTGACAGTTCTTATGCCAATGTTTCATCTAACGTGACGGTAACATCCGACGCTTGGGTAAAGTTGACCGGCACATTTACATTAACAAGCACTCCGACTGTTTTGAATGCATACGTGGAAGTAGCCAACCCGTATAGCGATGCAAGATCTTTCTATATGGACGATTTCGAATTGTCCTATTCGGGTCAAGTATCCGGGCCGAAGCCGATTCAAACGGACATTGATCCTTTGAAGGACATCTATGCGGACAACTTCAAAATTGGTGCTGCCATAACGGGAGATCAGCTGACTTCCGATGTTCACAACCTTCTGGATTATCACTACAGCTCTCTCGTAGCTGAGAATGCCACAAAGCCGGGCTCTCTGGAACCGACAGAAGGGCAATGGAACTGGGCGGAAGCAGACAAAATCGCACAATATGCCAAGGCTCACAATATGAATTTCCGGTTGCATACCCTTGCTTGGCATTCGCAGGCTGCAGAATGGATGTTTAAGGATGCCCAGGGTCAGCCGCTTGCAGCTACACCGGAGAATAAACAGTTGGTGCTTGACCGTCTGACGACTTATATCCAAACCGTGGCGCGTCACTTCAGTGCTATAGACGTGCCGATCGATGCCATCGACGTCGTAAACGAAGTCATTGATCCCGGTCAGCCAGACGGCATGCGCAAGAGCGAGTGGTATACTTTGACTGGTTTGGACTTCATCCGTACAGCCTTCAGAGTTGCTCGTCAAGAGCTGCCGAACGCAAAACTGTATATCAACGATTACAGTACGCAGGATCCGGTCAAACGCGATTTTTTGTTTAATCTGGTGACGAAGCTGAAAGGCGAAGGCGTTCCGATTGACGGCGTGGGCCACCAAACGCACATTAGCATCGGCGGTCCCTCTATCGATCAAATTTCCGATTCCATCCGGAAATTCGGCGAAGCCGGATTTGACAATCAGATAACGGAGCTTGACGTTTCAGTGTATACGGACAATGCCACCAGCTTTGATGACTCCATGCTTGTGAAACAAGGCTACCGTTACAAGCAATTGTTCCATGAACTGGTTAGGCTGGACAATGAGGGGAAAAGAGCTAATACGAACACTCCAGCTTATCATCCTGACGGATGGATCAGCAATGTTACGATATGGGGAATTGCAGACGATCATACTTGGCTCGACAACATTAATAATATAACCCGTAAAGATGCTCCTCTTCCGTTCGATGTGCAGTTTCAAGCCAAATATGCTTATTGGGGAATGATTGAGGCTGTAAAGACGCTGACGCCTACCCATCTTCCTATAACTGCTCAAACAGCATTTACAGCTCAAGGCACACCTGTGAATGCTTCGGATTCGGTTTGGGATACAATTCAGACCATAAAGACTCAGCAGTCAGGTACACTGCAGGCTCAGGTGAAAACCTTGTGGGATGAACATAATCTCTATGCCCGCGTAGCGGTCAAAGACATTACCAAAACCGCAACGGATCAAATCGAGCTCTTCGTGGATGACAATGGAATCAAGAAATATACGTTCGCACGAAATAATTCTCAAATTACGGAAGGTTCTGATGGTTATGTGCTGCAAGCATCTATCCCGTTGGCAGGTACCTTAGGCAAGCAAGTGAAGTTTGATGTAAGAGTGACCGACATGGGGATTAATGACGGTACGGAGCATGGCAGCAACGGTGTTATCGTTTCCTGGAGCGATCCTCGGAACGTCCAGGGCAACGACAGCCTCGGTTACGGGGCCTTGACTTATATCGATGCTACCAAAGCGGCAAAATCCCTTTATGGAACCCCCGCTATCGATGGCGAAATGGACAGCATGTGGGCTGACGCTCCGGTTAATACGACCGATGTAAGGGTAGAGCAACATAACAACGCAATCGCTAAAGCGCAATTCCGTACGATGTGGGATGAGCATAACCTTTATTTCTATGCCGTTGTGAAGGACAGCGTATTGAATGATGCCAACGTCAATACATGGGAGCAGGATTCAGTGGAAATTTTCGTTGACCAGAACAACGGAAAAACGGAGAATTACCAAGATGACGACGGCCAATACCGAGTTAACTTCAAGAACGTAAAGACAGTCGGCGGCCATGCAACACAAAACAACTATACAACAGCCACCAAAAGAATGGACGGAGGCTACGTCGTAGAAGCAGCAATATCGCTGGATTCGATCACTCCAACTGCAGGAACCATGATCGGATTCGACCTCCAAGTCAACAATGCTCAGGACAGTGGAAGCCGGGACAGCGTTTTTTCATGGAATGACCCGACAGGTCAATCCTATCAGAACACTTCGAGATTCGGTGTTCTGACGCTTCAGCCAAAGCCTGCACCGCCTCAGAACGACACTACTCCGACCTCTACACCGGAGGTGTCCATTAAAGTTGACGACCAAAAGGGCGGCAAAGTGGAACAGAACGGAGCGACCATTAATCGGGTTCCGGCTTTAACGGATATTCAAGGACACTGGGCTGAAGATGGGATACAAGAACTTGTAAAAGCAGGAGTGATCGACGGCTACCCGGACGGCACATTCCATCCTGATTCAACCCTAACAAGATCCGAGTTCGTATCCATGATCGTCAAAGCTTTTCACCTGACGGCAACAGGCGGAGCTGGGTTCTCCGATACCGGTAGCCACTGGGCAAAGGAGGCAATTGCAATAGCATCCGCACTGGGTATTGTAGTCGGCTATGAGGACGGAACCTTCGGCCCGGATGACAACATCACCAGGGAACAAATGGCCGTAATCCTTGCACGTGCCGCACACCTGGCTGCGGCCAGCGGCAGTCTGGATTATAAGGACAGGAGTGACGTCTCCACGTGGTCCCAAGGACCACTTACGGCTTTGACCGTCAAGGGTGTGCTGAACGGCTACGAGGACGGTACCCTGAAACCGAAGGCATTCAGCACCCGCGCAGAAGCGGCGGTTAGTATGATTAGGATTTTGAATGCTCAACAGGTACAATAACGCTCCGCTGTTACTCCAGCTGCCTCGCGCGGGGAACTACGGTGCGCTATTCTAGGCAAAAGTGTCATTTTCGGGAGGTTGAGGGAACTACAGTACGTTATTTTGCTGTTATATGGGAATTTTGACGTTTTTTGTGGTAACTACTTAGGTATCAGTTAGTTGAAAATAAATTGCCCCCGAAATGCACGGAAAAGAGAGTCGAAAATTGGGCGAGCTTGTTTTTGTAGAGTGGAGATCACACTGCGGATTCTTAGGAATAAC